>JAKVBU010000025.1 GCA_022446885.1 Phycisphaerales bacterium | reverse complement strand
GCACTCCAGTACGAGCATCCAACGAGCCGCTTCGATGAACTGCTCGCCCGGGATATTGAGGAAGCCCACGACGCCCCACAGCACTGCGAATGCCCCGACCGCGAGCAGGGCAGTGATCACGCACACCAGCGATGCGGCGGCTGATGCGTCAGCGAACGTCTGCCTCGTGGATGACGGGTCTGAGGCCTCAATCCCGGCAGCCGTGTCTCCAACGGGTGTATGCCAGGCGGCGGCCAGTTCACGGATGAGGCTGGTCCGCATGATGTCTTGAAAGATCGCTGCCAGTCCTGCCTGTGCGATCAGGAAGAGGAACAGGCCTAGCGCGTCGGCCCCCAGCCAGCTCGCCAGCAGCGGCACCAGCAGAATGCCGAACACCAACGTGGCCAGTAGCCGCGTGTAATTGCTGCCGATGCGGACCAGTCCTCGCAGTGCTTCGCTTGCCATGTGTTCCAGGGGCGTTCGATTCGAGGGAAGGTGGTCAACGCAGGCCCCCCGCCATCGGTACCCTACCGCCTTCGTGGCCACCTCGACTTCCACACAAGCGTCTGATGCGAGCACCGATCCCCCGGTGCTGATCGCCGGGCGGCAGCATTCGGGCAACACGGTCTTGACGGTGCTGCTGGGCCGCATGCCCGGCTGGTACGGCCAGAGTGAGGAGTCGACGCTGCTGGAGCAGCATCGGCTGATCGACGGCATCTCAGATCTCGCTGCCCGAGGCCGAAAGCTGGTCGAGGCCATCGGGTTGGAAGATCCCGATCAGGCAGCGTGGCTGGATGCATTCGTGGACCGCCGCTGGAATGAGCAGCCAGAATTGCCCGCCCTCTCGCTTTGGCGTGAGGCGATGGACGGGGTGAGCGCCCGTCGCGGCGATGAGCGCTGGGCCCAGAAGGGCACCTCATACATCTTCTATGGCCGCGAGATCCTCGATGCGTGGCCTGATGTTCGCCTGATCTACATGTTGCGCAACCCGTGGGATCTGGTGGCCTCAAGGCGTAGGCGCAATCCACGCATGGAGGCGGTGGCCAGCACGCTCATCTCGTGGGCCAAGGGGCTGAAGCTGGCCCGTGCACTTTCAGCGTCTCATCCGGATCGATTTCGCATGGTGCGCTACGAAGACCTCACCGGCGAGGGAGAGGCAACTGTTCGAGCATTGTGCCAGTGGCTGGACACGCCGTTTGATGCGAGCTTTCTGGATGTGCCCCACGTCAATCCCAGTGAGAACCCCTACGTGCTGGAGAGTGAAACACGGGGTCTGAATCGATCACGGATTTATCAGTATGTAGATCGGCTCAAGCCGCACGAGGTGGCGCAGGTTGATCAAGCCCTGCGTGTGCTGGGGGCCCGCGATCTGGCGGCGCACTACTACCCGCAATTGCCACATGAGATGGGCGAACAAGGGCTGATGACTCGGCTGCGGGCGTGGGCTGCGCTGAGCGTCGCGCCGCTCCGATATGCGTGGGTCTATCTGACCTTTCTCAAGCGCAGCCCGCGGCACATTCTGGGCAGAACATGGCGGCGTCTTCGCGGTTGAGGGAAGCGCTCTCTTGGGCATCCCCAGCGGCCTTCATTGAGTCCAGTACTTACATTTCATCAAGTAACACCCGGCTTACTTGACCTCACCCCTTCTGCAGGTCCACCCAAAATGAGAGAGTGGACCTAAAGAAGGGGAAAGGTCACTCGACTTTCGACGCTCGAGGCTCTCATTGAAAACTGGCAGCAAGATCGTCGCCAGATTCGTGGACTGTGCTCATGGTGCTACTTTGAACCTGCCTGGCTTGGGGGTCGCGAGAGTCGAAAGTCGAAAGTAGACCGAGTCTCGAGTCAAACGGCGCGCGTCCCCCCGCCTGCGGCGGGTCGACTCTCGACTTTCGACTCTCGACTCTCTCATTGAAACCACCGCCCGGTCGCTCCGCGACCGGGCGGTGGTTTCAATGGGCGATACTGGACTCGAACCAGTGACCTCACGGGTGTGATCCGTGCGTTCTAGCCAACTGAACTAATCGCCCGCGTTGCCAGATGGGGCAGTATAGACGCTCACGTACTCAGGACGCGGGCGACTCGGTCTCGACCTTAGGTTCCTGCACCGTCTGAGCCTGCTGAGACGAGTCGTCGGTAATCCGGGCAGTTTCAGGGGGCGCCGTTGACTTGCCCGACTCAGAGTCGATCTCGTCGCCGATCCCCTTCACCCCTCGCTTGAACTCCACGATGCTTCGCCCCAGTGAGCGGCCAACCTCGGGCAGCCGCCGACCAAAGACCAGCAGGCCGATGACCAGAATGACGATCCACTCTGTTCCGCCAGGCAGGCCGAAAATGGCCAGCGAGGTCGTCAGGGCGTCGAATTGGGGCAGGCAGCAGTCCATGGGGTCATTCCCTTCAGTCGGGCCAGAGTACAGGCGGATCTGTCTGAGATCCGACACCTGTGAGGTGTCCTGCCCAGTGTACTGTGCACTTGAGGCATCGACGAGGGCCAAGATGGCCACGATCGCCTCGGATGGCCGATAAGAGGCCTGAACGCCCCAAGTTGGGGCTCAGTCTGTCCCACCCGCCCGACCGGCTCGGAGGATGCGCATGAGGCGCCTGAACGTACTACCCCTGCTGATCGCAACATGTCTTGGGGCCACGCTCGGTGGCTGCAGTCAAGAAAAGACCCAGCCTGCAGATGTAGCGCTGGGCAAAGACTACAGCCGGCCATTGCCCGAGGGGGCATCGGCGCTGCGGCGCATCACCGACCCGAACCGAATGCCCGACTTCCGATCCGCTTGGGACGAGCGAGATCTCTTTCTCCAGGATGCATGCGGTGAGTCGGTCACCTGGTTTGACAAACCCTCCACCGTGCAGTGGTTCCCTGCAAACTCGGTTGACCACGATCAAGCACGTGCCAGCGTCGTCGCCTTTCGCGAGTTGCTCCGGACCTCGCCCGACTTCCAGACATTCCATGATCGTCTGCTGCAGAACTTCGACGTCTATGAGTCGGTTGGCTGCGACGATCGGGGAACGGTGCTGTTCACCGGGTACTACTCCCCCACGTTCAAGGCCAGTCGCTATCGCCGTCCCGGCTTCACCGTGCCCCTCTATGGGCGCCCCACCGATCTGGTGACCGATGATGTGTCGGGTGAACCACGCGGCCGACGTTTGCCAGACGGATCGCTCGTGCCTTGGCCCAACCGACGTGACATCGAGTCTTCGGGCATTCTCGATGGAACCGAGGTTGTCTGGCTGCAAGATCCCCTGAGCGCCTACGTGGTGCATGTCAACGGCTCTGCCCGCCTGAAGATGCTCGACGGCAGCGACCTCTATCTGGGCTACGCCGGCAAGACCGACCGCCCATACACGGGGCTGGGCGCGACCCTGGTCGAGCGTGGCCTTGTGCCCATCGACGAATTGGGCATGCCCGCCATTCGACGCCTGTGGAAGCGATCACCCCATGTGGTGGAAGAGGCCATCATGGAAAACGACAGCTACGTGTTCTTTCAGGAATACGACGGGGGCTCCTGGCCCGCTGGGTCATTGGGCTTTCCTGTTACCGCTCGACGTTCGATCGCCACCGACAAGACCATCTACCCGCGCGGCGGCGTTGTGCTGGTAGACACCGAAGCGGCCACCTTCACTGGCGGCCCGGAGCGATTCACCCACTTCATGCTGGATCAGGACACCGGCGGCGCCATTCGAGCGCCTGGCCGCTGCGACCTCTATCTGGGTACCGGCCCCATGGCCGAGATCCTTGCCGGCCGGCAGTTCTCGGAAGGCAATCTGTTCTACCTGTTTCTGAAAGATGATCAGGTCGCCACGGTCAACGCCGATTGGGCCTCACCGGTGGCCAACGCCGGGCAACAATAGGCACCGGGGGTGCATTCCAGCACCAAGTGAACGCTTCATCTCGCACCCGAGAGGCTCACCTGACAGGAAGCGCTTCAGGCCAGCGGCGAACGGGACGAGTCGATGTCGCATCTTCAGGTCGCCGCGGCGTGGCGTCGATTCCCATGCCTTCGCCAACATCCACTCGATCACCAACTGGATCCATGTTTGCCAGCAGGTGGAACCACACCTGATCTCGATCCGTGATATCGACCTCCGGGCCGAGCGCGATGGCCAAACCGTCGAAGCGGCCCAAGGTGGTCTCCAAGGCCTTGATCGCCATGCGACCGCGCGCAGGCGCCTCGTCGCCAACCTGCACGATCACGCATCGCCCCATGCCCCAATCAGGGACGTGGGCTGGAAGGTGTGCCACGGCTTGTCGCACGGCATCAATGTCGATTGCTCGCGGTGGGTTGATCGAACCGGTGCTGGCCTGCTCACCATCCATGCGACGTGTCGCGTCGATGCCGATCTTGCCGCCCGCGCCCAATTGCGGCGCGGCGTGATCGAGAATGTCCAACGGCCCGTGCACCAACTCCACATCTCGCGAAAAGTCCACGTGCTTGAACACCTCACGCAACACGGCTTCTTCATCGTGCACATCGACCGCATCGGCATCCACCACGACCACGCACTTGGTCCATGCCATCTGACCGGCGCCCCAGATCGCCTGCATGACACGTCGAGCCTGAAACGCCCAGTGCTTTCGGATGCCGATTACAGCCATGTTGTGGAAACAGCCCGGCAGCGGCAGGTGGTAGTCGACGATGTCCGGCACCAGCACCTGCAGCAGCGGACGGAAGACGCGTTCGGTCGTCTTGCCCAGCACGTAGTCTTCTTGCGGTGGCGGCCCGACCACTGTTGCCGGGAAGATGGCGTTTCGTCGACGAGTGACGGCACTGACCTCCATCACCGGATACCGATCGGGAAGAGAATAGAAGCCGGTGTGGTCGCCAAACGGGCCTTCGAGCACGGCGCCAGGGCCGATGGGCTCACCACTGTCGGGCAACCAACCGGGCCCCCCTGCCTCGGTGGACACCCATCCTTCGATGACGATCTCCGCATTGGCGGGCACCCGCAGCGGCACGGTCTTGCATCGCACCAAGTCGATGCCGCGGCCATTAACGAGGCCAGCCATGAGCAACTCGCTCAGCCCCGGGGGCAGGGGCGCTGTCGCAGCCCATGGCAGGCAGGGCTCTCCACCAAGCGCGATGGCAATGGGCATGGGTTCGCCCAATGCCTTCCATGAACGCCAGTGGGCGGCGCCGTCATGGTGCAGATGCCAGTGCATGGCCAGTGACGTGGGGCCCAACAACTGCGCCCGGTACATGCCGATGTTATGGCTGGCGGGGCGGAGGGCCCCTCGATCATCAGCGTGAATCGTATGCATGCCAGCAAAGGTGATGTAGCGGCCTTGCCCTTGCTCAGTGCCGGCTTCCTTGGCGCTCATGGGCCAACCCACGGCGGCCGGGTCGCCGTCGTGCGGCCAGCACTTGATCAGGGGCAGTCGCCCCAGATCCACTTCGCCTTGCTCGGTCAGTTGCACGATCTCCTGACAAGGGCCGCGACGACGCAGCTTCGGCGTGCTCCTCAACAGCGGCAGCATGCGTCGTCCCAACGCAAACGCCTCACGCAATCCCGCAGGTGGTTTGGGCTGCACCAATTCTGCCAACCGCTGAGCAATGGACTCAATGCCGCCCGTTGCCTCGACACCTAGCGCTAACTCCATGCGCCGATACGACCCGAACACATTCATCGCCAGCGGTACTTCGCACCCTTCCACCTGCTCGAACAACAGCGCCTTGCCGCCAAGATCGGCATGCATGGGATCGAACCCGGCTGCCGTCGAGCTGGGCACAGCGGCAGGCCGCCGGGCCTCCTGATCTGCCTTGGTTGCAGCCTCAAGCAGTGGTGACACCGGATCGCTGATGCGCTCCAACTCACCGCATGCCTCAAGCTGCGCCAGAAATGCCCCGAGGCCGGTGGGTCGTGCCATGTGCAGAGAATAGGCGCTGGCCACGTGGCTTTTGATTCGGTCCCCTCCCGCACCCATCGCCGGTAGCGCTCGCGAACACCCACTCAAGTTCTATACCCTGCGTAGGTGACGGCAGAGCCCGCCATTCTGGTGCAGGATGTGCACAAGACCTTCCGCGGCGGCGTGCAGGCCCTGCGTGGTGTGTCGATGCGGGTGGACCGGGGCGAGATCTTCGGCCTGCTGGGCCCCAACGGCGCTGGCAAGTCGACGCTGGTACGAATTCTCATGTGCGTGATCCGGGCAACAAAGGTCCAAGGTCACGTGCTGGGCAATCCTGTCGGACACATTCCCACGCTGCGCCGGGTTGGATATCTCCCAGAGCACCATCGCTTTCCGCCCTATCTCACAGCCAATCAGTTGCTGCACTACTTCGGCGGGCTTGAGGGCATGCCCAGATCTCAGCGCCGCCCCCGCATCGCCGAGTTGCTGGAGCGCACCGGCATGCGTGCCTGGGCCACCAAGAAGGTGGGCAGTTTTTCCAAGGGCATGCAGCAGCGTGTGGGCCTGGCTCAAGCCCTGTTGCACGACCCGGATCTGCTCTTGCTCGATGAACCTACCGATGGCGTCGATCCGGTCGGGCGGCGGGAGATTCGACAACTGTTGCTCCAACTGCGTGACGAGGGCCGCACGATTCTGGTCAACAGCCACATTCTGGCGGAGCTGGAACCGCTGTGTACACAGGTCGCCATTCTCGTCAAGGGCACACTCGCTCGTGAAGGACGCATGGCGGAACTCACCGCCGGCAATCAGCAGTGGACCCTCACCTGCAGCGGCCTACCGCCTGCCTGGCTCGAGGAGATCGCCGGGCTCAAGTGCCACAACCATGCTGACGGTGTCGAACTGACCATGGCCGGCGACGCCGCCGAGACCATGCAGCAGGTGCTCGATCGTGTTCGCAGTGAAGGTCGCACAGTCACCAGCCTGCGGCAATCGGGAGAGACGCTGGAAGATCTCTTCATGCGATCGCTCGATGAAAGCGCCCATGCCGATGCAGCCGTGCCAGGCGCCGTCACCGGGAAGAGGCAGGCATGATCGCCATCCTCGCCATCCTGCACGAGTCATGGCTGTCGCTGCGTGCTCGCGGCATCTTCAAGATCACGATGGGTCTGAATGTGCTGGTGATCGTGCTCTTCATGTCGGTGAGTTTCTCCGACACTGGCGTGAACGTCTTCTTCGGCCTGGGGCACATTGAGCATGAGTATGTGAATCTGCACACACCCTGGGCCCGGGTGGTGTACCTGAGCATCTTCACCACATTCATCGTGAATCTTTGGCTGGCGTGGATTGCTGCGGGGCTTGCCCTGCTGAGCACCTCTTCAATCGTGCCCGACTTTCTCTCGCAGGGCGCCGTGGAACTGACGCTGTCGCGGCCGGTGTCTCGCACCACCATCTTTCTGTGCAAGTACGCCGGCGGTCTGCTGTTCGTGATCGTGCAGGTGTCGGTGTTCTCGCTGGGGGCATTCATTGCAGCTGGCTGGCGCATTGGCGTGTGGGACCCGGCGCTCTTCCTGGCCGTACCGCTGGTGACGCTCTTCTACAGTTACCTGTTCTGCGTGAACGTGCTCGCCGGCGTCATCACGCGATCCACGCTCACGGCACTCATCATCACGCTGGCATTCTGGTTTGTGATCTTCGCCGTGCGTTGGAGCGAACGCATCGTCACCGAGGTGACGTTTCAAGAAGAAGTCCACATCGAGCGACTCGAGAAGAAGATTGCCGGCGCTGACGAGAACAGCCCGAAGATCGAAGACTGGACCCTGCGGCTGGAGCAGTCAAAGGAGATGCGCCTCACCCTGCAGGCATGGCAGGGCCCGCTGGAAACTGCCCGCGTCTTCCTGCCGGAGACGGCCGCAACGGTGGACCTGCTCAAGCGAGCAGTGGACCAGAGCCAACCTGCAACCATCGAGGACATCATGTCGGGGCGGCTGTTTGAGACTGATGAGGATGAGCGCCGGCCACACGAGATTGCTCAGGAGCGACGGGAGGAGCGAGATCGCAACATCTCCGGCTGGTGGATCGTGCTCAAATCGCTGATCTTCGAGGCGGTCATTCTCTCGTTGGCGGTGTGGATCTTCCGCCGGCGTGACTACTGAGCCCTGCTGCCCTGATTGAATCAAAGTCAGGTGATCAGCGCCTTCCGGGGAACTTCAGCCTTCACCTCACCCCGACAGGGCTTCACCTCTCCGGCAGGCCGCCCGCACCCCGGCCCGGACTGCCTCTACGAATCCCCCTTCTTGCATGGCGGCCAGACCTGCCTCCGTCGTACCGCCCGGGGTCGTGACGGCTTCTCGCAGCGCGCCAGGCCCGCGGGCATCCTGATCAAAGAGTGCCGAGGCACCGGTGAGCATGCCTCGCAGGAGCACGGCTGTCTGCTCGTCGCTCAGACCTAGCGACACCGCCTCGGCTTCAATCGCTTCTGCAAGCAGGTAGACCCAGGCTGGCCCGGAGCCGGCCACGGCGGTCAAGGCGTGCATCTGCGACTCGTTCACGTCAACCGTCGAACCCACGCCTTCCATGAGGTGGCGTGCTGTGTCGAGATCATCAGCCGTGGCCGTGTCTCCGGGGGCGATACCCACGACGGCCTTGCCGATGGACGCAGCGGTATTGGGCATGGTTCGAACGACACGCGTGGCCGGCCCCATGGTCTTGGCGATGGCTTGGGTAGACAAACCTGCCATGACCGAAACCGCCAACCGCGCCGTTGCAGACCACAGCGGCCCCTGTTCGCTGGCCGCACCGGCGCATTGGGCGAAGTCTTGAGGGCGAATGGCCAGAAGAAGAAGCGAGTGCCCCTTGAGGGCCCAGACGTCTTCCGCCACTTGGCACCCCAGCGACGACATGGCTGCGCGCGGCTGCTCAAGTGCATCTACCACCAGCACATCTGCGGGATTGACGCGGCCGCCGGCGATCGCTCCGCGCACGATGGCCGATCCCATCGGTCCGGCCCCCAGTACACCCAGTGCAGGAATGTGGTCCATGCCCCCCAAGGTATCGCCGGTTTCATTGCCGGGCGGGTACCCTGCACAGATGGCCACCGCAGCCCCGTTGCCTTTTGAAACGCCCGTCGCTGAACTGGATGAACAGATCCGCCAGCTCGAGGCTCGTGACGATGTCGAGCAATGGGGCGACGAGATCGAGTCGCTTCGCTCGAGCCGTGATGCCATGCTCAAGCGGCTGTATGAACAACTCAACCCGTGGGACATGGTCAAAGTTGCCCGTCACCCGCAGCGACCGCAGACCGCCGATTACATCAACGCCTTCTGCCGTGATTTTCGCGAGTTGCACGGCGATCGCCGCTACGGCGATGACCCGGCGATCATCTGCGGGCTGGGGCGGATTGGCCCATTCAAGGTGATGGTCGTCGGACACCAGAAGGGCCGGACGACTGAAGAACGCATCAAGTGCCACTTCGGCTGCGCCCACCCTGAGGGCTACCGCAAGGCGATGGCGAAGATGCAGTTGGCCGCAAAGTTCGGCCTTCCGGTGGTCACGTTCATCGATACACCCGGTGCCTATCCGGGCATCGGGCCCGAGGAGCGTGGTCAGGCCGAGGCTATCGCGGTCAACCTGCGGGAGATGAGTCGTTTGCAGACCCCGATCGTCAGTGTGGTGATCGGTGAAGGGGGATCGGGTGGGGCGCTTGGAATCGGCGTGGCTGACCGGGTAGACATGATGCAGTACGCCTGGTACTCGGTGATCTCACCTGAGGGCTGCGCTGCAATCCTCTGGAAGGAAGCCAATGAAACGACCAACGCCGACGCGGCCAAGGCGCTGAACCTCACGGCTTCGGACAACGTCCGGCTGGGCATCGTCGACGGCGTGGTCGAAGAGCCATTGGGTGGCGCCCACCGTGATCCGGGGCTCGCGGCATCGAGGCTCGAACGGCACATCATCAGCCGCCTCGAAGAGGTCACGGCGCTGAACCCACGGACGTTGGTGGAACAGCGATATGACCGATTCCGGTCGCTCGGGCAGGTTGGATCGCTGCAGGAGGGCTGACAACGAGCGGATGCTTGAAGGTGGGCCGCGTCTGCGGTACGCTGTTGCATTGATCCCAGTGCCGTACAGGTACCGAACATGCCTGACGCAGCACGCACAGACCGACGGCCTGTAGCACATCTGAAGCACCTCTGAATGCACAGTCTGTCACCCTCAGGAATCCCCCCTCTGTGACACCGCCAAAAGGCACCAAGAAGACAGCCAAGAAGAAGGCCGCCACCAAGAAGAAGGCGACGGCCAAGAAGTCTGCTGCAAAGAAGCCAGCCAAGAAGACCGTAAAGAAGTCAGCGAAGAAGACGCCGGCGAAGAAGACCGCCAAAAAGGCTGCAAAAAAGACCACCAAGAAGGCTGCAAAGAAGACGGCAAAGAAGACGAGCAAGAAGCCGGCTGCCTCCAAGAGCGCCGACAAGGCCAAAGCTGACGAGGCGGCCAAGGGAACAACCACGTCCAGGCGCCGCCGCCAGCAGACCGTCGCCCAGGCCGTGGTCAGCGCCGAGGTCGGCAAGGACGGCTATGTCATCGTCAATGGGCGTCGAATCCGCCGCATTGCCGTTGATGTGTCCGCCACCAGTAAAAAGCGTTCTGCCAAGACCAGCGCCGCCACATCAAAGGCCACGACGAAGAAGGTGCACAAGTCCAGACTGCAGAAGAAAGACCTCGACGAGTTCCGCACCTTGCTGCTGGCAAAGCGACGCGAAGTGTTGCAGGCACTGGACTCGATGGAACATGAGGCTTTGCGCAGCGACTCGGGCGAGACCTCGAACATGCCCATTCACATGGCCGATGTGGGCTCAGATGCCTATGAGCAAGATCTCAAACTGGGGATCTCCGCCAGCGAGCGTGAGCGCATCCGCGACATCGATGCTGCGCTGGAGCGAATCAGCAACGGAACCTACGGCGTGTGTGAGTCATCGGGCAAGGCCATTCGCAAGGCCCGACTTCGAGCGAAGCCATGGGCTCGTTATGGCATCGAGGCGGCCCGAAAGAACGAGCGACGCCCTCGCCGCGGAGCGTGACTGAGGCGACGCATGACAAACGCTAAGGGCTCTGCGATGACTCCGGCTCGCCGAAGCGGGTGCGCTTGGGCGACATTGCTCTTGATCGCCCTGTCAGGCCTCGCGCTTGATCTCTGGTCGAAGTCATGGGCGTTTGCGCATGTCGCCCCGGAGCCGGTTGTGCTCGAGCGTGAGACGCTCCTCAATCGGCCAGAAGCCTCATACCTGCCACCGGATCGCATGGAAGTGCTCCCATGGGGCCTGCTCGACTTCCAACTGATGCTCAACTCAGGCGCCGTCTTCGGGCTGGGCGCCGGCCAACGTTGGCTGCTGGTGGCCTTCTCACTGTTGGCTATCGGTGTGGCGGTATGGATCTTCGGCTGGCGCACAAGCGCCGCGAGTCGAATGGCGCATGTGGGAATCGCGTTGGTGATTGCCGGGGCCGTGGGCAATCTGTGGGACCGCATCATCTATGCCCGCGTGCGTGACTTTCTATTCATGCTGCCAGATTGGAATCTGCCCTTCGGCCTGACGTGGCCCGGCGGGCGACCCGAGATGTGGCCGTGGATCTTCAACATCGCCGACGTGCTGTTGCTCACCGGGTTGGGGCTCATCATGCTGCACATGATGAAGGCCGATCGAGCTGCGGCTCGGGCCAAAGAACAAGGTCGCAGTCAGTTCCCTGCAAGCAACGACTGAACCTGCTCCAGTGACAACAGGTCATCCTGACTGATCTCATCGGGCACGTCTTCGAGCCTGATCGCCTGATCGATACTGAAGGGCCCAACGGCGAGCCGACGGATAGTTCGGCACAGCCCCCCCACCTGCAACGCGGCGCCCAGATCTCGGGCCAGCGATCGCACATAGAACCCCTTGCCCGAGTGGATGCGGACCTTTGCCAGCGGCCAGGTGTAGTTCAGCAAGGCGATGTCGTGCACCATGACCGGCCGAGGCGGCAGTTGGGGCGGCGCACCCTTGCGGGCCAGGGCGTAGGCCCGCCGACCATCGACCTTCATGGCGCTGAATGCCGGCGGGGCTTGTTCAATCTCGCCCTTGAAGGCTTGCAGGGCAGACTCGACCTCCTCGAGTGAGGGCTCCCGATCGACATGCACCGGCGCTTCATCCCCTTCACGGTCGAGTGTTGCACTGGTGCAGTGGAGGTCGATATCCGTCTCATAGACCTTCGATCCGTCCATGGCCCGCTGCAGCATCTTGGTGGCCTTGCCGATGCCCAGCACCAGCAGCCCACTCGCCAGTGGATCGAGCGTGCCCGCATGCCCGGTCTTGGTTCGGCCAGCACGATGACGAACACGGGCCACGGCCTGCATCGAGCTGGGCCCCTCGGGTTTGTCGATGAGCAGGAAGCCTGCCAGAGAAGGTGCGTGATGGGCGTGGGCCATCCCGATACACTACGCAGTCCTTCGGGCAGGTGACCGAGCGGCTGAAGGTGCGGCACTGGAAATGCCGTGTACGGGGTTTCCCGTACCGTGGGTTCGAATCCCACCCTGTCCGCTTTCCATAACGGCCGGATACACTCCCGGCCGCAATCATCACGGGCTGTAGCGCAGCTTGGTTAGCGCGTCTGACTGGGGGTCAGAAGGTCGGAGGTTCGAATCCTCTCAGCCCGATCGAACAGGGCGGGTCCTTTGGGCCCGCCCTTTCTTATCGAAGAGCGATCGGCGCTTCGAAGGTTGAACGCCCAGTTTGAATCAGCAGCAATTGAACTCGACGCTCAACGCTCGACTTTCGACTCTCGCAACCCGATACACCACATCAATCGAATGACTGTGTCAGGCTTGAGAAGGGTCTCCCGCGCCGGCAATGAGCGATCGAAGGCCCGATCACCGAAGGGATTGGCCGCGATCAGGCCGTAGGGCCTGGCGTGCCAGCGCGTCGAGGCGCTCTCGGGTCCGAAGTTCGTCAACTCGAGCGTGATCTCTGACCCATCGACGACGCCGCTGACGATGATCGCGTCCGATCGCTTCCCCCAAACCGCCTTGCCCTGCACGCCGTTGGAATTCTCCAGCGATCCGCTGGCCACCTGCCCTTCCAGACGCAGTTGCGGCGCCAGGCGAATCGCGCAGGTGCCTTCCTTCGTGTCACCGAACACCACTGGTCCATTGGCCGGTGTCAGGTCGAGCATCATGCACACCTCACGCCCCGTGGTGCCAAAGTGATCTCGAGCCCACACCTCAAGGGACGAGTGCAGCAGCACCTCGCCCTCTGGCGTGCACCAATCGCCTTCAACGCGGATGGCACCTGACTCGCTCACTTCAAGGCGGCGATGCTCGATGCGACCACCGTCGTGCCAGAAATCCACGCCATTGACATCACCATGGGCAATCCAGCAACTTCGATGGTGGGGATGATCGTGGGCCTCCCCGGGATGGTCATCGCGAAACGGAAACGCCCGTGTCACGTTGACGCCCCCGATCGTCTTCAGCGGCCAGAGGGCTGGAGGCTTGCCCGGCTCCAGATGCAGCGTTCCCACCGATGCGCCCTCGGGCGTCTTGAGTTCTACCGTGGCTGGCACCGCCGCCGGCGCATCCATGTTCCGGGCCGGCCCGGCGCAGCCCCAGAGCAGGATCGCCGATAGACCCGCCCAGCGTCTCATGACAAGAGGTCGTGCGTGTATGCACCGCGCCCGGGCCGCTCCAACAGATCGTCGGCGTCTTGTCGGTCGATGTGTCGCTCCGTAAGCGGATCCAGATCAAGCACCGCACCCATGACGAGCGTTGGCCGATCGATGTCGATCTCATTGGCCCGAAGATGGCTGCACAGTTGTTCCACGGCCGCACGACCATGCTCGCCGCCTGCCGCCTCCATCGCCGCGATCGCTTCATCGGCGGTGGCCGGGCGACCGAGTTGGTGTGAGGCGAGCCCCTGATGGCAGAGCGTGCTTGAAACACGCCCCTCTTCGACATCCGCCGCCAGCAGCGACGCGTCGCCGGCCCGCATCGCCCGCACGAAGTTGGCGGCGTGGTTGCCACTGCCCTTGAACTCGCGAATCAACTTCCCGTCATTGTCGAACAACTTGGCCGATCCACCACCGTGATAGGCGATGAGTTCTCCACCCTCACACACCAGACCAGCGGTGATGCCACTGCCCCGGTGGCTGTCCATGCCCCACCCATCCTGCTGTTGAGCCTTGTCTCGTGGCAATCCACGCACTTCGAAGATGAGCGGCGCCGAGTCGTACTGCAGCAGCACTACCTGTGAGTTGGGCGTGTTGCCGTCATCCAGATACCCGAGCCGCCCACCGACACTCACGGCTCGCTTGGCCAGGCCTGACTCACCCAACATCCAACGGCACAGATCGACCTGATGAATGCCCTGATTGCCCAGATCGCCGTTGCCAGTGTCGAGATCCCAGTGCCAGTCGTAATGCAGATTGCTTCGGGTGAGCGGCTTCAACGGCGCCGGGCCGGTCCACAGGTCGTAGTCGATGTGGGCGGGCACCTCTTGAGGCCCGGCCACTCGACCGATTGACTTGCGCGGCTTCCAACAGGTGCCGCGGGCGTACTTGACGTCTCCGATCACACCGCTTCGGACCTGCTCGATCGCATCAGCGACGGCCTTTGACGAACGAGCCTGGGTACCCGTTGCAACGACGCGGCCAGTGCGACGGGCCACCTGGGCCATCGCCTGCCCTTCACGCAGGTTGTGGCAGACGGGCTTCTCCACATACACGTCCTTGCCTGCATCAGCAGCCCACATGGACATAAGTGCATGCCAGTGGTTGGGTGTGGCGATCACGACGCCGTGCAGATCATCTCGCTCGACGAACGCACGAACATCCACCTCGGTGGCTGGTCTACGCCCATACTTCTCGCCAAAGCGGGAAGCCTGCTGGTCGAGCACCTTGCTGTCGCAATCGCACATGGCGACGACTTCACAACCCGGCACGTTCTGGAAGGCGTTGGCGAGCCCAGCGCCACGGCTACGCACACCAATCACGCCCAGTCGAACCGGCTCCTGCTCGGGAATGGTCCTCGGCCGAGGGGCCTTGGGGGCGCAACTGGGCAGCGAAGCCAATGCTGCCGTACCCAGCGTGATTCGATTGAATGAGCGACGGGTGAGCGAGGCGGATCTGGTCATCCAACCAGCCTACCGCGGCACAGCGGGCGAGTCAGTCTCGTCTGGGTCGAACCCGGCCCCCTGGCCCTCGATGCGCCACCTGCCCTCCACATCCCACTCGCCTGAAGGCGTCTCTCGGCGACCAGGTAGTCGGAACAGGCTGCCCCAGAGGAACTCCGGCCAGCATCAGCCGAAAGAACACCTCAATCTCGAAGTTCGACGGTCCAGTATGCCTCATGCAGGAAGACCTTCCATGCTTCGTAGTGCCGCCGACGCAGACGCACGCTGCGATCCGGGCAGGTGCGCGGTCGAACCGGCGGCCGTACAAGGTTGATCCCCGCCTCCTGCGGGGTTCTCGAGCCCTTGCGAGAGTTGCACGTCACGCAGGCGCAGACAAGATTGGTCCACGTGTTGCCGCCGCCGCGAGACTGGGGCACCACGTGATCGATGCTCAACTCCGATACCGGAAACTTGTCGCCGCAGTACTGGCATCGGTTGCCATCGCGAGCGAAGAGATTGCGACGGTTGAGCGGCACCAGATGGTCTGGCGGCCGGGTGCAACCAGTCAGGCGGATGATTCGGGGGGCCGCCACCAGCGAAGACGCCGTCCGGATCCACTCGTGGTCCCCAGCTTCAAACTGCCGCTGCAACTGAGCGATTTCCAACCAGGAGTGAATGTCGAAGACGTCATACCGACCCTGATTGACCGAGATCACTTCGGCGACACTTCGAAACAGCAGCGTGAAGGCGCGGCGGACGCTCACCACGCGAGAGGCCATCCAAGCTCGATTCAGAACGAGTACGGGCTCGTCCAGATGACATGCGGTTGCGATCATCGAGCATCGCCGGGCAGCGTGGGCCCGACTGGAACCTCCTGCTAGTCATGTGTATCGGACGATCTGCCCTCAAGCAACATCAAATGTCGCTGGATACGGCAGTTCCGACATGCAACGGGCCCGGCACGAAGGCGTGCCGGGCCCGATTCAACACTCGTTGATGCCCTGATCAGTCGTTGACGTCGATCAGTTCCACGTCGAAGACCAGCGTGGCATTGGGCGGAATCGGCCCACCGGGCGTGCCACGGGCGCCGTAGCCCAGATCGGCGGGAATGACGAGCTTGCGCTTGCCGCCCACCTTCATCGACTGCACACCCTCGGTCCAACCCTTGATCACGCCATTGAGCGGGAACTCAATGGGCTGCCCACGATCGACACTGCTGTCGAACTTGGTGCCGTCAGTCAGCCAGCCGGTGTAGTGCACCTTGACCTTGGACGAGGCGGATGCAGGTGTAGCGCCATCACCTTCCGTCAGGTCGTACCAAGCAAGGCCCGATTCCTGCATGGCGGCCTCAGAGCTCACGGCGTCACCGGGAAGGTCGTTTGGGTTGTCGATCATGTCCTGAACACTCCTGTTCTTGAAATTGGCTCGCTTCTCTTCGGCAGCGCGGCGTCGAGCAAGTGCTTCATCCATTCGTTTTCGCAAGGCCTGTTGATCAGGCAATGCGGCCGCACGCGCGGCACTCCACTTCTCTTCGATTTCGCCCAGTGACGAGACCTTGGCAAGAACTTTGTCGCGATCGATCGGCTTGACGGACTCGATCAGCACTGTCTCTTGAGGCACATCACGCATGCCGTTTCTAGTTCCGGTAGGCACGGCTTTGATGGCGTCCACCGTCCCCATGCCATCGACAACCTCTCCAAACACGGCGTAGGCGGCGCCATCTCGCTGTGGTTGATCGAGGTTGGGGTTGTCCTTCACGTTGATGAAGAACTGGGCTGTGGCGGAATTGGGATCACCGCCGACTCGAGCCATGGCAATGCTGCCGCGGGTGTTCTTCAGCCCGTTGCCCCACTCGTTGGGGATACCGGCCCGGGTTTCTTTCTTCTGCATGTCCTCAGTGAACCCGCCACCCTGGATCATGAAGGTGGGAATGACACGATGAAAGATGGTCCCGTCGTAGAACCCATCCCTGGTGTACTGCATGAAGTTCTCGACCGTCTTGGGCGCGGCGGTCTTGTCGAGCATGATCAGAATTGGGCCTTTGCTGGTCTTCATCTCGACGTACTGCATTGCGTCAGCAGCCTCGGCGGGCTTTGCAGTTTCGTCTTGCGCGGGAGCGACGCAGGCGGCCCCCAGAATCGCGACCGCTGAGAGGGTCGTTTGAAGCATCGGTTGTTCCTTCAGTATTGGTGTCCGGTGAGGTTCCACAGTTTCACCGGTGGGGCACATGGTAGGCGCTCAGTCCATTGGCGTCTTTCGGAGTTGCTCCGTGATCCGCTCGACCGGGATGATCGGCCCTGAACCCATGCCGGGGCAGGGTGTCGTGGCCCGAGCCGTCTCCCACGCCTCGGGCGACTCCATGTTCTCGGGCCAGAAGGGCCAGGTGCGGCACTGCTGCGGCCGGGCGCCATACAGCCGACAAATCGCTGCGCCCGGGCGGCTCTCACGGTCCAGAAAGACACAGTCATAGCCGTGCTCGGTGAGGTGCTCATTCAGTGACCAGCGGCCGTCAATCACCCGAGCATGGCGACGGCGAAAGGTGGCCTCGTCGAGCCCGACAGCCTCGGCCATGGCCCGGGCCTCAGGCGCCGTGAACCACACCGCTCCTGGAGGTCCAGTGCAGCAGTTGCCACACTGGCTGCAGGCGAATCTCAGGCCATCGGCATACCAGGGCTGTTCAGAATCGCTCATCTTCACCCCAGTCCTGCACCGTGCCGGCAATCTCCACACGCCAAAGCAACACGCCCCGCCGCGGCAGGCTGGGCGCCAAGGCATCGAGTTGCTCGGGCCGATCATCGAAGGCGGCCCGATCGAGGCCGACCACATCAAGCAACTCCCACTCACCCTCGGACTCGATGAACTCAACTACCAAATCTTCCATCTCACGACGTGATGCCGCAACCCCCCAGAAGTGACCGTGGGCCTCGCGCCGACCAGCCACATCTTCCTGATCCATGTAGACCACCCCGGTCCAGAGTGTGCGACCGATCTCACGCCCCTGCATGTCGAGGTTTCGGTCGGGATCTTCATCGAGTTCCAGATCCCAAACCGCCCGCAGATCCATGAGCAAGTGATCGGTATCAACAATGAGGCTCTGACGCTCGATGAGAATCGGCCGCAATTGCACCTGATCGAGCAGGGCGTCGGGCACCATCAACTCGGTTTCCGATCTTCGCTCGAGGCCAAATCGCCGCAGTACGGACTCGATCTCTGGAGCCGAGTCCTGATGCGCATGCACGATCACTCTTTTGTCGATGTCGATGAAGACCTCGATGAATGGGCTGTCGCCGTTGACCCCCACCGCAAGCGTCGGCTCCTCCAGCAGAAGCGACTCGAACAGATCCCACGCCCCCCTGAATCGATCTCGATCGATGGGCTTGCGGCTCAGAAACACGTCTACGGCCCTGAAGGCGTCGCGGCTGCCCAACTCCATGATGCCCGTGACCATGTCCGGCAGGAAGCGAAAGAACTCCATGACCAGCGGACGCACGAACTCATGTGATGTGACGATGGTCCACGTCATGGACGGGGGCATCTCACCCTCAGCCGCCCGCCGGATCCTGAACCAGCCGTGTGCCGGCGGCCTCGCCCCCCCACCTGCGATCCCCAGCGCGAAGGCGTGCCCCCGGTCGATGACCCGCTGGAGATCACTGCGAATGCGATAGGGCGGCTCCATGACCCCCATCGTAGGCCCCCGGTGGTTCTTATGATGCTGGCGGACCTTGGGAGAGGCAGCCACATGAGTGACGACATGCAGAGCGATCCGGCCCCGACACGCGGAAGTTGGGGCGGGCGTATCGGGTTCATCCTCGCAGCCACCGGATCAGCGGTGGGCCTGGGCAACATCTGGAAGTTTCCCTACATCACCGGCGAGAACGGTGGCGGCCTGTTCGTGCTCATCTATCTGGCGTGCATCGCGCTGGTGGGCCTGCCGATTCTGATCGCGGAAATCATGATCGGGCGGGCCGCCCAAGCGCAGCCCGTTGAGGCGTTCAAGCGCCTGCAGGGCGGGCCCACTGCATGGGCATCGGTGGGCTGGCTGGGTGTGGTGGCGGGGTTCCTGATCGCGTCCTTCTACATCGTGGTAGCCGGTTGGTCGATGGACTACACGCTCAAGTCGGTCGCTGGATTTACCAATCCAATCGCCGAGAAGGCCGAAGATAGCGCCCTCAAGTACCGAGTCTTCACTGATCTGTCCGAGATGCGCCTGGATCTGGCAATCGACGAGAGTCGGCTGGATGTCGCCGCTGCCGAGAAGGCCTGGCGCAAGCAGTTCTCCCCTTCAGTGTGGGCGTCATGGTCTGAGTTCACATCCCACCAGGATCTGGAAGAAGATGGCCATCCCTCAAAGGAGGCACGAGCCCGACTGATGTTGGATCCGGAGATCGCCGCCGCGGTAAAGGCGGTCGAGCCCAAGTTGCCCGAACTCCAAGCAAAGATCTCACAGCTTCAAACGGACGCCGCCAACAGGGTCGCCGCCATGGATGACGCTGATGTCGTCAACTCAGCGACAGCGATCGCCCGCCGGGGCAGCATTCGCGCCCAGGTTGAATCGAAGTTCTCCCTGTTGGCCACTGATGGCTGGACGAGCACCTACTGGGCGGCGATCTTCATGTTCCTCGCCATCGTGGTTGTGGCATCCGGCGTGGGCAAAGGCATCGAGCGCACCTGCCGCGTACTCATGCCGCTCTTGATCGGCTGCATGGTGTTCCTCACGCTGTACGGCATGTTCCAACCGGGATTCGGCCGGGCGGTGTCATTCGTCTTTGCGCCTGATGCGACGGCTCTGGAACCAAAGGGTGTGCTCGAAGCGCTCGGCCATGCCTTCTTCACGCTCTCGCTGGGCATGGGTGCCATGCTCACCTACGGCTCCTATCAGCGATCCGGCAGCGGTGGGCTGCTGGGTGAGTCGGTGTCCATCGCCGGCCTCGACACAGGCATCGCGCTGCTTGCCTGTCTGATGATGTTCCCGATCATCTTCTCCTATGGCCAAGATCCCAGCGGCGGACCCGGGCTGGTCTTCATGAGTATGCCACTGGCCTTCGTCGAGATGGGACAGCTGGGCATGCTGCTGGGCATCGTGTTCTTTGGATTGCTGTTCTTCGCAGCATTGACCAGCGCCATCTCACTGCTTGAGGTTGTCGCTTCTTACTTCATCGATGCCAAGGGATGGGGCCGTCACAAGGCAGCCTGGATCATGGGCAGCGCGATCTTCGGATTCGGCATCATCACGGCCTTCTCCAATAGCGCGGGCTTCAAGATGTCATCCTGGCTGCCGGGCTATGGCCAGTCGTACTTCGACACCATGGATGTGCTCACAAGCAACTGGATGCTGCCGCTGGGCGGCCTGCTCATTGCCATCTACGCCGGCTGGATCATGCCCGCGCGGCTCCGCAATGCCGAACTCTCTGACTTCTCAGGGCCACTGGCCGCGAGCTGGCTGGTCTTGGTTCGATACGTCGCGCCTGTTCTGGTGACGATTGTGCTGCTCGACAAGATCGGCGTCGTCAACGTGAACGAGCTCTACTTCAACATGACCCACTGAACGGACCACCGCCCCCTCATGGAAGCCTTCAACAACTTCGTCGAGTCAATCAACGGTGTCATCTGGGCCGACTGGGTCCTGTACGCGGTGCTGGCCGTGGGGGCGCTCTTCACACTCTGGTCGGGCATCTGTCAGTACCGCAATCTCACGCACGGCGTGGCGGTCACAGCCGGCAAGTACGACGATCCAGACGACCCGGGCGCCATCAGTCACTTCCAAGCGCTCTCAGCGGCGCTATCAGCCACCGTGGGCCTTGGCAACATCGGCGGCGTCGCCATCGCTATCGCGATCGGTGGCCCCGGAGCGGTCTTCTGGATGTGGATTGTCGGGCTCGCGGGCATGGCCCTCAAGTCAACCGAAGTCGCTCAGTCGATGCTCTTTCGCGACACGTCCGATCCGAACAACCCCCATGGCGGGCCGATGCACGTCGCCCGCAAGGGCTTTGAGCGTTGGGGGCTCGGGCCCTTGGGCGCCTTCATCGGCGGGCTGTTCTGCATCACACTGCTGATTTCCGCCGTCACCGGCGGCAACATGTTCCAGGCGTGGAACGTGGGTGACATCACTTCGGAGGCCACTGCGGGTGAAATGCCCAAGTACCTCGTGGGCTTCATCCTCGCCTTCATCGTGGGGCTGGTGATCATCGGCGGCATCAAGCGAATCGGCTCGGTAGCCAGCGTGCTGGTGCCGGTGATGTGCGTGATGTACGTGATCACAGGGCTGATCGTGATCATCATGAACATCGGCGAGATCCCGGGCATCTTCGGCTCGATCTTCTCATCGGCATTCGCGCCCTCTGAGGCCGGTGGCGCATTCGTAGGTGGCGCCTTCGGAACGGCATTCCTGTGGGGCATGAAGCGAGCGCTCTTCTCCAGCGAGGCCGGGCAGGGGTCATCCCCCATCGCCCACTCGGCTGCGCAGACCAAGGAGCCCATCTCCGAGGCCACTGTGGCCGGGCTGGAGCCATTCATCGACACACTGGTGGTCTGCACGCTCACGGCTCTGGTCATGCTGTCAACCGGATCACTGGATCGCGGCGGTGACGGCCATGGCGCAGATGCCATGTTCGACCCGATCCCACAGGTTGAGCTCATCCACGTCGCAGAGGAAGACGGCAAGATCAATCCGGTCTGGGTGTTTGGTGAGCCGCATGAGTATCGACACAAGGACAATCTCGATACGCACACGCAACCTGTCACGGGAGATCCATGGCGCAATGACGACACGTTCTATGTCGCAGGGCGCACGCCCCTGCCGGATCGGATCGAGTCCGCAGGCAATCTTGATCTGGGCGGCGGAGGCTGGCGCCATGGCACCAATGTCTACGTGGTAGCCGACGGCGGCACCGAAGCCAACAAGGAGACCGCTTCAACACGGGCGCAATTCACCGGCACAGTCGTCGTGCCGGAGGAGGCGGCCCAGTCGCCCTACATCCGCTGGAGTGTGATTCCTGTGGGATCATCAAGCGCAACACAGTGGGCCGGGCTGCCTGAAGCCAATGCACGCCCGCATCTTGTATCGGGCGCCATCTACAAGGACTACATCGGCGCCACATTCACGGCCTACGCGATCAACCGGTCGCTGCCGGGCTGGGGCACGTGGATGATCATGATCGCCGCCTGGCTCTTTGCCATCAGCACCATGATCAGTTGGTCGTACTACGGCGAGCAGGGCATCGTCTACCTGTTCGGACAGTGGGCTGTGCCGCTGTACAAGATCATCTACTGCGCCCTGATTGTTGTCGCGACGACGGACATCGTCGAGACGACCAAGGAGCTGGGCAACCTCACCGATCTGGGTACCGGCGTCATGCTCTGGGTCAACATCCCGATCATGGTGATCTTCGGCGCCTTGGCGATGAAGTCATGGCACGGGTACTTCGCCCGAGTGAAGTCTGGTGAGATCCGGCCCACGAAGGGCGACTCCGGATCCACGGCCAAGGGGAACTGACCCGCGTGAGCGCCCCTGATGCCATGCACGTGTGGTCCGGCGCCGACATCGCTGATGCGATGGCGCAGGGCTTGGGCGCACTTGAGTCTGATCTCGCCCGAGAGCAGGCTGTGCAGGGCATCGACAGTCTTGATGAGGTAGATCTGCACCCGCATCTGGCCCGCGTACTCAGCGATCATGGGCTGGGCGTGCATCGTGAAGTGCGCTACCCTGGCGCCCGAAGCCGCCGTAATCGGGCCGAGGGGCGCCGATGCGACTTGGTCCTGACGCCGGATCACCTGCCCCTGCGTGAACCCGATGTCGCTGAGACATTGTTCGACGACCCTATGGCAGTCCCCCTCGACGAGGCCTATTGGCTGGAGGTCAAGACGCTGTCACAGTTCGGCGAGACCGGCGCGAACGCGGCTTGGTCGAGCGAGTTGCTCTCAACAATCAGTCGTGATGTGTCCAAACTGGCTGGCGATGAGGGCATTCGCCATGGGGGCCTTCTCATCGTGCTCTTTGCGGCATCGGATGAAGTCGTCGAGCACGATCTGGGCATCTGGCAGGATCGGTGCCTTGAGCGAGGGCTGCCCATCTCGGCGCCATGGCGTCGCAGAGTTCCCCTGCTCGATCGACTGGGGAACACGGTCTGCAGCCTGTCGCTCTACGGCGTGCACTGATCGTCTCCGCGCTGAGCGGCGGGGCTGAGTGTCGACAAGATCGCCTTCAGACACGCGGGTGCGAATCGCGGCCCTTTGAACTTCGCCAAGGCAGACCGGAGCGCCGATCGTTGCGCTTCGAGCCGCCGTGAGTCTTCCAGAAGATGCAGGAGGTCTTTCACAAGCGGCTCCGCCCCACCGCACCAAGGCACTCGCTCGGGCACGATGCGCTCTCCGGCGATGATGTTGGGCAGGAGCCTGTCGCGCGTCTTCAGCACGAATCTCGCCCCGATACATGACAGACGAGAGGTCTTGTACACGCCCACCATGGGGCAGCACTGCCTCAGCAGATTGAGGGTGACCGTGCCTGAACAAGCGAGCGCCACGTCGGCCCACGCGATGGCTTCATCGAGCCGACCGCTCAAGACGCGTGTATTGGATGGAAGATCGAGGCTCCGCATGTGGCTCGCCACCTGAGGCGTGGCGGCCACGAGAATGGCCACGGCCCGCCCGTGTCGCTCACGCAGGCTGTCCCACACGCGCAACATGAGCGGGAGATTGCGGCGAATCTCCTGTGTGCGTGAGCCGGGCAACAACAGGATCCGCGGTGCCCCTGGGGCCAGCGACGCCGCAGCCTCCTTGAGCGCAGCGGGATCCAACTCGCGGTTCACCGCTGGGTGTCCGACAAAGGTGCCTTTGACCCCCCGCTCTCCAAACCACTGAGGTTCGAAGGGCAGCAGACACAGCACGTGGTCGGTGAGCCGACGCAGCTTCTTGATCCGCCGCTCACCCCAAGCCCACAGTTGAGGCGCAGCCAGATGGACGATCCGGGCACCGATGGCTCTGGAGTGCTTGCAGATGGGAAAGTTCGCGGCAGGCGAGTCCACCGGCACGTGCAACACCACTCGGCAGGTGGACATCCACTGCTTGATCGACTTGATCGTGCGGGCCACGTGCCGGGCGTGGGCGATGGCCCCCAGCCCCATCGCACCATCTTCCGCAGTTTCGCCGACCAGCGTCGCCCCGGCCGCCTCCATGGCGGGGCCGCCCCATGCATAGATCTTGAGGTCAGGTCGAGCTGCCACGAGCGCCTCGATGACCGGAGCCGCCAACGCATCACCGCTGGGCTCGAATGCGGTAAAGAGCACCGCCCCACTCGACTGTCTATCTGAGGTCTGATCCGCCATCGGGCCGGATGGTACTCTCGGGGCCTGACCTGCCGCTGGCGGGTTGAGTACAATGCAGGGCTTCGGGGCATCTGGGAGCAGACATGATCAAGAGAACGCACAACTGCGGTGCACTCCGCGCCACCGAAGAAGCTCAGTCCGTCTCGCTGGGAGGCTGGGTCAACACCATCCGAGATCAGGGCAAGGGGCTGGTGTTCGTCGATCTGCGAGATCGCGGCGGCCTGACCCAACTCGTCTTCGATCAGGAAGACGTCAGCGACGACATCATGGAGGCCGCCCGAGGCCTGCGGCGTGAAGACGTCATCGGCATCACGGGGGTAGTTCGCCGCCGCGATGGGCGGGAGAACCCTCGCATCCCGACCGGCCACATTGAAGTCGTCGTGACTGCACTTGAGGTCTACTCCCGGGCGCAGGATCTTCCGATCCAGCCCGATGAACACGAGGCCGAGAACATGTCCGAAGAGGTTCGTCTGCGACACCGTCAGATCGACCTCCGAAGACCGTCAATGCAGGCCCGCCTGCAGATGCGTCACGATCTGGCAAAGACAACCCGCGAGTTCTTCCATCGCTTCGGGTTCCTCGAGGTCGAAACCCCACTGCTCATTCGCAGCACACCGGAAGGGGCACGAGACTTCGTGGTGCCCTCCCGCATCTATCCCGGCCGCTGGTATGCGCTGCCCCAGAGCCCGCAGATCTTCAAGCAGATCCTGATGGTGGCCGGCTGCGATCGCTACATGCAGATCTGCAAGTGCCTCCGAGACGAAGACCCCCGCGCCGATCGCCAGGCTGAGTTCACGCAAATCGACCTCGAACTGTCCTTCACGGATCAGGACGAAGTGATCAAGATCATGACGGCTTACCTGCGTCGAATCTGCAAAGACCTCAAGGACATGGAGCTGGGCGTGATCCCTCAGATTCCGTGGCGTGAAGCCATGGACACATGGGGTTGCGATCGACCGGACCTGCGATTCGACCTAAAGATTCACGACATCTCGGAGCTCGCGAAGAAGACCGACTTCAAGGTGTTCACCTCGGTGTTTGAGCACGAAGACGGCACGGTGCGGGCCATTCGTCTACCGGGGGCGTCCGAGCGATTCACCCGCAAAAAGATCGACATGCTGGAGGAAGCCGCAAAGACGCACGGCGCTGGCGGCCTGCCATGGACCCGTTGGACGGAGGACGGGCCCGAAGGTGGCGTCGCGAAGTTCCTCGGCCCCATCGCGGATGAACTCGTAGACGCCATGGACATCGAGCCTGGCGACCTCGTCGTTTTCGGTGCAGATCGATGGGAGACGGTTGTCACCTCACTGGGTCAGGTCCGGCTTCGAGCAGCGAAGTTGATGAGCCTGATGAAGGGCGCCTGGCGGGCCTGCTGGGTTGTGGACTTCCCCATGTTCCGCTGGGTTGAAGATCGCCAACGGTGGGTGAGTGAGCATCACCCCTTCACCGCGCCTCGCCCCGAGGACATCGAACGCCTCGAGTCTGACCCAGGCAGCGTGCTCTCGGCCGGGTACGACCTCGTCCTCAACGGCAGCGAGATCGGTGGTGGCTCGATTCGTATCCACGACTCGGCCCTGCAGCAGCGAGTGTTCAACGTTCTGGGCCTCACCGAAGATGAAACTCGCGAGAAGTTCGGCTTCCTGCTGGAGGCGCTCAAGCACGGAGCGCCGCCCCACGGAGGCATCGCCTTCGGGCTCGACCGCCTCGTGATGCTCCTGACGGGCACTGACAACATCCGTGACGTCATCGCGTTCCCCAAGACGCAGAGTGGCGGCGATCTCATGACTGAAGCGCCTGGGCCCATCGATCAGGAGCAACTGGACGAGTTGGGCATCACGGTGCAGGAAGAAGTGGCGGCCGAATAGGCTCGTTCGCTAGGGTGCCCGCATGACGGACACCACATCAGACCATGGCCCGGGGTGGCGACTGACAGCGCTGATCGTGATCGGCATGGTCGCGGGCGCACTTTTCGGACAGTTTCTGCTTCACGACCCCTCTGCTCCTATCGGCGGCGACCACTGGTCGAAAGTCGCAGGCGATCTGGTGTTGATCAGGCCACTCAAGCTGCTGGTCATTCCACTGGTGCTCTTCAGTGTCATTGCGGGCGTCTCGCGTATCGGCGACCCGAAAGAGCTCGGGCGACTGGGGTCAGCGACGCTGGCCTACTACTTCGCCACGATGCTGATTGCCGTGGTCCTTGGAACGGTGCTCGTCACGGCGATTTCGCCGGGCACGGCTGTCAGCCCCGAGGCCGCCATTGAGCTCAAAGCGACCGGGCAATCGACCTTTGACGCGGATACCGCCTTGAGCAGCCGCCTCTCGGAGCAGTCGATGGGCGGAACATGGACGAACATTCTGTACCAGTTGATTCCGTCCAATCTCTTCTCGGAGATGTCAGCCGGGCAGCCGCTGGGCATCATCGTGTTCTCACTCGGAATCGGAATAGCGCTGGCGGCGGGCCGCGAGAAGACTCGAGCCGCACGCGAGTTCTTTGATGCGGGCTTCGAGGCCCTCATGATTCTCGTGTCGTGGGTGATCTGGCTCACACCCATTGGCGTGTTCCTGCTCGTCATGTGGACTGTCGGCAAGATCGGCCTTGGGGAGTTGTTCGCACCGATCGGGGGCTACATGACGGTGGTGATCATCGGGCTGCTGATACATGGTGCAGTTGTGTTGCCACTCATCCTGAAACTGCTCGGAGGGCCTGACGCCCGGCCCTTCAACTTCATGGGACGAATGAAGCCAGCCCTGCTCACGGCCTTCGGCACGGACTCTTCGTCAGCCACGCTCCCTGTGACAATCGAGACTGCCGAGACCAGAGGGGCGTGCTCCAAGAAGTCGAGCAACTTCGTACTTCCGCTGGGTTCCACGGTCAACATGGACGGCACCGCCCTCTACGAAGCTGTCGCAGTCGTGTTTCTGTTCCAACTCTTCGGCATCGACTTGAGTGTGGGGCAGTTGTTCATCGTGGTCATCACGGCCACGCTCGCAGCAGTTGGCGCCGCGGGCATTCCCTCAGCTGGCCTGGTGACCATGGTGATCGTGATCGGGGCCGTGAATGCCTCGCTGCCCGGAAGTGAGAATGACCTGCCCGTTTGGTCGATCGGCATCATCCTGGGCGTCGATCGCATCCTCGACATGTGCCGTACGACTGTCAATGTCTGGGGCGATGCCGTAGGTGCAAAGATCATGACGCGAATAGCGCCTGATTGAGGGGCGGGTGATCAGGACTGTCTTGAAGCAGGCCACTTGGCCTCAGGGCGTAAACAACCGTGCCTGCAGGTCGATGAACTTCGGAGCGCTCGCCCCCGTCGTGATCGTGCCGACAACGGCCCGGCCGTTTGGCGAGGCAAGCAAAAGCTCGAACTCCTCATGGAGCGTCTCGAATCGACCGCCTTCTTCAGGGGTTGCCTTCGCCAACTGCGGCCGCGCCCGTGTGGCAGCCTGATCAAATGCCTCCATGGCGTGCAGCAAGGTGCCTCCGCGATCGTCACGCACAGCACCAGAGGCCTGCCAGAGCGCCCGTTGCATCGTGTCGAGCTCGCTACTGAGGCCACTGTCTCCGCACCCACTGAGCAGTACCAGTGACAAACAGGTGACACGAACCCACCCGATGCCTCGATTCAACCATGTATTCATTTGCCCGCTCCTCAAGTTCGCAACTGGGCGGACGTCCGACCCCACCTCTCGCACGATGTGCGCGATCTTTGTCCCCGCTGCAATTACAAACCGTGAAAACTACCCGGGAGAACCCCCTCAAACCTACCTGCTGCCCCCTCAGAGGTGGCTCAGCCCTGTTCAGCCAACCAACGCTCGGCGTCCAAGGCCGCTCGGCAACCCATTCCAGCTGCCGTAATCGCCTGCCTGTACGTGGCGTCTGCCACGTCTCCGGCCGCAAAAACACCTTCGATGTTGGTGTTGCTCGACTGGCCCTCAAGCACTACATAGCCGGCCTCATCAAGCGCTACACCCGATCCATCGAGAAATGCCGTCGCCGGCGTGTGCCCGATGGCGACAAACATCCCTGCCACATCGAGCGTTGACTGTTCTCCGGTGACGGTGTCTTCGAGTGCCACGCCGGTGATCCGCTCGTCACCAAGCACATCCACAACCTGGCTGTTCCAGTGCACGGTTGCATTGCCAGCATCGAGCACCCGCGCCTGCATGACCTGTGAAGCGCGGAATGCGTCGCGGCGATGAATGATGTGCACGGTCGAAGCGAACTTGGTCAGGTATGAAGCCTCTTCCATCGCGCTGTCGCCGCCGCCGACCACGGCAAGTGGCTGATCACGGAACATAGGCAGAGCGCCGTCGCACACAGCACAAGCACTGACGCCCCCACCACTGGTGGCCAGTCGAAGTTCATTCTCGAGCCCCAACCAGTTGGCTGTTGCTCCGGTGGCGATGATGACGCTGGCGGCCTCGACTGTCTCGCCATCGCTGCAGGTGAGTTTGAAGGGCCGCTGAGAGAAGTCACATGAAACGACATCCACGCCCCTCACGCGAGTGCCGAATCGCTCGGCCTGCTTTTGGAATGCCTGCATCATCTCCGGGCCGGTCACACCCTCAGGAAAGCCGGGGTAATTCTCCACCTCTGTCGTGAGCATCAATTGCCCGCCCGGAAGCACCGGGGCCGGATTCGACCGAGGCACACCCACCAGACAGAGCGGCTGGAGATCTGCCCGGGCCGCATAGATGGCTGCCGTCCAACCGGCGGGCCCACTTCCGATGATCACAACCTGTTCGACGCCCATCGTCATGCTCTCCCGAATCAGCCGCTCAGTTAGACGCCGGGCCGATGTCCTGCACTTTCAGAGCAGAGACTGGCGGCCAGATGATGAGATCCCCGTCGAATCCACCGACGCTGTGCCGAGCGCCGGAGTTGTCGAATCCGTCACGACCACGGCTGTACAGCAGGCCGGTACCTGCCGGAACCACCACCTGCCCAGTGCCAACGTTCACAGTCCAGTCAGAAGCAGGAACGCGGTAGAGGAATGGCAGGTTGTCTGAGCTATATCGATCGAAGTCCTTGTGCCGGGGAATGTTGATCCCATAGGCCATCCGTGCGAACTGCGGATACGCGCCTCGATGCCGACGATAGGCTGCGATGCCTGCCGCCACGCTGGTCGCGTCGAGTTCGGCGATCAACCGGTCTCGATCAATCACAAGCTGATCCATGTCTCCCAGCGTCGACAGGACGCCTGCGTATCGAACGGCATTGAGGCGTTCGGAGTGAGGCGGTTCGGCCAGAATCATCGCGGCCAACTCTGTGCCGTTTCGTACCCGCCAGCGTCTCCACCAATCGTCGTAGAGGTTGTCCAGTTGCTCGCGAGAGGCTTCCAATGATGCCTGATACCTGGCCAGATTGCGCCAGCGCGAATCGATGCCGGCATAGCCCACGGGTGATTCATCGCCCAACAGCCTTGTGAAACGCCGACGGAACTCCGCCTGATCAACCTTGCCGGTTGCATGGTCGAATGAGGCATCCACGAGGGCCTGATGCACATGACGATCCAATTCGGGCAGCAGCAATCGATCGCGATCCGCCCGCACCTTCGAGATTGGGCCCACGGCGAAGTCATTGAGCCGCTGGGCGGAGATGTCTTCCAAATGCAGGTAGATCATCTCGCGCAGGCTCAATACTGCGTCAATCAGCAGGGTGATCGCGGCGTGCTTCTCAACGAGAAATCCGCGGTCAGCCGCCTTGCGGAGCATGCCGACGTCCTTTTCCATCAGGTCGATGGCGCCGTCGGCATCGCCCTCAGCGAGCCGCCGCCATGCCTCCACCTTGGCCCAAGTCGCCACCTTCTCCAGGTGCCGGATCCAGCCGAAGACCGGCGTAGTTGACGTTTCCAGATCCGGCAGGGTGACCGAGAAGCCGCCCGCGCTAAATGCCTCCGGCACGGCGTCTTCGCCATAGGGCAAACCGAGGAAGCGACGCTCAGATGTGATCTTGATGGCATCCTGCACGTCGGGGTTGGCTCTGGCCCAAGCAATGAGTGCATCCCACCCCTGCGAGCCGGGGCGAATATCACGAATGTCAGCATCGCCTGCGGCATCAGGTACGGCTGGGAGTGCGATTGCCGCCTCGCCCAGCTCGTTCCAGGACTCCATCGAGTCGTCGCCCTTGATCTCGGACAACAAGTTGAGTTGTTCCTGCAATTGTTGGGCAGGATCCGCCTGCGCTGCGCAAGGCAGAGCGAAAACGAGCAGCAGTATCAGATGTCGCATGTGGACCTCCGGCCCTCCACCAATCGGGACGTGTCGGGTCCGAAAGTGTAGCAGGCCGGTTGGCCCATCCACCCGGGCTATACTCCCCGACATGGCCACCTGCAGGCGGGTCTATCTGGACAACGCGGCGACGAGCTTCCCCAAGCCTGCGGCGGTGGCCTCGGCCATGGCCGACTTCACTCGCACGCTTGGAGCAAGCCCCGGCAGAGGTGCCTATGAGGCGTCTCTGGAAGCAGGGGAGGCACTCAGCCAGGTCCGAGCGGCAGTGGGACGCCTTCTGGGCGAGAGAGATGGCGACCGAGTCATCTTCACGCTCAACTGCACCGACGCGCTGACCCTGGCCATCTGCGGCATCGCCAAGCATTGGCGGCGCCGTGGCCAGCCCATCCACATGGTCACAACGGCCATGGACCACAACTCGGTGCTCAGGCCGCTCAATGACCTGAGAGAAGACGGGGTGGAGATCACAATCCTGCCCGCCGACCCAGTCACCGGGCTCGTGGATCCCGACGATCTGTCGGCGGCAATTCGCCGCGATACCCGCTTGGCAGCGCTGGTACATGGATCAAACGTCTCTGGCACTGTGCAGGACATCGCTGCGTTGTCGGATCGCTGCCGCAGTCGCGGGGTGCCGGTGCTGGTGGACGCCGCCCAGACGGCCGGGCACCACCCTCTGGCTCCGGGAGACATGGGCATTGATCTGCTGGCGATTCCAGGGCACAAGGGTCTGCTGGGGCCGCTGGGTACCGGGGCGCTGTGGCTTGGCCCGAACATGGAGACAATCGTCGATCCAATCCGCCTCGGAGGCACGGGGTCCCGCAGCGAAGAAGCAACGCAACCACTGGAGTTGCCTGATCGGTATGAGAGTGGTTCGCACAACACAGTGGGTCTGATTGGGCTGGGCGCCGCCGCAGAGTGGATTGAGACAACTGGCGTGAAGGCACTGCATGAGCGTCATCAGCGACTCGGTGGCCGCATGCTCGAAGGGCTGCTGTCGATCGATGCCCTTCGTGTGGTCGGACCACAGTCGATGGAGACACGCTGCGGGGTCTTCTCGATCGTGAGCCCGAATCTGACCCACACTCAACTGGCCCGGCAGTTGGAACAACGCCATGGCGTGGAAGGGCGAGCGGGCCTGCACTGCGCCCCGCTGGCTCATCAGACACTGGGCACACTTGATGCAGGCGGCACCCTGCGATTGAGCATTGGCGCCCACACAACAATGGAAGAAGTGGATCTTGCGGTAGACGCCGTTCGCTGCGTACATGATTCCGCATCCCGAGTCATCGCATCGGTAGGCACGACATGAGCATCGACGCATCGGCATCGATCGAGGCCATGCGACGTCAGTTGGACGCCGCCGGTGAAGTCGTGAATTGGCTGAGTGACTCATTGGGTGACCTGGCCACCATGGGCGCCGCCCTGCTTGACGTGCTGGCCGGCGGTGGCACGATCTGGACCTGCGGCAATGGCGGGTCGGCGACGCACGCGATGCATCTGGCCGAGGAACTACTGGGGCGCTACCGCACCACCCGTCCCCCACTGGCGGCAGCCTGTCTGCACGCCGATCCTTCGGCGCTGACGTGCATCGCAAATGACTTCGGCTATGAGACGGTCTTCAGCCGAGCGATTGAGGGACTTGGCCGAAGCGGCGACGCCCTGATTGTGTTCTCCACCTCCGGCAACAGCCCCAACATCCTGCGGGCGATCGAAACCGCTCAATCGATGGGCATCATGGTCATCGGCCTGCTGGGCCGAAGTGGAGGTGATGCTGCCGGGCAATGCGATCGATCCTTGATCGTTCCATTTGAAGACTCGGCCACGATCCAAGAAGGCCACCACCTGATGCTGCATCTGCTCTGCGAGATGATCGACAACGCCCACGCCCCTGAATGAACGACTCCATCGACAAGATGACCCAGAGACAGCAGGGGCCGGCCGCGCTCCTGGGGCTGGTCCTCTGCAGATTCGTGGTTCCACTGTGGGTCCTCATGGGTGGCACCGCCAAGTTGATCGAGGGGTCACCCCGACTGCTGCCCGAACACCTGCGCAAACTCATCGACGGCGCAGTCGACCTGCACGTGGCACTGATCGCCTTCATCGTGATCGAGTTCATCGCCGCCGCGTTGATGGTGCTGCGGCCTCGCCTCGCCCGCCCCACCGCCCTGTTCATGCTTGGCAGCTTCTGCCTGGTACTGATTTGGGAGATGATCAACGGCAACTTCACCGACTGTGGGTGCCTTGCGAGCATCTCACCTCCACCGTGGTTGATGCTCACGATTGATGCGGCGCTATTGATCGGCGTGTGCGCCCTGCCGGTGCCCGACAGGCTTCAGGTGGATGACCGTATCGGCTGGGCCGGCGTGACGTTGGTGGCGATCGCGGTGGCCTCCATTGCCATCATGCACGTGCAACGTGATGGCGTGATGGTTCCTGTAACGCCGGTCGGACCTGAAGGAGCCGGAGACGGCACGGGCGATCCCGGCTCAACCACTGAGCCACCCCTGGTGCTTCCCGCCTACTACCAACCAGACCCCGGCAGCTGGGCCGGAACCAGTGTTCGAGACATCAATCTGGTCAAGTGGACGCCCGGCCTCCCAGCAGACCTCGACGAGGGTCGCCGATATCTCATCTACTACAGCCGCACCTGTGAGCACTGCCACGAATTGCTGCTGTCACACTTCGAATTCGATCTGCCGGCCCCGACCACGATCATCGCCATTCCCGAATCGGCTGATGGCTTCACCGAAGACGGGCAACTCGACAACCCATGTCTGGAATGCGGCGATGAACTTCAGCTGCCAGTGGGTGTGGATTGGCTCATCACGCCGCCCGTGGTGATCGCGATCGAAGACGGTGTGGTTCAGTGTGCTCAGGAGGCGGAAGACGCCTTCGACCCGGCCTGCCTGCCGTGGCACGGCTACTGAAGCGGCCCAGTTGACACCCGATCAGGAGGGGCACTCACCCCACGTGAGCAGGACCCAGATCAGGTCCGCCATGTCTACCGTGCCACTCTCGTCGAGATCCCACCAACCATCAGACGTACCGAATGCATCGACCAGATCCAGCAGATCTTCAAGATCCACCCGACCATCAGGTGCGTGCCAGCCGTTGCCAGATCCATCAGCGAGGCAGTTGGCTTCATCCGGTTATGCAGTCGCCGTTCCAATCGTGGGCGGCCCCCGTCGCCAGTTCGTGCCAGTCTGGGTGGCCATCGGCGTCGGCGTCCTGTGTGAGATCACCCTCCCACAGCAGTACCTCGCCTGATTGAAAGGCGCCACTCTCGAACCCCCATGGACCGCCCGCAATGAGCACATCGCCACTGAGCGCAACGCTGTTTCCGAGTTGATGATTGGAGAGTGGGTCGCTCAACTGCAGGTGGGCGATCTGAGGCCAGTCTCCACTGCTTTGACGGTTCCAACCTAGAACGGCCCCGTCGTTGGTGGTCTCATTGTCGAACTCTGGGGCACCAGCAACGATCCAGTCTCCATCGATCGAGACACTCGATCCGAGTTCACCACCCAGGTGGCGACAGTCTTGAAGCATCTGCGTATGTGCCCAGACCCCGCCCACACGCTCATAGACGTGAACGGCGCCTGCGTCGTGGTGGCCAAGACGCAGATGCCGCATCCAACGCGTACCGAATTTGATCAAATCCATGCCGAGCCCTCCACATCCTCAATTATGCGCCGAGGGGGCCAAATGTGAGGCATGAAACTGTTGTTCCCCCTCTGGAGGGGCCGCAGGTAGGCTACATGCATGTCTGACACGCTTGATCGGGTCCTTGATCGCGTCGAATCGAACTTCGACGACTCTCTTGAACGGCTCATGACCCTGCTGCGGGTGCCCAGTGTGAGCACCGACCCAGCCCATGAGGACGACGTCGCCGGATGCGCTCGACTGGCCGCCGACCTCCTTGCGGATGCTGGATTAGAGGCCAAGGTGCATGACACCCCCGGACACCCGATGGTGGTTGCAACCGGCGGCGATCCTGATGGCCCGCACGTGCTGTACTACGGCCACTACGACGTGCAACCCGCTGATCCTGTGGAACTCTGGGATACGGCCCCCTTTGAGCCAACCATCACCGGCGATGGAGATGAGAGGCGAGTCGTCTGCCGCGGCGCCGCCGACGACAAGGGACAGCTCATGATGTTCGTCGAGGCGCTCCGAGCATGGCATGAGACAGATGGCGGCCCGCCCATTCGTGTCACGGTGCTGCTGGAGGGCGAAGAAGAGTCGGGCAGCCCGAGCCTCGATGGGTTTCTGGAACAGCACCGTGAGGCGCTTGCACCCGATGTGTGCGTGGTGTCAGACACTGGCATGTGGAATCGTGACACGCCGGCCATCACGACGATGCTGCGGGGGCTCGTCTATCTCGATGTGAAGCTCAGTGGACCAGGCCATGATCTGCACTCGGGCATGTACGGCGGCGCCGTCGTGAACCCGCTCAACGAACTCACCCGCATTCTGGGCGAATTGCACGACGCAGACGGACGAATCACCGTCGATGGCTTCTACGACGGCGTGCGTGAACCCGCCGCCGCCGAGCAGTGGCGATCGCTTGACTTCGATGAGGCCGCCTTTCTTGAGAGTGCCGGCCTGAAGTCCTCCACGGGCGAATCAGGCCGCACGGTGCTGGAGCGAATCTGGTCTCGACCGACGCTCGACATCAACGGGATTTGTGGGGGGTACACCGGAGAGGGCGCCAAGACAGTCATCGCTGCAGAAGGCCGGGCCAAACTCAGTTGTCGCCTGGTGCCTGGTCAAGATCCCCAACGCATCGAGGCTGCGCTCATTGCTCACCTGCAGCAACGCACGCCCGAGGGATGCTCATGGGAGATACACGGCCACGGCTGTAATCCAGCCATCGAAGTCGAGACGAACTCACCCTGGCTGCGAGCAGCGGTTGAAGCTCTGGGTTCAGAGTTCAGCAATGAGACCGTGCTGTGTGGTTGTGGTGGCTCGATACCCGTCGTTGGGTCATTCCAGTCAATCCTCGGCGCCCAATCTCTGCTGGTGGGATTCGGATTGGATGACGATCGAGTGCACTCACCCAATGAGAAGTTCGATCTCGTGTGTTTCCACCGAGGGATCCGATCACACGCAGCCATCGTGGAGGCGCTCGCTGGCGTGGGCGCCCCGGCGCGGTGATCGCCTTCCTCGGGGGCCTGTTGTTGGCCGCAGCGCCATCGATCACCATGCGTGAAGCAGGCATCGCGGGGCTGCTGCCTGATGGGCCGACGCCCGTCCTGGTGGATGTCGAGTTCGGTGATCTTGACGCCGGGCCCGGCGTGCTCGAACTGGCGTTCACCAACACCGATGGCGACACGGTTCAACAACGCACGAATGTCTCGATTCTCCCCGGCGCCAACCTGTCGCGCTGGATGATCGTCACACCTCCTGATGCTGACACCCCATTGCAGGCCACACTGACAGATGAAACAGGTGTGCCTCTGAGCACATCGAGTGCCATCGCCCCCTCTGCCCTGGCCTCGCCCCTGGAGCGGGATCAATCGCTCATATTGCTCGTGGGCACCGATCGGGGTGGGCTCGAAACGCTGGAAGCATTCAACGACCAACAGGTGACAAATGCCTCAACACGGATAGCCATGATCGAGGCGTTCGACCTGCCCGATGTGCAGGGCGCTCTGGGCGGTGTACAAACGATCATCTGGAGCGACGGCGCCCCCCCTGAGGCCAAGGGAGCCGAGGTGGTACTTGACGCCGTGAGAAGCGGCGCCCACCTGCTGTTGCTCCCACCTGCACTTGGAGCCCCGTGGGGCGAAGGCGCAGGCAACCTCACGACGGCCGCCGGATTTGATGGGCCGCCGACGCCCGTGGAAGTCTCGCCACAAGCCATCAGTCACCTGCTCGATGTGCCTGCTGCGGGTGATGGGCTGCTTCTGCCCCTGCTGCCCTCAACCTCTCCATGGACCCCCGTGCTTGAAGATGCTTCGGGCCAGCCGATAGTCATCCGCCGCCCGCATGGATTCGGGCAGATCACGGTATCTGCACTCGACCCTTCGCGGCTGGCATTGGCGGGCCTTGGATCTGCTGCGGGGCGTCCCCCTCGGGCTGATTTGGAGCGGTTCTGGGGGGCCACGTTGGCCCGTCGAGACTTGCCGTCACTGCCTGAACTCGATCGGGCATCCACTGAAGAGCGGTTTCGACATCCGAGAACTGCAGCCCGGGGCAATCTCACCGATGCCCTGCCTACACACTGGCTGGCAAGGTCGATGCGCGTCTCTGGGCGATTGATCACGGTGACGCTGTTCGCCCTCGTCTGGGTGCTCGTGGCCGGTGGCCTCTTGTGGCGACTCACCAATCGGCGTGGTCGGCATGTCTTCGTCTGGCCGGCACTGGGAGGGCTTTCTCTGGCATTTGCGCTGGTGGCATGGGCCCTGGGTTCGGTGATGATGCCCTCCGAGACGCATGTTCGCCATGTCACGGTGCTTGACCATGTCTCGGGTACGCCGCTGCATCGGGCCCGGTCGTGGATCGACCTGCAACTGCCCGGATCAGGCAATCGACAAATTGACCTTGGCCAAACATCGTCGCATTGGGCGCTCCTGCGGCACTGGCAACCTCAAGGGGCGACCGCGATCTCATTCGGTGACAGCCGTCGTCTCCCTCTGGCGGACCGATCAGATGCACTCGTAGTGGCGGCTCGAGACGCCACCTCACGCATGCATCTCGACTGGACCGGCCTTGCCGATCCGGAAGACTGGGGCAGGGTGCTGACGTCAGTGCCAGATGATCGGGTGCGGGTCGAAGACGGTCGCCTGAAGGGCTCGCTCGTCAACCGACTGCCGCTCTCACTGCACAACGTGTCTGTGATCTGGATCCAAGACCGGCTGCGTGTCCCAGGCGCGGGAGGCGACTGGCTCGACCCCCTGCTCGCTGGAAGGCCGCTTGTCGCCGGTCAATGGTGGGGCCTGGCGCCTGGCACCCTGCTTCCGGGTGAGTCCATCGACCTGAGTCTGACAAGGCCATCGCCCGAGTCAGATCTACTGCGCCGTGTGTTCGACATGCAGCGAATGCCCACCCCGGGCACCGGTCTTCTGGGCGCCGACGACGATCAGATTCGCAACGCCATGGAGTTGCTGTCGGTCTGGTCGCTGACCGCACCTCGAGCTTGGGCCGTTCCCCCACCTCCACGATCAGAGGAGACAGCCCAAGAGAGGCGCCAACGCGAAGCACCGCCTCAGTGGAACTTGCCCCATCGCATGTTTGGGCGAAGTCTGGATCTGGGTCCATGGCTGGCGTCTGAGGCGATCATCGTGCTTGCCTGGGTCGAGCCGAGTGAACTTCCAGTGGATCTTCGTATTGATGGGGAGGCGCCCGACGCTCAGGACGGCAGAATGCTCATCCGGTGGATCCTGCCGCTGACAGACAGCGAGGCCCCAGACAGCGAGCCCACGTGATGGCGATGATCGAGACAGTCAATCTGACCAGACACTACGGCGATGTCGTTGCGCTCGACGATCTCAATCTCACGATCGAGCAAGGGTCATGCTTCGGGTTTCTCGGCCCCAACGGCGCCGGTAAGACGACCACCATTCGTATTCTCGCCACGCTGCTGAAACCCACTTGGGGAGAAGCGAGGGTGGCGGGCTACACCATCGGCTGGCAGAACCCGCAGGTTCGCCCACTCATCGGCTACGTGCCCGACGTCATCGGGCGGTATGACGACATGCTCGTATCCGAGTATCTGGAATTCTTCGCCGCCTGTTATGGCATACATGGGTCCGCTCGGGTGAAAGCCCTCACGGACGTGCTCGACCTGACGGATCTGGGTGGCGCCGTCTCCCGACCGGTTGCCGGCCTCAGCCGAGGCATGACGCAGAGGCTGTCGATTGCCCGCGTGCTACTTCATGATCCGCAAGTGCTTCTGCTCGACGAACCAGCCTCCGGACTCGACCCGCGGGCACGGGTTGACATCCGATCGCTTCTGAGCGAATTGCACAAGATGGGCAAGACCATTCTCATCTCGTCGCACGTGCTGCATGAACTGTCCACGCTGTGCGACTCGATCGGAATCGTCGAACAGGGCAGATTGGTCTTTGCCGGAACGCTCGATGAAGCGCTAGCCAAAGGAGGCCCCGGCCGCGAGGTTGAGATTGTGCTCAAGGAACGCTCCGAAGAAGGTGGCAAGCTGCTGGCGCAGGTGCACGGTGTCTCGCGCGTTCGATTGCGAACACGAGATGACGCCCCGATGCTGGTCGTGACGCTCTCGCCAGACCAGCCGGTAGAAACGTCGGAGTTGGTCAGCAGGCTGGTCACGGCAGGCTTTCATGTGGAGCAGGTACGGGCTGTAGAGGCCGATCTGGAAACGGTGTTTCTTAATCTCACCTCCGGCGCGGTAGCGTGAGGGCATGGCTGAACGCCCCGATGTTCGATTGATCACCGCATGGGACCGCCCCGGCGCTCGAGCAGCGCACGAGGCCGTGCGACAGGTGCTGGACACCCGCGCCAATATCTGTGAGGACGGACGTGATCTGGCGGTGACGATCGGCGGCGACGGCACGGTGATCGGCGCCGCTCGCGAGTTGGTCGATCTGCAGGTGCCGGTGCTTGGTGTGAACTGCGGCAGGCTGGGCTTCCTCGCGCCCTTCGATGCCGACTCTCTCGCCACGCATGCCGACTCCGTGATTCGCCGTGATCCACCCTGCCGCGACGCGGCCGTGCTGTCAGTCACGCTGATGCGAGCCGATGGCACAATGGTCGTCGAGAAGGCGATCAATGACGCCGTTCTGGCTGCAGGGCCGCCGTGGCGCATGCTCGACGTGGCCATGACCATTGAGGGGGTGGAAGGCCCGCGGCTTCGTGGCGACGGGCTGGTCGTCGCTTCGGCGACCGGCTCCACCGCCCACAATCTCTCCGCTGGCGGCCCAATTCTGGCTCCGAGTGCCAACGGTGTGGTCGTAACGCCGCTCGCGCCTCAGTCACTGGCATTCCGCCCCATCGTGTTGACGCTCGATGCAGGGCTGGAGCTCACCATCCGACAGTGCAATGACGGCACGGCCCTCGTGCTCGACGGCCAGGTTCAGTTGCCCCTGCTTGAAGGTGACAAGATCGCAGTGGGGTCACATGCACATCGAGCCAGATTCGTGCTGCAGCCCCAGGAGCCCTGGTGGCAGATTCTGCAGGACCGCATGCGGTGGGCGATTGGCCCGCGGTTGCGTGAGGATGCGACCTGCTCCTGAGCGGGCGTCTAGAATCCCCGCCATGATCGACCTGAAGGCCCTCCGCGAGGACCCGGATCGCTTCCGCGACGGCGCGTCAGCCAAGCGCATCGATGTAGACATCGATCGCATTCTCGAATTGGACGCTGCTCGCCGCAGCGCGCTCACCGAGGCCGAGCAGGCGAGGGCCCAGCAGAAGGCCCTCAGCCGCGAGATTGGCCCGCAGATCGGGCAGGCTCGAGGGGCGCTCAAGAAGGCCTCGGATGCTGAACGACCGGCGCTTGAAGCAAGCATCGCAGAATTGGAGGCAAAGCCAGCCGCCCTCAAGGCGCAGGTGCAAGCCGCCGAGTCACGAGTCGCCCAAGCAACTCAGCCACTACAGGCGTTGCTCCTGCATGTGCCACTTCCGCCAGATGAAGACGTGCCCCGCGGTGGCGGCGCTGAGGACAATGTTGAGCTTCGTCGATGGACTCCCGAACCATGGAACACCGACCTCTCATTTGAGGCGGCCCGGGGATTCACGCCTCGAACGCATCTGGACCTGATCGATCAACATGCACTGGCCGACTTCCCCCGCGGCGTCAAGGTGGGCGGCGCGCGTCACTATGCCCTGACGGGCGACGGCATGCTGCTGCATCAGGCCGTCTTGCGAATGGGGTTCGACCTGATCACTTGTGAAAAGGGCTTCAAGCCCATGAGCGTTCCGGTGATCGTGCGTGAGTCGTGCATGGAAGGAACCGGGTTCTTCCCCGAGGGCCGTGAGCAGGCGTATCACATTGAGGAGTCGAATCGAGGCGCAGGCCACGACCTCTTCCTGACTGGAACCGGCGAAGTGGGGCTCATGGGCCTCTTCGCCGACGAGATTCTGGATCGCGACCAGCTGCCGCTGAAGATGGCGACCGTGTCCACCTGCTTCCGCCGGGAAGCCGGAGCCGCAGGTCGCGACACGGCGGGCCTGTATCGAATTCACCAGTTCGACAAGGTTGAGCAGGTCGTCATCGATGTCGCCGACGATGCGGGAGAACGCGCTCACCACAAGATGATGATCGGCATCGTCGAGGAGTTGCTGCAACGACTGGAGCTCCCCTACCGACTGCTTCAGTGTTGCACGGGCGATCTGGGCCCGAAGAATGCGGACATGGTGGATGTGGAATGCTGGATGCCATCTCGCGGCGAACTCGACGAGAACGATCGCCCCAAAGGCGACTGGGGTGAGACGCACTCTGCCTCACGTTTGCACGACTTCCAGTGTCGGCGGCTCAATCTGCGGTACCGCGACGATGACGGAAACACGAAGTTCTGCTGGTCGCTCAACAACACTGTCGTGGCGAGCCCCCGCATTCTCATTCCGCTGCTGGAGATTCACCAGCAGGAAGACGGCTCAGTGAAGATTCCCGAAGCGTTGCAGCCCTTCATGCACGGTCGCACGACGATCGGCTGACTCGCAGCGTAGACGCCTCCAACACGAACTCAACGCCGCCCCCCACTTCGAATACTCGTTGGTGCATGCGAGCATCTCCAACGGCATCAGCAAGTTCACTGATCGCGGGGCTGGAGAGGCTGTCAGCCTCACACAGTTCGCACGCCGCCGCATGCAGCGCGGCAAGCGTGACGGCGTGTGGCAGCCGGGCAAGTTGCGTCCGGTTCCAGATGCCGTCGCTTGGTCTGGGCAGCAGCGCCGACAGCGCTGTTGCGGCTGCCCCCACCGTTGGCGCGATCGCAGCGACTCGAGTAGCTATGGCCGGCCGCATCGCCTCGAGCACAGGCAGCACATCACGCCGCAGCCGACCACGTGCCGTGGTCGGGTCGGTATTGGTCGGGTCCTGGCAGTAGGCGATCTCCAAGCGATCGCATAGATCGACGCAGGCCGAGCGCGGCGCCGCAAGCAATGGCCGTACCAGCCGAACATCATCACGCAGTGTTCGGCTGGAAGGCATGCCTGCCAACCCATTTGGCCCCGCGCCACGAACGAGTGCCAGGAGCACAGTCTCCAACTGATCGTCGGCATGATGCCCCGTGAGCACCGCGTCGGCATTGCAACGCACAGCCTCAATTGCCAAAGCCTCATACCTCTGTTTTCGAAGCGCAGCCGGTGTGGCACCGGGCTGAGCCTCCAGATGGAGCACCTGCGCGGGCAACTCCAATGACTCGGCCGTCTGCAGCGCCAGCGCAGCTTCTTCATCAGCCTCGGGCCGCTGGTGATGATGCACGTGGGCAACTCGAATCAGGCCCGCCAGACCTCGTCGTTGCAGCAGCGCCATGCCGCCCACCAACGCCGATGAATCCGGGCCGCCACTGAGTGCCAACAGCAGCGGGCTGCTTTCGATCTGCGTATCACGCAGCGCTCGACGAAGCGATCGCAGCACCGGATGCTGCAGCAATTGGGCCGAAGAACTCATCCCGAAGGTACGGATGCCGGTGACAGACCGACTTCAGCCCCCGGCTCAATCTTGAGCGCTGTGGCCGCAGCCTGAGAAATCTGTACGCCATCACCAGCGACCACGGCTTGCGTGCGTACGCAGCGGAAGGTCTCACCGTCGGGGCTGGATACCAATTGCTCGGCCCCCTCGACAGAGCCCTCAAGCAAACCCGTCAGCTCCACTCGCCGCGTCGCAGTGACAATGGGAATCTCATCTCGATCTGCTTCGAGGTACGGCCCCCCGTCAAAGGGGTCTACTTCATCGCTGTGTCGGAAGCCCAGTCGCTCGAGCATGCGCAGCGCAGGAACGGCATCAGGGCTGACGTGCCCGATGAGCCGCCTTGCTTCAGCCGGCAGGAGACTGACGTAGATCTCCCCCTCGGGGAAGAGCGATGTGATGAACTCACACGACGTTCGGCTGAATCGATCCGCTTCCTGATACGACAGATTGATGAACCGACGTCCGAGATGGTCCCACAGCATCGTGCGACCGTCAGCGGTGAGGTCGCCCATGATTTCACCGATCATGCGGCGGGAGAACCGCTCCGGCCGAAGCCCCACCAACGCAAATCGAGCAAGAGAGAGCAGTGACCCTAGTCGATGCCCGGTGCCTCGCCATGCTGGGGACAACACCAGCCCGCCAACCTCGGTCGGGCCGGACGTGTCACGAACCAACTGCACGGTCACCTGCACCTGCCCGGTCTGCAGATCGCTGCTGTAGTGTTCGCGCTTGCGTACTCGCAAGCCGAGCCGAGGTCGCTCGGCCCCCCCTTTGCCCGCGATCAGGCAGGACGTGCCCAAGACGTTGCCGCTGGTGGAGTCCTCCAACACCAGCACATACAGCCCATCGGCATCGCCCTCTCGACCAAGGAACGAAGCGGTGGACCGCCTGACCCGCGCCTCCAGCGCCACCGGATCAGCCGGGATGTTGCCCGAGTGCACGGTGCGGGCCATTCGCAGCAGCGCGGGCACATCCTGCAGATGAGCGGGTCGTACCACGAACATCAGGAGGCTGCCTCCATGGCACCAATGCAGTCACCGATGACACGCATGGCGGTGTCCAGATGTCCCTTCTCCAACACCCCCACCGGCGGCAGCATGCGCAGATGCACCGGCCCATGCCCACAGAAGAAGAGGATCACGCCGGCATCGAAGCAACCACGGACCAGCTCAATGATGCGGGCCTTGTCTCCGCCAAAGGGCGTCAACCGCATCATGCCGCCGCACCCTCCGGCAAGTTCAATCGGTCCGCCGCGGCCCTCCACCTGGGGAAAGGCCGCGGGGTGTTCCCGCATGAGTTCGCCGGCCAGTTCAAGGAAGTGCCCGTGAAACGACTCGATCTTGCCCTGAGTTCCGTAGTAGCCGCCGTCTCGCAGACGTTCGATGATCCGTCTTCCCACCCGAAATCCCGCCGTGGATCCAATGAAGGTGCCACTGAGCAGTCCAGGTCTGGGGTTCATGTCTGCTGTGTAGATGGCGGCGCACACCTGTGAGAGTTTGCCAACGGTCACCACATCTACAAGAGACTCCAAGCCGGTCCATGTCTGCCGGAACATCGTCTGGGTGCGACCGAATGTCTGCACCTCGTCGAACCAAATGGGAATGTCTGAGGCTCGGGCTGTCTCAAGAACGGGCCGTAGGAACTCCACCGGCGCGGGCGCGAAGCCACCTTCCCCCTGTACCGGCTCGAGCACGATGCACGCATGCTGGCCGGGCCAACGTCGAATCGCCTCCCGAAGCGCTGCGAGCGTTCGATCGAGGGAACCAGCCGGGTCGGTGGCATCATGCCATGGCAGGTAGTCAACGGGCAGATTCAACGCGATGCCCTCACGGGCGCCGGCGCTGTCACCGATCTGTGACATGGTTGTCGTGCGGCCCGCGAAGCAATGTTCGAAGGCGAGCACCCGAGGCGCCCCGCCTCGCTTCTGCATGCAGATCTTCAGGGCCGTCTCATTGGCTACGGCGCCACTACAGCAGGGAAAGACATGTTCCAGAGCGCTGTCTCCGGTGCGGGCTTCTCCCAACAATGTCTCGACAAACTCGACGGCCTCTTGGTTGCACTGCAGATTGCCCTGCATAAGGGTGTCGCCAGCTGCAGCCTCGATCGCCACCCGCAGGAGTTCGGGGTCACCATGCCCAAAGGCGTGCACCCCAATTCCGGTGACCATGTCGAGTTTCACCGATCCGTCGAGGTTCTCCACGAACGGGCCCCACCCGCGACCGGTCCCCATGAATGGCAGGAAACTGTTTCGACCTCGCACAGTGCGCTGTCGGTCCAGTAAGGCGTCCAGTGACGAGGGATCCGCAGGTGGGCGGATGGCATCAAACGCCGAGCGATCGGCCTCGATCGCCGCGGCGAGGGCCTCGACATGCGTCTGCAGAGCGGAGTCCATGGCCGCACAGTGTACGCCCCTCAGGGGTGCAACTCGATCCACTGGCCCTGATCGGCCTCTCCACGGCAGGCATGCAGGACGCCCTTGGACGGATCGGCGATGACACAGGCATTTGTGGCGGTTGGCTCGCCGTCTTCATGGCGGCGGTTGATCGAATTCAAACCATCGCGGCGGTCGGAGAAAACGGCACGCAAATCCTCCACTGTCAGGCCGGACTTCGACTCGAGCTCGCCAGCACGGGCCAGACGTTGCAAGGATGACTCCGACGGGGGCTCGGCGTCCTGTCGAGCGGGGTGCAGGCAGTGGTTCGTTCGAACCAGCGGCACCGTCAACGCCTCACGCTGGGTGCAGCTCATCGCATCGCACTCCAACTCCAAGGCCCCCATGGGATCGACGGCCCAGTAAGTGTGAGCCCCGATGCGTGGCCCTCCACCGATGCAGGTGGCAACCTCCCGGCGATCACTGCAAGCCAAGGCTCTATGGAGCAGCGACATGTAGCCCACGCCAATTCTGGCGCCGGCCACCTTGATATTGGTAGTGCCCACGGCCAGCCCGGTCTCGTTCATGCCCATGAGGGATGGCGCCCCGGCAACGGTGACGCTCCAGGTAGCAGGGCCCTCGTCGGGCGTGCGGCGCACAGCAATGATGTCCTCGACATCTCCGGAGATGAGATCCCAGGTCTGCCCGCCCAGCGGTGTGCCATGTAACGAAGCCGCGGCGGGAATGAGTACGGCCGTGCAACCCTCGGCATCAGTCTGGGCCGGGATGCAGGCCAGATCCCTCACGTCGGTCAGATTGACGAGGGCGTAGAGCTCGTCCGCGTTCACACCCGCGCCACGGGCCACGCCCCGATGCTCATCCCAACCTCTGGGATCCCAGCCGCGCAATACCTGCAAGCAGGCTGCGCCGAGTTGCGACAGGTCCCCGCCGCTCAGGCCCCGCTCTCTCAGGTAGTCGGCAGCGGATGCACGGCGCCTTGCCATCAGGCGCTCGATGGATGGCCGCAGGCCCTCTCCCAGCGCCTGTCCCATGTCGCTGGGCGAACCGTGCACTTCGATGGTGGACAACGTACACATCAAGGGGAGTGTAGGGGGCTGCGATCGATAGCAGCCGGACCCGTTACGTGGGTTGGGCTTCCCAATTGCACTCGAAGTGTGCCACCTGGCATGTGCACGTCGACATCAACGTCGCACAGGTCCTGAGCGTGCAAAGCAGCAACTGCTGCTTGAGCCCCGGTTGCACATGCTGCGGTCGGACCTACCCCTCGCTCGATGGGCAGCAAGGCGATTGAAGCACGCGAGAGCAACTTCACCAGATGCAGGTTGATGCCGCCTTCTCGCAACTGCTGCGCTGCCGGCCCCACGGTGTTGACCAGTTCGGCGCTAGGGGCCTCATTCACGAGACAAATCAAGTGTGGATTGCCCGTTGAGACCGGATACAACTCCAGTTCACCTGTTCCCAGATCAACTCGAATCAGACCATCTTCATCCGCCTGCTGGGCCAGCCCCACGGTGGCCGCGCCCAGTTGAGCCTCGGGCATGTCCAGCGCAACCAGCCAGTTCCCATCGCCAGTTGCTTCGACTCGAGCCCGGTGAGGCCCCTCATCGCTGATCAGTGTGACTTCGCCTCCGTGGGGCGCAGAGATGGCGGCCACGCATCGCATGCCGTTGCCACAGACCGATCCGTCGCTCCCATCTCGGTTGTAAACCCGAACACCGATCCCCTCTTCACCACGATCATCCAGCACGAGGAGCGCGTCGATCGGGGCACTGGTACCCCGAGCCAGTTCAGGGCCTTCCATCGAACCCAGCGACGCTCGATCCACCAGCAAGACGCGGTTGCCCGCACCGTGCATCCGAATGCCCTTGATGTCGGCCTCCTCTGTCATGAAGCGGCGGGACGCTTGATGCACCCCAAATCCACGACCACACCACCGTGCCGAAACCAATCGACGTTCAGCGTGTCCTCGTCTACGAACGTGAACACGAGGCAGTTGGCCCGCGTGCCATCGGCATACTGCAAATCGCCCCAGCCGGGCCCGGCGTGGTCTCTATTGCGGTGGGAGGTCGCGTGGAAGTGAAAGTGGAACAGCCCCGTGTACCCGCGGTCGAACATCTCCTGAGGCGCGTTGAAACGCAGGTCATGATGCCGCACACGTGGTTCGAACTCGATCAGCTCGTAACGCCCCTTTCCATCAAGGGCCATGATGCCCCCGTACTCAGTGGTCGTGTCGGCATTGTCTCGGTCGGCGTAATCGAACAGATGGGCTCGAACGGGCTCCAATTCCAGTGCATCCAGTGCAAGTGTGATCGCGGCTGCGTCGCCCCAAACCAGATCGGCTTCATGCGATGCCAACCGCTCTGACACGCGAGCGCCATCGACGTAATAGGCATCTTCATCGCTCCAATGACGAGCACCCCGCAGCCGCTCTCGTAGATCGCCAACCATGTCGTTCACATCAGATCCCGACAGGTCTGGTCGATGACGCATGGCTGCGACTGCAACGGGCAGATCCGCGATTCGAAGGCCCTGCCTGCGCTGTGGGGGCATTGCCGCGCAAGCGGCCTCGGCCCTGCTCCAGAATGCTCGGCGGCTGGGCTCACGAAGTTTCCGAAGCCAGAGGATCTCCTCGCGATTCCATGGGACGGTGCCAAAGTCGGTTGCCGCAGCGTGGAGGTCAACGAGCATCGCATTTGCTTCGTCTTCGGGGTCTATGAGCGCAATGGCCTCGACAAGGCGGCCACGCCCACCCAGACGATGCAGCAGATCCCAGCAGCGGTGCCGAAAAGCCTCCTGCGAAGGCTTGTCGTGAGCAAGCAACTGCGCCCACACAAAGGAGACCATGTCTCGATTGCCTTGCAGCGCCTCGAGCGCCATGAATTCCGGCCGCTGCCCCTCGGTCAGGCCACCCGTCCATGGACGGCCCCAACTACTCACCAAGGCCTCTTCAATGGTCGCTTGCTCGCCCTGCGTCCACGCCTGATCACCAATCCAGACGCAGAATGCCCGAAGCCATGGCTTGTCGGTGATCCGTGGCAGCCGCTGTCGAAGCGTCCTCACGAGCGTGGCCCGATCAAGCTCCAGCAATTGGCTCACCCCCCGCCGCCGAACATCGACTTCAAATCCGGGCCGATAGATGAGCCCCTGAAGTGCGTCGATAGCCGCAGTGTCGGCCCGAGGCTCGGCCTCCAGTTGTTTGATGGCTTGCCGATGCTTCATGACCGAACTTGAACCGTCGGCCAGCACGGCAGCGGGGTCTCGAACCCCTCCGGCACACCCACAAGCCCAGAGCACCCCAGCCAGGAGGCACCAGCGACGTGCCGTACGGGGACAAAGCGAACGTAATACGGGCATGAGAGCATCCTATTGCGACCGGGCTGTGGCTGAACCCGCTACCCTGCCCTGCATGACTGAGACGCCTTGTGATCAAGCCACGGTTGAGGCCGTGTTGGACGCCATCCGCCCCTCGATCAAGGCAGATGGCGGCGATGTTGAGTTGGTGGGCATCACTGATCAGGGCGTCGTACAGGTGCGACTGCTGGGAGCCTGTATCGGGTGCCCGAGCAGCCATATGACCCTCAGAGACGGCTTGGCGGCCAATCTCGTGGGCAAGGTGCCAGGCGTCACCGCTGTCGAGGCCATTGAAGACGCCTGATCGGGCCTAATTGTGCCCGCTTCTCGGGGATGGACCACTTGGATCCTGCCACTGGCTGGTGTAGGCTCACACATTGGTGGGCGCTGTCGTCACGTGACGGTGGTGCATTGTCAGGACGGCAGTTACGCGGCAGGAGGGCCGAGGCATGCTGGTGATTACGAGACGGGAAGGTGAAGAGGTCGTCATCGGCGATCCTTCAAACCCCATCGGTATTGTGCGGATTGCATCAGTCAAGGGCGACCGAGTTCGTTTGGCCCTGAACTTTCCACGTGACGTGGAAGTGCATCGCCGCGAGGTGGCAGATCAGATCAACGCTGAGAAGCCATCGATTGCAGGCAAGATCCGACCGGCCTCAGGCTGAGCAGCCTGGCGACCGGCAAAGAGCAGGGTCCAAAAACAGTTCGTGACGCGTGGTGGGACGCGTCACGAACCGGGAAGGGGAGTCTCGGCGCTAGAGCGCGAGACTCGTGAGGAATGTGTGCGAATCGTCCATGATTCGCAGCGGGCTCAAGCCCGCCTACGAGCCATCCGTGGCTCGTGTCATTGCGCCCTGTTCAAGGCCTCCATGCCTCTGTGTCAGGGACGTAGGGGCATCCGTGCCCACGGTCCCAGGCGCAATGCGTACGTGAAGGTCCAGTCGTACAGGCCGTCCATGGCCGGCTGCTGGGGGTCATCGTGTTCATTTGGTGTCCGTCTCCGACATGCCGCCCGGGCCACGTCGCATGGCTCGCCTGGCTCGAATCATGATGTCGGCCTGCTTGGCCAGCCGTTCGTCGCGCTGCCTGCCCCATCGCTGTGGGTCGCGCAGCTCCAGATGGTCCTTCACACCCAGCAGGACCACGTTTGACTCGAGTTGTGCCAGATTGAGCAGCCGTTCCGGGACTCGAATACGTCCGGCCGAATCGAGATCGACGTGCGTTGATTGCGAGTACAGGAGTTCCTCGAACTCCAGCATGTCCTCGTCGGGCAACAGTGAGGCTTCGCTGGCTGCCGCCATCTGCTCGAAGGTCTTCGCAGGCCAGATCCACAGTGCGTCCGAAGGCCCCGGTGCCAGATACAGACCCCGCCCATGCACGGCAGGATCCAGCCGACTGCGAATCTCGGAGGGAATCGCCAGTCGCCCCTTGGCATCCACGGTGTGTTCGTACTCGCCTGTAAAGAGCACGCACTGGTTCCTTGGTAGTTCGCAAACCCTTCGACCTCTGCAGCGACGAGCCCACCTCGTCACTGCCCTCACGGGCGTGCTGGCTCAGTCGCCACCACGTCGGGAGGACACTATCCCACAATCCCCCACATCGCAACACTTCTCGACACAAATCCCCAAAAACTGGCCGAATCCCCCGCTGCGAACCGACAAACAAGCCTGACAGATGCCGAACATCATCTGGCGATCTGGGCCAAAATGCCGTTTTGCCAGTGCCTTGCTGAGATCGTGAGGCACACTTGCTCGCTCAGAACCATGGATGCAGACAACGTCAATCCGGCGATTCTCAGCCACCTGCCTCAGGGGCGGTTTTTGCTCACGGCGCACCACGGAGATACCCGTACTGGGCTTCTGACCCCATGGGTCGCCCCCTGTAGCGATACCCCAGTGCTGCTGACCGTGTCTGTGCCACGCGGCGCACTGGTGGAACCCTTGATTCGCGACAGCCGGATGTTCACCTTGTCCATGCCTGACTCGGACGATCGCGTGCTCAGCCGCCGATTTGCCGGTGAACTGGACCGCACCGATGATCCGTTCGTGGGGCTGGACATGCATCAACTACCCAACGGCGGGCTCTCACCGGCTCGTTGCGGCCACTGGGTTGAATGTCAACTCGCCGGCCATCTGGCCCCAGAGTCTGACCACCGGATCTACTTGGGCCTCGTCATCGCCTCGAGCATGCCCAAGGGCCGATCTCGCCGCAAACGATCTGCCTGACGTCCCTGAGATAGATCCAGCATCCTCGCCTGCTGACTGCTAGCGTGTGCCCCCCATGGCACCCTCGGCGGCCAATCTGCACGATCTGAACTACCGCAACGAGGCCCGCCTGATGGGGCCGCCGCCTACACCGATCACCGACATCCACCTGCATCTGCGAGGTCGTCGCGCCGTGACGATCTTCAAGGAGGCCGCAGACTGCTATGGCATCGACAAGGTGGTGACCATGACGCCTTTCGATCAGATGGAAAATGTCACAGCCGTCATGGGCGATCGTGTGCGATTCATCGCCATTCCCGATTGGCGGAGCGATGATCCGGCCCACGCCCACGGCCCCGGCTTCACCCAACGCATCAGACAGTTCGCCCAGGTGGGTGCCCCACTATGCAAGTTCTGGGCAGCGCCGCGAGCTCGTGACTTCGCCCGCCAGATGGGTGATGCGCGACTGCTCGACCTGGATGGCCCCATCCGCCGCGAGCAAATCGAGCTGGCCGCGTCACTTGGCATGGGCATCATGACCCACATCGGCGACCCCGACACCTGGTTCCAGACCACCTACGCCGATGCAGATCTTTGGGGCACAAAGGCGCAGCAATACGATCAGCTCGAAGCGATGCTCGAGGCCGTGCCGGTGCCCTGGCTGGCCGCCCACATGGGTGGCTGGCCAGAAGATCTGGACCGTCTCGACTCGCTGCTGGAGCGATACGACCACCTGCATCTGGACACCAGCGCCACCAAGTGGATGGTGCGTGAACTCAGTCGCTGCGACACGCCAAGACTTGAGGCATTTTTGCGACGGTGGAGCGGTCGAATCTGCTTCGGCTCGGACATCGTTACACAGGACGAGCATCTGCAACGCGATGACGAGTCACCCATGTCGGCCAAGGCTTCATCACCGAACGAGGCCTTCGACCTCTACGCCAGTCGGTATTGGGCGCTGCGGACACTGTGGGAGCGAGACTGGTCGGGGCCATCTCCAATCGCTGATCCAGATCTGCACATGGTGGACGCCCAAGTTGATCCGATGGCATCACCGCTGCTATCGGGCCACGCCCTAGATTCCAGCTTGCTCACGTCGCTCTATCAACGATCGGCCTGCGAACTGTTGACTCAACTGTGCTGCGCCACCTGAAGCAGGCTGGTCATGATCTCAGCGGCAGCTTCAGACCAGAGTTGACACTGACGCTCACGATCACCCCTGAGGGCATCAGGCTGCGCCGCCTGCTCAGTCGCCACAGCTGGTTCGTGATCACAGTCAACCACCGCGTCACCGAGCACCTCTGAAACTGCGATCGCCGCATGACCACGCGGCAGCAATAGTCGGCCACCTCGAGCCCAGGCTTCCAGCAGAGACCAGACAGGCTCCTCACCTCGGCACGAAGGGGCTGCGGCGGCGCCTGCAGCCCACTGACAACACGGCTCGTCAGCCGAGTCAAGGCCGGGAAGGTCGCAACTTCGAAGCATCTGGTCGCAAGCGGACCAGTCAGGGTGCGCTCGTGAGGCACTGCATCGCCAAGGACCCACCGCCAAACCAATCCGAATGGGCACGTCGAGCACGGGTCGAACGAACGTCGCAGATGCAGGTTCACCGATGACCCTCATGGTTCCCTCAACAGGCCTTCCGCCGCCAGCGGACATCATGGGCGGGAGCCAGGTCACACGTGCCCGCCCATCTGTCAGGGTGTCGATACGAGACTTGAGCGCGCTGCTGGATACAAGTACCGGCAATCTTCTTGCGCTGAGCCGATCCAAAATCTGGCCGCGCTGCCCATGTGCAATCAACCCGTCGAGCACTGCGGCAGTCGGGGCTCGAAGCGCCGACACGGCCAGCAGGGCTTCCTCACCCCAACCGATGGTCAGCCCAGGTGGCGAGGCCTTGCACCAACGGGCCAACGCGCCCGGGGCCATGGACACTGCGCCCGGCTCGGTGGTGGCCCCAGACAGCACGACCAGCGTTCCGGGCAGTTGACTGCGCCACGCCTCAAGTTGAGCGACGAGACCGGGGCGATCGCGCAGCGTCCTTGCGTGAATGACATGCACCGTGGCGCTCACAGCGGCTTCATCTTCTCGCCAGCCTGCGTGTAGTGCGTGGTCACGAACAGCCGTGCAATGGTGTCGCCGGACTCCTTCGCCAGATAGGTTCGCAACTTGGACAACCCACCGCTACCAGTGAATTGGCCCCAGTCCTTGCGCGGGATGGTGACCTGCACTGGATGCCCTGTCGCTGCTTGGAACTGCTCGGTCTCTGGAAATGTCCGCTCGCCACTTCGAACATCCAGCACGCGCACGTTGAAGGCGGCCATCGGATCGGGGCTGAGCCCATTACGAGTGAGCTGAAACCCCAGCGCCTCGACGTAGATCACCTGATCAGCGCCCACCGCCTCACCGATCTGGTTGATGCCCGCCACCGACCCTGCACTGTCAAGCCGGCGAGCCGCTGCCACGGCGTCACGGGCCGAGATCATGTCGGTCATCGAGCCTTCTTCGATGAGCACAGCCGTGATCTCATCGGCAATCTGCCGCCGAACCCGAACGGGGTTGATTTGATTGCGCCGGTCGTCGATGAATACGACCGTGGCCACGTCTGGAAGCGTGTGCTTGGCCTCGACCACGGGATCAGGGCGGGTGACAGCATCAACCGCGGCGGCGATGTTGCACCCACCACTCAAACTCGCAATCGCGCTCCCAATCGAGATCGCAGCGACAAACAACAGGAACCGCTTCAGAAGGCCTGCACTAGTCACGAAGCCTGCTCCGACGCATTCTCCGACCTGAATTTGTCGGGGTACTTGGGCTCGACGTGCGAGTAGAACAGCCACGCTGTCCGCTTGACGAAGTTCGCCTCGAGCCCCAGACGGATCGACTCCTCTGATGCCGAGTCTCGATCGAGCGAGTTGATGTCGGGGAAGGCGGCGCTGATGCGCCATGCATCCACGAATGCGTCAGGATCCAGCCCACCTTCTTCGACAACCCCCACTTCGGCCTCGACTACACCCTCCCAGATCCAGGTGTTGCCCTGCGGGTGCAATCGAAATGTCTGCAGATCGACCCAGAGCACTCGCTCCACACCCAGTTGTTCACACACCTCACCGCGAGGCAGCAGATTCCATTCGGGCGTGTTGTACTGCCATTGGATGACGGCCTGCGGCGGCAGGATCTTGATGCCCGTCACGTGCTTGGCCAGCGCCCTGGAGATGTTGACGGCAAGTTCAGGCACCAGACGAGGCCGCTCGTAACGCAGGGCCAGATCGGAGTCCACCAGCACCGCCACGGTGTGATGGTCGAGCCCCTCGTACTGGGCGTGGACCACGATCTCCTTCTGATACTCGAAGTTCTGCGCCATGCCGCTGGCCGCATAGAGCACGGCGCAGCCAGAGAGCGAGGCCGCGGCCAATGCAAGCAATGAAACTCGAAGGAACATATTCATGGCGTCACTCCTGCCTGCCAAGCCCATATCTTCCACCCCCAAGCCACCAAGAGCAAGAGCAGAAGGCTCCACCCCACCAGAGGCCGCAGAAACACGGCTCCCAGCGGCCGCTGTATGGCTGCGCCGGTCACCGAGGCCCACAGGCCCGCGACAACCGTCATTGCCGCTGCCAGCGCAAGCACCATGCCCAAGGGTTGGGCAATGAAGCTCGACAACATGTCCCCTCGCGCCGCCCAAGTGAATGCCGTGGTCATGCCACAGGTGGGGCAAGGGATGTTGGCCATGGTGGCGAAACCACAAGCGGGCAGGCCCATCGACGTATGCGTACCCATTCCCTGCGCTGCCGGTGTCAGCATGGACGCAATGACCAAAGGCGCTGCACCGCCTGCAGCAATCAGCAGGGCCATGCCCCGGCCTGCGGGTCTCAGTCGATGGTCACTCAGGTGGTCGAGGGCCATCCGGGCACGGTAGTGCCCGAAGGACCTTGCGACAATGGCTGCGTCTGAGCGGGCAGCACCTGTGGCCCTTGTGGCCCGTCAATCACCAGATGCACTGGCCAGGGGCCTGCCCCGAGCACACTGGCGCTGTGGATGTCGCCCACGAGCACATGGCCTTTGACCGGGCTGTCTCCGGGCAACATGGCTGCATGCTGCTGGGCCCACCCGATGGCGGCGACCAAGTCGGCCAGCGTCGCCGCACTGGTTACGGCATGCAACGAACCCGATTGGTCCGTGGCAAAGACAACACTCGGAGCGCATGGACATGTGATTGCCAGCGGCTCGAAGCCCTCAGGCAGAGGCGGCCGCGGGGCAGCACTCGGGGAGGGCTGCACTGGTGGATTGACCGAGTTGGAAGGTGGCAACTGCTCAGGCGGCCTCGCTTCACTGCCGAGTGCCTCCTGCGGCG
>JAKVBU010000024.1:11467-55827 GCA_022446885.1 Phycisphaerales bacterium | reverse complement strand
GCGGCGGCGCAGGTGCACTGGCCTGAACAGGTGGCGGCGGCACATGAGCACTCACGTGGGCCGCGCCTGTTCGTGAACCGGCAGCCGCGACCAGCGTGGTCAACACGGCGCCAATGCCCCCGTCGGGCAGGTCGAGTCGTTGCCATGCATGGTGGACACGGTCAGGTTCAGGCAGACATCCGGCCACGATGGGCTCAACCCCAAGTCGAGCGCGAGCGGTTCGCACGAATCGGTCGCCCGCTTCGAGCGAGTCTGCGCCTGCAAGCACCAGCCGAACAACCGGCATCGGGCCCGGACAGTCGCACACGATCTGTTTGAGCAAGGCGTATGCCGCAACAATGGCGGCTTCATCGACGCCTGTAAGCAACACGACCTCGTCCACACCCTGCAGCGTCGAGGGATCAAGTGCCGACCCCATGGACACGATCCAGTGGTGCCCCTGAGGCGCCGACTCAAACAACTGCGCCAACGCGGTTCCCTGCGGTTGTGACTCGCCCAGATGAAGCGCATCGAGCGACCCAAATCGCGCCTGCAGAAAGGAGGCCGGTGCACGCTGGGCCAGCAGCCGTGCAGCAGCGGACCGCCATCCGTCTCCACGCGAGGGAAGATTGCCGTCAATCAACACCGAGACCTGATCGGGCATCGACACGCCGGCGGGCCCCAACAGGAGATCCGCCATCGCCTCAATGTCCCGCCGAACCCGGCTCATGGCTGCCCGTGATCGATCTGGAGCACGCTTGCGGCCCCACCCCCGACGGCCTCAGCGCCTTCGTCATTGAATGGATCAGCGCCGGGCATACCGTCGATCACCACCTGGTATCGATAGGTACCCGGCTCCAGCGCCACCAGCGCCTGGAACAGCCCGCTCTGGGCATCCCAGCGCATCGGCGTTGCGATGGCCGACCATCCATTGAAGTCACCTCGAATGGCCATGGACTGCCCAGGGCGGCCCGGCTGCCGAAAGTGGACGCCGCTCGTTGAAATCTGCACGCCGCAAGAGGCAAGCGCAGTTGTTCCTGCCTCGGCTCGTGGCGTGTCCTGCACTGTGAGCGGCTGAGGCCCTGTGAGCGGCTGAGGGACTGGGCTCGACACCGGCTCCTGGGTTTGAGACAGATCGGTCTGATCGGTGTACTCAGGCTGCGGCGCCGGACGATCTCGCAAACGCCCGAGGATCTCCGCAGCACGTGAGCCGTTACGCGACGTGGGCTCAATGGGATCCGGCGTGGTTGTCTCCAGCCATGCAAGCAGGCGGGCGAAGTCCTCTTGAGCCGATCCCTCAGGTTCGAGTTCACAGACCGGTAGACCGAGGCTGGCAGACTCTCGAAGTGCCTCGTGCTCGTGTACGACAACGGGAGACACCCGGCCGGTGAACTGCCTCCGCAGCGTCTCGAGGATTCGCCCGGAGATGCGTGACTGGGTGTCGTGGATGGTCGGCAGCACCCACCGCTGGAGCGACCGCCCCAATCGACGCACGACCGCCTCGATGGTGTCCCACTGCCGCTGCGCCCCTTTGAGGGAGAAGTAGCCCGTCTCGACCGGTATGAGCGCTTCCTGAGCGGCCTGGAGCGCCGCCATGGTCAGCAATCCCAGCGATGGTGGGCAGTCGATCAGGCACAGATCGAATTGGTCCCGAACACTCTGCAAGAACTCTCCGAGACGGCGATCCGATCGAGGGCCTGCCGCTCCAGCCTCAACTGAGGAGAGCAGCACGGTGCTGGGCAGCACCTTGAGCGTTGGACTGATGTCCCAGAAGATGGTCTCACGGTCTACGTACTCCCCCAGCAAAATGGCGGTCGTGCCACCCTCGACGCGGTCCTCGGGGATGCCAAGGCCCGCGGCACAGTGCCCCTGAGGGTCCATGTCCACCAACAGCGTTCTCTTGCCAGAAGCAGCAGCGACTGCCGCAAGATTGATGGCGGTCGTGGTCTTGCCACAACCGCCCTTCTGATTGACCAATGCAATGATGCGCACGGCGCCGGCGGGCCTCCTTGCCCGGTGAGTCTGAAGAGACTATCGGTCTCTCTTGGGTGATGGCCCCAGAATTCAAGTGATCAAGAAGCCCCAACGCTCCGCCAGGCTTCGAGCACCTGCGCGTCGGACACATCTGTTCGAATACAGGCGCCGCATGGGGCTTGGGGCACGATGAGACGCATCGTGCCTTGGTCCATCTTTTTGTCGAATCGCATCCGTTCAAGCAGTTGGTCCGCGGGGCACGGACCAGGCAAGATGACCGGCAGGGAGAGCGACGCCAGCAGCGATCTCAGTCGATCCAGCGCATCAGACGCCATCGTCTCCAACTGCACCCCGAGGGCGCCCGCCGCCATGAGCCCGATGGCGACAGCTTCTCCATGATGCAGCCCCAGTGCCGGCCGCCCCTCGATGGCATGGGCGAAGGTATGCCCGAGGTTGAGCAAGGCCCTTTGGCCGGATTCGAGCTCATCACGGGCCACGATGTCGGCCTTGATAGAGACGGCCCGACTGATGATCGTCTCGGCTCCATCCAATGAACCCTTGACCAGAGCGGGCCCCATGCGCTCGATCAGGTCGAGCAGATCTGGATCCGCCAGCAAACCATGCTTGACGGCCTCCGCCAGCCCACAACTGATGTGCCGGCTGGGCAGCGTCTGGAGCGTCTCTGGATCAGCCAGCACCAGGCGGGGTGGCCAGAAGGCGCCAGCCATGTTCTTGCCCAACCCACCACCGACGGAATCGGGCAGCGGCACATTGACAGCTGTCTTGCCGCCAACTGAAGCATCGACCATCGCCAGCAGCGTGGTGGGAATCTGCACTACATCAACCCCTCGCAGCCACGAAGCCGCTGCGAAGCCGCCGACGTCGCCAACGAGGCCCCCTCCGACCACCACCAGTGCATCCGATCGCTCGATCCCCGCCGACATGGCGTGAGACCAGATCTGAGCCACAACCTCGATGGTCTTGCGAATCTCTGCTGCCCGGATAGAGACCATCGAAACCGTGAGTCCGGACGCTTGCAGCCCCTCCACAACTGTGCGGGCGTGCGTGGCGGTCACTTCATCGTCAGCCACAACCAGCACGCGTCGCGTCTTGAGCAACTGGCCGCACATCTCCCCGGCGCTCTGCAGCAATCCGGGCGCCACGTGCACCTCGTACGCACCTCGGCTGGATGGAATGAGCGTCTTACTCACTGCTCAGCATTCTGCGCCCGCCGCATCAATTCGGCCATGGCATCGGCCGGATCCCCCGGCAGTGGAGGCTCGTCGTCATCGCAGGGAACGGTCTCATCACCCTCCTCGATGAGTTCACCCACCGACCGGCGGCTGCTGCGAGATCGAGCTACGAGAAGCGCCAGAATGCCGAAGCCGGCCATCAGCAGCACCAGTAAGCCCAACATAAGGGTCAAGTCATCGACACCCGAACTCGTCGCAGCAGGCGCTTCGATCGCCTTGACCCGCTCAACCGTTCGTCGCTGACCATTTTGATCGCGGTAGGAATAGGTGCCATCAGGCCTGGAAGCAAAGTCGATGCTGGCACCAACTTGGACCTGCGTGGCCCATGTCTCGGGCACGATGGCTTGCACAAGAGCGCCGTCGGCCTTGCGAACGAACACTTCGAGCATGCCGTCTTGGGGCGCCGGAAGCGGCTCTATCTGTTCAACGGTGCCCGCAACTCGATGCGTCGGCCCCGACCGAAGCCCTGCAGTTGTAAAGCCTGCAGTTGTAGAACCTGCAGGCTCGTCCTGCGACGCGGCTCCTGGTGATGGAGCTGGCGTCGTCGCCGCCAGCAACGCAAGCAGAGACATCGCGAGCATGAAGAAGCGACCCCAAGGGGATTCGAACCCCTGTTTCCAGGATGAAAACCTGGCGTCCTAGGCCTGACTAGACGATGGGGTCGGGGTGCGGATGATAGCGTGACGCTGACCGTTCGTCGCCCTCATGAGCTGTGTTCCTCACATCCTCTGTCCGCTGGCTTTCGAAGCTGCTGCCCTTGGGCATCTGCGGCGGCTCGGTGTGGAGGTGATTTGCAGCGGCCCCGGGCCAGAGAGGGTCCAAGCGGCGCTCTCGCCCATCGAGCCAACCTGCCCCGTCATCTTGGCTGGTTTGGCTACCGCACTGCAGCCCCACGTGCCTGGGGGCAGTGCCTGGTGGATCGACGCTGTTCATCAGGTCGATGCCCCACCTCCCCTGCGGCCTCCGGCGGGCGCATCCACAGCCAGCGTCTGTCAGGTGCGTGATGTCCTGCCTGATCGCCCCTGCCGCGAGGCTGTCGCCCGCGCAACAGGCGCCACGCTGGCAGATCTTGAGAGTGAGGCGTTTGCCAAAGCAGCCCACCGTGATCAACGCCCTTGGGCGATCGTCCGAGGCGTCAGTGATGGTCTAGACGCGACCTTGCCTCCGGTTGAACAGTGGGTCGATGCCCAAGGGCGAACCAGGCTTGCCTCGGCGATGGGCTGGCTCGCCTTGCACCCGATGCAAGTGGGACGGCTGCTGGCCCTCAAGCGGGATGCCAATTCGGCCATGCAGGCCCTGGGAACATTGCTTGAAGCCCTGCTGGAGGGCCCGCCAGAGCCCTGCTAGGGTAGTTGCCGGAGGGATTCATGCCTATCGACATCTTCTTGCCCGCGGTGATGGCCGCTTCTTTCTCGCTTCAGCCGGTGCCGGATCAGGCGCTGGCCCACCACCTTCGATGCACCATCTCAGCGTCGGGGGCCACCGCCTCAGAGGAGGGCCCCCTGGAAGGCCCTCTGGCCGACCTCACATGTGCGCCCTGGCGGACCAATTGGCAGAGCGATGGAGCGACAGAACTTGAAGAGGGGGCACCCAATGATGCGTTTGGAGCACAAGGCACGCTGCGTTGGATGATCACAGGGGGGATCGGCGCGCAGGTGACCGAGGTTCGCAACAAGGAGGCATTCCTCGGGCTGGGTCTGGAGTACTTCCTGGTAGAGGGCTTCTCATTTGCACCTGAAGTGCGGCTCTGGGGGTTCTTTCAAACCGGCGAAGATGCGATGGGCGGATCGCTGGATCTCCTCTTTCGCTGGCATCTTGTTCGCAGGGATGACTGGTCGTTTTTCACCGACTTTGGCTGCGGCATGCTGGGATCAAATCACGACGTACCAATCGATGGTTCCCGCTTCAATTTCACACCGCAAGCGGGCTTCGGCTTCACCTTTGACGTGGGAGAGGGCCGCCGGGCCATCATCGGTGCCCGCTGGCATCACATCTCAAACGCGTCCCTCTTCCGGACAAATCCCGGAAGAGACAACGTCGTGGTATGGGGCGGGCTGAGCCTGCCTTTCTAGAGGTCTCTAGAGGCCTGCCTCAGCGGACTCAGGCCCAACGCTTGAAGACGAGGCTGACGTTCGCGCCTCCGAATCCGAACGTGTTGTTCAGTGCGATGTCGATATCGCAGGCGCGGGCTTCATTGGGCACGAAGTCCAGATCCAGTTCTGGATCGGGGGTGTCCAGATTGATCGTCGGTGGCAACACGCCGTCACACAAGGCTTTGACGACGGCCACACTCTCGATACCACCAGCCGCACCGAGCGCGTGCCCGGTCATGGACTTGGTCGAACTCATGGCCAACTTGTAGGCGTGATCGCCAAAGAGTGCCTTGGCGGCACTGACTTCTGCGACGTCGCCCAAGGGTGTCGATGTGCCATGAGCATTGATGTAGTCCACCTGCTCGGGCGCGACGCCGGCGTCCTCCAGAGCGAGCTTCATGGCCATGTGGGCGCCAGCCCCTTCTGGATCCGGTGCAGCAATGTGGTGAGCATCGCCCGTGATGCCGTATCCCAGAATCTCAGCGTAAATCTCCGCCCCTCGGGCCTTGGCGTGCTCCAGTTCCTCAAGCACCAGCACTGCAGCGCCCTCGGACATGACGAATCCGTCGCGATCGAGATCAAACGGGCGTGAGGCCCGCTCTGGTTCCTCATTTCGGGTGGACAAGGCCTTCATGACACCAAAGGCAGCAATACACAGCTTCGACACGGATGCTTCGGACCCGCCAGCCAACACCACATCCACCGCCCCTCGCTGAATCTGCGTGACGGCATCAGCGATGGCGTGACCGCCAGTGGCGCATGCCGTGGCAGGAGCCATGTTCCAGCCCTTGAGGGCGTACTTGATGGACGTGTGGCCCGCCGTAGCATTCACCATGAGTCGAGGGACAACAAAGGGTGTCAGTCGGCGCGGCCCCTTCTCAAGCAGGCGAAGGTACTGCTCTTCGATCGTCAGAATACCGCCGATCCCCGAACCGATTGCAACGCCGCGTCGCCATGGGTCTCCCGAGCCGAAATCGATCCCGCAGTGCTCAGCGGCCTGGGTTGCCGCCGCCACCCCAAGATGGGCCACGCGATCGACCTTCTTGGCTTCCCGCGGGTCCATGCAGGATGTGGGATCGAACCCGTGTACCTGGCCGGCGATCGTGGTCGACCACTGCTCGTCAGTCTCGAAGGCGTCGATGGGCGAAACGCCCGAGCGGCCCTCCTGCAACGATGACCAGAATGTAGAGACGTCGAGGCCGATGCCCGTCACGGCACCTAACCCGGTCACCACGACTCGTCTGTTCTGGCTCATTCGACAGCTCCGGCTACGTCGGTGTCGGGGAAAGAAAGGCCGCCGCTGCCCGATCCCGTGGGTTCGGCCGGCGGCGGCCTGTCGTCTTCGATCGGGTCTGCCCGCAGGCATTCAACCCGGACGGTACTCAACTGGACGTCAGGACGACTGAGACTTGGCGGCCTCGAGAATGTATGAGATCGCCTGCCCAACCGTCTGGATCTTCTCGGCCTGGTCGTCGGGGATCGAAGTTTCAAACTCGTCCTCGAACTCCATGACCAGTTCGACGGTGTCCAGGCTGTCGGCGTTGAGATCGGTCGCAAAACTCGTCTCGCGGCTGATATCACTCTTCTCGACGCCCATCTGCTCGGCGACGATTTCGATGACCTTGGTTTCGACCTCGGATTCGGTCACGGTGCTTCTCCTCTGTGCGGGAAATCGCAGCGGCCCTGCCACTGCATTGGTGGGCATTCTACTCCAGTGCCGCCTCCGGCGGCAAACCGGGCCTCACCCCATCCATCCGCCATCCACACAGAGCACCTGCCCTGTGATGTAGGCGGCCTCATCGTCGGCCAGAAAGGCCACCGCATGGGCAATCTCGTCCACAGTGCCCGCCCGTCGGGCCGGCAGCCGCTTGACGGCCTCCGCCAGCAGATCAGGGGGCAACTGGGCCGTCATGTCGGTCTCCACGAAGCCTGGCGCGACGACATTGGCTGTCACGCCCTTTGCGCCCAACTCCTTGCCGATCGACCTCGTCAGCCCGATGAGCCCTGCTTTGGCAGCCGCGTAATTGGCCTGCCCGCTGTTGCCCCAGAGCCCCACCACCGAACTGATGTTGATGATCCGACCGAAGCGGCCTCGCATCATTGGACGAGCCGCGGCTCGGCACATGCGAAAGACACTGCGCAGGTTCAGGTGCATGACGGTGTCGTAGTCGTCATCGCTCATCCGCAGCAGCAGCCCATCACGGGTGATTCCGGCGTTGTTGACCAGAATGTCGAGCCGCCCATGCGTCTCAACGACGCCGTCCATCAGTGCATCGACGGCATCGCCGTCACCAAGGTCACACGCGCGGGCCTCGGCCGAGCCGCCTGCAGATTGAATCTCGCTTGAGACCGCCTCGAGCTTCTCGAGGTCACGAGCGACGCAGACAACGTGACGACCTCTGGCGCCCAGCGCCGTAGCAATGGCCCGCCCGATGCCTCGGCTGGCGCCTGTGACAATCGCGACACGATGTTCTTGTGGTGATGAGTCAGCAGCGATGACGAAACCCTCCGATTGACGGGCGAATGGCCCTGATCCAGCCGGTGGAAAAAACGTGTTCAGGGAGGCGAGATACCAGGACCACCGCCAGGACCGCCGCCACCAAACCCGGGCGCCCTGCCACCGCCACCTCCGGCTCGCTCCTCGCGCCAGTTGACGTTGGTCCAGTCGATCACGGTGATGGCCAAGTCCGGCTCTTTTGCGACCTCATGCCACGAGGCGACCATGTCGCTCCAATCCTGGAATGGCTCCTCACCGAGGTGGTCGATCATGTTCTGCATGGCAGGCGCTGCAAAGAACGCCACCTGTTTGCCGTTGTCATAGGCCCAGTGGTCGTCTGAGGAGACGTCCGCTTCGCCCTCACGGGTGAAGTCATTGCGAAAACTCGGCCAATAGTGGGTCGCTTCGCCACCCGTCGTCGGCCCGCCCACGGCCCACATCTGCGCGTCGAGGCGATCAGGAAACTCCCAGATCACCAACATCGCATCGCCACCGAAGATGCGGCCAAACTCAAGATCAACTCGCTCAACTTCGTGCCGAGCGTCAGAGAAAGGCGGGTTGGTCAGCATGCCAGCCACAGATGCGTCGGTGCCAGAGAGTTGCTTTGCCAGATCACGATTGTCATTGAGCAGCGCATCGATGAACAACATTGCTCCAGCACGAACCGCTTCATCACGATGAGCGAGCTCTTCGTTCATGTAGATGCGCGCATCAACGCCCAGTTCCGATTTGAGATCCTCGGCACTCTTTGCCTTGGGTGTGGTGTCCTTCGGTGGCGGCGGCGGTGGAGGCGGCGGTGGTGGTGGCTCCTCGGAACAACCACTCGTAAAGCTCACGCCGCCGAGCAGCAATGCTGCCGCGAAAGCCAGTGGCAGTGGTCGCGGATCAGGTCGCATGGGTCGGGTCTGGTTCATCATGGCTCGTTACCTTCGCATCTCGACTGATGCGTCGCATCAGCCCCCGCAGCACCTTACCCGGAGCAAGTTCCGTGTACACCACCCGCCCCGCTTCAACCATGGCTCCACACTGGCTGGCCCACCTGACAGGGCTGGTCAACTGCTCCACGAGCAGGCGGCGAATGCCCTCCGGATCCGCATCGTATCGATCGGCTGTGACATTCGACCACACCTCACAGGCGGGAGATCTGACCTCGGCGGCTTGCAGCGACTGCTCCAAGCCCCGCGCTGCCGAGGCCATGTGGGCACTGTGGAAGGCGCCAGCCACTGACAGCGGTGTTGCTCGCAGCCCTCTCTGAGCACAGGCATCCGCTGCGGCTGAGCAGGCGGCGGTATCTCCACTGAGCACGATCTGGCCCGGGGCGTTGAGATTTGCTGGCACCAGCACACCACCACCCAATTCGGCCAGCACCTCGTCGCAGAAGGTCGTCGCCTCGGATTCGTCCGCCAGCCCCATAACGGCGAGCATCGTGCCGTCGCTCTCCTGAGCCGCTGCCTGCATGAGCTCCCCTCGACGGGCAACAAGTTGCAGACCATCCTCGAATGAGAGCACGCCCGCCAGATGCAGAGCGGTGTACTCACCCAGCGATAGTCCGGCGGTGCATGTTGGAACAGGCGCCTCGCCATCGGTGAGCCCATGCCAACTGGCGATTGAACACACGTAGATGGCTGGCTGGCTGACATCTGTTCGATTGAGCGTTTCGACCGGGCCACTTCGGCACAGTTCGGACAAGGGCGCCCCCAGAGCGTCGCCCAGCACATCGTTCGCACGATCGAAGATTGCCCTGGCCGCCTCGGATGCCTCCATCCAGGCGCACCCCATACCCAGTGCCTGGGCTCCCTGACCGGGGCAAATGACGGTGGTATCGTTCATGCTCATGGACTCCAAATCATAGGTTCCCCCACGTGCGACCAGTCAGACCTTCCAGACGCTGCTGGACCAGGTCATACCGCCACCAAAGGCCACGAAGATGACCCTGTCGCCTTCCACCACCTTGCCGGCGCGGCGCAACTCATCGAAACACAGGCCGACTGACCCGGCGGACGAATTCCCGTATCGGTCGATGTTGATGTAGACCTTCTCATCAGGAAGGCCGATCTTCTCTTTGGCCGACTCGATGATTCTCACGTTGGACTGATGGCAGATGAACTGAGCGATGTCGTCCACCGCCAGACCGGTGTGCTGCAGCGCCTCTTCGATCACCTTCTGGAACTTGCCGACCGCGAATCGGTAGACACCCTTGCCGTCCATCCGCAGACAACCAAGTTTGATGTGCTCGCCAACCGCACCTTCTGCTACATCAGCTTCCTTGCGAGGAATGTACAGCGACTCCCAGCCGTTGCCGTCGGCCTCCATCACCTGATGCAGGCATCCACGATCGGGATCATCATCGGCGACAAGTACGGCTGCTCCCGCCGCATCGCCAAACAAAATCGAAACGCTGCGATCGTCATAATCCAACAGGGTGGACATCGCATCGCAGCCGATGATGCCGACGGCCCTGTGCCGCCCAGATCGAATGAGCGAGTCCGCCAGATTGATCGCATAGACATAGCCGCAGCAGGCTGCCACCAGATCGAAAGCCCCTGCCGTACCCGCCCCGATATGGGCACCGATGCGGCAGGCGTTGCTGGGACATGTCATCTCAGCAGAGACCGTGGCATTGATGATCAGATCGAGTTCGTCGGCTCGCATCTGGGCATCATCAAGCGCCCGCTGCATTGCCGTACACGCGAGTGTGAACTGGCCTTCTCCGGATTCCCGATCAACTACTCGACGCTCGGAGATTCCAGTGCGCTTGCGGATCCACTCATCGCTGGTATCGACCATCTGCGCCAGGTCATCATTTGTCAGTCGCCTGTCGGGAACCGCTGAACCAGTTCCCGCAATGCGAACACCGCAGGTGGTCATCCCACGCTCGCTTCCTGCTGGTCCAGCAGCTCGCAGACACGCTCGTTCACACCCAGGCCAACGAATCGCCGGGCGGCTCCAACGGCATTCCGAATGGTGATCGCCTTGGATGAACCATGGCAGATGAGCAATCCCCCATTGACCCCCAGCAGCGGGGCGCCGCCGTACTCGTGGTAGTCGTACTCGGCATACAGTTCCTTCACCACGCCTCCGAACTGGCGGGCGACGCTGGGGTCGAGCCCGGTGATCTTCTCCTTGATGCGATTGAAGATGCCTCGCGAAAGCCCCTCGGCGAGCTTGATCACAACGTTGCCCGTCACGCCGTCGCTGATGACGACATCACAGGCACCGTCAAAGACCGCCCGACCTTCGACGTATCCGACAAACTCGACATTCGGATCTTCACGCAGCAGGTCCCGAGCCCGCTTCATGTCATCAGTGCCCTTCTGCTCTTCTCCACCAACATTCATGAGGCCCACGCGCGGCGTCTGAATGCCGAGTACGCGCCGTGTGTACACGGTTCCCATGATGCCGTACTGATGCAGGTGGTGCGGCTTGGGCTCGATGTTGGCCCCCACGTCAATGAACGTCACCGGACCTGCAAAGGTCGGAACGATGGCCGCGATGCCAGGCCGGGCGACACCAGGCAATCGACGCATGAACATCTGGGCTGCCGCAACGAAGGCCCCGGTATTGCCCGCCGACACGGCCATGTCGATGCGCTGATCACCTGCCTTGGGGCCGGCCATGCGCGTCATCTGCACCAGGGCGCTGCCCGCATTTGATCGCACAGCCTCGACGGGTGATGCCTCCATGGAGACTTCGTCGGACGTGCTGGGAACACACTCGATCAGATGGGCCCTGTCACCGGCAAGACCAGCCGCCCGGTCGAGCACTTCACCCGCACCGAACAGCACGAGGCGATCATCCTCGCTGAAGTCTTCCAGCGAGGCCAGCGCACCTTCAAGAATGGGATCGGGCGCAAGATCGCCCCCCATGCAGTCGACGCCGATACGCATGCGAGATCAGCCCAAGCCGGAAGTCTTGAGGGTCAGCCCGGGGCGAACATATCCGCACTCGCGACATGCACGGTGCGGATGACGCGTAGCGCCACATGCCGGGCAGGTCGACAGGTTGGTTCGTCGAAGCGCATGGTGCGACCGCCGCTTTCGCTTACGCGAGGGGGAGGTGCGGAAGGCTGGAACGGCCATGTCGAGAACTCCTGCACGAGAGGGAAACCGGGTCTGCAGACCCGATTCGGGCCTGTGGAAGGGGGCAATCGTAGGCCAGGCGGGGGCCACTGTCAATCACCTGACTGCCCTGATGCCCCCAGGGGCCTCTCAGGGGCCTCATCCCAATAGATGCAGCCAGTCCTTGAAGAGGAAGTCGAATCGTTCCGTCAGCAGGGTGATACGGCCCATTACGGTGAGCCCGAATGCTGCGCCGAAGGTGACCATCAGCACGTAGATACCCGCTCGAGCCGTCTTGCCCACGGCACCCTTGTGTTCCATGGAGAAGAAGAAGTAGACCAGGCAACACAGCACGCTGAGCAGCACGACGATCGCGCCTACCGAGTTCCAGAATTCGAACCCGTCGGCTCCAACAACCCACAGCGAGGTGATCGTGAGCTTGATCTGCAGCAGGAAGTCGCTCTCCAGGTGGGAGAGCAACCGGAATCCTGCCGTGGCACCGATGACAAAGGCCAGCGGCCACCGGGCGATCCACCCACCTTTGGGCGAGAGACGCCAGATCAGCATGCATGACAGCACCAGAGGGATCAGGTAGATCCAACTGAATTGCGCCGACTCAGGCAGCCCGGGTACAGCCCACGCCCGCGTGATATCCGGGATCAGATTCACCAGCAGCTTGTCAACGATGCCCGTCCAGAAAGAGAGCACCATCCAATAGGCTGCCGAGGCCCCCACCACGATGGCCTCTGCGGCCTTGTAGAAGGGATTGTCCCCTGCGAGGAAGGACATGATGCACAAAGTGAGAATCGCCGCGAGCCACACACCGATCGTGCGGTTCATGGACAGGCTGGAACCGGCGGGGTATCCACTCGCGGTGGCAACAATGTTCACCTGGCCCGGCTGACCTGCCGCCGGTGCAGCCGCTGCCGACATCTTGATGGACTGCAGCCCGGCCTCGGTCGCCTCCTCCTGCAAGCCCTCGTAGGCCTTGGAGACGAGGTTGTCGATCTGGTCCTGTCCTATGTCAGCGGAAACCATCTGCTCATGCTTCAGTTGAAGCCGGCTGACCACCTTGCGCTCCTCCCAGGACACCCGCTCTCCGAGCGTGCCCCCGTCGGCCAGGGCCTCTCGGAGGGTGTCGCTCTGGGATTCATGCCACTCACCAGTCACGGTCAGACCACGCACCCGCGACTTGTGCACCACTGACTCGTAGGCCTCACTGTCGTTCACGTCCACAGCGTGTTCCTGGGCCGTGTCGACGATGGCCAGAGTGGATGCTTCCGCTGCCTTGTCTCTGTCAATTCGGTCCGTGGCCTGGCTGTGCTCGAACCACTCGTCGGTGTGATGGGTACGCTCAACCTCTTCATAGGTCACTGTCTTCGACGTCACCCACACCTGCCCGGCATCCAGAAGCACGCCGGCCAGCACCATGCCGAGCACCAGCACGGCGATCACGATGCCCCATGCACCCTTGGAAGACGCAGGCATGTTCGTCTTGGCGGAAGCGTCACTCATCGGCCGCCTCCCTTCTTGTCCACGAAGTAGATGATGTTGCCCAGCAGGATCAGACCGACCATCAACAGGTGGGCCACGAACTGTGGTCCCATCCTCTGCAGGGCCGCCGTCGTGGAGTACTTCGACTTGACGATCGCCGGCTCGGCCAGATTGGGATAGGCCTCGTTCAGCACTTGCTCATAGCCCGCCGCACCCTTGATCGCCGCCAGCAGGCCACGCAATGGTTCGGGCACATATGGATAGAGCAAGGGAGCCTGCACGCCGGTGCAGCCAGCAACCAGCGGAATGTCGCCGGGGGTGGCTGCGTATTGCACCCACTGCTTCGTGCCCGGGTCACCGGCGCTGATGTTGATGATGAGGTCCATCGCCTTGGCCGACACGATGTTGGCTGTCATGGGGATCTTATTGAGATCCGTCTTGCGTGAATCGGTGATGAACAGAGCCTTCAGATCAACGATGCAGTTCTTGATGACGGCTTCGTTGCCGGGCTTGTACCCGAACGACACATAGTCGGTGCCATATTTGAGTTGGGGATACTCGAGGCCGAGGACCACGTTCATCGCATCTTCGACAAATGGCTCACCCAAGGGCCAAAGGCACATGAAGTACATCTTGTGCTTCTTCTCGGCGCAGTGGCGGGTAAAGGCCATGGCCATCGGCAGCAACTCGCCCTGCGATCCGGGATCGAAGTCGAAGCTCAAGAGCACCTTGGAGCCGTCGGGCAGGGCTTCGATCTCCTCGAAGACGCTGCGGGCCATCGGCTGGACATGCTCGGGGAATGATGCTCGCAACAGGACCGGTACTGCCACGGCCAAACCCATGAGCAGGAACACGATGCGGCGGTCGAGATTGCGGAGGAAGTTCATCATGGATCAGTCCTCCGATCCCAGATAGGAGCGATCGACGCCCAAGAGCACCTTGAGCGACGTGCTCACGATGCCAAGCGCGATGCCGATGGTGATGGCTCGGTTGCCCGCCTTCTGCGGGATGTCGAGAATGATCGAGGTCAGGTTCTCCAACCGAAGTCCGTTGAGCAACTGGTACCACCAGCCGTCGAGGTGTTGATGAATCTGTGTCGCCAATTCCTGCTGCCCGGCGGGCAGGGCCGCATACTCAGTCCCAGCCACAACGAGTTCATTCAGTGGGACGCCCGACTCAGCCTGCATGCCCACAATCATTGCGAAGCCTCGCTGGGCCTCCGGGAAACTGTCGACATAGGACTGCAAATCGGGGAGGAAACTCGTCAACCAGTAGCCGGCATACACCTGCCCCAGCAGCACGATGAAAGCCGTTCCCAGCAGTAGCGTCGCCTCGAGATTCTTGGCTCGGAAGGCTCGGAAGGCGGCCGAGGCAATGTAGAAGGCCAGCATGGCGAACATCGTGGCCGTCAGCGGCACAAGGCCATACTGGTAGATCCACCAGAAGGGCGCTCCCTCCTGAATCGGCGGAGAGGCCCATGCGTTGTCCGGCGCCACAGCTGTTCCATGGGCCCCAATCTTGAAGATCCCCACGATCAGCACTGCCGTGAACGCGAGCAAGGTGATGGCCGCGTAGCCCCAGCCTTCGCTGCGTCGGGAGATCTTGGAGAGGTTCATCATCACCAGATTGCCAGCACCCAGCACCATGGCTGCGGCGGCGAGGATGATGAACATCTCCATCGCCTCGGCACCCCACTGCTCCGTGTAGGGCACGAAGTATGTGGCGATGAGCAGGAAGCCCACGATCGCCGCAATGAGGAGTGGAATCGTCCGCTTGGCGATCATTGGTCACCACCTCCACCGGTGTTCGCTTCGGTCTCTTCGAATGACCCGCGATCGGCCTCGACCATGAAGCCCTCCTTGCCGAGGATGTTCTGTTTGATGTAGTCCGTCGCATCCTGCATGGATGTGTGGAATGCCCCAGGCTCGGCATCGGAGCCTTTCTCCGGCCCGGAGACACCCGCAAGCGTGGCCAGAAGACAGCCGATCACCAGCAGGAAGGTAGCGATCACCTTGCCCACGTCCTGCCCCTTGAGCGAGCCCAGTTGCTCTGGATCGCCCGACAGATAGGCCGAGGCCGCAAAGAACTCCTCGCCGATGAGCGTGTAGTCGCAGGCCGCCACGAAGAAGGGAAGCTGTGAGGGCATGGCGGTACCGGCCACCTGAATGGCGCCGATCGAATTGCCGGTCTCCGCCAGAATCAGCGACTCGGCGTAGAAGGCCCCCATGTAGAAGCAGGCGGCGGGCTTGTCACGCACCATCTTTCCCTGCACGCCGGCGGTGTAGCCGAACTGTTCATCCGTCAGGTAGTAGATGCGATTCTCGTCATATGCATCCGGGCGACCAGCGCCCAGATAGGCAGCCTGCACGGTCTCGCGAGCCGTGGTCATCACGAGCGATCGGGCGGTGGGCACTTCTAGTTGGGCGTCATACTCAGCCGAGGTGCGGGCCACATTGCTCAGTACCGTGATGCCGGCAACCGTCTGGATGTCGTTGATGTCCAGAATGCCCGGCACGAAGAGCACTTCACGGCCCATCTCGGTGGCTCGACCCACGGCCTCGGAGACGGCTTCAAGGCCCGCGATCTTTCGAACCTTGACCTCACCACCCTTCTTGGCATGTCGAACGAACCAGATCAGCACGCCGCTGATGGTGAGCATGATGATCAGGAACCAGATCTTGCCCTTGTTGATCCACTCCATCCGGGGCGTCACCAGATCTGACGCCAGTGTCACCGAAGACTGCTCGTTCTCAGTGACCGCGGCCACGCCGTACAGATAGGTTGTGTCCGGCTCACCATTCTCATCGACGAATTCCGTCACGCCGTAGGGCACGTCGCCGATGGGCTCGGACCCAGCGAACAGATCGGGATCCCACTCGGTGGGGATGCTCTCGAGGCCCTCGCCCGTCTCGACCTTGTGCCGATAGATCACGTAGCCCTGAATCGCGCCGGGAACCGCGTCATTCGGAGATGGCGTCCAATAGACCTCGACCTGGTTGCCCTTGTCGTCGGGGGCATTCAGGGCCTTCACCTTGCCCGGTGGTGCGATGTCAGCCGGCGCATATCCCGTCACGGACAGCACACAGGCGAGCAACGCTGCAGCCTGGATTCGCATGAACCTCACTCCTCGATGAGTTCCACATTGGCACGAGGAACGACCGCGTGCTCGCCGGTGGGGAGTTTCACTTCGAGCACTCTAGCCTTGGAGCCACTGCCAAGTACAGCCGGCTCGCTGGGCAATCCCGACACCTCGGCGATCACCCCAAAGTGCGGGTCTCTGATGCATCGCACAGGTCGACCGATCTCCAACTGCCCTTCTTCATATCTGCCCGATCCTTCGCTCGCCGGCGGGGCGGCATCGAGCGGCACGATGATCTCGGGCCGCATGACGCCCGCTCTGATCTGGGTTGCCCCATTGACTGAGGCCTCCTGCCCGGCAAACCCCTTGAGCATCTCAAAGGTGCGAGCGGCCATGGCGATGTCACCGAAGCCCTCGGTCACGATCACCGTGATGCCCAGTTGCTCGCGGCCGGTGATTGCCACACCGAGGTCGTAGCCCAGCATGTTCTTGAGGTCGGCGTCGTCGATGCCACCTGAGACGATGGCAGCCGCGCCTACGGCACGGGCCCGCTCCACGGCTTGAGCCGTCATTCGACCACCGCCGACGATGATTGCCCCGGCCATGTCATCGGTGATGTGCTTGGCGTCGAGTTCCTCGTCATGGGCCTGACAGGCCATCTTGATGGTGCCGGCCGTTTCGCCTCCGACGCCGAAGATGCCCTGCACATAGGCCACGTCGGCCTCGATCTCACAACCCTCGCCCGGCAGCACATTGACAACTTCGCCTGACATGTACGCCTTCACCTGCACCGGCAAAGGCGCCCCGCGCACGATCATCTGGCCGGTGACGGGCGAAATGGTCTCCACCGTTCCGGCCACCTTGCTCGGGATGGTCGTCTTCATGAATCCGAAGATGCCCTTGGTCTGGGCAACGGTGTCGCCAATCTCAACTGTGTCGCCTTCCTTCACGACCATGCAGTCCATCACGTCAGAGGCGGGCATGGAAAGTTGATTGGCAAGATTGACCGGGTTGACGTCGCCGGGCAGGCTCGTCTCAGCGACAACCTGATCTGCAACCACCTGATCGCCCTTGCTCACATTCACGTCACCAGCGATAGGCAATATGCGCCGACAACGATGGCGGCGATGCGTGGTGACGAGCAGTCCTGGTGTATAGGCCTTGGCCATTGATCTGTTGCCCGGCGCCTCAGACGGCTGCCGTGGCCTCCTCTTCAACGTACATGTCGCAACTGTCGATCCACCCCTGAATGGTCGCCTGGCAAGCAGTGCGTTCCTCGGGCAACGCCAGCGGCCGGCCGCGACCGTCGAGAATCACCCCGACGGTGCCGCCCTTGATCTCACGCTCGACCTTCTTGCCGGGGCCTGCCCCCAGATCCACACCGCGGACCGGATTGATCGTGATGGTGGCCGTCTCGCCCAGCGGCAGGTCAATCAGATCCATCTCGCCGCCCTTGATCTCGCCACTGTGGCCATTGAAGGACCAACTGAATGCCGTCTTGCCCGCCTTGACGTTGCCAGCTGCAGCCACACACGTGCCCAGATAGATCAGGCAGTCGCGATCGAAGACCTCCTCCGCCGCCTTGGGGTGCACACTGGCGAGCACACCCAGATGGGGCATCATGAAGATCGAGTCCTTGGCGAGCATGGTGATGCCCTCGGGCTCGAAGGCGTCGATCAGCAACATGGCCGTCTGGTGCATCCGTGGGGCATGACTGAGCACACCACCTGATGCCACCAGCAAATCGAGCTTCATGTTGTTGACGATGGTCTCGCCGCCGGTCTCCTGCGTGAAGGTGTCACCCACCGTTCGCTGCTGCTGCACGCCCTTGAGCGTTGTAGCGAACTCCTTGTGCTGTTTGTACGCCAGCCGGAGCGCCTCACGGGCCACCGCCTGTTCAAACATGAGCGCTTCACGCGTCTGGGGAATGGTGGTTGGCCGGATCATCTTGTTCTTGACGTGGTTGCGCAACTCACGCTCGTCCATGTCGAACGGCACCCAACGCAGCACATTGGGCATGGTCGCCTCGGCGCAGACATTGGAGATGGAGTACGACATGCCCAGATTTGCCGACACCGTTCGATTGAACGTCTCGTCGAACACACTGAAGACGTCGGTGGTGGCTCCACCGATGTCCACTCCCACGACATTGATGCCCTGGATGCGAGCCACAGTCTGAAGGATGTCCCCCACTGCCCCGGGCGTGGGCATGATTGGCGCACCTGTCCAGCCCATAAGTTTGTCGTACCCGGGGGCCTGGGCCATCACGTGCTCGAGGAAGATGTCATGAATCTTGTCACGAGCCGGCCCAAGATTCTCTCGCTCGAGGACGGGGCGGAGGTTGTCAACAATCTGCAGGTCGAATCCGCCCTCGGAGAAGACCTCTGACACACTGCCCTGAGCCTGATTATTGCCCGCGTAAATGATGGGCATCTCGTAGTCGCTGCCGAAGCGTGGCTGGGGCTTCGCCGGCGCGATGAGTTCGGCAAGCTGCACGACTTTGTCGGTGGTGCCGCCGTCAGTGCCACCCGAGAGAAGAATCATGTCGGGCCGCAGATCACGGATGCGTTGAATCTGCTCGTGCGGGCGACGGCCGTCATTGGCGGCGATCACATCCATCACGATTGAACCGGCACCCAATGCCGCTCGCTTGGCGCTGGCCGCGGTCATTTCGGCAATGACGCCCGCAACCATCATCTGCAGGCCACCGCCGGCGCTGGACGTGGAAATGTAGATGTCACATCCCTCAGTGTCAGTGGCCGGCGTGATGATTCGGCCGTCGTCGCCGACCAGCTTGCGGCCGGCCAACTCACCGATTTCTGTGACCGAATTGACCACGCCCATGGTCACGTCGGCGAAGGGCTTTTCAACCGTAGTGGGCGCCTCGCCGCGATGGGTTTGGCGATAGCCGCCGTCCACATACTGAATGAGGATGGCCTTGGTGGTCGTGCTGCCACAGTCGGTGGCGAGGATCACCTTGATCTTGTCAGGATCCAGAGTCGGTGTATCGGTCATGAGTCTTGGTCGGGGGTTGAGCCGGGGCTTGAGTCGGAGACTTCTTCAGCCCCATCGGGCACCTCGCCCGCGGCATGTTGTTCGAGACGATTGCAGAGATATTCGACGCTGCCACGCTTTTCCAGAAAGAGCGCAAACTGCGTATAGGACTCAGTGTCGAGGACGATTTCAGCAGCGGGCTTGATGACGTGCATGGCCTGAGCTGCCACGAAATTCAGCGGGCGGCACATGTCCAGCGTCATGAGCGCCGGCATGACCATGCCCCGCTTCACGATAGACCGGCACACGGTGTCAACGATGTCACGTGTGCGATCATCGGGCTCAGCCGGACCGGGCGGATCCACATGGAATGCATGCTTCAGGGCTGCCTTCAGACTCATGCGGACACCTCAGGCAATCGCCTCTTGATTGCTTGGATGACAACTGCAGGGCGAGGGCCAAACAGCACGTGCATTCCGCCGACCGAGCGGAGCAACTGCCAGCGGGTGGGATTGGCTCGAGTAGACAGGAACCCACCCTCATCATCGTGAGCGAATCGCCGCAGATCTGCCCAACAGAGCCGCTGTCGTTTCAAAGGCCAGGCGGCACTGATGCCCTCGTCGTCGATGGCAAAGCGAGATGGCAGGAAGAACCGATTCAGCGTGAGCAGCAATACGGCCATAGCCCCGCCGGCCACCAACAGGCCCGTGAGGGGCGTCTTGAAGCTGGTTGCGACCATGAGGCCGCAACCGATGATGACCGCGATCGCCAATACACCCCTGGCCCGATGCTGCCGCAAGGGGTGCGCAGTCCACTGCAGCACGCCTGCGCTGGCTTCATCTGCCGCGAGGGGGGCATCTACGAGGGGGGCATCTAACTGTGGGCGATCCTCGATCTGGGGCCTCTCCCGCCCCACCGAACCGGCGGGGTGAACGAGGCAGTCTAGCGGACGCCGGCCGCTTCAGCAGGCCTCTGGTGGTGTTCCAGCGGCTGCATCGCAGTGGCATCCAAGAACTTCTGATTGGGGGCACATCCCTCAAGCAACGGCTGGAATCGACACGCCTGCACCAGCCGCTCAGTCAAGGGCTGGCAGTTCGTCACGGGGGCGGGTGCGTTCGTTGGCCCAGATGACGTGCACCGCCCGCTTGGGGGTTCCGTCCGGGCCATCCAAAAACATGGGCACACCGTTCACCTCAACAAAGTGAAATCCCCCACGGCGAGCGCTTCTGATGCTCGATCGAGGTCCTCACGACGCAGGAGGATGTCGACGTTCTTCGTCGTTCGGGTGGCATCTTCATCGATCGTCGCAACCCATCCAGCCACCGCCCATCCGCCGCACACCGCAAAGGGCACATCGCCCGCCTGCAGCAGGTCAACCACTCGAATGAGCCTGTCACGCACCATCGCAATCGCCCTGAAGATGGGGTCGCTCATCGGGAGGTCCTCGTGGTACCAACTCATGCCGATGAGGCTACGGGCACGATCATGCCCCCACCAGTACCCCTTCCTGAGAACCCCTGCGAAAGAGCCCTGTCGAATCGGTACGAAAGATCAGCCCCAGGCGGCCACCAGCGGACACAGGACACGCTCAAGCACCGACAGCCGACCGATGTCGAGGCCAGCTTGGGCCAGTGAGATGGCGGCGCCCTCCAGCTCGGTGGGCCAACTCGCCTGAGACACGTTGATCCCGATCCCGATGACTGCGATGCCTCGCCCCTGTTCGATCAAAACGCCAGCGAGTTTGCGACCATCCAGCAGCACGTCGTTGGGATGCTTGAGGGACAAGCGCCCCGGCACCAGATCTTCCAGCGCATCGACAATCGCTGCAGCGAGCAACGCACTTCGGCCCGGCTCTGTCGTGGCCGCAAGGCACATGCTGAACGCCAGCCCGTCATCCCCCGTGTCGGCCCAGCGGTTGCCCCGTTGCCCACGCCCCGAAGTCTGCTGTTGGGCGACGACGAGCGAACCCTCTCCCATTGCCCGAGCGTAATCCTGCGTGGATGCACAACTGGCGATCACCCGTGATCGCTCCAGTGGAGGCCCTACTGCCTCCACCAACGCCTCGACCCGGTCACCCCAACACTGCAGGCTCACGCCACATCAAGCCCGACATCGAGCGACACGGCCTGGTGTGTCAGGGCCCCCACCGAGATTCGATCGACACCCGTCTCGGCGATCTGCCTGACCGACTCGAGCGTCACGCCCCCGGACGCCTCCAGTGCAATGGCCGAACCCTCTACATCTCTACGTTTGACTGCCTCACGCAGCATGTCCAGGTCGAAGTTGTCCAGCAGAATCATGTCTACCAGCCCGGCTTCGATGGCCAGCACACCATTGAACTGTTCGAGTGTGTCTACCTCAATCTCGACGAAGGCTAGCGGGCGGTCATCGCGAGCCCGGCGGCAGGCCTCCGTCATCCGCTCGGTGAAGGCCCCGTCGGGGATTCCAGCAATGTGGTTGTCCTTGAAGAGCGCCGCATCATCGAGCCCCAATCGATGAAGCGTCGCCCCACCGCAGGCTGCTGCGTACTTCTCGAATCGCCTCAAGCCGGGCGTCGTCTTTCGAGTTGTGCAGATGGAGGCCTGTGTTCCATCAATCGCATCGACGAATCGGCGCGACAGCGACGCCACCCCGCACAATCGCCCCAGCAAATTGAGGAGCGGCCGCTCCAGACCGAGCACATCAGGAGCAGGCCCACGCATCTTCGCAATCACGGTGCCTGGATCGATCGATGCGCCATCTTCGACTCGCGCGACCAGCGACACCTCCTCGAACATCGGCGAGCCTTCAATGGCACGCACCAACGGCTGCATACCAGCCAGCACGCCCGTGGCCCGAGATGTGATCGACCCATCAAGAGAGGCATTTTTTCCACAGAGCGCCCGGCTAGTGACGTCACCACGCATGAAGCCGTCTTCCTCAAGCCACAACTGCAGCGCCGCAGAGAGCATGTCGCCGGGCAATAGTCGTTGGGCCAATGCATCAAGCTGAGCCGTAGTAGCCATGAGCCCTACGATACGCTGCAGCAGGAGGCCCCGCGCACATGACCATTTTCGCCAAGATTCTCGCGGGTGAGATCCCCTGCCACCGGGTGTATGAAGACGAGCATGTCCTCGCCTTTCTAGATGTCGCCCCGCTCTCCAGAGGACATGTGCTGGTCATCCCCAAGGTGCCGGTCGCCACGATGGACCAACTGCCTGATGAGGCCGCCGCTGCTCTGGGCCGAGTCCTGCCCCGATTGTGCCGCGCTGTCATGGAAGCGACGGAGTGCAGCGCCTACAACCTGCTGCAGAACAACGGGGCCGCGGCCCATCAGGCCGTGATGCACCTGCACGTGCACATCATTCCCAAGCATGCAGACGGCAGCGGACTGGGGCTGCACTGGAACGCTGGTACCTGCGACGACCCCGCGGCCCTCGCAATTGCGATCGCCGAGGCGATCGATTGAACAGCCTCGTCTGAAGATCGCTGGTCAGAGGTGATCGCCAGAGCCTCTGAGGTGTCGCAACTACTTCTTTTTGCGACGGCTCTTGGTCTCAGCCTTGCGACGAATCACAGCTTGGGCCGCAGCCAACCGAGCTGTGGGCACGCGGAAAGGTGAGCACGACACGTAGTCGAGGCCCACGCCCTCGAAGAAGTCCACTGAGTCTGGGTCGCCACCGTGCTCGCCACACACGCCCAACTTGAGCTTCGGCTTGGTGCTCCGACCGTGCTTGCAGGCGTGATCCACCAGATGTCCTACACCTGCAGCGTCGATGGACTGGAAGGGATCCCGCTCCAGAATGCCACTTGAGATGTAGTCGGGCAGGAATCCATTGATGTCGTCACGCGAGTAGCCGTAGGTCAGTTGCGTGAGGTCGTTGGTACCGAACGAGAAGAAGTCGGCCACTTCGGCGACTTCGCCCGCCGTGACGGCAGCGCGTGGAATCTCAATCATCGTGCCCACAGGAATGCCCAACTTGCCGGCGAACTTCTTCTTCACCCGGACGGTTTCCATGGTCTCGAGTACCTGTGCTCGCAGTTGGGCCAGTTCCTCCCGAGTACCGATGAGTGGAATCATGATCTCCGGACGGGCGTCAATGCGCTTCTTGCGGCATGCGATAGCCGCTTCCACGATCGCCGTCACCTGCATGCGGAGAATTTCCGGATAGGTCACGGCCAGACGGCAACCACGGTGGCCCATCATCGGATTTGCTTCGTGCAGTGCCGCCACTCGCTTGGCAACTTCAGCGGGCTTCACCTTGAGTTGACGAGCGATCTCCTTCTGGGCAGCCGACTCGTGGGGGAGGAACTCGTGCAGGGGCGGATCGAGCAGCCGAACTGTCACGGGAAGCCCCTTCATCGCCGTGAAGATGCCCACGAAGTCCTTTCGCTGATAGGGCAGCAGCTTCTTGAGTGCCCGCTCACGGTCCTTGATCGTGTCAGCCAGAATCATCTCGCGCATCGCAGTGATGCGATCACCCTCGAAGAACATGTGCTCGGTACGAGTGAGGCCGATGCCCTCGGCCCCGAAGCTGCGAGCGCGGGCACTGTCGTCGGGGGTGTCGGCGTTCGTGCGCACCTTCAGTCGCCGCTTGGCATCCGCCCACTTCATGAGCGTTGAGAAGTGGCGACTCATCTTGGGCGTCGATCCTTCGATCCGCCCGGCCATGACCTCGCCCGTGCCCCCGTCGATGGAAATCTCATCCTTGTGGGTGAATCGACGCCCGCCCACCGTGAACGAGCGGCCTTTCTCATTGATCTCGATGTCGCCAGCACCCGCCACACAGCACTTGCCCCAACCACGGGCCACGACGGCCGCATGCGAGGTCATTCCGCCAGTGCTCGTGAGGATTCCTGCGGCATGGTGCATGCCCTCGACATCTTCAGGAGACGTCTCACGCCGCACGAGAATCACAGCCTCACCCGCTTGCGCCCGTTCGGTTGCCTCTTCAGCCGTGAAGGCGGGCTTGCCGCATGCCGCGCCCGGTGAGGCAGGCAGGCCCTTGGACAACATGTCCGCGCCCTTCTTGTCTGCGGCCGAGTAACTGGGCAGGAGCAGTTGAACGATGTCGCCGGCAGGCACTCGGAGCAGGGCTTCATCTCTGGTGATGAGTCGCTCGTCAGCCATCTCAACAGCGATCCGAACTGCGGCAGCAGCAGTTCTCTTGCCCGTTCGCGTCTGCAACATGTACAGCGTGCCGCGCTCGATCGTGAACTCGATGTCCTGCACGTCGCGGTAGTGTTTCTCCAGTTTGGACCTGATCGCCATGAGCTGCTTGTGCACGGCGGCATTCCAACGCTTCATGCCCGAGACTGGACGCGGTGTGCGGATACCGGCAACCACATCCTCGCCCTGGGCGTTCACGAGAAACTCACCATAGAAGACGTTTTTGCCGGTGCTGGGATCACGGGTGAACGCCACCCCTGTTCCCGAGTCATCGCCCATGTTTCCAAAGACCATGGTCTGCACGTTCACGGCAGTTCCGGCAAGGCCTGTGATCTCATTGATGCGGCGGTAACTGATCGCCTTGTCGCTCGACCAACTCTTGAAGACGGCCTCAATGGCGAGCTGGAGTTGCTTGATCGGATCTTGCGGGAAGGGCTTGCCCGTGTGCTTTCGCACCACAGCCTTGTAGCGACTGCAGAGGTCCCTGAGCCCCTCAGCGGAGACATCGGTGTCTTCAGCAACCTTGCACGCCTTCTTCACCTTGTCGAATTCGGCTTCAAAGTGGTGATGGTGCACGCCGAGCACGACATCGCCGTACATGTTGATGAGTCGGCGGTAGGCGTCCCAGGCGAAGCGAGCATTGCCGGTTCCAGCAGCCAGGCCCTCTACAGCACTGTCATTCAATCCCAGATTGAGAATGGTGTCCATCATGCCCGGCATCGAGACGGCGGCGCCTGATCGCACCGAGAGAAGCAGCGGGTTCGAGTCTGAGCCGAACTGCTTGCCGGTCTCTCGTTCCAGTCGCTTCACGGCCTTGCGGACATCGTCCATCAGGCCAGAGGGCATCTTCCCTGCACGTGCGTTGTAGTCAGCACAGGTCTCAGTCGTGATCGTGAATCCCGGAGGCACCGGAAGTCCGATCGACGTCATGTCGGCGAGATTGGCTCCCTTTCCGCCCAGCAACTGCTTCTGGCTCGCCCTGCCCTCGGTCTTCGTTCGACCAAAGCAGTAGATCATCTTGTTGCGAGTCTTTGATGTGCGTCCTGCGGCCATGGGAACGGGGCTCCTGAGAGGTGGAATCGGGCAGTGTAGCGGTCGCTGGTCCTCGACGCCGACCTATGATCGCCACCAGATGAGCCCCACAGCCACCGACCTCTGGACATGCGCCCGCAACTTGCCTTGTGGTCAACCCGTGGCGCTGCTGCAGTCTGCCGGACGGGGGCGATGGTCAAGCCACTCGATTTGCGCACCAGCTACTGGCATGTTGCGCATTGAGCGATCGGGGGCATCATGGATCGGGCCGAAATCTCACCCTGCAGGCACGCCTCCAGTTGATCCGCTGGAGGCACTCGACTGGGCCCACGAAGCCCGCCGCTTTGCGACTGCTGTAGAAGGCTGCCCGGCTGCGGGTGGTTGGATCGCCGTGCTGTCCTATGAACTGGGTGAACTGCTCGACACTGCCGTTGTTGATGGCCCACCTCCCAGCGACGATCGAAACGCCCCGCTTGCAGACCTCCTGTGGTGCCCTGACCCAATTGTCTGCCTCACTCAAGATGAGGCCCAACAGGACGACACGGATCTGCATCGCGAGGCCGTGATCAGCGAGCCCCCACCCGAAGACCATGTAGAAGCGGTGCGCCGTACTGTCGAGTTGATTCGGGCTGGTGACATCTTTCAGGCCAATATTGCCCGGCGACTGACCATGTGTGTCGAGGGTGACCCGATGGCATGGTCAAGAAGGGCCATTCAAGAAGCATGTGCCCCCTTCGGCGCCATGATCCGCCTGCCCCATCGCGATGGTGACCGCGTCATCACCAGCATGAGCCCGGAGTTGTTTGTTCATGTGAGTGAGTCAGGGGTCATCACGTCGCGTCCCATCAAGGGAACGGCGGGTGCAAGCACGGCCACTGATGCCCTCGCCCAGTCAGAAAAAGACCAGGCGGAACTGCACATGATCGTAGACCTGGTTCGCAATGATCTCGGTCGCATCTGTGCCATGGGGTCGGTCGATGTGATCAAGGCTCGGTCTCTGGAGACACACTCCACCGTGCATCACGGCGTGGCTGAAGTACGAGGACAACTCAAAGACGGCGTTGGGCTCGTCGAATTGCTGCGAGCCACCTTCCCACCGGGCTCAGTCACCGGTGCGCCCAAGATCCGCGCCATGCAGATCATTCGTCAGTTGGAGACAAGGCCACGGGGCGCCTACTGCGGAGCCATCGGCCTCTTGGGGCCACGGCAGGCAACCATGCTGTCGGTTGGCATTCGAACTGCCACACTGCATGGCAGACTCGATGGGCACATGTTCAGCGGCACGCTCGACTACGGAACCGGCGGTGGCATCACTGCCCAGAGTGACCCCGATCTGGAGTTGGCCGAAACGTGCATCAAGGCCGAAGCGCTTGAGCGGTCTTTCAGGCGCAGCGACGCTGACCTTCGCCCTGCAGACCATGCAGCGCACGAAGTAGCTGCTGTGAAACCGTACGCCGGTGCTGCGGATTCGCGCTGAAGTCGAAACTCATACCCAGATAGATGGTCCGATCGCTGCGAACATGGCTGTGCGCGATGCGAGCCGCGCAAGCCACAGGTGTTCGCAGTGCCGGTGGCAGTTCAAACCGCATCCACCACATGGCATGACGCCCCACAAGGCCGGCCTGCGAGTCGGGCACAGACAGCCCTACGCCACCGCCACCGAGATTGACCAGTGTCGCTTGGCAGGAGGGGCCGGTAGCCGGCAGCGCGGCAGTGCAGTCGTCTGCCTCGGCTTCGCGGCCATCCACTTCACGTAGAAAGGCGGCCCCTGCCAGACGCTCGATAGGCACGGCAGTCGTCGGGTCGAGCAGTGGCCAGATGGAGACTTCTGGAAGATCAATCACGGCTGTGTCGATCCGGTAGTCAGCGCGCCGTTGGCACCGTTGCACGTCCATCGGAGCGCCCAATTGCAGCGTCGTTGTTCCTCGTGGACCGGGCATGTGTCCGGTACAGGTGGTTCGGAACATCCAACGGTTCTGCCCAACGGCCATGACACCCACGAGCCCTGCACCTTGTTCGAACAAGACGCGTTCACCCAAGGCCACCGGCGCTTCAACTTCGATGCCCTCCGGCGTGATCTTGAGCAATCGAGCACGTAGCAGCAGGTCTCGGCCGGAGCCCTCGGCCCGCTCAATGGCCAGTTCGATTGATCCCCGGCGATCGCAAATCTGCTCCAGACAGCGTCGCCAACCGGCGGTTCTTGATCGCATTGCAGGCACGTTGAGTCTCCAGACGGCATCAGGCCGTGGCTGTTGGATCGACGCCGGTAGCCACCCGCTGAAGTTGTTCGGACTGGATTGGGGTCTTTTTTGGCCCTGAAGGTCGCTCTGCGCCCCTTGCCTGCATCCCGTCCTCAGCCGGTAGCGTCCGGGAACATGATCAGAGCAGCTTCGGGAAGGTGCTGCGGCGCACCGATAGTGGCTGCCCGCCCGAGCAGTTCAAGGGCCCCCATCGTCCACAATCGCATCCGCCGATCACTGGCGTCAGGTACAGCCTGCCCCGGCCGAGGCTGATCACGAAGGGCAAACACCGCATCATCATCTGCCCAGACCAGTTCCTGCCCCTCTTCTGAGATGCCTGACGCCCAGTTTCCACAGGTCAGTTCCGGCCAGAGGTCCTGCGGGATGTCATCGATCACGATGATGCCTCCCTTTCGCAGGAGCCTGCGCCATGCCTGCATCGCGGTTATCGCGTCGCCGATGTCGTGCAGGAGACTGAATGTATTGCCGAGGCAGCAGACGACATCCACCGTTGCCTCAGGCACATCTGGACGCATGAAGTCGCCGTGCAGGCACGTTGCATTCGGGGCCTGTTGGCCGCACATCGCCAGCGCCCGCTCGTCACTATCCATCGCTATGACGTCGATGCCTGCGGCTGACAGCGGCGCAGCGATCCGACCTACTCCACAACCAGCATCGAACAGACGCCCGCCACTTGCGTGACGAATCAACCACTCGATCTGCATGATCGATCGCTCATGTTCGATCGGATTGACGGCATCAACTCCCGGCTCGCCACTCATCGACCACGACCCCTCCGAACGCCCAGCGCCCGGGCCAACTCATTCATGTGCAACTCCACCTGCGCGTCAGGTGTGTTGTCATGAAGGGAAAATCGACGGCGGTACATGCATCGAGCCAACCAGGCCAACGCATCGCCGCAGGCTGGCCGATCAACTCGCAATTCCTCGGCCCAAGCCAGCGGCGTGGTCGCCTCGGGCTTTGCATGACCTCCTCGTTCCAGCAGGCGCAGCGCCTCGCCATAGAAAGAAACCGCCGCCAACGCACCACGCCCGGCGCCTACGAGCCCCACCTGCGCTGCCAGCCGCCGCCGTCTGCGCCGACGACGCAACAAGACAAAGCCGCCCCCCAGAGCCAGCGCTGCCACAACGAGGGCCCAGACGGTGCCGACGATGCCGAATCCGAAGAAGAGGTCCAGTCGCTCGCGTTGTCTACCGGCCCAACGCCACGCATCAGTCAACCAGACACGCCACTGGGGAAAGATCATGTCTCCCATCATGCGTTGGGCAGCTGCGTCGTAGCCCATCACATCGCCGTACCACCACAACTCGATCGCTGAACGTAGTCGGGCCCATCTCGCTGCGAACGAGTAGTCGGCCTCTTGGCCGTGCAGAAGTGGCCCCGCCGATGGAGTCGCATCGAACGCCTCCCATCGCCCCGGCTCGGTCAGCACCTCAGCCCACGCATGGGCATCACGATCACGCACGATCCACCGCCCCTCTACATCTCGATCGAAGGCCACGAATCCGGTCACGATGCGGGCCGGGATGCCCACCGACTGCGCCAGTGCCGTGAAACCGGCTGCGAAGTACTCGCAGTGACCCACCGGCTCCTCCAGCAGGAATCGCGTCACTGGATCGGTGCTGTATCGAATGGCGTCGCTCTGTCCAACACGACGTAGATCGAGGGTGTATTGATAACGCCCACTTCGAAGATGCTCGACGAATGCATCGCAGGCCGCGTCGATCCACGTGAGCCGAGACCTCGGACTGGACGGTGCTCGAATGGGCAACCCTGCCTCTTCGAGAATGCGCCGAGCGAGCAAAAGAACTGAGGCATCGTGCCATTCCCAATGCCCCTTGATGTTGGACGCAGCGGGCATGTCACCGGCAATGGCTTGAACCTCATATCGCAGCGGCGCCGCGGACGAAGCGGCGCCCACGATGCCTCGCGATGCATCCCACTGAAGCCTGGTGAATCGATCAACCTTGATCTGCTCAATTCCGGGGGGAACCGGCAACCACTCCAGTGGACGCATCAACTCAATCTCAAGCGTGAATGACGCTCCTTCCGGCAAGGTGTCCAGACGGGTCCAAGACGGGCCGACCGACACTTCACGCAAGTGCGACGTCCACGACGGCGTCCAGTCGCCCTTGCCGGAGTAGTCCGACATCGTTCCGGTACGCAGGCGCAGAATTCCGCCGAGTGGCTCGGGCCCCGTACGCAGTTCGACCCGTGCGACTTGGGTGTCAGTCGAGATGATCCTCGCGCCCGACACCAGATCGAGACGCTGACTGTTGCCAGCCGACGTACGTGCGACGCCCGCAGCGACTGCCGATGAGAGTTCGGGCGTCAATCCCCTGGGAAGAACGAGGAACAACCCGATGATCAGCCCAGCCATGAGCACAATGTTCGACGCCACACTCATGGCGAGGTGCTTTCGAGCTCGACGTCCGGCAGGACGAAGTCGGGGCAAGGCGTCCTGTGATCCGCCACGGGCCGTGGTTCGCCCGTGCTGTACTTGGAACAGAAGCAGGACGAGGATTGCCAGCGGAACCCACAAGAGGAAGATCAGGCCGAACAGAGCCTCCACTGAGATCATTGCCGACAGCGCCACCAGCAGAAAACTCAACACGAGCCGCTCCGCCTCGTTCTCCATCGTCCGTCGCTCAAGACACTTGATCACAGTCAGGCACACGGCAAAGATCGCAATCGGCCCCAGTGGGTCCGCTGGCTGCTGCGCAATCAACGCGATGCCAAGTAAGGCCGCCCCCAACGTGCAGAGCAACGACACTCGACGAGACAACCAACGACCACGCGGCCCCTCCGTCACCAACCGCGCAGCCACGATCATGCCTCCGCCGGCCAGCAACATCCAGGGGGCGTCGAGCGCCACGCCTACGCCCAGTACGGAGAGCAGCACAAGCGCTGCGCCACTCCACGAAAAAACCCGATCGATCGTCATGGTGTCTCCATCCGTGATCGCCAGGTTCGGGCGGACAGGTGCAGCGCGCCGGGCATCGCAGCGAGTGGCCTGATCCGGTCTGGTTGCACAACAATGACCCCGGATCGGTCACCACAGTCCATCCGCGGCGAGGCTCGATGGGCATCAAGATCGAGCAGCGCCAATGTGGTCATCATCCGATCGACATGAAGGCTTCCTCTACGTGGATCATGTGCGGCTGCCTCCATCCCGAGCACTCGCAGGCCCACCTCATCTCCTGACTGATGCCCCTCCATCAACAAGGATGCCGCGCACTCAATGGCTGCCTCCTCCAACTGGCGAGCCACCTCCAAGTCTGCCTCATCGAGCGACGCCGTTTCTCGAGTGAGGTCCAGCACAACCATCATCCGAGGTGGACGGGGGCAGGTTCTCTCAAGGGCTACCAACTCGTCGCGGTGCGCACTCACCCTCCATGCGATGTCACGCAGTCGTTCACCGGGCCGTGCCGGTCGGGTTCCATGCCACTCGTCTCCTTGCCCTCTGGCACGGCTCGATCGAGGGCCATCCAGCCCTGCCCCTCGCGCAGCTCGAAGCAGCGACGCTGGTACAGGCCGCGTGCGAGGGTGCACCACAACTTCTCGCCTGGGCCCAAAGCGGCGCTTGGCCCGATGCAGGCCGAAGGGAAAAGACGTCCCTGCTGTGATCCGGTCAAGGACAAGCCGACCGCGAGTCTTGGGCACGAACAACAAGTCTCCGTGCACGGTGTCGCCCGATGCCACATGCAACAGCCAGGCAGACTGAGTGATGTCCACCTCGACCCCGTCCAGATGCTCGTCGATACCGACCGAAAAAGCCGGCCAGAAGTGCCCTCTGTCTCGGGACACCTGATAGCGGATCCGCATCGGTTCGCCCACTCGGCCGTGGCGTGGGAGTTGGCGCCGAACGCGGACTCCGCTCAGCGACAACCCCGGCATGATCAGGCCCAGCACTGCAGCGGCGAGCACCATGACCAGCATGAGTACCAGCAGGTTGTTTCCACGCAGAAAGGCTGGCGGAAGCACAAGCATCAGCGCGAGAATGAACGCCAGTGACGGGCGTACCGCAGATGCCTTGGACGCGAGCATGAGACGAGGATACCCCCCGCCAGCGAGCCTCAGGCCTCTGAATCGGTTGCCGTCGCTTCGGACGGATCATCAGAGGCCGCAGCGGCCTCATCTTTACTGTTGCCGGGCGATGCGCTGCCCTCCTCGGGCGCCACCTCTGTAACTGAAACTCGAGGCCGTCGTTCCAACCCCTCAACCTCCGGCAGATCGTCAATCGACCCCAACGCGAACACCTGCAAGAACTCTCGGCTCGTTCCATAGAGCATCGGTCGCCCGACCTCTTCGGCTCGGCCAGCAATGCGAATCAGTCGCCGTTCCATCAGCCCCCGAAGTACCTCGCCACAAGCCACGCCGCGAATTGCCTCGATCTCAGCCCGCATCACCGGCTGTCGATACGCAATCACCGAGAGCGTCTCAAGCGCCGCCTGTGACAACTTGTGCTGCCCACGTCGAGCTGCCGCCTCTGCCAGCACAGGCGCAACATCAGCAATCGTCTGCACCCGCCAACCGCCCGCAACACGCTGTACCTGCAGCACATGCCCGGAGTCTGCCCAAGCCGCGTTGAGTTGTTCGATGGCAGCGTCGACCTCGGCGCTTGTCGCGTCGGCCGCAACTGCCAGACGAGAAGTTGAAACTGCTCGATCGGCAGTTACGAGCAGCGCTTCAACACGCTGCTGTACAGACAACTGCGTGGCGTTGGTTGACGCCGCTGTGGCGTCTTGGGTCACGTCGCGTCGCCGCCAGTGGCATCTGCGTCGCCCTCGACGATCTCGTCGGGAAGGACCGTCAACGTGCCACCCTTGACGTGCGCGAATCCACCTCGGGTTCGCAACTCACTGGACTGTGGTCCATCGATGCGAAGCGTGCCTTCACCCAAGCGAGACAGAATCGGCGCCATACCCGCCATGACGCCGTACTGCCCATCCCAGGCGGGAAAGGAGACGTATTGCGCCTGGCCTTCAAAGACCGGCCCGGAGGGCGTAATGACATGACATTCAAATGCTGTGGCAGCCACGGTGTGGACTCCGATTCCTGAAGATGGAGAATGGGGCAGTGTAGCGACCACAACAGCCGAAAACCGCCTCTGGCGGCTTGACGAAGCCCTATTCGGACCCATATTATCCGTTCTTCCGGAAGAATGGATATACACCCTGGAGGCCCCCATGACCACGACCACCTCGACCTTCATGTCCACCGATCTGTCCCTGATCTGCGACCTGCCCTTCAAGGTGGCCGACCTCTCTCCCGAGACGGTCGCCTTTGGCCGCAAGGAGATCGAGTTGGCCCAGCACGAGATGCCCGGCCTGATGGCGCTCCGTGCCAAGTACGCCCAACGCAAGCCCCTCAGCGGCGCTCGGATCACCGGTTCGCTGCATATGACGATTCAGACTGCGGTGCTGATCGAGACGCTGGTTGAACTGGGTGCCGAGGTTCGGTGGGCCAGCTGCAACATCTTCTCAACACAAGACCATGCCGCGGCCGCGGTAGCGGTGGGCCCCGATGGCACGCCGGATGACCCCAAGGGCATTCCGGTCTTCGCCTGGAAGGGCGAGACGCTTGAGGAGTACTGGTGGTGTACGTATCAAGCGCTCAACTGGGGCGACAACACCGGGCCGAATCTGATTCTCGATGACGGTGGTGACGCCACCTTGCTCGTACACAAAGGTGCCCAGTTCGAGCGCGATGGAGGTGTGCCCTCACCCGACAGCGCCGACAACGAGGAATTCAGCATCGTTCTGCAGGTGCTCACTGATCTGGCTGCCGCCGCGCCGGGCATGTGGACGCCTTTCGCCAAGGCGATCAAGGGTGTCTCCGAAGAGACCACGACGGGCGTTCACCGCCTGTACCAGATGGCTGAAGCCGGCGAACTGCTCTTCCCTGCCATCAATGTCAATGACGCGGTCACCAAGAGCAAGTTCGACAACCTCTACGGCTGCCGCCACTCATGCGTGGACGGCATCATGCGGGCCACTGACGTGATGCTCGCGGGCAAGGTTGCCGTCGTCTGCGGTTACGGCGACGTGGGCAAGGGCTGCTGTCAGAGCCTGCGGAGCCAAGGGTGCCGTGTCCTCGTGACCGAGATCGACCCCATCTGTGCCCTGCAGGCATGCATGGAAGGCTACGACGTCGTTCGATTGGACGATGTCGTGTCTGACGCTGACATCTTTGTCACCACGACCGGCAACTTCAACATCATCCGAGCCGACCACATGGCGAAGATGAAGCACAACGCGATCGTGGGCAATATTGGCCACTTCGACAACGAAATCGACATGGCGGGCATCGAGGGCGATGACACGGTCGAGAAGATCCGAATCAAGGATCAGGTGCACGAGTGGCGATTCGCCGATGGGCACAGCGTGATCATCCTCGCCGAGGGCCGGCTGCTGAACCTGGGCTGTGCCACAGGCCACCCGTCCTTCGTGATGAGTGCTTCATTCACCAACCAGGTGCTGGCTCAGATGGAGCTGCATGCCAACCACGAGGCCTATAGCACCACCGATGTCATCACCCTGCCCAAGAAGCTGGATGAGATGGTTGCCCGCCTGCATCTGGAGCAACTTGGCGCCGACCTGACTGAACTCACGCAGGAGCAGGCCGACTACATCGGTGTGCCGCTGGAGGGCCCCTACAAGCCCGACCACTACCGGTACTGAGCCCGCCTGACGCCTCCGCACCCCAATCGCATTCTTCATTTCTCCCTCTCCCGGCCACGGGCCTTCCACCTCGGTGGGAGGCCCGTGGCAGTTTCAGAAGTTCACAAGGCTCTACAGTGCCCCCATGGACACAAGCGCACTCGTAGGCGCGGCGGCCGCCCATTGGCGTGATCTGGCCGCATTTGCCTATAACTCGTCCAGATCCGGCCCGGGTGCCGTCGTGATCCACGCCGATGATCTGACAGCAGGCACCCAACCCACCCTGGCCTGGTTCGCTGCCGCTGACGTCCCTGCCGGCGACGACTTTCGATCCTTGATGCTGCAATCGGACATGGACCGCGAAGTGGTGCTGGTGATCGTGACAGGGCAGGATGACATCGCGGTGGTGCTCAGCGCCGATGCGTCGCGGCCCAGCCCAGAAGAATGTGCCCGATCAGCCGAGACTTGAGCCCCCTGACCATGGTGCATTGATCCTCGCTCGGGTACCCTGCCTCTCCCCGTGAGCGACCCCATCGGCCACTACTGCGGGCTGGCTTTTCTGCGGCTGCGCAAGCCGCTTCACTGGTATGCGCAGGAGATGGGCGACGCCGCCTGGGGCATTCGCCGGCTCCACCTGCTCATGCAGAAGCAATACAACCGAGGCCAGGACGGCGCCGGAGTCGCCGTGGCCAAGTTCGACATGCCGCCCGGGCTGCCCTTTCTGCGGCGGATACGGTCCATTCGACACAACGCCCTGGAGCGGATCTTTGATGGGCTCGTAGGCGATCTGGATGCGCTGGCTGACAAACCTCTGACTGCCGAGACCGAGGACTGGTGGAAGAAGCGAGCGGACTTTCTCGGCAATGCATGGTTGGGCCACCTGCGCTACGGCACCCACGCCGGTCGCAGCGTGAATTTCTGCCACCCTCTCATTCGCAAAGACAACACGGCCAGTCGCAATCTGGCATTGGCCGGCAACTTCAACATGACCAACTCGCCGGAGCTCTTCCGGCGGCTGGTGGAATTCGGTCTGCATCCGGTTGGCGACTCCGACACGCAGGTAGTGCTAGAACGCATCGGTTACTGCCTCGACCTCGAACACCGGCATCTGCGCAGCACGATGGGTCCGGGCTCCTTCCTCGGCCTTGACGGCCGGGAACTGGTGGACGCTGTCGCTGCGGAGATCGACATCGCACGCGTGCTGCGTCGGGCCTGTGAAGATTGGGATGGCGGCTGGTTTTTCGGCGGGCTCCTCGGCAGCGGAGACGGGTTCGTCTTTCGCGATCCACACGGCATTCGACCGGGATTCTGGTACGAAGACGAACACGTTGTCGCCGCCGCATCGGAGCGGGCTCCCCTGACCAGCGTGTTCAACGTCGATCCGGAACAGGTACGCGAAGTCGAACCTGGAACGGTGGTCATCGTTCGACGAGACGGCACTGTCAAGACCGAGCGATACATCGATGAGCAGCCACGGCGTGAGTGCACCTTCGAGCGGATCTACTTCAGCCGCGGCAACGACCCGTCCATTTACGAGGAGCGCAAGCGGCTGGGCCGACAACTTGCTCGCCCGGTGCTCGATCTGGTCGGCTGGGATCCGTCCAAGACTGTCTACTCATTCGTACCCAACACGGCGGAGACGGCCTTCTATGGCCTGGTCGGGGAAACGCAGAGACTCGTACGGGCCCGGCAAGTCGATGCGATCTGGGACCACATTCAATCTGGCGACATTCGCCGTGAGGAGATCGAGTCGCTTGTGACGCCGCAGGTTCGGGCCGACAAGATCGCGCACAAGGACCAGCGGCTTCGAACCTTCATCACCCATGACTCGGCACGTCGTGATCTGGTGATGCACGTCTACGACATCACCCGCTCGATGGTGAAGCCCGAAGACACGTTGGTGGTGCTCGATGACTCGATCGTGCGAGGTACCACGCTCAAGGAATCGATCGTCACGATCCTCTCACGGCTCAATCCGGCTCGAATCGTGGTCGTGTCCTCAGCGCCATTGATCAAGTACCCCGACTGCTACGGCATCGATATGAGCCACCTGAATCGGTTCGTCGCCTTTCAAGCGGCCATCACCTTGCTCAAGGAGCAAGGCGGTGAGTCGCTTCTTCAAGAGGTCGAGGCCGATTGTCGGGCTCAAGCCGACCGCAGCGACGATGAACTGACGAACCATGTGGCCCGAATCTACGAGCCATTCACCGACACCCAACTCGCCGCTCAGGTGGCCAAGCTCGTACGGCCCTCGGACGTGCCTTGGACTGGCTCTCTGGAGGTGGTGTACCAGAGCCTCGAGGGGCTCCATCTGGCCATGCCCGAATTCACCGGCGACTGGTACTTTTCCGGCAACTACCCCACCCCAGGGGGCCTGCGAGTGCTCAATCGCAGTTATCTGAACTGGCGTGAGGGGCTGGATGCCAGGGCCTACTAGGCCTGCGGGGCCCCGTTGGGCGAGCCCTTGAATCCAGACCCGTTTGCGGGTCTAATACGCGACTCGATCCATGCCGCCACGCGGGCGGCAGGATCCTTGTTGGAGTGCTCCCATGGCTCGGTATCTCGGTCCCAAGGTGAAACTGTCACGCCGTGTCGGCGTGCCGATCGCGGACATCCCAAAGCACACCGCTCGTCGGCAGCTCAATGCCCCTGGCATGCACGGTTTCCGTAATCGTCGTCCCAAGGACTACGGCATTCGCCTGACCGAGAAGCAGAAACTCCGCTTCCACTACAACATTCTTGAGAAGCAGATGCGCCGCTACGTCGCCGAGGCTTCTCGCCGAAAGGGCAACACGGGCGAGTTGCTGCTGCAACTGCTTGAGGAACGGCTGGACAACGTGCTGCGTCGTAGCGGATTCGTCCGCACGATCTGGGCGGCACGGCAGACCGTCGTCCACGGCCACGTGCTTGTCAATGGCAAGAAGGTTGATCGACCCAGCTACGCCGTCAAGGCCGGCGATGTCATCAGCTTCAAGGACGGCATTCAGAAGATCGTCCGAGAGAACATGGAGTCTCTTGCCGGACACCTCACGCCCGACTGGCTCGACGTCAATCCCTCCGAACTACGTGCGACCATCACAGGTGCCTCTTCGCCGGATCGAATTCCCTTCGAAGTGAACACCAACCTCATCGTCGAGTTCTATCGTTGATTCAACCCACCTCCGTGGGGTGATCGACGAGATAGGGACGTCTGACGTAGGCGCCCCATCGACCGTTCGATCCCGCGGTGGTGCCCACCACGGGATCTTTCGATCATGCTTCGCGTTCTGAGAAAGTACAACCGCCTGCTGCTGGCCATCTTCGGCTCAGGCATCATGATCGTCTTCCTCCTCGGGAACGCCGATGTGGTGGGCTACTTCAGTGGTTTGGGCGGACAGTCATCCTGGGTGGCGAAATTCGCCGACGGCCGCACCATTTCTCGACAGGACTTCTCCCGCGTACAGCAGGAACTGATGGTGCTCGATCGCCTTCGCGGCATCGGCCTTCTTCAGCCGCTTCCCGTCGTTGGTGACATCACCCGCGATCCGGATGCCTACATCACGCTGCTCCATGAAGCAGCCGAAGCCGGCATGGTCACCGGGCCTGGCGCCGTTCAACTCGACACCGAATCGCTCATTCAACTGTCAAACGCAACGGGCTACAGCCCTGTTGTAGTCAAGCAGGCCATTGCCGGATACGACGGCATCAGCCGCTACGTGCGGCACATTCTTGAGGCCGGCGTATTGTCCGATCGCCGACAGACCCGCGAAGGGCGACGGCAGTTCGAGAGCGCAGACACCAAGCTCGCAGTGGTACGGGCCAAGGCTGAAGACGCCAGCACGCCCCCCACCGAAGAACAACTGCAGGCCCAGTTTGACGCTTGGAAAGACATCCCCGCCGGTGAAGGTGATCATGGGTTTGGCTACCGCCTGCCCGATCGTGTCCGAGCTGAGTGGATCATCGTGCCTCAGGCGGCAGTGGAAGCGGGTGTCCGCAGCGGCATTGAAACCGACGACACTGATCTACGCATGTACTGGCGCCGCAACTCCGGCGACGGCGGTCGATTCCCCGCCATCGGGGACGAACTTGAAGTGCCCAATGTGGTCGTCGAAGCCTGGGTCAAGGAAGAAGTACAGCGGCGGCAGCGAGACCTCGAACGTCGCGCTGCCGACCTGCTCCGAGCGCCGCGTCGTGGCCTCGACTCGGTTGACGGCATCGTTGCGTTGCCAGATGACTGGGCCAGCCAGCGACTGCCTTTGGACTCGCTCCGCCAGCAGTTGACCGAGGAGTTCGACATGCCCGCCGATGCAATCGCCCAGGTGGAGACAACTGGCGATGAACTCACGCCTGTCGAAGATGTGGCTGATCTGGAGGCATTCCGATTTGCGAGCACGGATCGGTTTGGCCCAACACCAGAAGGTCGCCCACGGTGGTCGGTAGAGGATCTGCTGACTGGCCTGAATGAGTTTGGAGAGAGTGGCGTGCCGCTCCAAAGTGGTGTGGCCATGCCTGTACTGACCGCCCCCACCGGAGACCGCCTCTTCATTCGCGTCACCGAGGCCGAGGCTGATCGGCCGCCTCATGATCTGGCCGAGGTTCGAGATCAGGTGGACTCGGACGTTCGTCGCCTGAGTCGATACGAGCAACTGGTGGCCCGACAGGGCGAACTGCGCGGGCTGGCCGATGCGGGCGGGCTTGACGCTGTCGTAGACACCTGGGAACTCGATGCCCCGCTGACCACAAGCATCCGTCGCTCAACCACCGGCACCATCGGTGGGCTGGGGGCGGATCCGGACGTGGCTGAAGCCATCATCGATCGATCGATTGAACTCGGGGCAGATCCCCTGTCTGACATCGACGAATCCGACCGAATCATCATCACACCCAGCGATCGCCATCTGGCCTTGGTCATCGCCCGACTGGATCGCAGGGTGCCTGCCAATGAGTCCCTGTGGGATGCAATCGTAGGCAGTGGTCAATTGGTGCAGCTCACCGCCGTGGACGACTTCGGTGGCCCTGGAATGCCCGATCTTGCCGAGGCGCTTTCGGTCGAGGCGCTCTCTGCACGGCACGGCTACGTGCGATCAGGCAACTCGGATGAAGAAGATGAAGAGTCGTCTTCGGCTCCAGCACAGGACACCACCGACGAGACCACCACTTCGGCGGATGCCTCCTGATGGCCGCTCCCGAACCGCTGTCCTCGGTCTCTTTCGACCAATTCACCGCTCTGGATCTGCGCGTAGCAACGATCAAGAGCGCTGAGCCACATCCCAATGCAGATCGGCTGCTGAAGATTCAGTTGGATGACGGATCGCAGGAGGGACGGCAGGTCTGCGCAGGTATCAAGGCGTGGTACGAAGACCCGGCGTCTCTGGTGGGCACTCAGGTCGTGATCGTTGCCAATCTTGAGCCGCGAACCATCCGAGGCGAGACCAGTCAAGGCATGATCCTCGCCGGTTCAGCGATGGACGAGTCTGGCGAGAAGGGTGACGTCTGCGTACTCAGACTCGATCGCCCACTGCCGCCGGGCAGCAAGGTCAGCTGAACCCTGATCTGTTGGAACGCGGGTCGGGCCCTGTTGCAAGAGCGAGCCACTGGAGGTCAGGCCTCGCAAGATCAGGCCTCGATCGACTGAACCTCTTGCCAATCTCGATCGCTCAGATGAAGCCCGTTGGCCCGCACGCTCACCGTCTCGTCTCGACGGCGTGAACGCTCGCACAAGGGTGCTTCTCGCAGGTCTTGCACCTCAATCGAGTCACCCTTCAGCGTCAGGCGTGACACTTCCAGCAGGTCACGCAGATCTTCGGCCAATGGTGAGAGTGAATCCTCGCCATCTGGCAGCACCAGCCCCGCATCAAGGCTCTTCTCGATGCCCCGCCCCTTTGCGTCTTCCAACGCCTTGAGCGCCGCCTCCCGCAGATCCATGGCGGCGACCCATCGAGCGTCAACCTCGATCTCGGGAAGCACTGACACCGTCTCCAAGTGCACACACGCGTCTTCGCCATGCATGCACCGCCAAGCCTCGTCGGCGGTGTGCGGAAGAATCGGCGCCAGCAGTGTGCAGAGTAGTTCGGCGATCGTGCGCATTGTGGCCTGCGCTCTGATCCGCCTGGGCGAGTCGCCGTCGCAGTAGAGGCGGTCCTTCATCGCCACGCAGTACCTGGCGCTCAGCGTGTCGTTGCAGAAGTCAAAGATGGCGAGGTGCGCCCGCCTGAATTCAAAGGAAGACCATGCTTCCAACACCGTCTGCCGCAAGTTGGCCGCCTCGGCGAGCACCCATGCATCCAACGATGAAGCCGGAGGCGGCGCCGCAGAGCCTGCTGCTTCGCCGATGTTCCCAAGCAGGAAACGCAACGTGTTGCGCACCTTTCGGTATGACTCCCCCGCCAAGTGGATCAACTCCTGATCGACCCGAATGTCATTCTCGAATGCCAGAGAAGAGACCCACCATCGGCAGACATCGGCGCCCACATCCTTGAGCAGATCTTGCACGGAGAGGGCGTTGCCCCCCGACTTGCTCATCTTGCGGCCGTCACGATCGACCATGAATCCGTGTGTCAGAACAGTCTTGAATGGCGGCTGGCCGGTCACGCCCAATGCGGGCAGCATCGAGAGTTGGAACCACCCGCGGTGCTGATCCGATCCTTCCAGATAGAGATCGGCCGGATATCCGAGCCCTCGTTGTCGCATGACCGCGTGCCACGACGACCCCGACTCCATCCAGACGTCGAAGATGTCGTACATACGAGAGAGTGTGGAAACGTCCACGTCGCCGACATCGGGATCAGCCGCGCAATCCCACGTTGCCAAAAGCTGCTCGGGCGTCTGGGTGAACCATGCATCCGACCCATGGGCCCTGAATGCATCGGCCACGGCCCGAGTCGTCGCCGCAGTCAGCAGAATCTCTCCCGTCGCCGTGAGAAATGCTGGAATCGGCAGCCCCCAGGCACGCTGACGTGAGAGGCACCAGTCAGGGCGTGTCTCCACCATGCCCCGCATCCGATTTCGGCCCCAGTCGGGCACGAACGTGATGTCACCGTCAATCGCCTCAAGCCCACGCTGACGCATCGACTTGCCGTCCCATGTGGCATCGACATCAACGAACCACTGTTCAGTGGCCCGAAAGATCACCGGAGTCTTCGTCCGCCCGTCAAACGGATAGGCGTGCTCGTACTCGACATGGTGCACGAGGTGGCCGGAGGACCGAAGTTGTTCCACCACACGCTCGTTGGCAGCCCACACGTCGCAGCCCTGGAGCCAATTGGGAGCCGTCTCGTCATAGGTGCCGTCGGGCCGCACCGGGCAGTAGATCTCCAGGCCCGCCTCCAAACCGAGCATGTAGTCTTCGGTTCCGTGCCCGGGCGCAGTGTGCACCAATCCTGTGCCGTCCTCGAGCGTCACATGATCTCCGGCCAGAACGGGTGACACGCGATCACAGAATGGGTGCGCATAGGTGAGCCCCACCAGCGCCGCACCCGAACATGTGCCCAGCACTTCATGCGCCGATGCGCCGATCGTCTTGAGGAGTGACTCCAATCGACCTTCAGCGACAATCGACATCGCTCCATTGCACCGAAGCAGGACATAGGTCAGCGACTCACCCACCGCGATGGCAAGGTTGGCCGGCAGCGTCCATGGCGTCGTCGTCCAGATCATGAAACTGGCCGTCTCGTCGAGTTCGACGCCAAAGGCCGCCCCTACGGCAGATCGGTCGGTCGCCTCGAAGTCAACCCAGATCGACGGATCGGTGCGATCGACGTACTCGAGTTCGGCCTCGGCCACGGCGGTCTCACTGGCGATCGACCAGTGCACCGGCTTGAGGCGTCGATGTACCAACCCACCCTCCACCAGCGAAGCGAACACCTCAAGCACGGCCGCCTCGTACGCCGGGTCCATGGTGAGGTACGGATTGTCGTAGTCGGCCAGCGTCAGCAGGCGCTCCATGTCCACCCGCTGCGTCTTCTGAAACTTGGCCGCGTACTGAGCACATGCTCGCCTGATAGCCATGCGACGAGCATCGTCGTCAAGCGCAGCAATCTTGTCGTACTTCCCCTTGTCGATGAGATCCTGCAGCACGCGTTGTTCGATAGGCAGCCCGTGGCAATCCCATCCAGGCACGTATCGGCAGGCCTGACCACACATGTTCTTGGCCCGAACGACGATGTCCTTGAGCACCTTGTTGAGCAGGTGCCCGATGTGGATGTCACCGTTGGCGAAAGGTGGCCCGTCATGAAAGACGAAGGGCTCACGCTCGCCCCGCGCCTCGCAAATCGCCTCATAGAGTGAGCGCTTCTGCCACCGCTTGATCGAAGCAGCCTCGTTCTGAGCCAGATTGGCCCGCATTGGGAATGAGGTGCTGGGCAGGCGCAGCGTCTTGCGCAACTGCTTGCGGGGGTCGATCGTTTCGCTGCGGTCAGCGGAAGAGTCCTCAGGGGTCATGGCGGAGCATTCTAGTGCTCATGCGCATGGCCATGGTCATGCCCGTGGTCATGAGGATGTCCATGGTGGACGTGTCCGTGCGAGGCATGATCATGAGCGTCGCTGTGCTCATGGGTGTGTCCCATCTCGTGCAGCAGCCCCACACCCACCGACGCGGCCAATCCCACCAGCAAGGCGGCCGTCAGCAGCAACCGATCGTGATCATGGCTCTGAACCTCTGGAAGGAGGTCCCCCAGTGCCAGCGCCAGAAGCAGACCCGCGGCCAGCGCCATGGCGATGGCACTGGCGGTCGGGTCAAGCGATGGGGCAGCCAACCAGCCCACCAATGCCGCCGCTGGCGTTACCAGGGCATACAGCAGATTGAGTTGCCACTGACGTGACGAACTCAGGCCATCGCGACGAGCAACCGCCACCACAGTCAGGCCGTCAAATGGTTTGTGCAGCACGATGGCGAGCAGAAACACCCCCCCCGGCCACCAAACCCCTGACTCGGCAGTGATTGTCACGCCGAGGGCCAGCCCGGCCACAGCACCATGAATGGCCAGCCCCGCGAACGCCGCCGGGGTTGCCAGTCTGGCCCCGTGATCATGACCGCAGCAGGCATGCCCGCCGTCTCCACCGGGCGTTTCGTGGTGATGAAAGCACATCAGACGCCCAAGCACGATGATCGCCACGAACCCCGTCGTGGCCCAAGCAAGCGTGGCCTTGATGCTCAAACCGTGGGCCGCTTCCGGCAAGAGTACCAGCGCAGCCAAACCGCCCAGCAGGCCCGCGACGAAACTCAGCATCACATGCATGCCTCGATGGCTCAGACCTCGCCACGCTGCAGCCCAGCCACCCACAAGGGAGGCTGCTACCAGCAGCAGACACGACACGATCAGGGCAAGGAGCGGTTCCATGGCAGAATCGGACAGCGTAGCGTCGGTGTCGCCAGCCCGCTATCCTGCCCCGTTCTCGGGGGCAGTAGCTCAATTGGGAGAGCGCCTCGGTCGCATCGAGGAGGTTGTGGGTTCGAGTCCCATCTGCTCCATTTGGACCCCCGGGGGGGCTGAATTTTGCAGGGCAAAGTTTGCAGGGCTTGAACTGCAGGGCTTCACTTGACGGTTCTGCCCACACCAAGGGCCCTGAGCGTCAGGCAGGCCCACCACCAGCTGGCACCTCGATCAGACACTGCATGCCTGAGGGTGCCCAGTCCAGGTTCACCCGGCCATGCAACTGATGCACGATGAGCCCATCAATGAGGTCAAGGCCCATGGCCAAGAGATGAGAATGATGAATATACAGAACAGGACCAATCCAGAAGTCTCTACAAACTGTGATCCAACAGTATAAATAACGTTAAGTTAAGAAAGAGACTGATATGGAGTTGTGTACGCTTGGTTTTTTAGCCTCGAAGCAAGTACGCAAATTGCACCTT
>JAKVBU010000024.1:0-11457 GCA_022446885.1 Phycisphaerales bacterium | reverse complement strand
CCTTCGATTCGGCGGCCCCTCAAGCGCCGGTCCACCCGACTCGGTCCATCGCAACTGCAGCGTTTGGGGCCCCATGGACCAGGCCAGATGCACGACGCCTTGCTCATTTGACAGTGCACCATGCTTTGCGGCATTGGTAGCCAGTTCATTGAGCACGAGGCAAATCGGGGTCGCCGCTTCGGATGGCAATGTGACATCCCGCCCCTCCAGTTGAAGCCTCTTTGAGCCATCCTTGATCCATGCGCTTAGAACACCGTCAACCGCCTGACGCAGTTGCAGTGCCGCCCCGTCTCGGCCAGCGAGCAACTCATGGGCACTGGCCATCGCCCGCAGGCGACCGATGAAAGCCCGCTCAAAACTCTCGCGGTCACTCGTGCCGCGGCCGGTCTGTTCGCACAGCGCGATGACAGTGGCGAGATTGTTTTTGACGCGGTGATCAAGTTCCGAAAGCATCGTCCGCAGTTGTGCCGTGCGTTGCTCGACCTGCGTCTCGAGGTTCCCGGCGAACGCCTCCAGAGACGCGGCCAACTGCTGCACTTCATGTGGACCTCGACGCACGGCAGCGAAGGGCGTGCCCGAGCGAAGGGCCTCTTCAGCAGACCGGGCCAGTTGAACCAGTGGTCGGGAGAACATGGCTGCTGCCCAACGCCAGGTGAGCACGACAACGATGAGATAACTCACACCCGCCACCCAGGCGATGATGGTGAGCAGGCGACGAAGGCTTCGGAGCACACCACGGCGGTCCTGCAGGTCAGTCTGTACAGCTCGAATCGCGCCGTCAACCGTGTCTCCAAATAGATCCATGACCTCCTCAGAGGCGTCAAAGAGGGTCTCCGGCGGCGTCCCTTCGACGACCTGCTGCAGCAAGGCCAATTGCGCTTCGAGCATGCTCCTGATCACGATCTTTTGATCTGCAATGGCTGGTGCATCAATCCGATTGAGCAGTTCGCCAATTCGCCCTGTCTGTTCGAGCGCCCCCTGAGCCACATGCGTCTGTTGGCTGGCGAACACCAAGTCGATCGACAGGGCCCAGTGCTGCAGGTCCGCATGGAGTCGATCGAGGTCGCGAACGAGGCCCGACTCGCCGGCAACATCCGTCGAGCGCCGCTCGAGCGCCGTAAATCCTGTGGCCAATCCGGCAGCAAGCAGCAGGCCGCCTAAGCCGCAAATCACCACCGTCAGCGCAAGGGCCGTAGACGTTCGGATGCCCCCACTGACTCGACCAACCGACTTGCTCACCGAGCCGCCTCCCGAGCAAGCCCAACCGCCTCACTGATCGCTTGGGCGACAGCGGCCTCACGCGATGACGGGTGAGCCCCATTCATCGCCGACTTCATCAGGGCGCTGCAAGTGTCATCCGTGAGCCCGTTGGCGCGGCGGATCGACTCGAGTGTGCCCCGCCGGCCGAGCACCCACCAGAGGTCCAGTTCATGTGCAAGCGGTGGCGCGTCGCGGGGCCAGTCCAGCCGAACCAATGTCCCAACAATGGCTCCTCTTGAGTCAATCACATCAAATGCCGCCACCGTCTCCTCAGGAAGCCCCCACTCGGGATTGAGCCCCTTGAGCTCTACCTCCAGCGGCATCACACGCTGGGCTGACTCAAAAGCAATCGCCGCCACCTGCATCGCCTGATGAGGAAGGACGTCTTCTCGCCATGCTGCCCACGTTGCAGCAAGCGTCTTGAGACCGCTGCGAATGATCATCTCCTGCTCGGGCGATTCGACGCCCTGCAAGTGCCGCTTGAGCGTCTGGATGGTCGCGCCTTGAAGGACAGGCTGCAGTTGCTCAAGTGCGGTGCGTGCACGCGTATCACGGCAGCGCTGAAACCAGACATCCTTCACGTGAAGATCTACGCCGAGCACCCATCCGATTTCAACAAGCCCATAGCGCCCCTGTTCGCTGCGTACGTGTATCAGCCCCATGGGGCGGTCGCCCTGCAGTGGCAGATAGACGGTGTGCCGCCCGAGCTCGTTGAAGTGGAGCGTGAAAGGCAGCTCGGCGGCAATCGCACTGCGATGTTCCGGCCCCAGCGTCCTCGTTATCGACCGATAGCTGGTTGCCTCGGGGAACGCCTTGAAGATCCCCTGCACAGGATCACGCAGACCGCAGTAGGGCTGGGCCACCGCTGAGGAGGAGATCAAGACAAGAGCGCACAGGATCGTCAGGTACCGCATCAAAACCGGTACCTCACTTGAAACTGCACGGTCGATGAGCGTGACCCCGGTGCGCTGATGCTCAGGTCCTGAATGAACTGCGCGCTCAGAACGATGTGTTTGTCCAACGCCCACTGAACGCCGAGCACACCCTTGACGTCACGGCTCCAGCCTTCGGAACGAGTGTTCCACGACTGCAATTGACCCCAACACAACCACGTCTCCGATGGAGATCGCCAACTCAAATCGAGGAGCCCATTGATTGTGGCATCGCCGTCATTGGACCCACCAGACAACTCACCCATCAATGTCCATGCCTCATGGTGCACGCCAGCATCGATACCGAGTCGTCGTCTTTGCACCTGTACACCGCCGGGCCGCCAGAGGTCTCCGGCCATTCCAGAAAGGCCCACCCAGTGATCGACTTCACTGATCGTTCCCACCCTGCCGCAAATCGACCATGGGTCACCCTCGTTGCGCCACTCGTTTCCTGAGCCCCGCCCCAGACCGACCTCGTACTCGACACCACCGCCAACCCCGTTGGCTGTAACGCCCCAGTCCAGCTTCTCCCCGAGGTTACGCATCGTGCCCACCTGCCGCAGCGTGCCGTTTGTGGCCAACACCTGCTCGAGTCCAAAGGGCATTTCCCAGTGCCCCATTTTCACGTTGAATCGGCCTCGAGGATCCACTCGCCAGTTGATGAAGAACTGCCGCCAGATGAACTCCCAGTCCGTGGCGCTGTCGAAGAAGTACGGCGGCGGCTCCACATTGTCGATGCGGGTGGCAAATCCCTGCAGCACCATCGTGGCGATGTCCCCGGTGTCCCCACTGAAGACCTTGTACAGATCGAATCCGTAGAACTGCACAGTAGACCACGCTCGCGATGCGCTGGCATACTGAGCCCGACCGGCAAGATCGATCGAAAACCGAAGATTGTCGGCTGCCGGCCCAAGCCAGTCGAGCTCAATGCCCGCGGGAAATGGGTCTCCCAGCGGCTGCTCGCCCAGCAAAGGAGCGCCGGGAGGCGCTCCAATATCTGCGTCTTCCAATTCCTGACTGGTCAGGGAGTCCGCAGGGCCCTCATCCACAGCATCATCCGACTCGGCGGCGAGGCCCAGCAGTCCTGGCATGAGCAGCGAGGCAGTCAAAGACAACACGTTGAGACACTCCAAAGATCTCGGGGGCGTGCAGGCCAAGTCTAGCACCCGGGTGGAGCCCTGGGAGCAGTACCATGTCCTCGATGGCCGGCGCCAAGAACGCCAAGAAGAAGAAGGACCCGCGGGACACGCCCGCCATGCGGCAATACCGCGCCTTCAAGGAGGCGCACCCTGACTGCGTCCTCTTCTTCCGAATGGGCGACTTCTATGAGATGTTCGACGATGACGCACTCGTCGCTCATCGAACACTGGGCATCACCCTCACCGAACGAACAACGGGCCTGCCCATGGCGGGCGTGCCGTTTCATGCGGCCGAAGGTTATCTCAGACGCATGATGGACGCCGGTCATCGCGTGGCCGTGTGCGAGCAGGTGCAGGACCCTGCCGAGGCCAAAGGCGTCGTAGATCGAGCGGTCACCCGAGTGCTCACACCCGGCACGCTTGTCGATGACGCCCTGCTGGATGCCGGGGCATCGAACATCGTCGCGGCGCTTGATCTGGATGAACAACGCCAGCTGGCGCACTTGAGTTGGGCTGAACTCTCGACTGGTCGGTTCGAGTTGGCCACAACTTCACTCCCAGACGCCGCTGATCTGCTGGCGAGAATCGGCCCCTCGGAATTGTTGGTGTCTGACGACTTCGACGATGCCGACAACACCCAGGCGAGCCGACTCGAAGCAATTGTGGGTTGCCCTGTAACGCGACGTGCGCCTTGGACTTTCCACGCCCGCGACGGCGCCGCCAAGCTTCGGGAACACCACGGAACAGCATCACTCAGAGGCTGGGGCCTGGAAGAAGATGACCCGCTCACAGGCACTGCCGGAGCGTTGTTGACCTTCCTTCAAGACACACAGTGCCATGGCCCTCTAGGGCGAGGGCTGCGTCATCTGCAACCCCCGCGGCGTCGCCAAGACGGTCATCTGGTCGAGATTGATGGCTCGACCCTTCGAAGTCTGGAGATTGAGAAAACCGTACGCAGCGGCGGAGTCGAAGGGTCGCTGCTTGAGACCATGCAGTGCTGCGTCACACCGATGGGGCGACGAACACTGCGTGAGTGGCTGTGCTTCCCGCTTCGGGATCTGAGAGACATACATGCTCGCCATGACACGGTCGGGGCGTTTGTGGCCGATGAAGCGGCTCGACTGGATCTTCGTGAAGCCCTACGTGGCATGCAGGACGTGGCTCGCATCGGCGCACGGGCCTCCCTGGGGCGAGCGACGCCGCGGGATGCCGTTGCGTTGGGCCGGAGTATCACTGCCCTGCCCCACCTGTTGGAGCGGCTGGATGTCGTGCCCCCTGCGGCGCAGGTGCGAGACGCCATCTCTGGTGTGCATCGAAGCCTCCAACAACTCGGAGACGACCTGCGGGCTCGCTGTCAGGATGACGCACCGGCGCACCTCCGTGAAGGAGGGCTCTTTCGAGATGGTGTCGATGGGATCCTCGACGAGTGCCGCTCACTGCAGCGAGATGCCGCCCAGTGGCTGGCCCAGTATCAAGCCCGACTCGCTCAGGAGACCGGAATCTCCTCATTGAAGGTCGGGTACAACCGGGTGTTCGGCTACTACATTGAAGTGACGAATGTGCACGCCGAATCGGTCCCCGGCGGATTTGTGCGCAAGCAGACGCTCAAGAACGCTGAACGCTACATCACTGACGAACTCAAGTCATGGGAAACGCGGGTGATGAGCGCCGACGCCAGAGCCGTGGCTCGGGAACGGGAACTTTTCGCCGGCCTTGTTGAATCGATCATGGCCCTCAGCGGCGAACTGAGCAGCCTTTCGGAGCACGTGGCGACGCTCGATGTATTGCTGTGCTTTGCCGATCTGGCTGCCCGACGCAATTGGACCCGCCCCGAGATGACCGAGGGGCTCGATCTGGAGATCATCGCAGGCCGGCACCCTGTACTTGACGAACGCATGGGCGGCGCCTTCGTTCCCAATGACTGTGCGCAGCTGGACGGCGAGTCACACAGCCTGCTCCTCATCACGGGCCCCAACATGGCCGGCAAGAGCACGTGGATCCGTCAGGTGGCCCTGATCACAATCATGGCCCAGGCTGGCTCCTTCGTGCCGGCAGACACCGCACGAATCGGGGTCGTCGATCAGGTCTTCGCCCGCATTGGCGCGGCCGACGAACTGCACGAAGGCATGTCAACCTTCATGGTTGAGATGACGGAGACGGCCAACATCCTGCACAACACCACCGAGCGAAGTTTGGTCATCCTCGATGAGATAGGCCGAGGCACGAGCACGCTCGACGGACTCTCTCTGGCATGGGCGATCACCGAGTCGCTCGCTGCAACAGGCTGCCGGACGCTGTTTGCCACCCATTACCACGAACTGACCGACCTGGCTGATCGGCTGGAATCGGTAGGCAACCGGCACGTGGCGGTTCAGGAATGGAAGGACCAGGTGGTCTTTCTGCATCGCATCGAACCGGGCCGAACGAACCGCTCCTGGGGCGTACATGTGGGCGCCCTTGCAGGGCTTCCCGAGCCGGTGCTTCAACGGGCAAGGGCCGTGCTGGAGTCGCTGGAAGTTCATCACGCAGTTGACGATGTGCCCCCCAGCGGAGACAGTCCCGCCGCCAGCGGCCAGATGAACCTGTTCAAGGAGTACGTCGATCATCCGGCGCTGACCCAATTGAGAGCTCTGCGGATCGAGTCCATGACCCCCTTGCAAGCCTTCGACACCCTGCGCTCGATTGTGCGGGATCTTGAGTCCACCTGAACCGAGCCCTACACCGATGGATGTGAGACTTCGATCAGCCGATCTGGCGACAATCTGGCCACAGGCCCTAGCCTGGCCTGACTATCTGGCCTCTGATGAGGACAAGGCTCAGGCGTGGACTAGAACGGCCGAAACCATCACGTTGACAACTCCACAGCGTGCACTGCTGGCGGGATTCACCCGTCAGATTCGGGTCCTGATGGTCTCCGGGATCTGGTGCGGAGACTGTGTGCGGCAAGGGCCCATCGCTCAGGCCATTGCCGAAGCTGCGCCCGGCGTTGAACTTCGCTTCATCGACCGCGACCATCCTGCCTCACCCATCGGGGCGATGCGGATCAACGACGGCGAACGTGTTCCGGTCACCTTGTTCATGGCTGAGGATTTCGAACCGGTACAACTGCTCGGTGATCGCACGCTGCAGTACTACCGACACATGGCTGCGCAACAGATCGGGGCCGCCTGCCCGGTGCCTGGCGCCGGGCTCCCTGAAGACGTCCAGAACGGTGTGATCCAAGACTGGATCGATGCCACTGAGCGGGTGCACCTGCTCCTGCGATTGTCCAACCGACTTCGACAACGACACGGAGACTGACATGCTGCTGAGCAAAGAGACGCTCGGTCCATGGTTTGAGCAGGCGGCGTCTTTCCAGACCTTCGTCGCTGGCGCCGATCCGGGGCACCAATCGGTCTGGGCGGAGCGATTTGATCGGCTCGAACTCAACGACGAGCAGCAGGCTGTCGTTCAGCGGTTTGAACGACCGATGCAGGTGCTCTGCCTCACCGGCCGCTGGTGCGGAGACTGCGCCTTGCAGGGCGCTGCTCTGGGCCGCATTGCATTGGCGGCGGGCGAACTGATCGATCTACGGTTTCTCGAACGAGGAGAGACAACGGCTGAACTCGCCGTGGCGTGCATGATCAACGCAGGCATGCGTGTTCCCGTAACGTTCCTGATGGCTCAAGACGGCCATCCGGCCGCCTGCCTGGGAGATCGAACCCTGAGCCGGTGGCGGTCGATGGCCCGAAAGGCCCTGGGGGCTGACGCAAATGTCAGCGCGCCAGCGCCTGAAGATCCCGTTCGGGCCGTGCTGCAGGAAGTGCTCGATGAGGTCGAGCGTGTGCAGTGGCTGTTGCGGCTGAGCCCGCGACTGCGGGCAATGCACGGCGACTGACAGGCTGGATTTCACCAGTTGGCTCGGCGGTCTTCAACATGACTGCCCGCTGTGGCTGACCAGAGCGCCTCCAGCAAAGGCTCCATGCCCGCCCCCGTCGCAGTTGAACCAGTGAATACCTGCTGGGCCCCCCGCTGCTTGAGCGCCGTGGCAAGCGACGCGAGTTGCGCGGCGTCAGTCAGATCGGACTTGTTGAGCAGCACCACCTCCGGACGCCTTGACAGGTCAACTTCGTGCGCTGCCAACTCCGCCCTGATGACGGCCCAATTCTCCACTGGGTCGCTCCCGTCAATCGGACAGGCATCCACCAGATGCAGAAACAAGCTGGTTCGTTCAATGTGCCGCAAGAACTCGTGACCGAGGCCAGCCCCCTGGGCGGCACCTTCGATCAGGCCGGGAATGTCGGCAATCAACAGCCGCCGATCCGCCGAGCGTTCGTGGATCCCCAACGAGGGCTCGAGCGTGGTGAAGGGGTAATCGGCGATCTTGGGCCGAGCCTGCGTCACCGCGGCAAGAAAGGTCGACTTGCCTGCGTTGGGCAGCCCGACCAACCCGACATCAGCAATCAGTTTCAGTTCCAGATCTAGCGTGCGTTCCTGCCACGGCGATCCGGGCTCAACTTCACGAGGCGTCTGGTTGGTCGCGCTCTTGAATGACTCATTGCCACGGCCACCGGCGCCACCAACCGCAACCACAACCCTCTCGCCGTGGGCCGCTATGTCACAAACCACCTCACCGGTCTCTCGATCGCGAACAATCGTGCCCAATGGAACCGGTACCAGCCGATGCTCGGCATCCGCCCCAAACTTGCTCTTGCCCTGACCATCTCCCCCATTGGACGCCCGGTAGTGCGGCCGTGGCGTGAGTGAGAGCAGGGTCGTCAGCGACCGATCGCCCACCAGCACCACGTCGCCTCCACGACCACCATTCCCGCCATCGGGGCCGCCCTTGGGGCGGTACTTCTCACGCAAGAACGAACAGCAACCGTTCCCGCCCTTTCCGGAACGAACAAAGATGGTGGCCTGATCAATCAGCATGCGAGGCCCCGCTGCAACGAACACGGGCGAGGCACTTGCCTCGCCCGGGTGATGGTACGTGTCTTGACCGCCGAATCAGGCTGTGCGTTCCACTGCCAGATAGCGAGGTGTGTCGGGGTTGGCCGGCAGCACATCCACTTTGCGGCCACGGAAGCGTACGGTGCCCGCCTCAAGGGCGAAGAGCGTGTTGTCACGGCCACAACCAACCAGATGGCCGGCGTGGAAGTGGGTACCACACTGCCGCACGATGATCGAGCCTGCCTTGGCATGCTGCCCCCCGTAGAGCTTCACGCCGCGGTACTGCGGATTGGAGTCGCGTCCGTTCTTGGACGAACCCTGTCCCTTCTTATGTGCCATGACTGAACTCCTGCCCGGACACTCGCCCGGGGATCTGGGGGACCGGAAATTGTAGCAGACCGCCAAGCCCCGGTGAAGGGCCAGATGGCAGAGGGCCCAGGAACTCAGCGGAAGATCCACCGATCCTCCTGATCGGCCTCTGGATGCTCTGGAATGGGGGCATCTCGGCGAGCAGTGACGTCACCAGGGGCCAGATACACCAGTTGCAGGGTCTTCCGGAGCGTGATGGGCGCTCCCGTCACCGGATGCTGGACCGTGGCCAATTCGGGGCTCAGCCCCCGCACGAACAACCGGAGGCCGTTGACCTTGGAATTACCTACCGGCCACACGGCGAGCCCTCGACGTGCGTGCCCTTCGCCCTGGCGAATCGTGCCGATGATCTCGGTACGGGACTCCAGCAGCGGATCACCGATGTACTCCTGAATCTCACGAAGCACTGTTCGAGGCACACCCTGTCCAGCTTCGGCGATTTCACCGCGGTCCGTGAAGAGCACCATGGAGGGCGCCCACATGGCATCGGAACCGGTTCGATTCACAACCTCATAGGTGAAGTACCAGTACCGATTGCCGTCCTTGGCCTGCACGATCCGCAGGGGGCCAGGGCGGAACGTCAATTCCGGGCGGGTTGGAATAGGCGAAGGCTTGGGATAGGCCATCGCTTGGGCAGCGACGACCAGACACAACATCAGCGAGATCGAAAGTCGAATAATCATGTGAGGGCTCAACAGGCCCATATCCTACCGATCGATGGGTGATTCGTCAGCACAATCCGGCGGCCGTGCCCCTGCCGATGCGTTGGAGCGATTCAACGCGGTCGCTTCGCTGCTGCGACCCTCGGCCACCCGGGACGAGGTGGACCGTTTCGAGCGGCTGCTCGCCTCCCGCGGATGCCCTCCGGAGGCCCTTCGTCTGGCCGAGACCCCCTCTGGTGAGCACATCTCAGCAATCGTCGTTCCGGGCCCTGGCAAGGTAGGGGTCCTGCTGATGTCCCCCCTTCCGGGTGCAGGCGGTGCAGCCGCGGCAGCGACGGCTGTCGCAGATGCGTTGGCTGCATGTAGTGGCGAGCAGATCCGACTAGTGCAGACCCTCATTGACCCGGCCGACTCAATGCGGCAGGCCAGCCTCGAAGCGGGCGGACTCACCGAGTTGGCGCTCCTGCACACCATGGACCGCGCTCTACAAAGACGAAGTCGCCGCAATGTCCTGCCCTCGAACATGACACTCCTCCCTTGTCTGGAGGCCGATCAAGACCGCGTCGCTTCTCTACTTGATCGCACCTATCAAGGCACACTCGACTGCCCGGGCTTGCTGGGCAAACGAGACTCCGTGGACACCATTCAGGGCCACAAACACAGTGGCACGCCTGTTGCTGAACTCTGGTGCATCATCGAGATTGACGGACAGGACGCAGGCCTGCTGTTCACCTCGAAACAACCTGACGCATTCGACCTTGTCTACATCGGCCTTGTCCCAGAGGCTCGTGGTAGGGGCTTCGGTCGCGCGGCACTCTCGACGCTTCTGCACACGCTTCAGCCTGACGGGCGAAGACGTGTTCGTCTCTCTGTAGACAGTGCCAACACGCCTGCGGTGCACCTCTATGAACAGTCTGGATTCTCCACAATCACGACGGCACGAGCGCTTATCGCGACCATCAGCCCAGTGCAAGCACCGTCGGTCAGTTGAGGTTTTCCACCACCCATCGACCCAGCAGGGAACAAACCTGTGGATGAAGAATTGTTCGTCATCGCCGGGTCCTGCAATCGCTGCACTTGCGCTTCCTGAGCGGGTGGTGGATGGGGCAAAGTGCCTTGTTCGCAAAGGCGCCTGACCATACCGTCTCACATGTCCAAGGACGGACGCCACTGCTCAATCGCAGGCAGTTGGAGTGTGAGGAGATGTGCTGGTTCTAAGGCTGATGGTCCTCTGTTTCTTCAGGCAGGAACTCCACTTGGAGTGTCTGGAGAGAGAACATCGGCTCAGGAGGCTTGGGCTCGAAGTCCCAGATCGCTGATTGGCCACTCAGCCATCAACGATTGTGGGATCCAGGAGCCGTTGCCGTAGAGAGACCAGCCCAAGACTCGTTCGGCGTCCTTCAAGTGGGGGCGACTGGATGTGTCAGCGAGCACCGTGGGCGGTCCATACCCCCAATGCTCATCTGACTCGCACCCCGACACCGGCGATTGCGGCACCTGCGGCAATGGCGACAGGGCCCTGGCGGGCACCGTTGCCACGCCGTACCCAGGCTCGGCCCCTGTTGGGGTCGTTCTCCAACGGCCTCAGGCCGCCGGAGACATCGAGTCTTCGGGCTTTGCTCGCTGGCCAGAGGCCCTGGAGCCTCTGACCAAGCGACGAGCGGGTCAGGTGCCCCAGGGAGCACTGGGACGGTTGTGCATCAGACGATGTACTTCCCTGCAGTCTGGCGTTCACGTCTATCTCACCAAACCCAGGGCATCCCCCACCGCCATGCATCAAGCACAACCAACCTGCTCGAGCCCGCCTCAAGACGGGGCGAAGCCACTTGATCGCTCCCAGGGCCCGTGCCCGCTGGCTGGTCCAAGGCTTCATGTGAAGACCAGATTGGTCGCCCACCTGCCCACTGACCTACAGCAAGCCAATCGCGGGCCAGGAGAGACGGGCTGACGTTCGAGATGGCCACCTACTTGTGACCCCCGCCGCCGACCGAATCCGCGACCTCAATGCCCCCCACCTCGCCCCCCCTCGCCTCCCCCCTCGGAACCCCCCACTCCAAACCCTCCGCCTCGGAAACCCCCGTGCCCAGCAGGACCAAGAACCCAGTGGACGCACCCAACTCAGTCGACGCAACCACCCTCGCCGACGATCTGGCTCGCCGGATT
>JAKVBU010000023.1 GCA_022446885.1 Phycisphaerales bacterium | reverse complement strand
CAGGTGGTTCACGAGGGGCCGATCTTGCGCCCGGTGGGCATGATGTCGCTCGTCTCTTGATCGCATCGAGTGGGCTGCTGGAGTTCGATCGAATCTACGGCCGAGGTTCGGATGCCGTTCATCTGCGCACCCGCCTCGATTGGACCATCAAGGACGGCAAGATGGTGGTGGGCTCGAATGATGAATTGCGCAAGGGGCGACTGTCCAAGGCGATCACCCTTCCTGTTGGTTCGGGCACGAAGCGAGTTACGCCGCCGAGCAGAACGCTGCCGGCGACACTCACCTTTGAGGTGTCAGAGAATCAACTCGTGCTCGATGGTCGCACGTACAGGCGAGTGCGTCCCTGAGCAGTGGCGCAGTCAGATCTCGCGCACTTGGCAGTGCTTCAACGCAGCGTGCGACGGCGGGCTGCGCCGGCTATCTCCGTTCCAGAACAGTTGGTCAATACACGGCCAGGCATGTGTCGGCCGATCTCGGGTCTGCAGCCTTGTCACTGCACACTGCCGTCTACATTTCCGGATGAGAACACAATCTGGCGCAGTCCATTGGCCAGGTCGAGGTTGTAGGTGTAGCCGCTGTTGAGCAATGCCTGCCGAACGATCATGAATGTGTCGTGGCCTGAGGGGGTAATCCTCATCTCGACGAAGTACCGGCTGGGCGGGCACAGTCTCAGCATGCGGCCGTACATCGGGTGTGATCGCAGGGCAAGGCTCGTTGTCACCGGCATGCCCTTGCCGGGGCGTGGTTTGTAGTGCCACCAATCTGAACCGTGTGTATACAGGACATGCTCAGGATCATGACTGTCCAGCTTCAAGTTGCCCTGGCCCCTTGTGTCATAGCACATGACCCATGCTCGCCCGGCATCGATCCAGAGAAACACCCGCATCTTGCTGGTGCGCCGCTCGAGGCCAAGACGGGCGTTCACAGTGCGCCGGTGGGCAGCGCCATGCAATCTGGCTTCAAGGCGCTGGATCTGGTCCTCGATGTCTTGAGTCTCTCGATCAACGTCTTTGAGGTCCGGATTGTCTTTGGCCTGCTTGAGCGTCTGCGTCAGATCTTCGAGTCGCTTCAATTCGTCGCGTGCCTGTTGCAGGGCGAGTTGAACAGGAGGTGTGCGGACTTCCAATTCACTGGCTAACTGGTCGATGCGCTGCGTTCTGGCATCGGTCTCGGCGCTGCGGGCTGCGGCAGCCTTGATGGCCTCCAGCGTGGCTGCGTCACCATCCTCCAACGAGGCCAGTTGTTCCTGCAGTGCCTGCTGTTGGTGTTCCAGTGTGCGGGCTTCCAAACTCTGGGCGGCAACTGGCTCGACGGGCGTTTGGTCCCGACTTTCAGTGCTCATGATGGCCACGAGCAGCGCGATGAAGATGATGCCGCCGAACATGTTGCACAGGGCATCGAGGAGCATCTCAAGGCTGTCGGTGTTGTCGCCATGTCGCCGTCTCATGGCCCCGCCTCCGGTTGCATGCGACTTGGAAGCGAGGTCTGCCCTTCACCGAGCACTTCAAATCCCTGATTGACACCCGCCCTCTTGAGCAAGCGTCTGAGATATGTCGCCGGTGAGAGACTGGCGGTCGCAGCCTTGGTTTGGCCGCCCGATGGCTGCACAAGCAGCAGGGGGTATCTGCGACCTGAGGCCAGTTGTTTGATGAGTCTGGCTGCCGCATCACATCGTGCACGGGCATTGGGTTGGTTGAACTCAAACACGGGCATGCCAGGTGCGATGCCATGGGCGTGCACGTGGATCCAGTCGCCTGAAATCTCGACCAGAAAGGGCTCGTGGCTGGTGTCGGCTTGCTTGATGTAGACCAGCGAGTCGTTGGACAGCAGGCCCTCCAGTTTGCGCTGAAGCCGCCCGTGCTCGCCGCGCAATTCCTGCAGGTGTTGAATGGCCTCGCTGTCGCCCCAAGCCTCGGCGATGGCATCGCGGAGGGTTTCAACCTCTTCTGAAGCCTGCTTGATCTCAAGATGCAGCGCCTGCAACACCTGTTTGCCTTCCGCAGTCTTGATGGCGTCAGACTCGAAGGCCTGTTGGGCGATGTCAAGGCGGTCCTGTGCCTGTTGCAATTCATCGGCGGCCCTTCGCTGAAGCCAATCCACGGCAGCCTGCAGGCCGTCGGTTCGAGCAATGACGATGGCTCTGTTGAGTCGCTCGATGCGGGCTTGCAACTGGGCCTCGGTGAGCGTCTCCGGCGCTTCTTGCGGGGCCGCCGCTTCAGAGACTGTCTCCAGCGTGATGTCCAGCACCAGTACAAGCAGTACAAGCAGTACCACGCCGATCGTCGTTGTCAGAATGTCCTGAAAAGAGAACAGGCTGAAGGCCCCGCCGCGTGTGCCTCGCCGCGTGCTCATGCCGGGGTGGGGGCCCAGTCGGGCGTTGTGATGCGCACACGCGACACCAGTTGGCTCTGGCAGTACTCGCGGCAGTCATCGAGGAACTGCTCTTCTTCGCGGTGGATCATGGTCAGCAGCAGGTGAATACCCAGTGCTGCAACCAGTGCCTCCAGCGTGGTGATGAAGGCGAGGCCCAGCCCGCTTGTTACCTTGCTCAACTGGGCTTTCATGTCGTCGGTGCCGGCGGCAGACTCGAGGACGTTTCCAAACTCGCCAATGGCAAGAGAGAGCCCGATCACCGTACCGATGAAGCCCAGCACGGGAATGGCCCAGACGAGCCCGCGTACGATCGTGTAACTGCTCTGGCTGACGGCTTCGTCGTTGTCAGCCTGTGACTGAAGCAGGTCTTCGAGGTCCCCCAACCGGCCGAAGTTCCGCATGCTCGAGAGGGCTGCCCAGACGCGGTTGAACACCAGATAGGAACGCGGTTCCTCGGTCACCTGGTACATGTGGTTCATGACGGCATCGGCTGTGGCCGGGGTCAAAACGAAGGCGGGGTCTTCCGGGACCAATGCTGCCCGCAGCGCTCGACGCTGGGCGATGATCTTGGCCCATTTGAGCAGTAGGTACGCAAGCGACCATCCCGTGAAGAACACGATGAAGTATGGGATCGTGCCTTGGTCGGTGAACCACGCATTGGCCGTGGAATCTCTGGCGAAACTCAGGAGCAGATAGAAGAGCCCGGTCAGGGCCCCACCGAGCACCAGCGAGAGCACTTGGGTGGGGCGGGTGAATCGGCCGCTACGCAGGCCGACCCATCGTTCCGGATCTGATCGTGTCAGTGACAGGCGTTGGGTGCTCATGATTGGGTTCGTCGATGGGCTTGGTCAGTGGGTGGGTTGGTCCGACCTCTGAGGGTGTGTTCGATTCAGGGGAATGGGTTCTGGCCTGAACTCGGTGGTGGTGGCGGGGGTGGAGGTGGTGGCTGGGGCGGCGCTTGGGCAAATGGGTCTGGCGCGGCCTGGGCAAATGGGTCTGGCGCGGCTTGGGCAAATGGATCGGCGGGGGGTGCTTGGGGCCGAGCGAACGGATCGGGTGCAGCGGGCGTTGGCGGTGCAGGGGGGGCAGGGGTGTTGTGCACGTGAGCCCCTGGAGGGGCGTGGTGCACAGCTTGTGGTGCAGGTGCGTGTCCGATGGCTGGGGCCGGGGGCTGGCTGAGCGCTCGCTGCTGGGCCGAGGCGGAGCACGTCAGCAGCAACTCGTACAACGCCCCCCCGAACCCGCCTAGCAGGAATAGTGGCGAGATTGCGAAGATGTAGACCATGGCGATCATTGGATAGACCCATGAAATGTCAGACCCTCTGAGTTCGGTGAGCGCACCGAAACATGCACCAGTTGCAAACAGCCCGGAGAGAAGCGCAGGTACGAGCCCGGCGAACACGCCGCAGAGTCTCATGAGGGATCGTGAGGCGTGTGCATTGACGCAGAGAATGCCAAGGATGCCAGCTGTCATGCCGCATGCCAGCATGACAAAGCCCAGCACCGTGAACACCGTCGCTGCTGATCGAATCTCAGAGGGCAGGTCTATGCCCCCTCGCTGTGAGAGCTCGCTGATTGTCGTGATCAGCCCAATGAGGCTCGCAAGCGCCACAAGCGACCCGATGATGCAGGTCAAAGCGCGACGAGCCCTCGTGGGGCCGGTCATGCGCCATTTGGACAAGGCGACCAAACTGGCGCACATGAGTACGCTTGTGAAGAGGATGACTGCTGGCCCAGTTGGAATCGCGGTACTGCAGACAGCGATGATGAGGATCACACTCAGTACACCCACCGCGACAGTTGGTATCGAGCGTGCGAGGCCATCTGTGCACAGTGCCAATACGATCATGGCCACACCTGTGAGTGACCAAACGATCATGCCAGTCTGGAATGCAGTGGGCATGAGATTGAAGGTCTGCCACAACCAAAGCAATTGCCCGTCCGGGCCCACCATGAACGGGATGAGAAAGGCGACGACGACGGCGATCCCGCCAATGAGAATCTGTCTGGTGATTTTGGGCCCATGGGCGTACAACCAACCGGCGGCGTCGCCGCCCTCGGCTGAAACCTGACGAGATTCAGGGTGCACGGCTGGGGCCGCTCCTGGCGCAAAGGCTGATGTAACTGGTTGGCCTGCCCCATGGCTGGCTGCCGGCGTGTGGGCTTGCGGTGAAGGAGCAGCTGGTTGATGGGCTGCTGGTTGATGGGCTGCTGGTTGGGCGAATGGGGCTTGGGGAACACCTTGATCAGGCGTCAATGGGAAGCCCTCTGAAGTCGGCGGCGGGGGCGGCGCTGCCATGGCTTCGGCCATGACATCACCCAGTGGTCGCCAGGTGCGCCGGTCAGAGGACACGCTGTGGGAGCGTGACAATTTGCCTCGCTTGATGCCCCGATTCAGTTGACTCAGGGTGAAGGGCCCCTGAACTCGCCCCTTGTACTTGACCCAGTACTCATCCAACATCAGTGACCTCCATCGGGTGGCCCGGCAAAGAGCGGCATGCCATGGGGCACGCCGGCGAAATCTTTCAATTCGAATCGGCCATTTCGGACAATACCGACCCGTTCCCAGTCAAATCCGCCGCGGCGTCCGGTGAACGCGAAGAGATCGTGGTCTGCATCGAGTTCAATCGGTGCTGGAATCAGGTCCAGTTTGCCCTCGGGCGTAGTCCACACATGGCCAGCGAATCTCCACTTTGGCGGCAGTGAGGCCTGCAGGTTGGTGAGCTCCTCAATCGCTTCCTGCTCCAACTGCTCCAGCATGAAAGCATCCACACTGGCCGTGATCAGGCGTGCATCCTGGCGGGACTCCTCCGCCTCTTCCGGATCGGGCCACTCGTCCGGGATGGGTTCATCCGCGTGCCGGGCAATCATCTCCAGCTCGGGCAGCTGAGGCCACCCGAATGTGTTGTGAGCTCGTGCCAGCTGGGCAGCCAAGGCAGCTCGGAGATGATCTTCCATGTGTTCGATAGCGGCGAGCTCTTTGAGCAGGTGCAGGTGCCAACTGGTGGCCATGGCAGGAGGCGTCTCAATCAGGCCCGATGCGGTGACGGCGGACAGCCACTGTTGTATGCCTGGCGTCTCCAGCTCCAACTGGCTTCCTGGAAGGCGATCGCTGTTGTAAACCCAGGCAGGCTGCCCAGCAGAATTCCGAATCTCATCCGAATTGCGCACCACACCCGACAGCATCCACCTGTCGGTGTCCACGCGGCTTAGTTTGCGGTCAAGCGTAAATGTGATGCCGTCGCGCAGCACGAGCCGGACCAGATCAGGGTGCATCCATGCTTGCCCGGTTGCCAGCAGGCTGGCAAGCAGTTTGCGGGGGCGATTGCGCTGCAGGCGTACTTCGTTTGCCCTCTTGGCAAAGGTGCTCAAGGAATCCAATACTGGCTTGGGCACCGCCGGGCTCGAGGTCAGTTGACCGATCGCGTCGGCCAGATCGAGCTCTGGCGCTGTTGTTGTCAGATCCGGGGGCAGTGAGCCTCGAATCTCGCTCCAGCGATCGATGGTTCGTAGGGCAGCGCCCGCGTTGATCACCTGAGTGAGATCCCCATGCATGGACCCGCCACGCGGGGCAACAGCTTGGAGGTCTCTGGCCGCCTGCAGCAATTGGGGCAAAGATTCAATTGGTTCCTGCAGTCGAGCACTTAGAGTTTGAATTGACTCAGCCTCTGCGATGGCCGACTCGGCCTGGGATCGCTGGGCCCGCATGATCTGCACGAGGCGATCCAAGCGGGCACGGCTCGATGAAGCCGTGGACGAGGTCATCGTGTCGGCCAACTTGGTGGCATCCTGCAGGATGGCCGACAGGGCATCCACTCGAGTCTGTCCGGTCGTGTCGGTCGCATCGGACAACGCCTCGAATTGCGCCTCAAGATCGGAGAGCTGCTGTTCAAATGCGTTGCGGTCTCGAGCATCACGCTGAGCGATGGCTTCAGTGCGGCGGGCGGCGAGTTTTTGAACCAGTGCCCGTCCCTCGTCGGTGGAGGCAAGTCCGGTGAGTTTGTCCAATTCGATCTGGGAGATTCGTTCCGGGGGAAGGGCCCCCAACTGACCCAGCAGGCGTTCGAATTCCTTGCGCTGGTGCTCACGGGCATCGATGATGGCATTGGCAGCCGTCACCTCGGTCGCCAATTGCACCTTGAGTACATCCGGGTACTCGGTGCGGCCCGTTTCAAGCAGCGTTAGCATCGTCGGGATGTCTTCTTCGGCGACGGCGTCCTTGAAGGCGTCAATGAAGGCAGCTTCAGCCCCACGTTGACCGAGCCAGCCCGCTATGAAAATGGTGGCCGTCACAAGCAGCGCTATGACTGCCGCGCCTGCCAGCACGCGCAGGCCGATGCGTGTGCGTCGCTGTCGCCCCAGTGAACGCGAGTACTCCTGATAGCGGTGATCAAGCAACTCGGGCACACCGCCGTCCATCTGGGAGATGCGAAAGTGCAGTGGCTCGAGGTCTTCAATGGCAGCTTGCTCATCGATCCCGATTGTCAGTTGGCGGCAGGCCAATTCGTGATCGATGGCAGCCTGCCGCTGCGCTGCAAGTTCGTCGAGCCAGTCGAAGGCGGCCTGGGCAGTGGCTGCGGTGGCGTCGTCTGGCTGGCAGTTGGTCGAGGCCTTCGCGACTTCATCCCAGCGAGCTCGCCACACACTCGCCTTGGCTTCGTCGGCGGCGCCCATGGCAGCATGGAGGCGGTTGGCCAGCTTTGTGTACTCGGCCTGCACCCGCTGCTGGCGCACAGTCTCTCGCACCTGCGCTGCCACGCGCAAAAGGTCGGTCGATGGGGGTTCGAGCCAGCGGGCGTCATTCACCTCGCGATACAGGCGGGACACGCGGCGGAGGTCCATCACCTGCGCCGCTGCCTGCAGGTCCGTTTCGAGTTCAAGCATGCGCAGCCGCTCGTGCTCCCGAGTCATCGCGTCCCATGCATTGTTGTCGCGGTCTACATCGAGCAGTCGTCGCAGTGCAGCCAGCCGTGTCTCGACCGACTGATGGGTCAGCATGGCCAGCCGCAGGTCACGCAGTTGATCGATGAGCCGGGTTTCGAGATCCCAGGCTTCATTGACATAGGTGGCGAGTTCCCAATTGGCACGCGGGGGCAGGGCTGCCTCATTGGCAGCGCACAGGTCGATCCAGTCCTGTAGCGATTCGCCCAGATCGAGTTGGCCCATGGCATCGAGCAGATCGGGCTCGAGCGTGGCCATGTGCAGTGCCTCGCTGCGCAGGCCATCGGCCAGCCAGCGATTGCAGATGCTCAGACGGCGATTCAGGTCTTGAATCACCGTGGCGTAGGTCTCGGCCACATCCCGGAAGACGGCCTTCGAAACCGATCCGGGCTGGAGCAGAATCTGCGACATGCGTTCACGCAGGTCGTGGGGGGTCATGGTCTGATCTCGTCCTTGTCTTCCAGCTTGAACCCATTTTCTTGGTCACTGTCGGTCTCATCTTCACCAGTGTCCTTGTCCGCCTTGCTTGCAGGAGTACTTGATCCATTACTGATCGCGTCATCCTGATCTTGGCCACCCAAGCCCGGATGCGCCTTGGGTGCGTGCTCTGCTTTGGGGTTTAGATCAACCTCATACACGGTAGAGAGTCGACCGTCACTGTCATGAAAGCCAACCGTCCAAGTCTGTTGGCCACCTTGGCTTGATCCCGGAGGGCTCCAATCATCGGGCGGCGACAGTTTCAGGTAGTCCGGTGGTCTGTTCCCTTGGGGGACTCTGTTGGGGGCAAGCGTCCAGACTTCTGTGCCAAGATCGCCGCCGGGCGAGTCCCCAACAACTCGCTCCAGTTTCCATCGATCCCTTGAGTGGCGAGCGGCGGTGGCATCTGGCCAGACAGGAGGGCCTGCCCCCGTTTGATCCGTCAACGAGAGGCCTTTGAGGGCCTCGTCAAAGGCACTCAGATTCGGAAGCCGGAAGTGATCATCGCCGCTCCAACTCACGTCGAGGCCAGATTGCCTCTCAGTGTGCACAATGTGGGCCGAGATGAATCCGGCTCTCCTTTCATCAGATTTCTGGAGAGACGGGGAGAGCATCGTCGTCCATGTCGCTCGATTGAGTTTGGCTTTGTTCAGCGATACAAAGATGAGGAGGTCATCCACCTTTCCCCAGTGAGGCTTGATCGAGAAGAGTGTCTCGCCTTTTTCGCCCTTGAGCCCCCACTCGATCAGGGTCAGGTGCACATCACCATCAGGCGTCGCGATGGTCGTTGTCCACGTGCGATCTTCACTCACTGACGGAGCCCATGGCTGGAGGCCCAGAGACACAGAAGCATCTCCGATCGGTTTGACCATGAAATGGAGTTCATCAGCCTTTGCGGGGTTCGTGAGGTCTACTTCTTCGTAGTGTTCTTTGATCTCTTGGCCCTGCCAAGACCTGATCGGTCGCTGGGGGCCTTGATCTGGCTGCGGATCTCTGATGGCAACTGATAGTTGTGCAATGCCCGTGATCGACGTCTTGCCCTGAGCGATGATCTCCTTGGAACTGTTCAGCACCAAGACGGCGACATCCTGCTGAGTGCCTGGAGGTGGACTGAGCCTGTGCTGGTCGCTGGAGTTGTCATTGACCGGGGTTTGGCCGGTGAACCAGCGGTACGAGAGCGCCTCTTGTTGCGGCGTGTGTTGGGGGCGTTCGACTGTGATCGTCCAATTGGCGTCGCGGTTGGGAGCCGTCTGAGCCAGCTCGACGGACTGTGGCTTCTGCTGACAGGTGACATCGCGTACAAACACGGCGTCTGGGTAAGCGCTCAGGCAGTCTTCCTCGGATGCCATCGGCACGATTGCCCCATCGCTGTCGGCCCTGATGAAGTTGCAGCAGCAGCCGATGTGTTGGGGCTGTTGAGGTTCACTCGTGCCTGCATCTGCTGGCGAGTGATCTGCTCCAATCCAATGGCCGATACCTGTGACGATATGAGGGCTGCTGTCGGTACGTTTCCTCACTAGCAGGTATTCAAGGCCGTCGAATGATCCGCTTGCGTTGGGTTGCAGAGCTGGTCTTTGCGCGGGGTCTGGGAAGAACTCCCATCCGCTTAGTTTCTTATACCACTGCAGGCTCGTCCCACTGGATCGATAGTCTTCCACAGTGGTCAAGCGAGTTACTTTGCGGTACGGCTCTTGTTTCAGATGTAGCGTCTTGATATCGAGACTGCTGCAGATCGAGTCCTTCAAAGGAAACCCTTCGATGATTTTGCAGTCACGTACGGTCTGCATGTGGCACTCGCCATCCACAATGCACGCCCACTCAGGCTCACTGGTCTTGACTGGATCGTTGTCGTCTGCCCCATCACCTGCTCCGCCTCCCGTTGGCCCGGGTGTATGGGGCGACTCGCCCTGCGCCTGATCCCCGTTTGCCTGTTGGGGCGGTGTGTCTGACGTCTCACTCCCGGCGCCCGAGCCCTGTCCCATCATGAGCACAACAAGCAGCACGAGTACCAGAGCCCCGCACACACTGGCGATGATCCACGGCAGCGGGTTGGACTTTGATCGAGCATTGACCTGCACGTTCGATGGGTGCCAACTGCCAGGTTGATGGGAGAGTCCGCCGTGGGGCGCCTCAAGGCCGATGGGCCCGCCAGCGGCCACCCCCTCAGGGCGTTGCACCGGCATTGGTTGCATCGATCCCGTCGGTGCATGCGCGGCCGGCGTTGGCTGGGGTGGGGCCTGCCCTGCGGCTTGGGCCTGCGCCGCGGCAGCCGCCTGCTGGGCTCGAATGGCCCGCGGGTCAACCATCGCTGCCGAACCATCCTGGCCGCTGGAGGTGGCAGCAATGGCTTGTCCGCTTCGAGCGGCGTGCACATGCGCACTCTCACCAGCCGGGGGCATGTTGCTGGCATCGAGCGCCACCATGCCAGGATGGGCGAGCGCTGTCTTGGCCGTTTGCGTGCCGGCGATCGCCACTTGCAGCGCACATGTCGCTTCAGCTGGCAGTTGCTGCGCCAGCGTCGTGAACGTCGCCTGCCATCGTTGTGCAGGTGGTAACAGAGCGATCGCTTGAGCCATCATCTCCAAAGCGGGAGCGCCTTCGGGGAGCACCAATGTGAGTGTCTTGCGCGATGCGCCCAACATGTGGTCAAGCACCAGCCCAGCATGGCCAGCGTCGCCGGTGACCTGCTGCCAGAGCGTGCACGGCCCGGGTGGCACCATCCCCGATGGAATGGCGGGCGGCGTGCCACGAATGGCCGGGGCGTCGTTCCACTGCTGCGCAAAGGGCCCGTGCCCCAGCACCCATGCAGGCCCGGCCGGGGGCACTTCGCCTGCGTCCAGCAGCAGATGGTGGGCGATTCGATTGGGGCGACCGGTGTAGTCGAGGCCGCAAGGTGCGATCCGGCTGAGGACATGTCGTTTAGCCCCGCCCACGGTGAGCACCACATGCCGATGAATCACCAGCTGGCCTCGGATGCCCGCCTCAAGGGACCAACTGGAGAGCGACTCCAGCCGACTTCGCCATGGCCCACTGATGCCCTGCGTCATCGCCACGGTGGTGAAGCCACGGGCATTGGGATCAATGCCATGGGCCGCCGATGTGTGGATGAGCTCAAACGGCATTCAGCCCCCCTTCACTCCGAGTTCGACGAGCACTTCGTCGAGCGCCCGCACAAGCGGCACCGTGACCCACTGTGGGCGCATACTCGAGGGACGCACGCCGTAGAACTGCCGTTCATCTTGCTCGACCAGTTCCGGATGGCAGCCAGTTGCGGAAACCGGTACGAACAACACTTCGGAGCAGAAACTCCGCGCTGCGGCGATGAGCTCCGGGCAGTGGGCGTCGATGAAGGCCTCGCATGATCCGGAAACGGCACGAACACGGTCCATGTCAAGGCTCATGCGGCCGTCGGGGTCGGTTGTGAATGGCTCAGTGGAGAGGTCTACATCCGGGAGGTTGTGGATCCAAGCATCAGCCTTGGCGAGGATCACGATCAGGGGGCGATCGTGCAGCCGCTGGGGGGAGCGGCCCAGGTGCTTGCGGATCCGGGCAGCTGCCTCCGACATGACGGTTTCCTGGCGCACGGCCGTGCCCGCCTGCCCGGGGCGGGTGCCGTGTTGCACCTGCGGATCATCGGTGGAGCACAAGCGCCGTACACGTGGATCCTGCGTTGGATCGAATACGAACAGGATCGCGGCAGACTGCACGAGGTGTTCGGTGACGGGCGCTCGTGTTGCATCCGACCCAGGCAGAAAGTGCTCGCCGGCGTTGTCATAGAGCACCAGCAATCGACCGCGTGCATCTCGCTGGCCTTCCTGCCCAGCGGCGATGGTGAACAGGAAGGGCCGCGGCAGTCGCATCTCGTGCAAGCCCAGCTGCACGGAACGATAGAGATCGCCGCCGTCGAGTTCTGTCTTTCGAATCGACACGGGCTTGGTTGGGTCTTCTGCCAGAAAGAGAGTTTGCTCGTAGGCATGCACCACCTGATTCAGGGTGGGGTCGGCATCCGTAAACAGCAGGCCCAGCCGTGGGAGCACTTTGCGCATCGTCCAGCACATGGATCCCAGCAGGAATGACTTGCCACAGCCGGGGGCACCTACGATTGACAGAAAGGCCGGGTGGAAATCCAGTGAAGCTCGGGGAATCTCCAGATGGCAACGAGGGCAGGCCAGTTGATGGCAGGTGAGTCCCGCCGGGTCTACCGCCATGCAATTCCCGGAGAACCGGCTTGGCAGAAATCGCATCTGCGCTTCATCGCCAACGATCGGATCGCCCAGCAATGTCTCGTGACGGGAAATGTAGACGCAGTCGCAGGGCTCGAATTCATTCCAGCAATTCGGGCACTTGATGCGGGGTAGACACTGTGTGTCAGTGGCGGCATCAGCGGTCTGCTGCGGCATCTGTGTTCCTTCTCCACACTCCAACGGTCTGCGTGAACCAGCCTTGATGCGAGCCGTACCCGCCATGCTTGTCAATTGGCCCGATCAGCCACGCAATGACATTCCAACTTGAGTATAGGGGTTTGCCTGAATTGGAGAGAGTGAATGGCTTGTGAGCAAGAGCGCGAACGCTCGGCTGCAGGACAGTTGCCCTCAGCAGGCCTGTCAGGCTGGCTGTCGCACGTCTTGACTGTGGACACGCCCAGCACCTGATTCATATCGACTGGGTGAGCCTGGCTTGATGGCTCGGGCCCGCTCGCCTTTATATGCAGGCACCCCAGGCGTTGAGGAGCAGCAGGAGATCGTCCACATCGGTCTGGCCATCGCCGTTGAGATCTCCCTCACCTGTTCCCCAATGGGCGATCAGCAGAAGGAGATCGTTGACATCCACTGCGCCACTTCCTGAGAGATCGCCCACGCATTGGCACGTATCGGCAATGCCGTCGGCATTGATGTCATCAAGCACACCGTCAGCGATGTCGCAGGTGTCAGGTCGCATGTTTCCATTGCAGTCGGATGGGCTCGGTGGCATCACGGCCAGCCCATGGGGCAGTGGCGCGGCGGGCTGCAGAATGTAGAAGCTTCGTTGGAACAGACCCGTCGTGTGGTGGTACCGCTGCAATGCGGTGTTTCCAGATCCTGTAACCACCAGCACATGGCCCAGATAGTCGATCGCCAACGTCAGTGGGTCAAGCAACTGCCAGAACCCCTGAGCCAGACCACCGGTGTCCCACGGGCCAAGGTGCTCGCCACTGGCGAAATCGATTGCCTCAATGAAGTCGTCATTACCAGTACGCAAAATGAGCCCACCGAGCATGACCAGCCCATGAGTCGGGCTCTGGTCGACCTCGGAGACCACCCGCAGCAGATCTCCCGTCATCGGATCGTGCTCTGTGAGCCCCTGTTGTGAGGCAATCAGAACGTTGCCGGTTGGTGTTACGCACAGGTTCTGTGGATCGGTCAGGTTTGTGAATGGGCCAAGCACCTGGCCGGTTTCCACATGCACTCGTGTCACGGCGTCGATGCCTGAGCCGATCAGCAGGATCTCATCGGCTGGGCCGTTGTACATGGCACCCGTGGGCATGCTCCCGCCGGGCTGGATGAATGGGCCCAGCAGTTGCCCGGTCGCCGGGTCGATCTCGGTGCCTCCGCCGTCATCGTGCAGCACGATCAGCCTTGGACCAGGCAGGCCCAGCAACAACCGGCCCGTAGCGCCACTCAATTGTGTGGAGATCATCTCGACACCGGTGTGTGGGTGCAGGGCGACCAGCCTATTCGACTCGGCCTGTGTCAGCCAGACGTACATGCTGCCGCCAAGTTGGGTGAGATCCGGTGTGCCATCGCCGTCGCAGTCTTCACAGTCGTCCAGTTGGGCGTTTCGATTTCGATCGAGCGTCATGTCCGACTGAATCTGGGTGTAATCAGACGTTCCATCGCTGTCGCAGTCTTCTTCACACTCGTCGGGAACACCATTCCCTTGGGCATCTGTGCTGGCACCAGACTCGATGTCGTGATCATCTGGAAGACCGTTTCTGTTGCAGTCGGCCTCGCATTCATCGGGCAGGCCATCGGCATCCGCATCGGGGCTGAAACCGCTCGCAATGTCATTTGAGTCGAATTCGCCGTTGTCATTGCAGTCTTGGCATTCGTCAGGCACACCGTCGCTGTTGGCGTCATTGCTCGTGCCCGAGTCGATGTCAACCGCATCGTCGATCCAGTTGCCGTTGCAATCAACGTGCAGACAGTCGGATGCCTCAAGATGCTCGCGCATCGCCTGTGATGTCACCGCGTGGAATCGCATGTCGAGATTGGCATTGCCGCCCGTCGTGGTGTGGCAATAGCTCATGATCGAACCACGCTTGACATCTCCTGTGGCGCACGTATCGATGCCGTAGTCATGCGTGTGGTAGGTGCCGCAGTTGTGCCCCAGTTCATGGGCTGTGACGGTGATGTCCCAGTTGCCGAACGCGGGGCGATCCGGGCTCACGAAGGAGCCCAACAGATACCCATTGACGCTGTAGCCATGGTTGGAACAGGTCACACCCAGCCATGCCACACCGCCGTAGGGCAGGTCGACTCGGCCAGTGAGCAATTGGGCGATGTCACGGGGCACATCGGTCATGTGCTCGTTCCAATGGTCGCGAAACGGACCCAGTGGATCTGCTTCGTTGTAGAGATCGTCGGGTGTGTTCCAGACCCGGAGCCAGGTGATCAACAGATCGGTATTAACGTCGCGGTCGTAGATCGTCGCGATGGCGCCGTACAAGGCGATGATGTAGTCGGTGGCTGCATCCAGATCGTGGTTGAAGAGCCGAGCGAACTCCCAGTCGGTGTCGACTGCGATCTCAACGATGAGCCGCTCACTGGAGGCGAGCCCCGATCGCGTCGGCGGTTGAGGTGCATTTGCTTCGAGCCCGCACACCGGTACGCCCAGTGGTGGGAAGCCATGCTCCTCTAGCCGGTGCCACTTCAGGTTTGTCGCCTGCAGACCTGTTCGCCCATCCGATGGGGCCAATGTGTAGCGGTCTCCTTCGCCCGTGTCCACCAGGCCCAAAGCGCCGCGAGGGCTCAGTGCCAGATATACCATCGACCTTTCCTTGCCATCGATCGTGCCCCGCAGCAGAAGTGGTTTGTCTCCGAGGGGCGTCTGTGGAAGATCGCCCACTCGTGACGCACTTGCGAGGTGAGTGCGGCTGTTGGTCACACGAAAAGGCGTAAGTTGGAAGCTCACTGTCTCGCCCGGCAGGACTACGTTGTCGAAGCTGACTGGGGCGATGGCGTTCGTCTTCACTGAGTTGATCAGGGCGAGGGCAGCTGGTAGGTCTACATGAGTAGAGCCGTGGCTTTGGATCAAGGGGGAGGCCCCGAGCAACAGGCTTAGCAGCAATGAGGACATGAACCGACCTTTCTTTGCCCCCGGGTACCGCTCCGGATCACATTTGACCACTTAAACGGTCTATGGGCAATGTTCATTTGGGCCTGAAGTCACGTTTGGGGTGGGTACTCGGCGGCTTCAATTGGAGATTGGCTCTTGTGGGGGTAACATCGAAGGCATGAAAGTCAGTCTGAGTTTGCGCCCGGGGTTCTCGTTGGTCGAGGTAATGGTTGTCATTGCGATCATCGGAATCTTGGCGAGCCTCATCACCATTGCACTGACACGCACCGAGACGGTTGCGCTGTCTACACAATGTCTTGCCAATGAACGCCAGATTCTCAATGGGTGGCTCATCTACGCGGCCGATCATGAAGGCCAGTTTGCCGGGCCAGACACCAATCGCAATCCGGACATCGACTGGATGAAGTCGTTCGGCGACAACTTGGGGCCGGGCAATGTCGAGTTGGAGAGTGCCATCCGAGAGGGCTCGATGTTCCCCTATCTAGGTGATATCAGTATCTATCGATCACCACAGGACAACACCACCCACATCCGCACCTACTCGATCAACTCATTTCTTGGTGAAGGTGAGGGCTCGGACTGGGGTGGCCCGCCCGGGTGGGTTGTGGGAACAGTCGCTCGTATTCGGCACCCGGCGCGATTGATCGCAGTGCTGCCGGAGAACGACCACCGGGGCCACAACATCAACGGCTGGGGGGTGGACATCGGTGGTGGTGGAGTCTGGATCGACAAACTTGCCACGTTCAATCCTGGCTGCATCAACTTCGGGTACATGGACGGCCATGTCGAGACATACCAGTGGGTAGGCGAGTCGCCATCTGTCAGTTACGACATTGAGCATGCGTTCAATCTGCCGCAGACGAATGTCTACTTCCCCGGTCCGGACTACGAGTTTGTCCACCGCCGGGTGTTCGATGGACGAACCCTGGAGGATCTTTGAGTCGTGCGTCTTGTAGGGCGCACTGCACTGGTCGCGTTGGCAGGGTTGGCCATGTCGTTGGCGTTCGGATGTGGGGGCGATTCTGATGAGGGCGCCGAGCAAGCTCGAACTGCGCAGGATGTCTCGGCTCAACAGGGATCCGGCGAGGTTTCAGCCGCCGCCGGTGGCCACGTCTCGACGAATCCTGGCCCCGGGCAATCAGGCGGTCAGCAACGACCCCCTCGTGAGCCGCGTGGTGCGCAGGGGCCGCCGCGAGGTGGTGGCCAGCAGGGGCGCGCAGGCGCTCAACGTGGATCGGGCACCAGACCGGGTGTGCCGACAACTCCGGGTGGGGGCGGGGGATTTGCCGGTGGCCCCGAGGCGCCGCCACCGCCTCCACCTGATGTGCAGGAGGCCATGCAGGATGCTCGCTTTGGCGAGTTCAGGCGCATGTGTGTGAAGTTGCATGAACTGCGTCGCGAGATTGCACCGTTGGAGTCGGCGATGGCCACCGGTACAGCGACGCAGGAGCAGATCGAGGTGTTCTGGGGGCTGGAAAGTAAAATCAGTGAAGAGATCAAGCGACTGAATGCCTACAAGTGGGATGATCGCTGGTCGCCTGATGATCGTCGAACGATGTCGATGATCATGCATTTGCCGGCCTCGTGATCACGTGTATGGCCCTCCAAGGTGGGGGGATCTGTTGGTAGGTGAGCCTCGTCGGGGTGTACCAATGGCGTGATTCCTGATAGTTTTCTATAGCCCATCGTGCCCGTCATGCTCACGAGGAGGCTGCTGGAGGAGGATGAATCATGTCCATGACCCCGGAGACCACCGCAGCGGAAGCAGGTGTTCAGAATTTGACGAAATCTGAGGGGCAGTGTGATCTGCAACCGGCGGACTCGTCCACCGAGTGTGTCGATCACCGTATTGGCGATTTGTGTGATGCATCCGAGAGACGAGAGCAGTTGCTTCATCAACTGGAGTCTCAGGTGCAGGGGCTCGCTTCTCAACTGACAGCGGTGACCACAAAGCTCGAGCAGCAGATCGGCCAGAATTCGCGTCTGGAGTCCGCTCTGGCGGAGGCGCTACAGGTGAAGGATGGTTTCAATGGGCTCGTAGGCGTTGTGCAGGAGCGGTTCCAAGTGCACGCCGATGCGATGTCTCAACTCACGAACTCGCATGAGTCATTTGCTGAGGCAGCCTCTGAAGGCATCGCCCAAAAGGACCACAAGATTGACTCGCTCCAGCGGGAGGCCGACACGGCCCTCGATCGAATCCTCCAACAACTGGCCTGGCCGCTGCATGATCGTCTGTACGCGTCGGCAGTGGCGATAGAGGCGGGGAACGAGGCGGCCAAGGCTGGTCTCATTCTCGCACTGTTGGAGCAGTTGGAAGTGTCGCTCGCAGAGTGCTTCGACGTACATGTGATCAAGCCACGGCCGGGCGAGCCCTATGTCCGTGAGCAGATGACTGCCATCGAGGCGATTCAGGCCAAGAGACTCTGGCATCGAAACGAGACCGTGGCCCACACCATTCGATGCGGCTTCCATATTGGCGAAGATGACAACTGCCGTGTGTTGCGAAAGGCGGAGGTGGCGGCCTATCGCCGCTGATCGTTGATGAACGACTCGCTCGATCGATACGCGGTGGGCATTGATCTTGGCACCACGTTTTCGGCGTTGGCATTTATCAATGCTGCCGGCCATCCTGAGATTCTCACCAACGAGGAGGGCGAAAAGCTCACCGCAAGTGCTGTGATGGTGCAGAGCGATGGCACAGTTGAAGTGGGCGCACTGGCATGGGACGACCGGAGCATGTACCCGGAGCGCGTTGAGACCGAGTTCAAACGTCGCATGGATGATCCTGACTGGCGAGGACCTACGGCCGATCCGAAGTACTCCGCCGTAGACCTGAGTTCATTCGTGCTGCGCAAACTCAAGCAGGACGCCGAGAGGCGATTGGGTCAGGTGTCCAGCGCGGTCATCACTGTGCCGGCCTACTTCGATCAGGTGCGGCGCAAGGCCACCATTCGCGCTGCCGAGCAGGCCGGGCTGAAGGTACAGCGAATCGTGAACGAGCCCACGGCAGCTGCTGTGGCGTGGCTTGATGCCGGTGGTCAGCCAGGCACGGCACTGATCTTCGACTTGGGTGGTGGCACCTTTGATGTCACGGTGGCCAAGGTCATGGATGGCCAGCGTATCGACGTCATCGCCACGGGAGGCAGCCATCGTCTGGGCGGCGTGGACTTCGACCGCGCATTGGCCATGGAGGTTGACAAGCGATTCAAACTGCTCAGTGGGGGTGTGTCGCTGCGATCAAAGCTGGGAGAGTCATTGGGGCTCGAGTCCAATTGCCGCGATCTCAAGCACAAACTCTCCAAGCGTCCAACCGCAAGCCTGCATGCCGGCACGGGGGCCGTGCAGCATGCGATCGAGATTGGGCAGTCGCAATTCGAATCTCTGATCGATGACTATCTCTCCCTGATCAAGATGACGATCGAGTCTGTGCTCGACGATGCGGGATTGGGCCCCGGTGACATTGATCGTGTGCTGCTTGTGGGTGGGTCCACCAGAATTCCAGCGGTACGGGCACTGGTGAAGGCCATGTTCGGCAAGGATCCTGAGGATCGCGTTCACCCAGATGAGGCGGTCGCCCTCGGAGCCGCCTTGATGGCGGGGATGGGGCAGGCCAGAGAGGCGCCCCAGGAGCTGGCACCGGCGGCTGTCGAGCGGCTTGAACGGCGTGAAGTCAACGACATCATCAGTTGGGCGATCGGTACCACGGTGCTCGACAGTCATAGCCAGCAGATGATCAACGATGTGCTCATTCCGCGGAACACGACATTGCCGATCACGGAGACACGCACCTACTTCACGACGGCTGCCAACCAGACGCAGGTTGAATGCGATGTGACCCAGGCAGCGCTGGACGATCAGAAGAGCCCGGAGGACGTGGTCACGTTGGCGCGTTCTTTGATGACACTGCCAGCGGGCCGAGCGGCTGGTTGTGAGATTCAAGCCGTGTTTTCGATCGATGTCAGCGGAGACGCCATTTTCAAGTTCGTGGACACCCAGTCAGGCAAGGAAGAAGTCTTCGAAATCAACATGGGCTGGGGCGGCAGTGAAGAGGCAAGGGCCAACGCGGCCCAGTTCGATGACCTGGTGATTCGCTAGTGACAGGAGCCTCTTTCGAAGCTGTGATATTGGGTGTAGTTGGGGGCGATGAACTTCTTCTGGGGTTTGGAGCCCTGATTCTCGTCGGAGGTGTGGGATTCATCATCGCCTGGATCGTGCATCGGGCACGGGCCGCATTGATCTCAGGCGCGGACAAACGGGTGAGGGGGTTGTGCCTGCGTCAGGTCTGGCGAGATGATCAGGCCTGGCTTGAACTCGACGGTCGACTGGTGGGAGTAGAGCCGGGACTGCCGCTGGTCATGCAGTTGATTGTGGGGAGAGCAGACCGATCTGAGGGGCAGCCCCTCTCATGCGTTGATTACGCCAGATGGGGTTTCAAATCTCCTGAAATGTCCCGAGACCGTTCGCTGGACGCCCGTTCAAGCACGATGGTGTTCGATGCGGCATCACTTGGAATGTTGCCTGCCCCGGAGGCATTACGCCCGGCGCATCTGGATGAGACTGAGTACCGGGCCTTCGTGACCTTCTCTCAGGAGGGTGACGTGATTGGCGAACTCAGTACGCAAGTTCAATTCAGGCAGGATGCAGCCGGTTACGAGTTGGAGTTGGAGCAGAGTGAGCATCAGTCCGACACGTGGCCGCTGCGGCTGGCTCGCCTAGGCATTCTTGCATCGGTTACGCCCAGTGGATCCGTGGATCGTGAACGGGCCTTTGCCGCCCGTGATCAATTGCAGCAGCTATTAGATGAGGCTCACTCGAACGAATCCACTCGACAGGCCACCAATGAGGCGTTTCGATGTGTGTTGCAGCAGGTGCAACAAGGGATGCATGCAGCCACGGCTGCGGCGCCTTCATTGCTGCAACAGGTATGTGAGGAGATCAGGGTCAAGGGCGAAAGCGAACGCTTGGAAGAGGCGCTCGCTCTGGTCCTGCATCTGCAGGCGACTGGTGCAGTTGATGACGAGGCCGATGCTGCGCTGCTGGAGGACATTCGAGGTTGGTTGGGTGTTGGGAAGGCTGCAGCCCGTCGCATAGGGTCTGATCGAGTGCAGGCGGCCGCTGCTCAGCGAGATGAACAAGAACGTCTGGTCGGGCTGGAGCCACACTGGTCGATCGATCGCAAACTCAAGCACATCCGCGCCGAGTATCGCAAGTGGCATGGACGGGTGACGTTGCCTGATAAAGATCGGCGTGCGGAGGCCGAGCGCCGGCTGCAGACGCTGGCGCAATTGCGATCGCGGCTCGACGCCCAGCAGGCCCAAGTGGCAACCTGATGGGTGCTTGGGGAAGAGCCAGAGGCAGTCGGTGAAGCGAAATCCCCAATGAGCGGCATCTCTACGCTAGGATCGGGGCATGATTCCACTTGCCACCTTGTTGTTGGTTGCGTCTGTTGGGGTGGTGGACGATGCGCAGCCGGAGCCCTCACCACGCGAACAATTGCACGCCTTCGGAGGCGGGCTCAAGGCGGCTGTGCAAAGCGGCGTGATGTCACGAGAAGAGGCATGGTCGCTATGGGAGGCGGCTTCGCTTGTCTATCGAATGGAGCACGCCGATGATGGCAAGGCTCGAGAGACGAGCAAAGAAGACTCGGGCAATGTCGAGGCGACGGCCTGGTACCGAGCTCGGCGGCTCACACCGCCACGAGCACGAACCATCGAGCAGGCGATCGAGCCGGAGTTTCTGACGCGCGACGCACTGCTGCTTGAGTCACTGCTTGATCTGGAAGACGAGCAAATGGTGATCGTGGACATGGTGCTGCAGGACTATGCCGACACCTTTGAGCAACTCACGGCGCCTCTGAAAGACGCGCTCACGCGCTGGCGAGAAGCCGAGCGAGCTCGAGATCTGCAGGCCGCCATGCAGCGTCTCGATGGCAGTTTCGATCTGGGCGGCGTTGATCTGGATGCGGCGGCCCGAACATTCTTGAAACAGGATTCAGGCCGCAGCGCTGGCAAGGGAAGTGGAGGGGGCAATGGCGCCCTTGCCCCTCAGAAGGCCGCAGACAGTGCCAACCAGCAGAAGGCGCAGGCAGCCGAAGACAAGCGGGCTCAGCAGCGGGAGCGGCAAGCCATCGGCCTGCAGACCATGAACGAGCAATTGGCCTCCTTGCGTGAACGCATGCAGGGGCGGCTGGCCGTGATTGAGTCGGCCGGTGAGTTGGTGGACTCCGCCGATGTGCACCGTCTGTTGCAGCAGGTGGCGGCGCAGCGGGCGCTCTTGCGCGCTGATGTTGAGGAGATGCTCGGCACGATCGTCGTCTTCAATGATGACCGGGTTCAGGCGGCCACGCTCAAAGAGGCGCTGGCCCGCCTTGACTTGAGTCGGCCTGCGACGCAGGCCCGGTATGGCGGCGAACACATCCCGCTGGAGCAGGTGATCGCACAAGTCATGGAAACTGCCCCCGGGCAGGTGACAGATGCCCTCGACTCGACGCTGTTGGAACGAGCCGCACTGTCGCGAGCGCGAGCCCAGGCGGCGATCGACCGCGAACTTGAAGGCTGGCGGTTCATGATCGAACGTGAGGACATCATGGGGGTGCACCGCGACGATGACTCGGTAGAGCTTGAAGTCTGGGTGGAGGCGCTCAGTGCGTACGGGCAGGCGTGGCGTCGTCAATTGGCGACGAGTTTGCAGATCCGCGATCGCACGCTGGAACAGGTGGATCTCATCGAGGCCCTGCTGGAGGCCGTCGATCAAGCACAGGCGCAGCAGTGGCATGCAGCCGCCATGCAGCGTGGATTTGCGCTTGAGATGCGGCCGCGCTGGGTGGAGCGGGCACTTGATGCGGCGCTGGGCCTGGCCGATCTCGAGATTGAGCAGGTCGAAGCCCTCTTGCTGCTGCAGAGTCATGTGTTGGAGGAATTGGCTGCCATCAGAGCTCGGGCCATCGAGCGGCGCATCGAACGTGATCCGCAGGTGACGGCCTCACCCATGGAGTCATTCTGGGGAGATCGGCGCAAGGTGGAGCGGCCCTGGACCAAGGAAGACTGGGCTGGATTTGAACATGAAGCCCATGACGCTCTGGCTGATCGCACCGCATCCGATCTGGCCGCAATTCTGACCACGGAGCAACTTGGACGACTGCCAGCTCGACGAGGAAATCGAGGAGGTGAGGCTGCGGCCAAAGGCAATCCATCTGGCAAGAGTTCGGGGAAGAGTTCGGGCAAAAATACGGGTAAGAGCCCGGGCAAGAGTTCGGGCAATGGTCAGAGCAAGAGTTCGGGCAATGGTCAGGGGAAGCGTTCTGCTGGGCGTTCGGGCAAGGGCTCTTGACTCCCTCTGGCCTCCGCTCTGGAGGGCGCGGGCTTGCCACATTGCCAGAGCGAGCTGTGTCATCAGTGCAGACGCATCTGTTCAGGCACGCTCGGCGTTGGTTGAGTCGATGTGCTGATTGGCTGCCTGATGGGGGCGGTTTGCCTGTCGATCTCGACAGCTGAGGACGATCAGTCGATCGTTTGATCCAGCACTCGGTTCTTGTGGCTCAGTGTTCGTGGCCGTCTTCGAGGCGTCGCTTCATGTCGGCCATAACTTGGTCGGCTTGGGCTTGAGTCATGGCCCCACGCTCGACTGCCTCCTTGAGGCGGGCGGAAACGGCATCCCAGTCGACGTCGTGAGTGTGGTCGCCCTCATGTCTATCTCTGTGTTCGCCTCGGTCTTGGTGCATGTGTGCGAGTCGCTTCTTGAGTTGTTCCAGGCGCTCGGCAGCTTGGGCCCTAGTGATGTGTCCAGCTTCGACTTCGACCTTGAGTTGGGCTTCAACTTGCTTGTAGAGGACTTCGGCCTGATCTTGGTTGCCTCGCTGGTCATGCACATGGTCGTTCCCGGCTTCGTGCATCTCCTGTTCGAGTCGTTGGCGAAGGCGATCCAGTCTCACTCGGGCTTGCGCCTCGGTGATTTCGCCCGATTCCACAGCCCGGCGAAGATCGGCATGGGCGTGTTCGAGGCGCTCGTGCAGGTGGTGTGCGATTCGGGCGTGACCAGCCGCCTGCTCCATTCGCCTCTGCATGCCCCGCAGCCGCTTGATCGCCTCTTGCTGGGTGATGTTGCCCGCTTCCAGTTGATCGGCCAACTGGCCCATGGCTGCGGCCATTCTGGCCTCCATGCCGCCAGGGTGGCTGTCACGATCCTCGCCATGGTGGCCCCCGTCGTGTGAATGATGGCCTCGTTCATCTCGATCATGGCTTGAACCTTCACGCTGCGATGCTCGATCGTGTTTTTGATCATGACCGGCAATCGAGATAGTCGTGAGCGACACTGTGGTCAGTGCGGCGATTGAGGCGAACAAGGACAGCGTCGACTGGGGTCTGGATAGCATGACGGGCTCCTGGCTGTGGGGGTTCATCTTGAACTGTCACGATATCGACAATCGGGGCGGGGGTTGCATCTGTGCCCGCTGATCAGGCAAGGTGGTCCATCCGGCCTCAGGCTGCACGCCTGAGATCGCAGCGAGCCTTTCATTCGTGTCTACCGTTATCTTGGGATGTAGGCCATCGCACCATGGAATGGGGCGGCTGCCGCAAGAGGCCTCGTGCTCTTGCTCGCAACTCAGAAGCAGGACACAGGACTGCAGCACAAACGACGCCCGGAGCCCTCAATGATTCCATCTGTCTCCATCAACACTTTTCTCGCCTTGGGAACTGGTGCCATTGTCGGCATCGCGATTGGCGTGGTGGTCCTCATTCTCATCATCTGGGTGATCAGCATGTACAACGGGCTCGTTCGAACCCGACAGTCGTGCCGTGAGTCATGGGCCGATATCGATACCGAACTCAATCGACGCCACGATCTGATTCCCAATCTGGTCAATTGTGTCAAGGGCTATGCCAAGCACGAGGCGGACGTGATGAATGCCGTGACTGATTTGCGGGGCAAGGCCATGGGGGCCAAGGATGCGTCCGCAGCTGATCGCTCGCATGTTGAGGGAGCCCTAGAGCAGGGTGTGGGCAAACTCATGATGGTCGCCGAGAACTATCCCGATCTCAAGGCTTCGACCAACTTCCTCGAGTTGCAGAAGGAACTCTCTGAGACCGAGACCCGGATCGCACGTGCCCGGCGGTTCTACAACAGCAATGTGCGTTCATTGCATAACTCGTGTGAGATGTTCCCCTCGAGCATCATCGCCGGCATGGGCGGTTTCAAGTCGGACGAGTACTCGTTCTTTCAGGCCGATGATGGATCCAGGGCGCCGGTCGCGGTTGACTTCGGCGCCGGCACCAGTTGAGTTCATGGGCGATCAGGCAGCGGGGGCTCAGCCTGCTACCACTTTGAAGGTCAAGCTATCGGGTGATTGCTGTGCATCCATTGCCAGCGCTGCCTCGTGGATCTAGTTTGTGACGTCGTCCAGGACAAACAAGTCGGCGCTGGTTGTGCCTGGTGGGATGTGGTTGTAGTGCGATGCACATCGACTGCACACTGAGTACGCTTGGCCTGTTCTTCTTGCATCGAAATGTACATCTGCCTGCTCACCAATCAGGATCTCGATTCTCCTTCCATCAAGGAAGATGACTGGCCTTGTGATCCCAGGCCATTCATGCCCGAGGCCCGATGGCATCTAGCTGTGTTGGGGGACAAGGTAGAGTCTGTTGCCCAGGTGCGGCGTCTGATTGATGAGGGAGTGGGTGGGCAGCGATTTGATGTGTTCTTCAATCTCTGCGACGGGGCCGCTGATCAGCCTGATCTTCCCGGCATCGAGGTGATTCTCGAATTGGAAGCTGCTGGAGTGCCCTTCACCGGCGCTCGCAGCAGTTGCTATGAGCCCACACGAGAGCAGATGAAGGAGGTGTGTCGGACGCTGGGCATGGCAGCGCCTCGCGGGATGGTGGTGCGTACGGCGGAGGAGGTGGAGAACGCCGCCGCCACGCTGACTTTTCCGCTGTTCGTGAAGCACCACAACAGTTATGCCAGTGTCGACATTTCACGACGCTCGAAGGTGATGTCGGAGGCTGGACTCAGGCGACAGGCTCGCAAGATCATCTCCCGGCATGGCGCAGCACTGGTGGAGGAGTATGTGGATGGTCCCGAGTGCACCGTGCTTGCTGTAGACAATGCGGCAGACCTCGGGCGCCCGATTGTCTACACCCCCGTGCAGTACGAATTCCCCCCGGGGGAGCACTTCAAGCACTCCGACCTCAAGTGGGTGGACTTTGCGGGCATGGCGACCAAGCCTGTCGCGGATCCCGTACTTGATGCGCAATTGCGAAAAGAGGTTGGTGAGTTCTTCAAGGCGATCGGTGGGGCGGGCTTTGGTCGATGTGACATTCGCCTAGATGCCTCAGGTACACCGCACCTGCTGGAGATCAATGCTAATTGCGGCGTGTATCACACACCTGATGCTTATGGCAGCGCCGACTTCTGCATCTCACTGGATCCCGAGGGGCATGCGGGCTTTACGCGGCGGCTCATTGAGGCGGGATTTGCTTGGGCCCAGGCCGACCTGGCCAGCTCGGCACGGGGTCCTGAGCCTCTCTGAGGGCCTCTCAGGGGCAATTTTCCTGTTGCCTGCTCATGTTGGTCTCGCAAACGGCATAGAGGGTTACGGCTGCAGGTGAATGCACACCAATGAACCACAGCCGTCAGCTAGACCTTCCAACAGGAGTCCCTTGTATGTCCATTCGATCCCTGCTTGTCATTTCTGCCACCAGCTTGCTGGTCACCATTGCAAGTGCAGAGGAGGCGCCGTGGATGCCCCATGATTTGGGAGCCCATGAAGCCGAGTATGGCCCAGGGCCATTCGGGGGCGATTCTGCCGACACAATGGCTATCCAGTGGGTCTCCTCCATCGGTGTGGATGACTTCTACTGGTATCGGAACGACTCAATCGATGGTGACACTTTCGAGATCGAAAGTCTCGCCGAGAACACCGCCGCGCCATTTCAAATTGCGCTGGAAGTAGAAGGCTCCTGGGACTTAACGGTGCACAGCGCCACATCGATTCAGGTCTACACGATCGGCGTCGGTACCAGCGCTGTCAGCGCCGGAACGCTCACGCTCGGTGACGGCATGCACGTCATCTTCAATGACACCGCTGCAGGCGGATCCGAGTTGCACATCGACATGCCCGGTCCTGGTGCTTCTGCCGCGCCGCCATCGACTCCCTCGTCGCCTTCTGGTGCCTCAAGCCCTTCGTCCTCGCCTGCGCCTACGTGGGACACGATCCACCTTGAGCATGCCCATGTCGAGTGGCGTATGGTTGACGGTCGTCTCAACTTCGAGTTCCGCGGAAACAACGCGTCCAGTACGCTCGAGGCCAATCTGCATCAGGCGGCCGGCACGGGTGACATCGACGTGCTCCGTCTAGGCGATGCCGATAGCACGTCACTGAGTCTGCCTGCTGAGCTGGTCGAAGACGCAGTCAGCGTCTCCAGTGGCCACCACCTGTTCGAGGCTGGTACATCGGCCGACGGCCCATGGTCACTGGCTATCAGTTGGGGTCCGCATTTCTGTGATGAGGACCTTAACCGTGACGGCGTGGTCGACTTCAACGATCTGCTCCAACTGCTGTACGCCTGGGGCAGCTGCCCCTGAGTAGGTCGGCTCTCGACTAACTGACTCACTTACCTCTTGCACCCCCGAGCCGGAATGGCTCGGGGGTGTCTCATTGATCTTTATGAATGGCCGTCTATGGCTCCTATCACTGAAAGCCACTGAATGCTTGAGTCAGGAGCCCGAGCCTGCTCAACTAGGGGCATGCTCATGTCGTGTTCCACTTGCGAATCGGTCCCGGGGGAAAGCCATGGCTCAAGGGCAGGCTTGATCGCCCTGTGCGCCGTGGCCGCACTTTCGTCGTCAATTGGCGTCATCGCGGGCGAGTCCGACTGGACCATCGTTGACTCGTTCCCCTTGCCGGAAGGCGCCTCTGGGCTGGCCTTCGATGGCGCACACTTGTACTGCGGTATCTACGGGGCCGATGGGGGCCGCATCTACCGCATCGATCCTGAGACTGGTGCGACCACCCTCATCATGACCGGCGAGCATGAAGACGCCTTCGGGCTCAGTTTCGACGGCGAGCGACTCTGGACAACCGACCATCCAGGATCAAGTTCAACTCCGGCCCAGGCGGTACAACTGCATTGGGATGGCACCATCGCGCAGGCCATTGATCTGCCCGATCACTACATGTCGGGCATCGCATGTGATCTCGACAGCGCTGATCTGTGGGTGGCTCGTTATTACCCAGATCCTGGGCATCTCTATCGGGTAAGTGACGAAGGCCAGGTTCTGCAGGAGTTTGACGGCCCCGACGATCAACCCTGGGACATCGCTATTCAAGACGACACGCTCTGGGTGGCCGACTACTGGGGCGACGCGATCCAGCAACTTGACGCTCACTCAGGTGAGCTGCTGGCGTCGCACTCGAGTGAGGGCGTTGATCCCGCCGGCGTCGTCTGGGACGGAGAACATCTGTGGTATTGCGACAACGGTGATGGTTGGGACGAGGACAGGCTCTACAAGGTGGCTCTCTCAGGGGGTGGCACGCCCGCGATAGATCTGGACATGAGCGAACACCACTACGGCATGCAGACCATCGGCTCATCGAACACATACGGGGCACTGCTGCACAACGTCGGAACGGCGACATTGATCATCGATGAGGTTGACTTGGGGCACTTCGATCTGAGTCTGGACACGAGTTTGCCGCTGTCGATCGATCCCGGCCAGAGTGAGGAACTGCTCATCACTTGGTCGCCGACGATGCAGGGGGATCTCATCGCTCTGGTCACGTTGCACAGTAATGACCCGGTGAACGACCCTGTGTACATGCAACTGACTGGAGTGGGGGTATACGCCGGCCCCTATCTGCATTTGCAAGACGACGCGCACTACTACGCTGATGTCAGGCTGGGCGCATCTACTCGCTGGTTCATCGAAGCAACCAATCTTGGTGATCAGTCTCTGGACATTGCTAATGTCACGTCGAGTCACGTGGCATTCACGGTTGAGGATCAGATGCCGATGTCACTTGGCCCGCTTCAGACTGGTCGGATACCAGTGTGGTTCACGCCCGGTGGCACGGATACCGTGTCTGGTGAGATCACACTGCATACAAATGATCCCATGGCTCCCGCGACAGTCGATGTGTCGGGCAACGCCTTAGAGCAGCCATGGCCACTAGGATCGACCCTCTGGTCGATTCAGATCACGGGCGGCTGGGACAACACCCCGAAGGCGATGCAGGCGATCGGCGACGTCAATGGGGATGGATACGCCGACGTCATCGTCTGTAGCGAAGACAGTGTGATCAGATGTCTGCACGGGAACGCTTCAACGAGCGGCGATGTGCTGTGGTCACATGAGATTTACAGTGGGCCCGTCTACTCCGACAAGGGGTTGAGCATCGTGCCTGATCACGATGGCGACGGGATGCAGGAAGTGGTGGTCGGCGTTACCGGCGGCGCTCGACTGGTACGCATGATCTCGGGCCGAACTGGCGACACATTGTGGACGTTCCACACAGACATCATTGGCGATGGGGGGTGGGTCTATCAGGTTGATGGAACCCGCGACTTCACTGGCGACGGTGTTACCGACGTACTGGCGTGTGCCGGAGATGACGGCCTCGATACCGGGCCCCGGCGAGCCTGGTGCCTAGATGGGCTGGATGGGTCGATTGTCTGGTCACGACCTGTAGGTGGGCCCGTATTCGGGATCATCCCGATCGACGATTGCACCGGCGATGGACTGCCCGACGCCCTCATTGGCTGTTCAAACGCTAAGGAAACTCAGGGCAACGCACGCGTGCTTGATGGGGCGGATGGATCGGTGATCTGGTCATTCGACACGATCGGTTCTTCGGTTTGGGCGCTGGCCCAGGTTGGAGATATCGATGGAGATGGTGTCCGGGATGTCATGATCGGTGACTTCAGTACCGGGCAGGTGTTGACCATGCAATCAGCTTGGGGCGCGGTGCTCAATGCGGGCGGTGTGGGGGCCCTGCTCACCGGGTTCAAGGTGATCGACGACGTCAGTGGTGACGGTCTTGAGGATGTAGTTCCCGAGTACTTCGGCAACAGCGTGCGAGTTCTCAATGGCAACACTTGTCATATGCTCTGGTCGACGCCGGTTGCAGACAGCCCTGCAGTCGCCGCAGTAATTCCGGACATCAGCGGCGATGGCGTGAACGACCTGCTCGTCGGCACGCTGTTTATTGACAACGTCATGTACGCCTTCGACGGGGTCGATGGAACCGTGCTACTGGATCAGGTGGTGTCATCGCCGGTCGACTCGATGGCCGTGATGCCCGATGTGGTGGGAGATGGTTCATGGGAGTGCCTTGTTGGGCTGCGCGATGGCGATGTGCTGTGCCTTTCCGGTGGTCTTGATGCGGTGGTGAACGATCCTGCAGATGTCGATGGTGACGGGATCGTGGGGGTCAATGATCTGCTGTTGGTGCTGAGTCAGTGGGGTACGTCGGGGCCGGAGGCGGACATCAACGATGATGGCATCGTGAACGTCTCCGATGTCCTCGCGGTTCTGGCCGCGTGGATGCCCTGAACCCTGAGCAAGTACACCTAGGACTGACGCCATTGACAGCCACGGCGCCTCAGAATCGGGCAAGAGGATGGGGCAAACGAAAATAAAGTTTCGGCTTGCGAGTGCGGATGTCCCCGACGCTGTGTACTTGCCGACAGCTGCTCTTTACAAGTCTTTCGTGAGCCAAAGCCGTGTGACAGATATGTTTGCGGTCGTTCTGGATGAACGTCTCTTCTCAGTTGAGTATCCGGTTGCTCACAGCTCATCCACCACGCATACTCATTTGAGTGCGCTCTTGCTAAAGCCAAGCACCGTAGGCACTATGCACCTGTTGTCAAGACGACGTCAGGTCAGCTCAAAGGCGCAATCGCGAAAGCGGGAACGCACGAGAGCAGGCGAAACCGGAAACGGGGACGCTGACAGGGCGAACGAGGGCAATGGCCCAAGTCTGGATCAGGGCAGGTAGAACGCGAAAAACACCCTCGGGTGAGGACGCGTGAAGCCAAGCCAGATCCACGGCGAGTGACATGTTCAAACCTTGGGAAGGGTCAAACCGAACCAGAACGAACGTCACAAACGGCCGGTGAGCCCCGAACTCGAAAGGGTCCGGGGCTCACCTCTTTTTGGAGCATGGAGACTCCGTACACAAGGCCCTCTCTCGGGGTGCTTCGCTTTGCTGTGTTCATGCGATTAGAAGTGGTAGTGGGGGCCCATCCGCTCAGGATGCAGCGGGGCTAGAGGCTTGAATTCAAATGAAATTGGGGGCTTGACTGGAACTGTGGGTCTGACACCGCATCCCATTTCGGTGATGGGGGATGCAGGTCTATGGCCGCTCGTACAGCTGGTCGATGGCCTCCCTCATTTTCGAGTCAGACTTTGTGTTGCGTCCTGTGATACTTGCGTCGCTGCTCACGACGGGTAGTTCTGCTTTAGGTGATGAACTGCTCACCAATAACACGGCCATCGAACTTAGTTTTGAGTGGTCACAGGCGCCAGATGGGTGGGTCTATCCCATGGCAGTGCAGGTGCCCGAGACGGATCCACCGGCAGGGGGTTGGCCAGTGTGCATCTTGTTGCACGGTAATGGCGGAAATGGCCAGGCACTCTTGGGCCCATTTAGTGATGTCCTGGACTGCCACGCTCTGGTCGCGCCAACGGGCTGGGCCAACAGTTGGAATCTATGCGCCGAATCGTCCAATGCACCGGACATCGAGATGTTGAGTGCGTTGATCGAGCGCCTCCAGTCTTTCGACAATGTGCACCCGGATCGCATCAGCCTGCTTGGCGTGTCTAATGGGGCGGGGCTTGTGAATCGAGCTCTGCTGGAGATCGGGCTCTCTGGTGTCGATCGACACTGCGCCATTGTGACGCAGCTCTCGGAAGCGCAGTTCCACTCTGGCGAGAGTTTCGGTCCTGATGGTGAGACGAACGATTCGGCACCATTCTGCGGCTACACGTTGCCATGCTCGCCAGTGACGGGCAGACGTTATCTGTCGATCTGCAATGAGAACGACCCCATTATTCCCTATGGGGGGGGGGGCTCCCCAGTTGGCATGACCTTCCTGCCCGCACAGGCGGCAACGTGGGAGGTTGCCCGCATGCAAGGCTACATCGGGGAGCAGATCACTGGACCGGGCGAGTACCTGGGCGAGAACGTCTGGTCGTATGTCTATCTGGATGGGCAGGTCGTACACCTTCGGGGCTTTGAAGGTCACGGCCTCAACAGCACCCAACGCGAGGCGATCACCGAATTCTTCGGGGGCTGCGACTGGGACGGCCCGCCTCCAGGCCAATGTGATGGGGACGTCACGGGAGACAGTTACGTCGGGGTCGAAGACATTCTGCTCGTGCTCGAGAGCTGGGGGAACACTGGGGCAGGTGTGGGAGACGCCAATGGCGATGGCCAGATCAACGTGGACGACCTGCTCCTTGTGATTGCACACTTTGGTCAGGCCTGCCCCTGAGCTTGTCCGCTGTTCGGTCCCTCTTGGTGGCGGTTCAGTGGATGTCAGCCGGTTCGAAGTATCCCGCTCAGTTTGAAGCACTCAGAGGTTCGGTGCCCTAGTCTTCGGACATGATCGAACCCGGACAGCCCGTACCTGCACTCACGCTCGAGGATCAATCAGGCCAACCCCAGGCTCTGCCCGGGGCGGGGCCGGTTGTGGTCTTCTTCTATCCCAAGGATGACACCCCGGGTTGTACCAAAGAAGCGTGCGGGTTTCGCGACATGCTCGATGCCTTTGCCCAACTGGGTGTCAGGGTGTTGGGTGTCTCTGGGCAAGACTCCGCCAGCAAGGCCCGCTTTGCCAAAAAACACGAACTGACCTTTCCGATTCTGGCTGATGAAGATGCGGCTGCCTGTCAGGCGTGGGGCGTTTGGCAGGAGAAGTCGATGTATGGACGAACCTACATGGGCATCGTGCGGACAACCTATCTGATCGATCAAGATGGCCTCGTGGCACGCCGCTGGGACTCGGTCAAGGTGCCAGGTCATGTGGAGGCCGTACTGGCGGCGGCAGGTGAGTTGTCACGCTGAGACCCACCATGTTTGCATGTCTAATGATGCTGCCCACCCATAGTGGCAGGGCAGCACCTCAGACCGGGCATGGTCCGAGGCCCCAACTCTTCAGCATGTGTGTGCTCCCCTGAGGGGGTAGGTCGGATGCGCGGGCGAGCGCCACCGGCGGGGAAGTCACATACACGGGCCCCATGCACCGATCAGTTCGAGCAGGTCGTTGATTCCAACCGTGCCATCGCCGTCGATATCGCTCGGGCATGGGTCTGCCGGGGGATCGCCAAGAGCAATGCGGAGGTGGAACATGCCTGTGCCTGCGTCCATCAGTTCCGAAGTGCCAGCGGGTACCACGACTGAACCTTCTTCTGCTTCTGACGAGAGGGTTATACCTACAGAGCCGAGACTTCCATACCAGAACATGTCTGCTGTGCCTTCGCTGGCGGCATTGAGCACACCGATAAATTGATGTAGACCCGGATAGTCGCCTGTGAATTCATAGTGAACTCGGCCGTCTCGATCCTCCCAGTGAGCGCTGCCATGAATGGAGATTTCATCCCACAGGGGGGCCGAACTTGGGCCCGCCGGTGAACCGCCTGGCAACTGGAAGCCGATTGAGGCGTAGGACGCTGATGCACTCGTGATGACGTGATATCCGCTTGTCAAGGTCATCGTGCCCGTAGATATGCCGGAGGTCGATCCTCCGACCGTGTAGCAGCTCATTCCAGTTGCCGACAAGACTTCAATCTCGAGCGATCCCCATACCTCCAGAGCGAGTTGAAAGATCTGGCTGTCGGCGGATGACGAGCCTCCCCATTGCCACGAACTGCCACCATCTGAAGTTGCGGACCATTCCAGTGATCCGGTGCAGTCAAACATGCGCACGGCATAGGTCCCAGATTCTGCGCCGGCTACATTGATGGCGCCTGTCATGCCCATGGCGCAGTGTGGCGTGCAGAAGTAGTCAATCTCCATGCCTGCTGCTGAGTCGGGCACGGTCCACGTGACCGTTGGGCTGCCAGAGTTGATCTGCTCATCGAACCAGATCCCGTCAGCCGTACATGGTGTACCTGAGGTGATCGTATGGGGGTAACCCGAGATGTAGGTCCAAGTGACGGTGTCGCCCGGCTGTACATCAATCTCGTCGGGTTCGAAGCTGGTTGCGTACACCTCAACTGTGACGTCATCAGCAAGGCCAACTGATGAAAGAGCGAGCGTGAGCATGGCGGTCATGGGGCGCAGCATTGGTATTCCTCTCTCGATTGGAGTGAGCGGGGCTTGATCCCTGCCGCCGCTCTGCCAAGGTCAATTGTGACGGATCTGGGGCCTCGGTCAAGGCCAAACCTACGCCGCGGGCCCCTCACGCTCAGCAACGCAGGGCTGACCACTATCCAGGTGAATGAAGGGACCTTCAGGGGGAGCCTGGGTGGGCTTGCAGCAGGCCCTCAACACGCCCGATGAGGCGTTTGAGGTCAGCATCATCGGGGTGTTGGCGCATCATCGGCAGGAGTCTCTCGAGCACGCGGGTGCCTGCACTGCGCATGAGCGGTGGGCCGCCAAGATGAGGCTCAAGTGCGCTGCACTGTTCCATCATCAGCAGCAAGTCGGCGCGGGCATCGGCATCCTGGCGGTTGCGCTGCAGTTGTGAGACCTGCAGATCGATGGCCATGGAGATGGCTTCGCGGCCGCGAGGTTGGTGTTCTCCGCCAGCCTCCAGATAGGCCAGATAGTAGAGAGCCCACGCCCAATCGCGAGCTGCTCGGCCGTTGGCTGGCTGGGCTCGTGCGAGGGATTCAAACTGCGCAAGGGCATCTTCGTACATCGGCCGAGCGGCAGTTCTTGCCCTGTCACGATCACCTCCCGCTTCAAGTCGCTCAAAGACTGCAAAGCCCTCTCGGCGCACGATCAGGGCAAGGTCTCGTTGCATGCCGAGCGTTCGATCAGACGCCGCGATGGCATCAAGGATGTCGCGAGCATCTCGTATTGCGGCCACGGCCTCATCGAGATCGTCCAGATCGACATGGCAGTCTGCCAGCCGCAGCGCTGCTTGCGATGTGGCTTGCACATGACGTGGCCCGGCCAACTCGCGTTGCATCAGATCTCGACCGATGTCGATCGCTTCTTGATAGTGGGGGGCCGCCCGGTCGACAGCGCCCGTGAGGTACCGGACGTCGCCATCACGCGTGCGCAATTCGATCAAGATCAACGTGGCCTCAGGGTGATCGGGGTCTGAAGATCGCCATGCTTCGAGCAGGCTGGCGGCTTCGGCATAGAGAGGCGCTGCATCCAGCGGTCGTCCCAGATTTGTGTAGGCGCCTCGGCAGCCGCCCAGCACATCAGCGACATCCATGCGGGCTCGGATGCGCGAATGCATCAGCGCTTGGCGGGCTTGTGGGTCCAGGGCTGTGTCGAGGCCGGCCTCATGCAGGGCGTCGGCCCGTTCCAGCACCATGTCGGCAATGTCACGGCGAATGTCAAGCGATGCGTCGATTCGCTGCAGCCGCCCGTAGATGTCGCCGCCGAGCGTCGATGCCATGCCCACCTGCGCCTGCAACTGGGTATTGGCTGCAGACAGCGTGTTTCGTTGGTCGGTGATCACCGAAAGGGCGATCGATGTTGCGATGAGGCCACCAATGACCAGCACCGCAATGATGCACGAGCAGGCCACCAACGCCCGGTGTCGTTTGGCGAACTTCGACAGCAGGTACATGCGACTGGGCGGCCTTGCCAGAATTGGCTCATCATCGAGAAAGCGGCCGATATCGCTTCGCATCTCCAGAGCCGATTGGTACCGGCGGCTGCGCGTCTTCTCCAGCGCCTTGCGGGCGATGGTCTCCACGTCTCCGGCCAACTCGGCGTGCAACGTACTCAGGCTTGTTGGGGCGTCTTCCTTGATGACACGCACCACCTCGTGCAGGGCGGCGCCCTGCAGGTCGTAGGGCAGATGGTCACTGAGCAGCTCGTACATCACGACGCCGAGCGAGTAGACGTCGGATCGGGCGTCGATGTCTTCGGGGTCGGCGTCGCATTGCTCCGGGCTCATGTACTGCACGGTGCCGATGAGTTGGCCGACATTGGTCATCTGGGTGATCGCGGCCTGATCGGAGTCGGTCGCTCGGGCTACTCCAAAGTCGATGAGTTTTGGTTCACCGCTGCTGGTCACCAGAATGTTGGCTGGCTTGAGGTCACGGTGCACGACGCCCTTGAGGTGGCCGTGGTGCACGGCGTCGCAGATCTTCATGAAGAGCACCAGTCGATCCCGCAAGCTGAGATCGTTGGAGGCCACGTACTCCGTCACCGACATCGCCGCCGGGATGTACTCCATGGCGAAGTAGGGCACGTCACCCTCGGGGCTGTGCCAGGTGCCCGCCTGATAGATCTGGGCGATGTTGGGGTGCCGCAACCGGGCGAGGATCTGGGCTTCGAACTGGAATCGCGCCAGCAGGGTGGGCGTGGTGCGATCCGGGCGGATCATCTTCAGGGCCACGCGCCGGCGTGGCGTCTCCTGCACCGCTTCGAAGACGCTGCCCATGCCGCCGGAGGCGATGAGCCCGACCACTCGAAAGCCGTCGATCGAATCGGGCATGCTCGATGCACTGAATGCACCGCTGCCTTGCTGCACGCCCGGTGGAAGAATGGTCTTGCTCTGGCCGGAGAGTTGTGCATCTGAAGCCGCATCGCTCTGCCGGGATCCACCTGGATCAGGCGTGGGTGGGGTGCTGGATGGGTCGTCGGTGGGCGGCATCGTGAAAGGGATCGGCGTTTGGGGGCATTGTTCCCCATTGGAGCGCCTCAATGCAGTGTAGATCCATCAGAATGAGCTTTGATCGGGCCCAGATCGAGATAGGCTGGAGTTGCTGGATCGCCAGCTTGATGAGGAGAAGAGGGCTGCGAACGTGGCTGAGCGACCATCAGCACATCCCCTGTCAGTCATAGGTGCCGAGATCTGTGCGCCTGTCTGCTGCCATGCACTCAGATACGCTGCCACGGTCGGTGCTGATCGTGCTTTGCAGGTGTTGTGTGTCTTGCTGGGGATTTGGTTGAGTGCCTCGCCAGCCTCAGCTGGTGGTGATACGGAGTGTTTTGGTGCTGACAGCGCGTGCTGCTTGAATGGCGATGTCTGTTACTGCACATCTGAACTCGTTTGCATGATCTGGGGAGGTGAGTTCTACCCTGGGCTGGACTGTACCCAAGTGCAGTGCGTGACCAACTGTGGAGGCGCCTGCAGCGATGGTGAAACCCAAGATTGCAATGGCCACTGCTTCCCCGCCGAGTGGATTGGTGACGGGGAATGTGATAACGGATTCCGCCAGCATGATACAGAGACCATCTACCTCAACTGCGAGGAGTTCGGCTGGGACGGTGGCGACTGCACCCCGTCAGGACCAGTGCCTGTTGCTGATGGCGCCTGTTGTATCGGTGATCAGACCGACTGCGCTGATCGTGTCTGTGAAGTGCTAGATTTCTGGGACTGCACGCTCAATGACGGAGTCTTTCTCGGTGAGTACACATCGTGCACCGATGCCACCTGCGATTGCCCTCCTGGTATGGTTGCCGACTGTCAGGGCCAGTGTTTCAGTTTGTATCTGCTTGGCGACGGCTTATGCCACGAAGGGGCTAGATTCAGGACGCCGGGGACGGACGATTGGGTTTACCTGAGTTTCGGCTGCATCGAGATTGGCTGCGACGGCGGCGACTGTATCGGTGTGTGTGCGGGGGCGTGCTGCGTTGGTACTGACTGTCTGCCGGGATTGAGCGTGATCGCTTGCGCTGAGGCCGGTGGCGTCTTTCTCGGTACGGCATCTAGTTGTGAATTGATCGACTGCATCGACCACGTTTCAACGGTTGTACTGACCGAAGAGGTCTCGCTGCCAGCGCTCTCCTCAGAGCAGATTCGTGAGGTTGCCGCCGGGGGTGGGTTGATGGTTGCCGCCGTGCAGCGTGAGCCGCATGAGAATGACTACTGGCCAGCCGCGCATATCTGGAATAGTTCGGGGCAGTGGGTCGGGCGTGTGTTGGCACAGCAGCCGGGAAGCGCCACGCCTGTGATCGATACCGACGGTACCAGGGTCGTGTTGGCTGCCGAGTCGCAGGTGTCTATTTTTAACATGGACTCGGGCGCATCTCTCGAGCAGACAATCAATTTTGGCGCGACCGTCATTGGAGTCGCGGTGTCGGGTGACATGATCGCCATTTGGAATAGTGGCGAAGTGAAGATATGGAGACTCAGCGGTGGGACTTGGTCTTTTGACCTGTCCATTCAGCCAGAGTCATCGATCGATGATCTCGATCTGGATGGGAATGTCCTGGCGATTGTTGATGCAGTTCGAATGACTGTGCTCGAACGCCAGGGGGGCGAGTGGGTCGGCATGAATTCATGGAGTGTTGATGGCCAGGAAGGTACGGTCGCAGTGAGTTTGAATCGTGTGATCCTGGGCGAGTTGGCTACGAATTCTCAGGGAGTTCCAATGCCGGGACAGGCGCGCATCTTTCGCAGTACCGACGGTCTCTGGAACCACGAGGCCACGCTCGTGCCCTCGCAGATAGGAGGCGATGATCTGTACGGGTCGGCTGTAGCAATCGATGGTGATATCGCACTGGTGGGTGCTCCTCGCAATGACCTGGCAGCGCTGGATTGCGGCAAGGTCCTGTTGTTTGAACTGGTGGGGGACTCTTGGACGCAGTTGGCCAGCATCATTCCAGAGGATCCCCTCGCATCGATGAAGTACGGATCCAGTGTCGGTTGCACCGGTCGTAGCGTCATCGCCCATTGGCAGCGTGGTGGCGATCTTTGGGTTGATGAAGACGGCGCTCAGGTGGGTCGGATTCCTCAGGCCATGTGGATCAATGCCAAGGGTGGATCGTGGGGCGACTCCAGTAACTGGGCCCCAGTGGCCCCTATCTCCGATGAAGCTCATATCGCCTTGCCGGCAGCATTCGATGTGACTGTCGACGGTTATCTGGGCGTGGATAATCTTCACATCGGGCCTTCGCGTCCTACGTTCACCGGATCGGGTGCAGCGTTGGGCGCCAGTGGGGGTCAGTTGTCAGTGGCGGGGTCGCGGGCATTTTCTGGGCAACTGACACTCTCGGCGCCGCTTGCCGTATCCGGCGACGTCTTGCTTGGTGACAGTCGCAAGCCCGGTCAACTCACTGTGTCCGACTCGGGTTCCCTCACCATTACCGGGGATCTGGAGGTCGATAAGGAGGGGCAACTCGTGCTCCTTGTGGACGGTTCGTCGCCAGTCGCAACGGTGTCCGGAGAGGTTCTCTTCAATGGTGCGCTGGAGGTGCGATTCAGCGAGGACGTGGCTGATCCTCAAGTGGGACAGGTCATACCGCTCATGGCACTGGACTCACTGGGCGAGGGGATCGATGTTCCACTACTGATCACTCCCGGGTTGGGCGCCGGAAAGTACCTAGCCCTTGACTGGAGTTTGGGCGCCGCTGCAGGAGGGGTACTCAACATGGTCGTACACGCGATTGATGGGCTCAATGATCTCGGCGACGCCACTGACACTTCCGTCTCCGGCATGGTTACAGACATCGTGGTGGTTGATCTGACGTCGGAGTCAGGTGGGCCTGATGGTTTCGACGACATTGCACTGACGATCGCCGGTGAACCGGGCTACGTCATGATTCTCGTCAACGACGGTAGTGGTGGCGTCTCGCGACAGGTTGGGCATGCCGTAACCGCTGATCCTACGTCGATCGACGCAGGCGATTTCAATGGAGACGGCTTGAGCGATCTAGTCTTCGCCTTTCAGAGCAGCGATCAGATACAGACGCTCATGAACACGGGCCTGATGGCATCCGACATGACGCTCGGTCCAGTTGTGGCAACCGGGGATCGGCCGGTCGATCTCGCCTCGATTTTGCTGATGGGTGACACTTTCGATGATGTGCTCGTGGTCTGCGCTGGTACTGGCGAAATGACGCCGGATGGGATCTACGACGGTCTGCTTGAGGTGTACGAGTCGGACGGGAATGCCTTGCGCAGCGGGCTCACCCTGTCGCAGTCGATCGCGTTGGGTGAAGTGCCTGGTCAAGTCAAGCCCGGCAAGGTGGGTTCGGGTAAGGGCACCCGGCGGGCCGTAGTCACATTGAAGACCTCGAACTCGGCGGCAGTCTTTGCTGATCCGACCGAAGATGGCGCCGTGAACTTCCAGTTGAGCCAACAGGTCGAGGTGGGGGCTGAGCCGGGGAGCTTGGTAATCGGCGATTTTAACGGTGATGACATCGAGGATCTGTTCGTTGGCAATGCCGGCTCGAACACCGTCTCCACCATGCTCGGGGTGAGCGGGACTGAGTTCGGGCAGCAACAGTTGATGGTCAGTGGTCACGCCCCTTCGAATCTCACGACGCTGGACTACGACGGAGATGGTGATCTTGATCTGGCGATGCGCACTCTTTACGACGATGGATCGCCGTTGGTCACGGTGTACCGCAATGACACGGCACTTGGTGGCGGTGGGCTCGTCTTCGCGATGGAGCAGGTCTTAGATGATCCCATCCAGTTGATCGGTGCGGGTCGGATGGATGCTGATGAAACGGACGATCTCGTCACCGTGACCGATGGGGTTCCGTTACGCGGCGCCGGTGGTAGTGATGTTGGGTTGGTCGGCATTCGCAGTGCTGATGTGTCAGGCACGTCTTGCCCAGGTGATATCAATAATGACCAGATAGTGGACGTAAACGATTTGTTGCTGGTGATTGCAGGTTGGGGTACGGCCGGAGGTGATATCAACGGCGACGGCTCTACCGATGTTGAGGACGTGCTCGCTGTGATCAGCTCGTGGGGGGCTTGTGCCTGACTGAAGTCTCTGCGCACCCCGTGGGCCAACCTCGCCTAGGCCCTTGGCGCTCTGTTGTGAGACGGATCTACTCAAATTTTGGGGCGCCGCCATGTTTTGAGGGACTTGTAGAGCCCAGTTTGTACGCCCAAGTGCCCACACACCAGAGAACCGGTGCCATAGCAGGTGTAGCGGGCCATGGTCGCCTGCGGGAGTAATCACACATGCCACGTGATGCCTGCCACGATTCGTTTCCTTGCCAGCACTCAGCCCTTCTCTCTGGCTGGCATTTGACAGCGCTGTTGCTTTGTCTGGCTGCGTTTGCGCCCAGTGCCCCAGCGGGTTCCTTTGGTTGGCCTCAGGGCATGTTGCCGCCAGAGCCTTCCGTGTTCGAGTATGTCGAAGGCCTGGGTGAGGCGGTGGTGCCGTTCCCGCACCTGAGCAGCGTCACTCGTGTCTGGGACGAAGGGGAGCAGGTCTACTTCAACCTGCAGCAAGCGATCGATGAGGCCGAGCCAGGTGACCGCCTTGAGCTGTACGGTGGCCCATTCCAGGGGCCGTTCTTCATTGAGCACAAGGCCTCGCTCACCATCGTGGGCATGGATCTGGGCGGCACCATCATTGACGGTGGAGGCGTTCACAGGGGATTCCAGATCTTCGGATCTGACGACATCACCTTGGAGTCGCTGCAACTGATCAACTGCCTGGCGCCCGAATGTGAATTTGACGAGGCGGGTTTCGCCACGGAGCCTGCATGCGGTTCTGGGGGGGCTCTGCATGGGCACTTCTCAAATCGGCTTGAGATTGACTCCTGTGTCTTCATGGACAATCACAGTCCTTCCAGTGGTGGCGCTGTGCGTTTGATTCAGTGTGCTGATTCCAGCATTGACCAGTGTGTCTTTCGCACGAATTCCGCTCGATTCGGTGGCGCCCTTTCGATCTATGATGGTGCAGATCTTCATGTGACTGACTCGACCTTTCTGCACAACGAAGCCACAATCGCAGGAGGGGCAATTGAACTGTTCCACTTTGTCAACGGCTCTGTGACTGTCTCGGAGTCGGTGTTCTTTGCCAATGCCGCCGCCCGTGGGGGGCACGTCAGTGTCTCGTCCAGTGAGAATCACGACCTGGCCGCTGACATCGCCCTTCTCATGGGGGGATGCCACTTCATTGCCAATAGGTCTGCCCCTTTCACTCGAGGCGGCGCACTGCATTTGTCTCATGGTGTCTCGGCGCGGATTCTGTTCAGCGTGTTGGTGCAGAATCGGGCGAGCGAAGGTCCCGTTGCATGGGTCGAGGGCGGTTCAACGCTTGAATTGGCCCACAGTCTGTTGGCAGGGAATCGCAATCGTGAGGGCGATAGCGATGTGTACGCTCAGGCCGGTGCCACTGTCAGAATGGCGAACATCGTGACGCAGTGTGGCGGGGCGATCGCGCCTCGCATCGACGGTCAGTGGGAGGACTTCGGTGGGCACACAGTGTCGGAGCACTGTGGCTACAGCGCAGATCTCACCCTCGATGGATCGGTGGACATGCTGGATCTGCTTGCGATGCTCGACGTCTGGGGCGCTCAGACGCTGCATCGGGCGGACATTGCTCGTGCGCCTGATGGCCCTGTCGATCGTGTTGATGCCGCTGATCTGCTCGCCTTGCTCGCCGTGTGGGGTGCCACGGCACCTGATCCGCTGGAGGGCATCAATGACCTGTGAGGGGGGAATCACCCAGCAGGTAGGCGTAGATTTGTGTGTGCATCGATCCAGCGTTTGGCCCATTTGCTCCGCACAGCAGCCGTCTGAAACAAGATTGAACCGATGCCGGGAATCGCGGCCGCGTTTGGCAGGAATGACACGTGCATCAGCGTGCCAGATGGCTCAAGGGAGGCACCTGCCTTGAGGCGATCCAGTGGGTCAATCTCCGGTGGGCCCTTGACCCACGTCCATGCGCCCCAGTGGTGACCAACTACAGATGCATGGCGTTCGGCCAGATTCAGGCGGTTGGCGATGGACGGCCCAACTTCCTCCGGCACATGAATCGGGAGCAACAGGGCAACTTGCATGCCATTTCCCAGCATCTTGTGACGCTCATCTGCGCTCATCCTCAGCAGAACTGTCTCGCTGGTGACATCGGCGTCACCTCGGGCGATCTTGGCGATGGTGGGGTCTGCGCCCGGCGTCCATTCAAACTCAGCCGAAAGCCCATCAGCATCTGCGTTGGTGAGCAGTGACCAGTGGCCTACTTCACGCTTGGCTCGAGGGCATGCGGTTCCCTTGTACACCGATGGGCGATCGCCCATGGGAACAGCGATCGACGACAGAAAATTGGTCATGTCGTCGGGCGTCAACCGTTGTTGCCCGCCTGGTGGAAGAGATTCCAGCGGAGACCCGCCCAGCAGTTTCTGGAACTCACTTGCTTGCATGGCAGCCTCTGAGACTTGCAGTGCGGTGCTCATGGCTGCCAGTTGTTGGGCAATCTCGAGATTCTGTTCGTGGGCCAGTACACCGCTGAACAGAAAAACTGTCTCAGTTTCAGGATCATGAATGAGTGCGCTGGTTGTCGCCTGTGCGTTCAGCTTGCTCAGGTTTTCATACAGCTGTTTCGATGCACGTACATCCGTCAGAAGTACGGTCTCGATTCGGACCTTTGACAGGGCTATATCGAAGTTCTTCTCTGCCTGTTCAGCAATGATGTCCTGCCTGTACCAATGGGGCCACCAGCGATATCCCCGGTCAAGGCGCTCATGCCATTGGGGCTCGGTCGTCTGCATGGTCGTGCGGACGAATTCGCAAACCGCAGGCCCAACATCTTGAGTGAGCGTGCTGGGCTGCTCATCTGCATGCAGGTGCAAGGCTGGTAACGCCGACAAGATCAGCGCGAGTGGGGTGTTCCAATGGCCGACTCTGACAGGCATGCTGAGCTCCCTCCTGTTCGCTCAAACGGTGGGCGTTTGAGATAACGTACAAGGTGTTGGAGATCGGGTGCATTTGTACATGGTGGGGGCCGAGTGAAGCTGATTGGTTGATCGGGGTTGGCCGCGTCATGCAGAGTTGTTGAGGAGGCCGTGCCATGTCTGGCCCAACTGCCGGCGGATGGAGCTTGGATGGGCTGGTGATGCTGGCCGTGCTTGTCGCCCTTGCCTGCGTCTGGCTGGGTGCCCCAGTACTGGGCATAGGCGCCGGCATTGCCGTGTTGCTGTTGCCACTGGGTGAGCGGGTCTTTCGCGATCCTCCGGCATTTCTGCCCCATCAAATTGCTGGAGCAGGGGGGCCTCAGGGGGTACCATTCGCGTTGCAGTCGAGGGGGTGTCAATCGTCCCGCATCGCCCGTCAGGGGCATGGAGCGCCAGGTGTCCGACAAGCTCAGCCACACACCCACCCAGCGTGAGCAGGCCTTCCTCGACAGCGTCGAGGACACCCGCCATCAGCGTGAGATCATCAACGGCCTTAAGCCCTTCTTCAATGAGAAGGCGCCCGAGGACATGATGTCCTTTTACACGGAAGACGAAGTGGTCAAGCTGCAGGTGCTCAGCGGAACCGATCGCGATGTTGAATCTCGCATGCCGGTCAAGATCACCCGCCACTACTACGAGTTGGCCCTCAAGAGCAAGCCGATCCAGCGCATCGTCAAGGCGTCGCCGGATGAGACCAACGACCTCACCGGCTCTGAAGACCCAGGCAACCAGATGGACTTTGCCCCGGTCGAGGGGCTGCTTCACAAGTACGAGATGGGGTTGATGTACGTGGTTTCGACCTGCTCGGCCCACTGTCGCTTCTGCTACCGCGAAGAGCTCATTGCCCGCAAGGAAATCGAGCGGCACGATGGCACGGTGGCGAAAAAGGGGCTCGCCAAGATCCCTGAGATCTGCGCCTATATCCGCGAGCACAACCAGATCGTGGTCGACAACGGAGGCCGCCACCCGGAAACGGGTCGCGAGAAGCTCCGCGAGATTCTGCTCTCAGGCGGCGACCCCATGGTGCTCAACAACTCCAAGATCGCGGCCTGGTTGGGGGCGCTCGCCGAGTCTGGCATCGAGTCGATCCGGATCGGCACCAAGGAGATGGCCTTCTATCCGCAGCGCTTCGACGATGCCTTCATGGCCATGCTCGATGCCTTCCACGAGACATATCCGCAGGTTGGCCTGCACTTCATGCTCCACTTCGAGCATCCGGATGAGATTCTCGCCAAAGACGACGAGGGCAACTACATCAAAGACGACAAGGGCTTCCTGCAATGGGTGCCCGAAACTGGCCGGGCCATGCGTGCCCTCGTGTCGCGTGGCTGGCTGACGGTCGAGAACCAGTCTCCGATCATCAAGGACATCAACGACGACTCGGATGCCCTTCGCATTCTGCAGCGTGAGTTCAAGCGAGTCGGCGGCGAGAACCACTACTTCTTCTGCGGGCGCGACATCGTGGCCTACAAGGCATTCAATGTCCCGATCGAGACGGCCTGGCAGACGCTCAATAACTCACAGAAGGGCTTGAGTGGCATTGAGAATCACGCTCGTCTCTCCATCACCCACTACAAGGGCAAGACCGAAGTCAATGCCGTGACGAATGAGCCCATCCCCGGCCTGCCCGGTAGCGAAAACGGCGTTGTCATCTTCAAACTGCTCCGCAATGCGCTTGATGCTCCCGACCGGGGCAAGGTGTGCATCGTGGGCCGCAACCCCGATGCCGTGTGGTTCGATGATTACGAAGATCGGGTGCTCTTCGATGAGGCCGGTCTGTTTGACTACAAGCGCGTCACGGAAACCGGCCAGGCGCCAACAACGCTGGCCAATTCTCTGCCCCGAACCGGCTGCCAATGATCGACAAGCGTCTGGCCAGCGCCGCTGAGGCCGTGGCCGACATCGCCGACGGCTCGAGCATCATGATCGGCGGCTTCGGTGAGGCCGGCAGCCCGATCGAGTTGATCCATGCGCTCATCGATCAGGGCGCAAAAGACCTCACGGTCATCAGCAACAACACCGGCTCGGGCGAAGTGGGGCTGGCAGCACTCCTCAAGGCTCGGCGGGTGACCAAGGTCATCTGCTCATTCCCCAAGACGGCGAATTCTCGGGTGTTTCCCGAGCTCTATCGCGAGGGGTTCACCGAGTTGGAACTTGTGCCGCAGGGCACCTTGGCTGAGCGCATTCGCGCCGGGGGGGCAGGTGTCCCCGCCTTCTACACACCTGCCGCAGTGGGCACGCCGCTGGGCGAAGGCAAGGAGACGCGAGTGCTCGACGGCCGTGAGTACGTGCTGGAGTTCGGCCTCAGGGCAGATGTCGCTTTGATCAAGGCCAGCGCGGCAGACACCATGGGAAACCTGCTCTACAACAAGACGGCCCGCAACTTCGGCCCAGTCATGGCCATGGCCGGTAGAACCACCATCGCGCAGGCAGAACGTGTGGTTGAGGCCGGGCAGATCGATCCGGAAGTTGTTGTTACGCCAAGCATCTTTGTAGACCGTGTGGTCGAAGTGCCCCAGCCGCTGGTGGAATCGCAGCTCATTGCAGCAGGGGCGTGCTACCCATGACAACTGGTCAACAAGGGTGGTCCCGGCAGCAGATGGCCGAGCGTCTTGCGCTGGACATCGCCGACGGTTCGTGCGTCAATCTGGGCATCGGCATTCCCGAGCTCATCGCCAACTGCGTGCCCGAGGGGCGAACCTTCATCTACCACACCGAAAATGGCCTGCTGGGTATGGGGCCCGCGCCTGCGGCCAGTGATGAAGACCCGGAACTCATCAACGCCGGCAAGAAGTATGTGACGGCGATTGACGGCGCGGCCTTCTTTCACCATGCCGACAGTTTTGCCATGATTCGCGGTGGGCACTTGGACCTCAGCGTGCTGGGCGCCATGCAGGTGTCGCAGTCTGGCGATCTGGCCAACTGGTCCACCGGAGCGCCGGATGCGATTCCCGGCGTCGGCGGCGCGATGGATCTTGTCGCGGGCGTCAAACAGGTCTTCGTGATCACGCAGCACTGCACCAAGGCGGGTGCGCCAAAACTGGTCGAGTCGTGCACCTTCCCGCTGACTGGCAAGGGTGTGGTTGATCGCATCTACACCGATCTTGCCGTCATTGACGTTGCAGGCCATGGGTTTCAGGTCGTCGAACTCGCGCCGGGTGTGGACTTTGAGACGGTTGCCCAGCGAACCGGGGCCCCGCTGCTTTCTCCGGGCAACTGAAAGGTGTGATGGACATGGCCTCTGCGGCAAACTCTTCGAGCGGGCAATCGCGTAGCAGCGAGCTCTTTGAACGCGGACAGAAGGTGATGCCTGGTGGCGTGAGCCGCAATACCGTGCTGCGTCAACCGCACCCGGCTTACGCCGCTCATGGTGAGGGGTGTCGGCTGACTGATCTGGATGGCGTTGCCCGCATCGACTTCTCCAACAACATGGCATCACTCATTCATGGGCATGCCTATGGGCCGATGGTGGAGGCGCTGGGTGAACAGCTCAAGCGTGGAACCGCGTTCATGATGGCCACCGAGGCCGAAGTGCTGCATGCCGAGCACATGTGCTCGCGCAGTGAGGCCTTCGAGCGCATTCGGTTCATGAATTCGGGCACGGAGGCCGTGATGGTTTCCATCAAGGCGGCCCGGGCCTTCACCGGGCGAGAGATGATCGCCAAGGTGGAGGGGGCGTATCACGGTGGGTACGACTATGCCGAGGTGAGCCAGGCCCCCAATCCCGACACGTGGGGAAGCCTCGATCGCCCCAACTCGGTGCCGCTGGCCTACGGCACACCCGCCTCGGCGCTCAATGATGTGCTCATTCTCCCCTTCAACGATGTCGATCGGGCGATCGCCATTCTGGACGAACACGCAGATCAAGTCGCCGGCGTGCTGATGGACCTCATGCCACATCGCGTGGGGCTCAATCCGGTTGAGCCGTCGTTCTTGCAGGCGATCCATGCGTGGACGCGCCGCAATGGGGCGCTGTTGCTGCTCGATGAAGTGATCACGTTCCGATCCACGCTTGGCGGTTTGCAGGGGCACTATGGCGTGCAGGCAGACTTGACTGCGATGGGCAAGATGATCGGCGGCGGATTCCCCATCGGCGCGGTGGCTGGCCGGGCAGATGTGATGGATGTGATGAATCCAGCAGCCCCTCCGGGTCGGTATCTGTTCCCGCACTCGGGCACGTTCTCGGCCAACCCAATGAGCATGGTGGCTGGCCGCATCGCGATGGAGCATTTTGATGCGGCGGCCTGCGAGCGGCTCAATCGGCTTGCTGATCGGGCCCGCTCGGGCATTGCCGAGGCGGCCAGGCGAACCGGCGGCCGCGCTTGTGTCACCGGGGCGGGCTCCATCTTGCGGGTGCACATGAAAGAGAACCCGCCGCGCAATTTCCGCGAGGCCTATCTGTCGCCCGAGGAGAACGCCCGGCTCAAGGCGCTGCTGGATCATCTCTTCGATGCGGGCTTTGTGATGATCAACACCTGCAGCGCCATGTTGAGTACACCCATGACCGAGGCGGAGATCGATGCCCTGATCGTCGCTTGTGGGGAGGGGTTTGAGGCGATTTCGGCGATGCCTTGAGGGGCTGTGTGAGCGCTGTGGCAGCCGGGAGTTGATCGAAGTGTGTCAGGCGTCTGCCGTCACCTGACTACTCAATCTATTTTGGCTCGCCTGCAAGTTCCAAGAGGGCTGCTTCGAGTGCCTCACGTTGAGACTCCAGGGCGGCGGTGAGTGCTTCGCCATCCGCATCGCTGTCAACATGGATGTAGACCAGCCGCTGGCAATGTGATGGGCCATCGTCAGTGTCAACCTCTTCCAGATTGACGTTGCAGTCCTGAAGATGCTCGAGCCAAGTCTGCCCCAGCATGCTGAATGGGGCGTCGGCGTGCGCCTGATCGTAGGGCAGTTCTTCGTCGATCAGGCCAGAGGTCGCCGCGCCATGGATGAGGTTGTAGATGGCAGCGAGCTGGCTGCCCCAAGGCTCGTCCAGAGTGAATTCGTTGTAGTCGAGATCAACTCGGCCCACGCACGTCATGGGTGTTCCCCTTTGTGTGGATCGGACAAAGGGTCTTGCGGGGCCATCGCGAACCGGCCGCAGATCAACTGTCGCACAGCCCCCAGTTGGCAATCACTTCGAGCAGGTCGCCCACGTCCACACCGCCGTCATCATCGACGGTCCATGTAGCAGCCAGGGTGACAGATGACAGCGCAGCGGCAGTCAGCGCAGCAATAGGTGATGTTGAACGCATCCTGATCCTCTACTCGGCGGCGCTTTCACCCAGCGCAGCCCATGAAACCATGATGAGGAGTGCGTGATCTCAGTCAAGATGATTGGAATCAGTTTGGACAGGGGGCGGTGGGGCACTTTGCCTCGGCAGTGCCTTGGCCTGCCCGAGACGTGGCATTCTGGCCTATCTACTGTGCTGGGCCGCCGAGAAGGGGGTTTGTCACTGGGTTGATTCGGCTTGGGCGCAAGCGTGGGCGGCATCAAAGCTGCAGGTGGATGCGAGTCCCCTCTGACGGGGGGCCTGCTGTGGCCCTCGGCCGCAGAGGTCGCGGCCCGATAGATGTCAGTCGATACCCTTTGCAGTGCATGGCTGATCACAAAGACCCGCCGGATCGATCCACCCCCGCACAGGATGCGACGGTTGTAGACGGCCCCGCTGTGGCTGGGGGCGCTTCCATTCCGGCGTCGATCGGCCCCTACAGGGTCAAGCAGGCGATTGGATCCGGTGGCATGGGCACGGTGGTGCTGGCTGAGCAGGACAGCCCTCGCCGCGATGTCGCCATCAAGATCATGAATCCCGGCGTGGTGTCGGCAAAGGCCATGCGGCGGTTTGAGTTTGAGGCCCAGACGCTTGGCCGCCTGCAACATCCTGCAATTGCCCAGATCTATGAGGCTGGCACCTTCGATGATGGCTCGGGTGGGCGTCCGTTTTTTGCCATGGAGCATGTCTCTGGCGCTAGAGAGTTGGACGAATACGTCTCTGAGGAGTCCCTCGACACGCGGCAGCGGCTCGAGCTCTTTCGTGCTTTCTGTGAGGGCGTGGCCTATGGGCACCGTCGGGGTGTGATTCACCGCGACCTCAAGCCTGGCAACATCCTCGTAGACGCTGAGGGCCATCCCAAAATCATCGACTTCGGCGTGGCCCGAAGTACCGACGCCGACGCAGTCAGTGCCACACTCGCCACCGAAGCGGGGCAACTCATCGGCACACTGCAGTACATGAGCCCGGAGCAAGTCGAGCTCGACCCGGCTGAACTCGACACCCGCAGCGATGTCTATGCCATGGGCGTGATTCTCTATCAGTTGCTCAGTGGCAAAATGCCCTATGACTTGACAGGCACCAGCATCACGCGAGCCGCCGAACTCATCAGGGAGACGCAGCCCGCTCGGCTCAGCGAGATCAACGCGACGCTCCGCGGCGATCTGGAGACGATCTGCCTCAAGGCGCTCGAAAAGGACCGAAGCCAACGCTATCAATCGGTCGCTGAACTCTCGGAAGATGTCCGGCGGTTTCTGTCCGACGAGCCGATTCTGGCACGGCCACCGACTCGGCTCGAGCAGTTGCGCCGGCTTGTACGAAAGAACAAGGCCGCGGCCATCGCCACTGTGGTCGTCGCGGCGTCATTGGTCGCGGCTACATCAATATCAATCGTGTACTCGATCGAAGCGGGCGAGCAACGAGATGCGGCCGAGTTGGCGACGGCGGAGGCCCAGCAGCAGCGTGATGCAGCAACCGATGCAAAGGCGCAGGCCGACAGGTCGGCCAAGGAGGCGCTCGAGCAACGAGATCTTGCCAGACGGCAGGGGTATTACGGCAATCTACATGCGGCCTTGGGCGCAACCCGGGCACTCGACCCTTGGGAGGCGCAGCGACGGCTGGAAGCGGCCAGGTTGATGTTTGATCAGCCTGCCGAGCAGATGCCATTTGAGTGGCGGTTTCTTGCTGCCAGGTCGGATGAGTCACGCCTGTCGCTCAGCGGGCACGAAGCCAATGTCTCGCAACTCGATGTTGACGATGCTGGCGAGGTATTGGCTTCGATCTGTCATGGTGGCATGGTGCGGATCTGGGATCTGGGCACAGGGGAGATTCGCTGGGAGATTGCAGAGAAACTTGCCAAGGGGCGTTCGATTGCAGTGTCTCCTGACGGGGGGCTGGTAGCGGCTGGCGGGGAGACAATCCATGTGTTCGATGCTGTTACTGGCGAGCGGGTGGCCCAGGTGCAAGTGAGTGCTTCGCGGATCAGCGCCATCGCCTTTCATCCCGATGGCCGTCGGTTGATCGCCGTTGGAGATGAGAACACGCTTCAGATCCTCGATCCCGATGCTGGCGATGTGGAGCACACGTTCGCCTGGCCCCACGGTGAGTTGAACTCGATTGCAGTGAGCCCATCGGGAGGCGTCTTGGCTGCTGGTGGGGTAGGGCAGTTGTGGGCGACGTGGGACCTTTCATCCTTGGAACCGCTGGCTGCTGGAGGTGACAGCGGGGCATGGGCTGAGTGTGTTGCGCTCAGTCCCGACGGAGCGTTGGTCGCAGTAGGCGCAAGCGAGGGGCCCATTTCGGTTTGGAACAGTCGAACTGGTGAGATGAAGGCATCGCTGGCTGTGGAGGGGGCTGTGACAGGCGTTGCGTTCGGTGCAGATGGGAACAAGCTCTACAGCGCGGGCGCTGATGGGGTCATTCGAAACTGGGATCTGCTCTCGGGCCGTGAGTTGGCTCGGGTGCATGGACGTGGTGGACGGGCGAAAGATCTTGCGGTTCCACGGCGGGGAACAGAGGTCATTTCAACCAGTACCCAGCCGGAGATTCAGGTGTGGGGCAGTGGCCTCACGAGCGAGAGTCTGATTTGCAAGGGGCACCGTCTCTGGATCAATGATGTGGCCTTCTTCCCAGATGGCAAGCGTATTGCCACAGCCGGCAATGACAAGACGATTCGGATCTGGGATGCCGCCACGGGCCGATCGTTGGCCGTCATTGAGGGGGCAAAGAAGTACCTCAAGTGCATGGCGATCAGTCCAAAGGGTGGTCTCATTGCTGCCGGCACCGGCATGAACAACGTGCTGTTGTGGGACTCAGCGACTGGTGAACAGGTGGGTGAGTTGGGGCTGCACGATGATCGAGTGACTGCGGTGGGCTTCAGCCACGATGGGCGGCTATTGGCATCGGCAGATGCAGATGGCAGTCTCAACATCTGGGATGTTGATTCGATGCGGCAGATTCAGTTGATGGACGCCCACGGCAAGTATGTCTACGGGCTCGAGTTTTCAGCCGATGGTGAGCATGTCTTTACCTGCGGCAAGAATGAGTCGGTCGATCGGTGGAACGTGGCAACGGGGGCCCATGAATCGCAGTGGATCGGCCATGAAAAAGATGTCACTGCCATGGCCATGGGGGCCGACGGCAGGGTGCTGGCATCCTGCGACGAGTCGGGTGTGTGCATTCTCTGGCGTGTCGAGACGGGGGATGTGCTGCTGGCCATGCAGGCCGATCAAGAGGGTGTGGCTTCAGTTGCGTTCAGTCGCTGCGGCCGTCGGCTGGCCACCGGAGGCGAGTCAGGTGATCTGCAGTTGTGGGACATCGAGTCCGGCGAGTCGGTCGGGCACTTGATCGGGCACGCTCGTGACGTCAACGGCATGGCGTTCAGCCCTGATGGGAGTCAGTTGGCAACGGTCGGTCAGGACGGCACGCTTCGAGTGTGGGACAGCCGTCCGTTGGGGCAGACTGCATTCCTGATCGGGTCGTCAGGTGATTCCAATGGGTATTCGGTGGATGGACAGAGCAGCCGCGGAAGACGCATGGGTGCTGCTCGATCGAGGGCGTCGGCCAGTGCCGACGCTGGGCTGTCGGCCCTCATGCACCGTCTGGATTCAACCATGCACGCACTCGACAATGTGCATCTTGACGAGGGCAAGACGGCGCAGCTGGGCAAGACGCTTAAGGCGCTGTCCGGGCCGATGGCACGGATCACACGCAATGAGGTTCGGCGTCTGGTGCAATCGCGGGTGGCGTTGGCCAAAGAGTTGACAGATGCTGGTGACTTCGCCGGGGCCAGATGGGCCTATCTGGCTGCCAGCCGCGCAGGGCGTCGGTTGGGGGAGGATGACGATCTGACTATCTGGTCTCTGCGGCAGTATGGCGAGGCGCTGCGAGGTCAGGGGTTCATTGATGAGGCGGTGCCTCTTTTGCAGGGGGCCCTTGAAGCAGGCCTGGGAAACGCCGAGGTGTCGATATTCACCATCAATGGTGTTCGTGCCAGTCTTGGGCAGGGGCTTGTTGATCTGGGCAAGCATGATGAGGCGATCGCGCTGTTCGAAGCGTGCTTGGAGACGTATCCCGAGGTGCTTGGTGGCGACCCGGGGCAGTTGGCCAAGACCAATTGGTGGCTGTTGGTGGGTATCGCGCACGCAATGCGTGCGCAGGGGCGCTTGGAAGAGGCCTTGGAGGTCAGTCTGGATGCGCTCAAGACGTGGGAGGGGCAGCATGGATCGGGCCATGGCGAGGTGGCCCGCTCACGCTATGAGATCGGGCAGTTGTATCTGGAGTTGGGGCGACACAGCGACGCAGAGGCCTATTTGCTCTCGGCGCTCGACCTGCATGTCGAGGTGTTTGGCGAGCGCTCATCGCAGATTGCGGATGTGCTTGGTCAGGTGATCGAGATGTACGGCGACTGGCATGAAGCCGACCCCGGCGCTGGTCATGACGCCCAAGCGGATGCGTATCAGCGCCGGCTGGATGCGATAGAACAAGGGGATTCCGGGCGGTTGGATTGACCGCCGGCTGCTTGGGTGCTGGTGTTCGTGGAGGACTCTGATGGCACTCAGGCCTTGTCTGAGTTCAGACCTTGTCTGGGTTCAGGCCTTGTCCGCGGCTCTTGATTGCGCTCGCTCTTGAGCGAGTTTGCGGCGTTTGTGTTTTGGTGGCACGACGTCGCGGGCAAGGCCGACCATCTGCAGCAGCTTGATGGTGTACCACGTCACGTCGATCTCCCACCAGCGGTGTTGGTTTGAGGCGCTGGCGGGGTCGTGGTGGTGGTTGTTGTGCCATCCTTCGCCGACGGCGAAGATCGCAACGAGCCAGTTGTTGCGGCTGTGGTCGCCGGTTTCGTAGTTCGTGTAGCCAAACAGATGTGTGAGCGAATTGACGGACCAGGTGATGTGCCACACCAGCACGGTTCGGAGCACCACGCCCCACACGAGCAGGCTCAGGCCAAACTGGAGGCTTGCCATCCATGTCCATCCGGCGATGAGGCCGATGCCGATGCCGGCGGCCAGGTAGAGCAGGGCGTGTGCGGCGTAGATCCAGACCCAGGCGTATGACTTCTCGAGCTTCAGGTAGAAGGGGTCTTTGAGAATGTCGGGGGCGTACTTGCGATAGGTAGTGATGTTGTTGGTGGCGGGGTTGTGTGTAAGGAGCCAGCCGATGTGGGCCCACAGGAATGCCACCAGTGGCGTGTGTGGGTCTTCGGATTCATCTGAGTGTTGGTGGTGGTAGCGGTGGGTGGCGACCCATCTGGCTGGCGTGTCTTGCATGCAGCACAGGGCGATGATGACGAAGGTGTGTTCCAGCCACAGAGGCACCTTTGCTGATCGATGTGCCAGCAGGCGGTGGTAGCAGAGGTTGATGGATTGTCCGTAGATGAAGACGCCTGCCACCATGAGGATGAGCCCTGTCCAGCTGAACAGCCATGGCAGTGCTGCGGTCAGGGCGAGCAGGTGGAGTGCGGCGATGGGGATCGCGTAGGGCCAGTAGATCGAGCCTGGCACGATCGCGTCCGGGAGTGGGAGCCGCCCCTCTTTAGGTGTGCAGGTTGTTGATGGGTGCATGGCTGGCCTAGGCGTCTTTGAGTGGAGCGTGGCCCGGGTTCAGGGCGAAGGGCTTTGGCGGCAGAATCAGTGGTCGTCAGGTTCGTCGCGAAACGGTGAGCGGGTGCTGGCCCCGCAGCGCCAGTGCAGGGAGCACTCTATCCGGGTGAGGGTGCATCCGAGCGGCTTCTCGGGGGCCAAGTGGGCAAGTTGACTTGTTTGCCGCTGATGGAGCCATCTGTACATGGCCTGCCGACCAATGAGGCCCAAGCTTCGTCGCTTTGGCAGTGCTTCACCGCCAGTGCTAGCCCCAGCGGTCCTTGATCGCTAGATGGAGTCTACCCATGGCGTCCACTCCTTGTATTAGAATGGACCAAAAGAGGGGGGCTTTAAGGACTGGTCGAATACTTCAATCGATCGGGAGAATTGGAGAAAACAGTGGACGCCTCATTTGGCTATCGATCTTTGGTGGGGGGTGCCTTTCTGGCTTCGCTTAGCCTTTCAGTGGGGGTTCTTGCGGACACCATTACGGTCTGTCCGGATGGTTCATGCGACTACACCGATCCTGCGGAGGCCACGATGGCCGCCGTCTCTGGTGACGTGATCGAGGTGGCGGCCGGGACGTATCTGCTCGAGAACACCGTGGGATTTGGTGCCAGTGGCCCAATTGCGCAGGTGACGATACGTGGTGCTGTGGATTCCTATGGTGAGCCCGCGACGATTCTCGACGGACAGGGTGCGTTGATTCCGCTGGCCACCTTGTACGCCGATCAGGCCGTGTTCGAGAATCTCGTCATCACGAACGGGTACGGGGACTACGGCGGCGGCTCGCGTTTCATCGCCTCTCAGGATGTCGTCGTACGAAACTGCCACTTCGTCGGCAATCACGCCGATTGGAACGGTGCTGGAGTGCGACTGAGCTTGAACACCACACTGACCCTCATCGACTGCGAGATCACCGGCAACACAGCAGACCATCCGACGTGGCCAGGGCAGAGCTATGGTGCCGGGATACACAATGGCGCCACCGTGATCTTGGAGAGGACTCGGGTGTGCGGGAATTTCGAGTCGGCGAATCCAGGCCAGCAGATCACTGGGGGCGATCCTGTGAATCTGGGCGGGTGCATCACAGAGGAATGCGATACCTGCGAGATCACCGAGTTTGATGCCGATCTCAATGACGACGGCATTGTCGGGGTCGAGGATCTGCTGATCGTGATTGCATCATGGGACGGATCAGGCTCTGCTGACATCGACGGCGACGGCATCGTCGGCATCACGGATCTACTCGTCGTTCTTTCATCTTGGGGTTGATACGACCGAGATTATGCCACTCCATGTCAGATGTGCATCGCTCAACCAGCAATCGAAAACTGAAAAATCAGCCCGCCTCGACGCAAGGTCGAGGCGGGCTGTGCTTGTCGAAGCGGTATGTGAATGCACGAACTCTGCTTGAAGCGCTGTAGACAACTGTTGGCTAGGCTGGCCGACGCGGAAACACCAACCTGTTGCCCCAGATGGAGGAGGAGCACCATGCTCGAACGTGCCGGACACGCATTCAGATGCACAGCCAGCCGAAGGCTCTTGGCCATGGCGGTGGCGAGGTTGCTGATAATGCGCCAGCCAAATGTCTGATCAGAGTGACCCAGCCAAGCAGCCTTCCCCAGCGCATGACGCCACCGTTATGGATGGTCCTGTGGGGGCCTCATCCGCACCGATACCGGCTTTCATCGGGCCCTACAAGGTGAAGCGTGCGATCGGATCTGGTGGCATGGGCACTGTGGTGCTCGCCCAACAAGAGAGCCCGCTGCGTGACGTCGCTATCAAGATCATGAATCCTGGTGTTGTCTCAAGGAAGGCGCTCAGGCGATTCGAGTTTGAGGCTCAGACGCTCGGCCGGCTACAACACCCAGCCATCGCCCAGGTCTATGAGGCTGGAACGTTCGATGATGGCAGCGGGGGCCGTCCCTACTTTGCGATGGAGTATGTCTCCGGCGCGAAGGAACTGGGCGACTACGTTACAGACAAGAATCTGGACACGGTTGCTCGCCTTGAGTTGTTCCGGGCCTTCTGCGCAGGCGTCGAATATGGCCATCGCCGCGGTGTCATTCACCGAGATCTGAAGCCAGGGAACATCCTTGTCGACTCCGAAGGCCGGCCCAAGATCATCGACTTCGGCGTGGCCCGGAGTACCGAGAGTGATTCGGTCACAGCGACGCTTGCCACGGAAGCAGGTCAGTTGATCGGCACGCTTCAATACATGAGCCCCGAGCAGGTGGAGATGGATCCAGGTGATCTAGACACACGCAGCGATGTCTACGCCCTCGGCGTAATCCTCTACCAACTGCTTGTCGACAAGCTTCCATACGACCTGACAGGTGCGAGCCTCACAAAAGCTGGCCAACTCATCAAGGACATGCAGCCTGCGAGACTCAGCGAGATCAATTCGAGTCTCAAGGGCGATCTGGAGACGATCTGTCTCAAGGCGCTGGAGAAGGATCGTGATCAGCGATATCAGTCGGTCGGTGATCTCTCCGAAGACATCCGTCGATATCTGGCGGACGAGCCCATCATGGCCAGGCCACCGAATCGTGCGGAGCAGTTCAGACGACTAGTTCGCAAGAACAAGGCTGCTGCCGTGGCGAGTGGTGTTGTCGCTGCAGCCCTCATCGCAGCGACTGCCATCTCGGTCGTGTTTGCTATTGAGGCCAGTAGGCAGCGCGATGCAGCCAATGTGCAGCGCACGCTCGCTGAAGAGAAGACGATTCAGGTTCAGAAGCAGGCTGAAGAGATGAAGGTCATGCTGGACTTTCAGACCGATCAGATTTCAAGCATTGATGCGGCTGCGATGGGTGCCTCATTGCGGGATCAGATGGTTGATCAGTTTGATATTGATCCTGCACTTGCAGGAGACATTGACTTTACAGGGACTTCGGTCACCTTGATCAATGACCACATACTCGATCCGACAATGTCTGCCATTAATGAGCAATTTGCCGATCAGCCCATCGCGCAAGCTGAAATGCTTCAGAAGCTGGCTTCGACCTTTCGCGGATTCACCTTGCTGGATGAATCCATGGTTGCACAGCAACAAGCATTG
>JAKVBU010000022.1 GCA_022446885.1 Phycisphaerales bacterium | reverse complement strand
CGGTGGCGCCGGCGGCGGCCAGGGTCCGTACGAGAATTACGACGAAGATGAAGATGCGCTGCTGGAGCGGCTCATCGAGATCATTCAGGAGAACATCGATCCTGACAGTTGGATCGCTGGAACGCCCGTCGGCCTCATTCAGGAGTTCAGCCGCAATCTGGTCATTCGCCAGACGCCTCAGAACCACTTGGACATCGGTGCATTGCTCGAGCAGTTGCGTGAACAGAGAAGTGTGATGATCAATGTCGAGACTCGCTTCCTGCAGATCGACACTGACTGGTTCGAGGAGATCGGGATCGATCTGGATCTCTACTTCAATACCAACAACAGCCTGTTCCAGCAGGCCAAGGGCATTGACAACAACGCCACGTTGAGTGACTTCTTCTATCAGACCGGCCAACAGGGTGGTCAGCTCAAGGATCCGCTCATTTACGGCGGACTCGACTCCTACGACCCCACTACCGGTGCATTCACCTATCCAGCCAACACGCTGCTGACATCTCCCAATGGGCAGCCGATCATTCAGGGCAACGGTGGTGGGGTTGATTACGTGTATCAGGCTGGTCAGCCCTATGGCAATCCCATTCGACATACCAGTGGATGGAGCCCCATCGGGGTCGTACAGAACTCCCTTGGCCTGGCAGAGACCATCGCCAATGGTGCGTTCGGCAGCTTTGCCGGTACGGTGCTGGGCGCGGCCCCGGCGCTGGGCATGGGTATCTCATTCATTGACGACATTCAGGTTGACTTGCTGGTCAAGGCGACACAGGCGGACAAGCGGTCCATTCAGTTGTCCGCGCCGCGGCTGACCTTCTTCAACGGTCAGGGGGCCTGGATTTCGATCAACAAGCAGGAAGCCTATGTGGCGGGCCTTTCGGCCAGCACAGGCGACGCTTCGGGTGCATTCGTACCACAGGTGGGCGTCTTGCCCACGGGTGTTGTGCTGCACCTCAAGGGTGCCGTTTCGGCCGACCGCCGGTACGTGACGCTGAACGTCTACTTCCAAAAGTCTGAGTTGGATGCGTTGATCCCGTCGGCGCCGGTTACCGGTGCAGCGGGTGGTGGATTCGGTGGTGGCGGTGCACAGGGCTTCTTCGGCTCAGTTCAGTTGCCCACGATCTCGATGCAGGAGATTCAGGTGACGACCTCAGTGCCGGACAAGGGCACTGCCCTGTTGGGTGGCCAGCGTCGCACCAGTGAGTACGAGACCGAAGTGGGTGTGCCACTGCTTTCGAAGGTGCCCTACATCAACCGGTTCTTTACGAATCGAGTGACGGCAACATCCGAAGACACACTGCTGATTCTGCTTCGACCTGAGATCATCATTCACACCGAAAATGAAGAGCGGCTATTCCCGGGCATGAAGGATCGCCTGCGAGCTGGCCAGTCTTACGTGCACTGATCCCCGGGATCAGTTCATTCACCGACGCGGAGTTCTCATGTCCCAGCACGTGCGTATCGAAACCTCTGGCGGGCTTATCGAGGCCACCATTCTTGACTCGCATGTGCTTGACGAGGTCCTGATCTCTGAGATCGGCGACCAGCTCAAGCAGGCGATGGCACAGATGGAGCCACCGCGACTGATCGTAAATTTTGCGGCGGTCGATCACCTGTCTTCGGCTGCGCTGGGCATGTTGATCACGCTCAACAATCTCGCCAATGAGCATGGTGGTGCGCTCTGTCTGTCGGGCATTGAAGACCGCATTCTCGAAGTCTTCAAGATCACCAAGCTCGATCGTGTCCTGGCAATTCAACCGGGTATGGACGACGCCAGAGCCGCGTTGCAGGCCTGAGTTCGTGGGCGGAACCTCGCCAGAGCCTGATCCGGACAACTGGTCGCGATGCTGGTCAATCCAGGGCGAGCCGCAAACGATGCGTGCAGCCGTGGAAGATGTGCATGCTGCGTTGAGTGACCGGGGGTGGGATGAGACCGCCGCCTTTGCGGTGCGATTGGCGCTGGAGGAAGGCCTCACGAATGCCTTGAGGCACGGACATGGGGGAGACCCGTCGCTTGTCATCAACATGGGGTGCACGATCTCAGCGCAGCGCATTGAGCTTGTGATCGAGGATCAAGGGCCGGGATTCGAGCCCGAGACAGTACCTGACCCAACTGCCGACGAGAATCTGACGATCGCCTCCGGCCGCGGCCTTGCCCTGATGCGGGCCTTCATGACGTCCGTCACAGTGCATCCTCCGGGCAACAAGTTGACGATGACGCTGGAGCGTTGATTTCACCTAAGGCGGTGAGGTTGCTTTGGCGTCAGATTGTGTTTGGCTCAACGCCCCGCATGAGCCGGGCCCACTGTGGAGGTGGTGGAGCCGTCCACGACTGCGCCCTTCAAGGCGAAGTACCAGTTGGCAGGGACGCTGGCGCCTGCTATTGCAGAATCCCCTGCGGTTTCAATGTGCAACTCCCATCTTCGTGCCGCGTCCACGCCGGGCCAGATGTGGGCGACCGGTCGCGGTAGGGTGGAATGGTGAGGGCGTGGGCAAGTGCAGCGGCCAGTGACAATCCGGCCACTGGGAACATGAGAACGCCCCCGTATCCGGCACACTTCATGCACCGTATGATGGGGGGGCGTTCACCGGCACTATCCCAACCGATCCTGCCCAAGTCAACCAAGATCCCGAAACTGGTGCTTGGGCCAGGCTGTTGATGCGGCCACCGGCCTTGGTGGCGTGTTGAATTGCTGGTGCCTGAGCGACAAGAAGCAGCAGCGTCGATCTGATTGCATTTCGGAATGGGCAGATCTCACTGAGAGCTCTGGAGTGAGAGGCGTGAAGGCTGGATGTTCTTGTGCAACCTTGCCTGCATGAACGCTGTCAGTCAGTCAAGACATCGTATTGCCCCGAGACGGCACGTTGGTTAAGAACGCAACAGCGGCCTGCTCCCAAGGGGAACAGGCCGCTGTGAATGGACTGACTGCGTATGGCCTGATCGGCGGCTACATCAGCCGCGTCAGGAACCGCCAGAGTCGGGCAGGTCGATCGCCTTGAGTTCGATGTGGTCAAACTCGATGGTGTAGGGCGAGTCTGCACAGGAGTAGCCCAGTCGGAAGTAGACTTGGTTATGACGCTCACCCGATTCGGGGTTGAGGTAGTCACGCCAATCCGACCCGTCGAACACGTTGTAGTCGAAGGGGAACGGGTTGGCATCCTGCGGTGTGGTTGCCGTCGCGGTGACCATTGGCTCCCATTGGTTCATGGTGAAGTTGAACATGTACGGCATTTCCATGCCGTAGCGGTTGGGGCCGACTCGCTGCCCAAGGGCACCGAAGATGTCGGCGTAGTCAAACTCACCACTGGTCGCGAACGTGACCATAATCTCGATCGCATTGCCATAGCCGAGGTGGAACGCGGGACCTGGCATCCAGGTGCCAGCTGGTGGCGTGATTGGCCCCTCGCCGTGCTCGGCAGAAGCCACCTCGATTTCGAGGTTCTCATCGGGCATCCGCAGGTAGAAGACGTTTCCGTCAACCAAGGTGCCCACGAGCACATCGAACTGCACGGGATAGGACGGTGGGCCCGTTGCAATCTCATCCTCATCGGGTGGATCAAGCAGGGCGATGTCCATGGCGAGATTGTGCAACTGCGGGAATCGGCCCACGTAGTTGGCAGCCTCACCTTCAAGGAGATCCCATGAGTACTGGCCGTCCGTTGTGCCGGCCGTGCCCTGATAACCCACGCCGTTGTTGGTGCCGCTCTGGACTGCCGAGTCGTAGAGGCGACCCATCAAGGCGGCTGGCGAGAACACCTGATCATAGACCTGTCGAGTAAGCCCTTGCGCACACGTTAGAGAAGCGGCCGTCTGGGCGGCAGCGGCCAGCGAGCCTTCAAGTTGCGAGCCGAAGTCATTGGTGTAGCTGCGCTGTTCCAGGGGAACGGCTGGTGGGACTGCTGCACGCTGATACATCGTCTGCGTGATGTTCATGTTGCCGCCGGTGGTGGTGACGAGGCCGCCCCACGCACAGTGGCTGACAGTTGAACTATCTCGCCCCGCGACGGTGTTCGCTTCAGCGTAGTTCGAAGACCACCATCGCAGATATTCGCCATTGCCTGAAGGCACAGCGCCACCGACAACAGCCAGTGCATCCAAGGTGATGTCTTCCTCAACACCGCTCAGATCAAGTGCCACTTGGCGATCGCCAGCCGGCACCACGACGACAATGTCGAAGGCCTGGGCGATTGCGACCCATTCCTGCACCTCAGTGTCGAGGATGAGGCAGCCGGAAGGATCATCGTAATTGTCGGGATTCATGGCCAGCAGCAGCACATCGCCGGGCTGAAGGACCGTGATGGCACTGAGGAACGCAGCCTCAAGCCGGCTTCCAGATTGCGTCTGGGTAGGGAAGAACCAGGTCATGGCGTCAGCGCACATGCCCTGAACGCCGAAGTTGTTGACACCGGGAACGCTGGCGCGATCCTGACCATCGTTGAACGACTCGCAGGTGATGCCCGAGTACCAGGTGCCGCCCAAGGCGAAGCAGTCCACCTTGGTAACGACATCCGTGCAGGGCACGCCGCCATTGTCATACGGCAGGTGGCAGGCGCCGGTCGCAGACGTAGGCCCACCGACCCAGTTGGCGCTCGGGCTGGTTGCGCCGACGATGCCAAGTACAGCGGTGCCGCGAGCACACTGGCCATCGTCGGCCAGGTTCAACGGATTCACATAGAGACCGGTGTCGGGGTCGCGTTCACTCCAGTCATAGAACGGATCGGGGAGGATGTTCCCGAGATCCTCGTGTATGGCGCCGCGGCCATTGGTGACGTCCGTCTGCAGCCATGCCGACTCGGTGAGTACACCAATCTGCATGCCACGGCCGAGGCCTCCAGTAGGCGATCCGGTGATCGCCTCGTAGTTCTGGCTCACCTTCAACAGAGACTCGAAGTCTCCGTCGAACTGGGCGATCTCCTGCGCTGGGTAGAGCGCCATGCCATCACCGCCGTAGTAGGGGTCTGGCAGCACGTCATAGATGTTCTGCATGGGCAGCTCTTGGAGGATGCTCTCACGGAGTTTGGACGCGAATGGTGCACTGATTATCTCTCGCAGCTCCGGCACGATGGCGGCGCCATCAGGGCCGTAGATCTGCCGCACGACATCGCCATTGGATCCCTTGGGGGCTGTGTCGGCAAGGGCAAGCGCTTCGACCAGGGCTTCGGCGCCCATGTGCAATTGCAGCGGGAAGAGCGCGGGCGTGGGCTCGGTCACCAGGTTCCAGGTGCCACCGGTCGTCGTGTAGCAGATCGGGGCATGCACGGTGCCGTCAGACTCGACATAGCCGGTGGCCATGTCCGCCATCTCCTGCGTCCACTTTCGTGGGACCCAGTCGAAGTCATTTTCGCTGCTGCCAGCGATGTCTTTCTCGGTGAGCAATTGTGCGATGACGCGCAGGCAGCAGGTGTAGTCCTGACAGCCAATGATGAGTTCATCATCCATGGCGGCCACGTCCCATGAGCCGATACCGCTGAGCGTGCTGGGCACGTTGCACTGGCCCTTGGTGGAGTAGATGCCCTGGCAGCGAGGTGCGAACATCGCCACACGAGCGGCCTTGGTGACCTGTCGTCGATAGGCGGGCCAGTCTGGATTTGGTGTGCCGTCAGCCAGCCGCGGCGGCACTGGCGTGCCCGGCTGCAGGTCTGCTGGCAAGGTGCTCTCGAAGTACTGGTTCAACCGGTAGTTTCGAGCGTCCGAGTCGTAGGCCCACTCACCCGAGAAACCAGATCCGGGGAAGTTGCCCGGATACTCGGGGGTTGCGAAGGGACTGATGCCGGTGCATCTCCAGTTGGCAAAGTCGTCGCCGACCTCCTTGTGCCCGGCCAAGATGTCGAGGGCTACCTGCACACACAGGCTGTTCCACTCGCTCAACTCACCGTCGGTGCAGCACCCGGGAATGATCGCGGCGACGTCATCGCAGCAGGCGGCCTGATCGCAGAAGGTGCCGACGTAGCAGGCCTGATTGCCGGGGAAGTCTGATTCGACTTCGGTGCCGGGAATGGTGGGGAACCAGTCGGTGTGCTGGTAGTAGCACGAACCGCGGGTAGGCTCACCGGATTGACCCGGAACATAGGGCCACCCGTACTCCTGATCATGCGGGGGCATGTTCGGATTGGGGTTGGGGCGATTGCCATCACCGAGGTACTGCCAGGTTGTGATGCCAGGTCGGTCTTCATTGAGATAGCGGGTGCCGCCGGAGAAGTCATAACTGGGCGAGAAGCCGAGTTGGTTGTTCTGCGCGGCATTGCGCATGATGTCGAAGAACTTCCAGTCGTCAGTCCAGCGGTTGCGACCGAACTCCCAAGGGAAGAAGTTGGGGAAGTCCGTCGGATCTGCCTGGACACCGATGCAGTGCATCTCGAACACATAGGGGTTGACGTGCGGCACCACTGGCCAAGTAGCGCCGGTCTGTGGGTCGTCCCATGGGAACCAGTCGCCGGGCTGTTGTGGCAGCCCGTAGTCGGGCACGAGTTCGAAGCATGTGGGGGGCAAGCCGAATCGGATGCACGGCCCATAGTCGGCAGGGCGGTAGAAGTTGATGAACGTGCCATCCACCGCGCCGTCATCATCCGTGGGGAAGGCGGGCATGAGGGCCGAGGCGAGGGAGAACTCGGGGAAGATTCTCTGTGTGAATAGATCGCGAGTCGTCGCCGGTTGGCCCGGAGGGGCGAAGTTCGGCTGGAAGCCCTCATCCCACCAGCGGCCCGGATCCCACCCCGTCCACGGCGTGTAGTCGCCAGCGTATTCCCAGAAAGGCACGAACCAGTCGTAGATGTCCGGCACGTCGTACGTGCCCGCAGACGGCGGCGTGAAGAACATGATCCACCACGGACGCCAGAAGCCTTCGTGGATATCGGTGCCCTCGGGCTCCTGTGTCAGAGAGTTGGACGGCAGCAACATGTTGAGCTGCCAGCAGGCATACCGGTTCTGATCGGCATCATCAGCCGCATCAAAGCAGGCAGCCTGCGTCGAGATGCTCGGTACGCCCGCGACGCAGCAGGCGCCCAACACATTGGTCTGATCAACATCGCCTTCGGAGCAGTCGGTGATGCCGAGCACACCGGGCTGTCCGCAGATCACCACCACGCCGCCGAGGTCTTCCCAGACCGGCGTCTGCGGCTGGGTGCCGTCCCCCACATAGAAGCCACCGGCTGCAACACAGCGTTCACAGGCGGTCTCGTCTTCGGAGTTGCTGATGAGTCGTGTGTTCACGATCATCGAGGGATTCATGATCTGGCCCGGCGGCCCGTCGGTGTCCTGCCAGGTCCAGCCGGCGGAACCGTCGTCGAACAGTGCCGACCAGCCCGTGTAGAAACTTGCTGCTGGGCTTCGCATCTGGAAGGCCGTCACGGTTGGTTCGTTGACCTGCGTCTCTGGGAATGCTCCATTGCAGACGGCCTTGGTCCAGTCTGGTCCAGTGTTATCCCAGATGAAGGCGGTGAAATCAGGATTGACCGCCTCGAAGCAGCAGGCGCCCCACACCTGCACACAGGCATCGCAATTGAGCCATGCAAGATATTGGGCCGGGTCTGCTGTGCTGCCGTTGAACTCGCCGCCGGCCTCTGTGCACTCGTTCTGCAGCATGTCTTCGCCATCGCGGGTGCCGGGCGCATTGCAGCAGGCGCCGTAATTGTTGGCTTGGATGGTGTTGTCAAGGCAGTTCGTGAAGCAGTCATTGGTCGGGTCGTTGGGGCCAGTCCACTCGTTGCGGACGAAGGCGACGGTGATGCCGTCTTGATTGAGGTCATCGCAGGCGTCAGCGGTCATGTCGCCCAGCGAACCCTCACACCGCTTGTTCCAGACTTCTTCACCGGGCAACCCCGAGATCGTGAAGACACAGCAGTACACCGCCTGGCCACGCGTAATGGCGCCATCACGCATGTGACGATCGTTGACGTCCATGGCGTAGGCCTGCGCCTGATCGATGCGATCCTGCAAGCGCTGCTCGTGGTCCTTCATCGCTCGGAAGTCGTCGAATTGCGGAGGCTGACCCACGTGTGGTGGCTGCTCAGGGACGGGAATCACGGGAATGTCGAGACCGTGGCTGAGCAGGTGGCTATCGGGGGCGGGGCGGCCGGGTGCGTTGATACCACCGCGATGGTTTGATGCTCGCACCTTGCCTGATCTGGAAGCGGTCGCACCTGAAAGACTCGTCGTGTCAGTGGATGCGCTATAGCGGGCCATCTGCAGACGGCCGGCTCGACTCAGTTCAGTTGCGGCGGTTTGCACGCTGTCAGGATCGCCATCGAGCCACATCGTTGCGCCGATGTCCTCCATCACGTGGCCGGTTCGACGCTCGAATGAGGCCCGAATCTCGGTCACCTTCGCCTCAGGCATGTCGACGGCGGAAACCAGTTTGACGTTGTTCGTGTCCAGCACCGATTGGATGGACTCAACCTCGGCACCACGCAGCGAAAAGAGCCGACCGTCAGGCAGCAGCCTCAGGGCGTCTTCTTCGTCAAAACGAATCTTGAGGCGTGCAGTGGTGTCTGCCGGGGCCTGCAGATCGATCGAGCGTGCAGGCCTGTCTCCGGGTGCAGGCCTGTCTCCGGGTGCAGGCCTGTCTCCGGGTGCAGGCCTGTCTCCGGGTGCAGGCTTGGCGCTGCGTGCAGGTTCGCTGCTGACTGTGCGAGCCGGTGACGTGACGGGTGCTTCGGTGATGAACGAGGGCTGGCGTTCCAGTCGCTCGCCCTTGCTCGTGGCACCCGTGGCCAGAGCGGTCAAACCAAGTGCGACACCCACCAGGGACGTCACCACCATCACGTGTACAGGCGCTGCGCGCATCTCTCGTCTCCTCGTGCCCGGTCTCCCCGGTGCACTCTGGCCTCATGCCGGATCAGGACCCGATACGGCCTCTCCTGGCCGACGGATTCCCGCGATTGCGGTTCCTTCACCTTTCCTCGAAGTGTACCACCGCTTGTCCATGGGAATCCCCAACTTGGGCACTTGAAGACCACCGGCCGGCTGCCCTTGGGGACAACCGGCCGGTGGGGATTTGTGGCAATGTCGAGGCGATCTCCCCGGCTCACTCCTGAGCCGCGGCGGCGGCCAATTCCGGGGGCTCGGCCCCCAGCGCCTCGGCCTCCTGGGCGGCGGCAATGGCCACCATTTCCAGATCCTCTTCTTCGGTGGTGGGCGGCTCGGCCAGATGCAGCACCTGCATCTTGGTGTAGGTCTCAAAGCCGGTCCCGGCGGGGATCAGGTGGCCCAGCAGCACGTTCTCCTTGAGGCCCTTGAGGTCGTCCACAGCGCCCCTCAGAGAGGCTTCCGTGAGCACCTTGGTGGTCTCTTGGAAGGACGCACTGGACAGGAATGAGTCGCTCTGGAGCGAGGCCTTGGTAATGCCCAGCAGCCGGATCTCGTAGGTGGCGGGCATGCACTTCTTGGTCTTGGCGCCCTGTTTGCCCTCGGCGTCAGCCAGTGCGTTGGCCTCCTTGACATCGGTCCGGGTGACCAGATCGCCGGTGACGAAGTTGGTATCGCCCGGATCGTCGATTCGGACCTTCTTGACCAAGTCCGCATTCTGCTGGCGAACCAGCGATCGATCCACGATTTCCTCCGGGAGGAGCGAGGTGTCGCCGGGCTTGCGAACGAGGGCCTTGCTCAGCATGCAGCTGAGAATGGTCTCGATGTGCTTGTCGGAGATGGGCACACCCTGTGCTCGGTACACGTTCTGCACCTCGTCGAGCATGTAGGTGAACACCTTCTCTTCGCCCTGAATGGAGAGGATCTCCTGCGGGTCCAAGGGGCCTTCGGTCAGCGGATCGCCAGCTTCCACCCAGTCGCTGCGGTGCACCAGCAGGTGCTTGCCCTGTGGCACGTGATGGTCGATCTCGGTGCCCGACTCGGTGACGACGCGGATGGTCATCTTGCCCTTGCGGACATCGTCGTGCAGCTCGACGCGGCCGGAGACCTGGGCCATGACGGCCGGCTCCTTGGGCGTTCGGGCCTCAAAGATCTCGGTTACACGTGGCAGACCACCGACGATGTCGGCGCTGCCGGCCACATCCTTGGGCTGTCGGGCCAGCATGAGGCCCTGCTTGATCTCCTGGCCTTCCGTCACCTCGATGCGGGCCTTGGCCGGCAGGTGGTGGAAGTCGAGAATCTTGCCTTCCTTGTCCTCGATGACGATCTGCGGGTGCATCTCTCCGGTGTGCTCGATGACGATCCGCTCGGTGGTCGATCCCTTGACGGCCTCCTCGCGGATGGTCTTGCCCACCTCGATGTCGCGGAAGCGGACGATGCCCGTCTCCTCGGCAAGAATCGGCGTGAGGTGGGGGTTCCACTCGCAGAGCACCTGACCCTTGCGAACCTTGTCGCCCGCGCCGTGGTGGATGATGGCGCCGTAAGGCACCTTGAACTTCTCAAGCTCTCGGCCACGCTCATCGAGCACGGCAACTTCACCCTGTCGCTTGAGTGCGACCAGATGCGTGTCACCATCGACTTCCACCGAGACTTCGCGACAGTCGCGAAGTTCGATGGTGCCGCCGGCGCCAGCCCGGTAGCTGGTCTCGGTGAGGCTGCGGGAGGCGATGCCGCCCGTGTGGAATGTTCGCATTGTCAGCTGCGTACCCGGCTCGCCGATCGACTGGGCTGCGATGGTGCCCACGGCCAGCCCGCCTTCGACGAGGGTGCCGGTGGACATGTCCATGCCGTAGCAGCAGGCGCACACGCCTCGGGGCGTATCGCAGGTCAGGGGGCTGCGAACCTGTACTGAGTCAATGCCCAACGATTCGATCCGCTCAGCGACGGCGTGCGTGATGAGCTGGTTCTCACCGACGATCACCTCGTCGGTCATCGGGTTGATGATCGACTGTCGACTCGTTCGGCCGATGACGATCTCACGCAGTGGTACGTCTACCTCTTCACCCTTGTAGATGGCCCGCTTGCCGATGCCACGGCGGGTGCCGCAGTCGTGCTCGGTCACGACGACCGATTGAGCCACGTCGTAGAGCTTTCGAGTGAGATAACCCGAGTCCGCCGTCTTGAGGGCGGTGTCAGCCAAACCCTTACGTGCACCGTGGGTGGAGGAGAAATACTCCAACACGTTCAAGCCTTCGCGGAAGTTGGCGCGGATGGGCGTTTCGATGATCTCGCCGCTGGGCTTGGCCATCAAACCACGCATGCCGGCCAGCTGTTGCATCTGGCTGACGTTGCCTCGAGCGCCCGATGTGGACATCAGGAACACCGGGTTGAGATACCGGCGTCCCTCATCGCCGTCGATGGGCACTTCGGTGAGGGTGTTCAGATCGCGGCGATCCTCCTTGAGCGTCTTGACCAGTTCTCGTGTGAGCTCCTCACGGCAGCTGGCCCAGATGTCGAGCAACTGGTTGTGGCGCTCACGATCGGTCAAGGCACCGACCTCGAAGTTCTTCTCGACCCGATCGGCCTTCTTCTGGGCCGAGTCGATGAGTTCACCCTTGGTTGCGGGGATCCGCATGTCGGTGATGGCGATAGACAGGCCCGAAGTGGTCGCACTTCGGAAGCCTCTGCTCTTCATGGCATCGAGCAGTTCCAGCGTCGCGGGGCGTCCCAGACGCTTGTAGGTGTCGTCAATCACCCGGCTGCAGCCCTTCTTGCCAAGAGCGCAGTTGAAGAAGGGCATGCCATCTCCAAGGATCCGGCTGAAGATCACGCGGCCGGCAGTGGTCACGAGCCGATGGTTGTCCGACATGCCCTCGGGGCGCCCGGTCTCGGAGCCAACGACCTCTGCGAATCGGGGCAGTCGAACGAGGATGCGCTCGTGCAGATCGATGATGCCGTGGTCGTGGGCGAGCATGGCATCTTCGGCGCTCAGGTAGGCATTGAGTTCAGACTCGGGCCGCTGATCCTCGGGGTCCATGTGCGTCAGGAAGTAGACGCCCATGATGATGTCCTGCGAGGGCGACACAATCGGGTTGCCGTTGGCCGGTGAGAAGATGTTGTGCGTCGAGAGCATGAGCACATGCGCCTCGACCTGCGCCTCCAGAGAGAGCGGCAGATGCACGGCCATCTGGTCACCGTCAAAGTCGGCGTTGTAGCCAGTGCACACCAGTGGGTGGAGCGTGATGGCGTTGCCTTCCACCAGCACGGGCTCGAAGGCCTGAATACCCATGCGGTGCAAGGTTGGGGCACGGTTGAGCAGCACCGGATGCTGGTGAATGACCTGCTCGAGGATGTCCCACACTTCCGGATCACGGCGTTCGAGCATCCGCTTGGCCGACTTGATCGTGTCGGCGAGGCCGTGTTCCTTGAGACGCCGGATGATGAATGGCTGATAGAGCTCCAGGGCGATCTTCTTGGGAAGGCCGCACTGATGCAGGGCCAGTTCGGGGCCCACCACGATCACGGAACGAGCGGAGTAGTCAACTCGCTTGCCCAGCAGGTTTTCGCGGAAGCGGCCCTGCTTGCCCTTGATCATGTCGGTGAGTGACTTGAGCGGACGGTTGCTGGAGCCCAACACGGGGCGGCGGCAACGGTCGTTGTCGAACAACGCATCTACCGCCTGCTGCAACATTCGCTTCTCGTTGCGGATGATGACCTCGGGGGCATTGAGGTCCATCAGCTTCTTGAGACGGTTGTTGCGGTTGATGATGCGGCGATACAGATCGTTGAGGTCGCTCGTGGCGAAGTTGCCCGACTCCAGCAACACCAAGGGCCGCAGGTCTGGCGGAATGACCGGAACCACGTCGAGCACCATCCAAGATGGGTCGTTCTGTGAGTTCCGGATCTGTTCGACCAGCTTCAGTCGCTTGGCGAGATCCTTCATGCGTTGCTTGCTGCGGGTCTTGCTGAACTCCTCGCGGATCTCGGCGGCCGCGGCAGTCAGGTCAAGTTGGGAAAGCAGCTCACGAACGGCGTCGGCACCCATCATCGCCTTGAATGACGAAGGGCCCCATTGGCGCTGGGCTTCGTGGCACTGATCTTCGTCGATCACCTGTCGGGCTTCGAACTCGGTGTCACCGGGATCAGTGACTACGTAGTCCTGGAAGTAGATGACCTTCTCCAGGTCTGCGGTCTTCATCTGCAGCAGCGTGCCCAGACGGCTGGGCAGCGCCTTGAAGAACCAGATGTGCACGATGGGCGCGGCCAGATTGATGTGGCCCATTCGCTTGCGGCGGACACGAGAGTGCGTCACCTTCACGCCGCAGCGGTCACAGATGATGCCCTTGAACTTGGTGCCCTTGTACTTGCCGCAACCACACTCGTAGTCGCGTTCGGGACCAAAGATCCGCTCGCAGAAAAGACCGTCCTTCTCAGGGCGGTAGGTGCGGTAATTGATGGTCTCGGGCTTCTTGACCTCACCGAAACTCCAACTGCGGATGTCGGTGGGGCTGGCCAATCCAATGCGGACTGAGCTGAAGTCGTTGACACGGTCGAAGACGTTTTCGTTCATTGGTGTTGCTTCCCGTGGGATGCCTGTGTGTGCTGATTCAGTCGATTGGTCAGGGCCGGCCTCAGAGCAGGCTGCCCAATTCCGACTGCGTCTTCTCGAGTTCGATGTTCATGCCGAGGCCCTTGATTTCGTGGCAAAGCACGTCGAAGACCACGGGCATGCCGGCTTCGAGTGCGTGGATGCCTCGGACCATCGAGTCGTAAATCTTGGTCCGACCTTCCACGTCGTCACTCTTGACCGTGAGCAATTCCTGAAGGATGTAGGCGGCGCCGTATCCCTCCAGGGCCCAGACTTCCATCTCGCCGAAGCGCTGGCCGCCCGTGCGAGCCTTGCCGCCCAGCGGCTGCTGGGTGATGAGGCTGTAGGGGCCCGTTGCTCGGGCGTGAATCTTGTCGTCTACCAAGTGGTGCAGCTTCAGCATGTACATGTAGCCCACCGAGGTCGGCTGGCTGAATGCGTTGCCCGTTCGGCCGTCGTACAACTGCGCTTTGCCGCCGAAGGGGATCTTCGCCAGCAGTTCGTCGCAGGTGCCCGGGTCGGCGCCTGTTTCTTCGAAGGCCTGAACCTTCGCATCGACATGGGCGTTGGCTTCGTCGATGGCGCCGAGCACTTGGGCTTCTGTTGCGCCGTCGAACACGGGCGTCACGGCCTGGAACCCCAGGACCTTCGCCGCCCATCCCAGATGCAGTTCCAGGAGCTGCCCGACGTTCATCCGGCTGGGCACGCCCAGCGGGTTGAGCAGGATGTCCACCGGCGTGCCGTCTTCGAGGAACGGCATGTCCTCTTCGGGCACGACTCGGGCCACGACACCCTTGTTGCCGTGGCGACCAGCCATCTTGTCGCCGACCGAGATCTGCCGCTTGTTGGCGAGGTAGACCTTCACCATCTCAAGCACGCCGCTCTGGAGTTCGTCACCACGCTTCATGTGCGCGGTCTTGCGTTCCTTTTCTTCCTCGATCGCCTTGATTCGAGGCCAGAACTGGGCTCGCACACGCAACGCCTCGGAGCGGACGTCCTTGGCGCCCTTGATCCACTTCTCATTGAAGTTCTCGATCTGCTCGAGGATGACCTCCGGGATGTCCGAGGCACCCACCTTCTGGCGAGTTGCCGGGTCCACCATCTCAGACCCAGTGGCCTCGTTCATGCTGGCGACCATCTGCTTGAAAAGCTCGACGGCCTTGGCGTTCATCTCCTCCTCGTACAAGGACATGTCTTCCTTGAGACGGGCCTTCTGCTCGTCGTTGAGGTGCATGCGACGGGAGAAGTGGCTCGTGCCGATCACGATGCCGCTGCTGCCGGCGGGCACTTCAAGCGAGTCGTTCTTCACGTCTTCGCCGGCGCGACCGAAGATGGCGTGCAGGAGCTTCTCTTCTGGTGTCAACTCAGACTTGCTCTTGGGTGAGACTTTGCCCACGAGGATGTCGCCAGGGCCGACACGGGCGCCCAACCTGATGATGCCTCGATCGTCGAGGTTCTTGAGTTGCTTCTCGGAGACATTGGGAATGTCTTCCGTGAACTCTTCGCGACCGAGTTTGGTGTCGCGAACCTCAACCTCCATGGACTCGATGTGGACCGACGTGAAGACGTCGTCCTTCACCAGCCGCTCGGAGACGACGATGGCGTCTTCGAAGTTGTAGCCGTCGAAGGTGTTGAAGGCGACCAGCGCATTCTTGCCGATGGCCAACTGGCCCATCTTGGTGCTGGCGCCGTCGGCCAGAATCTGGCCGGCTTCGACCATGTCGCCCATGCTGACGACGGGCTTTTGCGTCTGGCAGGTGCGCTCGTTCAACTGACGGTAGTTCTGGAGGACATACTCATCGGCGTTGTCGATGATGATGCGCTCGCCGTCAACATAGGTCACCTCGCCGCCACGACGGGCGGTGATGATCATGCCTGAGTGCTGCCCTGCAATCTGCTCCATACCAGTGGCGACCAGTGGGGGCTCCACCTTCACCAGCGGTACGGCCTGTCGCTGCATGTTCGAACCCATCAAGGCACGGTTGGCGTCATCGTGCTCGAGGAATGGAATGAGCGAGGCGCTCACGCCCACGATCTGCTTGGGTGAGACGTCTACAAACTCGACCTCGTTGACACCGACTCGGGCCAGGTCGCCGCTCAGACGGGCGAGCACCTGCTTTTCGCGAATGGTGCCTGACTCGTCGAGCACATCGGCGGTGGCGAGAATCGAGGTCATCTCCTCGTCGGCTCGCAGGAACTTCACGTCTCCCGTGGCCTTGCCATTGGTCACTTCGCGATAGGGCGTGAGAATGAAGCCGTACTCGTCGATCCTCGCGTAGATGCCCAGCGAGGCGATCAGGCCGATGTTGGTGCCTTCGGGCGTTTCAATCGGGCAGATGCGGCCGTAGTGGGAAATGTGCACATCGCGCACCTCGAATCCGGCACGCTTACGGTTGAGGCCACCGGGGCCAAGTGCCGAGAGGCGTCGCTCGTGCACCAGCGTTGAAAGCGGGTTGGTCTGGTCAACGACCTGCGAGAGTTCGCTCCGGCCGAAGAAGAAGTCGATTGCGCTGCTGATGGACTTGGAGTTCACCAGATCGCTGATGCGGTTGAGGTCTTCAGGATCCTTGACACTCATTCGCTCCTGCACCGTACGGCGAAGCTTGAGGAAGCCCTTTCGCATCTCTTCCACGGCGAGCTCGTCGAGCGTACGCAGACGACGGTTGCCCAGATGGTCAATGTCGTCGATGTGGGCTCGATTGCGCTTGGCCCGAAGATCGAGGATGTATCGCACGACCGCGAGGAAGTCTTCCCCACGAAGGTGCATGAGCGTCTCGTCGCACACGCTGTAGCCGTGGATGCCCTCGAATTTTCGATTGACGCGGAAGCGGCCAACCTTGCCGAGGCGGTAGCGGTTCTCGTCGAAGAACTTCTCCTTGAACAGGGCGCGAGCCTTGTCCACCTGCGGCGGGTTGCCCGGACGCAGCCGGCTGTAGATCCGCAGCAGGGCGGCCTGGTGCTCGGTGGCATCGGCCATGAAGTCGAGGCGTTCCATCGCCAGGGTGTTGAGGATCAGTGGATCTTCGGGGTCTTGAATGACCCGAATCTTCTTCATTGGCGAGGACTGGATCGCGTCGATGGCGTCGCCGACGGGGGCGCCCACTCTGCAGAGTTCCTCGCCCTCTTCGTTCAGGATCAGGTCCACCGAGTAGTGCTCGGGGCTCAGCTTCTCGACCGGAATCTCCACGATGTCGTGGAAGGCTTCGAGAATGGTCTCGGTATCGGAGAAGGCCTCGTCGAGCGCCCGCAGGAACACGGTCGCAGCGATCTTGGGCGACTGGTCGATCTTCATCGCCAGCACGTCCTTCTTCGTCACTTCCAGTTCGATCCACGAGCCCCGCTCGGGAATGATGCGGGCGCCGTGCAGTGGTCGGTCGCCAAGGTTGTCCGGCTCGCTGAAGTCCACACCGGGCGATCGATGCAACTGGGAGACGATGCAACGTTCGGCGCCGTTGACGATGAACTCACCGCCGCCGAGCATGATCGGAATCTCACCCAGGTAGATGTCTTCTTCCATCACCTCCGCGACACCTTCACGCGAGAACTTCACGCGAATGCGGAACGGCCGGCCGTAGGTCAGCCGCAATTCCTTGCACTCTTCGGGGGTGTAGCGTGGCTTGTCGAGGTCGTAGGAGACGTACTCGACCTTCATCGTGCCGTCGTAAGACTCGATTGGGAAGACTTCACGAAGAAGGCTCTCCAAGCCGATGTGGATGTCACGTTCGTCAGCACTCTTCTGGAACTGAATGAAACGTTCGTAGGCTTCTGCCTGAACTTTCGTGAGTTCTGGAACCGGAATGGCGTCTCCTCGCTTGGAGAAGTCGCGAACCTGCATCGTGGTCATGCGGTCACCTCAAAGGGGGCTGGTGCCCGGGGGTAGTGCCGGAGTGGGCTTGTGCATGCAGCACCCCCGCATGGCGGGGGCGCAGGAGTCCAAATGTGGGTGGTGTGGCGATCGACAGAGCCGCGTAGTGTAGGCCTGAGGGCATTTTTTCTCAAGTTTTGAGAGCCCCTTCAAAGCAATCTGCGTGCCATTTTCTGGCACGCCCTTGTTTGTACGGCGATTGTTCGGTGTGCGGGGGGGTCCGAAAACGACAACCGGTGGGCCCAGATAGGGCCCACCGGCTGAAATCTGCGCTGTGCAGGTCGCCCGATGGGGCGACACAGGCTCACTTGAGGTTGACGCTGGCGCCGGCCTCTTCGAGCTTGGCCTTGAGGGCCTCGGCGTCGTCCTTGGAGACCTTCTCCTTGACCACGCCGGGGGCACCGTCAACCACTTCCTTGGCCTCCTTGAGACCCAGGCCGGTTGCTTCGCGGACCGCCTTGATCACGGCGATCTTCTTGTCGCCAGCAGCCTCGAGCACGACGTCGAACTCGGTCTGCTCGGCACCACCGCCATCATCGTCACCGCCACCGGCAGGGCCGGCCATCATGACTGCGCCGCCCGCTGCGGGCTCGATGCCGTAGGTGTCCTTCATGTAGTCCGCCAGATCGACGGCTTCTTTCAGGCTCAGACCGGCGATCTCGTCGCCGAGTTTGCTCACCTTCTCGTCGAAGGTCTTTGCTTCAGTTGCTTCTTCGGACATGAGTCCATGCTCCAGATGTTGCCGATCGGGAGAGGGGCCGCCATGCGACCTTTAACCCCGCAGGGCCAGTCTCGATCGTGGTGAAAATCGTGTGTTGAGTCAGGCGATCTTCTCGATCGTCTCGCCCTTCTCCAGTCGTTCCTGCAGTTCCTTGACAATGCCCATGAGCTTGCCACCTGGCCCCATGGCACCGCCCACGACGTTGCCCGCGGGGGCGAGCACGAGTTGGACGACCTTGGCCTGGGCCTCTTCCTTGGTCGGGAATGTGCTCAGCCGCTTGACCCCGTCGGCGCCCTCGAAGTACTCACCGTCGAGCACGGCAGCCTTCACTTCGAGCTCGTCGATCTTCTTGGCCCAGTCGACCATCATCCGGGCCACATCCACGACCGAATCGCCGCCCCAGCACAGGGCAGACGGGCCTTCGAGGGCAGGCTCCAGCGCTGCCAGCGCCGTGTCGGCGAAGGCGCTGCGGGCCAGCGTGTTGCGAATGACCGTGATGCGGACGCCCTCCGCGTGCAGGGACTGCCGCAGGGCGTTGTTCTCGTTGGCGTCAATACCGCGGACATCGACCAACAGGGCCTCAGTGAGGTCACCGAAGCGGCTGCGGTACTCCGACGCGATCATGTTCTTGACTGGCTTGCTCATGAGACGGCCACCTCCACGCTGGGCGTCATCGTGCCGGAGATCACGCACTTCTTGATGTACACGCCCTTCACCGAGGCTGGACGAATCTTCTCGACCAACTCCAGGAAGTGCTCGAGGTTTTCGGCGAGTTGTTCTTCGGTGAAGCCCATGCGGCCGATGACAACGTGCAGATTGCCACCGTCGTCATTGCGGTACTCACTCTTGCCCGCGGCGAACTCGGAAACCGCCGCTTCAACGTCAGGCGTCACGGTGCCGGCCTTGGGTGAGGGCATCAGGCCCTTGGGGCCCAAGACTCGGCCCAACTGGCCTACAACTCGCATCATGTCGGGCGATGCGACTGCGACGTCGAAGTCGAACCAGCCGCCCTTGATCTTCTCGCCCAGGTCATCGCCGCCGGCCTCGATGGCGCCGGCTGCCTTGACGGCTTCGATCTTGTCCTCGCCGCAGAAGCACACGACGCGTGCCGTCTTGCCCGTGCCGTGGGGCATGGTGATGGCGCCGCGAAGTTGCTGGTCGGCTTGTCGAGGATCAATGCCCAGATGGATGCAGCACTCGACGGCTTGGTCGAACTTGGGCTGCTTGAATCGTTTGAGCGTGGCAACAGCTTCGGCGGGTGTGCCCGCGGTCGACTCGGTTGCCAAGGCCTTGTTTGACTGCTTGCGAGCGCTTCGGGTGCGGCGACGGCGACGTCGCAGGCGCGACTTCCAGGAAGACGTTTCTTCCGTTGCGGTGGCGACTGCGGGCGCCTCTGCTGCGGCGGCTTCAGCTTCGACTGAGGTGGTGTTTTCTTCGCTCATCGAATCAGCCCTCCACCACTGTGACGCCCATGGAGCGTGCGGTGCCAGCGATCATGTGCATCGCCGTATCGACGGTCGGTGCGTTGAGGTCGGCGAGCTTCTCTTCCGCGATAGCCCGACACTGCGACGTGGTGATCGTCGCGATGGGGTCCTGCGGGGTGCCAGCGCCCTTGTCGATGCCGGCGGCTTCCTTGATGAGGGCCGCGGCAGGCGACGACTTGAGCTCGAAGTCGAAGGATCGGTCGTTGTAGACCGAGATCAGGCAGGTCACAGCCTTGCCGTTGAGCTCCTTCGTACGCTCATTGAAGGCGGTGATGAACTGCCCGGGGTTGATGCCATTGGCACCCAGCGCGGGCCCCAGTGGGGGCGCGGGGGTCGCTTGGCCACCGGGCGCAACGATCTTGAATTGCTTTTCAATCTGCTTGGCCATGGGAATCTCCTGCCTCCCACCCCCCGAGTGATGTGCAGTCGCCGGGCCATGAGGCATGCTGCAATGAGGAGTGGTGAACGGCGCAAAATGTCGAGCCGCGGAGTATAGCAGCGACGGTGAACACCGCTACGGCCTGTCAGGGAATTGTCGATTGGGCGGTCGACCGGTGTGTGCTTCAGGCCTTCAGTCAGGGCAGGCCCTCAGTCAGGGCAGGCCTGCAGGGCCAGCCCGCAGAACATCCGGATCCCGATCGGCAGGGCTTGATCGGTGAAGTCGAACTTCGGGTGGTGCACGCTGGGCATGGCCTCCTGCCCATCTGGGATCAGCCCAAGGGCGAAAAAGCACGCAGGCACGTGCTGGCCGTAATAACTGAAGTCCTCTGCCCCCATGCAAGGCAACTCGAAGGGGGGGGCCTTCTCTGGTCCGATAAGATCGTTTGCGATGGCCTGATACTGGGCTGTCGCATCAGGATCGTTTGAGGTGACCGGGTAGCCCACCTGATAGTCGAGCTCAGCCGTGCACCCATGGGCCTTGGCCAACAGATCGGTGGTCTGGGCCAGCCCCTCTCGCAAGATCTCTTGCGCCTCTGTAAACAGCGCTCGGACAGTGCCTTGCATCACCACTTCGCCCGGGATGATGTTGAAGGTCGTGCCGCTGTGGACGCTCGTTACGGAGATGACCCCGCCCATGACCGGATCGACTCGGCGGGAGACCACGTGTTGGAGGCTCTGAATGATTGCCGCAGCCGCCGCAATGGGGTCACGGGTGGTTTGCGGCATGGCTGCATGGCCGCCCAATCCCTTGATCGTCAAGGTGAAGTGATCAGCAGCCGCGAGCATCGGTCCTGGGCTGCTGGACACCACGCCCAGCGGGAGAGAAGGCCACCCATGCAGGCCGAACATGGCCCGGGCCCTGGGGGCGAATACGGAACCGTCCAGGCACCCGTCCTGGCACATCTTCTCACCGCCGCCGCCACCTTCTTCGGCGGGCTGAAACACGAAGGTCACCGGGTTGGGCAGGGCGGCTTCCTCCGAGAGCCGCTTGAGCACCCGAGCAGTGCCAAGCAGGATCGTGGTGTGTCCATCATGTCCACAGGCGTGCATCTTGCCCGGGTGCCGAGAGGCCCACGGCAGCCCCGTGCACTCCTCGATGGGGAGTGCGTCGATGTCGGCTCTCAGAGCGATTGCGGTGTCCGCCGCTCCGGGCAGGTGGGCGATGGTGCCGGTGCCACCTGCGAACCCGGTCTTGTGTTCGATGCCCGCGGCATCGAGTGCGGTGCAGATTTGATCACGCGTTCGATGCTCTTCGTAGCCCAACTCTGGATGGGCGTGAATGTCATGGCGGAACTCCATGAGGTCCGGCAGTAGTGATTCGATGGTGTCTTCAACCAGTTGGGGAAGGGGCATGGACCGAGTATCGCCGGTCATTGCCGACATTCCAAGCGCACCCCTTCACAGGGGCCTCGTGGGGCCAGTGGGTTCAGCGCCGAAGCCGGGGCAGCCCCATGTCCTGTCGAATCTGGTTCACCTGCTCCAGGGCGGCGCCGTGGTGCCTCAGAAGTTTGGTCATCTGCGACATGGAAATGCCAAGGGCTCCGGCGGACTTTGCGACATCCCATCTGTTGGCCAGCAGGCAGTCCATCGCCTCCGCCAGCAGGGCTGGGTAGTCGCGATGACGGGGATTGATGCTCATCTGTCGCCCCTGCCGACGGGAGGTCCACAAAGGTGAAGGGCCTCGAAAGGGGCCACTGGTACGCACGCGAAGCGCCAAGGTCAGGCGCAGTCGCCGCAGCGCCACCGAGCGGTTCTGGGCCTGCGATCGTCGCTCGGTGGCGGTGCCATGGAGCCCGGTTGGCTCATGCACCAAGGTGGTCGCCGTGCTGCGCCGATTTCGGTGTTGCCCGCCAGGCCCGCTGGAGCGTCCGAACTGGGGGGCGCACTGCTTGAGCAACTGGCCATCTTCGAGTGTGGCCGGATGCCGCCCGTCGATCATGATCGGGTCGAACGTCATCAGCCAATGGCCGCTCGGGCAGATGCCTGCAGATGAAGATCGCTCAGCCGACCCGCTCGTCGTTCAATGTGTCCGGACGCTGCGATCATCGCCGCATTGTCCACACAACAGGCCCGATCCGGCAAACGCAAATCAATGCTGGCCTCACTGGCGACGGACTCGAGCATCGCTCTGACGGCTTCATTTGAGATTACGCCGCCGCCAGCCACCAGGCACTGCAGGTTCTGAGCACCTGCAACCGCCGCCTCCAGCCCGCGTCGTAGGCCTCGCACTGCCGCTCGTTGAAAGGAGGCCGCCAGATCCTGCCGCGTTGAGGTGTCAACATCGTCCAGCTCTCGGGGAAACACCGTCTTGCCATCTAGGCGTCGAGGCTGCCCCCGCAAGGCGTACAGCAGGGCCGTCTTGAGCCCGCTGAAGGAGAACCCACCCACCTTGGGGCGGCCGATGGGCAGCTCGTGCGACAAGGGGTCACCGCTTTGGGCCATCGCTTCCACTGCCGGGCCACCGGGGTATCCGGCTCGCAGCATCGTTCCAGCCTTGTCGAAGGCCTCACCGATCGCATCGTCAATGGTCGAGGCCAGCAGGGTTCCACGCCAATGCTCATCGAAGTGGTACACGTGGGTGTGACCACCCGAGGCCACCAGGCCTATCGCAGGTAGGGGGACAGGCTCGGCGTTCAACTCGGCTGCGTGCAGATGGGCCAGCACGTGATGCACGCCTATGAGGTCAATGCCCAAACTCCAGGCCAATGCCTTGGCGGCGCTGACGCCTACAAGCAATGAACCAATCAGGCCCGGGGCATGTCCAACGGCCACGGCGTCGAGATCGTCCCAGCCCAGGCTGGCCTCCTCGAGCGCCGACTGCACAACGGGCACAAGCCGCTCCAGATGGGCCCGGCTGGCCAGTTCCGGAACGACGCCCGAGTACCGCTCATGCAGTTCGTGCTGGGAGGCGACGACATTTGATCGCACCTGCATCGTTGCATCGACGATCGCCGCCGCCGTCTCATCGCAACTCGTCTCGATGCCCAGGATCAGCGACATGTCAGGGCGACCCGTCTACCTTTTCCAGCGTCGCATCGTGCAACGCGGCTCGGGCCACCTCAGGATCGGCCGCTGACCAAGTGCCGATGACGGTGCCGTCGGTGTCTTTGAGCACAATCTCCATGCTGCCCAGTCGTACATCATCCTCGAGCCGGTCAAACCCGCGAGGCGCCTCGATGCCCGCTTCAGCAAGCCGATCGATCTCCTGATCAATCAGATCCAATTGCTCCAGCAACAAGGTGCGGGTGTTCCTCGCTCGATCGAGGTCTTCCATCGGCGGTATGAACGCAGCGTCTTCATCTGGGGGAAGCTGCGGCCAGGCGCCCTGCTTCAGGCGGCCACTGATCAGCGTTGCCGCCTCGGCCAATGCCGGGTCCTTGAGTTCTTCTCGCATCCACTTGGCATCGGTGGGGCCACCCAGAGCGGGCTCCTGTGCAGCAATGACTCGCCAAGGCTCGCGGGCCCGAGTGCGTTCGACTCGCTGGGCGGGGGTCTGCGGCACAACGCAACCCTCGGAGGGGTCCACACCCCAGGGGGCGGTGGGGTCGTCGGGATCTCGTTCGATGATGCGTCCCTCAGGGAGGGCGTAGAGCGCCGTCGTGAACTTCACCAGCCCCTTGTCGGCATCCAAGGGCCTCAATTCCTGCACCGAGCCCTTGCCAAATGTGCGTTCACCCACCACGCGGGCATCGCCGTTCTGCGCAAGTGCCCCCGCGAGGATTTCGCTGGCTGAGGCCGAGTGTCGGTCCACGAGGACTACCACTGGAACTGCTTCACCGGCGTGACCGGAACGAGCAGACCAAGTGTGGGCTTCTGCCGCGCGATCTTCGCGCTGGGGCTTGATGTGCACGATGGGGCCCTCAGCGAGAAACAGGTCGGCCGACTCGACAGCCGCCGGCAAGGCGCCGCCGGGATTGCCACGCAGGTCGAGAATCAGTCCACGCAGATTGTCGCCGTGGTCTTCAAGTACGGCTCGCAACTCATGCGAGGTGGAGTCCGTGAATTGGGCCAGTTCAACGTATGCCACGCCCGTCGTCTCGTCGATCCAGTGCCGCCATTGTCCGTCGCGACGGATGAGCCCTTCGACGGTAGGGGCGCCGATAGGGGCTCTGGTCACTGTGATCGTGGCCTCTGACCCGTCGGGCCGAACAATGCCCAGCTCGACGTCGGTGCCCGGCTCGCCCAGCAGCAAATCAATGCAACCATCGGCGCCCAGCCCAAGCGTGTCGGTGCCGTCGATCGAGTGCAGCACATCGCCAGCTCGAAGCCCAGCGTGAAATGCCGGTGAGTCGTCCAGCGGGGTGATGATCATCAACCGATCGTCAACCGGCCTGATCTCGGCGCCAATGCCCGTGTAGCGGCCGCTCATCTCCTTCTCGAACGCCTCGGTGTCTCTGGGCGGAATGAAGACCGAATGTGGGTCTTCGAGACTGTCGACCATTGCCGCGATGGCCGCCTGCTGCATGGCATCAACATCCACCTCACGCACGTAGCGGTCTTGCAAGAGCGTCCGAACGTCGATCACGGGTGTGTACCAGTCGTAGTCGCGATCTCGAGCGGCAATGGCCTGAGGCAGTTCCAGCACCAGGAGCAGGCTCAGCAGCACAATGAGCGTGGGAGCGACGATCTGTCTGATAGTCATCGGGAGGTCTCGCTAGCAGGTGTATCCCGGCCATACCATGTGGTCGGGGCTCCCATCATCCTACGCCCCTCGATCCCTCAGGCCCCAAGGAGTTCCAGTTCACCCTCATGTCGGAAGCACACCGTGAGCAGCTCAAGGTCGCCCGTGAGCGGGCCGTGCTTGTTGCGGTGCAGTTGCCTCATGCGCGATCCGGTTCATCGGTGACCCTTGAGAGCCGCCTCAAGGAACTGCGGGCGTTGGCAGACACGGCTGGGGCGACTTCGGTAGGAGAGTTGAGCCAAAAACTGCGGATTCCCAATGGCAAGACATTCCTCGGGCGGGGCAAGGTCGAGGAACTCGCCTCGCTGGTGAAGATGGTCAAGGCCGCGATCGTCATTTTCGACCACGACCTCTCTCCTGCACAGATCAGGAATCTCGAACAAGCCTGCGAAGTGAAGATCGTCGATCGCAGCGAGTTGATACTCGACATCTTCGCCCGTCGGGCGACGACTCACGCCGCCCGGCTGCAGGTCGAGATCGCACAATTGGAGTACACCTACCCGCGACTGCGTGCGATGTGGGATCACCTCGGGCAGGTCACGGGTGGTGCGCCGGTGGGCATCGGCACGCGCGGCCCAGGTGAACAGCAACTTGAGATCGATCGTCGGCTGGTGCAGCGCCGTCGCAAGCAACTCAAGAGGGAACTCGATCAGATTCATGACCGAACTGCCCGCCAGGTGGAGAAGCGCAACGCAGATCATCACACGGTGGGGCTGGTGGGATACACCAATGCAGGAAAGTCGTCGATCTTCAATGCTGTGACACAAGGTGGCGCCTTCGCCAATGATCAGTTGTTTGCGACGCTGTCCACCCGGGTAGAGCGTTGGCCCTTGGGTGATGGTGCCGAGGTATTGGTAAGCGACACGGTCGGGTTCATTCGTGACTTGCCCCACCACCTTGTCGCCTCGTTTCGTTCGACACTTGAGGAGACGGTGCACGGCGACTTGCTGCTGGTTGTCGTTGATGTGTCGGAGGCGGGGGCGCAGGAACGCCTCCGTACGGTGCTGCAGACGCTTGACGAAATCGGCGCCACCTCGCAGCGACGGCAACTCGTGCTCAACAAAGTAGATCTGCTGCCCCGTCCTGACGAACTGTTGCAGTGGTTGCATCGTCATCCCGATGCGATCCCTGTCAGCGCCGCAACTGGAGAAGGGCTGGACACGCTGGCGCAGGCAGTCGCCGAGTCCGTCTTTGGTCCTGCCCGGACAGTCGAGATCGAGATTCCATCAGACGAGGCCGCGGCCGTCGCCTATCTGGAGCGACGGACTGCCGTGCTTGATCGCAATTGGGACGAGGGCTCGGTCCGAATGCAGGTGAGGGTCAATCGCGCTCAGGCGCAGGCGCTGTTGGCCCACACCAGCCGAGCTTCGATCGAGGGGGGCCGGCTCGTGGATGCGCTCGACACGATCTGGCCACAGCCGGCCACGTTCGGCGACTCCTGCCGAATTCCACTGCATCGTGTACAGGCGCCAGAGGCTGGGTGGGGCCGCACAAGCGCATGATCGACGCCTTCGAGCAGTTCTCTGATGAACTCGATCCGATGCTGGTGGAACGGGTGCGGATCTGGTCGAGGCACCGTGGCTTGGCTCCGTTGCTCGAGTCGCTTCGAACGCAGATCGATCGCACCCGATTCATGGACATCTGGATTGAAGCCATGGTTGCTGACCGACTGATGGAAGCAGGTTGGTCTCTCGACACGGAAGTGCCCACCCCCTCGGGGCGAACCTGTGATCTGCGAGCGTCTCGCGGAGGCGAGACCTTCTACCTGCATCTCAAGCGATTGCAGGAGGACGAAGCGCCACCTCGTCAACTCGTGTTGTCACCTCGTCTGCGGGTACTGGAACAGATCGAGCGTCCGTTCCTGGTGCGCATTCGCTGGCGGGAGGAGCTTGATGACGAGGCGCTTCAGCATTTGGTGGTGCGGGCTTCGGCCTTTCTTCACACGGCCAGGATCGGCGAAGAACTCACGGTGCGAGACACGGACGGAATAGAGACCGGAGGCGTCCGGGTGGTCGGCCCCTGGGAAGGTGATCACATCTCGCTGGCGATCGGGCTTCCCGGGGGCTTTGTTGATCGCAGCGGCCGCATCAGGGGCCTGCTGCAGAAGGCCTATGAGCAGTTCATGCCTCGTGCGGCCAACGTGATTCTGGTCGCGGGCGATCGGCAGGACACAGCACGCGAGTTTGAATCAGCCGTGCTGGGTACGCCTGAAGAGCGATGGGATCGTCACCCGGCGGCGGGTGCCCGTGTTGCATGGGGGCGGGCCGCTGATGGTTTCTGGAGCGGGGAGTCGCGGCCCGAGTCGCGTCTGTGTGGGTGGTGTCGATTCAGGCCGGATCTGCCACTGCTGCAAGCCGACGTGTTGGAGCGAGAGCGGCCCGCGCCCGAAGACTGGTTGCGGGAGTCGATGGTCGCATTGCGTTGAAGCTCAGCGGTATCCTCCCTGATCCAGAGGAGACTTAGCCGTGCTTGATCCCCGCATGACGACGCTGGCCCGTGGGCTGGTTGGACACTCGACTCGCCTGCAAAAGGGTGAACACCTGCTGATTGAGGCATTCGACGTGCCCGAAGCCATGGTGATCGAGCTCATTCGGGCCGCTCGAGCGGTTGGCGCCCACCCACATGTGGCCATTCGCAGCGGTCGGGTGATGCGAGCGCTGGTCGAGGAAGGCGCCGACGAACAATTCGAGCAGATGGCGGTGAGCGATCTGCACCGCATGCAGCACATGGACGCCTACATCGGGTTGCGTGGTGGCCTCAACGCCAATGAGACGGCTGGGATTCCATCGGAACGACAACTTGCATGGGGGCGTCTGTACGGACAGCCGGTGCACATGCAGGAGCGCGTCAAACGCACTCGCTGGTGCGTGCTGCGTTGGCCTACGCCGTCGATGGCCCAATTGGCCGGCTCGAGCACCGAGGCCTTCGAAGACTTCTACTTCGATGTGTGTACGCTCGACTATGCGGCCATGGCCGATGCAGCAGCCGCGCTGCAGAAGCGCATGTCCAATGCGGATGCCGTCCACCTGAAGGGGCCCGGCGAGACCGATCTGACCTTCTCGATCAAGGACATCGGCGCCGTTCCCTGTACGGGCTCCCACAACATTCCCGACGGCGAGGTGTTCTCCGCGCCAGTGCGTGAGAGTGTCAACGGTGTCATCGCCTTCAATACACCCACCGTGTATCAGGGCAACGCCTTCAAGAATGTCCGCTTGGTCTTCAAGGATGGCAGGGTGGTCGAAGCGACGGCCGACCAAGGTGGTGAGCATCTGGAGTCGATCTTTGACACTGATGAAGGGGCCAGATACGTGGGCGAGTTCGCCATCGGATTCAACCCGTTCATTCTCGAGCCCATGATGGACATCCTCTTCGATGAGAAGATTGCTGGCTCACTGCACTTCACACCGGGGCAGGCCTACGACGATGCCGACAACGGCAACCGCAGCGACATCCACTGGGATCTGGTGCTCATCCAGCGGCCCGAGCATGGTGGGGGAGAGATCGTGTTCGATGGCGAGACGATCCGCCGCGACGGCCTGTTCGTGGTTGACGATCTGGCGGCGCTGAACCCCGACCGGCTCAGATAGGGCAGTAAGCCGAAAGCGCCGGTTCGTTTCACCGGAGCCCTTGGCGCAGACCGCACAACCCGTCTTTTTTGGGGGTGGGTCGCCCAATCCCGCCCTGGTGGTGCTCCAGCGACACCTCCAGCGGGCCGATTCCGTCTCCGTCATGGGAGAACAACTGCACATGGAATCACGACTGGGCGACGTTCTGGTGAATAAGGGGGTGCTCAATGCGGGGCAGGTCGATCGGGTGCTGGCCGAACAGGGCCGCACCGGGGAGCCCTTCGGTGTGCTCTGTGAGCGGCTCTACAACGTGCATCCACGAGACGTCGAGGCTGCCTGGGGTGAGCAGTACGCGCGTTTGACGATGCGGATCGACCCGGCTACCGAGTGCTTCGATCCGGCGGTGCAGGGCATGATCAACCGACGACAGGCCTGGCAGTTTGGCTGTCTGCCCGTTCGATGGGACGGCGCCGAGGTGATGGTGGCCACCTGCGAGGAAAACCTCGTGAGGGCCCATCGATTCTGCCTGCGAACCCTCTCGGCAAGCGTCTTTCTGGTGCTTTGCGAGGCAGAAGACCTCGTCACGGCCCTGCATCGGTGGTATCCGTTGCCCGGGGCGAAGGCGGCCTAGTTGGAGGCGGGCGGCGGCGACCCTCGGGCGTGGGCTGCCTCGGCCAAGCGATGTTGAATCAGCCTGGTGAACATGGCGAGACCCGGACTTGAACCGGGGACACCGGCATTTTCAATGCCGTGCTCTACCAACTGAGCTACCTCGCCGTTGGTGACGTTGCAGGGTACCCGCCTCATGCCGGCGCGGTCAATGCGGCAGTCGCCGAACCTCAAGTGGGCCTTGCAGATCCGCTCTTGCATCTCGCAGGCAGGGGAAGCGACGTCTCCACCGACGCAATTCGGGCAGGTCGATGGTGGCGCTCAGAACGGTCTCTTCATCGCCAGCCTCAGCAAGCACCTCGCCATCGTGAGAGATGATCATTGATCCCCCGATGTACCGCAGATTCGGGTCATCTCCAGTGCGGTTGGCAGCTACAACTGCCGCCTGATTCTCAATGGCGCGGGCGATGGCCAGCGCTCGCCAGTGGTGCATTCGACTCTGTGGCCAGGAGGCCCCGACAGTGAATACCTCGGCGCCTTCAATCGCCGCCTTCCGGAAGGCCTCAGGAAACCGCAGGTCGTAGCACGTCAACGGCGCCACGCAGGTTTCGCCCAGATCGAACATCGTGAGCACGTCACCGCCGTCGTAGACCTCGTGTTCACGTCCCACTGAAAATGGGTGGAGTTTGTCGGCCTTGCCCAGCAATGTGCCATCGGGTGAGAACAGGCCCGCCACATTTCGACCACGCCCCGATTCCAAGCGACAGGCCCACCCGTGCTGCACCCAGCAGCCGGTTCGAGTGGCCAGTTCTCTGGCCCAAACTGCGGATCGCTCATCGACAATGGCATCGAGGTCGAAACTGAATCCGGTATCGCCCAGTTCCGGCAGCACGATGAGACCGCCAGGGGGGATCTCAGCTGCGCTGATCAGCTCGTCTGCCCGAGCCTGTGACGCGGGCTTGTCTTCCCACTGGAGGTCGAATTGGACGAGATGGAGGTTCATGGATCCGGCACTCGGGTGGCTCTGCTAATGCCGTCGGGGCCTGCGTCCGGCCTGGTCTCGGGCCCGAGTTTCAGGACTGGGTAGGGCGTCCTGAGGAACTGATGCCTTCCAAAGCACGGAGGGCGAGCCACCCAAAAGAACGGCACGAGGGGGAGGGCGACCGACGGGATTCGAACCCGCGACATCCTGGACCACAACCAGGTGCTCTGACCAGCTGAGCTACGGTCGCCGTAGATTGAGCAGGGTACCGACTTCCTTCACGCAGGGCCAATCCGCTGGTCGATGGGAGTGGGAAGCAGTGGTACAATCCCTCGCTTTCCCACAGCCGGCCGACATGAGGTCTGCCGCCCCTGGAGTGCACCCAATGAGCACCGCCACCAGTACCGACGAGCTCACTTTCACGACCACCGTTCATGCGAATCTGACGACTGCACGGCTCGTCGAGGAAGCACTCAAACGAGGCGAGGGCGTACTTGCGGCGAATGGCGCTTTGGCAGTAGATACAGGCGACCGCACCGGCCGCAGCCCGAAGGACAAATACCTCGAGGACACGCCCGGCGTGCACGACTCCATTGATTGGGGCGCCGTGAATCAGCCGATCTCGCCCGAGAACTTCGCGCGGCTCGAAGCCTTGGCCCTTGAACATCTCGATCGTCAGCCGGTGCTCTACCGATTCGATGGGTGGTGTGGGGCTGATCCTGAGCACCGTCTGTGCGTTTTAGCCATCACCGAGTTCGCTTGGCACGCGCTGTTTGCTAAGACACTGTTCATTGATGAAGCGGATGCTGCCGAAGCTCCGACCGACTGGACGATTCTCAATGCCTCAACGCTGCGTCTGCATGATCCGGCGGCGTACGGCGTGAAGGGGCCAGTCGCCATCGTCCAGTCACTTGAGCAAAAGAAGGTCGTGATCATCGGCACCGAGTACGCCGGTGAGATGAAGAAGTCGATCTTCTACGCGATGAATTACGACATGCCCGATGTGGACGTGTTCCCGATGCACTGCAGCGCAAACGTCGCGGCCGATGATCCGTCCAATGTGGCGCTCTTCTTCGGTCTGTCGGGTACCGGTAAGACCACCTTGTCGGCCGATCCAGACAGACCGCTCATCGGCGATGACGAGCACGGCTGGTCTGACAACGGAGTATTCAACTTCGAGGGTGGGTGCTATGCCAAGTGCATCAAGTTGACTGAGGAGGGGGAACCACAGATCTGGAATGCGATTCGGTTCGGCTCTGTGCTGGAGAACACCGATCTGTGCCCGAGCACTCGCGTGCCCGATTACGACTCGGCAATCAAGACTGAAAACACCCGCGTGACCTACCCGGTGGACTACATCCCCGGCGCACTCGTCCCATCAGTCGGCGGGCATCCCAAGAACGTGGTCTTCCTGACGGCTGATGCATTTGGCGTGCTGCCACCGGTCGCCAAACTGACTCGCGAGCAGGCGATGTACTACTTCGTCAATGGGTACACGTCGAAACTGGCCGGCACTGAAGCAGGTGTCACGGAGCCGACACCAAACTTCAGCCCCTGCTTTGGCGGGCCGTTCTTGCCTCGACCAGCGATGGTGTACGCCCGCTGGCTGGCCCAGCGGGTTGAGGAACACGACGCCGATGTTTGGCTGCTCAACACAGGCTGGACAGGCGGCCCCTACGGCGTGGGCAATCGATTCAGCCTCACTTGGACGCGGGCATTCGTGACGGCGATTCTCGATGGATCCCTGCGGGAGGCCACCTGGACACCTGATGAGATCTTCGGGCTTTTGACGCCCGACGCTTGTAATGGCGTGCCTTCCGAGGTGCTCGTGCCTCGAAACACCTGGGCCGACGGGACCAAGTGGGATGCCGCGGCGATGGATCTCGCCAGTCGATTTCGGGCCAATGATGCACGCTATGAACTCGATGACGAGGTTCGAGCGGCTGGCCCCAACGTCTGATCCAGAATTGAAGTGACACCCAACTTGCCTCGGGCGGCCGATAACCGGACCGCCCGAGCGGTGTTTTTAGGGCCGAAAGGGGGAGTTATGCGGGTTGTCCGTCTGTTGGGTGAAAGATTCGGCCACGTGACTGGACTGTCCCTTCTGTCCGGTCGATTCCCGAGTCGGACCCGAGGGATGGCCCCGGAGGCCATTCACGAACGCCAACAAGGACCAACTTCGATGCAATCATTTGACAAGGATGTCCTGACAACCGGTGAGGTCGCCAAGATCTGCAACGTCGCCGCTCGAACCGTGAGTAAGTGGTTCGACTCCGGCCAGATCGACGGCTACCGCATTCCCGGTTCCAAGGATCGTCGCATTCCCGTATCCAGCCTCGTGCAGTTCATGCGAACGCACGGCATTCCGATGGACGGTCTGATGACCGGACAGTCGCGGGTGCTCGTGGCCGACACGGACACGGCTGTCTGCACAGCCCTCACTGAAGTCATGGGGCAGGAGACCGATCACGAGGTGCGCACATGCAGTTCAGCATTCACGCTGGGCATGGAGTGCGAGCGATTCCGCCCACACGTGCTGCTGTTCGATCTGGCCATGTGTACTGGCGACCCGTCTACGACCATCGGAGCGATTCGGTCGAACGAGGACTTGCAGGGCATGAAGATCGTCTGCATGTATCGAACCCTGACCGAAGGGCAGGCTGCAGCGCTGCGACAGTGCGGCTGCGATGGCATGCTCCGCAAGCCCTTTACGGCCCGGCAGGCGCTCGACTGTATCAATGAGGCTGCATCGGTCGTCTGTTGACCTGAGGCCAAGACTGCAACCAAACGACCTCGCGGCCCCGCTTCTTGGGGGGCCGCGTTTCATCTGGTGCCGGCCCGGGACCACTATCCTGTGCAGATGCGACTGGGCCTGCTCAGACTTGATCCGACCATCGGCGATCTGGCATCGATCGACCGCATCGTCACGGACGCCTGCCAAGAGGCCTTTGCCGACGGACTCGACGTCGTGGTGGCCCCTGAACTTGCGTTGTGCGGCTACCCGCCCCGAGACCTGCTGCATCGCCAAGGCTTCGTCGAAGCCTGCGCTGAGGTGATGCGTTCCATCGCCTCGACCATTGGGCCGGATCGACTGCTGCTGCTGGGGGCGCCCTGGATGATCGGGGGACGACTGACCAATGCGCTTGTTGCCTGCAGCGGCGGCGAGGTGATTGCTACCGGGGCCAAGAGACTGCTGCCCGCCTACGACGTGTTCGATGAGGACCGCTGGTTCACGCCGGGAGATCGCTCATGCATCGTTCCCTTTTCCGGGAGGCGTCTTGGGTTGCTGGTGTGTGAAGACATGTGGCAGGGGGGCGACGTTGGCGCGCCCGCCTACGAGTCGGACCCGGTGGCTGATGCAATTGATGCGGGCGCCGATCTGCTTGTGGTTGCATCAGCAAGCCCGTTTGCCTATTCCAAACACGCTCTCCAGCGCCGCCGCCTGCAGGAGGTGGCTGCCCAGCGAGGGGTGGACGTGGTCGCTGTCAATCAGGGTGGGGCCAATGACGACTTGATCTTCGACGGGGCCGCCATGGCAGTGGCGGCGGACGGTCGGTGGCGGGCCATTCGAGGGCCCTTTGATTGCGGCCAGCGACTGGATGTGGATCTTGACAGCCCAAATCGCATCGAGCCCGCTGATGTCGATGAAGACGCGTTGCGTGTGGGGGCCATCATTGCGTCGATTGAGGGCTATGTTCGCAAGACGGGTGCCAGTGGTGTCCTGCTGGGCCTCAGCGGGGGCATCGACTCGGCGCTCGTAGCCGCCTTGGCCGTGGCGGCCTTGGGGCCCGAGCGTGTCGATGCGATCACCATGCCCGGGCGATACACGTCAACTGGGACGCGCGACGATGCGCAATCGGTGGCGAGCGCCTTGGGCATCCGGATGGAGACGCTGGGCATCGAGCCCGTGCACTCAGCTTTGCGTCAGGTGCTCGGTGGGGCGTCGGTCGAGGATGGCAGTCTGGTCGATCAGAACCTGCAGGCCCGAGCTCGTGGTGTGCTGCTCATGGCGAGGTCGAACGCGTCGGGCGCACTTGTGCTGGCGACCGGCAACAAATCTGAACTCGCGGTGGGATATGCCACGCTGTACGGCGACATGAACGGTGCACTGTGTCCACTTGGTGATCTACTCAAGACCGATGTGCAGGCGATGTCGCGTTGGCTCAATGTGCATCATGACCAGGTTGGGCTGAATAAGCCGCCCATTCCCGAGTCGGTCATCTCTCGCCCACCCAGCGCCGAATTGAGACCGGATCAGACTGATCAGGACAGCCTGCCGCCGTACCCGGTGCTGGATGCACTGGTGCGGGCGATTGTTGAAGATCAACTTGACGACGAAGAGGCCGCTCAGGCCGCGGGCGTCGAAACTGATGAGGCGGCCCATTGGCGAGCCCAGATCGATCGCGCACAGTTCAAGAGATCGCAGGCGGCCGTCATTCCCAAGCTATCTGCCCGGGCCTTTGGGCCTGGGCGGCCCTGGCCGATCGTGGCTCGGCTCACGAGAACTGCCGCGGAGCCCTCGCGCTGATGCCCATTCGCCAGTTGTCTGAGCATGTCGTCAATCAGATCGCTGCCGGCGAGGTGGTTGACAGGCCTGCGAGCGTCGCCAAGGAGCTGATTGAGAACGCGATCGATGCCGGAGCGAGTCGAATCGAAGTGGACCTGATCGAGGGCGGTCTGGATCTGCTGCAGGTGCGAGACAACGGTGACGGGATTCCCCCAAACGAACTGCCGCTTGCCGTGTCGGCTCATGCCACCAGCAAGGTTGTCGATGTGGATGATCTGGAGGGCATCGCCACCATGGGATTCCGGGGCGAGGCGCTGGCGTCAATCGCCTCAGTGAGCCGGCTGCAGATCACATCCCGTGTGCCGGGGACGCCCGCTGGGGGACGGTTGGTGGTGGACCATGGCAACACGCGGCAGGTGGAGCCATGCGGCGCCCCTGAGGGCACATGTGTTGAAGTCGGCGGTCTGTTCGCCCGGGTGCCGGCACGCCGCAAATTCATGAAAACGCCTCGAGGTGAAACTACTCGAGTGCGGCGTGTCGTGCGAGATCTGGCAGCAGCCCACCCGAGCGTGGGATTCACTCTGCGGTCGAACGATCGGGTCGTTTTGGAGTTGCCCGGTGAGCAGACGTTGCGCGACAGGTGCGTGGCCTTGCTGGGGCGTGAGCTGGGAGATGTGCTCATTGATGTGGAGTCCCACCGCGACGGTGTCACGCTGTCGGGCTTGATCGGCCCTCCCGACACCGCGCGCCCGGGCGCAACGCATCAGATCGTGTGTCTGAATGGGCGGCCAATTGTCGATCGGTCCATCCGTCATGCGATGCGAGAGGCCTACCGAGGGTTGATCGAGCCCTCTCGATCACCAGTGGCGGCGCTCTTTCTGGGCGTGGATCCTGCGAGAGTAGATGTCAATGTGCACCCGGCCAAGACTGAGGTGCGCCTGCGCGATGAACGACTGATCTTCGTAGTCGTTCGAGACGCCATCAAGGCGGCGCTGGAAGGCCGAGACCTGATCCCCACGTTGCCGACGCCGCGTCCGAATGTGCCTCAGGAGCCTCGAGCGCTCTTTGGTTCGGGGCTCGCGGCATCGTCTTCCCAGAGCGTGTCCATGCCCCGGCTTGAGCAACGTCGATCCCAGCCAATCGCACTTGACGGGAGGGACGTTGCTGGTGACGACTCGGATGCGATCGAAGGCGTGTCGGCAACTCTGCGGTTCATGCAGGTGCATGACGCCTGGTTGCTAGTTGAAGATGAGTCAGGCATTCTCATCGTTGATCAGCATGCCCTGCATGAGCGGGTGATGTTCGAGCGGCTGCTGGAGCGATTGCAGTCTGGCGATCTGCCTTCTCAGAGACTCATGGTGCCGATCGTCGTCGATCTAGATTCCACCGCAATCGAGGGGCTCGAAAAGCTCCGCGATCTGATTCAGCGGTTGGGGGTGGACCTGACCCCGATGGGCCCGGGGCAATTGGCCCTGCACGCGGCGCCCGTGCTGTTGATCGAGCGGGGCGTTGATCTTGCCCGCTTCATCGAGGATCTGTCCCAGAGCGCCGCTGCACTGCACGAGGCCGACACCGAGACCGCGCTTCGTGATGTCATTGACATGATGGCGTGCAAGGCCGCGATCAAGGCGGGCGATCGACTCACCCAGCGTGAGTTGCAAGACTTGCTCGAAGCCCGCGACGCCATTGAACGCGCTTCGAATTGCCCACACGGGCGGCCCACCACGATGCGATTGACGTTGGACGAACTCGAGCGTCGATTTGGTCGGTCCTAGCCGCCACTGACAGGCGGAACCAGCAGCAAAGCCATGCCCTCGTGCAGTAGGTCATCCATCTGCAGGTAGCCGCTTGCATGGGCAACCGCGATGCGTCCTCTCAATTGCTCGATCGTCGCATAGCGCCCGGCAAGTTCATCAATGAGCGATCGTACGAGCGGGCGGCAGGTGATCGTGAGCGGGGTATCGCACACAGTCTGCTTGAGTGGACCCAGGCATGTGATCGAGACTGTGACGGGTGCGTTCATGGCCAGGGCAGCACCGGCAGGTGAGTGCCAATTGCAAGGGGGGCATCCTGCATGGGCAGTCGAACCAGCCCGTGTGTGCCCGCCGCATGGGCGAGATCACCCGAGCCGTGCCACTGGGGAATGTGAATCGCTCCGTCGATGAAGCTGCACGGGCGAATCAGCGTCCGACGCGGGTTGGGGGTGGCGTTACAGCCCAGTGGCATCGGTTGCCAACTTGGCGCGGGCGAGTTGCTCAGGGCGGCAGACAGTCGCCCCAGCAGGATGGTGCCCATGACGAGGGCCGAGATGGGGTTGCCAGGCAAGCAGACCACGGCCGTGGAGCCGACCCGGCCAAGGCGTGTGGGCTTGCCAGGTTGCACGAGGGCACCAATGCAGGTCCAGATGACGCCCAGATCATCGAATGCCTGAGGCAGCACGTCACGCACGCCGGCGCTGATACCGCCCGTGGTCACGATCACATCCACCTGTGCGATTTGATCAGCGATGGGCGTGAGGACAGCATCTGCTTCGTCGGGCAGGTGGTCTGCTGCAGCAACCTCAAATCCGAGCCGGCGGGCCAGACGCTGCAGCATCGGGGCGTTGCTGTTTCGAATCTGGTGCGGCTGGGGGGATTGATCGATCGGGACAACCTCGTCGCCACTGGTGAGCAGGGCCATGCGAGGGCGAGTGACAACCTGCAGTTGGGTGTGCCCGCAGGCTCCGGCCAGGCCCGTTGTGACGGCGTCTACGCTGCTACCCGCCTCTGCGAGCACATCGCCCTTGCGAGCGTCTGCACCGCGAGGGTGGATGTTTGCGCCTCGATGAGGCACGCGATCAAGCGTGATCAAGTTGCCGCTGCGACTGGTCCACTCGTGCTGGACGATTGTGTCGAGACCGCCGGGCACGCGGGCCCCGGTCGCGATGCCCACGCACGCACCTGGGGGAATCTCCGGCGTCTCGTCTGCGCCGGCGTCAATCTGTCCGATGCAGGGCATGGCGTGACCTGCTTCGTCATGGCGAAGTGCGAACCCGTCCATTGCGGCGCGATCAAAGGGGGGAAGATCGCGGTCAGCCCTAAGGGCCTGGGCGAGCACTCGATCAGCGGCCATCTTGAGATCACACGACTCAGCCCCTTGCGGTGCCCCGGCGAGGTCGGATGCGATCTGGAGCAACTCGTCAAGGGTGATCACGGCGTCTTCTCTTCATGGTCGGGCACCATCAACTCAATGCTCGTGAGCCCTGTCTCAAGCACGCGTCGAATGTAGTTGCGGCACATGCCACAGGATGAGCCGCACCCGAATGCCTCACGCACTTGGGCCTCGGTAGGTGTGTCACGCCCCTGCGCCCACTCGACGATGCGTGTGAAAGGCACATCGTGGCAGATGCACTTCTCGACCATGACCCGACGTCGCATGGGCGACATCATCGCGGGTCATAGGCCGACGCGTCGTCCGAAAGGAAGCCGTTTCGGGGGTGATCGAGTTGATCGACGATCCAATCGGGCAGGGCATCGGCGTGGATGCCGGCCTTGGCGATACGGACCGTACCTACCGATCCATCGACTCGGGCCACGTTGGAGCCATCGGGAAAGGCCTGAGCCCCGGCATAGGCGATGTCGTAGACCGGCCCGGCATTCACCGGCGATCGCATGAACTTGTTGGTTCCGCCACGACGCCCGCCCGTTCCAAACAGGGCCGTGTGGGAGCCTCGGCGGCACTGAGCCAGGGTCAGATGCGTCTCACCATCGAGATTGGCCTTGGCCGTGATCAGGTCTTGGGCTCCCAGCCCCTTGTCAGATGCCGTGGGTGGCCTCGCCTCCGCGGCGATGAACGCGACGTTGTAGTTGTACCCCGTCACAGGATCGCCGCTCCATGCCGGGGAAACATGGCGGCAGGTGGGGCACTGCATCACATCCCCTGCATCACGCCCGGCCGCACGGGCCCACAAGATGCCCGGGCGCACTGTGCCGTTGGGGAGTCGGTGCCAGTCCCATGCCCGCACGTCACCGCTGAGGCAGTCGCGTTGGGTGCCATGCAAGAGCCCCGGTGGGAAGGCGCCCTCATGTTCGGTGGCCCATGCTGCTGCGGTGTGGGTCAGTTGGCGGAGATTCGCCAGGCATTGTGCTCGCAGGGCCGAGTCTTGCGCCCGAGACACCAGTGGCATCATGGTTGCGGCCAACGTGCAGATGACGGCGATGACCACCAGCAGTTCAACAAGCGTGAGGCCGCGTGACGACATCAGTTCCAGCAGTCCAGCACGGTGAGCAGGTCGGCAACGTCTACGACTCCATCAAAGGTGCGATCGGCCAGCAAGCCGCCGGTTTGCCCCCAGGCGGAAACCACCGTCAGCAGGTCGTTCACATCGACCAGGTGATCTCCGGTGGCATCTCCCCAGCGGCCCACGTCTACGAGGGCATCGAGTTCAGGCGCAAGAAAGGCAGCGTCATCCACGCTGATGCGGACAAAGCTGATGGCGTCGAGGCCCACCGCGCCCAGATCGACGCCGGTCCCACCGGCGGAGCCCCCGTAGAGATCGATGATGGCCTCATGCGGTTGTCCGATCATCGAGGAGGCTTTTACTGCCGGATCCACCGGCCGAACTGGGTCAGCCGGATGCGTCCCCGGCGCCGTGTCGTAGGGGCCCGAGTCGATCCAGCCGATGGTGGGCCAGGGGGCGTCGGCCTCGATGTTGAGTAGCGTCCAGTTGACGCGGTCCGGACTCACTTCGACCTGGCCGCCATCTGCGCCGAAGAACCCGCTGCAAAGGCCTTCTGGGTAGCTCCCGTCGAGCAGGCCTGTATTGCCGAAGATGATCAGGTCGATGCCAAAGGGGTTGAGCGGGTCGTCGGTGACGGGCGTGTCAAAGGCCAGCACGATGGAGCCGCCCTGACCCAGCGAGACGAGTTCGTCTAGCCCCCACGCCGGGGCGAATGGTGTCACCACCCCTGGCATGCCGCCGGCCTCGCCTGAGAAGCGCTCAGGTGGCCCGAGGCAGGTGAGGGGATCGTCGTAGCCGGGCGATCCGCCCGAGCCTGGGTTGAATGACACCACCTGATCAGCCCAAGGGTTGATCAGAGCGGCCATCAGAATCCATGAGCAGAGCATGCGAGCCTCCAGTAGGGGCGGGACCAGATGAGCGCACCCGCTGATTGCGATGGGGATCGGACGGCCACCTGCCACACGTGCGTGCCGCGATGGCTGCCGCCGACCCGAAATCGCGCGGGTACAGAGCACTCGGGCACGGGCAGGTCTTCCGACTCGGGTCGAGTGGGGCCTTCCCATCGATCGCTGATCGACAGTGGCCTTGGTCCACACGGCCTCCCGGGGGAGGCATGGCCCTTCACGGCGGCGCGTCCGTGGCGGCATTTCACCGCACTTCCCTGTTGCCACGGCCCGCTTGGGCGAGCCGAACCTGTGCCACGGGGAGTATAGTGACCAATTCTTCCGTCCCATATGACGCTCAGTTGTGTGGGGGTCGGATAGAGTTTGATGATTGAACAGAACCACAGACGAGCCCTAGGGGGTTCGTCATCGGAGACTTCCTCGAATGCGACTCGTCCCACGCCTCGGACTCGCCGCCATCATCACGACCTGCCTGGCCTTCAGCGCTCGCCCTGCAGATCCGGTGCAACTGCTCCAGGATTTCGTGCACTACAGCCTGACGGCCAACGTGGAACTGGCCCAAGCCAGCGGAGATGCATTGTTGGACAGTGGTGTTTCCGATCAGGAACTCGCTGAGATCGTCGATGATGACCCCGCTTTGCGTGACCGGCTCATCCGAGCCTATCGATGGGGCCGTGAAGTACCCGCTCTTGAGCAGGTGTCGGGGCAGATCGAGAAGCGTGTCGAGATGGGCCGGCTGGAGCAGGCTCGCGACGAGGGCCGCATCGAAGAAGCGATTCCGATGTTGGGTGGAACTCGGCGTGAGCGGCAACTGGGTGCCAGACGCCTGCTCGCTGCTGGCGAGCATGCAGTGCCCGCAATTGTCCGCGCCTTCAACAGCCCGGAACTGCCCTCCGCAATTCGAGTTGAGATCATTCAGTTGATGCCCGCGATCGGCCGTGAGGCCGTAGATCCGCTGACGACGGCGCTGCCGCACCTGCCGGCCCCGCAGCAGGTTGTTGTGACCGACGCGCTTGCTCGTATTGGCTACCCCCATGCCCAACCGGCACTAGCCACGTTGGCTCAAGACGATTCTGCACCGAGCATCTCTCGTCAGGCCGCCGCTGATGCACTGGGTCGCCTTGGGTCGAGTTCCGATGTTGACCTGGCCGCCCTACACACACGTCAAGCGCGGCGCTATCTTGCGGAATTTGAGCACCTTCGTGCCCAGCCCATTCCGGTGCGGACCGTCGAGGGCGAGCTCGTGTCCAAGCAGAATGTCTGGCGGTGGGATCCAACCACCGGGTTGGTGACGACAACCGTGCCGGATCGTCTCTATCACCCGGTCATGGCGGCTCGACATGCCTTCGCAGCCCGTGCGTTGGCGCCCGAAGATCGAGATGCCTTGGCAGCCTTCGTGGCCGCGAATCTGCGTTTGGCCCATCGGATGGGGGAGGAAGACCTCTCCACCGTACTGCCCGAACTCGATAGGTCACCAGCCTTCTATGCGACGGTGCACGGCCCCGATGTGGCTCGTGATGTGTTGGCTTTGTCGATGGATCAGCAAGATGCCGAGTTGGCGCTCGATGCGCTTGACGCCATGAGCCGTGTCTCGGGCAGCAACGATCTGCTCGAGGGTGGCGACAGGGAGCCACTCCTTGAGGCATTGCTCTTTGACGACCCCCGCGTGCGATTTGAGGCGGCCATCGTTGCTGCTTCGTCAATGCCAAAGACCGGCTTCCCCGGATCAGAGAGGGTTGTGCCGCTGCTGGGTCGGGCCGCGTTGGGTGGTGCGGGCAAACTGGCCGCCGTGATCGCAGCCGAGGATGCCGCTCGTCATCGCGGTGTCGAGGCGCTCGAGCAGGCTGGCTATCGCGTTGTTGCTGTAGGAAACGGGCTGGAGTCAACGCTGCCCGAGGGCAGCTCGCTCGATCTGCTCTGGATCGAAATGGGGCCGCCCCACTCCAATGGTGCCGAGCACGCCGCGCCGCTGCTGGAATCGCTTGGCATGCCCATTCTTCTGGTGATGCCGCAAGTGGACATCGATCGAGCTCAGGGCGCCCTGTCGCAGGTGCCAGACCTGACCCTGATGCAGCAGAGTGCTTCGGCGGATGCTGCGGGACATGTTCTGGCTGACATTTCAGAGCAGTCTGCACTGACCGGGGCGCAGCGCAAGATCTACGCCGTACGGGCCCTGTCGGCGCTGCGTGATCTGGCTTCCGTGGCCCCTGATGGTCTGCATGCTGGCGATGCATTGGCGCCCTTGAGCCAACTCGTTCAGCATGGTGACGGCGGGCAGAAGTTGCTGGCCGGTGAGGTGCTCGCAGCCATCGATACGGCTGAGGCCCAGCGGGCGCTGATCAATGCGTCTCTCTCGCCCGATGCGGGTGAGGATCGCGACCGCCTGCTGGATCTGGCTGCTTCGTCTGTGCGTCTTTATGGCGACCACACAACGCGGCGGCAGCGTGCCGACCTGATGGAGTTGATCAAGCATGCCTCCGGCGCTGAAGCCGAGGCAGCTGCGCGGCTGCAAGGATCGCTGGCATCGACCGCGTCGATTGCGTCGCCCTGATCTATTTCTGAGACAGGAACCTCTGCCCGGCTCCGGGTATCCTGTCACCCCTCGCCACCCTAGCTCAGTTGGTAGAGCGGAGCTTTCGTAAAGCTCAGGTCAGCGGTTCGAGTCCGCTGGGTGGCTTTGGTTCACTGTTCGAGCCCGTTTGGGGTCGCAACTGGTCCTTGCGGGGCCAGGACGGAGATTGCACATGCCGATGCTCGCCGCAGCCCTCACATCGCTCGCCGTCCTAGCCCAGTCAACTCCACCGGGCGGGCCCGCTCAACCATCCCAAGAGGCGCAGCCATCAGCCAAGGAGGCCCTGTCGAGCGCCGAGACGATCATCGAGCGTTGCATCGAGGCGACCGGTGGGCGAGCGGCATGGGAAGCCATCACCAGCATTCGCGGCATGGGCACCGTGTCGCTCACCGGCCTGCCCGCCCAAGGGCGATTCATGGTGAGTCAAACACGAACTGGCTTCAGGATGGACGTGGACATGTTTTCGCAGGGGCCCGATGCCGCCTGGGTCAAGGTGACCAGTCAATCGACCGTGCGCAATGGCGACCACACGTGGCGGGAGGGCGAAAACGCACCACCGCGTTTGGTTACGGGGCCTACCCGCGATGACCTGCTCCGGAAGTCAACCTTCAATCCACTGCTCGATTTGGACCGGTGGTATGACGCGATTTCGGTAGAGGGCATGGAGGAAGTGGATGGGAACCAGTGCTGGAAGATCAAACTGGAGCCCAAGGATCCAGACGACCCCACCGAACTTCGCTGGTTTGGGGTGGATGACGGCCTGATGATCAAACTGGCTCAGACGCCTGCCGGTGGTGGCGTCACGTCAGAACTGACACTCTCCGACTACCGCCCGGTAGGGGGCGTGCTGCTCAACCACGTGATGATCGTGTCCAATCTGGGGGCGTCCTTCGAGCGCCGCTTTGATGCCATGCAAATCGACGTGAGCATCGACCCGTGCCTGTTTGAGCCGCCTGCGTCAATCGCCAGTCTCCCTCCCTCACCACCTCAAGGTGAGGGGCAACCGACCGGGCCTACGTCGAGTCCCTGACCTTCGCGGCCAGATCGACGGTGCACCTTCAACGAGTCACATGCAAAGGGCACCGGGCGACGAGCTTTCGCCCCGTTGGATCTCCATCTGAGTCAGCGGCCTTCTGACTTGCGTGGTGCATAGGCACGCTTGTCGATGTGAGAGACCGCGTTCTGTGACCACAGTTCCCCACGGTCATCGAGCAGATTGATCTGTTGACCAAGGCCCTTTGGGGGCGGCACAGCATCGATCAGGCTCGGAGCCATCGCGAGCCACATCAAATCGCTGTTGAGCGAACGGCGCACTCATTGCCCAAGGGCGAAACGGACCGCAAGCCAGATGGCGAGACGTCCTCAGCAGTTGTTGAACCACTGCAGGATGATCAGCAGGTCTTCGACGCCGACTTCGCCGTCGCCATTGAGGTCCTCTGGAACATGCCCGATCGTGCCCCACTCCGTAATGAGGGCCAGCACATCGTTCACGTCCGCCAACCCATCACCGGTCACGTCGCCTTCGCAGCCGCACTGAATGTCGCCGCACACGACACCTTCACCCTGCCACTCGCCACCACTGACCTCACACCAGTTGGGCGTGGCGGGGTAGCAGTCTTGGAGGTTGCAGCAGGCGCCCACAGGATCGGCGCAATCGATCTCGCTGCAAGGTGTGCCTACGGAGAAGAACGTGCCGGCGAAGGCATCGCAGTCGGCACTGGCAAGTTGGTAACACTCACCATCGAGGCAACAGGCGCCGGTGTTGTCCGGGTCGCTGCAGTCGATCTGGCTGCAGGAGATCTCGGCGAAGAACAGGCCGCCCACGCCGCCGCACTCATTGCCCGTCATGATGACGCAGTCCACATCGATACAGCAGGCGCCGGGCGTGTTGCCGGTGTCTTCGAATGACACATCTAGGACACCGGATCCGGAGGCGCCGTTCCAACCGCCCAGACGGAACCAGTACACCTCGCCGAAGGTGACGTCGATGTTCTGGATGTAGGAGTAGTAGGCCTGGCAGCCGTTGAGCCCGCTGCCGTCGCCGTTGCAGGCAATCTGATCCAGATCGGTGCAGTCGGGGCCTTGATACACGGCCAGCGAGGTGTCATATGACCCACTCTGGCAGGTATCGAGCGTGAGGCGGCCGTAACTCTGCGCCTCCCAGCGGAACCACACATCAGGGCTGTCATCCCAGTCGAGATAGGTGCCTGCGCACTGGCCTTCATTGGGTGGGGGGAAGGGGCTCATCGTGGCGGCACCCGTGTTGAACGGGTTGTTGCCGATCACGGCCTTGAATGCCGTCTCACACACGTCGCCGGGGTCGCCGCCGCCACCCCCGGAGTCGCAATCGACACTGTCACAGGTGCTGTCTGCCCCCTGCCACTCGCCTTCTGACACGGAGCATTGGATCTCGGTGCGATCGTCCTGACAGGTGCCATCTTCGAGGCAGCAGGCCCCTCGGTCGGGGCCACAATCGACCGCGGGGTCGTCGCATTGCACGCCGGGGCCAAAGAAGACGCCGTCTACCCAGCCGCACTCATTCTCATCGGTGATGAAGCAGGTGTCATAGGCGCAACAAGCGCCAAGAAACACGTCGCAGTCGAATCCGTCACACGATGTGCCATCTCCGGCGTAGTGGCCTACTCCGGCGCAAGCAGACTGACTGATCTGTTCGCAGGCGCCGCCAATGCAGCAGGCGCCCAGGTAATCGTCGCAATCAACGCCGGCGCAGGTGGTGTCAGCGCCGGCAAAGATGCCACCAGAGTCCATGCAGTCGGCGAGGGTTCCATTGGTGCAGACACCCTCGTGGGAGCAGCAGGCGCCTGGAATCGTGCCGGCGCCCGGTGTGATGTGCAGTTCGCCCGTTCCCGAGGCGCCATTCCACCCGCCAAGGCGAATGTAGTACGTCTCACCCGGCGTCACGTCGAGATCCGGAATGTTTGAGTAGTAAGCTTGGCAGCCGTCCAGTCCTGAGCCGTCACCACTGCAGGCGATCTGCACGATCGTGTCACACGAGTCGCCTTCGTATACAACCAAGGAGGTGTCGTAGGAGCTGCTCAGACACGTGTCGATGTTGATCTGATCGACATCTGGAACGAACACGAACCAGCGATCCGGGCTGTCAAGCCAATCGAGGTAGGCATCAGGGCACATGTCCTCGTCGGGCGCTGGAAAGTCGCTCGGTGAAGCTGTGGAGGTGTTAAAGGAGTTGGTGCCCCAGACAGCCGTCTGGGCCTCTTCGCAGGTATCGCCGCCGCCGGCCATGACCGACACACTCAGGGCAACGGCGCCCATGCCACCAAGCATCACACGAACCATGTCCACTCTCCTTGAGCCAAGTCTATTTCAAGGAGGGGCGGGTGCAAGCCGCGATGGGGCAGCAGGTTCCACCTGTCAGGCCCTATCTCCCCCAAATGGCCGCCAGCACCCCCGTTGCGAGGGGTGCTGGAGGAGCCTGGGTCGTGTTGCAGGGGTGATTCGAGGGCTAGACACGGGGAGTAGGCCGGCTGGGTGAGGGGGCTGGGTGAGGCCGGCGTGCAAGATCAGCACGCTGGAGCGTGATGAAGTGCCAGCACAGGCACTGTGCTGGCGAGGGGGCGTGAACCGGGCGAGGGTTGGCCAGAAAAAGACCGCAGGCACCGGCCGAAACCGGTGCCTGCGGGGTGTTGATTCCTGAGGGGAATCTGTGCGGGATCAGCAGTTGCCGAACCAGCTGATGACCAACAGCAGGTCGTCGACATTGGTTTCACCATTGCCATCGACGTCGCCGTTGCCACTGCCGCCGAAGTCAGCGATCACGATGAGGATGTCGTCGACATCGACGTCACCATCACCATCTGCATCGCCGGGGCAGGGGTTCTCGCACTCATCCGGGATGCCGTCGCCATTGTTGTCTTCGGACGTCCCGTTGGCGATGTCGCACATGTCATTGACGCCGTTGTCATTGCAGTCTTCGACTGCCATGTACGAGGCCTCGATGTACGACACATCGTTGAAGAAGTCACCATTGCCATCCGTACCCTGGACAACACCTTCGAAGGTGATGACATCATCCATGGCGGTCGCCGTGAGACGGGCGATACGCACGCCCCAGACGGTCGAGCAGTCCGCAGCCAAGATGGCTTCAGCGGTGCCCTGCACGTCGGTGGGCAGGACGAACCAGGTGCCGTTGTCGGTGACCATGTCGCCACCGTTCTCGAAGCCGGACCAATCGATGCCCACACTCTGGAGCGCATTCTCCGGGAAGGGGTCACCGCTGGAGTCGAGCGCACCGATGGTGACGCGCGAGTCCCATTCCAGATCGGGATAGGCGCTGTAGAGGTTGGGGTTGACATCAGGGGAGACGGGGCCACCGAAGGGGTGCTGATAGAAGTCGCCGCTGTTGGCGAGCATCTTCATCTGAGCACCGGTACCGGCGACGGCGTCGAGACGACCACCTTCTCCAACTTCGATCACAATGTCGAAGGTCCACGTACCACCTTGGCCGGCGACCAGATCGTTGCCGACCGGTGCGATCACCGTGGGCCACCCGTCACCGCTGCCACTGCAGTCCACGTTGCCGCAGTCGCTGCCGTCACCCTGGTAAGCGCCACCGAATATGTCGCAGTCGCTGCTGCTCAAGGTGCTGCAGTCCGAGTCTAGGCAGCAGGCGCCCATGGGCTCGCCGCCACCACAGTCGACGCTTCCGCAGTTGGAGCCGTCGCCGTAATACTCGCCGCCCGAGGCGAAGCAGTCGCCGCCGGTCTGGATATAGCAGTTCGAGTCGATGCAGCAGGCGCCAGTGGGATCGCCACCACCGCCAGCGGTGATCGTCAGCGTGCCGGGGCCGGTTGCGCCCTGCCATCCACCAATGCGGATGTAGTAGCTCGAGCCGGAGGTGGCATAGATGTCACCTATGTAGGAGGAATAGGTCTGACAGCCATCAAGCGTAGTGTCATCACCGTTGCAGGCGATCTGAACAAGCGAACCGCAATCGTCGCCCTCGTAAAGCACCAGTGAGGTGTCGTACGAGTTTGCATCGCAGGTGTCGAATGTCACCGTACCGTCTTCAGTCGCGGTCCACTTGAACCAGCGATCAGGGCTGCCTTCCCAGTCGAGGAATGTGCCTTCGCACTGTGACTCGTCAGGATCGCCGTACCCGCTGTCCGTGGCGGTTGCGGTGTCAAAGGCATGGCTGCCCGCACCCACGACCACGGCCGCAGCACAGGTGTCACCAGCACTGGCATCGCAGGCGCCTCCGGCACAGGTCGTGCCCTCACCGGCGAAGTCGCCGCCGAGCTTGCCACAGGCGACGATGTCGCTGTCGATGCAATCTCCACCACCGAAGCAACAGGCGCCTTCAGGTGCACCACCGCAGGGCCATCCGTCGCAGTTGGTGCCGTCACCGAGATAGGTGCCGCCGCCATCTTCGCAATTGGCCTGCGTCATTGTGTCGCAGTCAGTTCCCATGCAGCATCCGCCCCATGGGTCGCCGCCGCCACCACCATCCATACCCACCAGCGTCAGCGTGCCGCTGAACTGATCGGTTGAGGCGCCACTGGAATATCCGTCAGAAACCTGGACTGTCCAACTGCCGCCACCCTCAAGTCCATATCCGCCGAGGTTGAAGGAGTGCGAGTAGGTGCCGCTCGTGCTTGAGTCCCAACTGCTGGGGAAGTCGCCGGCAGACTCATAACCGAATGACATGTCGTAGCCACCGAATTCCACGGTTGAACCATTGGGTGCGACAAAGCCAAGAAGCAAGTCGCCGGCCCAAGTCCAGCCGCCGTTGTTAACGAAATCACAGGTGATGTTGGCATCGCCAAGAACACCAGACATCTCGACGTCATAGTCAACCTGATTGCCACCGGGCCCAGTAACGTCATAGGTGATGTCGGCATCCGCCATCGCGGCGCCGCACAGCCCGACCGTCGACAGGCCGGCTGCAGTGAGCATGAACTTGCGCATGTTTCCTCTCCTGACCCCGCTTGTCTGGGATCGTGACTGTGCTGCCAACCTTGCACGAAGCAACCCCATCCACGACACGTGGGGCCAGCAGTTCTTGGGAACCTTGGTTATCAGGTCCTCCTGCATTCTCATGCGACCACCGCGCGGTAGTCGCTCCATCTTGTTGAATATAGGGGCTTTGGGGCTTCGGGCAAGGGACCAATAGACTGATTCGTCACCTTGTCGCTACCTTGATAGGCATGCTCCCCGGACACCTCCTGACAACTGCATCGCCCATGACCGAGGCCTGGTGGCAGGTCTTTGGCCGCCTGCACCCCTTGATCCTGCACTTTCCCATCGCTCTGGTGCTGCTAGGGGCGGTTGTCGCCCTCGTCCGCTGGTGCCTGAAAAAGGGCGATCAGCCCTCTCCGACGACCCAATTTTGCCTCTGGGGGGGGCTGTTCTTCACCGCATTGGCCGTCTGGACCGGCTGGGTGTTTGCCGACGGGGAGACGCTCAAAGGGGGGGCGCTCAAGTACACATCTGAGTCCTACCCGCAAATGGACTGGCACCGATGGCTGTCTGTTTCGGCCTTGGGAGCCCTGGTCTTGGCGGCCATCTTCGACTTGATGCGACGCACGCCTCGCTGGCATTGGGCCCTGCCAGCCCGTTTGCTTGCGCTCTTACTGGCGGCCGGTTTGATCGCGGTCTCAGGCCATCTGGGGGCATCGATGAAGTGGGGGGATGACTTCTTGCTCAACCCCATCTACAGAGCGCAGGAGGCAATTCAGGCCAAGGCGGATGCTGCGTCTTCAAGTGCCACGACTGACGCATCGTCACCTCAACAGCCATCACCGCAGGATGGTGGCAGCGCCGAGCCCGCCGATGAGACGGGAGATGGGTCTGCAGGCGACACGAGCACTGAAGCGACCGAGCAGGCCAAAGGCACCGAGGCGACACCTCAGACCAGTGTCGATGGTTCGACCTCTGGCGATGGGCAGTCTGGTCAGACTGGTGCTGATGCCTCCGAGGTTGAGGCCTCGAGCGAGCCGGGATCGACCGATGTGTCTGAGGCCATCACGCCTGCGATCGCCCACGCCGGGTGGGACACGGTCGAAGGGTTGCTCGATGCCATGTGCGTCCGATGCCATGGACCTGACAAGCAGAAAGGCGGATTGCAGATTCTGCCTTGGTCGGCGCTCTTTGCAGATGACGCTCAGTTCTGGTCGGTGGCGCCAGGTGAGCCCAAGTCGAGCTTGCTGCTGGAACGCATCACGGATGAGGATGACCCCATGCCTCCGGAGGGCGAAGGCAACATGCTCAACGAGGCGCAGGTCGAGCGGATCCGCGCTTGGATCGCCGCCGGGGCTACAGGGCCAAATGGCGCAGAGCCGCCGACAATCGAGGTGGAGCCACCAAACGCTGGTTCGGGCGAGCCTCAGGGGGGCTCGTCACCATCGCCTGATAGCGGCGCCCGCAGCGATCCATCCAAGGTGCTGCCGGGCCCCTTCGATCAGGCGGCGGAAGATGCCCAGCTTGCCCGTCTGCGTGAGCGTGGTGTTCGGGCAGGGGCGCTCTACAAGGGTTCTCCCTGGCTACAAGTCGACATGAGTAGGCTCACGCCGCCGGCCGACGATGCCACCTGCGCCGGTCTGAGCGCCTTGGCGGGCAACCTTTGGTCGTGCTCGCTGGCAGGAACGGCGATCACAGATGCTGCGATGACACCGGTAGCCACCTGCACCCAGCTGCGTTCACTGCGGCTCGATCAGACCGCAGTTTCCGACGCGGGTGTCAAGGCGCTGCTGCCCCTGCAGCGGCTTGAGGTGCTCAATTGCTGGAATACAAAGCTCACCGACGCCTGCGTGGATGACATCGCAGCCTTGGAAGGCCTGCGAGCCGTCTATCTGGGAAACACCGGTATGAGTGAGGCCGGCCTCAACGCGCTTCGAGCCAAGCGGCCTGCATTGGCGGTACATGGTTCGGCAACGAAGCCAGAGGCCTCTGAGGAGACGGCTGCAGATGCGCCCGCGTGAGGTGGTCGCCGCAGGCGTGCTGATCGTGCTCGTGGCGAGCAGCGTGAGTTGCCAACTCGAGCCCATGCAGAAGGTGCAGCCCCAGCGACGTCAAGTCGGGCTCTCCGACGTCGAGCACGCTCAGCGGGAGGTCGATCGCACACTTGAGCAGTATCAACGCGATCGAGAGGCGGCTCGTCGATCTGCGTTGGAGGGGGCTGGGGGGTGAGCGCCACGCTCACCATCGACACTGCCGGGCAGGGCTTCGTTGAGATCACTCGATCGATCGACGACATCGTGCGAGCCGGGCCAGTTCGAGACGGTCTGTGCCACGTCCATGTGCTGCACACGTCTGCGAGCCTCACTGTTCAGGAGAACGCCGATCCCTCAGCCCGGCATGATCTGGAGCAGTGGTTGAGCCGGGCGGCGGCCGAAGACGATCCCGCCTGGACCCACACACATGAAGGGCCAGACGACATGCCCTCGCATGTTCGGGCCATGCTCACCGGTACGTCGGTTGTTCTGCCCGTGTCCGGTGGGTCGCTGGCGCTGGGCACCTGGCAGGGCGTCTACCTGTGTGAGCATCGTCGCCGGGGGCACCAGCGGCGACTCATCGTCACGTTGATCCACGAAGCAAACTGATCTCTCTTGTTGAATCCCCAGGAGGCTCGACATGGCTGACCGCACCAACTCCCTCGCAATTCGGCTAGTGGTCTTCGTCGGCATTCTGTTGGCCCTCAATCTGATTTTCTGGCTGGCCGGTGTGCATGTGCACATCGACGTCTTGGGCAGCATTGGGCTGACCTTGCTGGTGACTGGCGTGCTCTGGCTCATCTGGGGGCGCAGAGGCTGAAGCCAAAGCGCACCAACAGCCCGGGTGGGTAAAGCCTGCCCTTTTGATGAAGCCAGCCCTTTCGATGAAGCCTGCCCGTCTATTGAGACCGGTACAGGTTCAGAGGCGGTCGATCAGATCGTGCAGATCCTGGCGGACAGCGTCGCGGCCTTGGGGCCCGAGTCGGTCCATCATGTCAGCGAGTTCGTTGACCCGCTCTCGCACCGAAAGGCCTCGCAGGTCGGGCGTGCCGCGACGGCGTGGTCGGCCTCCAGCGATGCGGGGAGCGTTCACTGGGCGGCCATGCTTGGCCAGATGGTCAGTGGGGCGGCGCCCACGCTTGGCCTTGATGCCGGCCTTCTTGAATGCCTTGTTGACGGTGACCAGCGAGCAGCCCAGTTCTTGAGCGATCTCGCCCTGACTCTTGCCTTCTTCCTCGTACAACCTACGCAGCAGTGAGGAGTCGTGCCAAAGAGCCACACTCTCCGTGCGGTCGTTGGCGGTGGGGTATCGCTTGATTACTTTTACTTTGCCGTTACGGGAAGTCTTGGAACTTGTCTTTGCAGTCTTTGACTTTGCTGCCATGAATCTGTTGCTCTGTCCTGCGTCAGGTACACCGACATCAGTCGGCCGCTTTCCACTTGATGTTGCATCCCAACGATGGCACCTGCTCATGGGGGACGGGGGTTCCCTCAAGTACCGCATCCATAGCGGCGATCAAATCACGGCCGCTGACCGGAGCGTCCGAGCCCGGCCGTGCGTCATCCAATTGGCCACGATACACCAATCTGCGTGATTGTGCATACAGGAAGAAGTCTGGTGTGCATGCCGCATCAAAGGCCCTGGCGACCTCCTGTGAGGCATCCAGCAGATATGGGAATTTCAGATCATGCGTCCGGGCGAATTCGATCATGGCCTCGGGGCCATCCTGAGGATAGGCCTCGATGTCATTGCTGTTGATGCCAACCACGCCGATGCCTTGAGGCATGTACCGCGATGCAAGCGAGCCCAGCATGTCTGCGATGTGCACGACAAACGGACAGTGATTGCACATGAAGATGACCAGCGTGCCACGATCGCCGCAGACCTGTTGCGCCGTGTGCGTTTGACCACTGGCGTCAGGCAATGTGAACTCGGGCATTGGGGTGCCCAGCGGAACCATCGTCGAGGGTGTTCGTGCCATGGGAGGCAGATGCTAGGGGCCGGAGTTCAGCGTCGCCAGTGGCCACGAGGCTGCTAGGATGCCCCGCTTCAAACACGGCCCGTCCAGGGCCCTCGAACCCGCTTGGGAGCATCAGAAGAGATGAAGATTCACGAATACCAGGCCCGATCGCTTCTGGCCCGTGGCGGTGTGCCAGTCCCCGGCGGGGCGATGGTCACGAGCGTTGAAGAAGCAACGCGTGTTGCCGGTGAGTTGTTCCAGCAGGGGGCGAGCATCGTGGTCGTGAAGGCGCAGGTGCATGCCGGCGGCCGCGGCAAGGCCGGGTTTGTGAAGGTCGTGAGTTCCACCGAGGAGGTCACCGACGCCGCGACGTTCATGCTCGGCAACAAGATGGTGTCGCCCCAGACCCCGCCCGAGGGGCTGGAAGTGACGCGGCTGTTGATCGCCGAGGGCGTGGATATCGAGCGAGAGCTCTATCTGGCCATCACCACAGATCGAATGCGACGCACCAACACGTTGATCGCCTCTGCCGAAGGGGGTGTTGAAATCGAGCAGGTGGCCGAGGCTCGCCCCGAGGCGATTCATACCGTTCCTCTGCACCCGCTGGACGGGCTGCGGCCCTGGCAGGCAACGTCGCTGGCCTTCACGCTGGGCCTGCGTGGGCGGCAAGTACGCCAATTCACGGCTGTCTGCATGCAGTTGGCCAAGGTGTTTGAGTCTTCAGACGCATCGCTGGCGGAGATCAACCCGCTGATCATCACGCCAGCAGACGAGTCGCATCCCGACGGGCAGGTGCTGGCTATCGACGCCAAGTTCAATTTCGATGACAACGCACTGTTTCGGCAGAAGGACATCGCCAGTTGCTTTGATCCCACTGAGGAAGACCCCGATGAGATGCGGGCGAAGGAGGCCGGCTTGTCTTTTGTGGCGCTCGAGGGAGACATCGGCTGTCTGGTCAACGGCGCCGGATTGGCCATGAGCACCATGGACATCATCAAGTTGCATGGTGGTGAGCCGGCCAACTTCCTCGATGTGGGTGGTGACGCCAGTCAGGAAGCGGTGACCGAGGCGTTCAGGATCATCTTGTCCGAGGACACGGTCAAGGGTGTCCTGGTGAACATCTTTGGTGGCATCATGCAATGCGATCGGATCGCCCGTGCCATTGTCGCGGCTGCTGAAGAAGTCGGCTTCGAAGTGCCGCTGGTCGTTCGACTGGAGGGGACGAACGTCGAGGCCGCTCGCGTGATTCTGGAAGAGGCCTCAGAGCGCCTGCCCACGATGCGAACCGCCACCGACCTGGAAGACGCGGCCGCCAAGGTGTGCGCAGCTGTCGGCTGAGGTGCTCTTGCTCTTCGACATCGACGGCACGCTGCTGTCATCGATGCGTGCGGGTGTCCAAGCGCTCACATCAGCGGGGCGTGCCTGCATTCACGAGCACTTCTCGCTCGAAGGTATTGAGGTCGGTGGCCGCCTCGACGGGCAGATCATCGCCGAGGCCTTCAAACGGCTCGATGTGGCGATCGACAAGTTGGCCGTCCTCCGGCAAACCTACGAGCGGCACTTGGCCCACCTGCTCCAGAGCGATCACCGGGTCGAACTATTGCCAGGCGTCTCTGGGCTGCTTGATGCAATCGAGGCGAGAATTGGTTGGACGCTCGGGTTGCTGACGGGAAACTTCTCCGGCAGCGGGCAGTTGAAACTTCGGGCGGCTGGAATCGACCCAAGCCGCTTTGCGGTGCAGGCATGGGCCGAAGATGGGCCAAGCCGTAACCACTTGCCTCACATTGCCATGCAGCGATGTACCAACAGCGTGCCGGGGCAGACGGTGATCATCGGGGATACGTTGCACGACATCAGCTGCGCCAGGGCATGCGGGTGCCGGGTCATTGCGGTAGCGACAGGTGTCTGTTCGAGGGACACGCTGGCGTGTGGACAACCTGATCTGTTGCTCGATGATCTGTCTGATACGGGTACCGTGATGGCGTGGCTGGAGCGGATGTCAGCCTGAGCCCCCCGGCGCTTCTTGGGCCAACCGGGAAACGGGAACGGATTCCCACCATCGACGTGCTTCGCGGCGTGGCGGTGTTGGGCATCTTGATATTGAACATTCGCACCTTCGCGTTGCACTCGGGGGCGTACTGGAATCCCACGTTGGAAGGCGGGGGTGTTTTTTCCGCGCTGGATGAGTGGGTCTTCTGGATCGTGCAGCTGCTGGGCGATCAGAAGTTCATGTCCATCTTCTCGATGCTCTTTGGCGCAGGCATCGTGCTCATGGCCCGGCGCATCACGGATCGCGGTGGGTCGCCGGCGAGCATGCACTATCGGCGCATGGTCTGGCTGCTGGTGATCGGGTTGATTCATGCCTACCTGATCTGGTGGGGCGACATCCTTGTCAGTTACGCCGTTTGCGGCATGTTGCTGTATGCCTGCTGGTCGCTGCGCCCCGGGTGGCAACTTGGGCTGGGCATTGGCCTGTTGATCATCGGGGGCCTCATCTGGGCTGGAATTGGCGCGACCGAGCCCTGGTGGTCACCCCAAGAGCGGGCCGCTCTTTCGGCAGCTTTCTCACCTGATGTCGATGGCATGCAGCGGTACATGGCGATGATGCAGGGAGGGTGGCTCGACCAGATGGAACATCGGGTGTCGGAGAGTGCGGGCATGCACTTCTTCCTGCTGCCGGCGTTTCTCGTGTGGCGGGTTGGGGGGTTGATGTTGATCGGCATGGCCCTGTTCAACTGGGGCGTGTTCAGTGGAAGCCGTTCAACCGGGTTCTACTGCGGCTGGATCATGGGCGGAGGCGTCGTCGGCCTCGCCCTGACCAGTTGGACGCTGCAACTCAACGAGGCTGGTGGTTGGGATCCCATTGATGTCATATTCCTGAACGGGCTGCCTGCCTTCTACGGATCGGTTTTCACCGCGATGGCGTGGATCGGGCTTGTGATGGCGCTCTCGCGAGGCGCTCGGGGCTTCGTGAGTCGGGCCCTTGCCGCGACCGGCCGCATGGCGCTGACCAACTACATCGGGCAATCGGTGCTGTGCAGCGTGCTCTTCTATGGCTGGGGCGTCGGGCTCTACGGCCATCTTGGGTACGCCGATCAGTGGATCGTCATCGTCGGAATCTGGATTGTGCAACTGCTGGGATCGCTCTGGTGGCTGCGACAATTCCGCTTCGGCCCGCTCGAGTGGTTGTGGCGAACGCTGGTCTTCATGAAGCCTCAGCCGATGATTGTCAGGGAGTCGAACGCATGACCCACGTGGGACCCGTCATTGAGGGCGCCGCCGCCTTGTGCAGCGATGTCTACGTCAATCAGCGGTTGGGGCTGACCATGGACTTGCCCTCTCGGCGAGAGGCAGTCCTCGATCTGTTCGATCGAGTCCGCCGTGAGTGCCCAGCGCTGACATCGCTACGCCGCTACGCCGATGAGTTTGCATTGGAGACGGAAGGAGATGAGCGTCACGGGGCGTGGTTGTCACTGCAGCGCACGAGCGTTCGCAGCGGCATGGTCAATCCACTGGACCTTGCGGCGCCTTATCACCTGCATCGAGTCGTACTCCGCAATGCGCCCTACTACCTGAGTATCACGCCCCTCGACGTGGAGTCGATCGATCTGGTCTTCGGCTTCGACCTGCCAGTTGGCGGTAATCGAGACGAAGCGGTCTTTGACACGTTCCTCGACACCTCGCCACTGGCAGGCCTGGTGACTGACGGCGATGAACTGGTCGATGTCCAGCCCATGTTGGCCTTCAGGCTGGCTGGCGATCCAGCGTCATGTGCCGTCATCGAGATACGAACGCGGCCCCAAGGGCAGGTGGAGGCTCGTGTGGACACGCCCGTCAGCGTGTATCTCACAGTTCGTCGTCGCGGCCCATTCACCTCGCTGGATCAATTCGACGAGGTCTTTGGGTCACTGGCCGGATGGGCAGAGCGCCTGAGCGAAGAGCGGGTGATTCCGCAGGTCGTGGCCCCCCTGCACCGGCAGCTCTTTGGAGGCTGACCACCATGCCGGGTGGTTGGGGTATCACCATGTCCATGGTGCGATGAACGTCTTGGAATCTGCTGCTCTTTGCCGGTCAGTTGACGAACATCCGGCCCACATGCTCGGGCACTTCGATCTGACCCGTGACGCACGAGAGGCGAATCGCTTCACAGAGTAGCGCTGCCTCGTGCCCGGGCTGCTCGACAGGCGCACCTTCCGCAAGCCTGAGCAAGTGCCATCGAGCGAGGCCCCCGGCAGTCGCATGAGACTCACTGGGCGGGGCTTCCTGCACGTGGCCATCGGGGTCGGTCCACGAAACGCCTTCGTCGGTGATGATCACACGGCCGCCTTCACCCAGCAGCGTGGCTCGTCTGATCCAGGTGCCGCCACCGTCACTCACCGTGATGCTGGCAGCTGCGCCGTCGGCAAATCGCATCGTTGCGGTCACATGTCCGCTCATGCCCGCGGCTGGATCCGCCGAGGGCGCGACCCCGCCGCTGTGGCTGGCGAAGACCTCGTCGGGCAAGCCGCACGTATGCATGACCAGATCGGCGCAGTCCAGCAGCAGGGCGGCCAGCGATGTCTGGTGATCACCCGCTGAGGCTGAAACCTGCATGCAGTGCACTCGGCCCAGATGTTCGAGGCAACCCGTCGCCGCATGAAATGCCGGCCCGGTGCGGAGCAACGGGATGAAGCGGGCGTGGTCTCCATCGTAAAGACGTGGGTCAAACCCCTCACGGCAGGGGGCCGACGTCGCCACGGGCACACTGGACGCTCTGATGACCGATCGCAGGTCGGCATCGAGTACGTCAGGGCAGGCGAGCCAGAGGACGTCGATAGATGTCTGATGAAGCAATTGCCGTACGTCGTCCACTGCCTCTGCGCCCAGTGCGGCTGCGAGGTCGGCGCCCACTTGCGGGTCGTCGCACCCCAGAAGCGCGCACTGCAGCGCACGGTCGCTGAAGGCATTGCCGAGCAACTGGGCTTGATCCCCCCGAGCCCAGACAGCGCAGTGGGTGGTGGTCATGCCGCGATAGTACTCGCGCATCGCGCTGTTCATGAACAGACACGGCCCCGAGAGCGGGGCCGTGCCTCAAAGATCGTCTATGAACATAAGCCGAATTCTGTGCCCCGCCGAGGCGGGAGGCGACCATTCATCTGGGACCGCCGTTGCCGACGGCCTCTGGCTCGCGACCCGTTCCCGTTCCGCGGACCACGGAGCGACTCGTCGAAACGAGTCATGGGAACTGCTTGCGATTGCACGCGGTGGGGTTTGCCGTGCCCCGGCCGTCACCGACCGGGCGGTGCGCTCTTACCGCACCCTTTCACCCTTACCTGCCTCGGCCGAAGCCGGACGGGCGGTTTGCTTTCTGTGGCACTTTCCCTGACCCGACGATCATGGGCCGGTGGGCGTTACCCACCACCGTGTCCTGTCGTGTTCGGACTTTCCTCCACTACCCGATTCAGATTGACCCGGGCGGCAGCGGCCGCCTGTTCACCGGGGAATGATATCCGCAATTTGAGTGCAGGCCGGGTGGTCAGTCCCGCCCTTTGAGCGTGATCGCCACAGGCACTTTCTTGCCATCACGCAGAATCTCAAGCTTCACCTCGTCGCCCGGATCGTGGGTCCGAAGGGCTGCCATGAGGTCGCGGCCGCCATCGAGTTTGTCGCCGTTCCAGGTGAGCAGCACGTCGCCGGCTTTCAGGCCACCTTCGGCGGCGCTCGTACCTGCGGTCACGCTCTCAACCTGGACACCGGTTTCAAGATCGGCGCCATAGGCCGGCATGATGCCCAGTCGAACCCTGGCGCCGGTGCGCCTGGCAGGGCCGCTCTCACTCGTGTTGATGAATGTCAATTGGTGCCCGCGGGTGGCGACATCTTGAATGACATCCTCTGCCAGTTCCACGATCCGCAGCCCGCCTTCGGGGTCAACAGTCCATGCCTCGTCTTCAGGGCGGTGGTAGTCATCATGCAGACCGGTAAAGAAGAAGAGCACGGGTACACCACCGCTGAAGAAGCTCGCGTGGTCACTGGGGCCAGTGCCCCCTCGGGAGGCATGCACTGTCAGCCCTGAAGCCTCGACGTGGGGCAAGAGCAACTCGTCGAATTCCTCGGCTGTTCCGGTGCCGCCGAGCATCACACTGTCGTCTCTGAGTCGGCCGATCATGTCGAGATTCACCATCACACTCGCCTTGGACAGGTCGATGCTGGGTGTGTCCACGAAGTACCGCGAGCCGTGGAGGCCCGCCTCCTCGCCGCCAAAGCCCATGAACAGGATGTTGCGGCGATCGCCCTCGTGTTCATCGGCCCAGGCCTTCAGTCGCTGGGCCAGCACCAGCACGCCTGCTGTTCCTGAGGCGTTGTCGTCGGCGCCAGGGTGAATCGCGTTCGACCCGGGAGATCTCGAACCTGTGTAGCCGTGCCCGATGTGGTCGTAGTGGCCGCCGACGATGACCCAGCCGTCGGTAAGTTCACCGCTTCCGGGCAGGATGCCGCCGATGTTGAAGGTAGACAGCGCGTTGCGGCGGACCTCGGTGTCAAGACTTGCCCGGGCCAGCCATGACAGATGGCGCACGCCACCGTCGCCTCTGTTGGCGGCGTCGATCAGTCGATCCAATGAGGTGCTTGAGCGATTGAGCATCCGCCCCAAAGCCTCGGGTGTCATGTGGATCACCGGCACGTCCAGCTCGCTGCCAAAGCCGCTGGTTGTGGCTGCCGACTCCAGCTCATGGCTGCCGTCTGCGGCCTGTGGGGGGGTGACCATGATGATGG
>JAKVBU010000021.1 GCA_022446885.1 Phycisphaerales bacterium | reverse complement strand
ACCGCCGCCGCCGGGACCGAAGCCACCGCCGCCACCACCGCCGCCGGGACCAAACCCACCACCGCCGCCAGGTCCACCGCCGCCAGGTCCACCGCCGCCAGGTCCGCCGCCGCCGAATCCGCCGCCGAGCCCTTCGAGCTCCTGCTCAATCCGCCGCTTGGATGCCATCAATCGACGCAGCGCCTCCAGCGGCGTCAATTGACTGGCTTCCTGCCCACGGGCCTGATATGCCTCGGGGGTCATCCAGCGGGCGCTCTTGGTCAGGAGGAAGTCCGGCTGCATCACCAGTCGCTGCATGGGCGGCCGCCGCAGACCATCGATCAGCATGTCTCGATCGGTGATATCTTCAACCTTCGTCAACCCCTCCCGAAACTCAGGTGCCCCGGGCAAGAGATCGATGAGCTCGGGCGCTGACCAAGATCCATCAGCCAACTGCGTACGCCGCTCGATGCGGACATCGACCACATCAACACGAGCGTCAAACCAGCGATCCGGAATGCCACGGGCGTCACCCTGAGGCGTTCGCCACTGCGAGAGCAACGCCGAGGCGTCGAACTTCGCAGCGACAGTCAGCCAAGTAACGTCATATGGCCCACCGTCAGGATAGCGCTGGGCCAGGTCCGGCCAGGTCGAAATGACCGTGTCATCCAGCGTGTCGAAGACCTGATACACGTCCACCATGGTCGGCGTTGGCACGCCGGGTACCACGACGGCTGCAGTGCCCTGCAGTGAAGTGGTCTCTGAGCCGAGGCTGCCACGAGGTGCGTAGGCAAGCGTCACCGGCTGCGTAGGCCCCACGTGCTGCGTCATCCCTTGGGCAAATGCAGCGGCGAGATCTGAGTTGTCTGCTTCACCGATGCCCGCAGGCAAGCCATCTTGCTTGAGCTGGGCGTCCAGCCGAGAGGCCGCCTCCTGCAACTTGCCATTGATTGCGCCGGGCGCAATGGGTTCAGATCCGCGAGAGGAGTAGGCGTTTGGGGCGCCGATGAACTGCATGGCGAGCAGCACGATGAATGCCACTGCCACAAGCCCCAACACGAGAAACTCGGTGTAGCGTTCCCAAAATGTGATCTTCGAATTGGCCATGGTGCGTGCTGTGCTCGTCTCGTTCGTTGATCAGGATGGACTTATCGACCCGGGTGCCCCGGGCCCCCACGCGGCGGGCCACCTGGTGGCCGTGGCATTCCGGGAGGGCCCTGCCCAGGCATTCCAGAGTCCTGAGCCTGCATCTGTCGGGCTGGGAAGCCCATTTCATTGCGAACGCTGTCGGGCAAGTGAACCTGTGTCCACTCCCGCAGCCAGATCGTCTCGATGGTGAGCACCAGCCGGCTGACCGACCCGGTGCCGTAGTAGAACCCCTGTTGCAGGGCGGCGAATGCATCAGCGGGCTGAATGACGACATCCAGCACGGCCGTCTCGACCGGGCGCGAGAACCCTCGCAACACCTGATCGATGCGATCGGTCGCAACGATCATGTCGAGGTCTACCAGCACCACGTCATAGAGCTGGTTACTGACTCGCCCTGTGATCGACTTGGTGCGATCGGTCTTTCCGGGCTCTGGCGCTGTTGGCCCGGTAGGCGCACCTCCGAACCCGCCACCGGGGCCGCCACCGCCTGGCCCACCTCCGGGCGGGCCACTAGGCGGACCACCTGGGGGAATACCGGGCGGGCCACCACCGGGAGGACCGCCGCCGGGGGGGCCACCACCTGGCGGGTTATTCCCTCCACCTCTGCCATCGCCACCCCCACCACCTTTGGCGAATGCTCGGTCGGCTGCTGCGGGCGTCTCCAGAGACATGAGCCCTCTGATGTCGATACGGTCAATTCGCTTGATCGCCGCCACCACCTCGGATGTCATTCCAGCCCCGGAACCTGTGTCGTTGGCTGCCTGAATCCCCTGCGCCACCCGCTGCAGCACCCAGTAACGCCACAGCCAATTGGTGATCTCTTCCTGGTCAGGCACATCCGTAGAGACAAATGACGGGGGCGCGAGCGTCTGCAGCGTCAGATAGACGCCGATGCCCTCGGCACGCTCCCGATACATGGCCATTCGCTCATCGCCGAGTTTGCGCTCGAGATCCGTGCGTTCCTGTTCATCGAGTGACTGCAAGGTTGCCCCACCATCGGTCAATGCATCTCGAACCGAGTCCAGCCGCACCTTGATGTCGGCCGGATCAGGCGGCGAGCCCGCGTTGAGGGTCTCGTGCAGCAGATGCTCGTACAGCTTCAGGAGTTGCTCGTGGATGCCTTGCGGGTGAACCTGCAGCGCTTGATAGAGCGCCTCTTGCCTGTCAGCCTCGGAAACCCCCTTCCATGCATCTTCCCGCTCCTGAATCTTCATGGTGTCCCACCCGGGTACTGACTTTGGCTTGGGGAAGGGCAATAGCACCGTGAAGTGGTTCTCAAAGCCTGCTTGGTTGCGAGCATTGGCCTGCACAACCACGTCATCGGCCTGCGACTTGAGCAACTCGGCGTGTGACTTGAATGCGTCCACCAGTGTCGGTGTGACAATCACGCTGGAAGACTCGTTTGAGCCGGGCCACGAGAACTGGGCCTTGCCTGCTGACGCCAGTTGGTCAAGTTTGCCCCCACGCTTCTTCACGTTGGATTGCAGTTCAGCGGACCAGCCCGATGAAACAAACCACAGCCCGACAGGGGCACCGATGATCACAACGATGCAAACGACGATGACCAGATTGGACTTCATCCAACGACCGATGGCTTGTCCGTTCATGCCGCACCTCCCGTGGGCGTGATCAACTCAACCGTGAACGTCACGGGCAATTGATAGATCGTCGTGCCCGGCGGATATGGGTCCGCCCCTTCAGGCAGTGTGCCGTCAATATCGCCTCCGCTGGAGCGGCCTTGACCGCCCCCGCCACCATTGCCACCGCCACCGGGGCCAAAGCCGCCGCCGCCTGCGCCACCGCCGCCGGGGCCAAAGCCGCCGCCTCCACCGCCAGGCCCACCACCGCCGGGGGGCCCAAAGCCACCGCCGGAGCCACTATTGCCGGAGCTACCTGCACCGCCAGGGCGCACTGCTTCAGCGAGTTGAGTGCGGTCGGTCTTCACATCAGTGATTCGGTAGGGCAAGCCCGGACGTTTGGCGTTGTCCTTGAGCCACTTGACAACCGTGTCGTTGACGAAGCCCACAGGATTGGCGTGGGTCAACTCCAGTTGAATCGTGACATCGATCGTGCCCAAGACCTGTGCTGCGCCGCCCCCGCCACCTTGGCCTGGCCCGCCGGGCATCCCTCCCGGTGCGGCGCCCGGGCCCATGCCGGGGGGCATGCCACCGCCGGCGCTACCGCCGCCATCAGCGGCACCGGTGTAAGCCCCAGAAAGCCCGGCCAATTCAATGAGCCGCCGAGACTCAGGATCTACATGCTGCACGGCTTCGACATCGGAGCCGATGAGCTCGCTCTGTGGGTTGGCAGATCGAAGTGCCGTGGCCACGTCACTCACCAGCAGGGGCCAGACGTCGCGGTGATCGAGCATCTCGAGCAGTTTTGGCGCCAGAGCATTCTGTCTGAATTGGCCCGTTGCATTCGTGAGCTGGTTGACGTTGGCCTTGGCTGCGGCAAGCGTCTGGCTCACCTGTGGCGGCTCGACATCAAGGGCTGCCGAGTCCATGGCGGTTCGAATGAATGTCACGCCGCCTGCCGCAACTGCCAACGCCGCCGCCGCCACGAACCACTTTGTCTTGCGACGCCACAATTGGTCTCGGCGAATACCCATGGGCACCAGATTGGCGTCCAATGACACCTCGCCCAAACCCTGCATCGCCAGCCCGTAAGCCGTGCCCAGCGAAACAACCTGTTCGGAAAATGCCGCCGCCTCGCGGCCTTCGACGGCGATGCGGCGGAACTCATCCAGTCGCTGCACGTCGATCTGCAACTGTTGCCCGATGAACTTCCGAAGGCCGGGAATGCGGAACGTTGATCCCACCCCGACCATGCCGCTGAGCGAGACGCCCGGCCGGCTGGCATTGAAGTACCCCAATGATCGCTGCAAGTCTTGCAGCAAGTCAGCGAAGACCGGCCGCATCGCCTGCATGATCTGCTTGGCGTACTTACTGGTGGCGGCTTCCTGCTTGAGCCGCTCCGCCTTGGCATATGAGAGTTTGAATGCCTCGGCGATTGCGGATGTGAAGTGATGGCCGCCCAATGGGAAGGTGCGGATCCAGCATCGATCGCCCTCGGCGATGACCACGTCGGCCGCCATGGTGCCGATATCGACAAACGCCACCGGTGCGGGGTGTTCTCGCAGGGACCGATCGAAGTGCATCCCGTTGAAGAGCGCTACCGGACTGAGCGTGAGCACTTCCGGGCTCAGCCCGACCTCACTCCAAATGCCCAGCATCTCGCGGACCTTGTCCTTGGTAACCGCAAACAGGCCAACCTCGACTTCGGGCGAGCCTTCGTCCATGAAGGTCTGGTAGTCCCACTCGACTTCCTCGATGGGAAATGGAATCTGCTGCACCGCTTCGAAGCGGACGATGTCGGGAATCTTCTTGGGCTCAACCGGCGGTAGCTTGGCGAAACGGGCGAATGATGAGTGCCCCGGCACCGACATCACCAGATGCTCGCCCTCAAGACGTTTCTGGCTGATGAGCTGACCCAAACTCAGCCGAATGAGCTCGTCGGCATCCAGATCAGGCGTCGACAGCACTCGCTTGTGGGGAATGACGGCGAAGTCTGAAACCCGTACGCCACCGGGATCTGCTTCCAGACGCAACGCCTTGATGGCGAAGGCGCCGATTTCAATACCCCAGGCGGCCTTGCCGCCCAATGAACTGGATCCAGATGCCATGCAGACTCCAAACCGATCCGAGATGTACCCGCCGGGCGGCGCACACGGCCGAGCCCGAGGAACATCATGCACGAGGTGGCTGTGAACTATACAGAGCGGGACCTCATTGGAGGTACGTGTGCAAGCCGCTCTTGGATGCGAAGAGCCGACGTGGACGAGCATGGGAGCAGGGCTAAACTGACCCGCTGGGTGCCCCCGATGTTGACCTACCGGATTTCAACCCTTGGCTGCCGTGTGAATCACGCCGAAGCCCGCGCGCTGGAGCAGGTGCTGCTCGATCGAGGCCTGCGCCCTGCCTCGGGCCCCGGGGGGGCTCATGTGGAGGTGATCCATAGTTGCGCCGTCACCACCCGGGCCGCGGCCAAGAGCCGAAATGCCGCCCGGCGGGCTGCCAGACGAACTGGGGGAGGCAGCGGGCCATCGCCGCTGGTGATCGTCACGGGCTGCTTGGCGGCCGATCCAGACCGTGCCCGAAACGCCGATGCCGCTGGCGGTGAGGCCAATCTCATCGGGCATGCGGGAGACGCCACCTTGCCCGAGCGTTTCGCCCACCGTGTGGAGGCATGGCTGGAGGGGCAATCACAGGTACAGACTCCGGCACAAAAACAGGCACAAACACAGGCCCAGGAACAGGCGCCGGCAAGGGCTCGATCGCTGCGGGTGCTCCCAATGGGCTCAACGGCCCCGCCGCCTGCCGCAGGCGGCCATGTTCGGGCTGAAGTGAAGATTCAAGATGGGTGCGATGCCCACTGCACGTTCTGCATCATTCCCCGGCTGCGGCCCACGCTGAGGTCCAAGACAATTGAACAGGTTGTCGAAGAAGTGCGGCAGCTTGTGGATGCAGGCCACGTGGAAGTTGTCCTCACCGGCATCTTCATCGGGGCCTGGGGGCATGAGACGGCGCTGCGCCGGCGGCAGTCCCCCTCAAGTGGGTCTCCCCTCGCTGACCTGATGGATACGGTGGCCCAGATTCCGGGGCTGAAGCGATTGCGGCTCTCTTCCATGGAGCCCGGCGATGTAGACGAACCGCTGCTCGATGCCATGTCGGCCAACGACGGTGTCATCGTGCCCCATCTGCATCTGCCCTTGCAGAGCGGCTCAGACCGGGTGCTGCGGCGAATGAATCGCCAGTACGGGGCCGATGACTACCGGGACATGCTGGCCATGGTGCGTGAGCGACTGGGCGATGATGTGGCCCTGACGACCGATGTCATCTGCGGCTTTCCTGGAGAGACCCCTGCTGACCATGCGGCCACCGTTGCCATGGCGTTGGAAGCTGGCTTCTTCCACATGCATGTGTTCCCCTACAGCCCGCGGCCGGGCACGGCCGCGGCACGCTGGCGAGATCAGGCCGTGGATGGGGCCACGGCCCGCCAGCGGGTGCGGGCCCTGATTGAGTTGGAGACTCGCCCCGGCGGGCTGCGAGCGCGGTTCCAGCGTCGGCTGCTGGGCCGGGGGCTGCGGGTCATTATCGAGCAGGCCGATGCCGCCAGACCCGGGCGATGGCTGGGCCGCTGCGATCAATATGCCCTCGTGTCGATTGATGGGGCCCATCTGCAAACCGGCCAATTGGTGCAGGCACACGCTGAAGAAATCCACGATGATGTGCTGCTCGGGCAGGTGCACGCGGAGACCCCCGCTGTGGCCTTGCCACAACTGCCTCAAGGATGCCCCGCATGAGCAATGCCGATCATGGCCAGCCGCCTTCTTCTCTCGATGCCGCGCTTGAAGCCGAGATCAACGCCGCGCTGGGCGATGGTCGCATCGATGACATGCTCGATGACGGCCCTGAGGTGTCATCGGGCACTCGCAGCGAACGTACCGGCACCATCGTGTTGATTCGTGGAGACGAGGTGCTCGTGGAGTTCGGCCCCCGCCTCACTGGCGTGTGCGCCCGTTCGCAGTTCAAAGACGAGCCCGCCATCGGCACAACAGACACCTTTACCGTCGAGCGAACCGACCCCGAAGATGGCGTCCTTATTTTGTCACGCCGCGGCGCCATCGCCAAAGCTCGCTGGCAGGACATCGGCGAGGGGCAGGTGATCGAGGCCATGTGCACCGGCTCCAACAAGGGCGGGCTGGAACTGGATGTCTCGGGCCACAAGGCCTTCATGCCCGCAGGCCAGGTGGACCTGCGGCACATTGAAGACCTCGATGTGTTCATTGGCCAGAAGCTGCCCTGCGAGGTGATCGAACTCGATCGGAGCAAAGGTCGGCTGGTGCTCTCTCGCCGCAAGGCGATGCAGGCGCTGCGGGAGCAGGAACGCGGCGAAACGCTCGCGGCACTGAGCGTGGGCGACGTGGTTGATGGCACGGTCACCAGCGTCAAGGACTTCGGCGCCTTTGTAGATGTCGGCGGTGTAGACGGGCTGGTGCACATCAGCGACCTCTCCTGGGAGCGGGTGCGCAAGGTTGAAGATGTCGTCAAGGCCGGAGATGCCGTGCGGGTGCAGGTGCTGGGTATTGAGACCGACCGCGACCCGGTGCGTGTGTCTCTTGGCATGAAGCAACTGGCGAGCGATCCCTTCACCTCGGCGGCTACCGACCTGTCGGAGGGCTCGATGGTGTCAGGCCCTGTCACTCGGCTCGAGGCCTTCGGGGCGTTCGTCGAGGTGGCCCCGGGCGTCGAAGGTCTGGTGCACATCTCCGAGATGGCCCACGAACGCGTGCACAAGCCCTCGCAGATCGTGAAGGTGGGCCAGGTCGTTCAGGTGCAGGTGCTGGGCGTCGATCCGGGGCAGCAGCGCATCAGCTTGTCCATGAAGCGGGCCCAGAGCAGCGACGCTGCCGCCTCCAGCCGGGAAGAAGATCCGGCCATGCGCAAACTGCGGGAGAAGTTCGGCGGGCAGCTCAAGGGTGGGCTGGGCTGATCCCCACTAATCGCCCGCTCGAGGTGGCGATTGCGGCGAGAATTGCGATGTGGTCCGCCTCGCTGCTTCGACGATGGCTTCAAATCGCTCCATCGCAAGCACGGAAACTCGACCACCGTCTACGAGATTGACGCCGTCGTGGGCCTGTGGCACATCGGGCAGCACGAGGCAGTCAACCTGGTGCCCCAGATGATCGAACAGGTGGACCACGGGCATCGAGCCAAGTGAGGTTCGCTGCGCACTCACGTCAGGTGGCCTGAAACCGTGCTGCTCCAGGGCATCGACCAGATGTGGCGCCTCGACACCGATCACCCTGACGCGGGCAGCGCTCAGGCCGTCCACATGGCCCTGGGCGGTGCGGCCCGTGAGCAGGATCGTGGACTCAGGCAATAGGAAGGCAATTGTGTCGAGCAACTGCGTGAGGGCTTCAAGTGCCTCAAGGCGCTCACGCCACCAGTCACCCAGCCCCTTGGAAGCCTGATCCATAGCCTCCAGATGTCGGCGAATGAGCCCTGCCGGTGGTGGTGGCCCCGGGGGCAGGAGGGCGATGGCCTCTTCGATGGTGGATGCTGCGCCGCTGCGCAAACTGTCTGCTGCCGCCCTGGCTCGCTCGTCGTGGGTGTGTTCTGGTTGTTGTGCTTCAGTCATGCCAGGACGACCATCGGCCATAGAATACGTCGATGGTCTCACCTCGCGACATACGCCCCCGCATTGGCCTGACGATGGGTGATCCAGGGGGCATCGGCCCGGAGTTGATCGCCCGCTGTCTGGCCGAGCATGACCTTCGCCTGCGAGCGAGGTTCTGCGTACATGGGTGCCCGGATGCCCTTGCTTGGGCCCAGCAGCGCTGCGGCATCGATGCCTCATGGACCAGCGTGCCCGCCTGCGCATCGGAGCCCCCTCCCGATGACGTGATCGTGCTGCATGACGCCCAATACGCCGACATGGCCCCGATGGATGCCATGCCCTCCAAGCAGGCGGGGTTGGCCTCGAAGCAGTGGGTCGAGTCGGCCATCGCCGATGCCATGCGAGCCCCAGACGACCCAAGGCGAACCGATGCCATCGTTACCGCCCCAATTTGCAAGGCGTCGTGGGGGCTGGCTGGGTACACCTGGCCTGGTCACACAGAATTGCTGGCAGCGCGCACGCGAGCTCGCCGAGCTTGCATGGTGTTCGAGTCGCCCCGGCTTCGAGTTGCACTGGCCACAGTGCATGTGCCCTTGATGGACCTTCGCAATCTGCTGACTATCGGCCGAGTCTTCGAACCCATCGATCTGGGCCATGCGGCCTGCCTTGAGTTGGGCATGGAGCGGCCTCGTATTGCGGTGTGCGGTTTGAATCCGCATGCCGGTGAGGGTGGCCGAATAGGTGACGAAGAGACGCGGGTGATTGCGCCGGCGATTTCGATGGCCCGTGAGCGCGGCATCGATGCCTCGGGGCCCTTCCCCGCCGACACGATCTTCCGGGATGCCGCGGCAGGCAGGTGGGACATGGTGGTAGCCATGTATCACGATCAGGGGCTGATCCCGCTCAAATTGCTCAGCGATTCTGCTGCGGTGAATTGGACGGTCGGCCTGCCCATTGTTCGCACCAGCCCAGATCACGGAACCGCCTTCGACATCGCTGGCAAGGGCGTGGCCGACCATGGGTCGATGTGCCGAGCGATCGAACTCGCCATTCGATTGAGTGAGGCTCGCAAGCGCGATTCAGCCCTCGTCTAGGGCAGGGCCAAGGGCGCGTTGAGGGAGGCCTGAGCGGGCGGTGTCCGGGTACGATGCCCGCCCCATGAGCGACTCCGATACGCAATCAACCCATTCCTTTTCGATGGATGAACTCGTTTCGCTGTGTAAGCGTCGCGGTTTCATCTACCCCGCCAGTGAGATCTACGGAGGCCTCAACGGCTTCTGGGACTACGGCCCGCTGGGCACGGCCCTGAAGAACAACCTGCGTGATCGTTGGTGGCGGGACATGGTCAAGCGGCCCCCCGTCGGCCCCGACGGCAACGAGATTTCGATCGTCGGGCTCGACTCGTCGATCGTCCAGAACCCCCGTGTCTGGGAGGCATCGGGTCATGTGGGTGGATTCAACGACCCGATGGTTGACTGTCGCGAGACGAAGTCCCGGTACCGGGCCGACCATCTGGCCTGCCTGGGCCTGAAGGGGCAGACCGACGGTGGACAGATCTACGCCTTTATCGATGGCGACGATGACTCACTTGCCTCGGCCCGCAAGAAACTCGAGAAGTACGTCAAGCGTGAACTGGCCGACGAAGAACTTGACACCTGCCCACTGACGGCACTGTCTGCCGACGAGTTGGCCATCACCGTGGGGCCCGACACCAAGGCCGTGGGCTCACTCACCGAGCCACGTCAATTCAACTTGATGTTCAAGACGTTCGTGGGCGCCCTGCAGGATGAAGAGAGCGCCGCCTATCTGCGCCCCGAAACGGCTCAGGGCATCTTCCTGAACTTCGGCAATGTCGTGGACACGATGCGGGTCAAGGTGCCCTTTGGCATCGCCCAGATAGGCAAGGCGTTCCGCAACGAGGTCACGCCTCGGAACTTCATCTTCAGGTCTCGTGAGTTCGAGCAGATGGAGATCGAGTGGTTCTGCCACGAAAGTGAAGCCGAGCAGTGGTTCGAGTTCTGGTGTGATGTTCGCTCGAAGTGGTGGCAGTCGATCGGCCTGACGAGCGACAACATTCTGATGCGAAAGCACGATGCCGATGAGTTGGCGCACTATGCCAAGGAAGGCTGCGGCACCTTTGACGTGGAGTACAGATTCCCCTTCACGGCGCCGGGCTTTGGCGAGCTGGAGGGCGTTGCCCATCGGGGGAATTTCGATCTGTCACGCCATCAGGAGTTCGCAGGCAAGAAGCTGGCGTACTTCGATCAGGCCCGCAATGAACGCTACCTGCCCCATGTCATCGAGCCATCAGCCGGCCTGAGCCGCGGCACGTTGGCGCTCTTGTGTGAGGCCTACACGCCTGATCCGGAGCGGGCGTCCAAGGTCTACATGAAGTTCCACCCGTCGATTGCGCCCATTCAGGCGGCCATCTTCCCGCTGGTCGCCAAAGATGGCATGCCCGAGATCGCAGCGAATCTCTTTGGGGAATTGCGTGAGCGGTGGGATGTCGTGATGGACGTCAAGCAAAGCATTGGCAAACGCTATGCCCGCATGGACGAAGCAGGTTGCCCATTCTGCTTCACGATCGACGGCGACACGGCCAGCGATCAGGCCGTGACTGTGCGGCACCGTGACACGCAAGCGCAGGAGCGCATTGCCCTCGATCAGGTGAGCGTGTTCATGGGCGAGCACGTGGGCTGAGGGACACTCAGTTCCAGCACTGCCCCCAGTTCCGAAGCACGATGATCAGGTCTTCGATGTTGCATAGTGTGTCGCCATTGCAATCACCTTCACCTGGCCCCCACAACCCGTTTCCACCCCATGCAAACAGCACGCTGTAGACATCGTTCACATCGATGACCCAGTCCAGGTGTGGATTGACATTGCCCGGGCAGGCGCACCAGTCGTACCGGCCGTCACGATCAATATCCCATCCGGGAGTGCCAGCCAAGTCACACTGATCGGCCACTCCATTGTTGTTGCAGTCGTACGCTGGCGCGATCCAGACGTTTGGCACGTAGCCCGCCCCATATCCACGCCCGATGAGAAAATTGTCGTTCATGGCTATCGCAGTCAGCGGTGAACCGGGCGCTTCACCATCAAAGCTCACTTGCGCATCTGTCCATGCCATGTCTGCACCTGACCCATGGAGTTGAATCAAGGTGGCACCAGCCGACATGACCTGATCAGACACTGCGACTGCCACAGTGGAATCGTGCATGTCAATGCCGACAATCTGTTCAACTTCGGCTGGCACCTGCAGCACTCGAGATATCGACTGGCCAAAGACCTGATACACGTCAATTGAGTAGCCCCCAAGGGCATGCGAACCAGCCACGGCGCTGAGCGTACCCTCGCTGATCGCAACATGACTACCGCCGGCGGCCCCTTCAACGTCGGGGTACGGCTGGTAACTGCCGATGAAACTCCACCCTTCCAGCCCCAGGTGCCGCCAGACCTGCAGGTAGCCGTTGTTGTTGCTCCCATCAGCGTCGTAAGTGGGAAAGCCAAGGACCATCCACTCGCCGTCGTAGTCCATTCGGACGATCGGTTCTGAGACCGCCGTCGGAATCACTTTCACGATTTGCCACTCGCCCTCAACTTCCATCCACTGAACAACCAGAATCTGTCCATTGCTGTCGACTTCGCAAACCAATAGCGAATCGCCATGGAGCGAGATCGCTCCCGTGAGATAACCATCAGGATCCCACGGTGTCAACGTCTTGACCCAAGCCCACTTGCCCTCCTCCAGCACAAACAGCTCAACCAAGTTGGAATCTGCCGAGTACACAGCAAGTCCGTAGTACGACAACTCGATCGAAGTTCCAAATCCCTGATTCAAGATCGCCCCAGTGATCTCTTGATAATCAGTCCACTGTTGAGAAGCCGGATCCAACTTGGAAAGTTTGACTATTCCAAGACCGTCATCGTAGTCATCATCGCCAATTGCATGCCAACCGCCGCCCAACGCCACACTACCTGGCCAACCAGCCTGCCCTGCATCCCAGTCGACCTCGACCTGATGCGACGGCATGCATGTCTCACCCCCAGTTGAAGTGCCCGACGCCCACAGACAACAAGAGACACCCAAGATCACTACCCATCGATTCATCTGAACTGCCTCTCCACTGTCCCTGCTTTGACCTGCCCTGCTCTGAACACTGCCCTGCCATGAATCCCGACCGGCAGCCTCACCTGCACTGGCTTCCCCAACTTGGTTTTCAGCCCCATTGGTCATACCAGCGTGCCATCTCAAGACGTACCCACTCTACCTCGACCTGAACCTGTCTCCAGCGTGATTAACCTCATTCTCCAAGCCTTATCCTCTGTCAAGTGAGAATCAGTTAGCGAGACAGGTTGTCCTGGATTCCACAAGCCAAGCCTTGTGTAGATGGCGATTTAACCAAACAATAGTCACCGTGGTCGGGTGGAGCCCCACAGGGAGCGAGACATGTCCATTTTCGAGCGAGCATTCGGTGCAATGGCGATCGCCTTTGCGGTAACGGCCGGCTCGGCCCAGACCAGCGGCACCAACGTCCGTTCGCAGACCATCGATGTCCACTCGACGACAGTTGCTAACGACACCGATGTACCGGCAATCGTGTTCAACCATCTCGTAGCCATACCCGAGGCCGGCGATCTTCAGATTCGCTTTGGCCGAACCAAACTGGCCGATGGGTGCACACTGCGGCTGACCTCACTCAAAGATGGACATCAGCAACATCTGAACGCTACTTCGCTGAGTCAGTGGCAACATCACAGCGCCTGGTTCAATGGGCCCATGGTGCATGTTGAGTTGCTTGCACCGGCGCAGTCGGGCCGCTCGCACCTGACGATCGAGGCCGCCCGATGGACGGTCGCTGGCACCGATGTGGAGCGATCGATCTGCGGCAACACGGATGACCGCATTCCCAGCAGCGACCCACGGGCCGCCCGGCACTGGCCGGTGGGCTGCACCATGTGGCTGATCGACGATGCGGCAAACTCCTTTCTCTCTGCGGGGCACTGCATGGACGAGGGTGTCAGCGGGCACGTCGCCCAGTTCAACGTGCCATTGAGCAATGGAGATGGCTCAGTCAATCACCCCGGGCCGGAAGATCAATACCCCATCGATCCCGAGTCACTGCAGTTCGGCTACGTGGAGATCGGAAATGACTGGGCCTACCTCGGGTGCTTCCCGAATTCGGAGACCGGCCTCACGGCATACCAGGCTCAAGGGGCGTCGTACATGTTGGCTGATGCCCCCGATCAGGTGAGCGATCAGGACATCACGATCATCGGCTACGGCACCACCTCATCACCGATCAGCCCGACCTGGAATCAGGTCCAGAAAACGCACACCGGGCCCTACGCGATTCTCGACGGCACGGTGCTTGGCTATCAAACGGATACCACTGGCGGCAATAGCGGTAGCGCCGTGCTCGATGAAGCCACAGGTCTGGCGATCGGCATTCACACGAATGCGGGGTGTTCCAGCACGGGCGGATTCAACCACGGCTGCGCCATCCATCACGCCGATCTTCAGTACGCCCTCGCCAACCCGCAGGGCGTGTGCATACCCAATGTGCTGCAGCTGACATTCCCCGATGGTCGCCCGGAGATCTTGCCACCTGGCACACACACCATGGACTTCGTACTCGAGGCCGGGGAGGAAGCCCCCCTACCTGACTCGATCGAGGTGGGCGTGTCAATCGATGGCAGCCCCATGCAGTGGACAGCCCCCGCCTCTATTGGCGACGACATGTGGCGGCATACATGGACGGAACTGGCCTGCGAACAGACCATCGCCTGGCAGGTTCGAGCCACTGGCGATGAAGGCACACACGTCATCTGGCCGCTACCTGCCTCAATTGACAGTTGGCCATTGCACGTGGGCGAGTTCGTTCAGACCATAATCCTGGACACGTCCTTTGCAGGCGGTATCCCGGTGCAGTGGGCCGCTGACGGGCTGTGGCATGGATCCAGCGGCGGCTGCGCACCGAGCGATTCCTGCGAGACCTCGGCCTCGGCGTACTTCGGCCAAGCTGGCGAGTGTGATTACGACACCGGCGGGGCGGTCACTGGCACCCTTACTTCTCCCGCGGTCTCACTCGATGGCATCGGCGGCGACATGGTCGTGCGCATCTGTATGGCACTCGAAACTGAGAACAGCCCAAACTACGACGTGAGTCTCCTGCTGGTCAATGGGGTCACGGCGCATGAGTTCGGCGATACGTCGGGCTGGGAGACCATCGACGTTCCTCTGACGTCGATCAGCGGGCAGTCGGTTCAACTGGGTCTGCAGTTTGACTCGGGAGACTATCTGTACAACGACTACACCGGATGGCACGTGGCGTCGGTGCAGATCATCGCCCAGGAAACGCAGTGCGACAGTTGTGTTGGCGACATCACAGGTGACGGCGAGGTCGGCGCCAATGACATCCTGTCGCTCATCGCCCAATGGGGGCAAGGCGATGGTCCCGCCGATCTGGATGGCGACGGCATGGTGGGCGCCAGCGACCTGCTGATCGTGCTTGCTGGCTGGGGTGAGTGCTGAGCGCCGACCAAAGCCGTTGAACACGGCCTGGACACACCGCGTGTACACAAGGCACCCGGGGCTGTTGGCACATCAATGCCAGCAAGCCCCCCAGTGGGTCAGCAAGAGCAGCAGATCGTCGATTTCGGTCGTTCCCGATCCGTCCAAAGGCCGCCTACCAGAGTATGGTCACTTGGGCACTTGCCTACAGGTAGACGCTGTCTCAATGCCCCTGAGCCGGTTTGCTCGATTCGCCTTGGACCGTGCCGATGACGGCATAGGATGAGAGGTGACGCATGCGACTTGCAGCAATTCTGTTATTGGCCCTCTCCAATACGCTCATCGCCGGTGAGTGGGGTGATCTCACGCCACCTGCAGACGTTCCTGTTCAATTGCCCGACGGGTACGACCCCAACACCCCTGCCCCACTGCTGATTCTGCTTCATGGCTACAGCCCCCTGAGCGGCCCCTGGACGGACACCTTCGCCTACCACTTCGCGATTCCAGCCCGCGAGCGCGGCTACATCCTCGTGCGGCCTACCGGTTCAAGCGACGGATTTGGCTACTTCTGGAATGGATCTGAAGCCTGCTGTGACTTCGGCGGCGCCAATCCCGACCACGTGGCATACCTCCTGGCGCTCGTCGATCATCTGGAAGCGACCTATGCCGTAGACCCCAGACACATCCACCTGATGGGCCACTCCAGTGGCGGGTTCATGGCCCATCGCATGGGCTGCGAACACCCCGATCGATTCGCATCGATCGTGTCACTCTCAGGCATGGGGCCGTCATCGATGGACGGTTGCACTGCCACCAACGCACTGAATGTGCTCCAGTTTCACGGCACGCTCGACGTCATCATCTGGCCCGGCGGTGGCCCGCTCAATGGCACGACGTACCCGAGTGTGTATACAACGCTGACAAACTGGGCGTTGCATCTGGGCTGCGACGAAACACCACAGACTCATGACGAATGGATCAACCTCGATCTGGCCATCTGGGGCGATGAAACGCAGATCACCTCCTACACGCCCGGGTGCTCCACCGGCGAGGTCCGTGGCTGGGACGCGTACCTGTCGGGGCATCTGTTCACCTTCGGCGCAGAGGCCATGGACCACTTCTTCGACTGGTTCGCAACCCACCCAGCACCAGACTCTTGCACAGCAGATCTGACAGGTGATGGAGTCGTGGCGGTAGAAGACCTGCTCATGCTGCTGGCGCACTGGGGCACCGACGGCGGCGACATTGACGGCGATGGCACCAGCGATGTGGTTGATCTACTTGCGATGCTGGCCCTCTGGGGCGAGTGCCCGTGAGGCATCGCTTGCACTAGCATCGCCCGCGCCGATTCCGGCCCAAGGGAGATGTCTCGATGACTGAACTCACTGCCGAAGCCAGGAAGCGCATTTTCCTGGCCTGCTTTATCGCGCTCATCACGACGGCCTTCGCATTCATGTTGCGCATGATGATCATGCCCACGTGGGAGGCCGACTTCGAGCTCGACAAGACGCAGGTGGGCACGATCTTCGGGGCCGGGCTTTGGCCATTTGGTGTGAGCATCGTGCTCTTCTCGCTGGTACTGGATCGCATCGGGTACGGCCCGGCCATGGCCTTCGCCTTCTTCTGCTTCATCTCATTCGCAGTGCTGTCGATCTTCGCCACGGGCTTCTCGATGCTCTATTGGGCGAGCATTCTGGGGGCGCTGGGCGCAGGCACGGTCGAGGCGGTCATCAATCCGCTCATTGCCGACATGTACAAGGAGAACAAGACCACCTGGCTCAACATCCTGCATGCAGGGTGGCCCGGCGGCCTTGTACTCACTGGCATCGTTGTCCTTGGCATCGGCGACGCCATGTCGTGGCAGTGGAAGATCGCTCTGATCATCATTCCCGCCTGTGTCTTCGGGTTCATGATGCTGAACATGCGCTTCCCCATCAGCGAACGGGTGAAAGCGGGCATCTCCGATCGCGAGATGCTGCGGCAGGTGGGCTGGGGCGGCGCGTTCATCGTGGCCCTGTTGATTGTGATGGAGTTGACCACGAATGTGCTGGGCATCGAGATGCTCCAGAGCTTTGGCGCTCAGGTCGTGATCGCAGGGTTCATCGCGGCCATCTACGGCATGTTCATCACCGACACCGATGGCAATGGGCTCGAAGGCGCGGTGCGGTCGTTCGGACGACCCATGTACATCTTCCTGCTGCTGATCATGCTCGCGCTGGCGACCACCGAACTGGGCACGGACACCTGGATCAAGGACCTGCTCGGGCCGGCCATCAATAACGCACTGGGCATCGACTCAGGCTGGGTACTCGTGTATACCGCTGCGATCATGATGACGCTGCGGCTCGTGTGCGGCCCGATCGTGGCTGCCCTCAAGCCACTGGGCGTGCTGGCCGCGAGCGCAGCAATCGTGACGCTGGGCATCTGGTGGCTCGGCGTGCTGGCAGACGATGTCGCCGTCGGCGCTGGCGTGATCATCCTTGCCGCCACCATTTACGGCGTCGGGCAGACCTTCTTCTGGCCGACCACGCTGGGTTTCGTTTCCGAGCAATTCCCCAAGGGCGGCGCCATGACGATCAACTTGATCGCAGGCGTGGGCATGCTCGGCTTGGGCGTGCTCGGCAGCGTCTGGCTGGGGCAAGTGCAGGACACCGAGATTGTCCGGGCGCTGCAGGAAGCCGACGCCGAAGTCGCCGCCCTCTATGTCGATGAAGACAAGTCGAGCTTGCTCGGTTCCTACTCGGCGCTCTCAGCGGAAGGCGCTGGCATTGCTCGCAGTAAAGATCCACACCTGCATCAGGAGGCATTGGTCACTGCCCAGCGGATCGGCAAGGCCGAAGCACTCTTTGCCGTGTCGATTCTGCCAATCGTCATGCTGGTGTCCTACCTGTGCCTGATCACTTGGTTTGACCAGCGTGGGGGCTATCGACCTGTGTCACTGGATGGGAACGACACCAGCAAGTCGACATGACGGAGGCTCATGTACTGATCATCGGGGGCGGGGCGGCCGGGCTGTCGTGTGCCATCACGCTGGCATCGGCCTGTACCAAGCCCTGGTTTGGCGACCGGCGGATCATCCTGCTCGATGATGGTCGCAGCGACCTTGACAAGGCGTTGCTCAACAACGCTCCGGGCATTGATACTGGCACGCTCGGGCTTGATGTGCTCAAGAAGATGCGCACGCAGTTCGAGGGATTCAATGTGGGCACGATCATTGACGCCCACGTGACCCAGTTGCAGGCTGATCCGTGGCGGGCGATGTGCGATGACCAACGCACCTTCACCGGCGTACACCTCGTACTGGCCACCGGGTACAAGCATCAGGACATTGCAGGCCTGCCCGTCGAGCCGATCCCCCATCACCCTGACGGCAAGTCTGGCCGTATCTCGCTCCCCCACGACGGCCTCTGGCAGATCGCCCCGCAGGCCCATGTCGCAGGCCTCCTGGCTGGGGGCTCGAGTCAATTCGCTATCGCCGCAGGCATCGGCGCTCAGGTGGCCGTTGAACTGCTGTGCGAATGGGCTGGCAAACGAACGCACATACACGACACACCCTGATCAACTGGACGCCCTGAGCCAGGCCCGCGAGAATGGCCCGATGCCCTATCTGCCACTCACTGCTTTGCTTGCCGCTCTGGCTGGCAATATCAACGCCGGACCGGTCTCTGCAACACCGCCAGTTGTCGGCGAGGCCATCGCCCCTTCCCTGTGCGTTGCCAAGGAAGGCGTGGTGCTCAGTTGGATCGCCGATCCGATGGGTGACCCCGCCCTGATGATGAGCGTGCGCAGCCACGGCATCGATGGCACATGGAGCGAACCCAAAGCAATTGTTCGGCGTGCCGACTTCTTCATGAACTGGGCCGACATACCCCGCGTTGCCCAGGCCTCCGACGGCACACTGTGGGCGACTTGGCTGCAAACGAGCGGGCCAGGCACATACGCCTACGACATCGGCGTGGCCCGAGCGAACTCCCTCACGTCCGAGTGGGTGCAACACGGCACGCTCAATGATGATCGCACGCTGGGTGAACATGGGTTCGTCACCCTGCTTCCAGAAGATGAGGGCATTCGTGCCTTCTGGCTTGACGGTCGAGCCATGTCAGGCGAAGGCCACGCCGGACACGGCAGCGGCGACATGATGTTGCGCACCGCCATGCTCAGAGACAAGGTGGGCAAGAGCACGCAACTGGACGACCGGGTGTGCGAGTGCTGCCCCACCGCCGCGGCGGCCATGCCGCTTGGCCCGGCAGTGGTTGTGCGAGATCGTGGCCCGGAAGAAGAACGCGACATCGCAATTGTGCGCAACGTCGCTGGCACCTGGCTCAAGAGCGAGCCGGTCTCGGCAGGTGGATGGAAGATCAATGGCTGCCCAGTGAACGGCCCTCGCATCGAGGCAGACGGCGCCACCGCCGCCGTGGTCTGGGCTTCCGGGGGCGGGGATCATCCGGGGCTCAATCTGGCCTGGTCATCAGACGGGGGCGCGACATTCGAAGCCCCGATTCAGATCGATACACCCGGCACCCAAGGGCGGCCGGCACTCACCCTGGTTGATGATGGCGCCCTTGTTGCATGGCTCGACAGCGATGACGCCGACCAGTGGCTACAGGTGCGCTTCGTAAGCAACGACGGGCAGTTGGGGCCAGTCGAATTGCTGGCGCGAGTGCCAGAGGGCCGGCGAGCAGGCATACCCCAGATGGTCCGCACTGGCGATCACTTGATCGTCGCTTGGACCGCCAAAGACCGCAAAAAGGGCATTGATGCCCTCCTGCTGCCCATTGCGACCTTTCCACGGCCCTGACTGGGGCGAATTGGTAGCATGCTCACCCTCAGATGGTGAGGCGGCCTCCGCCCACCTTGAATGGACGGCCTCCTGCAGCGGAGGGGCCCTGTTCAGATTCACCCTTGTTCCGCGGCATGTTTCCGACTGGTTCCGTTCATGAAGATCTACGTAGGCAATCTCCCCTGGCGCGTCGATGACGCAGAACTCTCCGACATGTTTTCCGCTCACGGTCATGTCATCTCCGCATCCGTGGTGATGGACCGCGAGACCGGCCGCTCACGCGGATTTGGTTTCGTTGAAATGGCTGATGACGACGCCCGGAAGGCGATGTCCGAACTCGACGGCCAAGACTGCGGTGGACGCGGTCTCAGAGTCAACGAAGCGCAGCCGCGCCGCTGACCGACCGATCAGACCAATGAGAACGGCACCTGCCTCGGCGGGTGCCGTTGTCGTGCGCGCATCAGGAATTCAATCCAAGACGGGCGACGGACATCAGATATTGAAGTACTTGGCCTCGGGATGGTGCACGATGATCGCACTCGTGCTCTGTTCCGGATCGATCTGGTGATTCTCGGTCAGCGTGCAGCCAATGTCCTGCGGCTTGAGCAACTCGAACATAATCTCCTGATGTGACATGTCCGGACAGGCCGGATAGCCGAATGAGTACCGGCTGCCTCGATAGTGCTGGCTGAAGAGCTCACGCACATGCGGGCTGTCGTCTCCGTCGATGCCCGCCTCCTGACGCATTCGCATGTGCCAGCACTCGGCCAGCGCCTCGGCACACTCGACACCCATGCCGTGTACATAGAGGTACTCGGTGTACTGGTCCTCATCAAAGAGCCTCTGAGCCAACCGTGAGATCTCACTTCCCATGGTGACGCAGCTCAGGCCAAGCACATCCCGCTCTGGGGAGTCAATGTCTCGGAAGAAGTCGCTGATGCACAGTCGGCGTCGTCCCCCTTGGCGAGGGAAGTCAAAGCGGGCAATCTCGCTGGAGGCATCGTCCGGATCGAACACGACCAGGTCATCACCCTCGGCCGCCACAGGCCACCAGCCATAAACGACCGCTGGCCTCAGGGTGCTGGCCAGTTCACGCTTCAGGCGATCGAACACGGGCACTGCCGTCTCGTCCAGCATGCGTTGGTAGTCGCCCTTGCTGCGATCGCCCCGTCGAAAGCCCCACTGCCCACGGAACAAGGCCGTGGTATTCACGAAGGGGTAGATCTCCTCCAGCGGAACCGACTCGACCAGACGCCGACCGAGGAATGGCGTGGTTGGCACGGGCACATCCTGGGCCACGTCGCGGCGAGTGCCCTCGACTGTGGCGGTGGCGGCCTCGTCGCCGTCCACTCGTCGCATGGCACCGACTCGGGCCTCGACCGCAGCCCGCTTGGCCAGACGAACGTCTGCCTCAGTATCCAAGGCTGCGCCACGCCCCTCGGCGAGCGCTTCGCAGATTCGCAAGCCATCGAACGCATCCTTGCCGTAATACAGCGGGCCTTCATACAGCGAGCGCAGATGCGATTCGCAGTAGTGACGCGACAGTGCGGCCCCGCCCAGCAATACCGGTACGTCGATGCCCATCTCGTTCATCGCCCGGAGATTCTCCTCCATCACGATGACGCTCTTGACCAGCAGCCCCGACATGCCGATGGCGTCGGCGCCCGATGAACGCCAGGCCTGCACGATGTCGTCGATCGTCTGCTTGATGCCGATGTTGTCAACCGTCCACCCGTTGTTCGACAGGATGATGTCAACGAGGTTCTTGCCGATGTCGTGCACATCGCCTCGCACAGTGGCCAGAACGATGCGCCCACGCGAGACCCCCTCGAGCTTCTCCATGTGGGGTTCAAGATGCGAAACGGCCTGCTTCATGACCTGAGCCGACTGCAGCACGAAGGGCAACTGCATCTGACCCGAACCGAACAACTCACCGACCGTCTTCATGCCCGAGAGCAGGTGGTCGTTGATGATCTCCACAGCGCTGTAGCGTTCAAGGGCCTCATCAAGATGTGCTTCGAGCCCCTGCTTTTCGCCATCGACGATGTGCGCCTGCAGCCACTCTTCAAGAGACCGCTCCGGGCCTTGGTCGGAGCGGGCGTCGGCGGCTTCATCTGGGAAGAGCGAGATGAAGTGCTGCAGCGGGTCGTGCGCCTCGTCTTCCACGCCCGCAGGCAACCCGGTGCCGCCACGAGCATGTGCCCGGCGGTCGTAGATCAGATCGAGGGCCGCCTGTTTGGCCGCCGAGTCGATGCGGTTCATCGGCTGAATCTTCGAGGCATGCACGATGGCGCTGGTCAGCCCTGCATCGAGCAGTTCCCACAAGAGCACCGAATTGAGCACTTGCCGAGCAGCGGGCTTGAGACCGAATGAACAATTGGAGAGCCCGCAGGTGATCTGGATCGTGGGCCACGACTCGCGAATGCGACGAACGCCCTGCACCAATTCCATGGCGCTGCGGCGGTCATGATCCATACCAGTCGAGATCGGCAGCACCAGCGGATCGATGAACAAGTCTTCCACCGCGAGACCATGGTGCGAAACGGCCCGCTCGACGGCTCGGGCAGTGATCTCGTACTTGCGGTCCGCCGTGCGGGCCATGGCTGCCTCGGGATCCTCGTCGATTGTGCCGATCACCAGACCAGCGCCGAACGTTGCGGCGAGTGAGCAGATCTCGTCGAATTTGGCGTCGGAGTCTTCGAAGTTGGCTGAGTTGATGATGCACTTGCCGCCCGCACGTTCCAACCCGGCCCGCAAGGTGGACACTTGCGTTGAGTCGAGCATCAGAGGCGCGTCTACCTGTCGGACAACTTCGGAAACGATTCGCCCCATGTCCTGAGCGTTGTCGCGGCCGGCGTAGTCCACATTGATGTCCAGACAATTGGCGCCTTCACGCACCTGTTGCCGGGCCAGCGAGACCATTTCGTCCCAGTCTTCATTCTCAAGCAGTCGCTTGAACTTACGTGAGCCCGACGCGTTCATCCGCTCGCCCACGATGAAGAAGGAATTCTCCTGTTCGTAGTCAACCGGCGAGTACAGGCTGCAGCACCCAGGCGAGAAGCCCTCCGCTGAACGACTCGAAGCCCTGCGCGTTGAAACCTCTTGGGCAATTGCCGCAATGTGTTCGGGCGTTGTGCCACAACAGCCGCCAACGATGCCCACCCCGAATCGATCCATGAAGTCGCCGAGCGTCTCCGCCAGCGGCACGGGCTGCAGAGGAAACTCGGTTCGACCTTCCACCAATACGGGCAGGCCGGCGTTTGGCACGCATGAAATCAGCCCCGGCCACTGACGTGAGAGCACCTCGATGTGGGCTGTCATCGCCTTGGGACCAGTTGCGCAATTGAGGCCCAGCGACGCGATCGGGAATCCTCGCAGCGCTGAAATCGCGGCGGCAATCTCGGAGCCCATGAGCATCGTGCCGGTTGACTCGATTGTCAGGCTCACCAGAATTGGTACGTCTTGCGGCGACCGGCCGGTTTCGTCCATCGCCGCAAGTGCGCCGTTCACCGCTGCCTTCACTTGCAGCAGGTCCTGGCAAGTTTCGATCAACAGCCCGTCGGCTCCACCCTCGATCAGACCAGCAGCTTGCGTCGCATACGAGCGGCACATGTCATCCCAACTCACCTGCCCAAGGGTGATCAAGCGCGTGCCCGGGCCCATGGAGCCAAGCACGAATCGGGGGCGATCTGCCGTTGCATGCACCTCACATGCAGCGCGAGCCACCTGCGCCGCCTCGGCGTTGAGCGATCGAGCCCAGGAGGCCACCTCATCATCAAACTCCGACAGCACGAGGGGATTGGCGCCAAAGGTATTGGTCTCTACTGCATCGCTACCGGCAGCGAGAAACGACTCGTGTATGCCCTGCACCAGTTCCGGACGGGAACGCACCAGCAGATCGACGCAGTTCTCATGCCCCAGATAGTCGCTGGCAATGTCCAACGGCATGGATTGCAGGGTGGACCCCATGGCGCCATCGAGCACCAGAGGACGATTGCGGGCGGCGGCCAGAAAGGGGCTGGTCATGGCGCAGAGGCTACGCCCCAGTGGGCCGCCAAGCAACCGTTCTTCCGGATACATGCATGAAAGCATCGAGGATAGACTTCCCAGCCGTGCTGAAGGCCCTGTGCATCGTGATTTCGCTCCTGAATTGGCATTGGGAGCAGCCTCCCCCGTCGGCGGAACCCCCGCCGAGGGGAACGCAGGAGGCGCAGACCCCGCCCCCGGCTGAGGATCTGGTGGCCCAGTTCATCCGGGCTTCGGGTGGGTTGGCGGCAATTCACAGCATTCAAGGCATGGAGGTCATCGGCCACATTCGCCTGCCCGGCGCCAAATCACCTGGCACCTTCCTCTGGCTGGTCGCTGACTCGGATCGCGCGGCCTTTGAGACCACCTTTCCGGGGCTGGGCACTGCGGCATTCGGCAGCGACGGAACCGTCGGCTGGAGCCTGCTTGAGTTGCCCGGCGCGAGAACGGTTGAGGCCTTGTCCCTTCAAGAGGTTGAGTCGCGGCGCCAAAGGGCCAATTGGTTTGAATTGGCCTTCACGCTGCCCGATCGAGCCGACTCGATGAAGACGATGGGATCATCGAGATTCCACGGCGCTGACACATGGGAGATTGCACTTGAGCGATCCGACGGCCGCGGTGAGCGGCTGTTCATCGACAAGGCATCGAATCTTCTGGCGGGATTCACCATGCCCATGGATGCCTCCGAGGGCGCCCCCGTCGTCACGGTGCGATTCAAAGACTACAAGCCAGTGGGCGAACTCGTTCTGTTTCATCGCATCGAGATTCTGGGGGGCACGACGCGGGTGGAGCTTGAGGTGAAGCGCATCACCTTTGACGAGATTGCGCCTGACGACGCCCGGTTCAAGACGCCTGCTTCAACGGACGCTGACACAGATGCCTGACCCCGTCATTGAACTCGCTGGTGTCACGAGGCGCTTTGGCGACCACACCGCGGTCGATGCCATCGACCTGCAGGTGGCCAAAGGAACCCTTGCTGGCTTTCTCGGGCCCAACGGCGCAGGAAAGAGCACCACGATCCGAATGATCATGTCGATCATTCACCCGGACGAGGGTCGCCTGTCCATCCTGGGCGGCTCCGCCCTCGATGCCAAGGACCGAATCGGCTATCTGCCCGAAGAGCGAGGCCTGTATCGGCGGATGCGGATCAATGAGTTCCTGTGCTTTCTCAGCGCCCTCAAGGGGATCGATAAGGCAACCTCCACCAAGCGCATTGGCTGGTGGCTGGAGCGACTCGACCTTGAAGGCGTCGAGCGTCGCCGCTGCGAGGAACTCAGCAAGGGCCAGCAGCAGAAGATCCAATTCATCGCCTCTGTGCTGCACGACCCCGAGATCCTGATCCTCGACGAGCCCTTCTCCGGTCTCGATCCGGTCAACCGACAGTTGCTCTCAAGTGTCATCCGCGACATGCATCAGGAGGGACGCACGATTCTCTTTTCGACGCACGTGTTGCCGGAAGCGGAGTCGCTGTGCGAGCACATCCTGCTCATCAACAATGGTGTGCTGTTGCTCGACGAACCACTGGCGTCCATCCGAAAGCGATTCACCTCCGATGCGCTCATCGTCGAGCCCCTCGGCGGGGCAACTCCACCTGAGGTTCCGGGCGCAACCGTTGAAGCCGCTGGAGACGGACACAACACGTTCACGATGCACCTGCCAGAAGGGGCTGACCCCCAGAGCACGATGCAGTCCATTCTGACGCAGACGCCAATGCGCCGAATTGAGCAGCAGCAGCTGACACTGGAAGACGTGTTCGCTCGCCTTGTGATGGAGGCAAGCGCATGAGCCGCGCCGGAATCATCGCCATACGGGAGTTCCGTCGCACCGTTCTCACCAAGGCCTTCTTCATCGGTGCCGTGGTACTGCCGGTCGCGTTCATCGCCATCAGCATCGCGGCCGAGATGTTCCTGAAGCCCACCATCGCCCCCATGCAAGGGACGCTCGCTGTCAAAGGTGGGGGGCCGCACCTCATCGAGTCTCTCAAACTGGCCTTTGAGGGCGATGGGGCCGAGCCAACTGCTGCCCCCACCGGTGAGACGGCAACCGAACTTGTGGACTCAGCGATCGAGCAAGCAACCGAGGCCCAGCAGGCTTCGTCACGCCCAGATACCGGCGACGTGGTGTTCACCGATGAGTCATCCCTCAGCGACGACGCACTGCGAGTTGGCGTGCGTGACGGCACTTGGCTGGCTGCCCTCATCGTGCATCCTCCGAGTGAGCCTGAGGGGCAGGAGCGGCTCGAACTGCTTGTTCCGCCGTCTGCCCCCAACAGCCATGTGGAACTGCTTGAGGACACAGCCCGCACTGCTGCAGTTGACGCGAGGCTCATCGGCGAGGGCTACAGCCCCGCTGTCATCCGGAAGATGTTCAAGAGGCCCAAACTGCGCACGACCCGACTGGACCAGGCCGGAGGCGAGCGCACCGAAGCGCAGTGGACGCGTTGGCTCGTTCCCGTCGTGGTCATGGGGCTGATCTGGATGACAACGTTCACCGGCGGCAATTACCTGCTCACGTCGACCGTGGAGGAGAAGTCCTCCAAGGTGATCGAGGTGCTCCTGAGCGCCTGTGGGCCGGGCGAACTCATTCGAGGCAAGGTCATCGGTTTTGGTCTCGTCACGCTGGTCATGCTCGCGATGTACGCCCTTGTCGCGGTGGCCCTGTTGACCTTGATGGCGGCGGCCGATGTGGTGCGAATTGACACGCTGCTCATCGCCGGTGCGTGCCTGATCATGGCCTACCTGATGATTGCCGCCATGATGGCCGGCGTAGGCGCCGCCGTCAGCGATATCACTGAAGCCCAGACACTGCTGGGCCCGGTGATGGTCGTGATCATGGCGCCACTGCTGCTGATTCCCGTGATCACCGAGGATCCCGGTGGCGTCGTAGCCATCGTGACCTCGTACATTCCGCCGCTGTCACCCTTCATCCTGGTGTTGCGAGCCTCAGCTGCCACTGAACCTCTGCCCTGGATCGAAGTTGTCTCGGCCTTGATCGTAGGCTACGCCGCCGCCTTCACAATGATCTGGGCGGCCGGGCGAGTCTTCCGCGTGGGCATCCTCATGCAGGGCAAGCCCCCGTCCATGCGGGAACTGCTGCGTTGGATCAGAGCTCGCTGAGCCCGCCCCGCGTGGGCACGCGCCATCCAGCCATCGCCGCGATGGCCAGCAGATTGAGCAGCAGATAGGCCGTGGCAAAGGTCAGGAAGATCACCTGAAACGTGCTGCCTGCACCAAACTGTGGCCGCATGAGCAGCAGACCGCCTGCGGTGAGCATGCCGATGAAATAGCCGCCAGAACCGGATGCGTGAATCCCGCCCATGTCCAGAGCGCCTCGGCCCTTGCGGGAAGCCAGCACAAACATCGACGGCGCCAGCCCGGCCCCTCCGATGCCCATCAAGAGAAGGACAAAGGCGATTGCCACCGGTGACATCCACGGGGACGCAGCCAGCAATGCGAATGCTGTGGCATAGGTCAATACTGCGGCAATGCGCACCGGCAGTGGGCCAACTCGATCAGAGAGCACGCCAGCGGGCCAGGCCCCCAGCCCGATGATCACGAGCACCAGTCCCAACGCACCTCCGATGAACTTCTCGCCGAGTCCCAATTCGTCTACGAGGTACAGCGTGCCGGTGACGCTGAGCACTGCGGAAAGCGCACGATCCGAGAAACTGAACAGTAGCGCCGGCCAATAGCGCACAGCCTGCGATGACTTGGCTGTCACGGTGAATTCGCTCTTGAGCAGCCCACCGGTACACCCCGCCGCTACAGCGAGCAGAATCGACAAGGACGCCCCCACCAGAAAGATATTCGAGCCCAGGCCCTTGGCAAGAATCCCGCCGATGACGAACCCCGCCGCCAACCCGAGCATGATCGCAAGTGCGGCAGGGCCGTATCGACGGCCCGCTCGATCACTGTCGCCCGACTCAAGCAGCCCCAGCAGTACTGCGAGCGTGACCATGTCCATGGCACCGGTCAGGAATCGCAACCCCAATGCCGGCTCAAATCCCACCGGCGCCGCCAGCGTGCACAAGGCAACCGCGTTCACGATGGACGCCACCGCAATAGTGCGAGCCGGAGAGGACCGCCGCTCAAGTAGCCGCAGCATGAACACCGCCGCGACGGCGCCCAGCAACGCGATCCCGGCGAACCAATGGGCATCGGCGCTTGAAACCTGCCAACGATCGACCACCGCCGACTTGAGCGCGATAGGCACCATTGAGTCTGGCAGCGTTGCCAGACCAACAAGAAGGCTCAGGCCCAATGTGCGCAGCCCTTGGGGCTTCACCAAGTCACCCGTGGCCGAACGGGCAGACGCCCTCGGGCGCCGGGGGTGCGGGGGGTGCGGGCTCGGAATCACCCGAGGTGGTGTCGAGCCCTTCCAGCAGGCCTTCCAGCACATCGGTGAGTTGAAGGAACAGGCCCGATGCCGCGGCAACGACCCGATCGCGATCGGACTCGTCTGTCAACGCCGTCTCCATTCGGGCCTTGAATGCCTTGAAGTCGGGCATGGGTGATGTCCCCGACGCCCAGAAGTAGCTCAAGGCCTCAGGACCACAGCCATAGGCCTCGTCGAGGCATCGACGCAGAATCGTGCCGCCGAGTTTGGAGCCCTCCAGCACGTACAGCGGCCCAAGCAGGGCTCGCGGATCGCTATCGGCCAGGCCTGCGATCCAGTTCACCGTCTTGAGGGTGGCCGTTGCAGCCGCTGCGGGCAGGTCCATCTCACCATGACAGGTCAGGTCATGGCGAAGATGGCTCGTGCGGGCCATGGAGTCTCGCCAGACTGCTTGACAGGCCTCATCATCGCTCTCTCGAACGGCGGCCTCCAGTGTGCCATGCACGGCCAGCCAGCAGGTGAGTTTGGCAGCGAATCGCTGTCGGGGCAGCCGCCCCTCCTGCATCATCATGCTGAAGGGCACCGACTCGATGCGATCGTGGGCCGGCCGAGTCTCGACTTTGAGGCGGTCCATGATGCCCGTGGTATCGGTCATGTTCGTCGTGGTCATGCGTACCTCGAGGGTTTGGGGAGAGGGTATCCTGCCGGAGAACTGCATTTGGACCTTCTTGCGAAGGCCCCCAGACCAGACAGGATCCCCCCTCGACCCATGAATCGCAAGTCGTTTTCGTCACCTGTGGAGGCGCTGGAGGGGATCTGCCGCGACAACATGACGGTCGCTGTGGGCGGATTCGGCCTCTGCGGCATTCCCGAACAGTTGATCATCGCCTTGCGAGACTCAGGGGCTACCGGCCTCACAGCCGTCTCCAACAACGCTGGCGTGGACAATTGGGGCCTCGGGCTACTTCTGGAGTCGAGGCAGATCCGGAAAATGGTCAGTTCCTACGTGGGGGAGAACGCCGAATTCGAACGCCAGTACCTCTCAGGCGAGTTGGAGTTGGAGTTCACCCCGCAAGGCACGCTGGCGGAGCGAATGCGAGCAGGTGGCGCTGGAATCCCCGGTTTTTACACCCGCACCGGCGTTGGCACGGTCGTGGCCGATGGCAAAGAGCACCGCGAGTTTGACGGCTCCACCTGCATTCTGGAAACGGGCATCAGGGCCGATCTCTCGCTGGTGAAGGCCTGGAAGGGCGATACGGCGGGCAACCTCGTCTACCGAATGACGGCCCGGAACTTCAATCCTGCGGTGGCCATGTGCGGCGAAGTCACCGTGGCCGAGGTGGAGGAGATCGTGCCGGCAGGATCAATCCCCCCGGATCAGATCCACACGCCGGGCATTTTCGTGGATCGGATCGTGCAAACCACGTCCGAGAAAAGAATCGAGCAACTCACGACGACTCCGGCTTGAGGGGCCCTCCAGACTGTCCGAGATAGAATCCAACTCGACGGCATTGAGAGGCGACCCTGTGCGTTGTGCCTTGGATGCCGGCTCGATCATGTGACCGAACCCGCCGACCAGATGCGGTGCTCAGGAGACTTCGACCCATGTCCATCCGAACAATGGCTGCAACGGCCTGCCTGTCGCTGGCCGCGACCCTCCCCGCAGCGGCGCAGGGGGGCCTGGAGGCCATCCCCGCCCTCATGCGGCCTGAGTACTTCAGTCGCGATTTGCTCTTGTTCATCGAAGGCCTTGAGCTCAGCGATGAGCAGCAGGTGATCGTCGAGATTGCCTTTGAAGACTACGAACAGGACTTCAATGAAGGCATCGAGGCGATGAACGACAAGATCACCGCCATCGCCGATCAGGTTGATGAGCTCCGCAACGACGAAGACCAGTTGCTGGCCACCGTGCTGGCACCGATCCAAGAGTGGGCCATCGAGCGTGAAGTGCTCAATGACAAACTGCTGGAGCATGTCCGGGTGCTGCTCGACGCCGAGCAACAGGAGCGATGGACGGCGTTCGCCAGACAACTGTATCGCGAGAAGAACCTCCCCCACGGCGTGCTCGCAGGTGAGTCGGTCAATCTCTTTCACGTCGTTCGCGACATGGAGATGGGGCCGTGGGAAGGCACGCCCATCGAGGTGCACATGGTCGCGTACGACGAGAACATCGACAACGCACTTCGAAACCGATTCACGCAATCACTTGTGCAACCGGGCTCGGGTTTCATCGACGTCATCAAGCGGCGTGAAGCAGGCAGCCCCGAGGATGTCGATCACCGGCGCAAGATGCTCGATTCACGCGTCATGGTGCGTGATGTCAACGATGCATCCATCGAACAAATCGCCGCGGCCATCGGTGGCGAAGATGGCCGGACCTTCCGCCATGAGGCACTCAAGCGTGGGTACGGCAGAATCTTCAGAACCACGCCTGCCCAGCGTATTTTCGCAGCAGCACTGGAGGCTCAGTGCGTGACGGATGACCCCTCGCTGCGGACGTCCGTCCAGAACCTCTTCGACGAGTATCTGGGCCGTGTTGACGAACTCAACGAGTCCATTCTGGTGGCCACGCGAGACTTCGAACCTCGCCAGCACAAGAATGGAATCGCAAATGCCGCGCGGCGGGCCCGAGGTGAAGGTATCGAGCAGATCGAAGACCCCACCCGTCAGATGTATCAGGACCGCCGTGAGATGGGCGCCGAGTACATGGAGACGCTCAAGGAACTCATCACCGTGGAGTGCTTCGGAACCTTGGATGGCGCCCGCCGGTTCATGCCGCGGGCTGCGACAAACGGCGAAGGTAAGGCCCGCCCCACCGGCCCACCGAGTTTGAGCAGCGGCGGCAAGGGAGTTGACGCCGGGCAGGCCGGCCGTGGTCTCTCCAATCGAGACCCCCGCTCCGGCCCCGGCGGCGGCAAGGGTGGCAGCAAGGGCGGATCGAAGGACCGCTGACGTGGACCGAGACCCGGAACTCGATCGCGATCCCTCTGACGCGGAGCCCGCAACCATCGAGGTTGCGCCCGTCGGGGCGTCTGAAGGCGCCTCTAGACGTGACAGAGCCAAAGCACTTGGGCTGGCGTGGCATGAAGATCCACTCGATGCGGCGCCTGAGGCAGTTGAACTCGTCGATCCTGATGTTGCAGTGCGGCTGCGCGTCGTGCCGGTTCGAATCGAGGATGGCCGCATCGTGCTGGCCATGGTTGACCCGCTCGACATCGATGCGGCCGACGAGGTGGGTGTGCTTACCGGCATGCCGGTGGCGCGTGAGGGCATGGAACAGTCGCTCTTTGCCGACCTGCTGCGAGCCAATTACGGAACGACCGCTTCCAAGATCGCTGATGCCCTTGCCGGTGACGGCGGCGAAGATGAAAAGGACCAAGAGCACAATCTCGACTCCATCGAGACGGGTGACATCCACCGCATGGCGGAGGAACCCACCCTCGTCAATCTGGTCAACCTGCTCTTGATCGAAGCGATCCAATCGCGCACGTCTGACGTCCACGTTGAGCCCTTCGAAGATGAATTGAAGGTTCGCTACCGCATCGACGGCATGCTGCACGAGCAGCCCCCACCACCCAAGCACCTGCAGGCGGCGTTGATCGGCCGCATCAAGATCATGTCTGCGATGAACATCGCCGAGCGATATGTGCCACAAGACGGCAAGATTTCGCTGCGATACGAAGGCCGCAAGATCGACATTCGTGTGTCGACCGTGCCGACGCTCTACGGCGAGTCGGTCGTCATGCGTATCCTCGACAAGAGTCAATTGCGGCTGGACTTCGACGCACTGGGCATGCGAGAACATCTGCAAGACCGCATGGACGGGCTGCTCCACAAACCCCACGGCATGGTGCTCGTCACCGGCCCCACGGGCTCGGGCAAGACGACCACGCTGTACGCCTCCCTGAAGCGCATCTTCGACCCCTCCCGGAAGATCATCACAATTGAGGATCCCGTCGAATACGAACTTCCTGGCATCAACCAGATTCCGGTCAATCCCAAGCGTGGCCTCACCTTCGCAACCGGTCTGCGATCAATTCTCCGGCAAGACCCTGACATCGTGCTGGTGGGCGAGGTGCGTGACGGTGAAACCGCCGACATTGCGATTCGATCGGCGCTCACAGGCCACCTGATCCTGTCCACCTTGCATACCAACGATGCGATCTCATCGATCGGCCGATTGACCGACATGGGCGTCGAGCCCTATCTGGCTGCGTCCGTGCTGGAAGGCCTGATGGCCCAACGACTGGGAAGACGCATCTGCGAGTTCTGCCGTGAGCAGGTGGACATGACCGACGACGACATCGCCCGCGTCACCGACGCAGAGATGGCCTACCTCGAAGGCCGAGTCTGGCATGGACGCGGTTGTGAGAAGTGCAACAACACGGGCTATCGCGGACGCGTGGCCTTCTATGAAATCATCGCACTGCACGGCCCCATGCGGCGTGCCATCTCACGCGAGGTGGAGCTTGCCCAATTGCGAGCATCGTTACCCGATGACTTTGCCACGATGCGGCAGGACGGCATTGAACGAATCAAGGATGGCACCTCCACCATCGGTGAAGTGCTGCGGGCCACGCAAGACGTGGAGGAGGGGCTGTCCTGACATGCCCCGGTTCGAGTACCAGAGCCTCACTGCACAAGGTCAGCCACGCCAAGGCGTGCTCGAAGCGGCAACCCGCTCTGAGGTCGTCCGCACACTGCTGGCCCGAGGTGAAACAGCCACTACCGTTCAGCCGGTAGCCGCCAACACCCCGCAGCGAGCATCCGCCCCCCGCACTGTCGCCAAGGAACCCCGCCGCCAGCGGATCAAACCCGCGGAACTGGCGACGTTGGTCCGCGAGTTAGCCACGGCCTTGGAGGCTGGACTGCCCCTGCTGCAGGCCCTGACCACGCTGAGGCGGCAGATCTCCCCGCGTCTGGCGCCCATGCTCGATCACCTCATCGAACGAGTTGAAGCCGGTGACCCACTGCACAAGGCAGCCATGACCTGGGGCCCGCCATTCAATGATCTTGTGACCGGCATGATCCGGGCCTCAGACGCATCGGGCCAGCAGCATGTGGTGCTGCACCAACTCGCCGACCTGCTCGAGCGACAGGTAGAACTCAAGCGTGAGGTGATGGGCGCGGCGCTCTACCCACTGATCGTCGCCGGCCTCATCGTGGTCAGCGTGATCATTCTCGTCACCGTGCTCATTCCCACTCTCATGGAGCCACTGAAAGCCGCTGGCATGACCGAACTGCCGCTGCCCACCCGCATCCTGCTGGGCTTGGCCGATGTCCTCACGCAGTGGTGGATCTTCATCGTCCTGGGCCTGATCGCCATCAGTGCATTCTGGAAAGTCTGGGTTGCAGCACCTGAGAATCGCCTGCGATTCGACCGTTGGAAGTTGCGGCAACCTGTCGTGGGGCGGCTGCTGCGTGACGTGGCCGTCGCCCGATTCACCCGCACCATGGGCACCCTCTCTGGCGCCGGCCTGTCGATTCTGGAGTGCCTGCGCATCACGCGCGACACGCTGGGCAACACCGCCATGACGGCGGCTATCGACGAGGTCACTGACAGCGTGACTGAAGGTAGACCACTGGCCGAGCCGCTGGAGCGATCCGGCTTGTTCCCGCCTCTGCTTGTGCAGGTGGTGAATCTCGGTGAGCGATCAGGGCGTCTGGAACAAATGCTCGAACATGCGTCCACCGCTTTCGACCGGCAGGTCGAAGCATCCCTCAAGATATTCACCAAGGCTTTCCCCCCGCTGATGATCATCATCATGGCCTGCATCGGCGGATTCGTTTTGGCGGCAATTCTGCTGCCCCTGATGGAACTTCAGAAACTCATGGGCTGACAAGAGCCCCGGAGAACACACATGCCCCGTCAACGACACCACTCACGACGAGCCCGACGCGGCTTCACCATGGTCGAGGTCATCGTCGTGGTGACTGTGCTCGCCCTGCTCGCGGCAGTGCTCACCACAAGCGTCATCGGCACCCTCGGCTCGAGTAAGACCGCCATCGCCAAGACGCAGGCGAGCAAGATTGCTCAGGCACTGAACATGTACGTTGCCGAAACCGGTGGTAGCGATCTGGAGGACAACTTCAACCTCGAGATTCTGGTGCTGGGCCCCGATGACGGAGGTGGCCCCCGCCGTTATCTGCCAAAGGCGGACGACATCATCGACCCGTGGGGCAATGTCTTCATCGTGCTCGTGCCAGGTGACATCAACGCCGACTTCGACATTCTTTCCTATGGCAAAGACGGTTCCCCTGGCGGTGAGGGCGAGAACGAGGACGTCACGCAGTAGGCTCGAACATGAATGGCGCCCGTCGAGGATTCACACTGATCGAGGTTGTCGTCGTCACCGTGTTGGCGGCGGCCATCATGACGGTGCTCATTGTCTCCATCGGCGGCACGCGAGAACGCACCTTCAATCTGGTGAGAGACCAGATCGCCGACCTCCTGCTCACCTATGCCCTTCGCAGTGAGTTCGCAGATGCGCCGATCGGCATTTCGCTCGAGCTGGAACCCGCCCAACTGCGACTGGTCAATCGTGTTGAAGTAGACGGCCAGCCCATGTGGGTGCGAGATCCTTCCCTGTCTCCCATTCGACTGCCCGACTGGATCGAGCCGGTGAACCTCGACTTCTGGGCTGATGGTGAACGTGTCGATCCCTCGTACCAACCGCTCACGGCCTTGCCCGGCCTGTCTCGCCCGCGGGTGGAAGTGACGATGCGAGCCGAGACCGACAACCGAACGCGTGAGGTTTCACTGGTGCTTCCATCACAGGCGATCCGGCCAATGGTGCTCGACCCGGACATGGCCAACACCGCCATGATCGAACGCGAGCCAATCGATCTCGACGCCACCGGGCGTTGGCAGGAGGACTGGTGATGCGTCGCGGCGTCGTCCTGCTCGATGTGCTCGTGGCGGCATTGATCCTCGCCATTGGCCTGGCCGTCACCATGTCGCTGGCGTCGCAGTCGCTCATCGGCCAAGGCGTGTCGGAGCGGCGCATTACCGCCAGTTGGCTGGCAGACGGTCTGCTGAGCATGGTGCTCGCCGAGGGGCCGGAGCGCTACAGTTTGCGACAGCCCGCCGAGGGGCGATTCGATGCTCCATTCACCGACTACGACTTCCACGTCAATATTCGCGCTCAGGGTGATTGGGCCCCCTTTGAAGTCACCGCCACCGTGTCGTGGATGGAGCGAGGCGGCCCCATGAATGTGCAGGTGCAGACACTCGTGGCCCCTCGTCAGGGAGACGAAGACGACTGGAACAACTGGCGCCCCCAGGAGCCGCTGGATCGAGAGGCTCGCAGTTGGGATGAAGATGAAGAAGAGGCTGCCCCCGGGGCAGGTGGTGGCTGATGCGTCGCGGGTTCACCATGATCGAACTGCTCACGGCCGGCATCATCCTGGCGCTCGTGCTGGGCGCGATGGGGCTTTCGGTGGGACAGGTCAATCAGGGCCGCGACATCGCCCGCGAGCGAGCCGATGCCTACCTGCGGGCGGATGTGGCGATGCGTTCGCTGCGACGAGAACTGGTCTCCATCCTGCGCCACGAAGACCTGTATTTCACCCGCTTGCTGCTGGTGGACAACGGCACAACGATCGGCCGCGAGTCGTACGAGCGTGATGAAGTGCTCATCTTCAACAGCCGGATTCGCGCCACCCGCGATCTTGACTACAACGGAGATGGCACAGAATTCGAGTCTGCTTTCCGCATCGAGGAAGACGACGACGGCCCGGTGCTCTGGCACCGCCGAGACGCCATGCCCGACAAGTACCCCCGCGGTGGCGGCATCGTCTACCCGGCCACGGAGGGGATCGCTGGCCTGAACATCGAAGCATGGGATGGCGAGCAGTGGTATGCCGTATGGGACTCCGATCGAGACGGCCTTCCACAGGCCATCCGACTGACAGTTACGGCTACCGGCGCTGATCCTGGCGAGGCGCTGCGTGATGCGCCATTGGCCACCTTGCAGACTGTTGTGGCGCTCGATCGAAGCCGAATGCCAAAGGAGATGGCCGATCTGCTGCTGGCCCAAGCCGTCATGGACAAGTGGGGCCTCGATGAGGAGCAACTCGATGCCGTCATCGAAGCGATCGCCAACAACGCGCCCTTGCCAATTCCCGTCGCTGGCGGCGATGTGCCCGGGGCAGGCGGTGCAGGGCTCGGCGCTGAAGGCACACCGCAAATCGGCCCGGGTGGAAATACCATCACCTTGCCCGATGGCTCGACCGTAGACCTTCCCCCGGGCGTGAATCTTCCCGGCGGGGGCGGGCGTGGTGGCGGTGGAGGCGGTGGCGCTTCAACCGGCCAGGGCGGGGGTGCACGCGGCGGCGGCGGCGGCGGTGGTGGTGGTGGCGGCGGAGGTGGCGGACGATGAACCACCCGAACCCACATCTGGCACGTCCAGCTCGATGGTCACGCAGAGGCTCGGCGATGATCGCCGTCATCTGGGGGCTGGCCGCGCTGGGCATGATTGTCGCCGGCTTGCAGGTCACATCGGGGAGGATGTTGCTGGAGGGCCGCGACGCCATGGAACGCATCAAGGCTCGCTGGGCTGCTCGCGCAGGGGTGGAGTCAACAATCGCAACATTGGCGCTGCACACCCGCTATCCGGTTCCGATGGACGCCTACGCCCTGATCCACGACCTCGATGCCGTACACATCGGCGATGTCTCAGGGGGCAATTGGCTCATCCAGCACAATGGCGCCGGGAGCGCGGCGCCCTTTGCCGGCCCGATGGACGAGCACAGCAAATTGAACGTCAACGGCGAGTTCCGTGGCCTTGTCAACACCATGTTCGGCCCGCTGGCTTGGGGTGTGTTCGACGCCATCGAAGACTGGATCGATGAAGACGACGAACCGGGCGAATTCGGTGTGGAACGTGACTACTACCTCTCTCTTGATGCCCGATACGAGCCACGAAATGGTCTGCTGCACAATGTCGCGGAGTTGGAATTGGTTGCGGGCATCGAGCCAGAGGAGATTCGAGGCGAAGACTGGAACATGAACAACCGGCTCGACCCTGAGGAGCGAGACGGCGACGAACTGCTCCCCCTCGACGATGGCTCAGACACCCTCGATGGTGGCTGGTCAGCGATGCTCACAACCCGTTCGGTCGCTGGAGGTTCCACTGACAGCGGTGAGCCTCGCATCTGGCTGCGAAATGCCGATGCCACCGAACTCATCGATCGGTTTGCTTGGTTTGGCCTTGAACTGCTCCCCGAGAAAGCAGATTCGGTGCTGGGCATGGCTCGCCAGGAGGACTTCTCGCTCGACACGCTGGTCAGCGAGCTGGGCATGGCCACCGCTGGTTCGGGTGAAGCTGACGATGGCGAGGCTGGGCAGGTAGATACCAGCCTGACCCCCGATGAAGTGGCCATTTTGCTCTCGGAGACCATCGTCGAGGCCCCCCATCGACCGGCCTTGGGCCGCCTCAATATCAACACGGTGCCCGCAGACACCCTCTACGCCATGCTCGAGGGGCAGGAGCGGCTGGTCGAGAATCTGCTGGCACTTCGCACGCAGCGAGCTGCCGGGCTCACGAGCGTGGTTGATCTGTGGGCCCTGCCGGAGGCGGATCCCGATGGAATGGCCCAGTTGACCCGGTTTTTTGACACCCGGAGCAACGTCTTCACCATCACCAGCAGGGGATTCAGCAAGGCAACCGGGCAGGAAGCGGAAATCGTGGTCACTGTGGATCGTTCATCCGTGCCGGTTCGCATTCTGGACATCCGTGAGGACTGACCTGCAGCCGGTAATCCAGCCGATAGAGAAGGGCAGACGGGCCCTGATAGCCCTCACGACCTGCAATGCCAAGTGTTCCCGAATCCACATCGCCATCTCTCTTGATCTGCCACCGGATCGACGGTGCATGGTCTGCGCTGATCGCCCAGCCCACCGAAACCGGGCTCTCCATCGAGGCTGCCCATCGGTGCTCAGATGCCGATCTGCCCGGCTGGGTGGCTGGCCAGAGTGTGGGGTCGATTCGGGTCGTGCTGCCCGGTGCCCGCACCGTCTGCCGCAGCGTCGCATTGGGTGAGGATGTAGACGAGGCCCTCCTTGAGCAGCGTCTGCACGCAGATGTTCACGGCCGCCCCATGGCCGACGAACCCCCCCACCGAATTGCCGCCGCCCTACTGCCTCCAGTCGAGGGTGTCAGCGGCCGAACTGGGCTCTTTGTGAGTTGGCCCTCGACCGATGCTGGCGACATGCCCAGCCTGGGACGCTCAGTCCTGTCGGTGCCTGATGTGGTGGGCTTGCTCAGCATGGTCAGTGTGGGCGACGCCGCCGCCCTGGTGGACACCGACGCGGGCAGTTTGTCGCTGGTCTTGCAGGGGCCCTCGCGACTGACCGCCCGATGCATGCGTGAACCCGACCCGACATCCGCCTTGCAGGGTGCACTGACTGAGACGGCTGCCTTGGCCGGCCTCGACAGCGCTCAGGTTTCGGGCACCGGTGCCCTACGACTCTCCCCAGCAGCATCAGAGGCCCTCCTGGGGCGATGCACTGGCGAGGTGCCTCAAGACACGGCGCTCTTCGGTGTGGCCATCGGGTGTGCCTTGGCCGCCACTGGGCCGCTGGCCCCTCTGACAGTGCTCCAGCAACGGGCGCCGCGGCTTCGAACATCTCGCCGTGAACGGGCAATTGCCTCGATGCGAACCCGTCGCACCGCTGTAGCCCTCCTGATAGCAGCCATCGCATTGCTATTCATCGGGCCCATCGCCGTAAGTGCAGCGCGGCTGGCGATCCTGGAAGCCTCGCACCCGGAACTGGCAACGGCTGTCGCTTCGGCCAAGGACGCCAAGTCCCGCTCGCAGTACTACCAGGTGCTCAGTCGCGAGACCTGGCCCATGACCAAACTGCTGGCCGACATTGGCGCCGCGGCCCCCCTCGGCGTCGTCATCGAGCAGATTCGTATTGACAATGGCGAGCCCATTCGCATTCGAGGGCACGCGACACCCAAGGGCGGCGCCTCAGCAGCCGATCTCATCACCCGAATGAAGGCCAATCTGCAGGCCTCCAAAGTGTTCAATGAAGTCACCGTCGAGTGGGATGGCAAGAAACGCATCGGCCAGCGAGAGTTCACCATGGTCGCGTCGGTCCGAAACGCTCAGCTTCGACCGCGTTATGCGGATGAACACGACTTCGCCGCCTGGACCCATCAGCAGCGCATCTACAACCTGCCTGCGACGGCAGACGGAGGCCCCCCGGCCCGGCCCAGCGAACTGGGCGGCTGGGATCCTGTTGCCCAGGGATCCGCGCCGATGCCACCATCCAAGCCTGACCCTGTGGATCTTGAGCAAGACGACACCAACGCTGATGAGCCCAGTTCTGAGGGCAACAACGCCGAGACCGCTGTCGCCGATGGCAGTGGCAATGCCTCAAACTCCGATCCTGCCGGGAACACCGGCAGGCGCCCCCGCCCCGGCCATGATCCGAGCCGACGTCCCGGAACCGGCGATGATGAAGTTGAGCGTGTCGATCCCTCGACGATCAACCGGGTCGTCACGGCTGAGGGTGGGCACCGTCCTGAGATTGATCGCCCCAGCGGCAACGCCGCATCCAGCGGTTCGGTGAGCGTGGGCTCTGCCGAGTTCCAGAGCGGCGACCTCGACTCAGGCGCACTGGGCGCCATGCCGCAGATCCTCACGGCCGAGCAGGTCGCAACGCTCAACGCAGACGAATTGCGAGCCCGCATTGGTGAAGTCGCGCAGGCCCGAAATCGAGTGAAGGATGAGGCACAGAAGGAGGCCCTCAAGGCCTACTTCAAGCTGCTCTTCGATCAGTTGATGAAGGTCAACGAAGGGAACAAGAACTGATGGCCGAGCCTTCGTCCATGTCGCAGCGCTTTGGCGAGCAATTCTCGACCATGAGCCCCACGGGCAAGTTCGCCGTGGGTGTGCTCGGTGTCACGGTACTGTTGCTGGTGTGGTCTGAGGTCTTCATGCCCATGGCAAACGGTTGGGGGGACCAAGCCGACGCCATCGAGGAGAACCTCGTGTTGATCGAGGATGCCGGTGGAGGTTCACTGAGTACCCGAAACGCCGTTCTCGCGCACGGGCCCGTCGAACTTCCCGACAGCCGAGAAGAGGGCTCCCAGTCGCTCATCGAAACGATCAAGTCAACCATGGCCACTTGGGGCATCACCGACTACACGCTCAATGAGTCGGGTAGCGGCGTGACGGTTCGCGGCCTGACCGGCGGGCGAGTAGAGCGAATCAAGGCTGATCTTGCATTCACGGGCGAGGTTGAAACTGCCCATGAGTTGATTGCTGATCTGGAGATGAACCCGGCGATCGAGTCAATTGAGTCGCTGCGACTGACACGTGGCAAACGATCGGGCACGCTCGACGTCACAGCAACCGTCGAAGCGTGGGTCAATGCGGGGAGCCGACGTCGATGATGCACCGCGATGATCTACGTGGACCGCTCGGCTTGAGCCTCGCTGCTGTAGGGGCGATGATCATCATTGTCATCTGGCTTGCGGTGCCGGTGAGCCGCACCATCGCCCACCTGCGTGGCGGCGAGGCACCCGATCCGGCGATCCACGCTCGGACGATCGAAGCCCACTTGGATGTCGATCGCGTGGATCGAAACCGAATCCACGGACGCAGTTTCTTCTTCGACCCACCAGCACCTCCCGCCCCGCCACCACCGGAGCCCACCGGTGCCTGCTGCATGTCTGAGACTGAGTGCCAGATCCTCGAGCGTAGTGAGTGTCGTGTATCTGGCGGCACCTGGAAAGGCGGCTCGTCGTGCACGGAAGAAACCTGCAAGCCTCGTGAGATCGCCCCCCCGCCACCACCACTACCGCCCAGCGGCCCCTCTCGTTATGCCGGCCCGGACCTCGTGATGGTGTGGGGCTCCGATGCCGTATTCAAACAGAACGACGACCTGATCGTGATCCCTCGTGGCCAAGTGCTCGAGGAAATCGAAGTCGTCGCCATCGACGCCCCCCGCACCGTCACCGTGCATTGGCGCGGCGGCGGCCCATTCGAACTCGACCTGTTCCCGGCCGATGAACTTCCCTCGGCCAATGAGACAGTGACCGACACCCTCCTCGAAGGTCGTTCGCGACCCCATGTCGAGGACAACAGACCAACGCGGGGCGCCAGCGGCGCCCACACCCCTTGAGAGAGCCCCTCGCATGCCCGTCCCAATGATGCGACTGATCCTGCCCATCGCCTTCTTCGTGGCTCACATCGCCACGGCTCAGGACGCTCCTGATCGTCCAGCCCCGGAACCCCCTCCACCCGCGCCCATCATTGAAGAGCCAGCCGAGGATCCGATCGAGTCCCCTGCATTGCCTGAGGAACCTGCATCTGCACCAATTGAGCCTGCCCCGACCGAAGACGAAGTTGAGGCGCCCGAACCTGCCCCGATCGAAGAAGAGGTTGAAGCCCCCGTTCCGCCTCAATTCGGACACGGCCGGGCTCGAACTGATCGGCGTCCCGTCAAAGATGAACTTGTCACCCTCAATCTCAAGGAAGTGAAGTTCGACGATCTGCTCGACTTCATCGCCATCGAGACCGGCAAGATCGTGATGCCCGTGGGCAACAATATTGCATCGGCTGCCCGAGATGAATTCACCATCATCGCTGATGAAGCAGTGCCCCGATCGGAAGCGCTCGATCTGATCTTCAGTTATCTGCGGATGAACGAAATTGGCATCATCGAGCGCCCCGATGTGATCTTCATCGGCAAGTTGCTGGACATGCGCGACGAGCTGGGCGAGATCGAAGTTGTCGGGCCGCAAGACACCGTGTCCGAGCGGATCGACCGAGGCACACTCATCCTCAAGATCTTCCAGGTCGAACGGGCCAACGCCGAGACGATCGTGCAGAATCTCGAGACGTTCTTCCCGGCGGACTATGCCAAGATCACCGGCGACTCGCTGTCGAACCAGATTTTGCTGCTGGGCGATGTGGCTCTGTGCCAACAAGCGGAGTTGATCATCAAGGAGCAAGACCACCTGTGGCTCGACGATCACATCCGCACATTCCGCCTGAAGTGGGCTGATGCGCTGCAGATCGAAGAGAACGTACTGGCGCTGTTTGAAGAGAGTGGCTCGTCTTCGGGATCACGAACAACCCCCTCCCGCGGCCAGTCGAACAACCAGAACCGCGGTCGAAATACGCCCCGGACCAACACCAGCCAGATCGAGGGACGTCAGCGTGTGCCGCTGCGAACCACCGTCAACGCCCAACAGAACACGATCACGATCGAGGCCGAGCGAGATGTGCTCGAAGACATCACGGTGCTGATTGAACGGCAGTGGGATCTGCCTCGACCCGAGGGCACCTCCCGGCTGTTCATTCTCAAGTACACAGATCCGATCAAGGTGCGAGACTTGCTGCAGACCGTGCTGGGCGCCGGGGGTGGTTCCAGTTCAAGTGGCCGCTCTCCAGCAGGCCGTAGTGGCCAAAGCGGCGGTGCCACCGCCACCGAGGGCATTGAAGGTGTCTACAACATCGAGGCCTTCCCCGATCGAAACGCCCTGCTCGTATTGGCCAAGACCGCCGAGTCGTTCGACTTCATCGAGCAGATCATCGAGGAAGTGGATCAGCCCACCGACGTCGGTCTGCCGGAAGTCATCCCGCTCAAGTACGCCAACGCAGTCGAGCTCTCGGAAGAGATCAACATTCTGCTGGCGCGGGCTGGTGCCCGTGTTTCGTTGCCGCGACCGGAGACCGGATTGACGGCAGAGGGTTTCGCGGCATCAGACAGTTCCTCGAGCTCGGGCGGCATCAACATCTCCGGCCCCGACACCGCCAGCGGATCTCAGGACCTCAACTTCCCCTGGCAAACGGGCGGAAACGAAGACGACCAGTCGGCAGAATCGGCCCTGATCGGCAAGGTACGAGTGGTGCCAGTCATTCGCCAGAACGCACTGGCAGTGCTTGCCCCGCCGGCCTATCGAGACTCCATGGTTCGGCTGATTCACGCATTTGATCGGCCACGACGCCAAGTGATGATCTCGGCGACCGTCGTGGAAGTGGACTTGGGTGACAGCCTGAATCTGGGCGTGCAAATGGGACGGGGCATCTCCAAACAGGGACAAGGCGTGTTCACTTCGGCCCCCATCCAGTTCGGGGGCCAACCAAATGGATACGTCGCTGGTGGCGTCAACTATCAATCATCCACCCTGAATCCTCTGGAGTTCATCTTCGACCACCTGCTTACGGGCACGACCGGCGTGCTGGCCCTGGGGCCCTTTGATCTGAATCTGGTCATCGAGGCGCTCAATACCGTGACGAACACCCGAGTCATTCAGGAGCCGCGGGTCTACACGGCCGACAACGAGGAAGCTGTGTTCTTCAGCGGCCTTGAGTATCCGGTCGTCTCATCCATCACCGACAGTGCTTCAGCTGGTCTCAACACGCAGACCAACGTCAACTACAAGAACGTCGGTGTATTCCTGAACGTACGGCCCCGCATCACCGAGGAAGGGGCAGTAGACCTCACGGTGACGCTGGAACTCTCCGCCATCGGCCCCAGCGCCACGATCAGCGCCGGCGCCGACGGCACCGTCAACAGCCAGATCTTCACCCGCAAGCAGGTCTCGAGCCACGTGATTCTGCTCGATGGGCAGACGGTCGTGATCGGCGGCCTGCTCAAAGAGACGGAGACGGTGCTGAAGACCAAGATTCCGATTCTGGGTGACATCCCCCTCATCGGTGGGCTCTTCTCGCACACCGAGGAGTCGCTTGAACGGACTGAACTGATCGCGTTCCTCACGCCGACCGTTGTGCACCGCCCCTTCGACAACTACTCCAATTACAACGTCGAAGATCTGCAACGCCTCGAAGCTGTGGCTCGTCCACTTGGCGAACAATTGCGAGATGAGCAGGCCCTCATCGACCTGAATGTTTACGAGCGTGTCACTGAAAAGGGCAATGTCCAGCCACCTGACCGTGACCCGATTCAGACTGAGATCGACCAGTACGGCCCCGACAGTTCGCTGCTGCGTCGTATCACGCCTCAGACCGACGAAACCCGAGAACGACTGCGGCAGATCGACCCTGACGCGGTACCCGAGAACAAGTGATGCGAGTGCGCCCCTCAATGGCACTGATCGCCGCGTCTGTCGTGCTCAGCGGATGTACGACCGGAGAGACGCAATGGCCCAAGCGGTCCACACTGACACAACAGCAGTGGGATCGCCTCGCTGAGATTTCCGAGCAGCAGTTCCTGTCGGCCGAAGCATCTCGACTCTCATTCACCGGCGGCACCTGGCATCTTGGCGACATCCCAGCCGGGCAGACAATCCTCCCCCTGCTGAGCCCTGACGGCGCCCACATCGCGGTCAGTACCGGCGATGAGCCCAGTGTCATGACGCGCTTGGCCATGCCCGGCGGGCCAGTTCCCTCAAACACCTCAGTCGCCATCTGGCAGGTGCTTCCCGGCCGCGGAGGCATGCGTGTGCAGACCGAGTTGGAAGGCCCACTGCTCCTGACCGACAGCGCCGATGAGACCGGCTTCCTCGTCGAGCGCCCCAATGAAGACGGCAGCCGCTGGATCGGCAAAGTTGATTGGAACACGGGAGACCTGACGTGGCTGGTGCAGGGCGATGCGGTCGCAGCATTTCCCTCCATCGGGCTCGACGGCCGACTCGCCTGGAGCGAACGCAAGATCGACGATTCCAGGTTTGATCTGGTCATTCGCTTTTCCGGGCTGCACGCCCGCGAGCATCAGGAGACGGTGATTCCTCATGGCACCGGAAACTGGCTGCTGCCCTCCTGGTCCATGCGATCGAATCGGCTCAGCGCCTACCGGCTCACGCCCGATCAGTTGCAACTCATCTCGCTCGATGCCGACTCCCCCGCGACCCTGGAGCAGGATCTTCGCAGCATTCCGATCATGGCCGGCGGCCGCCCGGTGGATGCACTGATTTCGGCCACTGCTCGCCATCATGTCGTGGGTACACCCACACCGCCGCTGGAAGAGGTCTTCTACTACGACCCCCGTCAACAGCGAATGATGTTGTGGATGCCCACCGGCCTGAATTGGCAGCAGCCCATGCTGCTGGCGGACCAGTCGGTGGCGTGTGTGCACGATGACCGCGGCGGCTTCCTGCTCACCTTGCCCGAAGGCCTGCACTGGCAGGACCGCAACGACAAGAACCGCCTGATGCGGCTCGACCTGACGAGCTGGATTGCTCGGCCCACGAGCGACCCGATGCGGCCCTTCATTCTGATGAACGTGGCCAATGACCGCATCACCTTGCAGGCGATGCGGCCAGACCGTGAAGTGCCTACCGCGGCGGCTGAGTCCTCTGGAGCTGAGCCTGACACTGGAGTCAAGCTTGAATCCGGAGCCAGGCCTGACTCCCGAGCCAGGCCTGACTCCGGAGCCCGGCCTGCCGGCTGATCAGCCTTCCTCCTCTTCCTGGAGGTATGTCCGTGGTCGATACAGCCAAGCAACCGGAATGAAGATGATGGCGGTGCCCAGCATCACCCAGGTCCAGAACCAGAAGTAACTGGCGCCCGAGAGCAGGTTGGACCCTCCAATATCCCAACGCACCTCGCCGGCAAAGCCAGGCACGTAGGCCTCTCGCTCGTGCTCCGACTTGGGCTTCAACTCGAGCCCTTCGCGCTTGGCCACTTCACGCTCGATCCAAGTGTGCTCGGGGTGCGCCCATGCCAGAACGTCCGGTTCGGCCTTGGCATCCTGAGCGTCTTCGTGTTCCGCCTCGGTCAGCGAGGTCACCGTGACTTCGCCCCGAATGTCGAACTGACTCTGCCATGTGGAATCCGGGCCACTACTGGAGACGATGAACTTCTTGCTGTTGCGCATTTGATAGTGCAGCGGCTGGCCCCAGGGATCCGTGATGGACTTGACCAGATCAGTGCCTTCTTCATTCGTGGGCAAGCGGTGGTTCGCTTCCCAGAAGTTGGACACACGCGCTATGCCTTGGCGGATGTCATCGGACTCCTGTCCGACAATGCCCGTTGTCGTGCCATCGGGCGCAAAGCCCAACCGAATGTCGTCGCCTGAACCCAACACATCATCGACACCCGCCAGCACCATGGTGAAGTGGCCATCCTTGGCAGGCTCGTAGGCGACGCCCTGCTGCATGGCCCTGTGATGGCGATGACGATTGAGCGTGCGGTCAGCCGTTCCGGATGTGCCGTGCTCGCTCATGGACTGATGCTCGGCGCCGAACTCCGATGCCAGCGCCTTCACATCGGCTGCGATTGACGGCACCTGAATCACCTTGTTCACGCCGGCCACGAACACATTGCCCAGTGACACACTCATCAGGAAGAGCGCCATGATCACCGACTTCATGGCACGCGGTGCCTGCGTATAGGAGAACTCGAGGCAGGTGATCGACACCATGACTTCCGACGCGGTGAGGATCGAATAGGCGGCAACCTGCCAGCCGATGCTCGGGCGCTGCCCTGCATCGATCCAACCCTGAACAATGGAAGCCAGCGAGAATCCAACCGCCATCACGAACAGCCCCAAGGCGATCTTTCGCAGGGGCGTCAGTTTCCAGACGCTGTTGATCAGCGGATAGATGATGAACGTGAACACCGGAATCAGCACCAGGATCATGATCGGGTTGACCGCCTGAATCTGTGATGACAGCCAGGTGATGCCGAGCCACTTCCGTTCAAGATCTTCAGCCTGCAGCACCCAGGCGCTGCCCGTCTGATCGAAGAGGGCCCAGAACACAGCCACAAACACGTAGATGGGGCTCAGCTTGAGAATCGTGCAAATGCCCTCCCAACTGAATGTCTCGCGGAACCACTTGAGCCCGCCGGCAGGCACGTGCACGAACTTCTTGCGGCCAAGCCAGAACATGAACGTCGCGATCGCCATCAGCACGCCCGGAACACCGAACGCCCAGTGCGGGCCGTACCACTCCAGCAGCCAAGGCGTGAGCAGGGTCGACAGGAAGGCCCCTACGTTGATCGAGAAGTAGAACCAGCCGTAGATCTTTGACAGCAAATGGCCGTTTGTCCTGCCGAACTGGTCACCCACATGGGCACTCACACAAGGCTTGATGCCCCCCGATCCCAGTGCGATCAGCCCAAGCCCCAGAAACAGCATCCATCCGGGGTTGATGCCATCCCCAGCGCCCATGAATGCCAGTGCCGCGTGACCGGCGCAGTACACCAGACTCAGGCTGATGATCGTGAGGTACTTGCCCAGCAGAATGTCGCTCAGCAGAGCGCCGAAGATTGGCGTGAAGTAGACCGCCGAGGTGAACAGGTGGTAGTTGTAGATGGCCTCGGTCTGCCCCATCCGCTCGGTCGCAGACGACCCTGGCAGCATGAAGAGATAACTGGTCATGAACACGACCAGGATGCCCTTCATTCCGTAGAAGCTGAACCGCTCGGCCGCTTCGTTACCGATGATGTAGGGAATACCACCGGGCATGCGCTTGGAGGGCACTGGGGCGGTTCGGTACTTCGGTTGGCTCACGCGTCGAGCTCCTCTTGTGTCTCATCGGCAGAGACGAATCGCAGATGCGCCGTGTCCTTCACGACGCCGGGAAAGGTCAGAACCCGGTTGTGCATGCACACATGCACTCCACGGGGCAGCAGTTGTACCGCAAGCAGAGCCTCCGTGAGGTTCTGGAGGGCATCGCTGGTACGCAAAATCCAGGGTCGCATGGCCCCGGTGAGCACAATCGGTGCCTCTGGCGCACCTCCACAGGCTGTGTGTAGTTGCTCTCCCGTCACCGAGAGGCGATCGGTTCCGTGCAAGACCACAACACCATCGTGATCTCCAGCCAGCTCAAGGGCCCGCTTTACGATCAGATCATGATCCCCCGGAGTCAGATCCAAACTGTCTTTGGCGAGCAATGGATGCAATTGCACCTGCACGCCCTCCAACTGCAGCCCATTGAGCATGTCCTCCAATACGGACCCTGCATTGGCCAATGTGCCGCCCCATGCGTTGTAGGTCTTCTCGATCGTGCCCCCTGTCTGAACCAGTGCGATTTGCAGAACATCGGACATGGTCAGGGCGCCTCCCCGAATCGATGGGTGACCGGGGCCTTGCACATCTGATCATCGCAAGCCTGCCAGGTCACCACGATGCTCACGGGCGCGTCCGCACCTCCTTGGGCCCGCTGGATGCGAAGCGGGATCTCGACGGTGCCCTCAAGCACCTGCACTTCTCCAGCGAGCGTCTGGAGCGCATGCCCCTTGGGCCAGTCAATCTGGACCTCCAGCGTGGGGTCCCCGGGATCCACCTGCAGGGGCATTGCGAATTCGTCATTCGTGCCCGGCAGCGTCACGTGCCACCCCTTGTCCATGGTGAGCACCAGGCGGGCCGTAGCCGACGCACCGCCAGCCAGCGACGAGGGCAAGCCGATGACATGAGCGGTCACGGCCCCCTCGCTGTGTTTGGCAGACGCCTCCACTGCGCCTTGCTCAAGAGGCTTGTGACGAAGCAGCCCGTCGATCGCGCGCACGGCAACAGGCATGCTGCGAGGCGATCGCTCCAACACGGGGCCGATGGAGGCCCCGGTTTGGGCAGCGAGATCAAGCCAGCGTTCGTCTTCTGTCGCCTCGGCCAAGGCAACCAGCAGCGCCAGCATCGCGGATGTGCCTGCAGGCATGGCCCCGTCATAAAGAGAACGCCCTCGTACGAACAGCAACGCATCGCCCGCGGGCATGTCGAACCAGCCAGACTCGGTCACAAAGAAGCGCTCCTTTGCCTGATCTGCCAGTTGCTGCGCCCAATTGAGCCACTGCGGGTCTCCCGTGGCCCGATGCAGCGCCATCGCTCCACCCCCGAGCAGTGCGTAGTCCTCTAGAAAGGCGTCGATGCGAGCCTCACCGCCACGCATCGACCGCTTGAGCCCGGTCTCCTCGTTCCACATGTGCAAGCGAATCGCGTCGGCTGCGGCAATAGCAGCGTCGATGTATCGCTGCTCCCCCGTCGCCCGAGCTGTGTCGGCCAGGCCTGCAATCATCAATCCGTTCCAACCGGCCAGCACCTTGTCGTCAGTGATGGGTTGTTCGCGTGCATCCCGTACTACCTTGAGCGCCTCGTTCACCCGCACCAGCCACTGATGAAACGCTGGGCCTGTAACACCCTCAGCTGCAGCCAGTTTCGAAGGATGATCAACCAGATGCAGTACCCATCTGGGATCGGAGGCGTGGTGTGGGTCTCGGAAGTTGGCCCCTTCACTCAGGCCATACACGCGGTGGGCGAATGCAATGTCATCGGCGTCAAGACCCCCCGCGGTCAGAGCGGCATCCACTTCAACCGGTGTCCAGATGTAACTCTCACCCTCGCGGGCATTGGACTCGGCATCTTGAGCCGACCAAAAGGCGCCGCTGGCATCGATCATGTCGCGCAGCACGTAGTCGGCGATCTCGCTGGCGACAGCCCGATAGAGCCCCTCATCCGTTCGCATTGCTGCTTCGGCGTAGACCGAAGCGAGTTGCCCGTTGTCGTAGAGCATCTTCTCAAAGTGCGGCACCAGCCATCGAGCATCGGTGCTGTAACGATGAAAGCCCCCACCGACCTGATCATAGATGCCGCCCATGACCATTCGATCGAGCGTATGCATCAGGGCCTGCTGTACATCCGGGCGGTCCCAAGCCGTGGCCATGAGCAGCTGCAGATTCGGCGGCGTGGGAAACTTCGGTGCGCCTCCAAAGCCGCCGTCCTGTTCGTCGTAGGTTGACATCAACTGCGCCACCGCCGCATCCACCACTGATCTGGTGGGCAAGGCTGGCTCTGGCATGGCGGCCAGACGCGCTTCCACCGCGGCAGCGAGACGATCTGCTTGCCCCTCCAACTCCACCCGCTTGGCCGGATCGATCCACGCCTCATGAATTGCTTCAAGCAGGGTGCCGAACCCCGGCCGCCCGCCCATGTCTGATGGGGGGAAGTAGGTGCCCCCAAAGAAGGGCTTAAGTGAGCCTGGTTCAATGAACACCGACATGGGCCAACCGCCCGAGCCCGTCATGACCTGCACCGCGGTCATGTAGATGTCGTCTACATCGGGCCGTTCTTCCCGGTCCACCTTGACCGGTACAAAGTGCTCATTGAGCATGGCCGCGATGTCCTCGCTTTCAAAGGACTCCCGCTCCATCACGTGGCACCAATAGCAGGTTGAATACCCCACGCTCAGGAAGATGGGCTTGTCCTCAAGCCGGGCCTTCTCGATCGCCTCTTGCCCCCATGGGTACCACTGCACCGGGTTGTAGGCGTGCTGCAGCAGATAAGGGCTTGTCTCGTTCAGAAGCTCATTGGGGGCTCTTTCAGTCTGGGCCCCGTGTGGATCGGTCGTCGCCATGGTCAATACTGCCAGTACAGAGGGAATCAGGGGCATGGGCTGGGCATGGTAGTTGGGGGCGCCCTTCCTGCGGCCTGGGGCCTCGGCAGGCCGATGAAGTCCATGCATGGGCCTGTTCAACCTCATTTTGGCCGCTGAATCTGCCGCCTCCGGGGCACCTGCTGGTTCAGATGCCTCGCTGGCCTGGATCATCACAGCGCTGGCACTTGGCCTGGTGCTCTGGGCCGCCGGGGGCAGCATCATCAGGCCCGCCGTAGGGGCACTCGGACTGGCTGGCGGTGCCATTCTCGGACGGCTCGTCTGGCTGGAGACCGGTGTCGGGCCCGAGTGGGTCCTGCCACTCGTCGGCGCTCTGACCACAGCCTGCGTGGCACTGCTCGCTTGGCATCTGGCCTCCGGCTTGAGCCTGTGCCTGTTGCTGGGCCTGCTCACAGCCGTCACGACATGGGCGCTGATTGCGCTGATTGCCCCAGATGACCAGCCGTTGCCTCAACCTCCCGTCGCCATGCTCTTTGGCCTCGATGAAGCGCCCCTGCCCGACGCTGACGCGCCTGTCTCGGCCCCGTCGGCACCGGTGTTGAGTGCAGACGAGACGATTGGAAACATCGCAGCCGAACTTGAGGCGCGCCCGGAGTTGCGGCCGGTTCGAGCCGCTTGGGCCCTCGTCCCTGGGGCTGATCGATTCGCCATCCTCATCGCCGGCGGCTCCGCGGCACTGCTGGGCCTGCTGCTTTCGGCCCTTGCATCCCGAACTTCGGCAGTGCTCCTGACCGCCGTCGGGGGCGCGCTCATGATCGCCGGGTCTGTGCCTCGTCTCTTTCAGGCGCTGGGCGGCACTTCGCTGGGGTTCTCTCCCCAAGAGTCCGCCTTGTTTGCCATCGGCTGCTGGCTGGGGCTCTCCGTCCTTGGTCTGTTGATCCAATTCGCCATGGGGACACCCCCACCTCAACAGGTGGTCGTGGCCGACTAAGTGCGTCAGCTATGACGCGACAGCAGCGAATCAGTTGGCAAAGATGCGTTGCACCTGCTGCATGAGCACCGGCAACACGAGCGGCATCAGCAGCAGCGAGACAGCCAGTGCGATTCCCACCAGCCTTGGCCACGGCGAGATGGCCCGCTCGACTTCACGACTTCGAGCCGTGGGCTCGCCCATGATCGGAATCGCTACCAGTTTCAGGTAGTAGCCCGCACTGATGGCACTGTTAAGGGCGGCGATGACAACGAGCACGATGTGTCCAGATGCAACGGCCGCGATGAACAGCAGCAACTTGCCCCAGAAGCCGATGAGCGGCGGGAAGCCAAGCAGGCTGCCCGAGGCGATGGCCATCGTCCACGCCGTCAGCCCGTGCTGCTCGCGCAAGCCCGGTAGATCCTTGAGTGATTCGACTTCAGCGCCGCCACGCCGCAACGCAGCCAGCGCGGCGAACGCAGCCGTGTTGGAGAGCCCATAGGCGAGCAGATAGACCAGCACTGCGCCAAAGCCGCCAACATGAGGGCCCGCCAGAATGCCCATCAGGATGTAGCCACTGTGGGCAATCGATGACCAGGCCAACATACGCTTGGCCGAGGTCTGCAGCAACGCCCCGATGTTGCCCAGCGTCATGGTCAGGGCTGCCATGACCCAGAGCAACACGCTCAACACCGGCGGCAGGGCGCCATTGTCGAACCAGCCGATCGTGGAGAGCAGCAACATGAGCGCCAATGCACCAGCGGCCTTGGGCACGAAGCCCAGAAATGCCGTCACGGGTGAGGCGGCGCCTTCGTAGACATCTGCGGCGTAGAGGTGCATCGGTGCCGCAGCGAGTTTGAAGCCAATCCCCAACACCGCCAGCAGCATGCCGGCGATGCCCATGACGCCAATGCCGCCAGCTGCGGCCTGTTGGGTGAACACCGCCTGCATGGAGGCGAGTTCCACGGTGCCGGTTGCTCCGTACAGCAGCGCGAATCCATACAAGAAGAGCGCCGCCGACATGGCCCCGAGGAAGAAGTACTTCATCGCCGCTTCTTGGGCCCGCCCCTGCGTCCGGCTCATGGCGACCATGACGTAGGTGGGCAGCGAGGTCAGTTCGAGCGCCAGGAAGAGCCAGATCAGGTCACTGGCCGCTGTCACCAGCAGCAAGCCACCGAGGCTCAGCAGCAGGAATACGTAGAACTCACCTCGAGTTGTGCGAAGCGGATCGAACGTCACTTTCCCCGCGGCTACCGCTGACTCGTATTCACGATCAGCAGTTCCGGCATTGAGCAGCACGAGCACGACACCCAGTGCACAGGTGACGACACCGACCCAAGGCCCAAGCGTCTGGAGCGTCGAGCCTGGAGCACGCATGCCTTCCACGCCGGCGAAGATCGAGATCCACAGGCCAGTAATGACCAATGTGACAATCGCCACACCCGGCAGCGCGTCCCGCACGCTGCGCTTGCTGGAGACGCCCACGATGGCACATGTCACAGCGCCGGCGAGCACGATCAGTTCCGGAATGAGCAGTGGAAAGACCATGTCAGATGCTCAGCGCCCCCCCGCCATGAATTCGTGGACCGTTGCGACCGACTCCGGATAGGCCGCCAATGTGTTGGTGATCGACCCCTCGATCGCGTCGGTCGCCAACCACGGTGCCACACCAAGCAGCACACAAAGCACGGCCAACGGAATCAACACGGTGATCTCTCGCGGCGTCAGATCCGCACTCAACTGGTCGTGTTCGTGATGGTCCCCAGGCTCTCGAAGTGCACCGAACACCATGCTGCCAACCATCCGCAGCAGGTACATCGCTGCAATCACCATGCCAACGGCGGCAAAGGCCGCGAACCACGGCCCCAATACGCCCGGATAGGCGCCCGCGTCGCCTGCAGCGAATGCCGCCAGCAGACAAAGGAACTCGCTCACGAATCCGTTCAAGCCCGGCAGACCGACCGAGGCCAGCACGAAGAACACCATGAAGCACGACCACACTGGCATTCGTCGAGCGAGCCCGCCCACTGCTGTCATGTCACGGGTGTGATACCGCTCGTACATCATCCCGATCAGAAAGAACAAGGCGCCCGTCGAGAGACCGTGGTTGATCATGTAGAGCACGCTGCCCTGCAGCCCAAGCGGGTTCAACGCAAACAGCCCCAGTACACAGAACCCAAGGTGGCTCACTGACGAGTATGCAACTAACTTTTTGACATCACGCTGCACCCAGCAGATGAGGCCGGCGTAGATGATGCCCACAACCGACAGTACGGCGATGAACGGGGCCCACTCGACCACAACCACGGGCAACATCGGAAGCACGAATCGGTAGATGCCGTAGGTGCCCAGTTTCAGCAGGACGCCCGCCAGAATGACCGAGCCGGCCGTGGGTGCCTCGGTGTGGGCCAGTGGCAGCCACGTGTGCACCGGGAACAGAGGCACCTTCACGGCGAAGCCAGCCATCAACGCCAGCAGCACCATGGTGGCTTCGTGCATTGACAAGCCAGAAGCGGCGAAGGTGGTCAATTGCTCGATCGAGAATGACCAGTGCCCGTGCTCCTGCGCGAATGCCCAGGCGACGTAGACGATGCCTGCCAACGCCACCAGCGATCCGGTGAAGGTGTAGATGAAGAACTTGATGCTGGCGCGTGCACGATTGGTGCTGCCGTAGATCGCGATGAGGAAATACATCGGGATCAGCGTGAACTCGAAGGCCACGTAGAAGACCACGATGTCGCGGGCTAGAAAGACGGCGGTCATCGCCGCCTGCAACACGAGCAGCCAGCCGAAGAACTCGCGGCGTCGGGCGGTAATGGCAGTCCATGAGCCCAACACCGACAGCGGCATCAACAAGGCCGTGAGCAGCACCAGCAGCATGGCGACCGAGTCAGCACCCAGCGCCAATGAAACCCCCACACCCTCCAGCCAAGGCGCCTCCAGCGCCAGCCCGAAGCGGCCGTTGCCCCAACCCTCAAACCCGATCGCAGCGGCAACTGTGGCTCCGAATGCCGCCAGCGTTGCCAGAAGGGCAGTGCCTCTTGCATTACGGACTGGGCTGACGGCCACGATGAGGGCGCCCAGCAGCGGTAGTGCGATGAGAACGAGCGCGAGCATCAGTGCAGTGCCCCCGTCGTCAGGAAGATGAGCAGTACGAGGATCAACAGCATGACGCCACCGGCCATGGCGGCTGCCGAAGACTGCACGCCGCCGGTGGCCAAGGGCTGCATCCAGCGACCGAATGCTCGGGGCAGGCGTGCGATGCCATCAACGATCACGAGATCGATCACGATGCGGTCAATCGCGTGGAACACGTGTGAGAGCACCCAGAGTGGGGCACGGATGAGTGCGTGATAGATCTCGTCCACATACCACTTGCGTTCCATGGCCCGCGGGAGCCATGCAATCAGGGCGTTGCCCGCAAGCGCACGCTTGAGTGCATCAGCATCTGATCGCCTGAACAGGTGCAGCCATGCAGCGATGCACAATCCGATGAACCCGACGCCGCCAGAAATCCAATACATCGCAACGTGAGGGTCAAAGCCAAGGATGTCGCCGTGATGCGCTTCTGCATCGGCTGCCTGTCGCACTGCGGGAATGCCTTCTGCGGCGGTGGAGTCGTGCACCATGTCGGCAATCCAGCCCCCCTTCACGTCGCTGGACATGAAGTAGGGCACGGCCGCCAGCAGCGCCCCCACCGCGATGATGGCCATCACGCTGTTCATGGCAAACCGCGGCGCGTGCGGATGGAAGTGGCCGTCATGCCCATGGTCATCACCATGGTGCTCATCGCCGGGTTCGTACTGCACGGGACCGGCGCACACCCGGAACCACACTCTGAAGGTGTAGTAGGCGGTCAGACCCGCAGTGAAGATCGCAATCCAGCCAAGAATCTCGAAGCCCGGGCCATGCGTCACGAAGGCCTCTGCCAGAATCGCGTCCTTGCTGAAGTACCCCGATGTGAAGGGGAATCCTGCCAGGCACAGGCAACCCACAAACATCGCCCATGCGGTGATTCGCCACCCCTTGATGTGTCGCAGCCCGCTGAGCTTTCGCAGGTCCAACTGCCCCGCGAACCCGTGCATGACGGCACCACACGTCAAGAAGAGCACCGCCTTGAAGAAGGCGTGGGTGAACACGTGGTAGGCGGCGCCATATGTGGTCAGCACACCAAGCCCCATGAACATGAAGCCCAGTTGGGACACCGTGGAGTAGGCCATGATCCGCTTGATGTCGAATTGGGCCATGCCGATCGTGGCCGCCAGCAGTGCCGTAAGCCCGCCGACCCAGGCCACCACGTGCAGGGCACTGTGGTCACCATCGAGCAGGAACAGCGGATACATGCGGGCCAGCAGATAGACGCCAGCTGTCACCATCGTCGCCGCGTGGATCAGGGCGGAGACGGGCGTGGGGCCTTCCATGGCATCGGGAAGCCAGACATACAGGGGCAGCTGGGCCGACTTGCCGAACGCCGCGAGCATGAGCAGCCACGGGATCGCGGCAACTGACCAGTCGCCCGTCATGGCGGTGAACTGCCCAGACTCGACAACCGTGACCAACTCGTCGTACTGCACCGTGCCGAAACTGGTCCAGCAGAGCCAGATCGCAAGCGCCAGGCCGAGGTCGCCGATGCGATTGACGATGAACGCCTTCTTGGCCGCTGCGACCGCCTCGGGGCGGGTGTAGTAGTAGCCGATGAGCCAGTAAGAGGCGAAGCCGACGCCTTCCCAGCCCAGATACAGAAGCACGAGATTGTCGGCCAGCACGAGCGCCGACATGGCGAACAGGAACACGCTCACCCCGGCGAAGAATCGGCAGAAGCCCGGCCCCAGGTCCGGCTCCATGTACTCGCTGGCGTAGAAGGCGATCAGCGTGCCCAGACCCGTGACGAACAGAATCCACAGCAGAGACAGCGAATCAACATAGAACGAGATGTCGGCGGAGAATCCCCCACCAACCCAAGCCACATCGAACCAGCGAACGATGTGTACGACGTCGCCAGGTGCCTCGTAGTGATTCCACAGGAAGAGGGCCGTGATGAACGACCCGGCAAGGCACCCCACCGTGATCCAGGCCGGTAGTTTGGTTCGGCACTTGAAGATGGCGCAGATGCCACAGAGCACCATCGAGAGCAGCGGCAGCCACAGAATGAGCCCGGCCCAGGACAGGTCCGTGAGGACATGCACCTGATCGACGGGAACGGGCACTGCGTCGGACAGGGGCGTCATTCGCTGAGCTCCTGCCAGACACCCGCGTCAAGCGTTCCTCGCCTCCGGTGCAACAAGACCACCAGCGCCAAGGCCAGTGCTGCTTCAGCAGCGGCGATGGTCAGGATGAAGATCACAAAGACCTGCCCGGAGAAGTCCCAGTACCAGCGGCCCAGTGCGACGAAGGCAATCACGGCCGCCTGGAACATCAGTTCAGTGCACAGGAACATCACGATCAGATTGCGACGCGACAGAAATCCGGCCAGACCTACGGCCAGGAGCAATCCCGACAACAGCAGGTAACGAGCCAACTGGGCCTGCGTGAACAGGTCGGCGCCTTGCGTCACGATTTCGGGCAACTGCACCATCAGTGGGCATCCCCCGACTCACCGTGCCCGCCAAGTGAAGGCATGCCAGACGACGCACGCAACTCGTCTTCGCCCAGATCGATCCTCCGTCGAGCCAACACCACGGCACCGAACATCGCCATGAGCAGCACCACCCCGGCCACTTCAAGGCTGGCGGGGAATCTCGCGACGAGATCCCACCCGACGAGTTCGGTCGTGCCAGGAAAATCACGTTCATCAAGCACTCGCAGCCCGGCGCTGGATTGGGCGACGACGTCCCCACCCTGCACGCGGGCAACCAGGTCATCTGACGGTTCAAGACCGGCATTGGTTGCGGCTCGGTCAAGTTGCCGGGGCAGCGCATTGAGCAACTGGGCAGAGGCTTGAAGCCTTGTCTGTTCGGTCGCGGGAGCGGGCAACTCACCAATTCCGCGGAACACCACCACCGCCATGATCAATGCAACGAACATGCCCACAATCACAGCGGTCATTGGTTCGCGGGGCCTGCGGTCGTACTCGGGTATCTCGCCCACCTGCTGGGCATCAGAAGCCTGCTGAGCCAACATCAACACGAACATGTAGGTGATCAAAATGGCACCGGCGTAAACGATCACCACGGCAAACGCGATGAACCACGCCTCGAGCAGCAGCAGCAGGCCGCAGGTGCTCAGGATGACCAGTACAAAGAAGAGCGCTGCGTACACCGGCCGCGGCTGAGCAATCATGCGGACCGCAGAGGCCAGTGACAGCGCTGCGAACACGATGAAGGCCGCCTCACGGCCAAGGGCGCCCGCTGATGTGTCGTCGGGCATCTCGCCCGCCAGCACGAGCAGCCAAGCCAATGCGCCCAGCGAAATGGCACCCCCAACCCAGCGTTGTGGGGCGCCGCGGCCCATGAGCACGAGCAATAGCCCAAGCGCGGCGGCGGCAATAGCGATTGTGGGCTGAAGCAGGGGCATCGAGGGGTTGAGCGGGCAGTGGCCCCCACGGAACCGAGAGGCCAAGCGGGGAGGATAGTCGCCATGGCGAACCCCCCGCAACTGAATCGGGCCCCACGCTGCCCGGTGAATTAGGATCCCGGCACCAATGCTGGAACGTCGCCACATCCCCAATGCCGTCACCATGGCGCGGGCCTTGATGGCAGCGGGCTTTTTTGTGGTCCTGAGTTTCTATCGAGCCCCAGATGAAGGCGTGGCTTGGCTCTGGACAGCTACCGGGCTGTTCATCGCTGCGGCCCTCTCTGATGTCCTCGACGGCTGGCTGGCGAGGCGGTGGAATGTCGTCAGCCTGTTCGGGCGAATCATGGACCCGCTGTGCGACAAACTGCTCGTGCTGGGCGGATTCGTGGTGCTGGGCGGCCAGCGATTTGCCCTCTCGCCGGAAAACACCCCTTGGCCCCTGCTGGACCAGGCCAGCGGTGTCTACCCGTGGGTGGTCGTTGTGCTGCTGGCTCGTGAGCTTCTGGTGACGGCGATCCGGTCGGTTGCCGAGTCACGAGGGATCGAGTTCCCGGCCAAGGGGGCTGGCAAACTCAAGATGTTTGTCCAAAGCGTGACGCTGCCCACCGTGATGGGCCTCATGGCGATCGCCCCGCCTGCGACGCACCCGGCGATCTTTTGGACCAACCACATCCTCGTCTGGACGACCGTTGCCGTGACGATCTGGTCCGGGCTGCCCTATCTGGCGGCCGTTCGACGGCTGGAGCAGACGCCTTGACGAGAGCAGGCCCCTTGACTGGAGAAGGCCCTTGATGCGACTGCTCGTTGTCACTGCAGGTGGGCTAGGGCTGATCAAGCCAGCGCCGGGCACATGGGGATCGGCGGGCATGGCCGCTCTTGCGTTCGTCCTTGTCCTGTATGCCCCGGTAGAGGCCTGGTGGATCCTGTTGCTCATCGCGGCAGCCGCGAGCCTGAGTTGCATCTGGCTCACACCCTGGGCCGAGAAGCACTTTGGGCAGAGCGACCCAGGCGAAGTGGTCATTGACGAGGTCGCAGGCATGAGTTTGGCCGGCGCGTTCTCTCCAGTCCTGTTGGCTGGATACAGCCCGGCATCCGAGGGCATGTTGGCAGCCGCCATCATCGTGAGTTTTGGCTGGTTTCGAGTGTTCGACATCCTCAAGCCGCCTCCCATAGATCTGCTGCAGTGCCTCAGCAGCGGCTGGGGCGTCCTGCTCGATGACATCCTCGCGGGCGTGATCGCAGCTTCATGCACTTGGGCCACGCTGGGGCTGGCGGGCATGCTGCCGGCAGCCGCCTGCCTTGGCTAGAGGTAGCATGCGAGTTCCGTCCTTGGGCGCAACCAGAAAAGGAGCCCGACCCATGTTGGTTCGCACTGGCCTCGTGTTCATAGCTGTGGCAACACTGCCTGCGTCAGGGCAGGCCGTTGGGCAAGAAGCAAACGACGCACCCAAGGGCCGCATCGTCGAGAACTCCAGCGGCGTTCGTGATTTTGACCCACCCACCGAAACAGGGCGCAGCACGACTCAACGCGTCTTGAGCGATCTGCACCCCGACGGTCGCCTCTGGTATCAGCATGTCCAGACGCTCGCCAACCCGTGGTTTGAAGGACGCCAGCCAGGCACTCGAGGTGACGATCTCGCCCTCAACTACATCCAATGGCACATGGACCAGATCGGGCTGGAGCCAGCGTTCGCCAGCGACAATCCAGAGGTCAACCCGTGGCGACAGCCCTTCGAATTCAACCATGGTCGCCAGCGTGTGGTTCATGACCAGCGACTCGAATTCGATCGGCACACATTCGAGCCGGGTGTGGACTTCAACACACTTGCAAACAGCGGGTCAGCCTCGGTCGAAGCGCCACTGTCATTCGCTGGATACGCCATCGAAGAAGGCCCCGACGGGTATTCGAGTTTCGGCGAACGTGACACACTGGAAGGCCGCATCGCAGTCATGCTCCGGTATGAACCGCTCGATGATCGTGGTCGCAGTAAATGGGCCCAGGATGGTGTTGGCTTCTCATCGAATGCGGGCATCCGAAGCAAGATGC
>JAKVBU010000020.1:17220-60648 GCA_022446885.1 Phycisphaerales bacterium | reverse complement strand
ATTGAGGGCGGCAGGGCCAAGATTTGGTGGGTGTCCAGTATTGGGGGCGGCCAGGCCGGGACTTGGTGGGTGTCCAGTATTGGTGCACAGCATTGGTGCAGTAGCGGTGGGTGCTGACCAACGGCTCCGGTTTGAAGCAGGCCGATCGGTCACACTGCGTCGATGACCCCCACGGCGGGCAACTCGACAGCACCGCAGCAGCCAACGGCGGAGTGCATCGTGCTGGGCATTGCCCAAGACGGAGGCCTACCCCAACTAGGTTGCAACGCCCCATGCTGCACCAGTGCCCGCCGCAGCGGCCGCCGCGAAACCCCCGCATGCCTGGCCCTGCACAATCCCCATGCCGCCAAGGTTGCGCTCATCGAAGCAACCTGGGCAGTGCCAGATCAGATCGACCATCTGCTCCGCCTGATTCCACCTCGCCCCCAAAGTGCTCCACCAGTTGATGCAATTGTGCTGACCCACCTCCACATGGGCCACTGCGCCGGACTACTGCACTTTGGCTGCGAGGCTCTGGCAAGCGACAAACTGCCGATACACCTGTCCCAGCGGTCAATCACGGCGCTCACAAGTCACATGCCCTGGCAGCAGCTCTTTACAGCAGGCCACCTCGATGCCCGCCCTTTCGAGGCTGAAACGCAACTCACGCCAAGCCCTCCATTCGAGCCAGTCCCCGGCATTCAAGTGCAGGCGGTTCCCGTCCCGCACCGAGACGAGTGGTCTGACACCGTCGCTCTGAGAATCACCGGTCCCAATCGCACCGCCCTGTTCTGCCCAGACATCGACGCGTGGGGCGACGCCCTGCCTGCCCTGCTTGATGGCATCGACATCGCCTATCTCGACGGCACATTTCTGGACCCCGCAGAGTTCGCCCCAAGAGACCCCGCCACGATTCCACACCCCCTGATGAACGAGACCATGGATCGTCTAGATGCCCTGGGCCAAAGCCGACCGGACCAGGTCTTCTTCATCCACCTCAATCACACCAACGCAGCGCTCCACAACTCAGACATCGCCGCCACATTCAAACAACGCGGTTTCAACCTCGCCCAAACTGGCGACCGTGCCGCCCTGTAGCCACTTGACGCCTCATCCTGCCCAACTGTGCACTGCCTCCTGCTGGCTTGGTCGAGTTCCGGTGGAGGCCGCCTCCACGACACCCTCCAACACACCAGCCCCGTCAGCGCCCCATCTGCACGCCGCTGTCCTCAATTGGCACGGGGCCCACGCTCGGGCAAACTCGTGACCCTGTCGCCCCATTGCCTCTGATCCAACTCTGGGGCCCAGTGGCTAGAGGAAGTGACACTGACACGCCGTTTGGGTCCATTCCAGCATGAGCACTATTAGTTCCTCTAAACCCATGGCCGTACATTCAACATGCTGCGATCCAATATGTTGTGCTGGTCTAGCCCTGGTACAGGTAAACGAGCGTTGACCGATTGGCTGCTTCCAGCCTCGCCCCTACAGGCATCGCGTGTTACAAATGACGTTCAAGCGAGGATCCATCCATCGGTGCCCACGCTTCCGGACATTTCTCGTCTCTCTCCCCAATTGCATGGCCTCCGGGTCAGGCAGTTTCCGGGAGAGACCTGAGTTCCTTGTGTGGGGGCTCACATTTGGAGCGAATGCAGTTGCTCCTGGAAACCGGCTCGGGCCACCTCTTGAGGGGTGGCCCGATTCGATTTTGCACAAGGCCCCTCATGCTGGAGTCTGGCTCTTCGATCCTGAGGCAGGCCTCGACGGTCCCTCAGCCCGGCCTACCGGGGGGCCGGTGAACGATCGACAGTTGGCCGGATGAGCCACGGCGGTGGGCTTCCATGGCGAAGGTGTCACGGTGGGGGTGGTTGGCAGCGCCGCACTTCCATAGAGACCGGCTCCCACAGAGACAGGCTCCCACAGAGACAGGCTGCCACAGAGACTGGCTTCCGCAGAGACAGGCTCCCACGATGACCGATGCTCCAACCTCAAAGGGCGGCAAACGAGTGCACGCCAGGTAGGAGCGGCAGGGAATCGGTCCAAGACAAGATTGCTGCCACGACGAGGGCTTGGCTGCCACCCCAGCGGATAGGCTGTGCCCACAATGCTGCTTCGCCTGCTTTACGATGACCTGCTCGCCGAGGCGGCCTACCTCATCGGATGCCAACGGACGGGGGAGGCCATCGTCATCGATCCCACCCGGGACATCGACCGCGTCCTCGACTTGGCCTCCTCGCACGGTCTACGAATCACCGCCATAGCCGAAACACATATCCACGCGGACTTCCTCTCAGGGGCCCGCGAGTTGGCCGAGGCAACCGGTGGCAAGCTCTACCTCTCCAAGGCTGGTGGCGACGACTGGCAATACGGCTGGCTCCACACCCGCACCGACGGGGGCACCTATAGCCACGTGTTGCTCGATGACGGCGACACCTTCAATGTCGGCGGCATCGCATTCCAAGCGGTGCACACACCCGGACACACTCCCGAGCACCTCTGCTACATCGTGACCGACGTGGGCGGCGGCGCCGAAGACCCCATGGGCATCCTCTCAGGAGACTTCGTGTTCGTCGGTGATCTTGGCCGCCCCGATCTTCTGGAGTCTGCCGCCGGTGTTGAAGGCGCCCGGGTCGAGGGGGCCCGCGCCCTGCAGCAATCGGCGCTGCGCTTTCTCGACCTGCCCGATCATCTGCAGGTCTGGCCCGCCCACGGTGCGGGAAGCGCCTGTGGCAAAGCGCTGGGCGCTGTACCTCAGAGCACCGTGGGATATGAGCGTCGGCACAACTCGGCCCTCAAACTCGCACCAGACTCAGATGCCTTCGTGCAAGGCATTCTCGACGGACAAGGCGAGCCGCCGCTGTACTTCGGTCGGATGAAGAAGCTCAATCGCGATGGCGTGCCGCTGCTTGGCACCCTGCCCGAGCCATCCCAACTCAACGCAGCCGATGTGGTCAAGCTAGACACATCCGAGACGGCCCTGCTGGACATGCGCCCCTGGGACGCCTACCGCGCGGGCCACCTGGCCGGCTCGCTGCACACGCGTCGCGGCAGTTGGTTCTTGTCTGTCACCGGGTCATGGGTCGATCCCGACGAGCCCATCGTGTTGATTTGCAATCCGCACGAAGTGGAGTCATTCACCCGCGGCCTGATCCGAATCGGACTTGACAAGGTGTGCGGCTGGGCGACCCCTGACACCTTGGCGCAGGCGATGGAACAGGCCTCGCCCACAGCGACCGATCAGATCAACCCCGACGCGCTCGATGCGTCGCTGCAGTCCGGGGCCACATTGCTTGATGTGCGGTCCACCGCAGAACATGCCAACGTATCGATAGACGGCTCGACGCTGGTGCCCCACACCCGCCTGCTTGAGCGGCTTGCCGACGTACCCGCTGTCGATCTTCTCGTGATGTGCGCTGGGGGTGTTCGCAGCGCCATGGCATGTGGCATGCTGGAACGGGCCGGGCACCGCGTCACGAATGTCAACGGCGGCATGCAGGCCTGGCTCATGCATCAGCGACGCATGGCCACATCTGGGCGTTGAACAGCGCAGATATGACAACCCAGGGCGGCAACACGCTGGCGCCTGCTCGCTATGGGGGCGTGATGGGGTGGGTGGCCTGGCTGGCGGCAACCCTCTTCGTCTTCTACCAACTCGTCGTGCAGAACAGTTACGCGGCACTCGACGGCACGCTGCGTGAGTCGCTGGGTATGAGCGTGACAGCCGGTGCCATTGCCTCGGCTGCCTTTCTCATTGTGTATGGGCTCATGCAGGTGCCCGCTGGACTGATCATCGATCGACTCGGCCCGGGCCGTGTACTGGCGCCGGCAGCCGCGCTGCTGGCCCTGTTCGCATGGCTGTTCTCGTTCGCCGACGGCTTCTGGTCGGCCATGGCACTGCGGGCGGCCATGGGCTTTGCTGCCGCGTTCGCCTTTCCCGGCGCTGGCCTGATCGCCCGCCGCCGTCTGCCCCTGTCGGTGTTCCCCTTGGCCATGGGATTGATCGACTGCATTTTTGGGCTCGGACTGTGGGTGGGGGACGCCGGTGTGGCGAGCATGCTCGCGGGCATGCACTGGCGAAGTGTCATGGCGATGCTGGCGTTGGCGGGAATCGTCTCAGCACTGCTGTGTCTGGTGTGTATCCCACCCATCGGCCCATCTCAGCGGCCGCCCGAAGGCTCCATCACGCGGGACCTCAAACGACTGCTGGGCGACGCTCACGTAGTTCGGACAGCGGTGGTCTATGCCATGGTCTGTGGCATCACGTTCGGGTTTGCCGGTCTGTGGAATATTCCGCTGCAGGAAGCGTGGGGGTTCTCGCACATCGAAGCCGTGCAATTCAACGGGTGGATCTTCATCGGCATGGCTATCGGAGCCCCGTGCATGGGGGCGCTGGGCATGCGCGACTCGCTGCGGCGCGGCCTGCTCATTTCAGGCATCTGTCTAGCGCTCGCAGGCGTGGCCGCATTGCTGTTCCTGCCGGTGCCGGGCACAGCGTGGACGATCAATCTGATTCATCTGGCGGTCGGTCTGGGGATCTCAGCAAGCATCCTGTGCTTTCCCATCGGCTGCCGCGATGTCCAGCCAGCCTTTGTGGCCACCACCATCGGCGTGATCAATGCAGGTGGCCTGTTGGCAGCAGGCGCCTTCCAGCTCGTTCCTGGCATCGTGTTGGGGCTGTTTGAGGATCCCCAACTGCCGCTGCTCCAGATCGTGCTGTCGATTTTTGCGGCGGGTTTGGTTGCGGCCATTCCACTGGCCTGGCAGATCACGGCTCCGGCTGCCAAGTCCGCGGCGGGCTAAACTGCCACGTTTCCCAACCGGCCCCTGACTCGCGGAAGCAACACCAAATGGACTGCGGACTCATCGGACGACTCGGCGTTGGCAAGACCACGCTCTTTCAGGCCCTCAGTGGTCACAGCGTGCCCGTGACGCCCGGCGCCATGAAACCCAACATGGGCATGGCCTCGATTCCAGATGCTCGCCTGGATCGCATCGCTGAGTTCGTTCCAACCCAGAAGATCATTCCGGCCACCGTCCGGGTTGTAGACATTCCAGGCGTGCCTTCTGGCGGAGACTCGCTCGGGCAGGTGCTCGCCCACATCCGCACAGTTGACGCGCTTGCACACGTGGTCCGCTGTTGGGACGACCCCGGACTTGGACCCGCTGATCCCGCCGGTGACATCGACGCCATGGACAGCGAACTGTTGCTGTCTGATCTTGTTGTTGTGGAAGGTGCTTTGGGCAAGGCGCAGCGAAGCGCCCGTGGCAATGACGCCGACGCTAAACAACGACTCGCCGTACTGCAAAAGGCCGACGCACTGCTCCAGGAGGGCACACCGCTGCGAGATGCTTCTTGGGAAGGTGCCGAGGCTGCAGCGATGAAGTCGTTTGGTTTCATGACGGCCAAACCTGTACTGCACGTGGCCAATGTCGGCGAAAACGACGTAGATGGCGCAAGTGATCATGTCACCGCCGTTCGTGAAGCTGGTGGGGGCACGTGCGTCGTGCTCTGCGCCACGCTGGAGTCGGAGATAGCGGAACTGGACGAAGCCGATCGAGCTGACATGCTTGAGTCGATGGGGCTTCAGCAGCCTGCGGTAGGGGCCCTGGCTGCCGGCATGAATCAAGTGCTTGGGCTGTCGACGTTCTACACCGCCGGCGAGAAGGAGGTTCGGGCCTGGGTGATACCAGTTGACTGCCCCGCACCCGAAGCTGCCGGCGTGATTCACAGCGACATTCAGCGGGGGTTCATTCGTGCGGAGTGCTATGCCTGCGACGAGATCTTTGAATTGGGATCGGAAAAGGCCATCAAGGACGCGGGCAAGTTGCGAAGTGAGGGCAAGGGGTACGCCATGCGCGATGGCGATGTCGTGCACTTCCTGTTCAACGTCTGAGGTGTTCGGCTGTATCCTGCTTTCGGTCCGACAGATGGACCGGGAGATCGGCCAACATGAAGCGAATTCTGCAAGTGTCCGGCGATGAGGCCCAGGCGGCTTTGTCCCTGCTCAAATGTGTTGCCACGGCAGATGGCCAACTTCAGCTGCATGAGATTCACCGGGCCACATTGCAGGCGTTTGCAGATCACCTGTTTCACGTCGAGGTGGACATCGATGGTCTCCCGGGCACGCTTGACGGAGCAGCCGATGCAGTCGCCGATGAAACGCTGAGACGTGAAGTCTTGAACATGGCCGGCATCCTGCCCTTCCTTGAAGACGAAGACAAAGAGACCCGAGTCGCCACCTTTGAGCAACTCAATTCCGCCTTCGGGTTCAATCGCAAATTTGCCCGCGAGTTGTACAAGCTGTGCCATGGGTCGGTCACAGAGATCAGCATCTGTCAATTGCGCCCGGCGCTCATGGAGAGTGGGAAAAAGATCCATCAGCTGCCGGGTGCGATTCTGAAGAACCTGCTGCACGTTGACGGCGATAAGAAGATGCTCGCTCGGTATCAGGGCTATTGTGATCTGCCTGAAGGCACATTTGGAAAGGTGCTGAGCGAGTACTACCGAGACAATCACTTCCCATTACCGGGTACCAAAGGGGCATTCTTTTCCAACAACCTCACCATTCATGACATGCACCATGTGCTTGGTGGATACCCCACGACGCCACTTGGTGAGACCTGCGTCGTGGCCTTTGCCGACGGCATGATGGATCTCGATCTGGGCAAGGCCGTGATCGGGGCTGTGGCGCAGTTCCAGATTGGCATTCAATTTGACAAGGGGCTTGAAGTGTGGCTGCACCAGTTCAATCCGGACGTGGTGATTCGGGCCTTCGAGCGTGGAGCCAGGGCCACGACGAACTTCGAGGTGTTCGGCTTCGACTTCGAGCCCTACATGCAACAACCGCTGGCGGATGTCCGGGCCCAGATGGGCATCGAGGAGGAGGGTGCGATCATCAAGGGGCCGGGCGATCGCTGGTGTGGTGAGATGGGTGTGGTGGGGCAGCGCAGCAGCCCTGACATGATCGACATGAAGATGAGTTGGTTCCAGAAGTTGTTGGCGGGGAAGAACGTCGAAGAAGATCTGGCTTCCTGATCGCAGCATAGGAACCAGTCTGTTCCAGAGTCGTGCAACGCTCCGGTGGCGACAGGCCAAGACGCCTGCGGATTTGAACATTTGGATGTTCAGTCGAGATCATCGGGCTGCCCTGCCGGCGCTGGGCTCGTCTCAGTCACTTGGCCCAGAGGCTACCGGTGATCACCCTGCAGGGAATAACTGCGATCCAACTGCTGTTCAGGACGCACCAGGTCGGGACGGTGCGATGAATGCGAAGTTGTTGCAGTAGTCAGGGTGGTTGAACCCGCCAGGGCGATCAAGCCGTTGGTGCTCATCTGCTGAGAACGCTTCCAGCGGCCACAGTCTTCCGCCTTGGAAGAACTGGCCTTCGTAACCCAACTGCTGAAGCCAGTCGAAGACATCACTCATGGTGTGCTGCTGCAGGTGCCGCTGTTCGCACTCAAAGAGCAAGTTCGGCAGATCTGTTCGAAGCAGTTGCTCTCCGCCCTGAAAGGCAGCCAGTTCAGCGCCCTCAACATCGCACTTGATGAACTTCACCGGCGACTTGCGATCAGCGAAGTGCTCGTCAAGCGTGACCACCTTCACTTCATGCACGTCGCCAAATGAAGCGTCAGGTGCGCTTGGGTCCAGCAATCTGGCGCCCGGGGACGTGCCTCCACCCGGAACGCCCAGCCGTAGTGTTCCCGCCTCGCGGGCAACGGCCAACTGGTGTACATGCAGGTTCGACCACCGCCGCACGCGTGCGATGCTGGTGAGCCTGTCGGCAAGCGTGGGTTGCGGTTCGAATCCGTGCACACAACCCTGAGCACCCACCGAGGCTCGTAGCCAATACAGGAATGCACCCTTGTGGGCGCCCAGATCGACAGCCAGATCGCCTCGTGAAAGGCTACGGCGTACGAAGGCAACTTCAGCGCGATTTGAACCCAAGCGGTATCGCCAGGCGCGATGGGTCAGCCGTAGGGACTGTCGTAGTGACATGGTCGGGGAAGTGTATCCAGCCGTCAGGCGGTGACTGAAGAGCCCCAAGCCGTGAGGCATGGAGCAGCGGTCTCAGTTCATCAAAAAGGTCGTGCAGTTGCCTTGATCAAATGTGCGCTTCTCCAACAGTCTGGGGTGTGGGTCGAGGCGAGTTGGTGAGCATGTGTTGACTGGGGCAGGGAGCGCAAGCGTTGTGCTTGGTGAGTCGACTTCCAAGGGCGCCTCAAGTTTGTCTGCGATGGAGCTCGAGGCTCATGGGTAGGTCGTGGGCAAGGGCAAGCTTCAGCAGTTGTAGCCCCTGTAACAAACCACCTCCAGCCCGATGGACTGGAGGTGGCGGAAGAGAAGAGAAGGAAGTCTGTTTGGGGAGTGGAGTCGGCCTCAATCCGCTGTCCGCTCAACCAGCCCTATCGGCCGTCCCGTTCCTCCACATGCAAACTTATTGGGACCTTTTGGGGTTGTGCGCGGGTAGCGCAGGTGGGCTTGTTGGGTCGGTGGATAAAGTTCCAACTCCGCTAGAAGCATGATCTTTGGCGCGTTGACAGACAGGCTCTCGCAGCCTCGTTGAACAAGGCGACGTGCATGCAAGTGTCGCCAGGACATGCCGTTGCGACTTTTTCGAAAAAAGTCAGTCCCATGATCGTGTCGCTTGCCAGTTGAGGCGGGTTCATGCCAGCATGGCCTCAGGGAGGTGCCGATGGCCTATCTGCTTGCGCTTGATGAGGGTACGACCAGTTGCCGGGCCATCGTGTTTGACGAAAACGCCCGCATTTGCGGGTTGGCCCAGCAGCCCATCGAGCAGCATTTTCCTCAGCCTGGCTGGGTGGAGCACGACGCGATTGAGATTCGTGACCGGCAGTTTGATGTGGCCCGGCAGGCCATTGCCCAGGCGGGCATCGTGGCCGCAGACGTCGCCGGCCTCGGCATTACGAATCAGCGGGAGACGGTAGTCATTTGGGACCGCGCTACGGGCGAGCCCATCCACCGGGCGATCGTCTGGCAGGACCGGCGTACTGCGGACTTCATGGCGAGGATTGGGCAGGACGAAACTGACCTGAATGCCCGCACGGGTCTACGGGCGGATCCCTACTTTTCAGCTTCGAAGTTGCATTGGCTGCTTGAGCATGTGCCCGGCGCGAGGGCTGCGGCCGAGGCCGGGCAGTTAGCCATGGGCACGATTGAGTGCTGGCTGCTGTTCTGCTTGACAGGGGGAGGCGTGCATGCGACTGACGCCAGCAATGCGTCGCGGACCCTGCTTTTCAACATCGAGCAGATGGCTTGGGATGAGACACTCTTGGAGCGATTCGGTGTTCCAGCTGCGATGCTCCCGCAGGTCGTGCCCTGCTGGGGCGACATCGCAACAGCGAGCGTCGAGGGCCTTGAGGGCATCGCGATCAGGGGCATGATTGGTGATCAGCAAGCGGCGCTGCTGGGGCAAGGGGCTGTGCAGGGTGGGCAGGCCAAGACGACCTACGGCACCGGGTGCTTTCTGCTGCTCAACACGGGCGAGAAGATTGTGCACTCTCAAAACGGACTGCTGACCACGGTGGCCTGGCAGGCTGCTCAGGGGCAGGTGTGCTACGCGCTGGAGGGAAGCGTCTTCATGGGTGGGGCGACGGTGCAGTGGCTGCGTGATGGTCTGGGCATCATCGACTCTGCTCAGGCCGTAAATGAACTGGCCGCAAGCGTGCCTGACACCGGCGGTGTCGTTTTGGTGCCTGCTTTCGTGGGTCTTGGGGCGCCGCACTGGAACTCCGGCGCCCGCGGTGCCTTGTTGGGAATGACTCGGGGCACGACGGATGCTCACATCGCTCGAGCGGCCTTGGAGGGCGTGGCTTGCAGCGTGCATGACTTGCTTGAGGCGATGGAGGCCGACGCGGGCATCGAGCGGAGAGGGCTTCGTGTTGATGGCGGCGCTTCGGCCAGTGATCTGCTCATGCAGATGCAGGCCGATGTGCTCGGTACGAAGGTGTTTCGCCCGGCCATGCTTGAGACGACCGCGTTCGGGGCAGCCTCTGCGGCTGCGATTGCGGCGGGTGTGTTCGACAGCCCGGCGGACATTGGGCAACATGTCAGTATCGAGCACGAGTTCGAACCTGCTCAAGATCGTGAGCGGGTGGATACTGCGCTGAAGCGTTGGAGGCGGGCTGTGCACAGGGCTCGGACGTTGGAGGAAGACTGATGCGACGAGAGAATCATCTGGCTGCGGCATCATCCGGTGAGCCTTGGGACATCGTGATCATCGGGGGTGGGGCCACGGGCTTGGGCTGCGCTGTCGATGCCGCATCCAGAGGCTGCCGAACGCTGCTGCTGGAGCAGGTGGACTGGGCCAAGGCCACGAGTTCCCGATCGACCAAGTTGGTGCACGGAGGCGTTCGTTATCTGCAGCAGGGCAACATCTCGCTGGTGCGTGAGGCGCTGCATGAGCGTGGCATCATGGCCGCCAATGCCCCGCACTTGGTTCGCAATCTGGCGTTCATCGTGCCCCGGTACAAGTGGTGGGAGGGGCCCTTCTACGGCATCGGTCTGAAGCTCTATGACTTGCTGGCTGGGCGATTGAACCTGGCGCCATCGAGGATTTTGGGCCATGACAAGACGCTTGAGGCGATTCCCAATCTTGAGCCCAGCGGCCTCGACGGGGGCGTGGAGTATCACGATGGGCAATTCGATGATGCCCGTATGTGCGTCACGCTCATGCGTACGGCTCAGGATCACGGCGCTGCTGTACTCAATCATGCCACTGTCACAGGCCTGACGCATGATGCTGACGGCCATGTGTGTGGTTTGACCTTCCGTGATGAAGAGACGGGCCAAGAGGTTCAGGTGTCGGCCTCGGCGGTGGTCAATGCGACCGGTGTGTTTTCAAATGACATCCGGCGCATGGATGACGATGCGGTGGAGTCGATCGTCGAGCCCAGCCGGGGCGTGCATCTGGTGCTCGATGCGTCCTTCCTTCGTGGCGATACAGCGATCATGGTGCCTCACACCGACGATGGGCGGATCTTGTTCGTGATCCCCTGGCACGGGCGTTGTCTGGTGGGCACAACTGATGCCCATGCCCCCGAGCCGTGTCTTGAACCACGGGCTACAGATGAAGAAGTCGAGTTCATTCTGCGCAACGCTGCTCGCTACCTCGACCGCGATCCGGGGCGAGGTGATGTACTCAGCGTGTTTGCCGGATTGCGACCGTTGGTGCGAAAGCCCGGTACGCAGACCAAGAAGATCTCACGCGAGCACGAGGTGATCGTCGATCCATCCGGGCTTGTGACGGTGGTGGGGGGGAAGTGGACCACCTATCGCAAGATGGCGATGGACACGATCGATCACGCCATCGACGTGGCGGCACTCGATCATCGCCCTTGCGTCACAGCCGATCTCAAGCTGCGAGGCTGGATGGCAGTGGAAGACTCGACCGCTCGTCTAGACGACTGGCGTCACTTCTATGGCACCGATCTGGATGAAGTGGAGGCCATCTGCGCTGAAGTGGAGCGTGGGAACGAGCTGCTCGATGAGGGCCTGCCCTATCCGCGTGGGCTGGTCGTGCATGCTGTGCGGCATGAGCACGCTCGTACTGTCGAGGATGTGCTTGCTCGCCGCATGCGGGCGCTGCTGCTGGATGCCCATGCGTCGGCTCGATGTGCACGGCAGGTGGCCGATCTCATTGCGGCCGAGCTCGGGCGTGATGAGGCTTGGTGCGCCGCTCAAACAGCGTCCTATGAGGCACTTGCGGCGGGCTATGTGCTCGACGATTGAGCGCCGTGTGGCCTCAGCGAGCGCCGGCGTTCACGACTGGGGCCACGGGGGGCGCCAGCGTTGAAGATCGTTGATCGGCCGGGTTGACGACCTGCACTTGTCCGCGTTCACCCGGGCCTGAGCCAGCACGCACGACCGTCGCACCTTCACCATTGCGGAAGGCTGCGGCGCCACCGCGACCCTCGGCGCTGGCGCCAGTGAGCACGACGGGCATGCCGTTGATGTCCATGAGGTTCAGCACGCCGCCGGCTCCAGTGCCAGCGAGCATCGCCTGTGTGTGTCCGTTGGGGCCCAGCACGGCGGCCATCGGTCCGTTGCCAGCTCGCATGAGCACGGTGCCCAGTTCGCCTCGCAGGTCAAGGCGGCCGCCGCCACTGCGACCACGGATGATCGCGGTGGGCGTGCCGCCGTGTCCGGCGATGATGGCGCCGCTGCCTGCGGCCTCCATTGACATGGCTGCTGCTCGCAGGCCTGCCGCATCAAGCAACTCAATGGCCGGTACCGATCCATCGGTACCTGCCACCAATCTGATGCGACCGGCTTCGCCCTGTCCCAATTCGATGGCGCCGGCGCCCTTCGATGCGTGCATCGTCAGTCCGCCGTCATCGGTTCCCAGCAGCGGGGTATTGGAACGGGCGGCCAGTGTCACCACCTGATCGTCGCCATGCAGGCTGGTGTGGGCGCCACCATCATCGACTCGCATGGCAGCAACCCCGTGGCCATCTACGACGGCGCTCATCGATGCTTCTTGAGGCGTCGTCTCAAGCCGGATGGCGCTGGTGGAACCGCCCACTTGCAGGGCGATGTGTCCGTCCATCGCCTCGCTCTGCAGCAGCGTGGCATCGGCGTGTTCGAAGCGAAGTCGCTGATCGTGCACAAGCAGGCGGGATCGCCCCGATTCCATGCTGAAACCACCATCGGCAAAGCGGATTGCGCCAGTGCCGGTGCCGATGCCCGCCGGGCTGAACGAGGCCTGTCTGGTCTCGCCATTGAAGACGAGTTTTCCATTGGTGAGCATGACCATCTTGTCGTCACCGATTGTCAAGGCGCCCGACCCCAGCGTGAAGGCGTCGGTGCCCGTGCCGCCGGAGATGGATGCATCCGTTGCGCTCAGAGTGAGGCCAGAGTCACCGGTGTGCTGGTCCACCCTCAGGGTTCGGTGGAATGTTGCGCCCGAATCGCTCACGTGGGCCAGTCGATCGCCTTGAGGATTCCACAGGGCAAGCGCCCCTCCGGAATCAGTCGCCCAGAAACCAGCCGAGGTCGTTCCGTTTCGTGACCACAAGGCGACGTCGCCGCCGTGGTCATTGCCGCCAAGACGCATGAGATTGTGGCCTTCAGAAGACCAGAGATCCAGTCGACCCCCTCGTGCATCGGCCTTCAGAGCAAGCACCGTGCGGCCGTCGTCGTCGATGATGTCCACCTGCTTCGTACGGACGTGGTCGGTCGCCGTCACTGACGCCCCCATCAGCACTGCAAGGCCAGCGCCGCTCAGGAAGGTGGCGGGCAGGGCCAGCGCCAGTCGGCGTCGGCTGCGGGCGTTTGCGGCTTCGAGGCGTTCGATGCGTTGTGCAAGATTGGTCATGGTCGGGCTCGGGGCGTTGGGGTCAATCGGAGGCTGGGGATCAGGAGGAGGGGGCTGAGGGGGCTGAGGGGGGTTAGGCGTCTGGCCAGGCGCGTTGTGGTGGGGTTGCAGCCCAGGCCTTTGCATAGATATCGGTCGGACGGGCCAGATACCCCGGATAGTCATTGCGGGCACCGGCGACGGCGTCGAGGTCGATTTCGACCAGTGTCAGGGCATCTTCGCTGTTGAGGGTGATTTCGCCCCTGGGTGAGACGGCCACGCTGGGGCCTCCGATAGGTGTGCCGCCTTCGGGGTGGGGGCGATTGACGCTCAGGATCCAGCATCCGGTGGTCAGGGCGTTGGCTCGCCACGTGGTTGTCCAGGTGTCGAGGGTGCCAGCTTCTGTGGCTCTGGGGTTCAGGATGACTTCACAGCCGTGGGCGGCCAGATGCTGGCAGCCGAATGGGCGGTTGTTGTCGGAGCAGATTTGGACGCCAACTCGCATGCCAGCAAGAACGCACGGCATGGGTGGATCTTGCCCGGCTTCGTAGTGATCGGCCTCCCAGAATCCCTCTTCGTCGGGAATGTGCACCTTGCGGTAGGTCATCTGCAGCTCACCGGAGGCGTCAAAGCACAGGGCGGTGTTGAACCGAGTGCCTGCATCGTCGGTGCAGATGCCTCCGCCGACGAGGGCGATGCCTGCGGCTCGTGCGGCGTTGGCTTGCATGGTGCACCGTGGGCCGCCGATGGGTTCGGCGTGGGTCGGGTCTGGGGTCTTGGAGCAGGGGGCCCAAGGCAGGCTGGGCACCTCCGGAAGGCAGACAAGGTCTGCGCCCAATTGGGCTGCCTGAGACAGTCTGGCCGTCAGTGCCGGCTCACAATCTGGCGTCGGAAAAACATCCCGCAGCAGTGCGATGGTGGGCATGTGCAGACGATACCCAAGGCCCATGGCGGCCGCGAGTCGATCGCCACGGGGAGGTACTGGATTGAAAATGCACCCCGGGCAGGGCTCGAACCTGCGACCTCAGCTTTAGGAAAGCCGTGCTCTGTCCAACTGAGCTACCGGGGCCTGGTGGATTCGATCATCAACCCATGAGTTGGGCTGCGAAGAACAGCAGAAAGAGGGCCCCCGCGATGATTCCAATCACGAAGGTCGTGGAAGCCAGTGCAGCGGACGCGGCAAGTGCGTTGACCATCCACGCCGCGATGGTCACCAGCAGGCTCAGCCAGGTGATAACTCGCAGCACGCAGGCTTTGCTGCAGCATCGGGTGCACGTTTCGGAGCCGCTGGGGTTGTCGCTCATGACTGCCATCCTTCGCGGGGCAGTCTACACGGCGATTGCTCAGGCGCTGCGGGCCAGAGCGAGTCCGGGTGCTACCACGGCCAGGAAGATGCCCACGAGTTCGGGATCGAACTGGGTGCCGGCGCAACGACGCAGCTCCTGTCGGGCGTCGAATGGGTCCATTGGTGGGGCGTAGGGGCGGGGCATGGTCATCGCATCCCAAGCGTCAACGACGGCGACGATTCGAGCGGCCAATGGGATCTCGCAGCCGCCGTCTTCCCAGCGATCGTGGTGGCGGGCCACCGCTTCACGCAGGTGTGACAGCGTGTCGTCCCCATCGAGCATGCGGGCCCCCAGTTCGGCGTGGCGGTTGATGATTGTGCGCTCGGCCATGGTCAGGCGTCGAGGGGCGTCCAACAGGGCCGGGTCGATTGCGGCTTTGCCAATGTCATGCAGCAGGCCTACGAGGCGTGTGGTCTCGATTGTGTCCGGGTCGGCGCCGGTGGCTGCAGCCAGTGCCCCGGCGAGCTCGCTGACTCGGCGCAGATGGTGTGCTGTCTCGCGGTGGAGGGCGTCTACCAGGTCAACATGCCGCTGTGCAGCGGCGCGATCCGGGGTGTACGCGGGTTCGATTCGGGCCAGCACCGCGTGGGTGGAACGCCGGCAGGTGTTGACATTGGTGAGGCGGGGTCGGGCGATGACGGTCGTGGGCATCGGCGGGCTCCTGAGGCTGACGGGCATGCGGACAATGGTCACCACGAGGGATGTCATTCGCATGGATCAGGAGATTTGTGCAGGCCGGTGGGCTTGTGCGGCTATCGAGGGGCTCTGAGGGCGTGGGGGGAGCGATCAGTCGGTTGGGGGTGGAGTCTGATGGCCCTCTGTGGCCGCCTTGGTGGCTCGGCGGATGGTGTGGCCAAGTGCCACGCGGTCGGCTCCACGCACGATCAAGTCGATGCCCAGCAAGACGAGCACGAGGAAGGCGGCCCACTCAGGTTTGGCCAGCATGAAGATGCCCACGCCAAGGGCCACGATGCCGATCGTCAGGCTCAACTGCCAACCTGTCTCGGGCTTGCGCGACAGTGCCATGGCGCAGGATCCAAGGCCCCAGAGAATCACCACGATGCCGACTGTGACGGCGAATGCCTCCAGCGCCTGCATCGGCCAGATGAGCAGGATGACGCCCAGTACCAGCGGCGCCAGTGACCCGATCCAAGCCACCGGTGAGACCTTCTCGTGGCCCGGCGTCATCCAGAGTTTGGCGCCCACACCCAGCCCGGCCAATACGAGCAGCCCGCCACCTAGTTGAACGACCCAGGCTTCTTCCTGCAGGCTCGTGCCCACGAGCACGATGCCCAGAAGCAAAAGCAAAATGCCGTCGAGCAGAATGATCCAGTTGGCGGGGCGTGCGTGGTTGCTCATGCTTGGACCATAGCCGACGTGGAGACGTTGAGGTGGTTGGGATCAGGACAGGCTTGATCGCAACGTGTCAATGCCCTCGGGTTCGCCCAGCAGTACCACGCGGTCGCCTTCAAGCAGCATTGTGGATCCACGGGGAACGATCGCTTCGCCTGCCCGTCCGACCAGTGTCACGATCACGTCGTCGGGCAGGTCGAGTTCGCTGATGGTCCGCCCGATCCAGGCTTCACCTGGGCGGTCGATCTGCAGCACCACATCGAGGCTGCGTTCATGACGCAGCAGGCTGGTCTTGAGTTCGGCGGGTCCATCTGCCGATCGCCATCGCTCAAGGAACCCGGGTTGTTCTACGGCGATGGCCAGGCTGGCCAGCAACCGCAAATGTAGGCCCGGGTCTTCTTCGGGTGAGACGAGGAAGAAGATGGCGTCAACATGTTGGCTTCGGACCGAGTGATCGGCAGCGCCAACTTCAATGGTCATGCCGCCACTGCAGCGGACGATGACAAGTTCCGGGGTGGCCAGTTCGTCGGATCGTGTGTGCGGGAGGGCGGCTCCACCGGCAACTGGTGTGGCGCCCACGCGAGTGCCTTCCAGGAACTCCCGCTGCAGCGTGTCTGCATCGAGCCCGCGGCGTTTGGCAATCGCGGCAGCTGCCAGCGACGCAGCGGTCGTGAAGCCGCCTCCGGGCGCCAGATCGATGACATGGGCTTCGGTGACTACTTCCTCGAAGGGGTCGGCCTTCCGTAGCCCTTTCTCCTTGATGATGCCCCGCAACTCGATGTCCAGCGGGTCGAAGCGGCGTTCGCCCAGCCGTGCAAACACGTGGTGTATGGCGCCGGTGCGTCGAACTCTCGGCGCTGCGTACCAGTGGAACCACAGCAGCGATCCGGCGATGAGCCCCAGTGCAAAGAGCACTGGCACCCAGCCGAGCATCACGATGACAGCGACACATACAGCCACGCCCGCCAGCGGCAGCACCGGGTAGAGCGGCACCCGAAAGCCCGGGTCGTAGGAGTCGATGCGGCTCTCACGCATCACGATCACGGCCATGCACACGCCGCTGAAGAGCAGCAGTTTCATGGTGCCGGCGTACTTTGCGATCACCAGCGGATCGAGCAGCAGTACCTCAAGCACGATCAGAGCGACTGTGGCGATCACAGCCCGGGTCGGTGTGCCAAACCTGCCGAGGGCACGGAAGAAGGCTGGCATGGTGTGATCGCGTCCCATGGCGAAGGGGTAGCGCGAGGCGCTGAGAATGCCGGCATTGGCAACCGACAGGAATGACGCGATCGCCGCGATCGAAATGACCACCTGCCCAACGGGGCCGCCAAAGACCAGCGCTGCTTGGGCTGCGGGCGTCTTGGACACTTCAAGTTCGGATGCGGGAATGGTGCCTACCATCACGGCAAGACCGGCCACGTAGAGCAGGATGACTGTGGCCAGCGCCAGCAGGACACCCAGTGGCACATTGCGTTCGGGATTCTTGACCTCTTCGGCGATGCTCGCCACCTTGGTCAGGCCCATGTATGACACCAGTACGACGCCGACCATGGAGATCATGGTGTTGGCGCCCTTGTCGAAGAAGCCCGTGTATCGGGCTGGATCGACATTTCCGCTGCCGGCCGTCACAAACCAAGTGAGCAGGGCCACGACGCACATGACGAGGATGGCCTGTAGCCGAATCGCTTTGCCCGCCCCCATGATGTTCAGGAGCCCAAACAGCAAGGCGATGCACACAGCGATGACGCCTATGGCCAGTGCTGTGGGGCCATGGACTACATCTGGAGCCGATGGAAGCACCTCAATCAGATGCCACTGGTGGCACCAAGTGAAGAAGGCGTTCATTGGAGCGCCTTGGAGGAAGATGCCCAGATAGAAGCCTGATCCAACCAGAGCAAATGATGTCTTGAGGGTGAGGGCGATCCAGGAACTGATGCCTGCGATTGATCCCACCATGGGGCCGAAAGCCCTGTCGAGGTAGAAGTAGACACCGCCCGCTCGCGGCATGGCCGTGGTCAATTCCGCCTTGCAGAGCACGGGCAGCAACATCACGAAGCCCGCCAGCAGGTAGGAGAGAATGATCGCTGGTCCTGCCTGGGCGAAGGCCAAGCCCGGAAGCAGGAAAAACCCGCTGGAGATGGTCGTGCCCAACGCGATGGCGAAGACTCCGAAGAGCCCTATGTGCTTCTTGAGTCGCTGGGATGCCGATTCCATGACGCTGTTGCGGGGTCCTCTCGGCCGCACTGCGCCGGGTAAGGCTGGCGGCGTCCATCATAGGAGGCCCGGCCCGGGCGTGCCGTACAATGCGTCTTCGCGGCGATGACACGATGCCGCAGGAGGAAGCGTCTCGTGACCGACTCGAACTTCTTTGCTGCACACGAGGACACACTGAAGGGAGCGCTTGACGCCATTGGCAGTCGCGGGTTCTGGTCTGCTTATCCGGAAGTGCCCAGTGGACGGGTCTATGGAGAGACAGCGCGGGCCGATGGTCAAGCGGCGTGGAAGGCCAGGCTTGGCAAGCCTTTCGAACTCGATCAAGGCTATGCCATCGGAACCGTTTCGGATGAGTCTTCGCCTTGGGGCATCGAGACGGGCATCGAGTATCCACGGTGCGATCTGAATCAGGTGCTGGGGGCCAGCCGCTGCGCCATGGACGCATGGAAGCGTGCCTCGGTTGAGGACCGCGCAGGCGTGTGTCTCGAGATTCTGCATCGGCTGAACAAGCGATCGTTCGAGATGGCCTTCGCTGTGATGCACACCACCGGGCAGGGATTCATGATGGCGTTTCAGGCCGGCGGCCCCCATGCGCAGGATCGCGGTCTGGAAGCGGTTGCTCACGCCTATGCGGCGATGAAAGCGTGTCCCCAATCGGCCACCTGGAGTAAGCGGGTGAGCAAGACTGAAACGGTGACACTCGACAAGACGTGGCGCATCGTTCCCCGCGGCATCGCTGTGACGATCGGGTGCTCTACCTTCCCCACTTGGAACAGCTATCCGGGCATCTTCGCGTCGCTCATGACTGGAAACTCGGTGGTGGTGAAGCCACACCCCGGGGCAACTCTGCCGCTTGCCCTTACGGTGGAGATCGCAAGAGATGTGCTCGCCGAAGCCGGGTTTGATCGCGATGTGGTGACGCTGGTGTGCGATAGCCATGATGCCCCGGTGGCGCAGGATCTGGTCGTGCACGACGATGTGGCGATCGTTGACTACACCGGCGGCAACGCATTCGGCGACTGGGTCGAGGCCAATGCCACGCAGGCTCGTGTGTACAGCGAGAAGGCTGGCATCAATTCCGTCGTGCTGGATGGGTGCGACGACGTGCGGGCGGTGACAGGGAATCTGGCGTTCTCTCTGTGTTTGTACTCGGGTCAGATGTGCACAACGCCACAGAACATCTTCATTCCCGAAGACGGCATCGACACGCCCGACGGTCGCATGTCGTTCGACGACGCTTGCGCTGCGATTGTCAAGGCTGTGGACTGGTTCCTGAGCGATCCGGCTCGTGCTAATGAGGTGCTCGGCGCAGTGCAGTCACCTGCAACGCTGGAGCGTCAGGCGTCAGCTCGCACCGCCGGAGGAACCGTTCTTCGCGATGGTGCCCCCGTCGCTCATGAACACTTCCCGGACGCGAGATTGGCTTCGCCGCTCATTGTGCAGGTGGAGGAGGCTGATGCCGCGCTGCACGAGCAGGAGTGTTTCGGGCCGGTGGTGTACATCGTTCGAACTGCCTCGTCGGCACGTTCGATCGAACTGGCTGCTGATGGCGCAAAGCGCAAGGGTGGGCTGACTGCGGCCCTGTGGACGCGCGACGATGCCCTCATTGACACCGCAATCGATGCGTTCACGCATGCAGGTGTGGCGCTCTCGGTGAATCTCACCGGGCAAATCTGGGTCAATCAGTCGGCTGCGTTCAGTGATTACCACGTCTCCGGGGCCAACCCCGCGGGTAATGCGACGCTGTGCGATGCTGCCTTTGTGGCGGATCGATTCCGATTGGTAGCCACCCGAATCCCTGTTCCTGCGCCGGTTGAAGAGGCGGCCTGCTGATGCCCTGCTACACCTTCGAGGGCATCACGCCGGTTGTGCACCCGGAGGCATTCGTGCATCCCACAGCCGTGTTGATCGGCGATGTGCATGTCGGGTCAGGTTGTCTGGTTGGCCCCTGTGCAGTCTTGCGTGGAGACATCGGGCGTCTGGAGCTGCGGGCTGGTAGCAACGTGCAGGATGGCTGCATCGTGCACTGCTTCCCCGGCAAGGATGTCATTGTTCACGAAGACGGGCATGTAGGGCACGGCGCTGTGCTGCACGGCTGCTGTGTTGGCCCCAATGCACTCATTGGCATGAACGCCGTGCTCATGGACGATGTGGAGGTGGGGGAGAACTCGATCGTGGGGGCGCTGTCTTTCGTGAAGGAACGCACGGTCATTCCAGCGGGCACGCTTTGGGCCGGGTCGCCGGCGAAGCAGATCCGAGAACTCTCCGAGAAGGAGGTTGGCTGGAAGTCCAGAGGCACGCAGGTGTATCACCATCTGGCCAGGCGGCATCTGGCGACTGAGTCGCCGGTTGATCCGCTTTCCGAGGCAGATGACGCACGACTTGCCCAGCGGGTGCCCGACGTGCTGTACGAGACGAAGAAGACCGCAGGCGAGGGTTGAGTCAGGCCGTGTCCTGCAGCGCCTGCCGGGCAGCTTCACCCAGCAACTCGCTGCAGGTTGGATGCGCCGGTGTGCGTAGCGCCAGGTCTTCCAGCGTCGCTGCCAGCTCTACCGTCAAACTGAATGACTCGGCGTGTTCCGTGGCGCCTTGGCCCACCGCCCCGGCGCCGACCACGATGCCACTGGCTTCTTCCCACGCCAGCATGGTTCGCCCTGAGGCCGCCGCGCCGCGCAACACGGCCTGCCCTGAGTGGCCCCACGGAACGGTGATTGTCTTGTATCCCTCGAGTGCGTCGGGGCCACACCAACTCAGGCCCGGCGGGGCCCAGACAGTTCGAGGCTCAGCGTGTCCGTCGAAGGCGTCCGACCCCTCCAGTAGGGTCGATGCGGCCACGGCGCCCATTCGCAGCGATGCCCCGGCCCATGGACTCAGGCCAGTGCAGCCGCCTGCGGCCAAAATTCGCCCGTCCTGAGTCTGCATTTTTTCGTCCACCTTGATCCATCCATTGGCGTCGAGCGTCACGGAAGTCTGCTCCAGATCAAGTGGGGAATGATCGGCGGGCCCATGGCCAGCGTGAATGACGCGTGCATGCTCAGGTGCCTGGGCCCGCGACACGCCGGCTCTATCGAGCAGCCGGGCCACTGGCTTGACCAATTCACGCGGTAGCCCAGACAGCAGATCGCCGGGCGCCTCAAGAAACGTCTGCACGCCTGCCGCCGCGGCAATGGCAGCGAGTTCCACGGCCTGCGGCCCATCGCCGCGGATCTGCATACACCCTTCCAGCAGGTTCGGCTGTTCTGTCACGCTCGCCGCGGTGTAGGTGTCATCTGTTCCAGCGGGCCAACCACCGGTGCAGATGATCGCACGCTTGAATCGCAGGCGACCCACGGTGTCGCCGGCCACTTGCAAGGTGCGTCTGTCGGCAAATCGTGCCTTGCCTCGCAAGACCCGAACGCCCAGCGATTGAGCTTCACGCTCCAGCCCCTTGGCAAGCGTTTCGATGGCCTTGGTTGACTCCGCAATGGCAGACTCTACCGAAGCGCCTTGATGGCACACATGTTCGATCAGTGTCTTGGACCCGATGCACCCGGCGAAGAGGCAGGTGCCGCCAAGTCGCCCTCGGGGATCGATGACGATGGGCGCACGTCCGCCGCGAGCCAGATCAAAGGCGGCGTGATACCCGGCAGGGCCGCCGCCGATGATGGCGACATCTACGTCTTCCGTGAACTCTCCGACGACCATCGGTCAGTGCATCTTCGGCTGGGTCACCAATGTGCTCAGGCAGCCTTGGAGTCTCTGATGTACTCACTCAATGTCGCCTCCAATTGCGCCTTGAGATCTCCCTCGGCGAGTGAGACTGCCTTGCGTTGCGTTTCAATCGCCTGCACGGTGTCCCCTCGTTCCCACCAGCACCGTGCGAGGGTGTCGATGATTTGGGGGTCTTTGTGCTCGGTGAGTTCATCAGCTCGTTTGGCCCAAGCCAAGGCGCCGTCGAGATCTCGATGGCGGGCGAGTTTGTCATCAACGGTCCACCATGAAATCGCGTTGAGGAACTGTGGGTCGTCCCAGTTCTTCTTTGCGATGGTCTTGCCGTAGACCCTGACTTCAGATGCGTCCTTGCTGAACTGCATCATGAGCCGGTAACGCTCTCGCTGCAGCCACGGCACGTCGGGGTACTCGGCGGATGCCTCATTGACGATCCGGAACACCTCGGCGTTGTCACCCTTTTCACGGGCAATTGCCATCTCAGTCTGAATTTGACGGCGATCCTTGCGCCACTTGCGGTCCAAGGCCTCTTGCTTGGCGAAGGCCTCCCGGTCGAATGTTCCAGCAATGATGGCTTTCAAGGGCGCGTCCATGGAGCCCGGGTGCCCCATCCACTCGACATTGCCCGTCTTGCCGACGATGAAAGCCGAGGGAATCCCATTTCGGCCGGCAGCCCGCATCCAGTGGTCGGACATCCAACTGCCATCATCGACTGCAACGGTGTACCCCATCTTGTCGCCCTGTCGTTCGACGAAGGTCCGCACTGTGTTCACCCGTGCCTGTTGGTCTGGTTCACGTTGCCAGATGGCAGTGCCGAGAATGGTCACACCCTGATCCTTGTACTTCTTCTGCAGATCGGTCAGGTGGGGGATGCCCATGATGCAGGGGCCGCACCAGGTGGCCCAAAACTCCATCACGGTCACTTTGCCAGGCTCGAAAGCGGTGAACGCGTCACCCTTGATCCAGGTTCCGATCTTGATTCCGGGCGCCTTGTCGCCGGGCTTGAGCACCTTGGGTGCTTCGCTGCTCTTGGTGTCCTGTCCATGGATCGCTCCAGTGCAGGCCAAGGCGGCTGTCACGACAACCGTGATGATTGAAGGCAAGGTGATGATAGATCGCATGTGTTCATTCCTCCTCCGGCGATGGCGTGCTTGGCCGGTTCGAGGACGATACCAGTTCCGAGGCGACGCTCCGGCATTGAGGGGCGTCTCAGAGGGCGAATCGCATCGGGTGCTCGAGATCGTCGATCACGTGCTCTATGAATGGGATTTCGCGACCGCCATCAACGAGGCGATGGTCCATCGAGTGGCTCAGTGGAAGAATCAGCCGCGGGACCACCTCATCGCCCACCACCCACGGAAGTTTGCGGGCTCGTCCGACTGCAAGACAAGCCACCTGACCGGGTGTGATGATCGGTGTGCTGTATCGAGTACGGCCCATGGCGCCAGCATTGGAAATGGTGTAGGTGCCCCCTCGTGTGTCCTCGATCGTGAAGGTTCCGCCTCGGGCATTGTGGGTGATCGCAGCCAGTTGATCAGCGATCTCACCAACCCCCATCAGGTGGGCATTGCGAATGACCGGGGCGACAAGGCCTCGGGCGGTCTCGATGCCAATGCCAATGTTCACGTAGCGGTGGTGAACGACCTGCTGCGTTTCCCAGTCGATCGACGCATTCAGAATCGGGTGCTTGACGAGCGATCGACACACGGCCCGAATGACGAACGCCAGCGTCGTGATGCGACGATCACCCACTTCGGCTGCCGGGTCGCTGAACGCCTTCCGCTGAGACTCCAGATCAGTGATGTCGGCGTCGTTGCAGTCAGTGACGTGCGGGATTGTCATCCACGACTCGCTCATCACGCGGGCGATGGTCTTCCTTGCCTGTGACAGGTCGCTGCGGACGATCGTGCCGTACTCGTTCGTTTCCTCAACGCCTTCGATGTCGGCTCGGAGCGGCGCAGGCGCTACGGGGGTCGCCGGAACGGGCATCGTTGCGGCAGGTGTCGCATCAACGACCGTCGGTGTGGTCGAACCGGATGATGCAGTTTGCTGAGAGGCCTCTGCGGCCGCTTCGACATCGGCTCGAGTCAGGCGGCCACCCGGGCCCGATCCATGAACAGTTGCCAGTTCAACGCCGAGCGTTCGGGCGAGTTTGCGCACGCTGGGCGAGGCTGGTGTTCGCCTGTTTGAGGCGGTGGCCGTTCTCGTCGAAGTCGGTGAGTTGGTCTGCCTGTGGGCTGGCGGAGGCGTTGCTGGGGTGGGGGCAGGGCCGGGATCTTGGCTAGAGCGTTGGACCCCGTCGGCTGTGTCACCTGCGATTTCCACCATCACGTTGCCGACATGCACGAGTTCCTTCTCACGTACGTGCCAACGGGCAATGCGGCCCGTGCGAGGGGAGGGGATCTCCACGGCGGCCTTGTCGGTCTCCACCTCCATGAGGGGGGCGTCTTCCTGGATCTCGCCGCCCTCGGCCACGTGCAGCTTCAGTACGCGACCTTCGTGGACCCCTTCACCCAGATCGGGCAACTTGAACTCGAACGTGCTGTTCTGGCTCACGTGCACACTCAGTCCCAGTTCATCGCGTCGCGGGCAGCGGCGATGATGTCATCTGTTTCGGGCAGGGCATGTTGTTCGACCTGAAAATAGGGGAACGGGATGTCGAACCCGGTCAGGCGCCGCACCGGGGCCACTAGATGTTCGAAGGCGTCCTCCGTGATCCGGGCCGCGACTTCAGCGCCGATGCCACAGCTGCGGTGCCCTTCGTGCACGATTATGCAGCGGCCGGTCTTTCGCACCGACTCGACCAGGGTGGTGGTGTCGATGGGTGAGACAGTGAGCAGATCGATGCACTCGCAATCGATCCCGTATTCGTCTGCCAGATCGTCGGCGGCCTCTCGAACGGGTCGGATCATTGCGCCGTAGCTGATGAGCGTGATGTCGGCACCTGTTCGGAAGACGTCCGCCTTGCCCAGTTCCATCGTCTCAGGCGACTCGGGCACTTCTTCGCGGAAGGCTCGGTAAACGGCCTTGGGTTCGTAGAAGACGACGGGATCATCGCACTCGATCGAGGCCCGCAGAAGCGCTCGTGCATTGCGTGGGCCGCTGGGAATGACGCACTTGAGCCCCGGCGTATGGGCCCAATAGGCCTCGCGGGACTCGCTGTGGTGCTCGACAGCACGGATGCCACCGCCAAAGGGCGTGCGCATGACCATGGAAATCGGATAGCGGCCTTGTGTTCTGTTTCGCAGTCGCGCCATGTTCTGTTCGATCTGGTCGAAGGCCTGCATTGTGAACCCTGAGAACTGGATCTCTGCCACCGGCCGCATGCCATACACGGCCATGCCGACAGCCGTCCCGATGATGCCGCATTCGGCAAGAGGTGTGTCCATGACGCGGTCGGCGCCGTGGCGAGCCTGCAGATCTTTGGTGACACGGAACACGCCACCATTCACGCCGATGTCCTGCCCCATGAGGCACACGCGTTCGTCCTCACGCAGGGCTTCATCGAGCGCCAGATTCAACGCTTCTACCATGGTGAGTTGAGCCATTACTCGATGCCCTTTCGATCGAGCCGCTTGAAGTACTCGTCTTGCTGGCGTGCGAGCGACTCCGGCATGGACGCGTAGAGGTGGTCAAACACCTCACGCGGCTTGGCGGCCGCCTCGGCTCTGAACGTGTCTCGGGCGGCCAACACCAGTTGGTCGCACTCAGCCCGGATGGCCTCTCCATCACCCTCGGCCATGGCACCTTGCTTCATCATCAGTGTCTCAAGACGGGCGATGGGGCACCGCTTGCGCCAAGGATCGACGTGAGCCTCATCTCGATAGACGGTTGGGTCGTCGGCGGTGGTGTGCAGGCTCATCCGGAACGTCACGGCTTCGATGAGCGTGGGCCCCTCACCGCTGCGAGCCCGGTCACAGGCGTCTCGCATGGCGACCATCATCGCCAGGATGTCATTGCCGTCCACGCGAATGGAAGGCACGCCGTAGCCAAGACCCCGAACGGCCAGAGCGTCGACCTCGGTCTGTTTGTGCAGTGGCGTCGAGATGGCCCAGCCGTTGTTCTCGCAGACGAACACGACCGGCGCCTTGTCTACCGCGGCGAAGTTCAGAGACTCGGCCACGGCGCCCTGCGAGAAGGCGCCGTCGCCGAAATTCACCACAACGCACTCCGATCGCCCGGCCCGTCGCATCGCCATGGCGGTGCCCACGGCAGGCGGCACTTGCGATCCGATCACGATCGAGAATGGGTAGTCGTTGACGCCCGGTGGAGGTGCGAAGCCCTCGTGATAGCCCGCCCAGAGTTTCATCAGGTGATCCATCGGCCAACCACGGGCGATCTGGGCGCCGAATGATCGGTACGAAGGTGCGAACCAATCGTCTTTGGTCAGCGGCCAGACCTGGCCGATCATGCACGCTTCCTGGCCGACGTTCGGGGCGAAGGTGCCCATCTCGCCCTGCCGTTGCATGGTGAGCATTCGAGCGTCGAATGCACGTGACAACACCATGGCTCGATGCACGTCCTTTAGCGTCTCATCTGAGAAGCCCGGGTCCATGCCCTGTTCGATGTGTCCGGAGGCATTGAGAATCTGTAGACATTCGATGCGGCCCGGATCAATAGCGCGGGTGTTGAAACAGCCCGTCGGTGTCCTCGGGGCGGCCGGGATCGGTGGCACCTGGGCAGCGTCGTCAGTGTGTTCTTCAGGCGGGTCGGTCGGGATGAACTGATCGGCAGCCATGGACCGGCCATTGTAACGGTGTCTGAGACATGGCCCAGCGCCAATCAGGTCGTACCCAGCGCTCTGATCAGGGGCAGCTGCCCCAGTGTCTCAGCAGGTCGATCAGATCGAGCATGTTGACGGCCCAGTCGTCATTGAAATCAGCGGCGTCCACAGAGTCAGCCGGAGAGCAGCCCCAGTCATCGAGCATTGCAGCGAGTTCGACCCACGACACCCATCCATTGTCCGATTTGTCCTGGATGCAGTCGAAGTTGTCCCAATTGACCCTGAATCGGGCCACTTCGCCGCTGTTGGTCGAACCGGCGTTGCCGTTGGGGGCCGAGACCCAGGCTTGAGGTCCCAGAACGCAGACGCTTGCGCCCATGTCGTCCAGCAGATCGGTTCCGTATTCGAGCGTGGCGGCGAGGGAGTGCCCCATTGCGACCGAGACATCATGGAACAAGGCCGCTTCACCATCGCCACCAACGAGCACCTTGTGGGCATGGTCGATGGACACACTTCTGCCCCAGTCCGAAACGGTCCGCGTCGGATCAGGCTCAAGCGTGTGGAAGTAGTCAAATGGGAGATCGAACAACTCCTTGGGGTACATGAACGCCGCGAAGTCATCGCCGCCCATCACCAGATTCGCCCCCCAGAGATCGAGGGCCCGTCCGAGCCCGCTCACGCAACTGACTTCCGACGCCGGAATGCGTCGGATCTCCTGCCACGAATCGAGGCCGTTCCACTCAAAGAGCCGGATCGCGCCCTGATCGTCGTCCTCACCAGGTGCGCCGATGGCCATGAAGTCATTCCACATGGCGATGGACGTGCCGAACGCGTCACCGGCCTCGATGTCGACGGGCTGGATGCGCTGAACAAACATCAGCGTGTCGGTCTCGTGAAAGTACTGATAGACATGGACGGCACCCGCGTCATAGGAGCTGTTTTCTCCTGGCACCTTGTCTCCCGGAGCCCCGACGGCGAAAGTCGTGGCGGCGTTGGATATCGCATTCCAGCAGACCTCGATGGTCGTGCCGAACTTGTCACTGATTTCGGGATCACTCTGCTCCACCTGCCGCACGAGTACTGGTGGATCGTTCTCGGTGGCGGCGCTGTACAGAAACACCTGCCCGCACGTGTTCGTCTCTCCATCGCTGCTGTTCCATCTGGGGCTACCGACGAGGTAGATCTCGGTGCCCAACGCCACGGCGTCGCCAAAGTTGGCCGAAGTGGGAACGTCATCTCCGGGAGGGAGCATGGTCCAGATCACGAACTCCTCTGAGATGGCCTGCTCATGTTCGATCCAGGTCGATAGGAAGACCGTGGCCTTTCCGCAGTGCAGGGCACCTTCAACATCGAATCCGGGGGCTCCGACCAGCAGTGTGGATTGCTCCGCTGCAATGGCGGCGCCGAAATGGTCAGAGGATTCACCCGTGGCGTCGGCGACCACGACGCGAGGTTCAATGACCGGCGCATTCTGCGCTGTTCCGGTTGCGAGCATTGCCAGATACACCGGCATGGCACTCAAGGCAGCGAGCTTAGTTCGACCCATGTGTGTCGAATCCTCAGACGCCGTCATTCGGCGCCGTTCATGATTGGTGGCGGCACGTCTCAGTTCGAAGTGTACTCTCGGTCTGGCCGGCGTCCTTCATGCACCGGGACCATGGTGTCACAGCCATGGGGGCGCCAGCTCATAGGCAGCTGCCCCAGTGCATGAGCACCTCGATGAGATCGCTCATGTCGGTCGAGTTGTTGCGATCGACATCCGACGGGCACCCCATGGGTTCGCCACAGGCCCCCCAGCCAGTGAGCAGGGCCTCGATGTCGTCCACGTTAGTCTCACCGTCCATGTCCACATCGGTGGGGCAGCCCGGCGTTTGCTCCATACTCCAGAACTGCACATTGCCGTGGCTAACAACCGGGGCCGCCCCTGATTCGGTCGCGCCGGGGGCGCCGGCGAGACACACGCCCTGGAACAGGGCCACCGACTTGCCCATCGAGCCGGCCGTACCACCGTTGCTCATGAGCTCAGCGAGCAGATTCCAGGCGGCACCATCGTGCCGATACAGGTAGGCGGCGCCCTCCAAAGCAAGTCCGAAATCGCTGTGCATCGCGCCGACCATCGCGAAATCTTCGTATAGCGCCACTGAAGATCCGAACTTCAGGATGGTGGCGTTGCCATCGGGCGTGAGTTGCTGATGTGACCATCCGGCACCCTCGGAGAACAGGTGGGCCCTGCCCGAGGGTGCGTGTTCAAACTCACCCACGAGCAGGTGGGGGCTGTCGAAGTCCAGGTCATTGCCCAGGTGATGTGTGGTCGTGCCCATCATCGTCTGATCGAGCGTGGCCACGGAATTCCAGAAGCCCGTCGTGCCGTTGAACTCGAAGATCTGGATCTCGCCTGCTTCAGGTGTAGCGGCCACGTCGGTGAATGGTGCACTGGCGGCAAATCGATTCTCGTCCAGTTTGTCGAATGCGACTGACCAGCCCAGGCCGTCACCTTCGTTTCCCGCCCCGACCAGTTGCGTGCCGATGCTCCAGTCGTCTCCACCGTAGTTGTCGAACACCCACACCGATCCTGCATGCAGGGCCGAGGGCGATCCGACGATGACGCGGTTGTAATTGATGTCGACATCCTGGGCGAAGAGATCTTCGGGGAGCAGCGACGTGGGTTGCAGTACCTCCTCCAGCGTGACGGACGTGGGGCCGACCTCGTAGACCCACACGGCGCCGACGGGTCCGGAGAGGCCTGCCTGAGCAGGGGCCGCGACTACGAACTTGTTGTCGTATGCCGCCACGGAGTTGCCGAATGCCGCACCATCTGAGAGCCCCGCGGGAATCTCTATGACGCTGCTGGTGACGGCACCTGTCATCAGGTCGACCCAGATGACGCTGACGGATCCCCGATTGGGGCCTGCGGTGTCGTCATTGGGGGCGCCCACGACGATAAATCCGTTGCCCATGGCGATCGATGTGCCCCAACCGTCGATGAAGGCCGGAGAGGTTGAATACAGGCTCATGTCGGGTCCGGGGGGGTCCAGGGGAATCCCGGAGGCACTGGATGCTGCCGTGGTGAGCGACAGGCCGGCGACGACCAACAGGGCGGATTTGGAGGGCATGGGCATGGTTTTTTCCTTCACAGGTCGGCAGCATCGATGCACGTCGCCCGTACCTGCAGCTATGCAGCCTGATCGGAGTTGTGTGGCCATTCACTAGCCCAGAGGCCAGGTTTTCTGGCCGTCCCTCAGTTCGTGGGTTTCATGTGCTCGAACTGATTGCGGCAGGCTTCACACAGGTGAATCTGGCGACAGCGTGTGGGGCCGAAGGGGCTGTCCAGAATGGTCCGGGTCGAACCGCAGTACGGACAGGGGACAGCCGAGGTGGTCAGCGACACGGCCTCAGCGCCTTCGCCACAGCAGGCCGTCGGGGTCGTGACACCGTGCTTGTGGAGTCGGTTTCTCCCGGCCTCGGAGATCCGGTCTGGTGACCATGCCGGCTGATAGCGCCATCTCACGGTGCAGGTAGCCACACCGTCCATCGCCGATACCTGTGCTCTGACATCCCCCTCGATCATGTCAAGGGCCGGGCACCCGGTGAAGGTGGGGAGCAGTTCAATGCCGACGCGATCCTCATCAATGTGTACAGACTCGACGAGCCCCAGTTGCACGATGCTGCAGGGCAGTTCCGGGTCGTCGATGCCATCGAGCACGAGCCGGACATCGGCCTCGCTCACCATGCGGCGTCGGGTTCCAGCGAGCGAACCTGAGTCATTTCCGCCTGCTGCAGTATGAAATGCTCAGCATGCTGGCCGCTGCGGCCACCGCATGTGGTTGACTCAGGGCCTGTCACATCGATCTTCAACGCGGCGGACTGCAGCACCGGATCAACAGCGGCACGCCAGCGATCAAAGCGATCCGCTGCCTGATCGATGGTTTCAAACAGACCCCCGACGTAAGGCGACAGGGTGTCAAAGGCATGCTGCATGCGGGCATGGGCATCTGTGCCCCCGGTGCCAAGCCGGAAAATCCAGGCATTCAGGTGCGTCGTCTGGATGGCCTGTTCCTTGAGGAGTCGAGCGGCTCGATCAACGAGGTCAGCGTCGTCGCTTTGGGCAAAGTCCTGAAGCAGCACCGTCGCAAAGTGGGCGCACATGAAGCGGCGTGCAGTTGCGATGGCCCAATCGAACTCGTCGGGAAGCGTGACGAGATCGCAGCAGCGATAGGCCTGAGCCTGACGACCGAATGCGGTTGCATCGGGATCGCCACCGAGCCACTCGTACAGCACCTGGGCGTGGCTCAGGTCGTCCTGGGCCATGGCGGAAGCGGCGATATCCTCTTCCAGTATCGGCCCCAAACCGGTCCAGTCGCTCTGCATGTGGCCCGACATGAGCTTGTCGTCGGCCAGTGCCATGACGTCATCGCGCAGGGGCATCTCAGAAGTGCTCCTTGATGTCGCCGGCCCTGTAGCCTTCGAGGTCGGCTTCGTCGCGGAATGTCCGCCACTTGGCTCGTACGTCCTTGCTGTAGCCGCGGGCGTACTTGTACGACAAGTCGTGTTCGCGCCAGATCGCAAGATCTTCCTGCATCGCCTCATGGCAGTCGGCTTGAAGCACCACTCTGACGTTGGTCACCTTGCCGCCGGCAAACGAGGCGATGCCACGGGCGATAGCGGTGCGTGCATTGGGGGCGTGCACGAGCCCCGCCTCGATGTGGATGTTGCCTCGGCCTTTCTGCACGAAGACCACCCACGGCTCACCGTCATCGCCCTTCGCCGATGCCGGCGAGAGCGGTTCGAGGCCGTATTCAGAATCGGTCATCGCGTCGTGACGGTGGATCAGCGTGCCTACACAGGCTTCGTCCAGGCCATAGTGCTCCCGGGAGTATTGCAGGGCCAGATCGACATCGACAGCATCTAGATAGCCCGCCCACCGTGCCGGCCCACCAGCATTCTTGCGGGTGTAGACGACCCAGTGTGCATCATCACCGGTGCCCTCGGGGAGGTCACCATCGAACTCGTACGTGATGTGGCGTCGTTTTGACATCGATCGTGTTGAATTCAGGCAGCCGGGGGAGTCGTAATCGTGCCGTGGGCGCCTGCTCGCCGGACCCAGTCGCCCTGTTCATGTGAGAACCGCCGGAGATTGAGGCGGTGAGCATTGCATGGTCCGTTACCGCGAATGACACGGAAGAACTCGTCCCAGTCCGGATCAGTGAAGCCCCAGTTGCCGGTGGCTTCGTCGCGTACGCACTGCTCGTCCTCGCGTACCGACGTGACGTAGCCGTGTTCGTCCTTCGCGCACACGTTGATGATCAGGCCGAGGTCCTTGGCCGCCGGGGCGAAGCGGTTGACGAAGCGTTGCCGCAAAGAGTCGTTCTTTTCGATCTTCATGCGCCATCGCATCGCCGGCATGGTTTCGGCGCCGGGCTTGTCGTGGGGGCCGAAGAACATCAGTGACACAGCCCACCAGCGATCGAAGGCGTCCTGTGTCATCTGTTTCTGCAGCTTGGTTCCACTCATGAGGGTGAGGACCATGTCTTCGCCACTCTTGAAGTGAAACGCCTCTTCCATATTGATGCGGTTCATCGTGCGTACGTAGGGGCCGTAGGCGCCGTCCGCCAGCGTCTTCTGATTCATGATGGCGGCGCCGTCTATGAGCCATTGGATCATGGCGATGTCGCCCCACGTGGGTGCGGGATAGTTGAAGCAGTTGTGGTACTTCGTCTTGCCCATGACGAGATCACGAAGCATGTCGTCGCGGCTCTTGCCCAGCTCCTGCGAGACGCGATAGAGCATCTGGCCGTGGCCGACCTCATCCTGCACCTTGGCCGTCAGCGCGAGCTTTCGACGCAGGCTGGGGGCACGCGTGATCCACTCACCCTCGGGCAGGGCGCCGATGATCTCGCTGTTGGCGTGATGCTCGGCCATTCTGAGCATGCCCTGTCGATAGGCCTCGGGCATCCAGTCGCCGGGCTCAATGTGGACCCCTTCGGCGATCCGTTGCTCGAACTGCGCGAGCTTTTCGGGATCTTCCCCTTCGCAGGGGCACATGGGCTGAACAGGATTGGCGGCACCGCTCATGCAGGGCTCCTTCTGGTGGGCATTCAAGGGCAGGTCACTCGGCGGCCGGGTTCTCGAACATCGCGGCGAGCCCCTGTCCCACACCGACGCACAGTGTAGCCACGCCCCGGCGGGCCCCACGACGACGAAGTTCGTGAATCAGTGTGGTCGCCAGACGTGCGCCGCTGGCGCCCAGTGGGTGGCCGATGGCGATGGCCCCTCCATTGACATTGACCCTGGCCAGATCCAGTCCCAATCCCTCCACGCATCCGATCGACTGGGCAGCGAACGCTTCGTTGAGTTCGAACAGATCGACATCGTCCACGCTCAGGGAGGCGCGATCGAGCATCTTCTTTGTGGCGGGGATCGGTCCCAACCCCATGGTGGCTGGATCGACACCGGCAGACGCGCTGCCAGTGACGACCGCCAGAATCTCGCGTCCTTCTTGACGGGCTCGCTGGGCGTCCATGAGCACAAGGGCTGCAGCCCCGTCGTTGACGCCGCTGGAATTGCCTGCTGTCACCGAGGCCTGATCATCTTTGGAGAATGCGGGCCGCAACCGACCGAGCCCTTCCAGAGTGGTCTCAGGGCGGGGGTGTTCGTCGGTGTCGACGATGACCGGGTCGCCCTTGCGCTGCGGTACCGAGACCGGTATGAGTTCGTCAGCAAAGTGGCCCATCTTGTTGGCAAGGGCCCAACGCTGCTGCGAGAGTACCGCGAATCGATCCTGGGCTTCACGCGTGATCTTGAGCAATCGAGCGACGTTCTCGGCCGTCTCACCCATGCCGTACGGGTGGTGCAGTTTGGATAGCGCTGGATTGGTGAATCGCCAGCCGATCGTGGTGTCATGAACATCCACCGCTCTGCTGAATGCGGTGGCCCCTTTGGCCATCACGAAGGGGGCCCGGCTCATGCTCTCGACGCCACCGGCAACATACACATCGCCGGCGCCAGACTCGATCAATCGAGCAGCGAGAATGACGGCCTCGAGCCCCGAGGCGCAGAGTCGATTGACGGTGCAGCCGGGTACGGAGACAGGCAGCCCGGCCAACAACGCCGCCATACGGGCCACGTTCCGGTTGTCTTCGCCGGCCTGATTGGCAGCGCCCATGTAAACGTCATCGATCGTCGTCGGGTCGATGCCCGCTCGATCCACTGCGGCCTTGATCGCCAGGGCGGCGAGATCATCCGGGCGAATGCTGCTGAGACCGCCCCCGTATCGGCCAAAGGGGGTGCGAATGGCGGAGACGATGGCGGCTTGACGTGGTTTCGCAGATGCAGTCATGGACGCAGCATTGTATCGGTCTAGGGGTGGGCCCAGCCGAGCATCCCGTTCGCATGGCTACGGTATCGTCTCATCTTCAGGGAGACTGGCCCCGTGGCAGGACAGCGTGACCACTCACAGGACAGGGCGGCGAGAATCGCCTCGGAGGTGATGGCCGCTGCCCCGGCCGATCGTCAGGAGCTGCTGACCCAATCATGCGGCTCGGATGAGCAGCTGCTGGCGCGAGTGGAGGCCGCATTGGCCCGTTTGCAGTCTGCACCTGACCTGCCCAATCAGGCCACGGTGCAGACGCCAGTGCAGTCGGAGCGGGCACAGGTCAACCTGCCTTCCTCCATCGGCCAATTCAAGGTGCGTCGGCTGATCGGTACCGGAGGCATGGGAGCTGTCTACGAGGCCCTGCAGGACATCCCCCGTCGCAAGGTGGCGGTGAAGGTCATGAAGCGGGGCATCACCAGTGGCTCGGCCCTGCGTCGATTCCAACTGGAGGCCGAGGTGCTGGGACGGCTGCATCACCCCGGAATCGCCCAGATCTACGAGGCCGGCACCTGGGACGATGGCTCCGGCGGCGTGCCCTTCTTTGCGATGGAGTACATCGCCGGGGCCAAGGAGCTCACCCGTTACGCCTTGGACAAGGAATTGGACACAGCATCCAGGCTGAAGCTGTTTGCAGCAGTCTGCGACGCAGTGCACCACGGGCATCTCAAGGGTGTCGTACATCGCGATCTCAAGCCCGGGAACGTGCTGGTGGATCGAAACGGCAACTCGAAGGTGATCGACTTCGGTGTGGCTAGATCGACGGACTCGGATCTAGCCGTGACGACGCAGCAGACCGATGTGGGGGCGCTCATCGGCACCCTGCAGTACATGAGCCCCGAGCAGTGTGAGGCCAATCCCGATCTCATTGACGCCCGCAGCGACATCTATGCCCTGGGCGTCATGCTCTTTGAGTTGCTCACAGGGCAAACACCGCACGACCTGACGTCGATGGCGATCTATGACGCGGCCAGAGTCGTACGCGAGCAACCGGCCAGGCGTCTGTCGCTGGCCGATCCGCAGTTGCGTGGCGATCTGGACACCATCGTCTCTAAGGCCATGGCCAAGGACCCGGATTACCGCTACCAGTCGGCCCTTGAGCTCAAGCAGGACATCGAGCGCTATGGGAAAGGCGAGCCCGTTTCGGCGCGGCCGCTGAGCATCCCCTACCAGTTGTCCCTGCTGGTCCGTCGCAACAAGGCGGCTGTCATCGCAGTGGCGTCCATTGCCGCTGTGCTCTTGATCGCGACAGTGGTGAGCATCGTGCTGGCCGTGCAGGCGAGCAACGCCAGGTCGGAAGCACTGATTGCCCAGCAAGCAACACAGGTTGAGCTCGAGAAGGCCAAGGCGGCACAGGCGTTCCAGCGGGATATTCTGGCCATGAGCAGCCCGCGTCATGCGCAGGGACGCATGCTCACCACCGAGCAGACGCTGGCGGAGGCGGCCGTCGCCATCGACGAGCGATTCGACGGGCTGCCGGAGCAGGCGGCCCAGACCCGTCTGATGATCGCCGAGATCATGTTCGACCTGGAGATGTTCGAAGCGGCCCGGGCCCAACTCGAGCAGGGGGCACAGACCATTGAGGGCATGTACGGGGCGAGCGATCCACGCGTGATCCAGGCGCAGGTGTGGATGGCTCGAGTGCTCTCCGAACTGGGACAAAGCAAGGACGCCGATGCGGCAAGTCGATCCGCGCTGGAGGCGGCTCGTCGATCACTGCCTGAGAGGCACCCGGTGCTGGTGCAAGCACTGGAGGCTCGCACGCTGGACATGCTGTTTCAGTCGTCGGAGGCCACCACCCTGAAGCTTGCCCGCCAGTGGCAGACGCTGGCGAACGATCTGTATGGCACGGAGCACGAGCAGACCCTTGGTGCTGGCTTTGCCGTTGCGGCGCAGCGGTACTACGAGGCGATGCTGGAGTCGAATCCCACTGCCAGGGCGAGCGAAATGGCCGTGGCCCGAGCACTGATGGAGTCAATCGGGCAGGCCGCCAGTTCGGCACTGGGCGAGTTGCATCCGCTCTCCGTGCGGGCCCGGACCATGCTCGCCTTCTATGACTTCGCCGACGACCTCAGCCAGGGCAATTGGAACGCAGAGGGTGACCACCCACTGAGTAAATCGCTTGACGATGCCAGGCTGGTGTTCGGCGATGATCACACATTCGTGCTCGACGTGTTGCATATGCGTGGTCGCGCGATGATGTTCACTGGTAAGTCCATCGACAGTGCGGAGATGGTCGCCGCATCACGCCCCTTCCTGCAGCGGGCCCATGAGGGGTACGTGCGGCGATTCGGGACCGATCATCCCAGTGCCCAGGCGCTGCAGATGGATCTCGGCCAGTCTGCCTCGACAGGCATGGGCAGTCTGACGGTCGATCAGTTGCGTGCATCCTGGGAGAGGCTGCTGGAAACGCATGCGAGCGATTCGCCTGAAGTGATTCGGCCGCGGGCGCTCTTGGCCGTCGCGCTGCTGGAAGCTGGTGAGGTTGAAGAGGGTGAGGGGCACATGCGTGCGACGTTGGACGCCCTGCAGACCCTTGTGGGGGGGATCCATCCCGAGTCGATCGGGCTGCGGCTCCTGTTGGCCCAGGCGCTGATCGAAGACGACCGTGTGGAGGACGGCGTCGCGGAACTTGACGGCCTGCTTGCGACGGTTGGCGGGGCAAGGGATCCAGCGAACGGCGAGACGCTTGAAGCCCCGGCGGCCTTCCCGCCGAGTCAACGTGCTAGGGCACTCTTGCAAGTGGCCCTTGGATACAGGAATGCAGCGTCAAGACAAAGGGCACTCGATGTAAGTGCAACCGCAGCAGATCTGGTACGCGAGCACTTGGAACCCGCCGATGAGAATCGGCTGAACGTGCTCGCTGGACGGGCCATGCTTCAACTGAAGTACGGGGAGCCGGTGGGGGCCCTTGAGACCGTCGACGTGGCGCTGGAGCAACTCACGCCATCAGATGTGCCCAACGCATCGCTCATGGCGATGTTCGAGGTCCTTCGTCTGGTCGCCTGGGACCGAACGGGTGCCAGGGCGCAGGCCCACGACGGAGTTGAAGCCATGCTGCAGGCCAAACATGAAAGCCCACAGCAGATTGAGGGGGCGATTCGCCTGTTGATGCGGGTGGACGACGACAACCAGCTGGTGTTGGGTACCGGCGAGGTGCTCAGGGCAGCAGCGACCCGTGCCCATGAGGCCATGGACCGGAGTGGTCCACGACTGGAGGAGGTGCAGGCCCAGCTTGCCCTGGCACTAGGTGATCTCCAAGGCGCCGTTGGGTGGCAGGAACAGGCCCTGCTTGTGGCACCTCCTGAAGACCTCGAGCGGGTGCGGGAGACCCTGCAGGCGTACCGCGACAAGCTGCACACCGCTGAAGACCAGTGACGGCGGCGATGGATTCAAGTACAACTGCATGCCTGCTTGTTCGGATACAAGTGGTGGGGTTGTTCTGGATAGTGACGGACTTGACTGAACGTGCAGGGCACCCCCGCCTTGAATTGGAGACTGACAGATGATCGCCATCGCCGCCACCATGCTCATCGCCGTAAGTACGCTCGGGGTCGGACCCACGAACACCAGGTGTCCGATTTCAGATCAGCCAGTGAACGCCTCGAGCCCGACCGTCAACATCGATGGCACTGCAGTGGCCGTGTGCTGCAAGCGCTGCAAGGCGAAGGCCGAGGCGATGGATGGCACCGCCCAAGCAGCTCTACTGGCGAAGGTGCAGCCGGCAGATGATGTTGAGGATGAGCCAAGTGGGCAAAGTGAGCAAGAAAGGCCAAAGCAGCCGGCCGAGGCCCAGTCGCTTGTGCTTGCTCGGGCGTACATCCTTCCCAATTGTCCGCTATCGCGCAAGGGCATCGAGAGCATGAACCAGCCGGCAACGAAGCGGATCGGTGATCGTGACGTGTCTGTTTGTTGCCCGGGCTGCTTCAGGCGCATTGAGGAAAACCCGGATCGCTACAACAAGCGGATAGACGATTGGATCATCGAGCGTCAGAAGGGCGTGTACCCGCTCAAAACTTGCATCGTGACTGGGCGGCCACTGGGTGAAGACACAGTCGATCTCGTGTTCGGCAATCGACTGGTTCGCCTCTGCTGTGGCCAGTGCGCCATCACCTTCAAGGCTGATCCAGCCAAGCACCTCAAGGCACTGGATGCTGCCCTCATCAAGGCAACGCCATTCAAGGGCGATGACACCTGCATCGTCTCGGGCCGTCCGCTGAGGAAGGCTCCAGTCGAACTTGTGATCGGCAATCGGGTCATTCGAACCTGCTGTGGTGACTGCCGCCTCAAGGTGCTCAAGAATCCCCGTATCTGGGTCGAGCGGCACGATGCGGCGGCCAGGAAAGGGGCCGCCCAGGCCTCCTGAATGGGCCAGAATCGGGTGTGGGTCGGATTTCGGGGGCGAATTTTTTGCCTTTCTAGGGCCCACAGGAGGGAAGTCCCGTGCTTTATCCGTTCGTTGGGTTAGAGTTGAGGCTCATTCTGAGCGGCGCACCACAACCGTGGCGGGAGAGACGCGTCGCCTGCGAGGAGATTTGCGCAATGGCGATCAAGATGTTCCCAACGATGGCGGCGGTGGGTCTATCCACCTTGGCGGGCATGGTTCTGACGACCCCCGCAACTGCCGGAGGGACCTATTTCGATGTCACCACCCGATTTGTCGCAGAGGACGGCTACGGCGGTGGTGGCTTCGATATGGAGTACTACGGCACATACAACGGTGTTCGCGGCTGGGCAGTCGCAACTACAAGCTGCAACATGGGTAATAAGGTTGCTCCTTGGAGCCAAGGAACTGGTACGCAGCCTGTTATTGCTCAGAACTGTTACCGCTTGCACGAGGGACGGTTTGAACAAATCGGTATGAGTTGGCTGAAGCACAGTTTCTGTGCTGTGAGTGAGCCTGGATGTAACTCACCCTTTGGTGGGTGCCAGAGCACGGGTTGCTCTACGCTTGGCATTGGTTGTGCTGACACGTATTGGGCAGGGTTGAATGCAGACGCAGATGCTCCCCGATGCGACATTAATGCGTTTACAGGTCAGTACGACTACCCATTCAGTATCAGTCCATCGGGGCCGAGCGCAGTGCGCGGCAAACTCCAACTGGTTGACGAAGACTATCTTGACTATCCCGGCGCCCTTTACTTCGTGGAAGGTCAATATGTTGAACCGGGCGAGTCTGTGGAAGGCGATGAACTCCGGCAAAACAACAATGCCTCTCATCGGCAGGTCAAGTTTAATAGCGCTACTTCCGCCACTGGAAACGGTGCTTATGAGACTCAGCATGAAGTTCCTGCACTATGGGCATGGCAGGATCTCGCCGGCGCGAATGTGCTTTCGTTGCCTACTCTCGAGCAACAATTGGACGGCGATTGGGATGGAGAGGGCCGTGTGAATGTTGGGTGGTTGGTCACTGACAACGGTGACGGTACGTGGCACTACGAGTATGCAGTGAACAACCAGAACTCGCATCGCTGCATCGACGAATTCAGTGTCCCTGTCCCATCTGGCACAACGTTGACCAATGTTGAGTTCAAGGATGTTCACTATCACTCCGGTGAAGAGAACGTCATTTACGGCACCGACTGGACTTTCCAGCATGTCAATGGGGCCGCCACATGGACAGCAGTCGAGGAGGGATATTGGGACGAAGACCAGAGTGGTGATCCGGTCTGGGTAGCTACCACCAATGCGATCCGTTGGGCCACCATGTACAACTTCCGCTTTGATGCGGACGCCCCCCCCGTCATGGCTACCATCACCATGCCCTACTGGCGGGCAGGTCCCGAAACGGCCATCCAGTTCGATGGTCAAGGGCCGGATGCCGCCGGTTGCCCGGGCGACCTCAACGGTGACAACGTGGTCAATGTTGACGACATCCTCGTGGCCATCGCCGGCTTCGGCGATGAGTACAACGTCGAGGACCTCCTTGAGATCCTGGCCTACTTCGGATCTGGCTGCTGATATTACGCCGACCACTTTTGATTGAATTGATACGGGCCGGAGTATGTGCTCCGGCCCGTGTCTTTTTTATGCGAGTCGAGTTCAGTTAGGGCCGCGTGAAGCGAGAGGCGCTGACATCTGCGACCAGTGCGTCGAAGGCCGAATCGACAACAGTGGGGGCGAACGTCGCCATCCAGTTGAATGGACCGTTTGGGTAGTTCACGCCGTACGTCATCGCGGTGTCGATCGCATCTGCATGAGCTACGCCATCGTGCCGCGCCCACATAGCCTCGTTGAACAGCCCACACAGCACCCGCATCAGGGCAACTTGAATCGGCGCAGGAAGATCAGCGGCAGGGGCCGATACACCGGCAGCAAAGTCCGCAGCCGCCTTGGTCAGTGCTGCGGTTAGTCGGGGGGCATCCTGCCCGCCACGCAACACCGTCACCGGCGCGTCCCCAGAATGGTCGTACACGCCACAACCGGTCTTGCGGCCCAGATCGCCGGCGGCGACGAGTGACTCTTGTGCATGCACCGGGCACAAGCGTTCGGGCTTGTCCCAGGAGGACCACACAGTGCGAGTGGTGGCCGTGTTGACGTCGTGACCGATGAGGTCCGTTAACTCAAATGGCCCCATCCGAAATCCAGCCGCGTCACGCATGGCGGCGTCGAGCAGATCAGGCATGCACAAGCCGTCTTCAAGACAGCGAAATGCCTCTAGATAGTAGGGGCGGGCGACTCGATTGACGATAAAGCCAGAAGTGTCGGCGCAGCGGGCAACTTGCTTGCCCCAGATGCCAGCGATGTCGGCGACTTGATCAACAATCGCCTCATCGCAGTTCGAGGTGGAAACGATCTCGACCAGCTTCATGACCGGTGCCGGGTTGAAAAAGTGCATGCCGCACGTGCGGTGCGGCTGGCCGATGCGCTGGCCTAGTTCCGTCACGCTCAGCGATGACGTGTTCGTCGCGATGATCGCGTCGTCGCTCAGATGGCCCAAGAGTGTCTGCATGGACTTCACTTTGACATCCATGTTCTCGACAATGGCCTCGATCAGAAGTCCGCAGGTGGCCAGTTGGGCATGGTCGTCGCTTGCCATCAGCCGATCGACGAGCACCCGGGCATCCGCTTCGCTCATGCGTCCACGCTCGACGCGTTTGTCCAGTCGCTGCTTGATGCCATCGATGGACCTTTGTGCAGTCTCTGCATCCACGTCGAGCAGCAGCACATGCCAACCAGCCGCAGCTGCCACCTGCGCGATGCCTGCGCCCATCGCGCCCGCTCCCAGAATGGCCACGATGTCTTGTGCTTGGGCCATCCTCAACAGCCCTTGAAAGCAGGCGTGCGCTTCTCAAGAAACGCGGTGACACCTTCGAAGTGATCATCGGTGAGGCCAGCGGTCTCCTGCGCGAAGGCCTCGGCTTCCAACTGCGCTTCGAGCGTGTTCTGGAACGACTGGTTGAGCAGTCGTTTGGTGAGAGCAAGGGCCCGGCCGGGCAGGGCCGCCAGCCGCCGGGCAACCTTCTCCGTGGCGTTCATGAGTTCATCGGTCTTGACAACCTGATTGACCAGCCCAATCGCCAACGCCTCCTCGGCTCCGACCGGACGCCCCGTGAGGCACATGTCCATGGCTCGTCCCAGCCCGATGAGTCGAGGCAGCACCCAGGTGCTGGCTGAATCCGGCACGAGTCCGACATTGACGAACACCTCGATGAACTTCGCATGTTCCGATGCAATTCGAAGATCACAGGCAAGTGCCAGCGAACATCCGGCACCAGCGGCAACACCGTTGACCGCCGCTATGACCGGCTTGTCCATAGAGCGGATCCGTTTCACCCACGGGTCATATCGCTTCTTGAGATCCGGGCCCAAATGTGGCACGTGGCCGGGAATGTACTTGGCCTTGAGGTCATCAAGATCTTGCCCGCTGCTAAAGGCTCTTCCGGATCCTGTGATCACGACCACGCGCACATCGTCGTCGCGATCAACCTGCTTTAGCGTGTCGACGAACTCCAGGCTGAATGCGTCGTTGAAAGCGTTGAGCACATCAGGCCGGTCGATCGTGATCGTGGCGACATGGTCAGTGATGTCGAGAGTGAGCGTTTCCATTGGTCGTCTCTTCTGTCAGGTTCCGGTGAACTTCGGCCGTCGTTTATCAAGAAAGGCCGACATGCCTTCCTTCTGATCCTGCGTGTCGAACAGGTCCATGAAGAGTCGCCGTTCTTCTACAAGGGCATCGCCAAGACTAGACTCTTCGGCGTTCAAGACAGACGCCTTCGCACTGCGTAGCGCGATCGGGGGCATGCTCGAGAGCTTGCGGGCCACCGACAGCGCCTCGGTGAACCAGTGTTCCGGCGGCACGACACGGCTGACCAACCCGTGGCGGAGCGCTTCATCGGCGCTCAGGAATCTGCCGCTGAGAACCACGTCCATCGCGATCGCCTTGCCCACGGCCCGGGTGAGTCGTTGCGTACCACCGGCCCCGGGCATGACGCCGATGTTGATCTCCGGCTGGCCGATCTTGGCGGTCTGCGAGCACACGATGATGTCGCAGTGCATCATCAATTCGCAGCCCCCGCCCAAAGCAAATCCGCTCACGGCCGCGACGATCGGTTTGCCAATGGCCCTGATGCGTTCCCATTGGGCGAATTGATCACGCGCACGCATGTCTGCTGCACTGGCGGTGGCCATGTCGCCAATGTCGGCGCCTGCAGCCCAGGCTCGTTCAGACCCGGCCAGCAGAATGACAACGATCGAGTCGTCGGCATCGTACCCCTCCATCAGGTCGGCCAGATCTTGCATGAGTTCCAGATTCAGGGCGTTGAGCACCTTGGGCCGGTTGATGCGAATGATCGCCACCGCCCCTTGCACTTCGGTCAACAGATGGGGTTCGTCGCTCATGGGTCGGACGCTCCTGGGCTGGACTGGGCGCGATGCAGCGCGCGATGCATGATCTCGTCGATCGCCGTTCGTGGTAGCACACGTTGCACCTGCCGGGCGTGCGCAAGTTCGGTGTCGCCGTCGCGTGCAGTGACGCTGCACACGAGCGTCGTGTCGGAGACCTCGATCGCCTCCGCTCGAATGGTGATCGTTGAGCCCACCGGGGCGGGAGCGATGTGGTCGATCGACAGATGGCTGCCGATGCCCTCTTCATCTTCCTGCAGGTAGGGCTCAAGAACGGCCCGCGCCGCAGTCTCCAAGTGGCGGGCCAGGTCCCACGTCGAACAGACATCGTGCACCACTCTGCCTGCGAATGCCGGGCGCATGTCGTCGGTGATGGTCACGGAGATCGTCTGATTCGTGCCGACCTTGAGATCGGCATTCATGGGAGGCGTCATGGAAGGAGGATTCTAGCCGTCCATGCGAAGGGGAATGCGGGCTGGCCGATGCCGTTGAGGATCCGCGATAGACCGTCGCGGCGATCGAGCCAAGGGTCTGTCACCCGGTGCGCTCGGATGTTCGAGCTGAGGGCGATCGCCTCCACGA
>JAKVBU010000020.1:0-17210 GCA_022446885.1 Phycisphaerales bacterium | reverse complement strand
GCCCTCCCAAGCCTGTGCCGGCGAGCACGATCTCCCCTTCGACCTGCTGAATCAGGGCCTGTAGATCTGCTGCCTCATCGCGGCCCAAGGTGCACCGCCCAGGGGCATCGTCGTGCCCTCGTAGGGTCGGCAGCAGCACCGCGCGGGCGCCGTTGAGATCCTGCTCAATCGAACTCAACGCGTCAATGGGCGACTCCCCCCAGTCGTGCAGTCGAATCAGCGTGTGCCCTGCATCGTCGGGGCCCTCGATGCGCCACAGTGGCAGCTCAAGGCCGCCATGTCCCCGCCAGGTTTCAACGGTCCACAGCAGTCCTGCTTCGCCAGGGTCGGTCGGTCGCCCATGGGCCAGTGCACGGCCCATTGAACCACCGCGCGGATGCGTCGCTCGATGGGCCAGCGCGATGCTCCCAAAGGCAATCCAAACCGCGACAGCCGCGATGGCCAGAAACACCATGGATCAGTGCGGGTGCGTCATGGAGGTGACATCCAGCAGTTCGTCGAGTTCCTTTGCCGGGAGAATGTTGTTCTCCAGGCAGTACTCGCGAATGGTGCAACCTTCCTTGTACGAGGCCTTGGCGATGTGGGCCGCTTCGTTGTACCCAAGCACTGGCGCCAGTGCCGTGCCCAGCATCAGACTGCGTTCCACGGTCGCGGCAATCTCCTTGCGGTTGGCCTTGAGGCCATCCACGCAGTCGGTGGCGAACAATGCAGCGACGTTGCCAATGATCGTGATGCTCTCAAGCAGCACGTCGGCCATCATCGGCATGGCCAACGAGAGCTCCATCATTGAACCTGCCCCGCCCAGATTGCCCATGCCTACGGCGACGTCATTGCCGGACACCTTCATGGCAACCTGCATCACCGACTCAACCAACACGGGGTTCACCTTCCCCGGCATGATCGAAGAGCCGGGCTGAATAGCCGGAAGTTCCAACTCGTGGATGCCACAGCGAGGGCCACAGCCCATGAAGCGGATGTCGCTGGCGATCTTCGACATACTGATCGCAATCGTGCGCAACTGGCCGTGGGCCTCACACACACAGTCGCGGGTGGCTTGGGCCTCAAAGTGATTTGGAGCTTCCTTGAAGCGAACGCCAGTTGCCTTCGACAAGGCGGAGGCGACAAGGCGGCCAAACTTCGGATGCGTATTGATGCCGGTGCCTACGGCGGTGCCGCCGATGGGCAGATTGCCTGCGAGTGACTCCAGAGCCGAGTTGGCCCGTTCGATGCAGTACTCCGCCTGCGCTGCGTATCCGGAGAACTCCTGGCCGAGGCGAATTGGCGTTGCGTCCTGCAGGTGGGTCCGGCCGATCTTCACAATCTTGTCGAAGGCCTTTGCCTTTCGCTTCAGCGAACGATGCAGCGTCTTGAGCGCCGGAATCAGGCTTCGCTTGATGTGGTCGGCAGCAGCGATCTGCATGGCGGTAGGGAAGGTGTCGTTGGACGACTGCCCCATGTTCACGTGATCATTGGGGTGGATTGGGTCTTGGGCCCCAATCTTCGACCCGGCGCCAACGCAGGCGATGTTCGAGACGACTTCATTCACGTTCATGTTGGTGGACGTGCCCGAGCCGGTCTGGAACACATCCACCGGGAAGTGCCGCATCATGTCACCGCGGGAGTCGGGGTCGTCCAGCATTGCCACCACTTCATCACATGCCTTCTCGATCAACCTCGAGCGACGTGTGTCGAGTTTGCCTAGCGATCGATTCGCTTGAGCCGCCGATCTCTTCAGCAGCGTGAAGGCATGGATCACCTCCCAGCCGACGGGGCGGTGTGCAATGGGAAAATTCAGAACAGCCCGCTGCGTCGTCGCTCCGTAGAGCACGTCGGCCGGAACGTCCATGGCACCCATTGAGTCCGTCTCTGTTCGGGTTCGTGGGGTGCGAGCAGCAGTCTTTTTCTTGGTGGCCATGGGTGCGGCGTCTCCTGTCTGAGATGCGTAGGTTACCCGCCCAAGCCCTCACTCAGCAGTTGCGGGAGTACCTCGTGAGCCGACCCGACGTGCAGGTGGTGGGCCAGATCATCAGCGGCTCCCGGCTCCGTGTTGACAATGTGAATGGCTGCGCCACGCCTGTTGGCCAGGCCAATGAGGCTGGCTGCAGGCTGCACAAGAGCGCTCGTGCCCACCACAATCAGCGTATCGGCCTGCTCGATTGCAGCGACCGCCCGACTCCAAACGTCATCAGGGAGCATCTCACCAAACCACACGACATCGGGGCGAACCTTGTACTCGCCACAGGCAGGGCAGGATCGCAGCGGCGGAGGGTCGGTGAGGTCGATTGCCTCGCTCCACCCGCAACGGCCATGGCAGCGATCGCGATTGATGTGGCCGTGCAGATGCAGCACGTCTGTGGCCCCGGCTCGTTCCAGCAGATCATCGGTGTTCTGGGTGATGTGCACCCAGTTCGATCTCGCCGCGAGCGATCGGTGACCGTCGTTGGGCGATGATTGCCCCATCTGAAGGCGACGCATCGCGTACCAGTCCATGACCAGTTGTGGATCTCTTGCGAAGCCTTGTGGCGAGGCCAATTGCATCGGGTCATGCTTGGCCCAGTGCCCCTCCATCTTGTCACGGAACGTCGCCACACCCGAGGGGGCGCTCAGGCCCGCGCCCGAGAAGGAGACACCTCGTGATGTCTCCCGCAGGTGGCTGCATGGCTCGACGCTCACGCCTCAGCCCTCCGGCGTGTCGGTGGCGTCGCCCATGAGCGGATCGGACGCCATGCCCAGACGGGCTCGCAGGGCGTCTTCCAAGTCATCCTGAAAGCGGCGGACGATCTCGGTGCGAACCAGATCGGCCAACTCCGGACGCCCCCGCTTGATTGACTCGAAGGCGGCAACCCATGAACGAGGCGCTGGTCGCATTTGGGCAGCCGTGTCAAACTGACGCGATCGCAACGCCGCGACGAAAGCGGCTTCGTCGAGCCCCTCGGGGCGATGCTCCTGTGGCAAGGCGTCAACCAGGGCTATCAACGCTCGATCCTGTCCAGCTGCGCCCAGCAGTGGAACGAGTCGATCTGCTGCAGTCAGCCGCACGTCGATGCTCTGCTCGGGGGCAACTGCCGGAATCAGCAGGTCAATTCGATGTTGGGCATCAATGCCCTCGGTGGCTTCCAGCAGCACATCAATCTGGGCGCGGTCGGTCAGTGGGGTTGCAGCGGCAGCCTGCAGCAGGGCCGCCGTCCATGTGTCTTGATGCGTCTCATCGGGCGTCAATGCCAGAATGGGGTCGAATGCTGCACGGCCCTCTCGAGCACGCAACACTTCCAGGACAACTGGAAAGACTGCCGGGTCATCTGCGCGGGGCAGGATGCGATCACCGTCACCCCGACGCCGAAAGGCCTCGGCGGTGCGGCGGCGAAGGTATGCATCTTCGCTGTCAAGGTGCGGCTCTATCGCGGTGGCCGCTGCATCATCACCGAGTGCAGCTGCCAGGTGGTCGAGGTCGCTGCCGCCGTCGGCCAGCCGCGCGGCCGCAATGGCCTCCAGCAGTTGAGCGTGGGCCTCTCCTTCGGGCATCGTGCTGGTGCGAACCCAGATGGCCTCTGCCGCAGGACCGCGGGTGGACGAGCGTGTCAGGTGTCCAGTCAGTAGGTCCAGTTCAACCGGCATGGTTGGATGCGATGCGAGCACATCCAGCAGAGCCGCTGCAACTGTGTGACTCGACTCGAGCGACAGCCGTGAGGCGACACGCTCGTGCACCAATGCTTGGGGGAGTTCCGGAAGCAGGCGAGCGACGGCAAGTCGAACCTGCTCGTCTGGGTCGTCGAGGCGGGCCAGAACGGCTTCATCAGTCTGCGGGGTAGCGTTTCCGTCGCGTACAAGCACGGCTGCTCGCTCGACGCCGAATTGCCGCAGCGCTGGAAGATCATCGGCGAGCAACTCGCCCAGCCGAGCAGCTTGTTCTTCTGCGCTGAGCAGCGGCCACAGCCGACGATGAGCGTCTACCAGGCGCTGCGCCAAGGCCTGCTCACGCGTCGAGGCATCTGCTTGCCGGTGTTCCAGATCGGCCACTCGACGAGAGAGGGCCTGCACCATGTCGGCCAGCCAACGCTCCGCAGGTCGATCACGATTGGCAGACCACCACAATTGCCAGGTCTGCACCTGATCATCGGGGGGAAGGCCGGTGAGTCGTGCCAACGCATCTGTTGTTGACTTGAGTACGGCAGGCGTTTGAACCTGCTGATGCTCAAGCAGCGAGACCAGCGCGGCTGCGGCTTCGACCGGTGTGTGCCGAGACTCACCGAGCACGGCGATGGCCGCGGTTCGGGCATCGTCGGGGGCATCTGGATCGGACGCCTGAAGATGCAGTCGTGTAATCACCGACGGGTCTACCGCAGCAGCCCTGGCCAGCAAGATGGCTAGTGACTCGCTCGCTTCATCCGGAACTTGAACAAGGGTGTCGTGAGCCAGATCCAGCAAAGCCCCTTGGCCGGCAGGGGCTTCTGCCAAGGCCATGAAGACGGCCCGCATGACGTGGGCTCGCCCCGTAGAGATGCCCTCGGCCAGAACAGTTTGGGCAGCGGGATGGTCGAGTCGCAGCAGTTCGCCCGCGGCGGCGGTGCGGGTGGCGGCATCGACACCGCCTACGTCGCCCAGCAGCGTCAACTTGAAGATCGACAGGCGGCTGGCGTCCTGAGCCGACAGCACAGCGTCTTGCCGAGCCATGGCCGAAGGGGCCAAGGTCAGCAGCAGCGAGATGACCAGTTGCCACATGATGGTGTCGATTCGCATTGGGCTACCTGAATTCTACGATCTGATCGGCCCGAGTCGACATCGCTCCTGCGGTAGACTGCCCACATGGACGACTGGTTGGACGCCGAGCAGCTTGCCACAAGCGCAATCGAACTGCTGGAGCATGGCCGCTGGAGCGAGGCCGAAGCTCAGTTGCGACGAGCTTTGTCGATCGATCCGGGCCAATCCGACTGGCGATACCACTTGGGCCTGGTGCTTGAAGCCCAAGGGCGTGACCGTGAGGCTCGCGATGCCTTTGATCAGTCGATCCAGGCCGCACCAGACCCAATCGACGCCATGCTCGCCTCGGCGATGGCTTCAGGGCGGCTGGGTGACTGGCCCGCCGCGGCTTCGCAACTCACCGACGTCATCGCTCTGGAGCCCGGCTGCGAGAGTGCCCATGCAAGGCTCATTGAGGCCCACGCCCGCCAAGAGGCCCATGACGATGCAGAAACGGCCTTCTACATGGCTGAGATGGCACTTGGCCGCCCCAGCGCCGACTGTCTGGCTCAGATCGGCGCCAGCCTCGCTGCTCGAGGGTCTTGGCGGCGTGCCAGCTGGTGCCTGCGGCAGGCGCTTCGGTTGGATCCAGAGTTGCCACAGGCCAGACGCTGGCTCGCCGATGTGCTGGCATCAACCGGGCAGGTTCAACGGGCTGTCGAGCTTTATGAGCAAGAACTGCGTGAAGACCCCGACAGCCTCGAGCTACTGATGGGATACGCCTCCCTGCTTGAGCGACTTGGCCGTCTTGACGAAGCCGCCGCTCGATTGCGTCGAGCGCTCGATGTCGAGCCCACAAGCGTCGAGGCGAATCACCGTCTCGGCCTCTTGGCCTTGCGAGCGGGCCGCATGGATCAGGCGGCAGTGGCCTTTCAACTTGTGCTGCGTCTCGATCGAGGGCACCCCACTGCGGCGCGAGATCTCGCGGCTGCTCTGCTGGCTGCCGGACAGAAGGGTGATGCCCGGCGTCTTTTGGGCAGCATCGTGCAGCGTGTGCGCGAAGCCGAGGATGACGGCTGCCTTGAGCCGGAGGCCTCACTGGTGGCGTTGGTCGAGTTGCTGATCGATGCGGGGCTGCCAATTGATGCTGCCGAGCGGATTGAGGTGCTGCTGGCTCGCGGACTCACACCTGATGTAGACCTCTGGCGACGGATTGCCTTGGCGAGGTTTCAGGCGGGCGATGTGGACGGTGGCCGAGCGGCCAGCCGACGAGTGCTTCGTCACGAGCCAGCGTGCCTGCGATCCATCGGCAATCTTGCCTGGGCCTCCCTGTTGCAGGGACGCCTCAAGGAGGCCGGTGCCTGGATTCGACGCGGCCTGAAACAGGACCGAGACGATGACAGGCTCAAGGCCCTGCGGACGCGGCTGTGGGTGGCTCGTTTCAAGGCCCTGCTGAGACGCTGACCACCAACGCTCCGGGCGGCAGCCAGCCAGTAGATGGGCGTGCACGCACCTATCGCTCAGTGCTGAGCGGATGCTGAGCAATCGAAGCAACTAGGGGGGACTGGGCTCAGACTGTTCCGCTGGTGTAGGGCAGCAGGCCCATGTAGCGGGCCCGCTTGATCGCCTGGGCGATGCGGCGTTGTTCGCCGGCGGTCGTGCCCAGTCGCTTTCGCGAGTAGATCTTGCCGTTGGGGGTCATCATGCGGCGCAGTTCATCGATGTCCTTGTAGTCAACCCAGGGGTTGTCCTTGACGTCGCGTCGAACGACCTTGGCTCTTCGGCTGCGGCGGCGTTGCATGTGAGACATGAGCAGGGGTTCCTCTCGTCGTGGATACTGTCAGGCAGCAGTCCCCGGGGTTGTTCCGAGGACGACGAACGAAGCAGTGTATCCACCCATGCCCAATTCGCCAACCCCCCAGCAAAACAGGCCTCTGGTGGCCGTCGGGCCGGACATTCGAGACGGCCGAGTTCGGGTGTCGGCGGCTCTGATGGGGGCGATCGATGCCGCAGGGGGCGCCGGGATCATCCTGCCACCGGATCCAACATCAGCGCTGCAGGTGCTCGATCGCTGCGATGCGTTGATTCTGACCGGGGGAGACGATCCTCGAATGGAGCCTTTCGGCGTCCAAACCGACGCTCGGGCGGTGCTGGTGCATCCCGATCGACAGGCCCTCGATCTGGCGTTGATCGCGTCTCTGGAGGAGCGGCCCACGTTGCCAGTGCTGGCCATCTGTCTGGGAATGCAGTATCTCGGGCTGGCAGCTGGGGGCACGTTGCACCAGCATCTGCCAGACGTCCTCGACTCTGCCGCGGAGCATCTGGACAACACAAGGCACCCCGTGGAAGGTGCGATTGGTTCAGGCCACGTCGTCAGCCATCACCGTCAGGCGCTTGAGAGCGCCGGGTCGATGGATGTGATCGCTCGATCGCCCGACGGGGTCATCGAAGCCATCTGCCACGGCGATCGCCCCTGGGTGAGAGGGGTGCAGTGGCACCCTGAACGCATGGGTGACACACCACTGGGGCGTGGGTTGTTCCGACGTCTGCTGCGCCCACAGGTGAGCGAGGCATGAGCGTGCCTTCTCCATTGCGTGATTTGATCGAAGCGGAGGGGGCTCGTGGTGTGCAAACGCCGCAAACTGCTCACCGGCCCGGCGCGGCGACTGGGGTTCGCCCACCGCTGGAGCCCGAGTGGATTCCCTGGGGCCCAGCGTTGCCCGAGGGTGTGCAGCCGCAACTGCTGGCAACAACAGGCACGATTGAATTGGAGTACGCGGCGATACGTCGCGGTGCAGGCCGCCTCGATGCGGCGCACCGCGCAACCATCGAGTTGAGCGGCGCCGATCGCCTCGATCTGCTCGATCGGCTGCTGACACAGAAGGTGGTGGACCTACCCGTCGGGCGGGCGATCGAGGCGTTTCTACTTGAGCGCACCGGGCGACTGATCGGTGACATGGTCGTGGTGCATGCCGATGCTGTCACCTTGCTGGATGTGGATCTCCATCAGGCACCGATCGTGGCCCAAACGCTGGAGGCGATGTGTTTCGGTGAAGACGTGACCATCAGCGAGCAGTGGGACCATTGGCACGGGATCGATCTGCATGGTCCGGCGGCAGTTGCTTTGGCCGAGGCGATTGGTCTGGGTGTAGGGGGCTGTTTGGAGGCAACGCAGGAAGGCGCTGCCCACGGGTGGCGTCTGGATCGTCTCGGTGTGCCGGGCCTGTCACTTCGAATGCCCGCTTCGGCGGCCGAGGCAACCTGGGAAGCGATCGAGTCAGCTGCGACAGCAATGGGCATCACCATGCGTACCGTCGGCTGGTACGCGTTCAACATGGCTCGCGTGGAGGCCAGTGAGCCAATGGCCAATATCGACTTCGGGCCGGGCAATCTGCCCGCCGAGACAGGTGTGCTGCATCGGCGGGTGAGCTTCACAAAGGGGTGCTATCCGGGGCAGGAAGTTGTCGCGCGCATGTTCAATCTGGGGCATCCCAAGCAAGTGCTTCGTCGTTTGGTGTTCGAGGATGGCCCGCTGCCGGTGGCCGGAGCCCAGGTCTTCGGGCAAGACGATGCCGATCTGGCGACGCCGCGTGGCCTGGTCACTTCAAGCGCCCCCGCGCCGCTCTCTGGCGGTGGACCAGTAGCCATGGCCATGGTGCGGTGGGCGATCGCGACTGAAGGCACCCAAGTTCGACTGAGTGTTGACGGCACATCGGTTTCGGCCCGAGTCGAGGCGATTGAGGATCCAGCGGCGTCATGAACATGCCCGCCACAACCAGAGTGCCGCTTCCACCATTGCCTGAAGACGGGCTGATAGAGCCGGTTGTCTCCACTGGCGAGTTGGTGCTCGTCATTGTGGCCGGGGTGCTGACGATCGCTCTGGCCTCGATCATCATCACCTTCTTTGTGCGGCAGCAGCGACGTGAGTCACGCGATGGCTGAGCGAATCGAGTTGACAGAGGTCGGCCCGCGCGATGGTCTGCAGAACGAACCCACTGCCATCTCGTCTGCAGACAAGATTGCTCTGATAGATGCATTGGCTGATGCCGGGCTGAAGGCCATCGAAGCCACGGCGTTCGTTCGCCCTGATCGCATCCCTCAACTGGCAGATGCAGAGGCCGTCATGGCGGGCATCAGTCGTAGGCGCGATGTTTGCTACAGCGTGCTGGTGCCCAATGAACGTGGGTTGGATCGGGCCTTGCCGTCCATGCCCGATGCGGTGGCGGTGTTCACCGCCGCCAGTGAGACTTTCAGCCAGCGAAACACCAATGCCTCGATCGAGCAGACGCTGGAACGATTCGCCCCGGTGTTTGATCGGTGCCGAGAGGAGCGCCTGCCTCTTCGGGCTTACGTCAGTACCGCAGTGGCCTGCCCGTATGAGGGCCCCGTTGATCCGGCAGCGGTGGCCCAGGTCGTGGCCCGCCTGTTAGAGCTGGGGCCTTGCGAGATCGATCTGGGCGACACGATCGGTGCAGCTGCGCCCAATGACATCGAGGCCCTGCTGGAAGCCGTCTCGAGACTCGTGACGGTAGATGAACTCGTGCTGCATCTGCATGACACGGGTGGCCGGGCGATCGATTGCGCTCGGCGTGCGATCGAGTTGGGCGTTCGCAGATTCGATGCCGCTTGCGGCGGATTGGGCGGTTGCCCCTACGCACCGGGGGCGCCGGGCAACGTGTCCACCGGCGATCTGGTTGAGTTGTGCGATGCCTTGGGGTTTGAAACCGGCGTCGATGGCGATGCGGTCCGGGCCCTGGGCGGCAAGGTCAGGCAGTTGGTGGATCAGGGCTGACGTCGACCACCTCGGGGCCGAACGTGAGGCAGTTCTTTCCGCGCCGTTTGCTCGCCAGTGCCCGCTCGTCAGCGATCCGGATCAAGGTTGCACCATCGGCGCCATCCCAGGGGAAGGTGGCAAGGCCACCGCTGATCGATGCGCCGCCGGGCGCTGCCAGACCCAGTTGAGGGAACTTCATCGCAGTGATCTGTGACTGGAATCGCCTCGCGATGGTGTCTATCGAATCCGGGTGGGTTGATCCGGGTGTTCTTGGAGGCATGCGATCAGCGAAGACGACGACGAATTCATCGCCGCCCGTACGCGCAACTGCATCGCCGTCGCGAATGACCGATCCCAGCAGTTGCACGACCTGCCGAAGAATGGTGTCTCCTGCTTCGTGCCCCCAGCGATCGTTCCACGCCTTGAAGTCATCGATGTCGAACACCATCACGGTGACTTCGCGACGGGCTGACCGTGCTGCTTCGATCGACGCTTCGAGGAAGCGGTCCAGCCCACGCCGGTTGAGGGCGCCTGTGAGATCGTCGCAGAGTGCTTCTTCACGCAGCCGTTCAAGCCGCTGCTCGAGCCGCAACCAAACAGCCATCCAGCGGGTCCAAGCCTTCAGGCGGTGCGTGTCTCCGCCACACAGATGCCCGAAGGTCACGCCGTCGTTGTGCACGGTGGCCGCGTCGGGGCCGCCAGCAGCGCTCTCCAGTCGGACCGAGGGCTGCCCCGATCGCTCGGCAAGGGATCGAATGAGCAATTGGCGAAAGCGATCAGGTTGCTGCAGCAGCGCCTCGATGAGCGCGGTGTCAGTGATGCGACCACTCTCACCAGATGCTGCGCCGAGCGCATCGGCTGTGCGTTCTGTCGTGCTGGGCACAGTCTGCGGGGCTTGTCCGATGGCGTCCGGTGCGGGAACAGGTGCTGTTGGAAGTTCGAGTTCCGCCTCACCTTCGAGCAGGGCTCGAATCTGGTCCATGTGCAGGGGCGGGGCAGTTTGCAGATCGACTTGGCCTTCCAGTGCAGGCAACGGGAGGCCGGGGGCAACCGCGATGATGGGCAGCGCCGGTTCCAATCGGCGAATGGCTTCAACTTGTCGCAACAAGCCCGGCAGCCGGTGAGTGGACTGCGCTTGCAGCACGATGCCCTCAATGGGCTCGCGAGCGCTGCAGGTGGCCAGTTCCCCCAGCGCCGCGAAGATGGAACTCACGGTCAACTGACCGATGGTTTCGTCAGTGCCTTCGATACAGGGGCTGCCGACCGTCATCAATCTGCGTCGGCTGGTGCGGCGATGAGACACGGGGCTCATATCGACTCCCGCGGGGAGGCATCTGGGCGGCCCAATAGCGACAGGATCTCGTCTGGATCAACTTGGGGTTGTGGCACACTGGCAGCAGCGAGCTGCACGAGTTGACTGCCTTGAAGCAGCAGCACGGGTACGTCTGGAAGCAATCGCTCCAATTCGTGCACCATCTCAGCTGCAGCATCAGTGGGCTGGCTGAGCAGAACCAGCGGTGGCAGGGCCTCGCCGGTGGCGCCATCGGCCGCCTTCTGGCGTGCGCTTCGACGCAGCAGGCACACTTCAGCCATTGCCATGGCGGGGTCATGCTCTATCCGGGCACTCAATGCTGCCGCATGCAGTGCCCCATGGAGTGTCTGTGGCACAGGCGTGTCCAATGCCGCAAGCACGACACAAGGCGCAAGTACAGGTGCCGATGCCTTGGGATCGGTCAGCGTCGGCTGCCAGTTGGCAGCGTCCTGGGGCGTATCTGGGCCATCTTCACTCATGCCATCGCTCCACCCAAGTCTAGCCTCAGGAGCAGGTTGCACCAGCGGATTCGGCCCGTCTGCGTGCCAGTTCCAGCAGCATGGTGGCGGCTTGAGGGCCACCGTGGCGGCCTTTGTACGTCTGTGCGGCCTGTGTCATGAGGGTGAGGCCGCCGTCCTGGAGCACCCACTGCAGCGTTTGCCTCAGGGCAGGCCAGGTGGCCTCGGGCTCGATCTGGTCTCTCACCACACGTGCCGAGCCTTCGTCAACGCTGGGGGCTGCGTTGCTGTGTTGGTGCTGATCTCGGTGATATGGATACGGCAGGTAGATGGCCGGTACCCCGGCGAATCTCGCTTCCGCCACGGTCGAGGCGCCCGCCCGTGCTATTACCAGATCCGCCGCGCCCCATGCGACCCCCATGTGTGATCTGAACGCTTCGACCCGTGCTGGTACACCTGCCGAACGCCAGGTGCCCTCAAGATCGCCCTGTCGCCCGGGGCCAGCAAGATGCAGCACCTGCCAGCCCTCAAGCAGGTTTGGTTCGGTGTTGGCCACATGTGCCATGAGCGTGTTGATGCTGGTGGCGCCCTGAGATGCGCCTGTAATCAAGAGCAGGGGGCGACTTCCATCGAGCCCCAGCGACTGTTTCATCGTGGCTTTGTCTGCGCCGGGGGTGGGTCGAGCCGCTAGCCGAATGAGCGGGCCCGGCAGTTGCACGCATGCGCCGGGAGGGCCCAACTGGTTGACCAGTTCGACGGTTGAAGCGATGGCGGTGGCCCGAGGCGCCATCCAGCGATTGGCCTTGCCGGAAATGGCATCGAGGTTCAGCAGTAGCGTGGGTATGTCAAGCTGCCGCGCAGCTGACAGCACGCTTGAGGCGACGTATCCGCCAAGCAGTGCCACGGCGTGGATGCGCTGTTCCTGCAGCATGCGGCGTGCTTCACGACGGGCTCGATACATGGCCCGAGCAAATCGCAGCAGACCCAAGGGTGATCGAGTGAGCCCTTGGGCGGGCAGCGCCAGCCAGGGCAGATCGGTGTCGGTGAGCACTGTTGCGTCGATACTGCGTTGCGAGCAGGCCAGATGCACTTGGCAGTCGGCCTTGGCTTCCTGGATCGACTCGGCCAGCGCCAGGGCCGGCGTGACATGCCCCCCAGACCCACCGCCTGCCAAGCACACGCGTAGGGGGATCGGCTGGCTCATGCCAGCAGCGGGTCCTGATTCAGTCGGGCGGTGTGCGTATCGATTGCTTTGAGCCAGCCCAGTGCAAACGCGGTCATCAGCCAGCCAGTGCCGCCGTTGGAGATCAGCGGCAGGGCGATGCCCTTGGTGGGCGCCAGTCCGGTGACAACGAGCAGATTCATGAGGGCCTGAGCGCCGATCGTAAGTAGAACGCCAAGGCACAACAGTCGATGGTGCGGGCTGTTCGTGTTTCGGAGGATGGTCCAGCCCGTGATCAACACGGCCCCAAAGAGCGCTACGACCAGCAAGGCCCCACCTAGCCCCGCTTCTTCGCAAATGACAGCGAAGATGAAGTCCGTCGTGTCTTCTGGGAGATAGCCGTATTTCTGGATGCCGTTGCCCAAGCCTCGGCCGCCGAGGCCACCGCCTGCAATGGCAGCCATCGACTGCACCACGTGGTAGCCATTGCCTGCCGGGTCAGCGAAGGGGTCCATGAATGCGTGCAGCCGCTGCATGCGGTAGGGCTCCATGGCGATTCCTGCGGCGACAATGCCCAGTCCTGGAACTGCGAGCAGGCTCAGTTGCCACAGTTTGGCACCAGCGGCAAGCAGCATGGCCCCGGCCACCGCGACCATGAGCACGGCGGTGCCCAGATCTTCCAGCAGCACAAGTGCGCCCAGCAGGCCGATGATGGCGCTCAGCAGCAGCAGCACCCGGAATCGCCCCAGCGATCGGGCCCACCAGGTGCAGGCCCCGGCCATGAACACCACAAGGGCCCACTTGGCCAGTTCGCTGGGCTGGAATCCCACCGGGCCCACGTCGAGCCACCGACGGGCGCCGTTTACTTCGCGGCCGATGCCCGGCACCAGCACCACAATGGCAAGCATCGCTGCCAGGGCGAGCAGGGCCCATGCCACCCATTTGCGTTGCAGCAGTGCCGGGGAGATCCAGCTGCCGGCTATGAATGCGAGGATCGCCCCGCCAGCGAGCAGTAGCGAGCGGTGGGTCAGGGCATCGTGCATAGGCAGATCATTGGCGACCGACAGCCCGGCACTCTGGACAGCCACGATGCCCGTGCCGAGCATGGCCACGAGCAGGATGAGGATGAGATCGCCGGTACGCATGCGCAGGTCTGTTGGTCTATCGGCCACTGAAGGCCTCCCGCTGCCATTTCGCCACCGTTGAAGGCTGCGGTACGATGCGTGGTTCATGGTGGATCTGACGGTTGATGGTGCGGCCCGTGGCCCGAGCGTCTATCTGGAGACGTTCGGCTGCCAGATGAACGAACTCGACAGCGAGTTGGTGCGCGGTCATCTCAAGGCGCTGGGGTACGGTTTCATCGACGATCGCGACGCCGCCGACATCGTGCTGTTCAACACGTGTTCAGTTCGGGCGCAGGCTGAGAACAAGGTGCTCAGCAGGATCGGTCGCCTGCGGGTCGAGAAGCAGGAGGGGCGGTCGCTCATCATCGGCGTGATCGGCTGCCTGGCCGAGCGAGAGGGCGAGTCGATGCTCAAGCGTCTGCCCGAAGTCGATCTGCTCTGCGGCCCCGGTGAGCTTGATCGTCTGCCCATGCTGCTCGATAACGTGCTCAAGGGTGTGGCGGTTGAGATGGCGGACCGTGCGGCGCTGCAGGGCTCGACGTCAAGGCGGTCAGCCACGCTCTCAGCAGCAGAAGACTCGCTGGAATTGCTCGACTTGTCGCGGGCGTTTGAGCCAGAGGCCGCTTCATCAGGCGGGCGGAGCGCCTATGTGCGCATCACGCGTGGGTGCAACAAGTTCTGTACCTATTGCGTGGTGCCCAACACCCGCGGGGCTGAGGTGCATCGCCCCCCTGATGCCATCGTGGATGAGTGCCGGGCACTTGCTGACAAGGGTGTGATCGAGGTGACGCTGCTTGGGCAGACGGTGAATCACTATCTGTATGTGCACGGCGCGGCCGTCGATGCCGGGGGCGCCGAAGTGCCACAGGTGGGGCCCGGTCTGGCAGCCCTGCGCAAGGGGGCTGGTGGTTGGGCGGGGCGTCGCGTGACAACCTTCGCCCATCTGCTGGAGCGCATTCACGACGAGGTGCCTGAGATTCAACGGCTGCGATTCGTCACCAGTTATCCGCGTGACTTCGGCGACGACGTGCTGGACGTGATGGCTCGTTGTGAGCGGATCTGTCGGTATCTGCACGTGCCGGCGCAGTCTGGGTCTGATCGCATTCTGGGGTTGATGAATCGCGGCTACACGGTGGGGCAATATCTGGAGTTCGTAGACCGGGTGCTGGATCGGTTGCCGGATGCGTCCATTGCCGGGGACATCATCGTGGGCTTTCCGACCGAGACCGAAGATGATTTTCAAGAGACGGTTGATCTCGTTCGGCGGGTGCCCTTCAAGAACAACTTCATCTTCAAGTACTCACCCCGACCGGGGACGACCGCGATCAAGCGGCTGCCCGATGATGTGCCCGAGGCCCTCAAGCGATCGCGGTGCAATGAGCTGTTGGCGATTCAAGCCCAGGTGTCGGCTCAGGTGCATGCCGGGCAGGTTGGCAGGGAGGTGCCCGTATTTGTTGAGAAAGTCACAGATGTAGAGCCGACCAGCGGGGGAGGTGGGGGCGTGATTCTGGGTTGGGAGCAAAATCAGGCAGCCAAGGGTGCCGTGCAGTGTTCTGGCCGCACGCCCGGCGACCTCATTACGGTGTTCGATGCCCCCTCACAGGCCTCAGGAGAGGCTTTGGTGGGCAAAATCATTTCAGTTTTCGTGGAATCGTCGGCACCGAGGTTGCTCAGGGGCCGAATGGTGGCATGTCCTTCGAAGGTCTCCTTGGGCTGACGGGTCTGTTTCAGGGCCCCAAAGAGCCAATCTTGGGGGGACACATCGGGCTGGAAGGCTCGAAAAAAGGTTCGGACATGGCTTCTGACGGTTGACCTTTGGCGTTCGGAAGGTAAGTTCGGCAAGAAGGTTGCAGGCGTTTGGCGGGTGTGTATTCCCGTTGACGGCCTGCATAGGCAAGAGAAGAGAGCTGGTCAGGCACGACGCAACCAACTCAGTTACATCATCCACACCTGCCTGAGCACGTGCTCAGGTTTCCAAGCTTGGCCAAATTGCGGGCTCACGGGGTTAGAGCCTGGTCCCGAGCGAGGAGTGGGGGCGAGATCTAGATCTAGAAGCAACAAGTCCTTGTGGACCCCGCCACGAGAAGAGAAAGGTTCGGAGGAATGAACGTGAAGCGTCTTTCCATCTTTGCCGGCACCGTCGGTGGTCTGGCCCTCGCTGGCTCGGCAACCGCTGGTCTGAACGGCCTTAGTTATGACATCATCGGTGATCAACTTGTTGATCCCGGTGCCCCATATCACTACACCGTCCGTCTGTATGCCGAGTTGGATGCTGGTGAGCGTCTTGATGCCGTCTATGGCAACAGTGACATCGCCTTCAACATCGCAATGCTCGATGGTGCGTCCACTTATCAACAGGCGTTGGTTGGTGGCCCCACGTCCACGAGCATCAACCCCAATCTGTTCGGTGCATTCCCCTCGCTCGAGTGGGACAGCTACGTCACCATTGGCGCGCTGTACAGCACGGACAACGCCCTTCAGCAGATCGGCATTGACTGGTCCGGGTTCGAGGCTGGCGGAAACGTCGCTTCTGACAACGGCACCTGGTTCGTGACCCCCGCTGATGCCCAGGGTGAGGAAGTTAATGGCCGCGTACTCATCGGTCAGTTCACGATCTTCCAAGGCACTGGTGCTTATGACATGGAGTTCACCGCAGGTCTGCAGGGCAGCGATGCCAATGGCGACACCTTCAACGGTGTCGGCAGCATCCTGATCGGCGTTCCCGCCCCAGGCGCTCTGGCGCTGCTGGGCGTGGCCGGCCTCGCTGGCCGTCGTCGTCGCCGCGGCTGAGCCCCGGCGTCGCGTCTACGGGCAACTCGGGACCCCGTAGCAAGACGAACCCCTCCGCCCACCGCTGTGTGCCCCCACGCAGCGGTGGGCGGTCTTTTTTGTCCCGTCGCTACGGGGCCCGTCCCCTCGTGGCATTCTGGCCCGACGGATGCCAGCAGGCGTCGCAGCATGCACTGATTGCGTGCCAATAGTGGACACCCATGAATTGCCGATTCCAGGCCGTCCTTCCCTGCTGAAGACCGCCCAATACGCTGGGGTGGGTTCAAGCCCAGGCGAGCGACCAGACGTCATGAACCCCGATCTCAGCCTTTCAGGACGGATCTTGGACCTGTGATCCGTCTGATTGGCCCCAGTGGAAGCGTCACCCTCCCAACCTCCTGTCGCACAAAAGAGGTATGTTTTTGCCTTGCAGGGCCTTGGAGTCGACCGCCAACTCTGATACCGTCGATCGCGTGGAAGCAGAAGGGAAGTTTCCCCGGTGGCCGGTGGGCTGCTGGAACAAGGAAACCTCTCCATTTCGTATCGACTCGCAGTAACTCTTCGGGGTCACTGTCGGGTCTACTTAAGAGACCCCTGAACTGGGGTCAGAAGAGGAGAAGAGTTCAATGAAGAACTCAATCTTCGCCGGTAGCGTTGGTGCTCTCGTCATCGCGTCTGCTGCGACGGCAAGCCCGGTCACGGGTATGTCCATCGAGACAGTCGAGTACAGCGATGCAGCAGCCCCGTTGATGGATGGGTACACAACGCACCGCATTTATGCGTACCTCGAAGCAGGTGCACGGCTCGATGCTGTCTATGGCAACGCCATTGGCGCGCTTGAGATCTATACGAGCGATGGGTCCGGTTTCTACCAGAATGCCCTTGGCGGTAACAACTCGCTGCAGATCAATCCAGGTCTGTTTGGGTTCTTCCC
>JAKVBU010000002.1:4215-8310 GCA_022446885.1 Phycisphaerales bacterium | reverse complement strand
ACCACGTCTGGTGACAGTGGAACAACCTACATCAAGAATCTTTGGGCTAGCGTGTTTGGCGCAGGGCTTGAGGGTGTGGAGATTCACTTCCCGGCTCCGGTCCCGGCTCCCGCAGCTCTAGCCCTGTTGGGTGTAGCTGGCATCGCCTCACGACGACGTCGCCGCTGATCCGGGTTATCCCCGTCTTCTTACAGGGCCGCGGAATTCCGCGGCCCTGTTTTTTACAGCCCGGTCTTATTGCAGCCCTTCCTGAGGACAGCTCGGTCTGTTTGAGGAGCGATTCATGACGCTTCCATCCCTCGGCCTTCTCACCCTGAGCTCGGCACTGCTGGCCGCGGGGCCCGAACCCACTGAAGTCACCGTATTGGGGGTAGGTGAGGGCTGGTCTGCCGCAGTGAGCAACAACGGGATCGTGGCGGGGTCGAATACGGCCACGGCGGAGTACTTCTACTGGTCTCCCGAGACTGGATATCACATCATCGGTGGTGCTAGTGCGGGAAATGGCGCCGGTGGTCAAGCGGCCGTCAGCGCCGATGGCACCGTGATCAGTGGGACCCTGGTTGACCCGGCGAGCGGTTACTTCACGGCGGGCCGATATCAGGTGGACACCGGAACATGGACGGCACTGGGCGGTCTCAGTGGCTCCTGTGATGCATCCGTGAGCAGTGGTTGGGGAATTTCCGGCGACGGGGAGTATGTAGTCGGGCTCGGCTGGGATGGGTGCGATGCCTTCGCAACCATCTGGGACGGATCCGAGGCGGGTGTATCGCTGGGTTCATCGAATGGACAGCCCACGCGTGCCAACGCGGCCAATGCAGACGGCAGTGTCATCGCGGGCTGGCAGGATGGCAATGGCAGGCAGGGTGCTGTGTGGGTGGGCCAGACGCAGCAACTCATCACACTTCCAGATGGTTCGGCAGCTGCCGAGGCATCAGCCGTGTCGCCATCGGGCGAGTGGGTGTGCGGACTCGGCGTGGGCCCGCTTTGGGGGACAGGTGATACGTGGCGCTGGAACACACAGACGCAGACTGTTGAAGAGATTCCGAACATGTCCGGCGGAGAGCGGTACATGGCCGGCACGGGTATTACTGATGCTGGCGACATGATCGTCGGTGGCACGTGGCCCTTCGGCTTGCCTGCCAGTTTCGGATCAGCATGGGTCTGGCGGGCATCACATGGAACAGTGCCCTTGACCGATCTGCTGATCGAGTCGGACGTGATGTGGCCCGACGGATTCAACTTTACCTTCATCTCGGGCATATCTCCCGATGGTCGATGGATCACGGGCTGGGGAAATTACGGTTCGGCCGGTGACACCCGAACATGGGTCGTGGAGCTGCCCGGCGGCATCATCGATTGTCCCCAGGATCTCAATGGAGACGGGGTTGTTGGTGTGAAGGACCTGCTTGCAGTGATTGCTGGCTGGGGCTCGGCGGCAGGCGATGTCAATGGCGATGGCAACACCGATGTGTCAGACATCCTGAACCTGTTCGAAGCATGGGGCGAATGTCAGTAGGTTTGCCTTTACCCTGTAGGGATGACAACTCCCCACATGAGGCGTTCCGTTTTGGCAGTTGTTTGCAAGACGCTTGCGATCATCTTGTTCATTCCTCTGGCGTCTCCAGTGCATGGAGATCTGCAGGACTTGCGTCAATGGATGCAGGCTCAGGTGGAGTCGGGCAATGTCGTGGGCTGCAGCGCTCAGGTGACGCAGGAGGGGGAGACCATTTTCGAAGGAGCATTCGGGCGTCGATCGCCCGAATCCAGTGACGCACTCGAAACGGATCAGATCGTTCGTATCTACTCCATGTCGAAGGCGATTACTTCGGCCGCGGTGATGCAACTGGTGGAGCAGGGCAAGATCGGAATCGATGATCCGGTGTCAATGTATCTGCCTGAGTTCGAGCGAATGCAGGTGGGATTAGGTGAGGACGCTCGACCCCCGCGGCGATCCGTCACAATTCGCGATCTTCTCACGCATACCAGTGGGCTGGCCTACGACTTCTCGGCTTCGCCTTCATTCAAGGGGGCTTATGAGGGCATCTTCAAGGGCAAGCAGACGCTTGATGAAGCCTCCGAGGCGATGGCCACCTTGCCGCTCCTGCATGACCCGGGCGAGTCGTTCACCTACGGCTTGAACACGGATGTGCTGGGGGCGGTTGTGGAGGAAGTTGGGCAACAGCCTTTTGGCGAGTATCTGCAAGCAAACATCTTCGAGCCCCTGGGCATGCACAGCACCATGTTCACCCCACCGGCGGATCTCGAATTGATGCATATTGTGACGGGCACTCCCGGCTCGCTGAAAGTGGATGAGAGTCATTACGGCGATCGCAGGCATGTAGCCCTCAAGCCGCGATTTGAGTCTGGCGGTGGAGGGCTCTGGTCAACCCTGAACGACTACACCAGATTCATGCAGGCCATGGAGCAAGGTGGACAGTTGGATGGGGTCCGGATTCTGCGTCCCGAGACGGTGGCATTCATGACACAGAATCACCTCAGTCCGGCGATCGACTCGCCCATGCGGTTCGGGCTTGGTTTTGGACTTAATCCTCCGGTGGAAACTGCACATGGCCCACGAGGGGGTGGTCGATGGACGTGGGGCGGGGCTGCCAGCACCTACTTCTTCATTGATCCTGATCAGGATTTGACGGCGGTCTTCATCACGCAGAAGTTCCCCTTCGACTTCATGCTCGGCGACGCCTTTCACCGGGAGGTGCTGGAGAGTGTGGCGGCAGCCGAAGTGGCTGCAGCCGGCGAGCGAACGCCCGCTTCCGGGCGTTGACGGCCTATGCTCGCTTTCGCTCGCTGAGCGGCGCGGGCTTGGGCCTTGAAAAGGTCAGCATGTCATCACTGCTATCACGAAGCGTGTAGCCCTCGGCGTCAAATGTGCTCAGTGACGCGATCGATTTCGGTCGGTGCTGGGCCATCCATCGAGCGAACTCGCCCCGGCTGCGTTTGGCATAGAAACTCATGAACCGAGCCTTGCCGTCGACTTCCTGCAGGAACCGAATGTTGATCACCGGCATGCCCAGTGCACTGGTGTCGATGGCGGCGGCATACTCATCGCTTGCAAGATTGACCAGCATGTCGGCGCCCTTGAAGTCGCTTCGAAGTGCTTTGGTCACGGTGTCCTTCCAGAACTCGTGCAGGCCGCTCGGGCTGAGTGGATTGAGCTTCGTGCCCATTTCAAGTCGGTAGGGCTGCAGCACATCCATCGGTCGCAGCACGCCATAGAGCCCGCTGAGCAGCCTGACGTTCGCCTGAAGCCATCTTTGGGCGGTGGCGTTGAGCGTTGCGGCATCAAGCCCCTGGTAGACATCGCCTTGAAAGCACAGGGCGGCAGCCCCGCGCGGGTTTGCTCGTGTGTCCATGCTCGACCAACGCTCGACGTTTTCCCGAGCCAGCGTGGGTGAAATCGACTGAAGGGTTGTCAGCTGCCGCGCTGTCTTGGATCGCATGTAGTCGCGAAGTTGATTGCGTTTGGCATTGAAGCGAGGGCGCGTGGTTTCGATGCTCGGTGAGGGGCCGTCAAAGGCCATGCGTTTGGCAGGAGAGAGAATGGCGCAGTAACCGGGCATGTGGCGACAGGATAGCCCCGCCGGTGTGCGCACGGGGCAACTGGGCATGCTGGGCAGACGATCAGACGATCAATTGATCAGTGGGTCAGTTCAGGTCGGACCTAGTCCGCTGCATCCACCAAGGCCAACATGGCTCGCCGCAATTGCGGCGCCATGGTCGGCCAGGCATCGCACACACGCTGCAGATCAGGATCGCCCGAGTGAGGATCGGTTGTGGGACCGGCGAATGGGTCATCGTCTGCCGGGGCCGGGGCGGTGAAGGGGTCGTCTTCAGCTGCTGGCGCGAAGGGGTCGTCATTGGCAGGCGCTTCGGCGGCAGGTGCGAAGGGGTCATCTTCAGCCGGTTCTGCAAAGGGGTCATCGGCCGCTGGGGCTCCTGCTGGTGCAAACGGGTCATCGTCAGTTNCTGCGGGGGCCGCAAATGGGTCATCTGCAGGNGCTTCGNCNGCAGGNGCGAAGGGNTCGTCNTCAGCNGNNGNNGCNAAGGGNTCGTCATCTGCNGGNGCNNCNNCNGNNG
>JAKVBU010000002.1:0-3878 GCA_022446885.1 Phycisphaerales bacterium | reverse complement strand
GTCATCTGCAGGAGCTTCGACAGCAGGGGCGAAGGGGTCGTCTTCAGCTGCTGGCGCGAAGGGGTCGTCATCTGCCGGAGCAACTGCCGGTGCGAACGGGTCGTCATTGGCAGGCGCTTCGGCGGCAGGTGCGAAGGGATCGTCATCAGCCGGGGCTGCAAAGGGATCGTCATCTGCCGGAGCAACTGCCGGTGCGAACGGGTCGTCGTTGGCAGGCGCTTCGGCGGCAGGTGCGAAGGGGTCATCTTCAGCCGGGGCTGCAAAGGGGTCATCGGCCGCTGTTGCTCCTGCTGGTGCAAACGGGTCATCGGCTGTTGGTGCAGGCGAAGCGAAGGGATCGTCGGCTGGCGCCGCAGCAGGGGCGCTCGCAAATGGGTCATCGTTCGCAGGCGCAAACGGATCTGCCCCAGCCGCATCAGGCGCGGGCGGCGCATCATGCACGGCTGGGGCGAACACGAGGCCTTTGACGGTGTCGGCTCGAACCCACATGTCTGTTCCGCTCTTGCGAATCAGATCGGATTCGTGCACTCGGCCCTCGCTGGCCATGGTGCGGATATCACCGCTGCTGAAGACGCCCAGCATCGTCTCGCCACGTTGCACGTCATAGGTAGAGCCCATCTTGCTTCCTCCTCTGGGCCAACATGCGTTGGCGCACTGGGGCCACTATACAGTTCTTGCGACCCAGCTCACCTGCAGTTTGATTCAGTGAGAGGAGGCCGGCTCTTGGAGCAGCGACTCGATCCGGTCGGTCAGCGCTGTATTCAGGGGTTCGATGCGAGTGCCGTAGAAGGCCACTGGATGCCCATTGCGGTCTACGAGGTACTTGCCGAAGTTCCACCTGGGTAGGGCGCCGGTAGCCGCCTGCAACTGGGCGTACACGGGTGACTGATCGGGCCCGCTCAGCACATGCACCTTCTCCATGAGCATGAAAGTGGCCTCATGATCCGCGGCGCAGGTCTTGATGGCTTCTGGGCCGCCTGGCTCTTGCCCGCCAAAGTCGTTGCAGGGAAAGCCGATGACTCGGAGGCCAGCGGCTCCATAGCGATCCTGCAAGGCCTGAAGGCCTTGATATTGACCGGTGTATCCGCATTGGCTTGCGACGTTCACGATCAGCAGCACGTCTCCTCGATAGTCGGACAGTCGCGTCTCATCGCCGTTCAACTGTCGTGTGGGGGCATCGATCGCCGTCTTTCCCGCATCCATGAGCGCCGGAGGGCGAGAAACGACTCGGCTGTCACAGGCGCTCAGCAGCAGGCTCAGCAGGGCGGTGGTCCATCTTCGCATGTACACACTGTAGGGCCCTCAGGCTGAGGGCGAGGATCTGTTGAGCCAGCCCTCTCTTTCAGGGTCTGGGTATGGCAGCAGTTTCAGAAGATTCTGATCGGGATTGGGCGCATGCCGTGTTCGCTTGCGTCTCTCTATGGTCCAACAGGAGGGCATGACCCATGACCCGCACGATGCAACAAGAATCAACCCACACCAACCGCAACGGCCGCGCCCGATCTTCCACCAGTTGGTGGGCCAGACGGCTGGGGAGCTGCGCTTGCGTGGCGGCCATGTTGGCAGGGGCGCTGGGATCATTCTCTCAGGCGCATGGCCGAACACTGGGGCCAATCGCCGGTACCCAGGAGCCTGGCGGGTGGACCCCGATCTACATCGAGCGTGTCAGTGATAGATCAAGGTTCAGAGACACCCCCTTGCTGGGTCGAGATCTCAGAGGCTCTCCAAGCAATCCCGTGAGCTACTGCGTCCTCTCTGGACAGAATGTGGTCGATAACAACAAACGGCTGCAGGCATACTCGTACATGTATGCCACAAGTGAGAGTGAGATGTTGGTGTCAGAACCCCGCATGAGGACGCTGTATACAGCGCCGCCTGGGTACATGATTGACGAGGTCGAGTGCAGTGCACCTGAGCGGATCGTGGTGGTGTCGGGTGAGTACGCCACACCTTGGCGGCAGCTGCGCTTCTACGTTCACTTTCCTTCTTACCAGGGGCTTGGCTGGTGTCGAATCTGGGGTGATCAATTCGGTGACGACCATGATGCCTTGGGGTATGAACTGCAGTACACCTGGCGTGTGAAGATCAAGCCGATCTATCCTCGAGCAGTTGGTCGATTACGACCATGGCGTGGCTTCAGACATTGAATTCAGCAACGGCAGCCTCGCTCTTGGAAGAGAGCGGGGCTGCCCAGACGGGGGCCTTCTTGCGTAACGGGAGGCTTGACCCTGGCGACTTCCAGACGTGTCTTCCAACGCCAGATGTCCTCGTGAACGATCTCATGGCGTCGCGGATTGACGCCCAACAGCCTGTCCGTTCAGACGGATCAGCAGGGGCTTGATGACGCTCTACAATGAAATCATGAAGGGTTCAGGATCGAGGTGGCGGCTTGCAAGGCTCCCTGGCCTCTTGTGCATGTCGATGTGCGCACTGGCTGTTGTGCCAGGTTGTTGGTGGGGCGATGATCCAGCGCCGGAGCCAGATCCGGCCGTTCAGGAGCCCGAACCTCAACCGGAGCCGGAACCGGAACCAGAACCGGAAACGCCAGAGGAGGCCGCGGAGCGCGAGGCTGAACTTCAGGAGGCCCTCGACGAGCAGGCGCAAGAAGCCGACTGGACGTTTGACTACGACCCGCCCGCCGAAATCAACGTAGACAACCCGCCCGAGGAGCGAGGTGGGTTGATCATGCCCGACGATCCGGAGTCTCTTCCGAGTGTCGAGCCCGAGTCAACCGAGCCGCTGCCGGATCGTTTCGACTGGCGTGATGAGGGTGTGGTCGGACCGATTCGTGATCAGGGTGAGTGTGGTTCGTGCTGGGCCTTTGCCGCTTGCTCGGTGGCTGAGTCGGTACACGCGATTGCCGGGCGACCCTTGCCCGACATTTCCGAGCAGTGGCTGGTGGATTGCAATCAGGAGGGGTGGGGGTGTGTCGGTGGCGTTGTCGCGCTGGGCTACTTTGTTGATTGGCCAGATGTGCACGGCCGCGTTGGTGGGGTTGAGGAACACCATGCGCCCTATCAGGGTCTGGATGGGCCATGTGTGACATCGGCCCAGACCCTGCCGCCGCTTGGCGGTTGGGCCCTCGTGTCATCTCCCCATGCCCCTGCGGATTCCGAGACGCTCAAGCGGTCCATCAAGGAGTTCGGGCCGATCTGGGCCCATGTATTGGTGGATCTGCCCTTCTTGCTGTATACGGGCGGCGTCTACAACAACCACGATCCGTTGTTCTTTGGATTCCACCACGCTGTCGTCATCACTGGGTGGGATGACAGTCAGGGTGCTGAGGGCGTTTGGCTCGTTCGCAACTCATGGGGGCCCTTCTGGGGCGAGCTGGGCACGATGCGCATCGAGTACGGCGCCAATGAGATTGGGCACTTCTCGGCGGTCCTCTCTGAATACCCGATTGAAGATGGCGAAGCGTCGTCGCAGGGGGAGGGCGAAACTGATGGCGTCCAGCAGCCGCAGGACGACGCCCAGCAGCCGCAGGACGACGCCCAGCAGCAGGAAGAGGGTGAGGGATCAGGCCAGGATGCCGAGGATGGCAGCAGTGGCCAGGGGGGTGGCGGCGGTGGATCTGGCGGCGCAGGTGGCGACGGTTTTCAAGGCGGCCCTGATGCAGGCGGGGGCGGTGCAGGAGGCGGCGGCGGGGCTGCAGGCGGAGGCGGCGGGGCTGGCGGCGGCCCCGATGATCTTGATGTACTCGATGCTCGACTCGACATTCTTGAAGAGGCGCTGCAGGACCAGTCCGAAGGCGTGATCCCAACCACGCCGGAGGGTGTCGATGTTGATCTGGAAGACCTCAAGCCTGATCTGGACACGCTTGATCCAGCCGCGCCGCTGCTGGTGGGCATCTGGGAGCAAACAGGTGGTTTACGAGG
>JAKVBU010000019.1 GCA_022446885.1 Phycisphaerales bacterium | reverse complement strand
ATCGGGGTGACAGGATTTGAACCTGCGACCTCGTCGTCCCGAACGACGCGCTCTACCAAGCTGAGCTACACCCCGTGCTGTGCCCTCATGACACGATGGAGCCCGGGACTCGCCTGCAGGAGGCGACTTCCGGGGGCGGGAATGGGCGAGACAGGATTCGAACCTGTGAAGGCGTACGCCAGCAGATTTACAGTCTGCCCCCTTTGTCCACTTGGGTACTCGCCCGGGGGCCGGGCAGGGTACCGCACGACCCCCCGGGCAGGCAAGACCACTTGGCATCTCGCCGCCCGAGGGGCCTGCAAACCACCCCCACGACACACCTCAGGGTGGTTCCAGGAATCGCACATCGACCCCCTCCCCAACGGTCACCTGCAGCGCCTTCAGATCCAGTTCCAACATTGGTCGGGGCCACCCTCGAACACGCTGCTCCAGCACGACGCGCATTGGCACTGACACGCCCGACGCCGTCTCTAACCACGCCGACGGGGTTGTCTCCAACTCAAACTCAACGTCGCCTTCCATCCAGCGCCGAATCACTCGTTGCACCCGCATGTCTCTGTCTGGATCCATCCAGACAAAACAAGGGCTTGTCCATCCCACCCGCAGTCGCAACAGCGGCCCATCACGCTCGACAACAGCGGCGCCCGGGTCGAGCGACTCGATCCAAGCTGCCAGATCATGGGAGGGAACAACGGCCAGCCCCCGAGCGGCATCGGTGGCGAGCATGCCCACTCCAGCCCAAGGGCCCTCCAGGCCAAGTACGCCCGAGGGGCGACACGCCTCGCCGTCGTGCACGAGCAGACCATCTGCACGAGACGACCAGAGCCCGCCGCGATCACATCCCAGGGCCACGATGGACTCCGGTGGCCCCTCGTCGAGCAAACTGAGCAAACTGGTTGCTGCCAGACGACGCATCCGATGGGGCCCTCGTGTCCAACGACCCCACCACTGCCGCAGGCCGCCCGACTCGAACTGTGCCTCCAGCGGGCCGGCGTTGGCCGGATCGATGTACATCGAAGCGTGGTAGACAACATCCAGCCACTTGAGCGCATCACGTTTCAATGCCGTTGATGCAACGATCTCGTTGACAGACACATCAGGCACATCACGCACGCGATCCCATGCCCGCAGCAGCGTGTCGATCGTCTGCTGCTCATGCTCAATGGAGATGCCGGCAAAATTCGCATCGACCAATGACAGCAAGCCGTCACTGTCGAGGCTGGCGCCGCGCCGCCGAATCTCAGACAGCGTCTGGGTCAGCGCTTCAGTCGACCCAGTCATGCAAACTGCAGACAAAGCGCACAGACATGCCAGTGAACACAAAGACATGTCGAGTCAGGACCCTTCAAAGACTGTCTTGCACACTTTCACCGTTGAGAAGCTGCCGGGGCAGGGCATCAGCCGAACGATGCCGCCCACTGGCCGACAGGGGCCCATGCAGAACCCAAAGAGATTGCCGGTGCACTGACAGCGAGCGAAGGTGGCGCTGTATCGGCTGCCACATGGGTGAACCACTTCCTGCCGATTGGTCTCAACACCCATGGCCCAACCCAGTGTGGTCCGCTGAGCGCCGCATCCGGGCGTCGAAGCTGCCCGAGCACACTCCTCCACCGATGTGAAGAGCCCGTTGGGGCACTCCATAGGCGGCATGATGCACGCCGTCCATTCGACAGAACCCACCTGGAAATCACAACCTGGCGATGCCGCAACAGCCAGCACAAGAGCAGAAACGAATGACATGTGAAACTCCTTGCGAACATAGTGGATTCATTTGATTTGACGGCTCGCCACCCTACGAGGCCGTATGTACAGGTCGGCCTGTGCCGGCAAAAAGGCAGCCACATCAAATGACACGGATTCGTGTACCGACTACCGAACCATTTGGCTCGTATGCTCGCCCCGTGCTGTCTCACGCCACCAGTCGGACCACAACTCGCATCAGGTATTGATGGAGAACACGACATGCCGTTCAACACACTGACTGATTTTGCGGCGACGACCTGCATTCTCTTCGTCGCAACTGCCGCTACGAATGGAGGCCTCACCAATCTTGTGCAGAACGGCGATTTCTCAGATGACACGACAGGATGGACGCTGGAGTCTCCCGGAGACATCACACATGAATCGACTGGCGGCCCTGATGGTGGCTCATTCGTTCGACTGACCTCCACCGTCGAAACAGCCACCAGCCTGACGCAGACCATCAGTGGACTGCAGGCGATGAACCGGTACACCATCTGCGCCAAAGTGCGTGGTGCCAGCACCGATCTTCCGCCGACCCTGACCGTGTCCAATGGTGTTCAGGAGATCCCGTACGGGTCGCTCATGGTGCCCCTAAACAAGGCCAAGGGATACCTCGACACCGTTGAAGTGAATCAGTGGGTGGAGTGGCGATTCGAGTTTTTCGTAGGTAGTGGCTCTACGAGTGTGGATGTCGCCCTCATTTCGGCGAAGGTGCCCCAGGACCAGGGCGAACCCGTTGGAACACCGCAGATCGACTTTGCCGACATCAGGGTGTTCTACGGCCGCCTCGGTTCCATGCCTGACCCTGAACCCTGGCGAGCCGCCACCGGCGGATGGACACAGCCGCCGGAGATCATCATCGCCCCCGAAGCCGGCGGCGAAATCGTGCGTGATGGCGGCTTCACCGCCGACGATTACACCGACAAAGGCGATGAGAACTGGGTCTGGTACCAATGCTCGGTGATCGCCGACGGCGGCACACCATTCTTGAAGGCCGACTCAACCGACACCACTGCAACGTGCAGCCAGGCCGTCGAGATGAGTTTCCCGCCCAACAGTACGTGGACCATCACCTGTGAGGGGAAAGTCGACGAGAACGTGGTCGGCACGATTGCACTGGAAGGCGAGGGCGTTCCACCCGAGGCCACAGCATCCATCAGTGCTCAGGCATGGACGCCATACAGTTTCACCTTCACGACGGGAGACGCTTGGGTGAACTCACCCAACATCAAGATCTCCTGCTGGAAGGATCAGGGCGGCAGTGCCTACTTCCGAAATGTGTCATGGATCGCAACCGGGTCGGAGTGGACTGCAACCACCGACCTCTTACCGGTGCCGCAACATGAGACGTTTGAAGACGACTTCTCCAGCGGGCTGTCGATGAACGACTGGCTGGTCTCAAACAAGGGCTGGGGCGGCGACAATGGTGGCGTCTGGTGGGAGAATGTGAGTGTGGTGGATGACACCGACGACGGGGTTGCCATCAAGGCCCTTCGCCTGCAGGCCAACGGCGATCTGTATGACGGCCCGATCGTCAATGCAGGCGGCGCCAAGCATCGGGTCGGGTCTGCGGTAGCAACCAGACAGTTCTTCGCCTCCGGGCGGTACACGGTTCGAGCGAAGATCACGCCGCAACTGGGGGCGTGCACGGCATTCTGGCCCTTCATGTACCAAAACTTCTACAACTCCCAAGAGCAGTACTGGTACGAGGCCAATCCGCGGCGCAACACTGAGATCGACTGGGAGTTCCCCACAGACCTTCGAACTGACCCCGACGAAGGCACGTCTCTCGGCATCGACCCCGATGCCATCGCCATGACCAACGCCCGCTGCAACGCCTGGGGCGGGCAATTCGGCGGCGAAGGTGGGAACTACGGTGGTCGCAAGGTGCTCGTCGATCCCGACGGCAATGTGATCGACCTGGCAACCGCAGCCAACAACGGCAAGTACTACGACTTCATCATCGAGTGGAACAGCGGCGAGGTAGCCAGTGACAACATGCTCACCCGTGACACGGTGGGGTCGGTCAAGTGGTACATCGACGACACTGATTGGGCCGAGCCTGTTCTGGTCGATCAACTTGATGGTGTGAGCTTTGGGCAGGGCAACGTGCCCTATCGGGGTGCCCGATTCTGGCTTGGTGTGTGGTTTCCCGGCAATCCCTACTTCGGTGACGCAGGATGGGCAGGCACACCCGACTTCGACTCGGGCGCCTGCTACATCGCCTCGGTCAAGATTGAGCCCATCAGCAATCCCCGTGATACATGGGAATCTGAGACGGTGCCAAACCGAGGTTGGGCGACGCCTGATGAATACCCCGACGGCGCTGGAACGCCCCAGTGTGTGGGCGACATCACCGGCTCGGGCGACGTGGGCATGCCTGATCTGACGGCCGTGCTCGACAATTGGGGCCAACCCGGCTCGACCGATATCGACGGCGATGGGGTAACAACCATCCTCGACCTCATCGACGTGCTTCGAAACTGGGGTCCGTGCTGAGTCATCGGAATCACAGCCCTGATCTGACCTGACGATCCGGATGAACTGAACGTCCCGCACGGGAGCATCTGAACGCCGCGCTGGGGCGGGGGGACCGGGGGCCCTCACCCTGTGATGGGGACCCCGGTCACACCGGACGCAAAAGCCGCCGGGGGGACTTGGACGCCGCCCAGCGGTGATCGAGTGAGGAACGGCACGATGGGTGGCCTGCGGGACCAAGGGGCCCTCACCCCGTGATGGGGCCCCTTGTGCCCGCAGGCTGCAACAGCCGCCGGGGGGACTTGAACCCCCAACCTCCAGATTACAAGTCAGGCGCTCTACCAATTGAGCTACAGCGGCGTGGGTGGGGCAGGATACCCACCTGCGGTCCGGCGCGGTCTCGCGCAGGACGCTTGCTTCAGATTCTGTCCTTCAAGCACCATCAGACCGCCCGCAGCGGTGTGGTCGGGGCCAATAGCCCACTTCTATCTGGAGCGTCAGCCAGCCTCGACGGAGGCTGATGTGCCTTCAGGGCGGCCCGGCTTGGGCATTCGATCCAAGGCCACTCGAAGCACAGTCACATCGGCCGGATTGATGCCCGCCAATCTCGAGGCCTGCCCCAGCGTTGCGGGCCGCATACGCCCCAGAACATCACGGGCCTCCGAGCGCAGCCCACTGATCGCATTCGGGTCGAGTGATGCCGGAATCGATACGCCGTCGGCTTCACGCTGCCGCTTGATCTCAGCTTGCTGCCGCACGAGATACCCCGCGTACCGACAGTCGTTCATCACCCGCTCGACCAAGAGGGGGTCGTCGCCCCCACCCAATTGGGCCATCACCGAGGCCAGTTGCATCTCGGGACGGCGACAGAGCTGGGCAAGCACTCGCCCGCCCTCACCCTTTGTGGTTTGAAACCTCTGGTGCAGCGCCGCGATCGCCTCAGTTTGGGCCCTGTACTGATCCCACTGTTCGTCGTCGATCAGCCCCCAGTCGCGACCGATCGCAGTGAGCCGCTCGTCTGCATTGTCAGCCCGCAATCGCATGCGATGTTCCGCCCGGCTCGTGAACATGCGATAGGGCTCCTCGGGCATGCGCGTCACCAGATCATCGAGCATCACACCGATGTATGCCTCATCGCGGCCCAATCGAACCGGTGCATCTCCACGCACACGTCGGGCCGCATTCAGTCCAGCAAGCAGCCCCTGCCCCGCCGCCTCTTCATAGCCGCTGGTGCCGTTGATCTGTCCGGCCAGAAACAGCCCCTCGATCGACTTGACCATGGTTGTGGCATCAAGTTGGCAGGGCTGAACGAGGTCGTACTCCACGGCATAGCCAGGCCGAATGATCTGGGCTCGTTCACAGCCAGGCATCGAACGTACGATCTCGATCTGCACCTCAGGGGGCAGGCTCGTGGATATCCCGTTGCAGTAGACCTCGTCGGTGTGCAGCGACTCGGGCTCGAGGAACACGTGGTGTTGGTCGCGATCAGCGAATCGCACCACCTTGTCTTCGATGCTCGGGCAGTAGCGCGGGCCGCAGACGGCCGTCATGGCACCGGCATACATGGGCGCCCGATGCAGATTGTCGCGAATCAGGGCGTGGGCCTCGGCCGTCGTGTTCGTTACACGGCAGCACACCTGTGGCAACATTGGAAAACTTGCCGCCGCAGTGCGATCGCTGAAACGAACTGGTGACTCGTCACCGAATTGCTCGGGCAAACTGTCCCAATCCAGCGACGCACGACTCAGCCGCGGCGGAGTACCGGTCTTGAACCGAGTCAATTCCAAGCCCAGGCCCAGCAGGCAACCGGCGATGCCCGCCGCGACGCCCTCGCCCACTCGCCCCCCCGCCACCTGTTGCTCGCCCGTGTGCATGAGGGCCCGCATGAAGGTGCCGGTTGTCAGCACAACGGCGCCCCCCTGCAATGTGCACGGCTCAGAAAGGCGATCTTCGACAGCGCCGGCGAATGGTCGATCGGGCATGGTGTCAGCGAACGATGCCACGTCAACGGTCCTCGCTTGCACCACGCCTGCGCCTGCAGGCAACCGCACGCCTACGACGCGGCCTTTGTTCACACAGATGTCGTCGATCGTGCCTGCGATGACCGTCACGTCACAGCCGGCAAGGAGCACTTGTGCATGAGCGGCGTAGGCGTGCTTGTCGTTCTGACATCGTGGCCCACGGACAGCGGCGCCACGAGATGTATTGAGCATGCGGAACATGATGCCGCTGCGGTCTGCCGCCAGCGGCATGATGCCGCCCAATGCGTCGATCTCGCGCACCATCTGCCCCTTGGCCAACCCCCCGATGGCGGGGTTGCACGACATCTCACCGATCTTCGATGGATCCATGGTGATCAGGCACACACGTAGATCGCCCGCAGCGGAGGCCGCCCGAGCCGCCTCGATTCCGGCGTGCCCCCCGCCGATCACGATTACATCCCAGGTCTGTTGCAGCATTGGTGGTTCGGATGCTCCGAGCTTGATCAGCCTCGTGATCAGGTGATCAATCGACTCGAGTCACAGGTGAACAGAAGATCAGGTCACCTGCCATGTGTCTGGCCCGCGAACGAGCGAGTCCAGATCTGCCGGGCGATCGCTCTTGGCCGCGGCCACCTGCCCGGCGCAGGCCTGTTCGTAGACCGGACGGGACTGATCGACATACAGCACCCCCAGAGGCTCGGGGAACTCGGGAAATCGCATGCTCGCAATCTCGAAGGCCTGCGTACGGTTGGATTCGTCGTGCACGACGATCGCACCGGCATCGACGTCAGCAACGGCCGCAGTCTCCAGCCCACTGCTGGATCGAACGATGCACCGCTCCTGTTCGTCGCCGTAGAGCATGGGCTCGCCATGCTTAAGTTCGATCGTGCAGGCCTTGCGGGAGTCCTTCTGCGATGCGTGGAACCACGCCTTGTGATTGAAGATGTTGCAGTCCTGCAGCACTTCAACGAACGCGGTGCCCGGGTGCCCCGCGGCCCGTTCCATGATGCCCACCAGTGGCTTGGCATCAATGTCCAGACAACGGGCGACGAAACTGCACTCAGCCGCAATGGCGATGGCCAGCGGCATGACGGGCTCGTCAATTGACCCCATTGGCGTGGATTTGGTGATCTTGCCCACCTCTGAGGTGGGTGAATACTGCCCCTTGGTCAAGCCGTAGATGCGGTTGTTCAGCAGCAGCACCCGAATGCCGACGTTTCGACGCATGGCGTGCATCGTGTGGTTGCCGCCGATCGAAAGCAGATCGCCGTCGCCTGAAACCAACCAGACATCCAACGCGGGGTTGGACAATTTGATGCCGGTCGCAAAGGCTGGTGCACGCCCGTGGATGGAGTGCATGCCATAGGTTTCCATGTAGTAGGGAAACCTCGCGGCGCACCCGATGCCGGACACGAACACCTGATGCTCACGTGCGCCTCCAATCGCCGGTAGTGCCTTACGCACGGCGGCGAGCACCGCATAGTCGCCGCACCCGGGGCACCAACGCACATCCTGATCCGTCGTGAAGTCTTTGGGCGTGAGCGTTGTCATGCCGTCACCTCCAGATGCCCTTTGATGCCATCGATGAGCTCCTGCACCTGAAATGATCGCCCGCGCAACACGTTCACGCCCTTGGCATCACACATGTACTTCCCCCGCAGCAGGAATCGCAGTTGCCCGGAGTTGATCTCAGGCACGATCACCCGTCTGTATCTGCCCAGCACCTCGCCGAGATCTCCCGGGAAGGGGTTCAGGTGTCGCAGGTGGGCGTGGGCCACTTCGATGCCCTCCTGCGCCAGCCGATCAACCGCTTCGAGAATCGCGCCGCGGGTGCCGCCCCAGCCGAGCACCAACGTGTCGGCTTCGACTGCGCCTCCGATCTCCATCGGTGGGATCACGGCTTGGGCTGCCTCGATCTTGGCTTGCCTGACGTGCACCATCGCTTCGTGGTTTTCGCCGTCGTAGCAGACGTTGCCGGTGACCGCCTCCTTCTCCAGCCCGCCAACGCGATGTTCCAAACCGGGTGTTCCTGGAATCGCCCACGGCCGGGCGCCTGTGGCCTCGTCACGCAAGTAAGGGCGGAATGCGTCCCCGTCGTTTGGCTCGGTGGGATGCTCGATCGTGATGGGCTCGATCGCATCGAGATCGGGCAACTTCCAAGGCTCCGCACCATTGGCCACGGCTGCATCGGAGAGCAGGATCACCGGGCACATGTGTCGAGTGGCCAGATGCACCGCCTCGATCGCTGTCTGGAAGCAGTCGCTTGGTGACGAGGCTGCCAGCACGATCACCGGCGCCTCACCGCTGCGGCCGAACATGGCCTGCAGCAGATCGGCCTGCTCGGGTTTGGTGGGCATGCCTGTCGCAGGGCCGCCTCGTTGCACATCGACGACCACCAGCGGCAGTTCCAGCATCACCGCCAACCCCATTGCCTCTCCCTTGAGGGCAAGGCCGGGGCCTGAGGTACCGGTGACTCCAATTGATCCGCCAAATGACGCCCCGATCGCGGCGCACACGGCGGCGATCTCATCTTCCGCTTGGAACGTAGTCACGCCGAATCGCTTCATTCCGGCCATGCCGTGAAGCACATCTGACGCAGGCGTGATCGGATAACTGGCGTAGACCATCGCCTTCGATGCCTTGACCGCCGCAGCTGTCAGACCCAGTACCAGCGCCTCGTTGCCACTGATGCTGCGATAGGTGCCCGGCTCCAGCTTGGCCGGCGCCACCGTGTAGCGTTCGCCCACCAGCTCGGCCGTCTCACCGAAGTTCCAGCCGGCCTTGAGGGCGCGAATGTTCAGATCGGCGAGGTCTTGGCGGCCCTTCTTCGCACCAAACTTCTCGTTCAGATGATCGATCACCGGCTCGAGCGGCCGGTCGTACAGCCAACTGACCACGCCCAAGGCGAAGATGTTGCGGCACCGCATCACCTCCTTGGCTCCGTGGTCATCGTCGGCCAGCGACTCACGCACCATGCGCGAGAGCGGCACTGGCACAATTCGATATCGACGCTGGAGGTCTTCGTCGTCGAGCGGATTCACGTCGGGGGCGTACCCGGCCTTCTTCAGCCCGACCTTTGAGAACTCATCCTCGTCGGCCAGCACGATGCCGCCGGGGCGGACGTCTTCGATGTTGGTCTTGAAGGCAGCGGGGTTCATCGCCACCAGCACGTCTACCTCGTCACCGGGCGTGTGGATCTCCTGACTGGAGAAGTGCACTTGGAAGCCCGACACACCAAACGTCGTGCCTCGAGGGGCTCGAATCTCGGCGGGGTAGTCGGGAAACGTTGCAAAGTCGTTGCCCACGAAGGCAGTGGTCACCGTGAATTGGCCCCCAGCCAATTGCATGCCGTCGCCGGAGTCACCGGCGAAGCGAACCGCCACTGCTTCTACCGCGATGGGCGCCTGTTCGATGGAGTCGGTCGGCACGATCGTGTCTGTGGGCACGCTTTGGCTCCAGATGGCCGCTATCCGGCGCGGCCTCCGGCGAATTGTAGACGTTGCCCCCCTGTTGAGAGCCGTCTACTTGAGATCGCCCCAGATCATCATCAGTCGCCCCAGATCACGAATGTCCACAGTGTCGTTTCGATCGAGGTCGCCGGGCCGAAGAGCCTGGCATCTGGAAGCGAGAATGCCCACACAGTCGGTCTCCGACCCTTCCCACTGCCCTCCTGCCTCGAGGCAGGCCTGTTCCAGCACCTCGATGCATAGATCGCCGAAGCAACAGGCCCCCTTGGCGGCCCGCAGGCGGCCACTGTGGCCGCCGAGCACGTCGTCTCCCTGCTGCACGAACTCGTTGTCGATCGACGTCATCGATGCCCCCCAGCCCAGATGCACGGCGCCGCCGCCCTGCCCGACGCGGTTGTTCAGGAAGCGACAGCCCTTGATCGTGGGTCGGGCGTCCAGCACGAACATGGCGCCACCTCCGTAGCGAGCCTCGTTCTCATCGAAGAGCGCGCCCTCCACCTCGAGTTTGGACCGGTCAACAAAGACACCGCCTCCGCCATATCTGGCCTCATTGAAGCTCACCGTTCCACCTGTGATGGATGGTGTGCCGCCGTACAAGTAGACACCGCCCCCTTTTTCAGCTTCATTCCCTGTGATTGTGCAATTGACCAACTGCAGCGCCGAGCGAGCTGCGAACACGCCGCCACCGCGATAGGACGCCCCATTGCCAGCGATGACGCACCCGTCAATCGTCGGGGCGCCGCCCAGCACCAGAATGCCCCCGCCTACGGTCGAGTGCTGGTCGTGCACCATTGGGCTCCCCTGCCCGCCGGTGATCCGGAAGCCCCGCAGAATTGACCGCGGCCCCTCACCCGACATCATCAGCACGACTGAACCACCCCCATCGCCATCGAGCACCGTGCGGTCAGGACCGTGGGTTGACTCCACAGTCAGCGGCTTGCCGCCGAAGTCGATTGAACCAACCCACTGACCTGGACCTACCAGCACTCGATCGCCGGGCGAGGCCTGTGTGATCGCCTGTTGAATGGTGGGGGCATCACCTGGAACGGCGATGTCCGCCGCGAAGGCATGCACGCCCATCAGGAGTTGAGCCAGAATCACCCCAGTTGCCGCCATTGAGTCCATGTGCCTATTCAACCCGCTTCCTCGGCCAGTGTCCAATGCCTCGGCTAACATGGACGGTCGGTCACGCACATGCCTGCTCTTGAAATCAGAACCAAGCAGGGCCAGAAGCGGCTCGAACTATCCGGGAAACCCGTCACTATTGGTAGGGGGCCCGACAACACGCTCGTGCTGCCTGACTCCAGAGCGAGCCGTGAGCACTGTCGCGTCGAGGTGATCGATGAGCGCTGGTGTGTTCGTGATCTCAAATCGCGCAACGGCACCCAACTGAATGACGAAGCGCTCAAGCGGCCCGAGCAGCTTTCAAACGGTGACGTGATTCAGATCGGGCGAGCCGAAATCAGATTCATCGATCCCGAAGCAGCCCATGCACCGCGCGACAGCGAGGGCGACAGTGGCGAACCCGATCTGGATGACCTCTTCCCCGTGGACGTGGGCACGATCGACATCGATCTGAACGAAATCGCCGGCGAGAACGACGCACGGGCCCGCTGGGAGAAGCGGCTTCAGGAGATCATCGATAACGGGGTGGATCGAGGCTTCAAGGAACGGGACATGGACATTCTCGATGCCCGGGGCATCGTGGTGCATGAAGCCCGTGAGGCCGATGAGAGCGATGCTGAGGCAGGTGAGAGTACGCGGCTGTTCAGGCGGTTGATCTACTCGGCGTTGCGGGCCCGGGCCACTGACATCCACGTGGAGGCCCGTGTTGATGACGCCGTCATTCGGCTGCGTGTCGATGGCACAATGGTCACCGCGGCCCACCTTCCCTCGAGGCTGCACCAGCGACTGCTGGGCATAGTCAAAGTGCTCTGCCAGTTGGAGACATCGCAGAAGAACCAGGTGCAAGATGGGCACTTCGCCCTCACAGCCCGAGGAAAGCGTGTGGATTTCCGCGTGAGCCTCACACCCAGTGTGCATGGTCAGAAGTTGGTGGTGCGCATTCTCGATGCGTCCAACAGCCCCAGCCGCCTGCATGAATTGGGGCTGGTGCCCTGGATGTACGAGAAGATCCGCACCATCGCTACCCGCGATGCCGGTCTGCTGCTGGCCTGTGGCCCCACCGGTTCTGGCAAGACCACCACGCTCTACTCTTGCCTGCGCGAGATCAACGTTGAACAACGCAACGCTATCACCATCGAGGACCCGGTTGAGTACTACCTGGAGGGGGCCACCCAGATTCCCGTAGACGCCCAGCAGGGCAACTCCTTCCACAGCATTCTTCGCAGTGTGCTGCGGCAAGACCCTGACGTGATCTTCGTCGGTGAGATTCGCGATACCGAGACGGCCACGGTCGCCATGCAGGCGTCAATGACCGGCCATCTGGTCTATTCGACGGTACATGCCAAGGACAGCATCGGCGCCATTTTCCGGCTGCTGGATCTGGGTATCGACCCCCCACTCGTCGCCAACGCCCTCAATCTGGTCATCGCCCAGCGGCTGGTGCGGCTGCTGTGCACCACCTGCCGCAAGGCCGTCGCCCCGAGCCCGAACCAGTCCATGCGAATGGGAGACCAGGTGCGGGGCCTCAAGCGGGTGCAGGTACCGGTGGGCTGCCCCCGCTGCCTCAAGACGGGCTTTGTGGGCCGCAGAGGGCTGTACGAGTTGCTGGAAGTCACAGATGCCATCCGTGATGTCATCATGAAGGGGCCCACGATCGGGGCCATCCGCGATCTGGCCCGCGCGGGGCTGTTTACGACGCTGGAGGAGTTCGGATTCGAGCTCGTGGCCCAAGGTGAGACCCCCTTTGAGGAAATCGACCGGGTCGCAGGCAGCGAATAGGCCTCTGTACGCCGCAATCAAGAGGGCGCTGGGATAAAGGGGGGATTCTGCTACACTGCCCGGCTCGCCCGATCGCTCGGGCGTTGCCGAAAGGACCTCGCGATGGCCGCTCAGATCACGCCCAACACCGACATGACCTTCGTCGTAGCGACGATGCCCACCCGTAGCGCCCCGGTGAAAACCATCGAGCGTCTGATGGGCATGCACACCGACGCTCAGCGAGCCCGTCAGAAGGTTGCCCGGCAGCGTGCCCTCAAGGACAACGTCAAGTACATCCGCGCTGGTCGCCCTTGGGTGAATCGCGCCCGTGCGACCAAGGTTGTTCGTTGCGTGCCCGGTGCCGAGTTCTCCATTCGGGTCACGCCCCAGATCATGGGCGATCTCAAGAGTGTCGAGCGATACCTCGAAGCCCGCTGAGGCCTCCGCCTCAGGTTGCCGCCTGATCCTGGCGCCTCAACTGGGCTGGTGATCATCCAGGGATCGCTCATCCAGCCAGCATCACCATCTGACGAGCCACCGGCGTCATCGGCCCGGGCAGGTCGTTTGCTGCGCACCAACGAAGCTGGGTGTACTCCTCGCCTTGTCGCACCTGAAAGGCCTCGTCAACCGACAATTCCATCAGCACTTCCCACGACATGGCGGTGTCGTCAAAGAGCACGGCTCGAGCCCTCGGTGGGTGCACGCTTGTAAGCCCCGTCTCCTCTTGCAACTCCCGTGCGATCGCCTGTTCGGGCGACTGGCCCGGCTCTACGCCGCCTGATGGTGCGAACTCCCACAGCCCTCCGTGAAAGGTGGTCCAGTTCGCGCGGCGGCCCATGAGCATGGTGTCGCCTCGCCGCACAAGCCCCTTCACACCCAATGGCCGACAACCGCAGTCGGGCCCGTCGGCCTGCACGGCATACCAGCGAAAGGCGCAGGGCCGTGCGTGAATGACCGCACCTGCGTAGCCATTTCGATGGACACCCGTCACTTGAAGCAGTGTGCCGTCGAACAGGTGTTCGTTGGCTGCGCACATGAGGTCCCATCGGCGTGATGCGGCCTCGATGAGGTGGCCCTCAGGCTGCCACGGGGTGTCCGTCACCTGCACCAGTGCCGGTCGGCGCAGCACGATGGGGTGTACACCGCTCACAACTCGGTCCCATGCAATCTTCGAGCGGTTGGGGGTATCAACTGCCGGCCCGCATCAACCGAACTCGATGCCTTGGGCCAGGGGCAGGTCGTCGCCCCAGTTGATGGTGCAGGTTTGCCTGCGCATGTACTGCTTCCAGGCGTCTGAGCCCGACTCTCGACCACCACCCGTGTCTTTCTCACCACCGAAAGCACCGCCGATCTCGGCGCCGCTGGTGCCGATGTTCACATTTGCGATGCCGCAGTCGCTGCCGTCGTGTGACAGGAAGCGCTCGGCCTCACGCACACTGTCGGTGAAGATGGCGCTGGAGAGGCCCTGATCGACGTCGTTCTGGGCGGCGATGGCCGATTCCAGATCGTCGTATTCGAAGATGTAGAGCACCGGCGCGAACGTCTCTTCCTTCGTGATAGACGGCGTCGAACCCTTGGGAACGCGAATGATGGTGGGTGTGACGAAATTGCCCGGGTTGTCGGCGAAGGCGTCGATGCCCTCGACGCCGCCGCAGAGCACCTGGCAGCCTTCGTCAGCGGCCTGTTCGATGGCTGCTCGCATGGCATCCACGCTCCGCTGATCGATGAGCGGGCCAACCAGCGTCGAGGCCTCAAGCGGATCACCGATCGGCACGCTGCCATAGGCCTTCACCAGACCATCGGTGATGGCATCGACCACCGACGAGTGGCAGAACATGCGACGTGTCGTCGTGCAGCGCTGGCCGGCCGTGCCCACGGCGCCAAAGAGCGTGCCACGAACAACCAGATCGATGTCGGCCGTTGGGCCGACGATGATGGCGTTGTTGCCGCCAAGCTCCAGCAGGCACTTGCCCAGCCTGGAGGCGACCACGGTGCCCACGTGCCGTCCCATGCGGCACGAGCCAGTGGCACTGATCAGGGGCAGTCGGCGATCGGCGATCATTGTCTCGCCGATCTCGTCGTCGGTGCCGATGATGAGGCCGAAGATGTCTTCTGGTGAGCAGCCCTCGGGCAGTTCGGGTGTGAAGATGTCCTGATCACGCATCACATCTCGGGCGATGTTGTTCATCGCCAGCGCACACAGTGGCGTGACGAGGCTGGGCTTCCACACCATCGCGTCGCCGCAGACGGCGGCGATCATGGCGTTCCATGCCCACACGGCCACGGGGAAGTTGAAGGCTGTGATGATGCCGATCGTGCCCAGCGGGTGCCACTGCTCATACATGCGGTGCGTGGGTCGCTCCGAGTGCATGGTCAGGCCGTAGAGCTGCCGCGACAGACCCACGGCGAAGTCAGCGATATCGATGCACTCGACCACTTCCCCGATGCCCTCGGGCAGAATCTTGCCCATTTCGAGTGTCACCAGACGACCGAGGTCTTCCTCGTGTTCGCGGAAGGCGTTTCCGATACGACGAACCAACTCACCCCGCTTGGGCGCAGGCAGCATGCGCCAGTGCCGTTGCACGATGGCGGCTCGTTCGATGACGGCTTCGTATTCTTCGCGTGTCTGCAGTCGCACGGCCCCGAGCACCTCGCCGGTTGCGGGGTTGGTCGAAACACAAACGCCATCGCGGGCACTTGTGTCCTCCAGCAGGAGATCGTGGGCACAGAGGGTCTGGATCGGTGTGGTGAGTAGTGTCATGGACCGAGCATTGTAGAGCTTGTAGAGCCCGACGATGCGGGCTGTGCCGATTCACCGGGCTGCCGGGTATCCTTGCCCGCATGCCTTGGACACGCGATCAGATCGCCCAGCGAGCCTCTGCTGAATTGCAGGATGGCTTCTATGTCAATCTCGGTATCGGTATGCCCACGCTGGTGGCGAATCACGTGCCCGAGGGCATGCAGGTTTGGCTGCAGTCGGAAAATGGGCTGCTGGGCATGGGGCCCTTCCCCACTGAGGATGCCGTGGATGCGGATCTCATCAATGCCGGCAAACAGACCGTGACGGCGGTTGAGGGGGCGGCCTTCTTCTCCAGCCACGAGTCATTTGCCATGATCCGGGGTGGGCACATCAATCTTGCCATTCTGGGTGCCATGGAGGTGTCTGAGCGTGGCGACATCGCTAATTGGATGATCCCCGGCAAACTGGTCAAGGGTATGGGCGGGGCGATGGATCTCGTCGCTGGTGTGCGTCGGGTGGTGGTCATGATGGACCACTGCAATCGCAAGGGCGCACCCAAGTTCATTCCTGCATGCACGCTTCCGCTGACAGGTCAGACGTGCGTAGACATGATCGTGACCGACCTGGGTGTGTTTGAGCGCAATGCCGACAGCGGCCGATTTGATCTGGTGGAACTGGCGCCGGATGTCTCAATTGATGAGGTGCGGGCCAAGACCACTGCAGCCTTCGACTGCCAATTGCCCGTAGGCTGAGTGCTGTCGATCGAGGTCGATCATCAAACAACGCCATCTCACAGTAAACACAGAGGCCGCTCGTAGGAGCGGCCTCTGCGTCAATGATCATGTTTGGGCGTTGCCGGGAGCGATCAGACGTCCTTGGTCCGATGCTGCATCTGCGCCTTGAGTCGCGCGAGCACGGATGAGTGCATCTGCGAGACGCGGGACTCGCTCAGGTCAAGCGTGACGCCGATCTCCTTCATCGTCATCTCCTCGTAGTAGTAGAGGACGATGATCAAACGCTCGGCCCGTGAGAGCCCCTTGGTGAGCAGATGCTTGAGGTCATCACGCTGCAGTTTCATCACCGGATTGACCTGGCGGGTATCGCGGACGACATCCACCTCGCGGCCTTCGCGGCCGTCGCCATCGCTGGACCAGCGGCGGTTCATCGACACCACGCCCACCGGCTTCGCATCACGGGTGATCTTCTTGTATTCGGCGTCATCTACGCCCAGGCGGGCCGAGATTTCATCGTCGGTAGCGGCCCGACCGAGTTCCATCTCGAGTTCCTTGCGGCAGCGATCAACCTTTGAGGTTCGCGATCGCACCAGCCGAGGCACCCAGTCCATGGCCCGCAGCTCGTCGAAGATGGCACCTCGTACACGCTGCGTGCAGTAGGTCTCGAACCGAACCCCCCGTTCGGGGTCATAGGCGGCGATCGCATCCAGCAGGCCGAACAGGCCTGACGAACTCAGATCGTCAACATCGACCTCATTGGGCAGACGGCTGTGCAGACGCTCGGCCACACTACGCACGAGCGGGAGATAGTGCTCCACCAGTTTGTTGCGCATGACCTCGGTGGGTGCGTCGCGATACTCACGCCACACATCGCCGATCGGACGCCCGTCGAGGGTGTCCTCGATGCCGTTTCGGCGTGGGGCCCGCTGTGGAGGCGCAGCCATCACAGGGCCGGTTGCAGGTTTCGGTGCTTCCGCCTGAATCATCTCAGGCGCCGTTGTCGTACTGGTCGGCATTGGTCCGCTCCTTGACCTTCTCGCCGAATGAACCGGTTGTGCACGCTTGCGTGCCGGTACCGGTTTGTCGCACCTGTGCCCATCCTTGGACGCTTCTTTCGAACGTGCGACGACTCGAACATAGCACAAGATCAGTCGTGCGTCACGTTGGCGGGATGGATGATCGGACCTGCGACGAGATCGGGATGAGGATCATGCGATTCAATCCACCGATCGATGTGTGCTTTCACGCTGCTTGCGTGACACACGCCAACTCGATTCCGCATGACCCGCACAACCCGCATCGAGGTCCTCGATTGGTGCGCGGCGAACAGGGCACTCCTCTGTACCCGCTCACTCCGAACGGGGGTCCGTGGTACAAATGCACCCGTGACCTCTGGGGTGCTCGACCGGCAGCGGGTAGAAACTCCAACCCCTGTATCGGCACCAGTTATCGGAACACACGCGCAGGAGTACCATGCGATACATGCTCAACCACCCCTGCAGGCACCTGTTCGCGGCATGTGCGGCCATTGCGTGCCTCTCAGGCCCAATTGGGGCACAGGACATCTATGAACTGGGGCCAGATGATGAGTGGTCGCTGACCCACGCACCAGATCCCTCCTCGATTGGAGCGCAACTCGCTGTGGCGAGGAAACTTCTGGCCGAGGGGCGGCCAGAGCGGGCCTACAACCTCGCCCTTCGATGGATCAAACGCTATCCAGCGGCCCCAGAATTGGCCGGGGCCTACCTGATCAAGGCCGATGCCCTGGTGGCCATGGGCGACCTCTATGAGTCGCTCTACGACTATGAGTACATCGCTCGCAGGTATCCCGGCAGCCCGGAATTTGCCATCGCCTTGGAGCGTGAGTACGAAATCGCGGTGAAGTTTGCCCACGGCACCCGCCGCAAGTGGCTGGGGCTTCGGATCGCCTCCGCGGTGGATGAAGCCGAAGAACTGCTCATTCGCATTCAGGAACGCATGCCTGGCAGCCAATTGGCCGAACAGGCGGCCTTGAGCCTCGGCGACCTGTACTTTCGACAGCGACGCATGGAACTGGCAGCCGAGGCGTACGCCATCTTCATTGAGAAGTACCCAAGGTCCCCCCACCGCGAACTGGCACGCAGGCGTTTGATCTACGCCAACATCGCCGCGTTCAAGGGCCCCCGCTTCGACATCGTAGGCCTGCTGGAGGCGAAGGCTGAGTTGCAGCAATTGCAGGCGATTCGCCCGGTAGAGGCCGAGAAGATCGGGGCTGCCGCCTTGATCACTCGGGTTGAAGAGTCTGAGGCCGTCAAATTGCTCACGACGGCACAGTGGTACGAGCGAACCGGAGACCCCATCGCAGCAGAGGTCACGCTGCGGGCGCTGGTGCGCCGCTTCCCCCGCTCTGCTGCAACCGCCAGGGGGCTGGCTTGGGCGCCGAGTCTGCTGGCACAATTGCCTGAAGGCGTGCGGGCCAAGACACCCGATTACGCCCTGCTCCAGCGAGCCCTGACGAGTGTGGCCGCTGACGAAGAGGTGACACCGTGAGTGCATCAACCAAGCGGCGCTCTGTGGCGGCTGTTGCAGTTTGCAGCGCATTGACCATCGCCATGCTGGGCGGCTGCGCTGATCACCCCTCAAAGGGCTGGTCCACGGCAGATGTCTGGCACGACACCGTTCGCACGGTGGCCGTACCTGCCGTTACCAATTCCACCTATTACCGCGAGGTGGCACCGGAGCTCACCAGAGCGATCATCGAGGCCATAGAGCGGCGAACGCCCTATAAGGTCACTGATGAACTCCATGCCGACTCGATCCTCACGGTCGAGTTGCGGGACGTGAAACTGCGAAATCTCTCGCAGTCGTCCTACACCGGCTTGTCGCAGGAGGTCATCGTGGAACTGACCATCGACTGGCGGTGGGAAGACCTCGATGACAATCGCCTGCTGGCCGGCAGCCGCGGTTTCACGGGATCCGGGCTGTTCGTGCCAACTCAGCCGTCACATGAGCCGATTGAGATAGGACAGCGTCAGGTTGCCAATCGTCTGGCGGCCGATCTCGTCGATCGAATGCACGCCGCCTGGTAGGGCCAAGCAAAAGCCTTCGATCACCAGGGCAAGGACGCTGGTACCATGGGGCTCTGGGCAGTGCACGCTGCCTGAACACACCGGAAATACAACTGCCTCCGATGTCAGATCAACAGCAACCAAACGCACCACAAGGGCAAGATCCGCAAGGGCAGGGCCCACAAGGTCAGGGCCCACAGCAGGACCCCAACCGCCAACGCCCACAGGGCTCGCCAGGCCGCGGGCTGATGTCGTGGATCTTCATTCTCGGGCTGCTGGCGATCATGCTCGCCGTGATGAGTTCCGGCCGCAGCGGCACGCAGATCACCTCTTGGGAGCGGTTCAAGGCCCTGATCGACCCTGATACCGGTCGCCGCTGGGAGCCCACGCCCGGCTCGCCCGAGCCGGTTGTGATCAAGAACGACCGCATCGTCGCCACAATCGCCCCCAATACGGCCGGGCTCAATCCCGGCAAGGAACCCGCCCCAGTCTGGGTGAAGATCGACGCGGACAGTCGAACCCACTATCTGGCCGAGCTGGAGGCGCTCAAGGTTGACCACAGCGCCGATACCGGCCAGAGCATCTGGATGAATCTGCTGCTGACCATGGGGCCCTTCCTGCTGCTCGTGCTGCTGGTGTGGTTCCTGATCGCCAGATCAGTGCGCAGCGCCGGCGGTGGACCAGGTGGCATGCTGGGCAATTTCGGTAAGTCAAGGCACCGTGTCACCACCAAGGAGAACACCGAGATTCGGTTCTCTGATGTGGCCGGCATCGACGAAGCCAAAGATGAGGTGCTCGAGATCGTCGAGTTTCTCAAGAACCCCAAGAAGTTCCAGCGGCTAGGTGGGCGAATTCCACGGGGCGTCTTGATGGTCGGCCCGCCCGGCTGCGGCAAGACACTGCTGGCAAAGGCCATTGCTGGCGAAGCAGACGCCCCCTTCTTCTCAATCTCGGGTTCAGACTTCGTGGAGATGTTTGTGGGCGTAGGCGCCAGCCGCGTGCGTGACCTCTTCAAGCAAGCCAAAGAGAACAGCCCGTGCATCATCTTCCTCGACGAGATCGATGCCGTCGGTCGCCGGCGCGGAAGTGGCTTCTCCTCCGGCGGTCACGACGAACGAGAGCAAACCCTCAATGCCATCTTGGTTGAGATGGACGGCTTCGAAGCCACCGATCAGGTGATCGTGATCGCGGCAACGAACCGGTCGGACGTGCTTGACCCGGCGTTGACGCGGCCGGGCCGATTCGACCGCCAGGTGCACGTCTCGCTTCCCGATCTCGCCGGCCGCATGAAGATCCTCGAAGTACACGCCACCGAAGTGACCATGTCACCTGAGGTAGACCTCGAGCGTGTCGCCCGCGGTACGCCGATGTTCTCGGGCGCCGATCTGGCCGCCCTCATCAACGAGGCCGCGATCCTCGCCACGATGCACGACAAGGAAGCGGTCGATCAGGCCGACATGGAAGAGGCACGCGACAAGATCCGCTTCGGGCGAGCTCGCCGCAGCCGAAAGGTCGAGGAACAGGAGCGCAGCGCTACTGCCTGGCACGAAGCAGGCCACGCCGCCGTTCAGGCGTTGCTCGAGCACGCTGACCCGGTACACAAGGTCACGATCATTCCGCGCGGTCAGGCGATGGGTGCCACGTTCAGCCTGCCGGAGAAAGACCGCTACGGCTTCGGGCGAGCCTACCTCGAGGCCACGCTGCGGGTGCTTTGCGCCGGGCGAATCGCTGAAGGCCGCAAGACGGGCGAAGTCAGCTCCGGCGCCGCAATGGACATCCAGATGGCGACCAATTACGCCCGCCACATGGTGCTCGAGTGGGGCATGTCTGATCGTCTGGGTTTCGTGCGTTACGCCGGCACGGACACGCAGGAAGTCTTCGTTCCCGAGAAGGACTACTCACCGGACACCGCCCGCATCATCGACGAGGAAGTCAAGTCGATCATCGACGCCGCCTTCGAGGACGCCGAGCGGATGATCGACGATCACTGGGACAAGGTCTGCGCCATCGCCGAGGCCCTGCTGCGATACGAGACGCTCCAGAGCGATGAAGTGATGACGCTGGTCGACGGTGGCCGACTCGATCGCCCCACCGTCGCCGACCTGCTGGAAGCCGAGCGAAGCGATCCGCCGGCGACCAGCAAGACAACTGATCCCTCGCCCGATACGGATACAGACGAAGAGACAGGTCAGGGCTTCGTGCCCAGCCCGGCCTGAGCCTGCCTCGCTGTCGGTCGACAGGGTCTTTCCTCAGCGATGCGGCCAACTCCTGCAGTGGGATGTACTGCCCGATGGAATGTGGTCTTCGAATCAGCAGGACTGCCCGTATGCGGACAGCACCAGCAGCAGGTCATCGATGTTGACCTGTCCATCGTCGGTGACATCTTCTGAGCAGTCGCAGCTCTGGCCCCAGACCGTGATCACGGCCAGCACGTCATCAACGTTTACATCGCCACTCTCGTCAGCATCGCCAGGGCAGTCTGTACCGGATCCCTCGACCGTGATCGTTCCCACCATGCCCGCCCCGCAGTGAGGTGTACAGAAGTAGTCGATCACGCCACCTGGATGATCAGCTGGGACCACATAAACAACGTGAGGCAACTCTGCGGTCAGTGGTTCTGAAAAAACTCCCTCATCGGTGCAATTCGTTCCAAACGTCACATCGTGGAATCCACCCGTGTTGTGCCAAACCACAACATCGCCAGCTTCGACAGTGATGTCAGCTGGATCGAAGTTCATGCCATTTGTTTCAATGACATGTGCCGGTCCAGTACCAACTAGCAACGCCCCGTACTGATCACCACTGACACAATGGCCGCCTACTCCGCAGTAGTACACGATCGCGCCCGAGGCGTCTGCAGGGACGGTCCAGTCGAACGTCGGATTGCTAGATGTGATCGGAGCATAGAACAAGCCATCTTCCTCGTCACAAGGCCTACCACTTGTCACATCATGGTTGCCGGCAACGCGGAACCAGTGAATCGTGTCGCCCGGCTGTACCACGGGATACGGCGGGTTGTAGTAGGTGTTGCCCACCCCGATATTGACAACATCGGCTCCGACCGGTGATGTGATAGCAAGGGCTGCTCCAATAATGAGCCCTGCTCCCATGGCCAGACTCGTCGTCAACCTGGTTACGACACAACGCTTGGTGCACATGATCAGATCTCCTTCTCCACCACCCCGCGTAAATGGACGAAGTGTTCTCCAAAGTAGAGCCTAATCGACGGAGGCCGAATCGCCAGTGGAATTCCCAAACGGCGGCCCATCTCCCTCCAGCAGCGTTTTTCGGCGCAGGGTGGCGTGGTATCGCCCCGCGAAGCGATGGGCCTCGTCCCGTATGGCCTGACATAGTTTGAGCCCACCGTGGGTGCGACTCAGTTTTAGGGCCTCGGGGCGGTCTTGGATCCAGAGGACCTCGTCACGCTTTGCAAGAGAGACCACTAGCGGAGGCTGGTAGTTCATGGTCGCGAACTGTTCCAGCACTGCGTCGAGTTGCCCCTTGCCCCCATCGATCAAAATCAGATCGGGGAAGAGCGCTGTTCCGGTGCCGGCGCTGCTGTATGCCCGAGTCACCACCTCGCGCATCGACTGGACGTCGTCGTTAGTCGCCGTGCGAATGCGGTAGTGCCGATACCCGTTCTTGAAGGGCCTCCCGTCAATGAAACTTACCTTGGATGCGACAGTCTCCGATCCAGCCAGATGGGCGATGTCGATCGCCTCCATGGTTCGAATGGACGCCTCTGTACCAAGTAGCCGATTCAATGAACGCAGCGAGGCGGCCGGATCGGTGGCGAACACAGTCACCTCGGGCTGCCAGTCGCGACCGGCACGGGCATCGTGCTCTCGTTCGTCAAGCTGTTGGATCGCCCGGAGTTGATCACGCATGCAGGCCGCTCGTTCGTAATCGCGGGTGGCCGAGGCTTCATCCATCTGCTCCTGCAACTCACACAGCACCTTGCTGCGCTGCGAGCCAATGAAGGCGAGCAGGCGTCTGATGTCCTCACCGTACGTTTCGGGGCTCACCTGATCGGCGCATGGCGCTGAGCACTGATCGATCGCATGCAGCAGACAGGGGCGAAAAAACCGATTAGCCGGGTCATCGGGAACAATGTCCAGATGACATGTGCGGAACTTGAAGATGCGCTGCATCACACCCACCGCCTCCCGCAAAGCCCCACTGGAAACGAACGGGCCCAGAATTCGGGCTCCTTTGAACTGATCGTCTTGAGGATTGCGCGTAATGAACACACCCGGAAACGCATCTCGCACTGTCACCGCCAGATAGGGGAAGGTGCGATCGTCGGTGGCGAGCACGTTGTAGCGAGGCCTGAGGTCCTTGATTAGGCGGCTCTCCAGGAAGAGCGCCTCGGCTTCGGTGGCAGCATCCACGGTGTCGATGCAGTCGATCTTGTCGAGCATGGCACCCTTCCGGGGGCCCAGATCGGTAGACGGCAGGAAATAGGTACGAACCCGATCCCGCAACGCCTTGGCCTTTCCGACGTAGAGCACCTCCTGCCGGGCGTCCTTGAACAGGTAGACGCCGGGCGTGCGGGGCAAGGCCGCTGCCATCTCGGCGAGCCGATTTCTGCGATTCTCCGCGTTGGAATTGCAATCAGGGCCCATGTTGAGACGATCCTAGGCTGGAAACCTTGCATGGGACAACGTTCCTGTCTAGGCTGGAACGCCTAGAAACGAACCCCGCGGCATACAGGCCGCATTTGGAGAACCTCGAATGAAGCCTCTGATGACCCTCTTTGCCGCCGCAGCCCTGGTATTCGCCGCCGGTTGCAACTCCCCCAACTCCACCAGTAATCAGGCCTCGCTTGGCGCAGTCAGTAGCAGCAGCAGTTGCTGCGCCGGGAAAGCCGACTGCACGCCTCAGCAACAAGCCGCTTGCTCATCCGCCAACAAGGCTGCCGACAAGCCCGCCCTGAGCGCCACCGAGGGCAGCACCTCAGGTTGTGCCTCAAGCTGCGCCTCCAGTTGCGGTGCCAAGAAGGCAGCCGACAAGCCCGCCTTGAGCGCCACCGAGGGCACCGCCTCAAGTTGCTCCAGCAAGATGAAGGCCGCCTCCTGCTGCCCCTTCAGCAAGAAGTCAGAGTGACCTGACCTCTGTCTTGACTTGTTCTCGGTCAGGGACCGAGACGAATCGAATCCTGATGCATCTCCCCGCTCGCCTCTAGTGAGCGGGGAGATGTCCTTTTGCGTCCAGGCTCATCAGGTAGAGGCCGCGTAGAATTCAAGGCCTATGACTGACTGGTTCATTCAGGGAGGCCGCGTCATCGATCCAGCCAGCGGGGTCGATGCAGTTGCCCATGTGCTGGTGCAGGGTGCGTCGATCACGGCGATCGGGCTTGATCTCGAGTGCCCCGCCGACGCAGCAGTCATCGACGCCGAAGGCTGCCTGATTTCCCCCGGCCTGATCGACACCCACGTGCATCTGCGTGATCCCGACACCAGTGGGCACCACGAAGAGACGATCGCCACCGGCACCCGGGCCGCAGCGGCCGGTGGATTTACGACCGTCTGCTGCATGCCCAACACCACCCCGGCGCTGGACAGCACCGAGGTGGTGAACCATGTGCTGCAGGCTCCGGCAAGCGCCCGCGTCTTTCCGGTGGCGTGCGGCACCAAGGGGCGAGCGGGCCTCGAGCCAACCGACATCCATGAGCTGGTAGCGGCGGGCGCCGTTGGCATTTCCGACGATGGCGACGGTATTGCAGACGACAGCGTGATGGCCCGCGTCCTGCAGGATGTACAGAAGGCCGGCACCGTGTTCATGCAGCACTGCCAGGATCCAGCCATGACACAAGGCGCGGCGATGAACGCCGGCGCCATCGCCCAATCTCTTGGTGTTGGCCCCTGGCCACGCGAAGCCGAAGTGGCGATGCTCCAGCGCGATATCGATCTCAACCGGGACATTGGCGCCCGCTATCACGCCCAACACATGAGCGTGGCTGAATCGATGGACGTCATCGCTGCGGCCCGAGCCCAAGGCCAGCAGGTCACAGGTGAGGCGGCCCCCCACCACTTGCTGCTGACAGAAGAAGCATGCCTCGGTGGCAACACCATGGCCAAGGTGAATCCCCCACTGCGAACCCAAGCCGACGTACAGGCGCTTCGGCAAGCCGTGGCTGATGGTGTGATCACCGTGCTCGCCACTGACCACGCGCCCCATCCGGCCTCAAGCAAGGCACGAGAGTTCCAACAGGCGAGTTTCGGCATGTCGGCGATCGAAATCTGCCTGCCGCTCTATCGAGAGGCGTTGATCGACTCCGGGGCGATCGACTGGCCGCGTCTCATCGCCATGATGACGATCGAGGGGGCGCGGCTTGCTGGGCTGGAGGCCAAGGGGCTCGGACAGCTTTCTCCCGGCGGCCCGGCCGATCTGACCATCATCGATCCGGACGCCCAGTGGACCGTCGATACGCCCACATTCACCTCCATGGGCCGCAATACCCCCTTTTCGGGGCGAGCCCTGCGAGGCAGGGCCTTGGCCACCATGCGAGGGGGTCAATTGACACACGCCACGCTGGGCGATCGGCTTGACTCAGGCATTGAGCCGGCGGCCTGAATCCACTAGAATCCTCGATTCACCTCCGCGCTCGAGCGGAGCCCAATCAACCCTCACGGGATGGGGTGTGCGGCCCCCCGTGAGCCCTCGTTTGGCAGGAACGCCGCTACGGCCCCTGCACCCAAGGAAGCGTCCCTCGGACGGCCCCCGCACAGGTCGTCGGTGACGCTGCATGAGAGGAACACGACACGTGTCCGAGACGCTCGTACAGGATCTGCTCGACGCCGGCATTCACTTTGGCCAGCGACGCAGCGGATGGAACCCGCGGATGAAGCCCTATATCTGGGGGCAGCGCAACCGCATCCACATCATCGACATCCGCGAGACGGTCAAGGGCCTCCTGACCGCCTCACGTTTCATTCAGCGCACCGTGGCCGAGGGGCGCGACGTGTGCTTCATCGGCACCAAGCGACAGGCCAAGGGCGCCATCGAACAACACTCGACAGACGTAGGTATGCCCTGGGTTGTCGAGCGATGGCTCGGTGGCACCCTCACGAACTTCCGCACCATCCGTGAGCGGCTCAAGCGACTTGAAGAACTCGAGACGCTGGTCGAGAGTGGCGAAATCGAGTCCTACTCCAAGAAGCGGGCATCCCAATTGCAGCGGGAGAAGCGCAAGATCACGCGCAACCTCGCAGGCATCCGCAACATGAACAAGTTGCCCGGCGCCCTGGTCGTGATCGACACCGTGCGTGAAATGAACGCCCTGCGTGAAGCCAAGACGCTTGGTATTCCCACCATCGGCCTCGTGGATACCGATGGCGACCCCACCATCGTTGACATCCCGATTCCCGGCAACGACGACTCGATGCGGAGCATCGACGTGGTCATTCGCTTCCTCACCACCGCTGTCCGCAACGGCCTCGCTGGCCGAAGCGCCTCCGCCGAAGGTGAAGACATGGCCGACGTCACCGCCGAAATGGCCGAGAAGCCTCGGGCCGCGAATTCTTCCCGAGCCGCCTTCCGTGGTGAACGATCGGCCTCAGCCACTGCCGTCGCCGAACCGGAAACCTCCGACGAACCCACCACCGACGCCGCTGCCGAGTGAGCCGGCGCCTTTCTTTTTCCCTGCTGGAGACAGACCCGTGAGTATCGCAGCCAAGGACGTCATGGCCCTTCGTCAGAAGACTGGCCTGGGCATGATGGACTGCAAGGAAGCCCTCAACGCCTGTGACGGCGACATGACCGCCGCTGAAGAGTGGATTCGCGCCAAGCGCAAGGGCAAGATGGACACCCGAACAGAGCGGACCACCGGCGAAGGTCGAGTGGCCATCTGTATCGATGGGCCCACCGCCGCCATCGTTGAGGTCGCCACCGAGACCGACTTCACCGCTCGCAATGAAGACTTCATTGCCATGATGGACACGGTGGTGGCCGAAGCAATGGGCGCCCCCGCCGGTGATGTCGCAGCGTCTGACGCCATCACTGCAGCCGTAGACAACATCCGCATCAAGACCGGCGAGAACGCCAACTACACCCGCGGGCTCAAACTCGAGGGTGGCACCTTCGGCCAGTACGTGCATCACGATGGCAAGCGTGCCTGCCTCCTGCAGGTTGACGGCGATGCTGGCGAGGATGTCCTCAAGGGCATCTGCCAGCACATCGTGTTCTACGATCCGGCAGCCATCGGCCCGGACGACGTGCCCGCCGAGAAGCTCGATGAGATCCGCGCGGCCGCCATTCAGGAGGCCAAGGACACGGGCAAGCCCGAAGACATCGCCACCAAGATGGCCGAGGGCAAGGTGCGGAAGTTCCTCGAAGAATCGACGCTCATCAAGCAGAAGTACGTGCTCGATGAGTCTCAGCGGGTCGAAGATGTGCTGCCCGATGGCTGCACCATCAAGAACTTCGTCCGCTACACCCTAGGGGGCTGATCAGCAGCTGAAAAAAACGCAAGATTGACCGGCGCCGCATGTCTCCAGACATGCGGCGTCGTTTTTTTGTTGGTCCAGCTGCTGATGTGCGCAATGATCCGGCACCCGCTCAGTGACGTCTGTGCCCTGAGCCGATCCACAGACTGCCCCCCTGCCTAGCGCCTCATCGCTGAATGGTGTCCGGCCCGTCGCCGGCCTTCTTCTCGTACACCCCGTCACCGGCCTTCTCGTACTTGGTGAAGCCGAGTCGATCGAGATTCTTGTTCGAGAGTTTGCCACCCTTCTCATTCCACTGCGTGTTGATGTTGGGCACGCTGGGAATGCGTCGCACCGGCTCTCCGGTCTCCGGATGTGACTTGAGCGGAGGATCACTCATTGGCTGGAAGACCTCGAAGATCTCACCAGAGTCGTCATCTGTCACAACCTGGTAGGTGTACGTGGGCACACCTGCAGTGTACTGGCGATGTGCAGGATTCCGAAGATGATGCCACAGCCCCGGCAACTGCCAGAGTATGACGATCTGATCGCTGCTTCAGTCACGCCCCATGAGGAGCGTTCAGTCAGCAGTCGTCACCGACCGTACGCCTGCGGGTGCTCCACCTTTGCGCGGGTCGCTTGCGGGCAACATGCTCCCATCCGGAAGCACTTCCAGCAGTTGTTCGGCCCCCATGCCGGTGCGCTCGCGCACATCCCAACCTCGCGAACGCAAATCCGCATGGACTGATTCATCGAAACGACCCTGCTCCAGCCACAACACATCCGGGCTCCACTGTTGATGCACCCGACCCACGGCGAGCGCCTCCTCCGGGGTCATGCCGAATATCAGCACATCGACGATCGCCTTGATCGTGGCGGAGATGATGCGTGGCCCTCCGGAGGCACCGGCAACCAGTCGAACTTCATCACCCTCGAGCACGATGGTCGGCGACATGCTCGAGAGCGGCCGCTTGCCCGGCTCAGGGGCATTGCGGTCGCTTTGCCGCAACCCAAATGCGTTGGACCCGCCGGGGTTCGTGGTGAAGTCGTCCATCTCATTGTTGAGAACGATGCCCCAGGGCTCAACGGCCACACACGATCCCCAGAGCGTATTGATGGTCTCGGTACACGCCACGGCCATTCCGTCGGCGTCAACAACAGACAGATGCGATGTGCCCGCATCATCGGGGGGAGGCAGCACGTGGGCATCGACGGGCTCTAGGGCTCGATCAGGATCGATTCGATCCGCGGCGGCCTGGACATGGGCATCACTCAAAAGGTGACTAACCGGCACAGGTGCGAATGTGCCGTCCGCCAACCAACGGGCCCGATCGGCAAATGCCTGCTGCATGGCTGATGCCAACAGATGCAGATAGGCGGGATCATCCGGACCGGGATCGTGCAGATCACCCCATCGCCGCCAGAGCATGCGCAGGACCTGAATCTCGGCGACACCTCCGCTGCTGGGCGGCGGCATGGTGAGCAGTCGATAGCGACCAAAGATCTCGTCCGCGACGAGCGGGGCCAGATCCTGCGTGGAATACCCCTCAATGTCCTCGATCTGCATCACGCCGCCGGCTGCCTGCGCTGCCAATGCGATGTCGCGGGCAACTTCACCGGTGTAGAAGAAGTCAGCCCCCCGCCCGGCAATCCGACGAAGCAGACGAGCCTGCTCCGGTTGCCGAACAACATCTCCTGGCTGGAGTGTGCCCGAGCCGCACAGATGCTTCCAGATCCACTCGCTGCATCGGGCCAGGTGCGGTTGATCTGATCGTGCCTCACCGAGCCATCGGGCGGCAGCACACCACGCCTCATTCACCGCAACACCCTGCTGGGCCGCTTCAATCGCCGGCGCCAGGAGCGTCGGCCATGGCAGCGTGCCCCAGCGTTGGTGGGCGGCCTCCAGGCCCCGCACCGTGCCAGGTACGCCCACTGCGGCCCCTCCTATGCGACTGGCATCAGTGCGATCAAGCGACGGATAGAAGTCCGGCCCCAGCGCCCCGGGGGCCGTCTCACGGTAATTGAGCACGGCTTCCACGGCGGGTCGAGCGTCGCTGGGTGGTGCGTAGACAACCATGAACCCACCGCCACCTACCCCGCAACTGAATGGGTCAGTGACTGACAGCGTGAAACTGGCGGCGATTGCGGCATCTACGGCGTTCCCCCCCAGACGCAACATGCGTACACCCGCCTCGGATGCCACCGGATGATCTGCAGCGACTGCCCCACCCGTGAAAACCGCCTGCCGGGGCGCTGAAGTGCATCCGACCAGCGTGCACAGCACAAGCAATGCTGCCCAGTTGCCCGTGGAAGACTTCACGAGCCCAGAAATCCTGAAGTCGCCTCGACGGCTGTTCGAATGTCGCCGGCGCGATTGTCTCCGGCCTCGCGTTCGATGATGGCGTCGATCTCGCGATCAACGGATGCGGCTACCTGCATGAAGGCGTCCCAGTCGACGACCCCCTCGCCCACCGGCACCTCGGTTCCCCACTCGCCGGCTTGAGCTGGCCACCGGGCGTCTTTGATGTGCACTTGAACAACGTGAGGCCGCAGGAGCTTGAACGCCTCGATGGGATCGCCCATTCCGTACAGCACCATGTTGGCGGGGTCGAAGTTAACGCCCAGATTCGGTCGATCGATCTCCCCGAGCACCTCCAACAATGTGATGGCATTCTCCTGCCCCGTCTCCAGCCCCAGACTGATGCCTTGTTGGACGCAGATGTCGGCCAGCGTCTGCAGCCGCTTCACCATCGTCGCCCGCTCTGGGTCGGATGGGTCATGGGGCAAGAAGCCTGCGTGCAGGGTGATAAGCCCCATGCCTGCGTTGGCCGCGAGCACGGCTGAGGCCCGAGCCATCGCCTCATTGGCCCCCCAGTGGGCGTCCACCCGAACGCCCCCCGTTTCGCGTATCCGATCGATGGTGCTGTAGTCCTCCCCGACCGGCTCGATCATGCCGCTGAGCAGTTGCACATCATGCTCCAGGAGGCGGCTGATGCATTCACCCCATGTGTCCCTATCGCTCACGATTGGCGACAGAGCCAGTTGGACGGCCTTGAGGCCCGTGCCCAACACCTGCTGAACGAGATCATCTGGAGAGGTAGGCCTGAGGCTCCAAGAACACACACCGAGTCGAGAAAGTGGCATGCGGGAACGATAATCGAGCGGAGCGGCTGATGAGCCTGCCGGGGGCTCATTGCCGAGGTCTGAAACTGGCACACTCAGCAAGTGGTCCTGTCCGTGCAGGTGCTACAATGACGATATTGAGACGGCAGATGTGGCTGCCCTCGCCCCATTGCTCACCGCCCCAATGTCTATCACTGCCCCCAAACCTGACAAGCATCTCGCTGCCGCTGCAGGCACATCGGCCCGCCGCAAGCGGTCGCTCTATGCCCGCATGGAGGCGTTCATCAGTCGGTTGAGTACCAAGAACAACTTCTGGCACCGCGTGTGCTCACTCATCTGGCTGCCCTATGCCTGGCGGAGTGGCATTTCGATTCGACGGGAAGAAGGTACGCACAAGCGAAATGCTCGATTCCGAGCAATCCTGCCCTTCCGTCGATTCAATCGGAATTGGTACAACGCGATGGCCGGTGCTGCCCTGCTGGGCAATTCGGAAGTGGCTGGCGGCATGTTTCTCTTCGCCGAGTGTGGCAGTGACTACCAGGTCGTGTGCAAGAATCTGAACTACCGATTCCTTCGCCCCTGCCATGGCCCCGCCGTGTATGAGGTGGCCGATCAGGACAACCTGCGAAAGCAGTTGCACGGGGATCTAGCTCAGGGCGGCGAGTTCAACATCGATGTGGTTCTGCAGATTCAGCAGGCTGTACGTGGAAGACGTACCCCCCGCCGCGTAGGCGAGTGCACGATGACCTTCCACTGCACACCAAAGACCCACGCCCAGCGTCGCCGACGCTGAATCGGCCCGCGTCAATCACCAACTACACTGGGTGCCATGCGGGCAATGCTGCGCAATCTCGGGTGGGGAATGTATGGCGCATCAGCGTGGACCTGGTGCATCGGCATGTACCTGCCGGTGCTGCTCATGCAGTGGTATGGCTGGTGGGGCTTCGTACTCATTGCCGTGCCCAATGTGATCGGCTGCACCTGGATGGGCTGGCGTCTTCGTACTGCTGATGCGTCCAGGACGTTCTGCCGCCGACATGCCACCGCGATCAGATGGTTCGCCATCGCAACTGTCGGCTTTCAACTGCTCTTCCTGTCGATGGTCACGACGTGGTTCCTGCCCGAGACCCACCCGCTGATCAGCAATCTGTACGTGGTGCCGCTGCTGGCCTTTGCACTGGCCTGGCTGCTGGCCATGCTTCCCCGCGCCCTCTGGCCCTGGCTGGGGGTCGCCACGTTCGTCGTTTCCATGAGCGTGTTGGGCGTTCGGCTGGATGAAGGGTTCACCACCCCCACCCCAACCCGTGACCCCATCGATGTGATCTGGCTCGCGCCCATCTTCTGCCTTGGATTCGGCCTGAGCCCTTGGCTTGATGCCCCCTTCCACCAGACGCTGCAGGCGACCGATGACCGCAGGGCGTTCCTCGTCGTCGGCGTGGCCTTTTTCCTGTTGCTCTTCATCACCGCCACATACTCCAGACTCGGCCCGGAACTGATGCGGATGGGCGTGTTGGTTCACGTGCTCGTACAGTCAATCTTCACGTTGGCTGCGAATCTGCGGGAGGTTTCCCCGGCCGGTGTCGTGGGCGGGCGAGCGGGCATCTCGCTCATGTTGCCACTGCTGGCGCCACTATTGCCATGGGCCACCGGGCTGCTCATGTCCGACCCATGGAATGCCACGTGGCACACCTATCTGCGTTTCCTTGCGCTATATGCAGTCGTCTTTCCCGGCATCGTGCTGTTCCGGGCCATGGGCCCCCCATGGCCGCTACGACCGGGCCGCATTGCCCTGATCATCGTGGCCATGGTCGCGGCCGCGGCCTGCGCAGAAACGGGCCTGCTCCATGGGCCAGCCTGGGCGGCGATGGGCAGCGTTGTGATCCTGCTGGTGCTGTGGCGACTGGGGCGACCGACCGAAGCCTCGACGTCGTAGCCGATGCCATGGCACAGGTGGCCGCCCCAACCTGTGCCTACTTCTTGACCCCGCAGCACTTCTTGTATTTCTTGCCCGACCCGCAGGGGCAAGGCTCGTTCCGCCCGACTGCGAGTGCAGCACCAGCGCCTCCAGAGGCAGGCTGACGCGAACGCGAGGTTGATCGGGACTGGCTCGCGTCGCCGGAAGCAGCGGCCGCTGCGGCCCGAACGGCCGCCTGGGCCGGGTCCTGCTGCGTTGGTGGCTGCTGGGGCCCAGGTGCCTGCTGGGCCGGGGCGCCGGGGGCCGCGGGCTGAGCACCGGGTTGTGCCCCGCCCTGCTGCTGAACCTGCGGAGACAGCCGCACCTTGAAGACCATGTCCACGAGGCGATCACGCACGTTCTCCTGCATGTCTTCGTAGAGCTTAGCGCCTTCCCGCTTGAACTCGATCCGGGGGTCGCGCTGGGAGAAGCTGCGATAGCCGATGGCCTCACGCAACTGGTCCATCTGATGGAGGTGTTCCTTCCAGGCAGCATCGAGGATCTGCAGCAGCACCCATCGCTCCAGTTGCTCGACCTCCAGCCGCATCACCGAGCGGATCTTGGCGACTGTGGCTGCGTGCATGTCGGATTCGGCGGCCTCACGCTCGTCGTCGAACAACGAGGCGGAAAGTTGCTCTTTGAGCCGTTCGTCGAGCTCATCAACCGAGGAAACACCGTCGGTCAATCGGCGGGCGCGATCTTCTACCTTCGCGTCGTCCCAGGTGATCGCCTCGTCGGCGACGTGCTGTCGAATCTCCATCGGGTTGGTTGACGGCAGCGTCTCGGGTGTCCAATCCAGTTCATAGCGGGCCTTGACCCAGGCGCAGAACTTCGCGATGGCCTGCGCCGGGTCCTGCTGCATGCCGGCTGTGGTCATCTCGATGGCGAAATCGATCGGGTAGAAGCGCTCTCGCTTGTGATATAGATCACGGGCCTCGTCGATGATGACACCGACCGCCTCATCGGGCGACTGCACATCCTTGAATACCGACGGGTCGAGTTCCTGTCCGAACCGGGTGGTGACCCACTTGGCGAGTTCCTCATGGGGATAGGTCTCCACAAGGAATGTGTCGAGCCCATCCAGTTCGATAGCCTCGGTCGCTGCTTCAGCTCGGGCCTCGACCGTTCGGATGATCTCGTCGCGAGGCAGATCGTGGATGTCCTCCACCTTCAGATCGATGCCGAAGTGCCCATTCACCCAGTTGACCAGTCCCTGCCAGTCATTGGCGCCACCGTCGGTCACGCTGCCGGTGCCCAGATCGATCTCTTCGGCGATGAACTCACCGATCGAAATGCGGATCATCTGACCGACTTCCTCGGCGGCCGCTCGACGGATGCTCTCATGCAGCCGGTCGCGATCTTCGAACTTGAGCCGCTCCGGCTCGATGGTCACATTCAGATGCTCACGGATCCACTCGGTCACACAGGCCGCCCGGTATCCCGCGTCGAGGAATCGCCAGCAGGCATCCTCCACCGCCGTACCCAGATAGTCGAAGATCAACTCGCGCAGTTCATCGCCTTCGAGCACCCGCTGGCGTGTGCCGTAGAAGTCGTGCCGCTGGTGATCCATGACCTCGTCGTACTCGAGGATGTTCTTGCGAATGAGGAAGTTCCGCTCTTCCACCTTTCGCTGAGCGCGGCCCACCGCCTTCGTGAGCATCGAGTGCTCGATGGCGTCGCCTTCCTTCATACCCAACTTGCTGAGAATGCGCAGCGTGGTCGGGCCAGCGAACATTTTCATGAGCGGATCTTCGAGGCTCAGGAAGAATCGCGATGAACCGTTGTCGCCCTGACGCCCGGATCGACCACGCAACTGGTTGTCGATCCGCCGCGACTCATGGCGCTCCGTGCCCACCACATGCAGGCCTCCCATGTCCTCGATGTGATCGAACACACGAATTCGGTGCATGGCGGTTGAGCCGGTCTTGTCCAATGCATCTCGGAGGGCCTCGCTCGTCATGCCTTTGGCCTTGCCCTCCTTGCCCCACGCCAACTCCACATACCAGTGGGCGAGCATGGCATGCTCGACGGCGGCGTCATCCATTGCCTCCAGTTCGGCCTTGGGCAACTTCAGATCACGGGCAGCGAGATGGCGAAACACGGCCGCAATCAATGCCTCGTCATCCATCGACGGGCCGGCATCTCGCGGCAGCAGATCACGCTGCTTCCAGTGAGAAACGAGCGCGTTTCGATCGAACTCGCCCAGTTTGATGTCGGTGCCACGGCCCGCCATGTTCGTGGCGACCATCACCGCCCCCAATTGACCGGCGCTCTTGACGATCTCCGACTCACGCTCGTGCTGCTCAGCGTTGAGCACCTCGTGCCTGACACCGTGCCGCCTTGTGAGTTCGTCGGAGAGCATCTTGCTGTTCTCCACACTCGTCGTGCCCACGAGCACTGGTAGCCCCACGTCGTGGAACCGTCGAATCTCCTCGAGGATCGCTGCGGTCTTGTCTTTCTCGGTCAGATAGACGACATCTTGGTGATCCACACGCTCGACGGGCACGTTCGTTGGAATGACCACCACGTCCAGCTTGTAGATCTCGTAGAACTCGGTCGCTTCCGTGTCGGCGGTGCCCGTCATGCCCGACAGCCGCTCATAGAGTTTGAAGAAGTTCTGAATGGTGATCGTGGCCATGGTCTGCGTTTCCTGCTTGATAGGAACGCGTTCCTTGGCTTCCACGGCCTGGTGCAGCCCGTCAGACCACTGGCGGCCGACCATCTTTCGGCCCGTGTTCTGGTCAACGATCACGACCGTCTGCTGGCCCTGCTCATCAGGCGCAACGATGTAATCCCGATCCCGCTGATACACGGCATGGGCCCGAATCGCCTGCTCGAGCAGGTGGGGCATGTCGAGGTTCTCCCCGACATAGAACGAGCCAAGGCCCGACTCGGTCTGCGCCTCGGCGATGCCCTCATGCGTCAACGTAGCCCGCTTCTTGTCGAGTTCCACCTCGTAGAACTGGGTGTGCTCATCACGAACCGCCTCCAGATCAGGCAGTTTCGCCCGCGTCTCATCTAGCTTGGCCTTCAACTGAGGGATCGCAGCCTTGTCGCGAGCGTTGCGAATGTCACCCTCAAGGGTGGACACCGCCAACTGGCACGACTGCACCTTCTCATCAGCGACATTCCACTGCTTTTGCCGTTCGATCAGATGTCGGGCGAGCGTGTCGGCCAACTCATAGCGGGGCTCATGATCATGCGCCGGCCCTGAGATGATCAACGGGGTACGGGCTTCGTCGATGAGTGTTGAATCGACCTCGTCCACGATCGCCACCTGCCGACGCTTCTGCACCTGCTCGTGCTTGGACATCTTCATGTTGTCGCGCAGATAGTCGAAGCCGAATTCAGACGTGGTGCCATAGACGACGTCGCAGTGGTACATCACCTGCTTGAGTTGCGGCGGAAGCATGTGCTGCGGGTGGATCGCCCCCACTGTCAGGCCAAGAGACCGGAAGAACGGGAAGGTCCAGTCGCGGTCACGCTGCACGAGGTAGTCGTTCACGGTCACCACGTGCACCTGCTTTCGCTGCAGCGCCGCCAGATAGCAGGCGAGCGGTGCGACGATGGTCTTGCCTTCACCGGTCTTCATCTCGGCGATACGGCCTTCGTACAGCACGATGCCGCCGATGATCTGCACGTCGAAGGGACGTGCCCGAAATGGTGGTCGCGACTGGGGGTACAAGGCTCGCACCGCGTCATAGATCGGCGTGGGAATGTCCATGACCTGCCAAGCGGGTACGCCCTGCATGCATCCGAGACAATCGCCGGTGGGCTTGTGATCTTCCGCAGCCTCCATGGCGGCCTTTGTCTCGTCGTACATCGCTCGAATGTCGGCGTCGAAGGACGAGGGATCGAAGTCCTGAGCCGGGTCGAAGATGTTTCTGATGCCCACATTTCGGTCCATGGCCTCACGAGCGACCGCGAAGACTTCTGGAATCAACGATTCGGCCGAAGCCCCTTCGTCGATGCGGGTTCGGAATTCCTCGGTCTTCGCCCGCAATTGGGCGTCATCGAGCGAGCGGACAACCGACTCGTGTGATGAGACTTCATCCACGATGCTCAGATAGCGTTTGACCAACCGGTCATTACGGGTACCGAAGAGCTTGCGGGCGAGGGGGGAAACGAGAGGAATGGCCATGACGTGGCCTCCAGGAGAGAAGTTGTATTCGTACGGGGGTGCTGTGCTGGTGATGCCCGCACTGATGCAGCGGGCCTGTGAACTGAAGCGTGCTCAGTTCAGCACTGGCGGTGGCAGGTGCAGCCGAGCCGGACCGATGCGGTCGGACTCACGCACGCGCAACCGGCCAGCCCGTGGGGCGGGCGTGGCTTGCGCGACATGCGTCTGCACCGAGCCCAGCGACTCGATGTCGGCCTCGGCCAATTCCGCCGATACCCAGTTGACGCGCACTTCTGAAACGGCCCCTGTCTCCAGCGGCGTCGTCGAAGCGAGCAGCACCATCGACAGCACACTCAATGCGGCGACGAGGCGGGCGGCGGAAATGGATCCAGCGGTCAACATGGCGAAGCGATAGTCTAGCACCAGCATTGGCAGGGCCATCGCCCAAACCTGCCTCGGAGCGCCCTGTGAGGGTAAAAACAGCCATGACCGCCCCCTCATTTCGCCTCTCCGCTCCCGACATGAGTTGTGCCAGCTGCGCCGGGTCGATCACGACGGCCCTGATGCGCCATGACGGCGTTGAGGATGTCTCTGTGAACGTCCCGGGGGCCACAGTGACCGTGACAGGCACCATCGATCAGGCTACGGCGGCGAGCATCGTGACGGACGCAGGCTTCCCTGCAATGCCGGCCGATCAGGTGGCCCCGGCCCGTCAAGGAGACCGAGAAGCAGCTGCAATCGCCAAGGAGCGACGCTGGGCCCGCCGAGCTGCGATCGGCCTTGGTATCTGGGTGCCCACTGCGGTGCTCAACTGGACGCTGGGCGAAGACCTGCTCTGGTTGCAATGGGTGCAGTTGGCTGCGGGAACGATTGTGACTGTGCTGGTCGGCCCGGGGTTCTTCACCTCGGCCTGGGCCGCGGCCAAGCGGCGCACGACCAACATGGACACACTCATCAGCATCGGAGCGGGCACGGCGTACGTCTACTCGGTGGTGCTCTTCGTACTGGAGCGAATGCAGATCGAGACCGGGCAGCCCATGTACTTCACCGAAGCATCGGTGCTGTTCGGCCTGATCTCGTTGGGGCACTGGTTTGAGGCAAGGTCTTCACGCCGCGCCGGCTCGGCCATTCGAGAACTGCTCGAACTGCAACCCGATACCGCCGAGCGGCGGCTCGATGACGGCGCAACGGAAGTCGTGGAGCTCGATCAGATCTCTCCGGGCGATCATCTTGTCGTTCGGCCCGGGGGCCGACTCCCGGTGGACGGAACCGTGTTGGAGGGGGCATCTGAAATCGATGAGTCACTCATCACAGGCGAGTCGGAGCCAGTGGCGAGAGGCGTGGGAGATCCTGTCGTAAGCGGTTCGCTCAATACCGTCGGCCGCCTGATCATCGAGGCGACGGCAAGTGGAGCTGATTCAACAGTGGCTCGCATCACCGAACTCGTTTCAAACACAATGGGTTCCAAGGCCTCGATCCAGAGGCTCACCGACAAGGTGAGTTCGATCTTCGTACCCATCGTGCTCGCGGTCGCCGTGTGCACAGTGATCGGATGGTCGATCCTCGCGGGCGTGACCGACGACTGGGCCCCCTTCCGAACCGGCATCATCTCGGCGGTGACCGTTCTGATCATCTCCTGCCCGTGTGCGCTTGGGCTGGCGACGCCCATGGCCATCATGGTGGGCACAGGTGAGTCAGGGCGCCGCGGCATCCTGATCAAGTCTGCCGAGGCGCTGGAACATGCGGCGTCCGTTGAGCGAGTGATTTTCGACAAGACCGGCACGCTCACCAAGGGAGAGCCGAGTGTCACGACGGTGATCGCGGAAGAGGGATCGAGCGAAGACGACGTGGTTCGCATCGCCGCCGCCGCCGAAGCGCCCAGCGAGCATCCCGTCGCCCGAGCCGTGCTGGCGGAGGCACACCAGAGAGGCATCACGCCCGAAGCGGTAGACGACTTTCTGGCCGTGCCGGGGCAGGGCGTGCAGGCGACACTGCAGGGGAAGCCAGTTGAGGTGATGCGCGACCCACGAGCTGCTTGCGTCGTGCGGCATGGTGGTGTGGAGATCGGTCGAATTGACGTGCGCGACACCCCCCTTCCAGACGCCGCCCAGACGGTTCAGCGCCTGACGGAAATGGGACTTCAAGTCACCATGCTCTCGGGCGATCGACAGGACGCCGCAGAAGCCATCGCTGACGACATCGGCCTGCCAAGAGACGCAGTCATCGCAGGTCAAACGCCTGAGTCGAAAGCGAATTGGGTCACGGAGCGATCCGAGACGACCATCATGGTTGGCGACGGGCTCAACGACGCTGCCGCCCTGGCGGGCGCCACCGTGGGCATGGCCGTGGGCTCGGGCACCAATGTGGCGATCGATGCCGCCGACGTCGTGATTCCGGCCCACCGCCCCTCGGCCGTCCCCCTGCTCGTGAAGATTTCGCGCAGCACGCTGCGTGCCATCAAACAGAACCTGTTCTTGGCCTTCGTCTACAACACCGCCATGATTCCGGTGGCGGCATTCGGGCTGCTGGGCCCTTGGGGGCCGGTCATCGCCGCCGGTGCCATGGCGGTGAGCGATGTCAGCGTGATAGGCAATACGGTGCGGCTGAGCGCCTCTCTGAAGCGGCGTCTGGGCGGTTGACGGCGATCCGGGGATGCACCAACCCGGATGAATCGTAGACTCTGGCAGATCGCCGCCCTCGGGAGCGATCAGGTCATCGAGTCAGGAGTTCGTGCATGCCACGCCCACTTCAGCCGCTGAAAGACGACGACTTTGGGTATTGGGAAGCGCACCACCTGCTTCAGCGTGCCGGATTCGGCGGTACGCCTGAGCAGGTTCTGACGTTGACTGAGATGGGACTTGATGGGGCCGTAGACCACGTGCTGAACTGGACCGCAGTGCCCGACCCGGTTCCCGATCCGGGTTTCCGCAGTGACATCATGCGACCGGCAACCGAGGCGGAGCGGCAGGAGTACCGCATGATGCGTCGGTCCGACAGCGAGGCCGCACGGGAACGGGCCCGCATGATCAGGCAGCAACGCCAGCGCGAAGACAGACGCCAGATCGCTGAGGCCCGAGCATGGTGGCTCAAGCGGATGATCGAGACATCGCGCCCGCTGCAGGAGAAGCTGACACTCTTCTGGCACGGGCACTTCGCCACCGGCTATCGGGCGGTGGAAGATTCTTGGCACCTGCTCAAGCAGAATCAGATGTTCCGCGACAACGCGGCGGGCAACTTCAAGAACACGCTCGTGCACGGGATCATCCGTGACCCGGCGATGATCAAGTACCTGAACAACAATCAGAATCGCAAGGGCGCGCCGAACGAAAACCTCGCCCGCGAACTCATGGAACTCTTCACGCTGGGCGAAGGCAACGGGTATTCCGAAGAGGACATCAAGGAAGGCGCCCGAGCCCTGACGGGGTTCACGTTCCGCGATGACGACTTCACGTTCAACGCCCGCAATCATGATGACGACACCAAGACCATCTTCGGCCGCAGCGGCAATTGGGGCGCCGACGACTTTGTGGAACTGATCTTCACCCGCCCCACAAGTTCCACCTGGATCTGCTGGAAGCTCTACCGGTTCTTCGTGGACGACGCTGACGCTTCGACCGACAAGTCGATGGCGGTTGTCAACGCCATGGGCAAGACACTGCGGCGACGCAACTGGCACCTTCGACCTGTACTTGAAGAGGTGTTCAAATCGCAGCACTTCTATCACCCAACCCGCCGGGGCATGATGGTCAAGAGCCCGGTACAACTGGTGGTGCAGGCCTGTCGCTCGATGGACCTGCCCGCACGCAACTTGACACGGTTGGCGGAAGCCTGCACGTTCATGGGCCAGTCGCTCTTCGCCCCACCCAGCGTGAAGGGATGGGACGGTGGCACAGGCTGGATCAACACATCCACGCTGTTCACCAGACAGAACACGCTGGTGTATCTGTTGACCGGCCGAGAGCCTGGCAGCAATCCTTGGGACGGTGGCGGACTCGATCACGACCTGTCGCGCCTGGTCGCTCACTTGCCGGACATCCCCCAACGAGATCGCCCCACCGATGCAGCGACCTATCTGTCTCGATTCCTGCTGGGCACCATGCCCGATTCGACTCGACTGGGCCAGTGGGCCGATCTGGCTCGTGGGCGGGACATGGATGCCGCCACTGTCACCCGGCTGATCGCCCTGATCACCGCAGCCCCCGAATATCAACTCTGCTGAAGCGAGGTCGCCATGACCAACACCACACCTTGGAGCCGACGCCACTTCCTGCAACGAGGCACAGCATTCGCGTCTCTGGCCGGAACCGCACCGATCTTCCTCCAACAGACAGCGCAAGGGGTCTGCACACCACTGGGCGCAATGACCTCATCGATCGCGGGTGTGCCGCAAGACCGAGTGTTTGTGGTCGTCCAATTGGGCGGTGGCAATGACGGGCTGAACACCGTGGTTCCATTCGGACTGGACGCCTACTACCGGGCTCGACCAAATCTGGCCGTCGGCCAGCCGGGCGCCACGAACGGCGCACTTCGGTTGCCGGTACGCGGGGCCGATGGACTGGGGCTGCACCCGGAGTTCGAAGGCATGCGCTCCCTGATGGACGACGGTCTCGCGGCAATCGTGCAGGGCACCGGCTATCCCAACCCCAATCGGTCGCACTTCTCGTCGATGGACATCTGGCACTCGGCAGATCCCGGTGGCCGCAGCGAAGGGTGGCTGGGACGGTACTTCGACAACACATGCTCAGGCACTCCCGATCCACAGGCGTCCGTCGCATTGGGGCGCACCTCTCCGCTGGCACTTGAAGGTCGCCGCTCTCGACCTGTGCAGTTCGAGACCCCAGATCTGTACCGATGGCTCGGCGAGGACATCGACGACGATCTCAAGCAGGCATACAAGACCGTGCCGGGCGACCCTGATCAGGCACAGGACACCCTGGCCTTTCTTCGAAGAACCGCGCTCGACGCCCAAGTCTCATCGGCCCAAGTTCGCAAGGCCGCAAGTCTGTCTCCCTTGGCCACCTTCCCCGGCGGCAATCTCTCGGACCAACTTCGCATGGTCGCTGCGATGATTCGTTCCGGGCTGCCCACTCGCGTCTACTACGTCACGCTGGGCGGCTTCGACACGCACGCCAATCAAGCCGGGCAACACGGCCGCCTGCTGCGGCAGGTTGGCGACAGCCTCAAGGCCTTCCAAGACGACCTCAAGGCCCAGGGCAATGATGGACGTGTGCTGACAATGGTGTTCTCCGAGTTTGGACGCCGAGTCGCCCAGAACGGATCAGGCGGGACCGATCACGGCACGGCAGCGCCGCTGTACCTGATCGGCCCCATGGTGCGGCCGGGCGTGCACGGACGGCACCCCGATCTGGTCAACCTCGACGACGGAGACCTCCGTTATACGACCGACTTCCGTCAGGTCTACGCGAGTGTGCTCGAAGATTGGCTCAAGACAGACTCAATGCCCGTTCTGCGACACCGATTCCAGAAGATCAACGTGATCTCCTGAGAACACGCTAGGATCGGGCCATGATTCGATTCGCTCTTGCCGTATTCGCGTTGCTGATTGCCGGTTGTGCCGAGCAGACCAAGCAGGAAGAACAGACTGCTGTGCCCAAGGGTGCCTCCGAGAGCACCGCTCGCCATCATGCCAAACTGCTCAGTTTGCTGGGCGGCACCGTCACGACACCAGCCGGTGAGCAAAGCCCCAGCGACTACATCGCGGGCAAGAAGAACGTGCTGCTCTACTTCAGCGCAAAGTGGTGCCCGCCGTGCCGGGCATTCACGCCGACGCTGGTCAAGTGGGTCGATGAGAACCCCGACGCCGACGTCGCTGTACTGCTGGTGTCTTCTGACAAGTCCGAAGAGGCCATGCGGGACTACATGAAAGACTACGAGATGCCCTTCTCGGCGGTTGATTACGCCGCCACCGGCAAGATCCGGGACTCCTGGGGCGAGCGTGGCATTCCCAATCTGGTCTGGCTGGGGCCAGATGACGAGGTGATTCGAGGGTCGTACAAAGGTGGCAAGTTCATCGGCCCGCAGCCTGTCCTCAAGGCGTTTGCCGACCAGAATCCATGATGGCACTTTCAGACCTGTATCATCGTCGAATGCTCCGCCTGACCCTTTTGGCCGCCACACTCATTCTGACCGGCTGCGGCAATTCGTCCGACCCGGATAACGCCGCCTCAACTGCATCCACTGACGACACACCGGCCGCATTTCGCGAGATGTCCGGGGTGGTCTCTGTTGAAGGGATGCATTGCGATCGCTGCGCCGCATCGATTCAACGGGCCATGAACGCCTGCCCGGACGTGTTCTCGGTGGCTGTGTCCTACGCCGATCAGAGCGCGACGATCCACGCCCAGAGTGCCGCTGCCATGGACTGCGCCATTCGGGCCGCCCGTGAACAGGGCTATACGGTTGGAGATCTGGAACCGATTCCGGTGGAAGACTCAACTGCCCCAGTGGAATCCGACGAGACCTCTGACGCCTGATCCGGGCACACCCTCGGACACATGCTTCTTTCGCTCATGCTGACGCTGCTGACCCAGATTCCGGGGCAGTACGCTTGGACGGAGTCGAGTCTGCCCAGCAGGGCTGTCGCGTTTCACCCCGAACGCGGCGTCATCGCATGTGACCATGTGATCAACTGGGGCATTCGTGAAGATGATGCGCTTCGTGGCCATCTACCCTACGCGGCCTCCGCCCTAGACGTGACTCCAGATGGAAGGATCATTCTGCTCAACGGACCAGGTGCCCGCGTACTCGTGCTGAATTCAGATGGCATCATCCAGCATGAGTTCGGCACCAGCGGCAACCGTCTCACCCAGTTTCACGATCCCGACGATGTTGCCTCAAACGGCGATCGAATTGCTGTCGCAGATACGGGCAATCGCAGGGTTCTGCTCTTCGACATGGTTGGTGGCAACATGGGCCTCTACGACGAGATCAACGGCACTGAGTTGTTACTGCCCTCATCCGTCGCAATGGACGAATCAGGAAACCTCTACATTGCTGATGAGGGCACGCACCTCGTGCACGCCATCGGCCCGGACGGGGCCCACCGCTGGACAACAGGCGGTTGGGGGAGAACGCCCGGCCGCATGGCTGAACCTTCTGGGCTTGATGTTCAAGACGGCGTTCTGCTGATAGCTGATCGCATGAATCACCGGATCCAGGCCCTTGATGCCGACACGGGCGAAGTCATCGATTATTGGGGCATGCACGCCATCAAGCCCCGAGAAGGCGAGGGGCGAATCCACTATCCGGAAGATGTCGCCTTTACCGACGAGGGCTGTGTTGTGGCCGAACCCTTCGAGAGACGCCTGCAGGGCTTCGTACCCGGACCACCGCTTCGGCCGCGGGCCCTCGAAGTGCCCGGCGGCCCCAAGTCGCATTTTGGCCCGCGCATGGCGTTGCAGGGCCGAGTGCTGGTCGTGCACGAACCAGAACAGCGGCAGTTCCATGTACTCGACATCGATCGGCCGACGCCCATCCACCTGACCACCTTCGGGAGCCACACGCCTGGTCCCGGATGCGTACAGCGCCCGATTAAAATTAGATTGGAGCAAGTGGACGGCACAGTCCACTGCCATGTCACTGATGCCGCTGACGGCCGCACCCACGCCTGGCGCTTCGACCTGCCCCCCACCCACAAGCCCAAGTTTGCTCCCGATGCGGCGAGGCTCCTCCGCACGACGGCACCCGAGGATGGGCCCGTGCAGTCACCCGAACTTCGCCGCGAGGCCATCCTGCCCGACGGCTCGCAAGCGAGGCTCGTAGACGACACGCTGGTCATCGAACACGACGAACCGATTACTGTCGGTGCCCACGGGTCGAACCACGGCGAATTCTGGAACGCATCCGAACTGCTTGTAGACCATCATGGCCGTATCCTCGTGCTGGATCACGGCAACCACCGCCTGCAGGCTTTCGACGCCAATGGCAACTGGTTGATGACGTTCGGAACCGGCCGCGCCTACACGCCGGCGAACACGCCATCTATGCGAAAGGCCTCGCCATGAAGACGCTCCTGTTCACTCTGCCTCTGCTGTGCGCAGCCTGCACGACATCGCTGCGTGGCCACAAGGCGAGCACACATGACGAGTCCTTCACGGTGTATTGGGACACGGCTTCCCAGCAGGACATCGTGGTGGATGAGTACTTCGTGGTTCGGGCCCGAGTGGAGCCCGCCCCCAAAACGGTAGACATCGATGCCACCATGCCGGACCATCGCCACGGCATGCTGCACAAGAGTGACGTCAGACAACTCTCGCATGACACCTGGTTGGCCAGCGACATGCTCTTCCACATGCCGGGTCTGTGGCGTGTGCACTTCAACATCACCGATGAAGAGGGTGTCGTTCACCGAGCCGAGTCGGATGTCATTCTGGAATGATCCTGCTTGCTCTGGCCGGCTGCCTGTGCGTCACCGACGGGGGTTCGGACCTGACCGAGCGTGAGCGGCGGATCGTCGCACGCATGAGTCCGGTGCCGGCTCTTCCAGATGACACGAGTAATCGAGTTGCCGACCACCCCACCGCGATCGAACTCGGCGCCATGTGCTTCAAGTTGCCGGTGTTCTCCAGCAGCGGAACCGTTTCCTGCGCGACTTGCCACAAGGTTGATCGCGGGTTCACCGATGGGCTCCCGGTTGCGAAGGGCGAGGGGGTTGGCACGCGCAATACGCCGCAACTGACCGGCGTGGCTCATCAACGGTGGTTCTTTTGGGATGGTCGAGCGGACTCGCTCTGGGCCCAGGCGCTGCACCCCTTTGAGCATGAAGCAGAGTTCAATTCGTCACGAGGCGATGTGGTCAAGACGCTGGCGGCCATGCCTGAACTCCGATCACGGTACGAGACACTTTTCGGACCAATGCCCGACCTCGATGGTGTGCCCGATGGCGCCAAGCCGGGAACTGACGCATGGGCCAGCATGAGTGACGCAGATCGCGACGCCGTGACCGGCGCATTCGTGAACATCGGCAAGTCGATCGCGGCCTTCGAGCGGACACTGCAACCTGGCACATCTCCATTCGATCGATTCGCAACGGCGTTAGCTGAGGGGCGATCGACTGATGGCATTCTCTCGCCCCCTGCCATTCGCGGCCTGCAGCTCTTCATGGGCGAGGCCGGCTGTCGAAACTGCCATGCGGGACCATTGATGACCGACCGGGCCTTTCACTCGCTGGGCCTGCCGCCCAAGGATGGCCTCCTACCGGCAGATTTGGGCCGAGCAGGCGGGCTTGCAAAGGCGCGTGCGAGCGCATTTCGACTCAACGGCAAGTGGTCCGATGATCCCACCTCACCAGCGGCCCGGCGAGCGGCCAATGCCGTAGACGCCCCGGGTAACTGGGGGGCGATGCGAACACCGAGCCTTCGAAACGTCTCGATCACCGGCCCCTACATGCATGATGGCCGCTTCGAGACGATCGCTCAGGTGCTCGACTTCTACAACACGCTCGAGGGGCAGGTGCAATTCGATCACCATCAGGAGACGATCCTGAAGCCATTGAATCTGCCCCCTGAAGACCTGCAGGCGCTGGAGGCATTCCTGAAGAGCCTCGAAGATGGGGCCCCTGACGCGGCAAGCGGCGAAAAAGCCACCTGAATGGGCCCCGAACATCGATCTGGGCTTCGGCGAGGCCGATTCATCAGGTAGAGTCTGACTGGGGAGTGGGTGAAGGAGATGCCCAACAATGAAGCAGGCTTGTCCTCTAGAGATGGCTGTCAGCCTTACGGCAGCATTGGCGATTCTGACCTCTGTGGGCATGGCTCACGAGGACGACCCCAAGTTGCAGGATCGCCAGTCTCCCATCGGCACAACGGCGTGGCGCAAGGCCGTGGATCCCCCGATGCCCCGTGGCATGTTCGACGCTGACGGCGAGATCGAGATGGTCTCGTGGATTCCCCTGGGCGAGTTTCAGGGCAATCCCTCCACCGGTTCCGACTGCTGGGGATACACCTCACCGAGCGGGCGTGAGTACGCCCTGTTCACCCACGAAGCGGGAACAGCCGTGGTTGAGATCACCGATCCGGACAACGCCAGCATCGTCGCCGAAATCAACGGCCCCAACTCTTTGTGGCGTGACATCAAGGTGTTCGAGCATCGTGCCTATGCTGTCAGTGAAGGTGGCAGTGGCATTCAGGTGATCAACCTGACGAACGTCGATCTCGGGCTGGTCACACTGGAGGGCACCGTCACAAGTGGTGGAACCGCTGCAACGCACAACATCGTGCTCAATGAAGACAGCGGGTTCCTCTACCGATGTGGCGGTGGCGGCAACGGGCTGCGAATCTACGACCTCAATGCGAATCCGGTCAATCCCCCACACGTGGCAGACTGGACCGACCGCTACGTGCACGATGCCCAGGTGATCACATGGCCCGATGATGGTGGCCAGTGGGCCGGGCGAGAAATCGCCTTCTGCTGCGCCGGATACAACAACGGCTGGGGTGAGACCGGCCTGACGATTCTCGACGTCACAAACAAGAGCAACATCGTTGAACTGTCGCACCTGCAGCACAGCAACAACAACTACAGCCATCAGGGCTGGCTCTCAGAAGACCTGCAGTACTTCTATCTCAACGATGAACTCGACGAGCAGAACACAGGCTCGCAAACCACGACTCGGATCATCGACGTTTCGAATCTGGCCGCCCCGTTCCAAGCCGGCACCTGCACTTCGGGCATGAATTCGGTGGATCACAATCTGTACATCAACGGCAACATGATGTATCAGGCCAACTACCAGAGTGGCGTGCGGATCTTCGACATCTCAAACCGCCTCTCCCCGGTTCAGGTGAGTTGGTTCGACACCTACCCCGAAGGCGACAGCGCCGCCTTCAATGGGCTCTGGTCGGTCTATCCCTACTTCCCCAGCGGCACGTTGATCGGCTCCGATCTGGAGCGAGGCCTCTTCGTGTGGCGGCTCGAGCCGCCGGCCATGTCTGTCGAACTGCTCGGCGAAACGCCTGATCAGCTCACTCCTGCAGGTGGCGACTCGTTCGACATCCGCGTGACCTTCGCCGAGGGCGTCGCCCTCGATGCAGACGAGTCCGTTCTCAGTTGGGCAGACTCCAACGGCACGCACCAGTCACAACTGCAGGTCATCAGTCAAGGCAACCCGACTGTGCTTCGAGCCCTCTTTGGCGCCTCGCACTGCGGAGATGTTGTCGAGTACCACGCCAGAGTCGCGGCCGACACCGGAGACGCCTCCGCCATTGGCCACGGGTCAGCGGTCTCCGCCGACAGCATGGACACCGCTCTCGACGTGGACTTCCAGAATTCCGCCGGGTGGCAAACCTCCGGCGACGCGACCGACGGCCAGTGGGGCGTGGGTGTGCCTGTCGACTGCGGTCGTGGCGATCCCCCATCAGACTTCGACGGCTCGGGCGCCTGCGCCCTGACCGACAATTCGTCGGCCAGCGGTTGCAACAGCGATGTCGATGGCGGCACAACCGTGCTTACATCGCCCTCGATCGACGCGGCAGCGGGCGGCGTGCTCTCCTACGCTCGCTGGCTGGACAACACCTATGGGGCATCCCCATCTGAGGACAGCATGTACGTGGACATTTCCGACGACGGTGGTGCCACGTGGACGCAATTGGAACAAGTCGGCCCCTCCGGCCCCGAAGCCAGTGGTGGCTGGTACGAGGTCGAGTTTGATCTTGCCGGAATCAGCGGATACTCACCAAGCGACATGACTCGGCTTCGATTCACCGTCGGCGATCTGAATGCCGGATCTGTGGTTGAGGCTGCTGTTGATGCCATCACGATCAGCAGCATCGAGTGTGATGACGAGGCCTGCCCTGGCGACCTCGATGGAAACGGTATGGTTGACGTCAATGACATCCTCACTGCCGTCGCCGGGTTCGGTGATGAGTACAGCGTCGAAGACATTCTCGCCGTGCTGGGCGCATTCGGCAGCGACTGCTGATTCCATCGCTCAATCAAACAATCTCAGCCCGTCGCGGTTCGCCGCGGCGGGCTGTCACATGAACTAGGCTGGGGACCCATGTCCTCCTGCGGCGGATGTACCGGATGTGCCAAGGGCTGCGGAAGTGGTCCCCCAATTTCCCAGACACCGGGCGATCGTCCGTTGGTTGTCTGGGACGGCGAGTGCACCTTCTGCCGACGGTGGGCCAGCCGCTGGTATGCCCTGACCGGCGACACCTTTGCGTGGACCACTCTGCAAAAACGGCCGGGATCAATCTCCATCGAACGTGAGGCGCTTGCCAGCGCCATCCATCTCGTTGAGCCTGACGGTACGCATGTGCGTGGGGCTGAAGCCGTTTGCACCATCCTCGCTCGCGGTGGCGTAAGAGGCTGGCCACTTGTGCTCTATCGCCACGTACCGGGCGTCGCCAGAGTGAGCGAAGCCGTCTACAACTGGGTTGCCCGACACCGCGGAGGGTGTGATCGAGCCTCTCGCGCCCTGCTGGGCAAGGTGGAGATTCCGGACACCTGGCAGTTGACACGCCGAGTGTTTCTTCGCTGCATGGGACTGATCTGGCTGATCGCGTTCCTATCGCTGGGGCATCAACTTGACGGGCTCATCGGCGCAGATGGGCTGCAGCCCATTACCGGTTTGATCGAGACGTTCACGGCCCGAGCCCCGGACATGGGCTTCATGAACCTTCCGACGCTGCAGTGGTTCGGCGGCGATGGACTGTTGCAGGCGACCTGGATCATCGGCGTGGTTGCCGCCCTGAGCATGGTTGTGGGCCTGGTTCCCCTTCTGAGCGCCGCCCTGTGCTGGGCGCTGTACCTGTCACTGGTGAATGCAGCAGGCGTCTTCACCGGATACCCGTGGGACATGCTCTTGCTGGAAGCGGGCCTTCTGGCTGTGTGCTTCTCGCCCGGGGTTGTCTGGCTGCACAGCCCTCGCGCCTCGCGGCCATCGGCGTTCATACGCCTGCTCCTCACGCTCTTGCTCATCAAGCTCATGGTGCTGTCGGGGTTGGTGAAACTCAGTTCGCAAGACCCCGTCTGGGCTGACTGCACGGCCTTGTCCTACCACTATTGGACGCAGCCCTTGCCATGGTGGCCCGCCTGGTGGGCGATGGCGCTGCCCGAATGGGTACTGAAACTGGCCTGTGAAGCGATGTTTGTCGCCGAGTTGTGGCTGCCGTGGCTGTTGCTGCTGGGTCGCATCCCAAGGCTCATTGCAGCATGTTCAATCATCGCCCTGCAACTTGGCATCGCGGCAACGGGCAACTACGGGTTCTTCAACTGGCTCACCATCGTGTTGGCCCTTGCTGCCATCGACGACGCAATGCTGCTGCTCTTGTGGCCACGGGCGGCGCGACATCTGTTCAAGGTGGGTGTCACATCCCGTCCTCGATGGTGGCGGCGATGTCTTGTGCTGGCCGCAGGCATCTTCATCTGCTCGATCAGCCTGCCTCGTTGGTACTGGCACGCCTCCGCCATGCCCAATCTGGTTGCACAGTGGTCCGGGATGTGGTGGCCTTGGCACGTAGCATCCAACTACGGGCTGTTTGCGACGATGACAACCACGCGCCCCGAGGTAACGCTTGAGGTCAGTACTGACAACGAACACTGGACCCCGGTGCGGTTCAGGTACAAGCCGGGCCCGCTCGATGAGGCCCCACGCTTCTGCCAGCCGGGCATGCCTCGCCTCGACTGGCAACTGTGGTTTGACGCCCTTGCATACGAACGTCTGCACGACGCAGGCGTATTGACCGCATCCACGGCCTGGCAGCGATTCCGCACCAACATCGTGCTGCCCGATCTGACCGAGGCGCTCATCAGGCGATCGGCCTCCGTTGGAAGCCTCCTGGCGCCAGATCAACCCCATCTGACCGCGGGCAATTGGCTCAGATGGTCGCTCTGGCAGTACGCACCTGCAGACTCGGCCGACACGGGCGATCAGTGGTGGACACGGCGGCTGATCATGCAATCACCACCTATCCGGATGGATGCAACCGATTAGGCCTGTCGAGTTGGACTGGCACAGAAGCCCCCAGAGGCGTCGTTTTGCCCCATCTCCCTCATGGCACCCCAAAACCGAGCCGATGCCCCTGACATGGGCCCTCGTTGGGCTCGATTCGGCCTTGCTTCCGGCAGAGGCCGAAAAAATCCCGGTTTCGTGCACACCTGTGCCGATGCCCTTGCGTAGTGGGTCTTGGAGACACGGATTCCCTTCAATGGCAGCCTACAGACCTGGTACCGGCCCCCTATCAACGCCCTTCCCTGCGTGGTGTGAACACGTCTACAGCCTGCTGCGGCAGACTGAGACGCGTTACGACCTTGCCGAGGGCGAAGTCATGCAGGCCACCGGCACCAACCAGACTGATCTTCGTGAACTCTGGGGCTTCGGCTGTCTGCCCAATGAAGCGGCGCGGACCATCGTCGAGACGCTTGGTCTGCGTTGAGCCTCTTGGGCTTCGTCTGCAGCCCCCCCAAAGGTAGACTCTGACTGAAGAGATGAGTGCCCTCAATTCCATTTCACGCCCCTTCACGCTGTTGGCCGCCATGGCGGCCATCACGCTGTTGAGCGCACCGGCCACAGCCAGCAACCCGGGCCTGTTGGAAGAGGTCATCTACGAGTTCAATGAGGACCTCTACCTTCCCGGCTCGCCTCAGGTGATCGCAGATCTGGGCATCGGCCCAGCGCGACTGGTCGAGCTCACCTGGGAAGATGTTGTCATCGAAACCTACAACAACATCGGTGTTCCCAACTGGGCCAACGAAGCTTGGATGGGATTCAGAGCCGTTGACTCAGCCGGCACCGCTTTCGATGTACTCACCCAGCCCTTCCCCGACACGTTCGAGAGTGGCGTGGTGGGCCCCACCAGCGGCTCATTGGCAGTCGATCTCTTGGAATTGTTCAGTGATGCTGAAGGTACCGTCGACCTGCTGGTTGCCAGCAACTGGGACGACGGATCCGGCCAGCCGGCAGGCGCATTCCTCAGCGGGCGGCTGATCCTGCGATACCAATCGCTGGTTCCGGCTCCAGGCACTTTGGCGCTGGTGGGCCTGTGCCTGATCGCACGTCGCCGACGTCGCTGAGGTCTTGATAGCCTGATCACCTGATCACCCGCCGCCCCAGTTGGGCGATCGCGCACGTCCACCACTATTCTGCGTGCCATGGCCCTCGACGCACAAAGTTCCATCGCCATCATCGGCACCGGAGCCGCCGGTGGCGTATTGGCACGGAGCATCGCAGGATGCAATCGACCTCTGGCATGTATCAGCAGCCGCAGCGCTGACGCACCTCTTGCGCGATCACTACAAGTGCCCTGCGTGGATCTTGTACAGGCCTCAACATCCGACGTCTTGATCCTGTGCGTGCCAGATGACGCCATTGAGCAGGTGTGTGCGTTGCTGCAGGTTGGGCCCGGCCAACTTGTCGTGCACTGCTCGGGCGCCTCAACCTGCGCCCCACTGGATAGCGCCCGTGAAAAAGGGGCCAGCACTGCGTCGCTGCACCCACTGATGGTGCTGAATCAGGCCGACACCAACCCTCACATACTCGTGGGGGCCACCGCGGCGATCGACGGCGATGAGGCGTCAAGGGCATGGCTGCATGCGCTGGCCGAAGATCTTGGCATGCATCCGGTCTTCATCGCCCCTGAACACCGCACCCTGTATCACGCTTCCGCCGCCCTGGTGGGCGGCCTGATGTCCGGCCTACTGGCAGATGCTGCCACAGTTTGGACGCAATTGGGCCATGACCCGGCCACGGGTGCCCGGGCACTTGGCCCGATGGTGCGACGAGCCGGCGACATGCTTTCCGAGCGAGCCGGAGGTGGTGTCGTCATGGGACCGGTCGCCCGCGGCGACGTGGAGACGATTCGGGCACACGTGGTTGCCCTGCGATCAGGCGCCCCCCACTTGGTCAGGCTTCACCGAGAACTGGTGATGGCATGCCTGAGACAGAGTGATTTGCCTCAGGCGGTTCAGGCCTCGATCAAGTCAGCGCTTGAAGGCCCGCCCTCTGCTGCCTCCGATACCACTTCATCCAGGACCGGCGCCTCAACCTGAATGAAAGAGTGGTGCATCGCGCTGTGGCGCAGCATCATGCCCATCCACTGCTCATGGGTCAGATCGCCCAGAATCGGGCTGGGCTGTTCCATCTTGTCCCCGGCGTCGAGCCGGGCCACTGCCGCGCGCATCTCGCTCATGCCTTGCTCGAATGTCACATGATCGTCGGGCAACATGAACGCGGCCTGCTTGGGCAGGTTCATGCCCGGATCCATCGCCACATCCTGCAAAGCACGCTTCTTCAGAAAGGTCTTGAAAAAGAACCGAACGATCCATGGAGCCTGTGCCGGAAAGCCGTCCATGGCGAACCCGATCCACTTGGCACAGTGCTGCAGAATCTGCCCTGCGGACCAATTGCCCAGTGTGCGCAGTGTGCCCGAGTCATGGGCCGATTGAATTCGATCCAAGTCCGAGTTCAGACACCCCGCGCAGTTGAACTTCAGTTCACGCCGCCCTTCCACCTTGCGTCGGTCTACTTGGCTCACGCTTCACCCTCGCGTATGACACGAATCTCAGGTTCGAACTCGATCCGGGCGACCGGGGCGGGCTTGCCGCAGCGATGCCCGCACTCGGGGCAGGTGGACTTCTCTGGGTCGGCCCAGAACGCCTCCATGGCCTGAGCGAAGTGCTCGACGATATCGGCGCAATCGAACGCCTGATCATGCACGAGCGCCTCGCAATTGTCGCAGTAGAACTGCTGATGCTCGATTTCACCGGCCGGGCGGCGGCGCTCTATGACCAGCCCCAAGGTGCCTGGCGGCCGGGTGGGCGCATGAGGCACCCCGCCAGGCACGAAGAAGGTCTCACCCTCACGTACCGGAACGGGCCGCAGCCGATCTCCTTCTCGAATCACGACCACAATGTCGCCCTGTAGTTGATAGAACAACTCTTCCGAGTTCGTCACGTGAAAATCGTTTCGGGCATTGGGCCCCCCGATGACCATGGCGAAAAAGTCCTCGCCGTCGTACAGGTACTTGTTTGAAACGGGCGGCTTGAACTCATCTTTGTTGGCCCGGCACCAAGCCATGAGGTCGATTGGGTTCGCGACGGTGTCAGTAGGCAATGGGGACATGTAGATGCTCCAACCAACACCCTAGCACTCAACGAGCTGCGCCGGCGGCTGGGCACTCTGGGTCAGTTCCAGGGCCCTGCCCCTTGACCCCGAATCCAGTCCATGGCCAGGCGACGGGCCAGATGGCTCGACCCCGTCCGCCCCATGTTCGATCCCGATTGGACTTGGATCGCCGCTGGGTTGTTCTTGATGTTCGGCGCTTCATGATGCACCTCCTTTGAGTTGGTCAACGATAGCGCCGACCAGCCGCTGGATCCCTAGGATTGCGACAAATGCGCGACGCTGACCGAGCGAGATTCGATGAGCTGTTCGAAGCCGTCTTCAACGAACTCCCTGAGGGCATCAGGGAACGCTTCGAGGCGGTTCCGGTAGTTCTAGATGACGTTCCAGACCGAGCGCTGCTTGAAGAACTCGCCTGCGATGCCGATGACCTCTGCGGCCTCCACACCGGGGTGCCAATCACACACCGCAGCGTGGAAGACACTCCGACACTGCCGGATGTCATCAATCTCTATCGAGTGGGAATCGTCGCGGCTGCGGGCGGCTGGAGTGTTCACACCGACAGCGTTGGGCTTGTTCGAGGTGGGCCACAGGCTGTCCGAGAGGAAATCCGGGTCACGTTGCTGCACGAGTTGGGGCACCACTTCGGCCTCGATGAAGACGACCTCGAGCGACTCGGCTACCAGTGACTCGAAGAAGCCGCAGAGTGATCAGCGTTGCATGCAGATGGTGACATCGTGCCCCTGCAGATAATCGCTGCGCACATGGGCATGATCAGTGTGCTTGCGGGCAAACGCCGTCATGGCCTCGACAGATGCTCTTCGGGCCGGGCCCAGTGGGGCATCGGCCCACCTTGCCTCAGGGCGATCACCGAGAAAGTTGAATGCCAACGCTTCACCCGTGTAACTCCATGCCTGCTCCAACAGCGCCATGGCGGCACTCGGTTGCATTGTGTTCAACGTGCCCGAGATCGCCACAACATCGAATGTGCCGTCAAGCGGCCAAATGTCTGAGCACAGATCGCAGCACTCGTACCTGGCATGAGCGTCGCCCGAAGCACGAGCGGCATCGATCATCTCCGGCAGCCCGTCAAGCCCCGTGACCTCAGCCTGCAGCCCGCGAGCGCGCAACCAGCGCGTCAGCGCCCCGTCCCCACATCCAAGGTCAAGCAGATGCTTCGCCTCTTCGAGCGTTGATCCGAGCAGTTCACCAAACACGTCGAAGCGCAGGCGTTGGGTTCTGGGCGATCCCCACAAGGTGGCCTTGAACCCACCGCCATGTTCAAGGGCGGCGACACGATAGGGATCGAGCGGATCTTCACTCACGCATCTTGGCGCCGCCACGCTTGGCGAAGCTCTCCAGCACACGCTTGGGGCCGATGTAACTGTTGCGTTGCTTGGGCGTGTAGACCCCGTCGGTCTCATACGACCCCTTGATGACCGCATCTTTGGGCCCCAGCCAGACGAGGTTGGGAATGCCCCCACCTGCCCAAGCCGACTTCACCGCTGCAGTTCGATTGAAGTCAACGGCGGCAAATGGCATGTTGTACTGGGCCATGTATTGCTGCATCTCGGCTGCACTCTTGTCGCTGGACACCAACAACACCGTGTAGTCACCGGGGTTTGCACGCACGTGATTCACGAGATCCGGGGTGAATGCTCGGCATGGCGGGCACCACTTTGCCGAGAAGTACAGCAGCACATTGGGCTTCTCTGCGATCGAACCGCTGGGCACGCTCGACCCGTCAGCCATGGTCACGGTGTCGCCGATCATGTTCAGCAGACGGGCGTGCATGGTGTCAGGATCGGCCGCACTGTCGGGTGCAGCACCTCCCGCAATACGGGCCAGGTCTTCCGGATTGAAATCAAGTTGGCGAGTCTTCTCCAGTGTCATGCGGGCGTTGCCAAGATGCGTCTTCTCACGCACCTCATGCGCGAGTTGTCGATCACCCACAGCCGCCTTCCACTGGCCCATGGTGGACTCAACATGGGTTCGCTGGCCGTCGTGACCAATGCGCCAGAATTCCGATGCTGCCAGCCGACCGGTCTTCTTGTCGAAGAAGAACACGATCACCTTTCCACTCATTGGGGCTGCGACAACACGCCATGCCTCTCCGCCGGGCAGATCGACACTGTTCGTCACCGCCATTCGTCTGAAGTACGTGTCCTGCCGAGCAAACGGCTCCGGATCGGCGTTCATCGCAAGAGTCAAGGCATTGTGCTTGGGCGTTCCGGCGACTTTCCCTTCATCACCTTGTTGCCAAGCGCCCTTCGCGTCTTCACCCCATGCGGTTGACCAGGCACCATCGTCGGATGAGAGCACCGATCGCCAGACATCCGGGGTCCAGTTCGTCACAAGTCGTCCCTTGAAGTCTCCTGACGTGACGACCCACTCGCGCTGCAACCCCTTGTCGAGAGGCGCCTGCGACCATCCGGTCGCCTCGAGATGACGGGCGATGACGGCATCCACATCCGGCTTGGCATCCTGAGCCGTACCCGAAGTCGCCGTGGTCAGAGTCAGTGTGAGCGTCTTGAACATGAAGGCCTCCAATTGCAGAACGCCAGTGTAGAAGCCCTCAGGTCTCGCCGGGGATGGCGAGGTCGAAAGCCCGCCTGCGACTGTGAAGCAGGGCGTCGCCTGAGTACAGCCCAACAGCAGCCCAGATACAGGCGAAGGCCACGAGCCGGCCGGTGTCAAAGGACTCACCCAACACCAGCACAGCCAATATCAGTTGCCCAGTGGGCGAGATGTACTGCAGGATGCCCAAGGTGGACAGTTGCAATCGCTTGGCCCCCGCAGCAAAGAAGATCAGCGGCACCATGGTCTGCACGCCGCCCAAGACGAGCAATGTGGTGATGAAAGCATCGGGACCGAGCGCAGCCATTCCCTCTTGAACCTGCACGATGACCATGAATGCCACCATCAACGGGGCCAACAGGATCATCTCCACCGCCAAGCCGGGTGCGGGGGCCGCATTCACTTGCTTGCGAACCAACCCATAGAAGGCGAAACTCCCTGAGATCGCCAGCGCAATCCAAGGCAGACCGTCCATGGCCATTGCCATCAGCCCGACGCCCACAGCTGCCACCGCGATGGCGAACCATTGGACGCCTCGGAGACGCTCACCCAGCACCAGTCTGCCCAGCAGCACGGAGACGAGCGGGCTGAGGTAGTAGCCAAGGCTGGCGTGACTGAGCCGATCGGTCATCACCGCCCAGAGAAAGATGAACCAGTTGGCTCCGATGAGCAAGCTGGAGATGCCCAGCATGCCCAGCACCCGCCGATCGAGCAGGGCCCGCTTGAGTTCACCCAGCCGGCCCAACATCCACAAGAAGAACAGCAGCGTCGGAATGCCAGAGACAACCCGCCAGGACAACTGCTCCAGCGCCGGCACTTCTCGAATTGCATGAAAGTACAGAGGCGTGACCAGTGCCCACCATCCATAGCCACAAACGGCGTAGATGACGCCTGCGGGGGCTTGTGAGTCTCCGGGGAGATTTGTCTTGATGGACATGCGCCGGAGATTCTATGATTGCCAACCATGGCGAGTAGCGTTGTCATTCACGCGCCATCCATGAACTGCGGGGCAAAAGCCGAGTTGATCATGCGGGCTCTGCCGGACTGGTTCGGCATCGAGGAGGGAATCGTCAGTTACATAGCGGCCGCCCAGCGGATGCCTACGGTGGTTGCAACCGAAGACTCCGTGCCTGTTGGTTTCATGACCATCGAACAGCACTTCCCCCATGCTGCCGAACTCCATGTGCTGGGTGTGGTGCAGACCCATCATCGACAGGGCGTCGGGCGGCGTCTGCTGGAAGTGACAGAGGCATGGCTACGAGAACGCGATGTGAGATGGCTGCAGGTGAAGACGCTGGCGCCCAGCCGGGAGTGCAAGTTCTACGAGCAGTCAAGACGCTGGTACGAGGCGATGGGGTTCGAGCCTCTGCAGGTGTTTCCACTGCTTTGGGATCCCTCCAACCCGGCCCTGCAGTTGATCAAGCGGCTCTAGCCGTCGCCCTCAATGCGACCGGGTTCGCGGCGACCAGCGCCCGCTCGCTTGGTCAGTTTGTCACCCAGATCGCTTCGAGCAGCCTCGGCGAGGCTCAACATGTGCGCCATCACTTCGGGATGTGCGTGCTGCACATCAATCGACTCAGCAGGATCGACCTCGATGTCATAGAGGGCCAGCGGCTGGTGCATGCCGTAGTTGTACTTGATTGGCACACCACCACTGCCGCCGGGCCGCCCCTCCAGCGATCGGTAACTGTGCGGCAGGTGCAGTTTCCACCGGCCTGAACGAATGGCCTGCAGTTCATTCTCTCGGTAGTAGAAGAGATAGGCCTCCTGTGGCGGGCCGGCATCTGGATCGCCGGCTAGCACCGCAGTGGCATCGGCTCCATCAATAGACCGCTCAGGCAAGGGCGCGCCGGTGATTGCCGCGATCGTCGGCAGCAGATCGATTGTCATCCAGTGCACGTCACTGATGTGATCTGGGCGAACTCGACCGGGCCAACGAGCGATGCAAGGCACCCGAACGCCGCCTTCAAAAGTCGTGCCCTTGCCTTCACGCAGATGAGCGACCGTTCCGGCGTGATCCCCATAGTTGAGCCACGGTCCATTGTCGGAAGCAAAGATCACCAGCGTGTCATCGGCAATCTCGTGTCGATCAAGTGCCGCCATGATCTCGCCCATGCTCCAGTCGATTTCCTGCATCACATCGCCGTACCAACCCTGCTCGCTGGAACCGGCGAAGGCCTCGCCACGGGCCAATGGCACGTGCGGTTGTGGGTGGGGCACGTAGCAGAAGAACGGTGTTTCAGACTCGACAGCCCGATCAATGAACTCGACGGCTCGTTCAGTGAAACGACGGGTGAGCGGTGCCTGACCATCCAATGTGTCAATGCGCTCGATCGTGTCTCTGCCTTCAATGAGCGGCAGCGGCGGCCACTGCTTGGGCCGCTCCGGATGCCCCGGCCACATGTCATTGGAGTAGGGAATGCCCAAGAACTCGTCGAAGCCGTGGTTGGGCGGAAGGAAGAACGGTTGCGTGCCCAGATGCCACTTTCCAAACACACCGGTCGTGTAGCCCTGAGCCTTCAGCATCTCGGCGATGGTGGTTTCGTCTTCATGGATGCCGTGCGGGGCCTTGGGCCACAACGCGCCGTGGATGCCGAGCCGATTTGGATAGCAGCCCGTGAGCAGCGCCGCTCGCGATGCCGAGCACACCGGCTGGGCCACGTAGAACTGGGTGAAGCGAGTGCCCTCATCCTGAAGCCGATCGAGATTGGGCATCTTCCACTCCGTCGCCCCTTGTGACGGCAGATCCCCCCACCCCATGTCGTCTACGTACATGACGACGATGTTGGGCTGTTGTGGTTCAGCGGCCAAAGTCGACACGAGCAGCGTGATCAGGTGCAGCATGCCCCCAGCCTACCGGCAGTGGCATCAGGTAGGCTTCATCGATGCAACTGTGGATCGCCGATGCCGAGTTGTTTCTGGATACCTGCCATACCCGGCTGCCGTTCAGATTCGGCATGCACACGCTGACCCAGGCGCCGCTTGCCCTGTTGCGGCTGACAGTCGAGGTTCCGGGGGGCAATGTTCAGGGTTACGCCAGCGATCTGCTGGTGCCCAAGTGGTTCGAGAAGAACCCGGATCTGACTCCGGAGCAGGACGTGGCCCGCCTGGTCGAGAGTGCAACCCAGGCGATCGAAGCGAGTATTGGAGCCCGAGGCAAGGCATTCGACCTGTGGCACCGTGTCTTTAAGAACCAGATGCGGCATGTGCCTCCCCACGCCCCCGACGCCCTTGTGCATGGTTGGGGCGCAAGCCTGCTTGAGAGGGCCTGTATCGATGCAGCCTGCCGCGCTGTTGGCCACTCATTCGCCGAGGCACTTCAAACTGACCTGCTGGGTCTGGACCTCACCCGACTCGATCCAGAGGTTGAAGGCTGGACGCCCGCCATGTTGGCGCCTCCGGCCGACACCATCACACTGAGGCACACTGTGGGCATGCTCGACGTGCTCCGCGAGTCGGATCTGCCCTCGAGTGATCGCATCGATGACGGCCTGCCTGAAACACTGGAGGCCGACATCAAGGCCCATGGGCTCACCTGCTTCAAACTCAAATGCTGCGGTGATGTCAGTTCCGATGTGGAGCGACTGGAGGCGATTGCGAGCCTACTACAAGAGCATGTGGGCGAATCGGCCCGAGTCACGATCGATGGCAATGAGCAGTTCGAGTCGATCGAAGATGTGCTCACGCTGATGCACACACTCGACGCCTCGAGCCACGGTCGATGGTTGCGATCTAGGCTGCTCCTCATTGAACAGCCTCTGCCCCGTACCGTTACGTTCGATCCTCATCGCAATCAAGGTATCGACCGCCTGGGGGCACCGGTGATCATCGACGAGGCCGACGGCAGCGCACAGGCACTGCCGGAAGCAGCATCGCTTGGATACGGTGGTACATCGATCAAGAACTGCAAGGGCGTGTTCCACGCGCTGCTGAACAAGGCGCGATGTGATCTCTCGGGCGGATCGCTCTTTCTCAGCGGCGAAGATCTCACGAATCTGCCGGTGATTGCGCTACAACAGGACCTGTGCACCAACGCCGCGCTGGGCATTGAGCATGTTGAACGAAATGGCCATCATTACTTTCGAGGGCTTGATCATCTGCCCCAAGTGGATGTCGAGTCGGCCCTGCACCATCACGGCGACCTGTACCGAGCAGGCGGCGTGCATATCGATCGGGGCCGCCTGCACATAGGCTCACTGCAGTGCAGCGGCTACGGATATGCTCCAGAGCCATGTTGCGACGCTCGCACACTGGCAAACGCCTGGTACTGGGCCGAGAGTTGAAGCTCCCACATGCCGCCCCCCCCCCCCGCGCGGGGGCCCCCCCGGGGGGCGGCGGGGGGGGCGGGGGGGGGGGGGCGGGGGCCACTGGACAGACATGGCGTGATGGGCCGAAGATGATGGAGGGCCCGCTGGCCAGCGGGTCGGGAGAATGGTGTCATG
>JAKVBU010000018.1 GCA_022446885.1 Phycisphaerales bacterium | reverse complement strand
ATCGACGGCCTGTTTGTGTCGCTCGTGCAGCAGGGCCGCGGTATTGCTCAGCGAGTCTTCGATGAGTTGCCGGGCCTCCTCCAGCAGGCCGACTTCGCCCATGAGTAGAGCCACTTCCCAAACGGTGCCGAGCGTGTCAGCACTGTCACGGCCCAGTGTGCCCGTCTTTGCATCGACGACCGATCGGGCTAACTCAACGGCCTCGCCGTGCAGACCATTGGCCAGCAAGGCCTGCGCTTCGACGATCCTCGCATCCAGCAGCCCCGGATCATCCTTCCTTACCCACCGCTGCAATTGCTGCGTGGTGTCTCGGGCTACGGCCAGCGCGTCTTCATGTGCTCCAGCATTCAGATAAGCACTTGTCAGCACCAGTCTGAAATAGGCCACGTGCATCACATGATTGGCGTTGTCCAGCGTTCCAACCTGCGACCAATCGAGCACCTGCCGTCCATGGTCGAGCACTTCTTTCCAGGTCGTCTGAGCGTCCCATTCGATGCCCTGCCAGAGGGGCGGTGTGATGAGCGTCGTGATGCCGTCGATCATGGCCTGAGAACGAGTGGCCTGTCTGCGAGCTTCCTGAAGCGCAGTCGCCTGTGACGTGGCCAGCCAGGCTAGCCCAGCTGTGCTGATGATGAGCAGCAGCCCCAGCGCCATCGACAAGACCGCTGCCATGCGGTGCCGCTGAACCAGTAGTTTGAGTTGATAGCGGAGGGTCGGTCGCCGGGCGGCGATAGCCTCGCCTCCCAGATAGCGTTCGATGTCCTGCTGCAGTTCAAGCGCCGACTGGTAACGCCGGTCGCGGTCTTTCTCCAGCGCCTTGAGGCAGATCGTCTCGATGTCACCGCGCACCGTTTGGGAGACCGTGCTGGGTTTGGTCGGTGGATCCTGGCACACGATGCGGGCCGCCTCGTGTACGGCTTGCCCCGAGACGTCGTAGGGCATCCCGCCCGTCAACAGTTCATAGAGCACTACACCGAGGGCGTACACATCACTTCGCACATCAATGTCATGCGGGTCGGCAGCGCACTGTTCGGGAGACATGTACTGCAACGTGCCAATGAGGGCGCCCATGTCCGTCTGCAGCGTGGTGACGGCCATGTCGCTGTCGGTCGATCGGGCCACGCCGAAATCGATGATCTTGGGATCACCGTGGCTGGTGACGAGAATGTTGCCCGGTTTCAGATCGCGGTGGATTACACCCTTTTGATGGCCATGATGGGCGCCGTCGCACACTTGGACAAACAGCTCCAGACGCTCGCGCATCGAAAGTGACTTGGCTTGGGCATGTTCGGTGATATGCCTGGCCCCGACGAGGTACTCCATCGCGAACCAAGGAGACTCGCCCGCTTCGACATCAGTGCCCGCTTCAAAAATTTGAGCGATGCACGGGTGCCGCAGGCGAGCCAGCACTTCCACCTCGTATTGAAATCGCCTCAGGGCCGAGTGCGAAGTGAGGCCGGCACGCATCACCTTCAATGCAACCGTGCGACGGGGCGTCTCCTGCATGGCTTCGAACACCGTGCCCATGCCCCCCGAGCCGATGACGCGCTTGATCGTGAAGTGGCCCAGCGTCGTGCCCACTCTTCGCTGTGGTGAGATGCTGGCAGCGTCGTCATGCAGCGGCACGCTCGGGGGATTCGCCCGCGTCGGGCAGTCACTCGGGTTGTCCAGATGTTCATCGTTGGACATGGGGCCATCGCAGCATACCTGCGCTGTAGCCTCAGCCCGGCACGCGAATCGACCGCACCATGTCCCTGATCTCATCGCTGGGCGGTCTGGTCATCAATGCCACCGGCACCGCGACGAGCAGGTTGAGCACCATACCGAGGGCACCGATGCCCTCGGGTGAAACGCCCAGCAGCCAGTTGTCGGCCGAGTTCGCCCCGGGATCGATGAATTTGAACCACACGATGTATCCGGTGGTGAATGTCAGCCCGGTGAGCATGCCGGAGATGGCACCGGCAGCATTGAACCGAGCCCAGAAGATGCCCAGCAGAATCACCGGGAAGAAACTCGATGCTGCCAACCCGAACGCAAATGCCACGACAGCAGCAACGTAGTCGGGTGGGAAGATGCCCAGCAGGCCTGCGCAGATCACGGCGACACCAGCGGCAATACGGGCGGTCAGCAATTCACCCTGTTCAGAGATGGTTGGAACAAGAGTGCGTTTGATGAGGTCGTGGCTGACTGCGCTGGAAATCACCATGAGCAGACCTGCCGCGGTAGAGAGCGCTGCAGCCAGCCCGCCTGCAGCCACGAGGGCAACGACCCAGTCGGGCAGCCCCGCGATCTCGGGGTTGGCGAGCACCATGATGTCGCGGTCTACATAGAGTTCGTTGCGGCCCGGCGCAAGGCGGGCTGAACCATCAGGCATGGCCGTTGTCACATCGATCAGCCGCTGGCCGTGGGCGCCGCGAACGGGCGTTCCTGCTTCAGGGTCGAGGAACACCGGTCGCCCCTGCACCACCTTGCCCGGGGCATAGGTGATCACACCGTCGCCGTCGCGATCATGCCAGGCCAGCAGCCCCGAGTCTTCCCAAGTACCGAACCAGGCAGGCGCATCGTTGTATGGCTTGGCGTGCACCGAGTCGATGAGGTTCGTTCGTGCGAATACGGCGATGGCCGGAGCCGTCGTGTAGAGAATGGCAATGAACAAGAGGGCCCAGCCGGCGCTTGAGCGGGCGTCGCGCACACGTTTGACGGTGTAAAAGCGAATGATCACATGCGGCAGGCCGGCCGTGCCCAGCATGAGGGCCGCCGTGATGCAGACGATGTTGAACAGGCCGCCGCCGTAGTTCGTGTACTGATCGAATCCCAGATCAGCGTGCAGTGTGTCGAGCTTCTGCAGCAGGCCGCTGCCGGATTCCAATTGTGCTCCAAGGCCGGTCTGTGGCAGCAGATGCCCGGTGGCCATGATCGACAGGAAGATCGCCGGCACCATGAAGGCAAAGATCAGCACGCAGTACTGGGCCACTTGTGTGTAGGTGATGCCCTTCATGCCCCCGAGCACCGCGTAGAAAAACACCAGCCCCATGCCGATGATCACGCCCAGCGTGATGTCCACTTCCAGAAAGCGGCTGAAGACGATGCCCACGCCGCGCATCTGGCCCGCCACGTAGGTGAACGACACGAACAAGGCGCAGAGCACCGCGACAACCCGCGCGACCTGACTGGAAAATCGATCACCAACGAAGTCTGGCACGGTGAACTTGCCAAACTTGCGAAGATAGGGCGCCAGGAGCAGAGCAAGCAAGACGTATCCGCCAGTCCACCCCATGAGGTAGACACTTCCGCCCATGCCCTTGAAGGCGATGATGCCCGCCATTGAAATGAAGCTGGCGGCGCTCATCCAGTCGGCTGCAGTGGCGAGGCCGTTGGCCACTGGATGCACGCCCTGTCCGGCCACGTAGAAGTCGCCCGTGCTGCGGGCCCGGGTCCAGATGGCAATACCGATGTAGAGCGAGAAACTCAGTCCGACCAGCAGGAACGTCCAGCCCTGTATGCCCAATGTGGCCAGCATGTGCATCAGGCCTCATCCACCCCGAAGCGACGGTCAATGCGTCGCATCGACCGTACATAGATCAGGATGAGCACCACAAAGACGTAGATCGAACCCTGCTGGGCGAACCAGAAGCCAAGGGGGAAGGTGGTGCCAGGCAGTCTCCACTGATTGAGCCAGTCGGCCATGAGAATGCCCAAGCCAAACGCCACGAAGGCCCAGACCGCAAGAAGCAACGCGATCAGCTTCAGATTGGCGTGGAAGTGGCCGCTGACATCGCCCGTTGGCGAAGGCGATTCGGCCTGCTTCGAGGGGCTGATCTGTGTCGAAGCAACCTCCGATGTCTCATGCGAGTTCGTCTTTTGGGTGCTCAACGCGGCGTCAGAATGCGTGCCGTGGCTGCGAAGGCAAGCGCTCCAACCAGCAGCCAGAGGGCGCCGCCCATGGTCGGCAGGTCACTCCAGAAGGGCATCTGGTTGAGGGCCGAAAACAGCCCCACCAGACCGCAGATGAAGAGCAAGATGACTGAACTGGCAAGCAGCCAGGCGTAGGCATTGGATGGGCCTTGATCACTCATGTTGAACTGCTCCTGCGTTGTGGTGCGAGGTTCAGGTGTTGGACGTCAGGGCCGCGACGGCGGCTTTGACCTCGTCATATGGGGGTTCGTCGCCTAGGCTCTCTGCGATCCACTGCCAGGACAGGTTGCCTTGGGCGTCGATCACGAACACGCTGCGGTTGGCCACGTCGTAGCCGTCCATGCCCGCGAGCCCTTCAAACCGAATGCCGTAGGCGTCGGTGGCGCTGCGCTTGTAGTCGCTCAGCAAGGGGAAGTTGAGGTCGTTCTTCTGGGCAAAGGCCGCCAGCGTGAAGCGTGAGTCCACCGCGATGCCCCAGACGGTGGCGCCGACATCGTTGAAGGTGGCCATGGCGTCGCGGAAGGCGCACACTTCTGTCTCGCAGACACCTGTAAAGGCGGCGGGGAAGAAAGCGAGCACGATGGGCGAGCCGCGATGTGCGCTGAGCGTCTGCTCGTTGCCGTCCGTGTCGAACAGGGTGAAATCCGGTGCAGGTGATCCAGTATTCATGGCCGCATCATAGGGCAAGAGGATTGAACGTCTGCCCGGGCCGTTGATTCACGGGAGACCTCGGGCAGGGGCCTGCCCTCTCTGAGGTATGGCCCTGTCTGAGATAGGACCTTGTCTGAGATGAGACCTGGTTCAAGATCCGGCCTGATTCAAGACGCAGCCCGATTCGGCACGCGGTCAGTCATGATGGCGCCGATGGCTGCCGGTTCTGAACTAATGCAGTCAAGAGCCCAGGCGTTGATGAGGGGTAGTGGATGCAGATGGGCGTTCTGCAGTAGTCTGGCTGTACCTGCAGGAGGACGTAAGTCATGCTGATTTCATTCATATTGACGGCCGCTTTGTCAGGTACCGGGTCACCGGCGTTCACCCTGAACGACTACATCCTGTGGGACTACCGCGACAACTCGCCCAGGAATGAGACACATCCTGACAACATCACGCTGCCCGCCTACCACCAGTGGCTGCTGACATGGCTGGCCGCACACCCGCCTCCGCGGTTGGTGCTGTACGTGACCGATCCGTGTAGCCCCGACAGCGGCGGCATCCAGGGGTGGGAGGCCTTCTACGATCCGACCGCTGGCCTCACGGACAGCAATGGCGACCTGACCTTCGTGGGCTTTCTCAAGCAGGCTCACACCCATGTCTCAGATGTCGAATTGCTGATTGATTACTTCAGTTTCGGCCCGGATGTCTCTCCTGATCCTGCTTGTGGGTGCTGGAGTGGCAGCCCGTCGGGCGGCTCGATGGCCCCCAGCCTGCTGCCGGCAGTCTTCGATCGTTTGCCCAATGCTATGGGCTGGCTGGAAGCGCTCATGGCCAACAATCAACTGCAGGGGGCCAATCCCGTCAAGGCATTCGCCCTCGATCCTGAAGGGTCGGGAGGAATGCCCAAATATCTGGACATCGCGATTTGGCTGGATCAATACAAGGCCACGCTCGCTTCGCCGGCTGTGGCCGATCTTGACATCTCAATGACATTCGGATTCGCGGCCCACACTGGAACCAAGATCATGGTTGCCGACCTGCCCGCACCTCAAGATGCATCATCGCCCTGGCCCGGGGGGACTGGGTCCGATGGTTTGTGGGCTGCTGCTGCTGGAAACCCCGACATGGCGGCCTACACATCGCTGCTTTCCGCAAATGCCGGCTATCTGCCGTGGCGATCAACCAGCAGCCCGCTGCTGCAGCGGGCATACATGCAGGTGTATTCGGCCTGCGTCGACACACGTGTGGCTGGATCGAGCACTTCAGATTTCTGGCGGTGGATCAGTGACTCGAGCGACTGCGATTGCACCAGTGGTTCGACCTACACCATTCGCTCGTCGGTGGACATCGCTTCGTCGCTGGTCAACGTCATGCAACGCTTGCCCGATTCGTGTGGAATGGGCACGATCGCCTCGACGTCGAACGGCAGCGGCGTCGACCTGACGGGTACAGGGTCCATGATCCCATTCATGCCCACATATCCACGGCTGTATCTGGAAGCGCCGGACGGCTCTACTATCCCATCGCAGGCCGCGGCCGGGGTGGTGTACAAGATCGCTGGAGATCCACCCACGGCCGACGCGAATACCGCCACAGGGTCGAACGAAGATTCCGGTGGTCAGAGTCTGCCGTACAGATTCACCGAATTGTCGATCGACTGGCGCTTCCCGCCGATGACCGCCAGTTCACCTGATCGCATCGTGCAGATGTTCAGCGTGGAGAAGAGCGGGCTACTTCCCTTCTTCGGGTGGGGGCAGCCGTCTGACTGCTTTGCATTCACCAGCAGCTTCCACGGCGCCACGCAGGGCACCGATGCCGCTTCGACGGTGTACACCGGCCCCAACAGCGCAGCCCTGCCCATGCCAGCAGATCGATTCGGGCTCTATTCGCTCAAACAGATCTGCGACAATTGGAACATGGGGCCATATGGCGGGTCGGGGGGGTCTTGTGCAGGTGATGTCAACCTCGACGGCGTGGTCAACGTGTCAGATCTCACGCTGGCCGTCGATGCCTGGGGCACAACTCAAACCGCGGCCGACTTTGATGGATCCGGGGTGATCGACATCCCTGACGTGCTCGTCATTCTCATGCAATGGGGGGTGTGTCCTTGATCTGCGTCGCGGTGAGGTGAATTGGTTCGACTGCATGAGCCACGCACTGCCAAACCAGAGGGGGCTCACTCACTCCCTGCACGTGGCTCCTTGAACGTTGGCTTGCCACCGACCCAGACCTGCTGGGCATCCACCACGAAGAGGCCGTCGTCATTGATGTCGCTCACGGTGCCCGAGACCACCACAAACTTCAGCGGCTCCAAGCCGCCGGCACCTTCGGCGGTTGTGCGAATGGGGCGAACGCTAGCTTCATCGAGCAGCCGAACACTCGCCATGCCCATCTTGAGATCATCCGGATCCTCACAGCAGTAGTCCCAGGGGACAGAGCAGTGATCATCACACGCCATGATCTCGCACGAAAGCAGCCCCGGATCCGTCACGACAAAGACAGCAGACGACCCACTGAAAGGCTTGACCCGACCACCAACGCGAGCAAGGAAGGACACGCTGTCACCCTTGGCGGCGCTATCACGCACAGCCTTGAGATCCTCGACATCTGCCGGTCGCGACTGCGTGAAAAAGGAAGACGGCACCTTCGCTTCAGCCTGCGCCGACGTGCCAGATGCCCCCTCGCCAGCGGTGTTTTGAGCCGGCTTCGACTCACCACAACCTGTCATCAACACGGCGGCAACCAAGGACAGCACACAAGACAGCAAAGAACGCATGAGAGCACCTCCAATAGGAATTGTTTTGGTCATTGTCATTCCCCCGCCTTCAGTGATTCAGCAATCGGCAGACGCAGACAACGCCACGCCGGCAAGAGCGCACCTAGCACGCCCAACAACACACCCGCCGCCAACCCCCAGGCCAAGACTGCGGCATCAACGCGAATCCCAAATGCCCCCATGGAAAACCGCACCACGGCCTGATCCAACACCCACAAGCCCAGCACACATGCAACCAGCGTGCCCCCAGCAGCGGCAATGAGCGACTCCTGTACCAGCGACCAGGCGATCGCCAGTCGCGAAAAGCCCAACGTCTGCAAGGTGCCAATCTCCCGAACGCGCGACGCGAAGGCCGCATAACTCGTATTGAGCCCGCCCAACACCGCACCTACTGCAATGAGCAGGGCCGTCACCAACACCATGAGTTCGATCGGACGAAAGAAACTCGACAAGGTCGCGTAGTAATCGGCCTCAGGCATTGACGCCAACTCCAGATCGAGTCGCGTCGTCGCAAAGTCTTCCAGATCGGCGGGCACAGCATCATCGACCGTCACGACCACGCACGACAGCGTGTCCCGCTGCGTGGTCTCCATCAGATCAGTCAGCGATGTCCACAACTCACCCTCTGCAACAGCGCCGCCGGCCCCAAGCACGCCACGAACGCTGTACACATCGTCATCAAGTTGCACCTGCGCACCAATCGCACGCTCCGGTGGATCAAAACCCATGCCCTGAGCAGCAATCCGACCCACCAGCAACTCATTGCGACCACTGCGAGGGGCGGCGCCAGCAATCACCCGCACATCATGCACCAGAAATGCCTCAGGCTTGACGCCGCGGATCACGGTCATGCCCTGGCCCTCGCCCAGAGGCATGGCCACATGGGCTTCGGGTGACACCGCATCCAACCCCGCCTGCTGCAGCAGGCCCGGCACACTTGCAGCCACGATTCCAGCGGCACGCACCGGCACCTCACTACGCTCAATGCTCTCTTCAGATCCACTACCCAACAGAATCACATTGCTGGGCCCACCGCTGGAGACCATGGTGGCCCGCATGCCCGTCACAAATCCAACGGCGGTGAGCACAAGCAGCACGACCAAGGCGCTGCCGCCCATCGTCAAGGCAAGCCGACCCGGTGATCGACCCAGATTCCGAACGGCGTACTCAAGCGGCAACAGTCTTCGTTTCGACATCACTCAAACCGCCCTGAAACAGGTCGCGATATCACGACGAGATAGACGAAGCGCCGGCACCACACCGGCAAGCATGCCCAGACCCAAGGCCAGAGCGATTCCCAACAAGGCAGTGCCGACAGAAGTGGATATCTCGATCGACGTGCCCTCCATCGTCATGGCGAATCGACCCAGCCGCACCGTGCCCCAAGCGCCCAACGCGCCGAGCAATCCGCCGGCAAGGCCCAGCAAGGCACCCTCGACAATCACCATCCAGCCGATGAGCGGCCCAGTCCACCCCAGTGTTTGCAGCACGGCGTGATCACGGATCCGATCCCGCATCGCCAGAACAATGGCATTGGCGATCAGGGCAAACACCGCCGCCAAGGCACCCCAACCGAGCCATCCGGCGAAGTCCGCCAGATGCACGATGTCGCGGGCCGCTCGACCAATGAAGGCCTTCTCGGGCCTCGTCGATGTCGGCCGCTCGTCATGCCTGAACAGGGCGTCTATATCACCAGCGATGTCGTCCATGCGTGTCGGGTCATCCACAAACACGTTGAACTGCGTCACGTCGCCGCCAGTGCCACCACGATGCATCGCCTCCTGCAGGAAGGGCAGGTGCACCCACGCCGCATTGCGATCTTGCATTTCGTCGCTATCGAGAATGCCAGCCACGAACACCGTGATGCCTGCAGCAGAGAACCGATCGCCCACCTTCAGGCCACGACGCTCGGCAAGCGAACGGCCAACAAGCGCTCCATCACTGCGGCGGCGCCACTGCTCAGGTGAGCCATCCGAAATGGATGCCCCCTGCGCCAAAGACGCCTGCAGCGACGATTCCGGCACACCGCGAAAGGTGACGACATCGAGCGACGCACGGCAATTGCTCACCAAAATCTGCATGGGAACGGCGCTTCGCACCCCATCAATACGCTCAATGCGATCTTGATACCACTGTGGCAGACGACTGGTGAAGGGGCAGTAGCGATTCTCGCGATACACCACCAGCGTTGCATCTTCAGCGGTGGCCTCGGTTGCGCTACGCACACCACTGCGCATGGCTTCCACCGCCGTGAACATGTACATCGCCACCGCGATGCCAGCGATGGTCAGCCCGCTGCGTATCGGGCTGCGACGAACAGTGCGCCACACAAGTGGAACGAGTCGAAGCAAACGCCTCATGTCGCCGCCTCCAGCAGTTTGCCCTTCTCCAGATGCAGCAGGGTGTCGGCCCAGTCGGTCGTAGCTGGGTCATGCGTGACCATCACGATCGTGCGACCTTCCTCGGTATTGAGCCGCTTGAGCAGGTCCATGATCGCCGTGCCCGTTTCCCGATCAAGATCGCCGGTGGGCTCGTCGGCCAGAAGCAGATCAGGCTGCGTCACGATCGCCCGAGCAATTGCCACCCGCTGCTCCTGCCCCCCGGAAAGTTGCCGTGGGTAGTGTCCGTGGCGATCCGACATGGCGACAGATTCAATCGCCTCGCACACGCGATCATGCCGCTGGCGCCGAGACATCGACTGTAGCAACAGGGGCAACTCGACATTCTCGTAGGCGGTCAATACTGGCACGAGGTTGTAGAGCTGGAAGATGTAACCCACATGAGCCCCACGCCACGAGGCCAAGGCACTGCGCGACAAGGCGTGCACCGCTGTGTCACCCACATGCAGTTCACCGCCGGTGGGCGTATCGATGCCCGCCAGCAGATTGAGCAGCGTGGTCTTGCCCGAGCCCGATGGGCCCATGAGCGCCACAAATCGGCCTCGGTCGATGTCAAGATCGAGGTCCTGTAGCGGCGTGATGGCCTCGGCGCCGCGCATGTACGTGCGGGTCAGACCACGGCAACGAATGAAGGCATTGCTCACGACGCATCTCCTTGCGGTGATCGCTCAACACCGCGGACACGATCGCCAGGCGACAACCCGTCGCGATCGAGAATCACCTGATCGCCAGGTCGAACACCATCGACGATCTCGACCCATCCATCCCACGATCCGCTTCCTGACTGCACCGATCGCGATTCGATCAGGCCGCTGTCACCATCACCACTCACAATCCACACTGTGTCGTTGGCAATCGCTTCGGCAGGCACGAGCACACGGCCCACGCGCTGTCGCGATATCTCTCCATCAACCTTTGGGGGAAGAATGCGAACCCGGGCCAGCATGTCGGGTTTGAGGAGGGGCGAGGGGGCGTTGATGCGGACCTTTGCTTCAACAGTGTTCTTCTGAAGATCCGCTCGATGCACGAAGCGCAAGACCTCACCGTTGAAGACGGTATCCGGCAGCAAATCTACACTGATGTGTGCTTGCTGTCCGGCACCCACACCAGCAGCATCAGCGAGCGGGACATCCGCTCGCACTTGTAGCCGCATCGGGTCGTACATGTGCAGCACATGCGAGCCATGGTTTTCATGGTTGAAACCAAGCACGGAACCAGGGGCAGCCATTAGTTCCATCACGATGCCGTCCATCGGTGATCGAACCGTCATGCGTTCGAGCGTCAGGGCGGCCAGATCACGCTGAATCACAGCCGTGTCAATGGCGGCGCGGGCCGAGTCAACAGCTGCCTGGGCCACCGCCTGCATCGCCTGCAGCCGTTCCAGGTCAGCTTGTGCACCTTCTACCCGAAGTCGCAGACGCTCGACCGGACCAGCCGCGACGGCGCCCGACTCAACGAGCGTGGCCTTCCGCCGATGCTCATCTTCAATCGCATGCAGCGCTGCTTCAGCGGCCCGAATCTGTGGGGGAAGGGACTGGGCCGAAGCAATGGCACTGGTCAGTGCCGCACCGGCGGCATTCACCTTGGCATCGGCTGTCTTCAATGCCAATTGTGCTTCGTCGGTGACCAGCTGGGCGACCGGCTGGCCCTCAGTGATGACATCGCCCTCGAGCACGAGTATCGCCTCGACTACACCCGGCGCCAGCGTTGCCACGTACGTGCCAAATGGCTCGGGCTCAACCCAACCGGGCGCGAGAATGACGGTTGAGTCGTCATCGTCGGGAGTGGCCGTAACTTCGGTCTCCACCTCACGCATGAGCGCCGTTGCCGTGGGAACGGCACGTGCCGGAACGATGCTCGACCAGGCTGACACGACCAGTAATGTGGCCACGGCGACAAGCAGAGTCAGCGGCAGTCCGATGCGCATGAACCAGTGCCTCGGGGGCATGGGAATCTTGTCTTGTGAGAGGGACATGCTCAGGCCTCCTTCTGCACGGGCGTCTCAGGACGCCGTTTGATTTGGATGTCTGGCACGGCGTCAAGATCGGCATCGAAACTGCCACCGACAGCTTTGCGCAGCGAACACATCGCCTCCATCACCTTGAATGACTGCCGTACCAGATCCCGTTCGACGCGGATGAGCTTGCGTTGCGTGTCGAGGAAGGTGTTGAGGTTCGCTTCGCCAGCCTTCCATGATGCCTCCGAACGTGTGTAGGCACTGCGAGCAGAATCGAGCTGGCTGGAGCGAAGATTGTTCACCTGGGCCCGTGCGTTGCGCAGGCGGCTGAGGTCGACACGCACCTGAGACTGGGCCTTCTCCTGAGCGGCGAGCAGATCCAGCCGAGCCGACTCGAGCATCGCCGCCTGCCGGGCAATGGCAGGATCTCCATTGTTGAGGATCGGAATCGTGATCGACGCCCCCGGAACGACGCCCTGTCGATCTCCGAAGCTCCGCCGCCACGACACCATGGCCGCTATCTCTGGAAACCGCTGCGTATCGGCCAGCCCCAGATTCGCCGCCGCCGAATGCACGGCCTCGGCGGCTATGGCCACATCGAGTCTGCCGGTGGAAGCAAGCGTGAGTAGCGCGAGTTCGTCATCGGGAATGACCCACTCGGGGGGAAGTGCACCGGACGCCTGCCAGTTCGTGGGGGCCTCCGGGCGGCCCATCAACTGCAGCAACTCCAGCTTTGCCTGCAACAACTGATGTTGTGCATCTACCTGGGCTGCCTCGGCCCGGGCCAGATCGATATTTGCTCGATCGAGTTCAAACTGAGGGATCTCACCGGCGTTTACCTGAGCAGTCACCAACTGCACTGTGTGGGCTGCGATCCGGGCGTACTGGCGATCGAATTCCAGCAACTCCTGGGCCGCCAGTACGGCTGCGAGTTGGGTGCGTGTGCGAGCCATCAAGTCTACGCACATGGATCCCGATGCGAACACGGCCGCTCGAAGATCAGCTTCGGCAGCGGCGACACGATGGGGGTTCTTCCACAACCAGGAGAGCATCTGCAGCCCCTGAACGAACGCCGGAGCTCCGGCCATCGAATCGACGGCGACACCGATACCGAATGAGACGGTCGGATTCGGAGGCAGGCCAACTTCCACCCAGTGGGCCCGGCTCGCACGAATCATCGACAGTGTCTGTCGCAGTTGTGGATTCGATTGCAGGGCCACGGCGACCGCGGCGTCATAGGTGAGCGGCGAGGTGCCGTCCCAAGCGGGGGAGTCGGCCTCTACCGGCAGACGCCAGAGCTCAGCGGCGTCAACATTGGACGAGACGCGGCGGGAGAGGTCGGCAGCTGCGGCAATCTCGTCGCGTGCGTCGAGACTGGCGCAGCCCGATGCTGTCAGCAGCGCGGATGAAATGAGCAAATGGGGCGCTGTTCGCCCAAGTGATGAATTGAACACGGTGCAGAAACTCCTGATGCAGGACACAAGTCAAACGGCGCAGCAGGGCTGGGCCGCATGCAGTGATCAAGCAGCAGGGTTCAGCAGTTGAGAATGGTGCAGCCGCGCAAGGGGGCGGCGCTGTGCCATGAAGGCGGGGGGGCTCGACCGGCAAACGCCGGGGCCGAGGCCGCGGTTGGCATCGAGGCGAGTACATCGAGGCTCACGTTGGGCAACTCGACACCGAAGTTGTCTACGGGAACCGTCCAGTCGAACACCGGGCCGGGCGCCTTCAGACAGCAGACGCATCCGGATGTTGTGTCCGGTGTGTCGGTTGGCATCTCGGCCGACGTGGCTTCAGAGATGCAGCAACTCGCTGGTGTACAGCACGAAGCTGCCTCTGATGCTGGTGGTGAACTGCAGCATCCACCGCCGGTGATGGAGTTCATCACACAGCAGCAAAGGGGCATCAGGGCTGCCAGCAGCAGCGCGATGCATCGGTGCGTCAGTCCTCGTCGGCCAAGCATCATGAACACCCCAGCCTACGTCCTGGAACGACCTGCCACAAGGCGGCAGTGTTCGAGCGGGAGTAGATCGCCCTTCAGCGTTGTCTGGCGGCCTCTTTTTTCGGTCATCGAGGTATCGCAGGCCTGATTGCAGCCTGTGCAGGGCGGTTGATCAGGTTTTTGTGCTTTTGGCATGACGCGCTCCACATCGAGGGCATGGTGATCGTGCGGCGGGCAGGAAGAGACCCGCCGCGGGGCTCAGGGAAGAGTCCGGAAGGAGAGACGGATGACACGGTTCTGGAGAATCCAGGCCATGGCCCTTGCGGGAGGCATGCTGGCGGCAGGCCCGCTCTGGTGGACACGCTATGAGGTGGTCAAGCGTGTCAACCCAGTGCGATATGCCGAGGCGGCGCAGCCGGAAGAGACTGCACCCCCTACGCCCCAGCACACCCTCGCAATGGAGCAGCGAGCCGCCTGATTCGGCGCGGCGAGTGTGCGGCTCGCACTCAATGGGTGTGCGAATCCCGAGGGAAGATGCACCCAGCCAGGAAGGACGCCCCGCCCGGGCGCGTCCTTTCTTGCGTTTTGGCCTGCAATGCCCGACAGCCCCTTGAGGCCAGATGGCGGGCTGTTTCGTCGTGTTCTGAGTAGCTCGTGCTTGTCTGTTGACCGGCGAATCTTTTCAATAGGCTCCGTGGCGACAATCGTCGCGGGAAGAGAGACCTCACATGCGATCGAGTGCATAGGCTGCTATCTGCCTGTTCACACCATGGGCCAGCGCGGATGTTGTCGCCTGGGCGTATTCGTCATCCATCCATGGGGACGTGTGGGACGAGAATGACCAGTGGGACAGTTTCAACATCTCCAATGAGACCTACACGGAGGCGTCGGTGGACTGGTGGGAGGCAGATGTGGCGATGATCGGTGGCGCATCGGCTCAGGTCATAGGCGCCCTGGCCGTAGATCAGGCAGCAGACGGTAGTGGTGCGACAATTGCCGCAGATTCAGCCATGTTGCTTGAGGCACAGTTTATGGGGCAGTACCCCGCCGCATCGGCATTCAACACGGTCAGCATTAGTTTCGAAACGCACCAGACCATGGAGTGGTCAATCGAGTTTGTGATGAACTCATGGGTCATGGGCGGCGTGTCAAGTGACTGGTTCCACGCCAGCGCTGCAGTGTCGCTGATTTCGACCGATACGCAGGACACGATTTGGACAACTGCTATCGAGGGTGATGGCGGCGCCGCGGCTGGAGTTGCAGACGGGATCCTCGGCCCCGGTGCATACACCTTGGTCTACACCGATCAGGCATGGGAAGACTACGCGGCTTTGTTCTTTGATGGCACTGCCACGGGTGTCTCTTCTGACGTGTCTTTCACCTGGTCTGCAGTGCCCGGCCCAGGCGCACTGGGGCTGTTGCCCCTTGTTGCGATGGTAGGGCGACGTAGGCGCTGAGCCGTCTCAAGTCTGAGAGGCAGTCAGGGTGAGCAGTGTTCGTCGGGGGTATGCGTTCAGCCGCTGGTCTGACCCCAATTCGCCAACACGATGAGAATATCGCTGGCGCCAGCCAGACCGTCGCCGTCGATATCTTCGATGCAGCCCGGGCATGGCCCGAACGCCCCGATCACCATCAGGAGATCGTTGACGTCAACGATGCCGTCGGCGTTGAGGTCGCCGGTGAGCACCGCATCGCAGTCAATCAGATTCGACAGATCGCTTTCGATGAACGCCGGTGGCGTGCCTTCGCCGCGAGACAGGCCCACGATGCTGTCTGGGCTCGATACACCCAGCCAGGTCAATCGCAGCGTTCCATCATGGAACAACTCGCACTGGAACGTGTTGCTGCCGGAACTTGAGTACTCCGGAACGCCATCAAACGTGACAACAGCGCGGTCGTCAAGATCAGCGAAGCGGACCGTGCCACCATTGGAGGGATTGAGATCGTCCCAGAGCATGGCGATCTGCTTCGCCTCAAAGTGCTCTTGGAGCGTCTCCGTGTAGTCACTCGAGCCGCTGTCGAACCGAATCATGCCGTTGCTGCAGATGTGGAGTTCGTCATAGGCAACGCCATACAGATAGACATCCTCGCCAACACTCCGGGCGGTGCTGCTGTCGTCGCCCAGTCCGATCGACTCGCCGATGTCCGGCGGCGTGGGCAATTCGTCGATGTCCTCGATACACGCGTCGTATCCCTCTTCGGTGCCGTTGGGATCGAAGGTGATGGACAGTCCGTCCAAGTCGAATGCGGTGAACATCTCCGTGAAGTAGTTGGGGATGTCCATCGTGTGGAAACTCCAGCACGACCCACCGTTGTTGAATGACGACTCGTTTCCGGCACGATCGGTCAACACAACCTCCACGAAGTACGTCGTGTCCTCGTTGAGATCGTCGATGGTGACCTCGCTTGATGACGAGTAGCCGCCGCCGCTTGTGACGGTTGCCGTATCGGCGCAGCTCAGGCCGTGCCAGACATCCACACGCACATCCTCGTTGGTGTGCACATGCACGATGGCGTCAAAGGCGCCGATCGACTCGATGGCCACGTCGAGGAGCTCGGCGGGGGAGCAGTCTACGATTGCCGTGGCGGTCACCGTGTCACCACTGCCGTCACCCGTGTCGGCATCCACATAAATGAGCTTGACCGTGTCGCCTTCGTAGGCAATGAGATCTTCGCCCAGGACGACTTCCGCGGAGAATGCAGCGGTCGCGGTGCCTGTCTCAACGAGTGTCACGGACACCAGGTCGCCGCTTGATGCCTCAACATCCACCACCACGTTGTCGATCACTTCGGAATCGAGGTCGAGATCGCAGTCAACCACGCGCAGGCCCACCGTGGCGCCACAGGCCAGATGTCCACCGCTCAAAGACGGGTGCCCGGCGCTGGAGCAATTCACCAGCATCGGTGAGGCCTGCAGGCCGTAGTCCTGCGAGCCCACAGCGATGTTGGTGCCGGAAATGACCACGCGGTAGACGCCCGGCACGGCATTGTCGATCTGCACCTGTTCGATGTTGTTGAGGTGGTCGGGGCCGGTGCGAACGGCAGGTGCGCCAGGATCGCCCGGGACCAGCGTCCAGGGCCAATGGGTGGTGCCGGCGGGATCGATGATCTTCAGATCGATGTCATTCACGAGGCTTGGTTCGACCAACGGCGTCGCAGGAACGTCGTTCCACGCGATGGTGGCCTTGACGGTTGACTGCCCCTCTTCAACAAAGACCAGCACTTCCTGCACTTCGCCATCGGCGATGGTCCTCTCGGCGAAGTTTTCCTGCCGCATGTGGTCGATGGCGGCTTGTGTGCGCACGGATCCGTAGCCGTACTGATTGTCGGGGCCGAAATTGCCGCCGTCATGGGCGGTGTGCGCAAGCAGAGCCTTGAGCGTGTGCCCGGCCATGTCGGGGCGCTCAGGGAAGTTCGCCCTGAAGTCCTGCAGGATCAGGGCACTGATGCCGCAAACCGTGGGCGATGCCATCGACGTGCCGCACATGGTTGTATAGCCACCACTGCTGGAGCAGCTGGTGACCCCACTGTCTTCGTCGCTCTGACACCCTGGCGCGGAGACGTCTGGCTTGATACGGCCGTCATCGGTGGGGCCCCAGCTTGTGAACGAGGTCACCGAGTCGTCGTTGGAGTTCAGTGCGCCCACCGTAATGTGGTTCTTGGCGCATGCAGGTGGTGCGGTCGTGTTGTAGTAGGACCCGCACCGATCGGTCTGGCGCTCGTTGCCGTTGGCCCACACGATGCGGATGTCTCCACCCAAACCACCACTGGCGACATGGTCGATCAGATTGCTTGTCACGCCGTAGTTGCCGGTCCACTCGCAAGGGAAACCGTTGGGCGCAGTATTTGTGCCAATTGAGTTGTTGGCCAGTACGCAACCGAATGAGTTGATGGCCTGAGAGTAGTCGGCCTCGATGTCGCCTGGGTCTGTGTAGAGGAAGCCTTCCTGTAGGCCGCCTTCCTGTTCGAAGCCGTAGCTCTCGATCGTGACGCCGGGTGCCATGCCGCGGTGCGTCCCGCCACTGCCGCTGCCATCGCCGCCGATCGTGCCCGAGACATGTGTGCCGTGATTGCTGGTACCGGAGTTGTCACGCACTGTGAGCCGGTTGCCGAAGTCTCCGTGCACGGCCGCATGCCCGCCGTCGTAAACCATCACACTGACGCCGGATCCATCAAGGTTGTAGGGGGCCGCCTGCACATCGTCGACCTGCGTAATCACGCGGTTGCTGGCATTGGTGGTGCTGAACTGCGGCAGTGCGGGCTCGACGTAGAGCACCCGGTCATCTTCAATCAGCGTCCAGATCGACTCGAAAGGCAGAATCGCCACGACCGCGTCGATGGACGGCATCGTCGAAACCACCCGCCCATCGGCGATGGCAAGCGCCTCATCTGAGTCAATCACGAGTGCAGCGTCATCACTGATCGGATGGAACATCACGTAGACGGGCACGTTGGGATTGGCCGCACGGGCATTGGCGCCCGTCAGTGTCCAACGCGGCACTTCGCCCTCGGCCAGTGAGCGATGCAGCTTCCACTGTGGCTGGAGATCAAGAATCTCCTGCACATTCGCCGCCGCCAGCACTGATGCGGGGTCCAGTCGTGCCGGATCAATGCGGGCCGTGTAGCTCGCCCCGCCCAGTGGTCGTTCCACGATCAGACCTGCATCAAGGAGCAGCGACCGTTGCAGTGCGGTCGGTGGGCGGTCGAATCGAATCAGGGCGTGCGTCGAAGCAGCATCAGCGGTGCGGTGCACAAGTTCCACCAGCTGCTGACCCTGCGTCTGCGTTTCCCAAGGCACGGTCTCGGCCTGAAACTTCCAGGCATCGGCTCCAGCGATGGACGTAATCGTGCTCGTGAGCACGAGGGCGGTGATTGACTGTCGCATGCCGGCTCCTGATGCTCCATCCCCAACTGCACGAGCATACCAGCCCTAGGCCATCACCCAAGCGGAAAGGGCCACTGAGACCGTCTCAAGTACCACCTCTGAATTGGTAGATTGAGCCAAGGAGAGCATGCCATGAGCAACTCGTTGTCACGATTGACCAGACGTGCCTTCAATCGCCTGCTGGGGCGGGTCGCGGTGGCTGCGCCGATCGTCTCCGCCACGCCGGCGCTGGGCCGACAGTCGCCAACCGATGCCCCGAACTGGCCAACAGATGGCGACTGGGGCAAGCTCAAGGTGCAGGTGAAGGGGCGGTTGATCAAGCCCGAGTCGCCGTTGATCGCCTGTACAGGCGCCCACGCCAAGGCCGATGCCGAAGCATGCACAGCGGCGATCAAGTCTCTTTCAAATCCGTTCTATATCGAGGATCAGGCTGGTATCGCGCAGACGTCGGGCTGGCTCGACGCATGGGAATACAAGATCAGCCCCTACGCCGTGGCCGCGGAGACGGTTGAAGACATTCAACACGCGGTGAACTTCGCCCGCGAGCACAAGGTCAGGCTCGTGATCAAGGGCACCGGGCATGACTACATCGGTCGCAACAACGCCCCTGACTCGCTGTTGGTGTGGACCCACGCCATGCGCGACGTGACATCGCATGCGTCGTTCGTGCCTCAGGGCGCCCCTGAGGGCACGAAGGGTGTGCCGGCGGTCAGTGCCCAGGCCGGGGCACGATGGCTGGAGGGCTACACCGAGGTCACGACGAAGAACGGGCGCTACGTGCAAGGTGGCGGTTGCACCTCGGTGGGAATGGCTGGTGGCTTCATGCAGGGCGGCGGCTTTGGCAGTTTCTCGCGTCGCTACGGAACCGGCGCTGCCAGCATGCTCGAAGCGGAGGTGGTTACAGCCGACGGTCAGGTTCGTGTCTGCAACGACCATCAAGACAGCGACCTGTTCTGGGCGCTACGAGGTGGCGGAGGCAGCACCTTCGGCATCGTCACACGAGTGACACTGGAGACGCACGAGGCCCCGTCACAGTCAGGCTTTGTCAACGGCACGATCAAAGCCAAGAACGACGAGGCCTACCTGATGCTGCTGCAGGCATTGGCCGTGAGTTGGCGCAAGAATCTGACCAATGAACGCTGGGGTGAGCACATCACCTTCAAGGACCAGTCTCTTGAGTTCGGATTGACCTGGTCAGGGCTCGACGAATCAGGTGCCAAAGCCGCCTTTCAGGAAGTCTTCGACGAAGTGGCCAAGCACGCTGCGTACTTCGAGGTGGACTTCAACGTGAAGGCGATGCCATTTCGAAAGGCATGGGATCTGCCCTACATCGAAGAGACCAACCCATCCCGCGTCCACACCGACGATCGAGGAGGCGAATCAGCCGGGCAATTCTGGTGGGCAGGCGATCAGATACAGGTGTCCTGGTTCATCTGGGAGTACTTCGGTCGATACATGCCCGCTGATCTGCTCGGCGACGAGGTCACATTCGCCAATCTCATGTTCGCGGCTACGCGGCACTCGACGGTGTACGTACATCTGAACAAGGGCTTGTACGGCGCAAGCGAGGAAGCACGAAGGCGAACGGCTGAGACGAGCATCAATCCAAAGGTGCTGGCAGCTGCAGGGCTCTTCATCATCGCGGGAGGGCAGGAGAGCGCCTTCCCGGGTGTCGAGGGGCACGCGCCCGACATGAACGAGGCCAAGGCTCAGCGTGATCGCATGAAGCATGCCTACGACATCATCCGCAGTGCGACGCCTGGTGCAGGCAGCTATGTCAACGAGTCGAGCTACTTCGACGAAGACTGGCAGGCCCAGTATTGGGGCGACAATTACGCCCGGCTGCTGGCGATCAAGAAGAAGTTCGACCCCACCAACATGTTCACCGGGCACCACCTGGTTGGGAGTGAAGACGCATGAGTGTCGTGGCCTCCACTGTCATTGCACTGGGGCTGATCACGGCAGCCGCTGATGAACCCGGTTCAAGCCCAACAGCACCTCTGGGGCAGTCCCACGCCACTGAAGATGCTCCGCCAGCCATGCCCGAGGCGATCCGCTCGGCCGTGGCTCGAGGCGTTGAGTTGCTGCTGCAGATGCAGGAGGGCACCGAGTTACGCGGCGGTCCTTCAGAGTGGCCCTATCAAGGCGTGTACCGAGTGGGGGGAAAGATCCCCATTGGCTATCGCGTAGGTGGAACTGGTATCTGCGGTGAAGCGCTGCTGCGTGCACCTGGGTTGAAAGAAGACGAGGCGCGGCAAGCGGCGATCGCTCGGGCCATCGACTTTGTGTGCGCCCAGCGGTCTCATCGATTGATGACGCCCGACTACGACGGCGGTTACGACGTTCGTGGCTGGGGCTACTGCTATGCCCTGCGGTTTCTGCTGGCGGCGCGGGAGTGTGGCGCCATCTTGGAGTCGCAGCAGGAAGACGTCGAAGCGGCGATTGACTTCTATCTGGCAGCGTTGCAGCAGATAGAGATTCCCAAGGTCGGCGGGTGGACGTATTCCCGTCGCGGGATCGACGAGCCCTGTGGGGTGAGCCCGTTCATGACTGCGCCCTGCGTGCAGACGCTGCTCGAGGCTGACGCTCAAGGGGAGCCCGTCGATGATCAAGTGCTGCAGCGGGGGTTGAGCGCACTTGATCTGACGCGATCGGCCACGTCAGGAAATGTCGCCTACTCCGCTCGTTCGCAGAGCACTGCAGACGGCGCCTCGATCCCAGGCGCGATGGGGCGCATGACGGCGGTTGAAGCAGTGTTTGCGCGTTGTGGAAGAGGCAACACGAAGGGCCTCGCGCAGGCAGTTGATGCCTTCATCGAGCACTGGGGCGAGTTGGAGAAGCGACGTAGAAAGAGCGGCACGCACAAGCCGCCTTACGGCGTTGCCCCGTACTACTTCTTCTACGCCCACTACCACGCTGCTGATGCCGCTGAGTTGCTGCCCGAAGATCAACGCGCATCCAAGCGTGATCGCATCAACGAACTGCTGTTCTCTGTGCGTGAGGTGGACGGCAGCTGGAATGACCGCGTGTTCGAAAGAAGTGCCAACTACGGAACAGCTATGGCGATACTGGCGATGCTGAAGCCATGGACTCGCCCGCCGGCGACGCTCAGGGCTCCCGATCCCCCTTCGGAGGCTCAGCCACCGGTAGAGCCCGAAAGTGATCCACAACCTCAGGGCTGAAGTCGCCCAGCAGATGAATGGTGCCTGAAGCAGGCACGCGTGTGTCGGTTTCGAAATGCTCCATGATCAACGCACCATCGAGGTGGGCGATGATCATGCGGTCACGCATGGCGATTTGCAGCACATGTCGCCCCGGCTCGTCAATCTCGATGGGAATCTCAATGCCCTCGGGGTGGCCATCTTCGGTCATGGCGCACCGCACCAGCACTTCTGCGCCTTCCATGGGGCCGCTCCATGCCAGTTCGATATCGGCATTGGCGAGCACCGCTTCCGGTCTGTCGAGCAGTGAAATGACATCTGCTTCGGAGCAGGGGACACGGTGCGTGGTGGCCCAGACCAGGCCTTTGAGTAACTCGCCGCTGTGATCGTGCAGGTCGTACCCGATGCGCGTTTGCATGGCCGGTCGCAGATCAGGGGCAATGATCTGCACGGCGTTACGACTTGAGTCGATCACAACGCGATCGATGTCCACCTCGTCTTGCCCTTCTTCCATCCACTCCCGCAGCGAGAAGTGCGGCGAGCCATACCCCTCGTGCCAGTGGTAGTTCCATTGCAGCAATTCGAAGTCACTCGGGTCGAGAGTCGCGTCCTCTCCAAGCGGTCGATCAAAGACGAGTTCCACGCCGTCAGGCAAGGTGTTGATGGCGGTCGGTGTTTGCAGCGTCTCATTTCCAGGCACGTGGCGAATGCGATCTAAAGAACCATCCCACGGCCCCCATGTTTGCCAGCCCATGCAGCCGGCCACATACAGGTCGCCATCTGCGGGAGAGAATCGGCCGCGAGCGGGCCCTGCCATCATGCGGCCCAACGGCAGAACAACAGCGGCGCCCTGGGGCATGCCATCAACTTCTTCCTTCAGCACATGCAGCAGCCAGCACTGACCCCATGAAAGGTGCAGGAGCTCGCCGCCGAGGGGGCCCCAGTCGTCGGGGGCGAAGACCGGGTCGCCTGCGCTGTTGTCGCACTCCAGCGGCATCCAGAGCAGGGGCCGGTCGTACATCTCGATGTCTTCATCGTGCGAGGCTTCCATGAGCCCGTAGAAGCCCCCCTCGCGATTCAGGTCCAGGCGCGTGGCGGGCTGCCAGGTGCCTTGTTGGCCCCCCGAAGCCAATTGACCTTCGGGTGAGATGCCAAGAGAGTTGCAGTGCCTGAACCCGGTGGCCCAGACTTCGGCATCGCCCGTGCCATCGGCGGCGATCTTCAAAATGCACCCGCCCGTTGGCGTGTGCCACCCGCCGTTCTTGACGAAGAAAAAGTTGCCTTCGGGATCAGTTTCAAGATTGATGTCGTAGCAGTGGGCATCGCCAGGCGTATGCCAGCGGTTGTTGATGTTGCGGTATTCGTCGGCTTCGCCATCACCGTCATGATCAAGGAGCTGTGTGAGTTGGCCACGTTCCATCACGAGAATTCGACCATCGACAACGCGAATGCCAAGCGGCTGGTAGAGGCCGGTGGCGAATCGCTTCCACTTGGGTGCGTTGCTGTCAGTTTCCGAGACAATCCAGACGTCTCCAAAGAGCGTTGAAACAAGCACATCGCCGTTTGGCAGAAAGTCCAGCCCTCCAAGGAACATCAAGCTCTTCCAGGGGTTGTCGAACGGCGGCACGATTCGATCGTGCACATAGGGGCCGCTCTGACCGACCGCTTCAACGGTGGTTTCGAGCACCTGCGGCCACCGTGGCGATGTGGGGCGTGCCAGCAGCGCCGTGCAGTCGATGGGGGGTGTGCCCGTCGAGGCGCCATGCACGATCGAGAATCGCCGAGGTTGCATGCCTCGGGGCACGTGCACAATTGAGCCACGCAGATCGGCATCGCCACTGACGGCGACCTGATCGTCGCTCAAGTGCAGTTCGAGGGGGGCATCATCAGGAGCAACATCCACATGACGTACCAGACGCCAGTTGCCGTCGATCTGGGCCAGCGTGGGGTGCTCCAAAATGCGAGTGCCATGCGCGGTGTACTCGAGCAGAACGTCATTGCCACGCAAGTGCACCGCGTCGAACCGGCCCGTGTCTTCGGGAAGAGGGAAGCACCAGCTGTCCCGCTCGGCTTCAGGTGTGTCGGGCCGATACCACGCCTGCTGGGGGCGATGCACGAAGGTGTGGTCTACAGGGTTGCCCGGGATGTCCATGAGCCCGAATCGCTCATCGCTGTGTCTGAGCCACCCGCCGATCCAACCGCCCTGGCACTGGAGCAGATTGCGGTCGTAGACGAGCATTGCCCGCGGCGCACCATCTTTGCCCCCGAGTCGAATGCCCAGCCCCTTGTGAGCTCGTGTGATCTCGCGAAACTGATCATCACGCACCACGATTGTGGCGCCGTAGACCGGGCCATAGTCGGTGTGCGTGAAGCGGTCGTCTCGAATCTTGGCATCGCCGAATCGCCGCCACTCGGGATTGCCCCAAGTTGCACTCGTATCCGGCGTCCAATTGCGAACGTCGGACTCGTCCAGATCAGTGCGAGAGGCATCCTGCGCAAGCAGCGCAGCAGCGAGCGTCAACAGCAGTGGGCCCATGCAGCCAGCCTATCGCCAATCAAAGCCGCAGATCGGGCTATTGATCTGAGCGAATGTCTGGCTCAGTGCTGGTCGGGGATCAGCAAGGGCCCCATACGGCCAATAGTGCCAGCAGGTCTTCGACATCGACTTCACCGTTGCCATTCAGATCGCACTGGGCGTCGTCAGAGCCCCAGACTGCCAGCATCGCCAGCAGGTCATCTACAGTGACGTGGTCGTCGCCATTGAAGTCACCTGCGCAACTGCCGTCGCCACCAAGTGAGCCATCCGGATCAATCCGCTGGGCATACACACGACTCTGGCCATCTCGTTCATCGCACCAGGCTGCAATGACCGACCCATCATTGAGGGTGCTCTTGAGGTCGGAGCGAGAGACGTCATCGGTGCTGAAGAAAAGGGACCAGTTGTTCATGCCGCCGGAGGAAAGGGCGACAGCTTGAGCCGTACCTGCGCCCGCCACGTCCAGTTGGAGCCAAGTTGCGATCACCTGATCCCCCGCATCCAGCACCTGCAGGTCAAATGGGGATGAACTCGCGCTGAGCGGGGCCACTTCAACACCTGTGGCGCCCCAGAGTTGGGAACCATCCAGATGCAGACGAGTGGCCTGAATGCCGTGCTCGCTCTGATTGCCCGACGCCTTGGTGCAGAAGATCGTGACTTCGCCGCTGGCCGAGTCGAAGCAGGCAGAGGGCGTCACATGAGGTAGTGAGGAGGCGAACAGCACTGTTCCGTTTGTGCCGAGGCGGTTGACTCCGTCGGCGTCTACCCACTGCACCGACGATTGCAGATTGCTGGTGGTGTACCAAGTGAAGATGCCGCCGCCAGCTTCGTCCGAGATGAACTCCGGGTAATTGCCGTATTGCAGCGATCCGGAAGTGAACACGTCGATGGGCGCTTCGCCCCATACGAACGACCCGTCGGCCCGTACTCGCTGGGCCTTGAGCTTCTTGGGACCGTTGAAGGTCGTGTAGCTGACCATGCTCGCAATCACGTCGTGGTCAGATGCGGGCTTGAGATCGGACATGGAGAAGAAGGCGGCGCCGCTGAGTTCGACTGGGGTGTCCCACATGGGCGTGCCATCTATGTCCATCCGTTGAAGCTTGGTTGACGAGTCGTCCATCCATCCTGCGACGATGAACCCGTCGTTAGTCTCACAGACCTGCGCACTGCCGTGATAGCCGCCATTGCCCCCGAATGTCTGTGACCACTCCACCGTGCCGTCAGCTCCGATGAAAGCCACGTCGGCGGTTTCGCCGTCTGAGAACGCCACAGCGCATCCAGATCCTGCGGCGCACATGTCGAAGTCCTGTACCCAACTGAGCGACTGGGACGCCGCCACGGCTGCGGCCGGGAACACCGGCGTGCCCGACGCGTCGAGTTTTTGCACCATGATGTCGTAGCCACTGCCGGCGTCATACCAGCCAATCCAAGTTCCACCATCAGGCGCTGTGGCGATGTGTGAGATGACGCAGTCAGTCAGGTCGCCCGACACGAGTGTGTTGAGGGCAGGGTCATCGCTCCACTGTGCTGTCAGGGATGAGGTGATCAGCAGGCAGGCCGTCGAGGTCAAGGTGCGTGCCGTTGTCATCCCCGTAGTTTGACCACTCCAGTGGCCATGTCCAGCCTCAACATGAGGTTGTCGTCTTCATCTACCAAAACACGATGTAGAGCATGCCCGTGGCCGCCAGCAGGGCGATCGAGCCCGGCAGCAGCACTCGGGAGGGGCGCATGTTCACTACTTCCTCTTGAGCACTGGCCTTGGCCGTGATCGGGCGCGGGCAGGCCAAGCTCCAGAGCCACTGCAAGGCCATCAACAAGAGGAAGATGATGAACATGTGATAGAGGAAGGCCATCGATGCGTAGCTGTGCAGGGCATCGATGAGTCCTCCGGCCGCGGCGGCGCTGTCATCGGACCAGACCCAAGCCGGCAGACGGCTGAGCAGATACAGCACGGGGCCGACGATGAGGGCCGCCTTCGCTGCTGCTGCGGGCACTCGGGGTAGTAATAACCCGGCCACAAAGATCGCCAACGTGGGCGCTGAGACGAAGCCCCAAATCTCTTGGATGTAGTTGAAGACGCCGTCAAAGCTGTGAATGACCGGCGCCCAGATGCAAGCGGCCACGGCCAGCACGATCGTCATGGTGCGGCCAACTCGCACGGCCTCGGCGTCGGACATGTCCGGGCGGACATGTGTGCCCCACAGGTCGAGGGTGAAGACCGTCGCGGCCGAATTCAGCCCACTGTTGAAGGTGCTCAAGACGGCGCCCGCCACCGCCGCCAGCATCAGCCCGAGCAGGCCATCGGGCAGCAGCTCTTGCAGAAGCATGGGGTAGGCCCGATCCATTTCGTCGGCATCGAGTTTGTCGCCGAGAATCTGCACAGCCATCATGCCAGGGATCACTATGAGGAAGGGCAGCACGAGTTTGATGGCGCCCGCAAATAGCACGCCCTTCTGCCCCTGGGCCAGTGAGCCCGCGGCCAAGGTTCGCTGCACGATGAACTGGTTCAGTCCCCAGTAGAAGAGGACGGGAATCCACAGGCCGGTAAGCAGACTGAGGCTGGGAATGTCAGGGTCATCCCAGGCTCGAATGAGATGAAGCCGGTCTTCGTTCGCACTTGTGAATGATTCCCAGCCCGCCAGTATGCCCTGGCCATCACCGAGTGCTATCAAAGCGAGAATCAGTACCAGCAGGCCCCCAAGCAACAAGCCCGCACCTTGCAGCAGGTCGGACCAAACCACGGCTCCAAGCCCGCCCATCACCGTATAGATGGTCGCAGCGACACCGATGCCCCATACACACAGGCTGAATGCCCACGCATTTGCCGACTCAAGACTGATGTCCCAGGCGCCGGCGAGCCGTGTGTCCAGATCGAACACACCGATGAGGAACTCGGCGCCTCCATAGAGCACAGTGGCCAGCACCGTGAGTACGAAGAAGAACACCATCAGAGCGGCCAGGATGCTGCGGGCGGCTCGGTCGTAGCGGCGCTCCAGAAACTCGGGAATGGTGTAGATGCCAGCCCGCAGAAAGATGGGAAGAAGCCACCAGGCCACTAAGACCAGCGCAGGGATCGCGAGCCACTCGTAACTGGCCACGGCCAATCCCGAACGAGCCGCATTGCCGGTCATGCCGACAAAGTGCTCAGTGGAGATGTTGGAGGCGATAAGGGAAAAGCCAATCAGCCACCAAGTGAGTTTTCGGCCTGCCAGAAAGTACTGCTCACGGGTATCCGCGCCGCGTGAGGCCATGATCGAGACGACTGCGACCACAACCAGCGCCGCAAAGAAGATGATCAGATCGAGCGTCATGTCTGTTGTGCACCTGCTTTGGTTCGCCACAGGTCCAGAGCGGACGCGATGGCGATTGACTCGTCATGGCCGACCATGGGGGCGGGCGGTTCGATGATGCCTTGCTGAATGAGGCCACCCATCGCACGGGCTTCAAGGCTGAAACAGTCTGCCGGTGCCTCGAACAGATGTGACTCGATCTCGCCGCTTCGATCGATCTCAACACGCCCTTGCAGCCCCAGTCGCTGAGACTCAGGCAGGAAGGGGGCTGGCAAACTGAGCGATCCCTCGCTGCCACGCACGATCACGTGCATGCAGGGGGGCTCGCATATGGACACGTGCAGTCGAGCAGAGACGCCGCTCTCGAACATCACATCCGCGCTGGCGGATGCGTCTACTCCCGTGGTGTCGAACGAAGCCTGTGCATCGAGGGTGTGAACCCGAGCGAATGCTCGCTCCAGCCTTGCAAGTGCCATGGCGATGCTCATCGGGTAGCCGCCGATGTCGAGGATGGCGCCACCACCCAAGGCTGGATTGCGGAGTCGGTGATCCGGGGGGACATCTGACTCGAAGGTGAATGTCGCTTCAATGTGCTCGACCGTGCCGATCTCGCCTCGCCGGAGGATGTCCTGTGCGCCTGCAATCTGTGGATGGCACCGATACATCCACCCTTCGATCAATGGCGTGCTCGAGTGTCGGGCCGCTGTAACCACGGCTCGTGTGTCCTCTTCATTGGTGGTCATCGGTTTCTCACAAAGCACCGCGACACCTTGGGCCAATGCCGCAACGGCGCAACTGCGATGTTCAGTGTGGGGTGTTGCGATGTAGAGTGCATCGCAGTTTGTGATCGCCTCGTCGACGGAGGCGGGCATGCCCCCGTGGGCAGAGCAGAATGCCTCGGCGCTGGTGAGCGATCGGCTGCACACGGGACCGATGGTTCCCGTGTCTGATTGGGTGATTGCGTGGGCAAACACGCGAGCGATACCGCCGGTGCCGACGATCCCCCAACGCAGTGACGGGCCGGGTGTACTCACGTGCTCGCCATCATAGAGCCCGGTGGGGCATTCAATTGCACTCGTCGAAGCAGGGGTCGTACTCCACGAGTCCGTCGATTCTCTCCAAGGCGCCCGGCTGTAGTGCAATGGCCTGAAACGCCGGCCCATCGCACCAGCCACAATGCAGGTGAGCCTCGGTGGCAGGCGTGAACCCGACGCGTGAGTAGAAGGCCGGATCGCCGAGCACGACGGCCGCTTCGAACCCAGCTCGGCGACAGCGATCAAGCACCTCCCGCATGAGCCGGGTGCCGATGCCCTTGCGTTGGAAGGCGGGGACGACGGCTACCGGCGCGATGGCCGCGATGTCGGCCTCGCCATGCTGCGCCCATGCTTCACTGGCAGCGGCGAAGGCGATCAGAACACCGCCGGCTTCAGCAACGAGGGCCACTGACAACCGGTTGTTTCGCCGCAGACTGTCTACCAACGGTGGCACAGCAGGGTCATCGGGGCCAAAGGCAGCCTTCAGCAGGGCGTGGACTGCATCGGCATCTTCGGAGCGTTCATCACGAATGTGCAGCTGATCGAGCATCGCAGGTGGGCCGTCTGAGGGTGGATATGCTCAGCGTATGTACAGATGGTGCGTCGTGCTTGCCCTCGGTTGTATGTGTCGCCTTGCAGTGGCGCAAGCGGATCGGCCGTTCTGGCCACCGCAGGTCTCGATTGACGAGCTTGAAGGTGCCCAGTCGCTCAAGGCGATGGGTGAGACTTGGTCAACACCGCAGCAGTGGAGGGAGCGGGCTGCCGCCATCCGGTCACACATCGCAGGCACGCTCAAGTTGAAACCGGAGCCGCGGCCGCCAGTGCCCGCAGTCAGGCGGCCTGCGATCGAATGTGATGGCTACAGCGTCGAGGCCGTTGCGTTGGAGACGACGCCGGGCGTGTTCATTACGGGCAATCTCTATCTGCCCGATGGCGAAGGCCCCTGGCCAGCCGTGCTGTGCCCGCACGGGCACTCCCGAGCACGCGGCGACGATCCCGAGGGTCGGTTTCGTCGAGATCATCAACTTCGCTGTGGAACGCTTGCCCGCATGGGCGCGGCTGTGTTCGCCTGGGACATGGTCGGGTGGGGGGAGTCCACGCAATGCGACCACCGAACCCCCGAAGCACTTGTCGCTCAGTGCGACAACTCCATGCGCGTCATTGACTTCATACAGTCGCTGGAACAAGTCGATGGCACGCGTATCGGCATGACCGGCTCAAGTGGCGGTGGCACCCAGACATTTCTGGCAACCTGCCTCGACGATCGCATTTGTGTGTCCGTGCCAGTTGTCATGGTGTCTGCCCACTTCTTTGGCGGCTGCCCTTGTGAGTCCAGCCTGCCTATTCATGATGGAGGCGACTGGCGCACGAACAATGTTGAGATCGCGGCCTGTGCCGCGCCGCGGCCCATGCTCCTGATTTCATGTGGTGGCGATTGGACCAGCAACACGCCCATGGTCGAGTTTCCGTACGTCAAGCGGGTGTATGCGGCGCTGGGCGTGCCGGAGTCAGCAGCCAATGTGCACCTGGCCAGCGAAGGGCATGACTACGGGGCGTCCAAGCGGGCCGCCATGTACCCCTTCATGGCTACCCATCTGGACCTCAGTCTTGATGCGGTGTGCAATGAGGAAGGGCAGGTGGACGAGTCGCCGGTGCGGATCTTGCCGCGGGCTGATCTGTGTGTGTTCTCTGACGCCAATCCGAGGCCGCAGCAACAATCAACCTCATCAACGAGCCCATGATCAGCTCCAGTTAGAGAGCACGATCAGTAGATCGAGGATCGTTACAACACCGTCTCCGTCGAGGTCGCCAGCGCAGTTGGGGCAAGGGCCCCATTGGGCGAGGAGCGTCGTGAGGTCAGACACATCGACTGCCCCGTCACCCGTCACATCGCCAGTAGCGTCACAAGCCTGCCCTGAAGACGACCAGAGGGTCTCCCCGGCAGGCACGCACAAGTGCACGCCATCGCTGAAGTGCACAGCCTGATCGACGGGGCCGGTGTTGTGGGCAACGTAGGTTCGAAGCCCATCTTGTTCAAAGACGGCCGACAGCGGGGCATTGCCGTGCACGTTGACGTCGATTGTGCCAAGGCTCGACAACGCGCCGATCCAGTGCCCGGTGAACGCTCTTGAAGATCCTGCTTCGGCGCTAAACTCTGGGTCCGCCTGCAGCATGGCCAGCGCTGCCTCCGGGTCAAAGAGCGCCCGCCAGCACCAGAGCACGTCACGCCACTCGACCGGATCACCGCCGTTCTCGGCGACCAACTCGTTCCACGCCCGCTGCATTGCTTCTGGTCGTCGTCCCAGATACAGCGACCCACCCGTCACAGGGAGCACGTTGATGCCATGGATTTCTTCTGGATTGTCGGTCCACCAAGTTGCATAGTCGGCCCCCGAGTCCCACACGATGCCGGCCACCTCGTGCGCCATCTCAGGGGGAAACACGGCTTCATCGACATCGAACCAATACTGTTCGATCGCTGCTGATTCAACGGCCATGAGGAACAGTCCCATGTCACGAATTGGATCGCGGCCTGTCACTTCGCCCCACATGACGCAGGCTGCTGCAAAGTGCATCGACTCAGAGGACGACTCCTGGTTGTTGCCCGCAGCAAACCCCGCATGGCCCGCGGCATAGGAGTAGCCCACCCATGGTTCGAAGTGCCGCAAGAAGCAGAAGCGGTTTTCATTGCGATCATGATTCGCGGCGTCGGCAATGAGCAGGTCGATCATGCCGCCCCACTGATCCGCGTGAGCCCAGTCCGGGTCGAATCGAGCCACGGTGGAGGCTGCCATGATGAAGTAGCTCCAGTGAAAGTGGTGATCATTGAGTTCGCTGCTCGATCCGTATGAGTCTGGATAGCCGATCAGGGTGTTCCAAGATTCATCGAGTGCAAACAAGCGATCATCGCCGACGCCGTCGTGGTACTCGAAGGCGAACCAGTCAAGTGTCAGGATGTCCTGCCCGGAGTTGGTTGAACAGGTGATGAAGACATCATGTGTTCCCTCCAGCAACTGGGTGTTGCTGAGTCCCATCGCCATCTGGGACCAGTTTGTCCATCCGCCGGTGTTCCCCAGCGCCGCCTCGGCAACGACGGGGCCAGTCACATCATCAAGTCGTACCTGTACGAGGCCGCTGCTTGATGACCCAGAAGCGAATCGGATCATCGATCTAAACGGCACGCCGTCGGGAAAGGTCACGTCGGCAAAGCGCAGCCAGTCACCATTGCCCATGCCGGTAGCAGCGGGCCCAGATGCACCATCCACTGTCTGAATCTGCACACCGCTGCTCGCTGTGGCCGATCCCGCCTGCAGTGGGTTTGTGGCAGAGTTGTCGCTGTCGGTGTCCACTGTCAGCCACGACTCGAGCACTTCTCGAATCTGAGCGAGCAGTGCGTCGCGAGCCTCGATGTCGCCGAGTTGATCGGCAATCAGGGCCAACTGGGCCCGCCGACCCATGGCCTTGCCGCACCAGTATGTGTCAGCTGGGAAGGAGACGGGCTCGGCCATGGCGGCATCCAGATCGGCCTGCACTTGTGTGTTGTCAACGCCACCGGTGTCGGGCAGCAGTGGCAGCATCGGCGGCATCGGAAACTTCATCTGGACCATCGGCGATTGAACCAGTCGCATCTCGCCTCGCGGCGATTGATAAGTGCCCAGCACGGTCAGCGGATCCAGGTTGAGGTACTGGTGTCGATACAGGCAGGTCAGTACGTCTTGTCCGGGATCGGCTGTGTGGAAACTGCAGGAAACGTCCACGCTGCGATCGACGCTGTTCCACACCCACTGCACGCTTGTGTCTTCAAGCACGCGGCGGGCGCTCGCGCGAAACAGGTCGATCGCAACGGTGGACGCATCGGGCAGCACGCCGACCCAGACATCCGTTGCATTCGCTGCGGTAAAGGTTCCCTCGGTTTGCGTCCAGTTCGATTCTTCAGGCGCAAACAGGCCCCACACCTGATCGCCGATGAGCAAGATTCGATCGGTGTCGCTGGAGTCGATCACCGACCAGCTGTGTTGGTGCTGGTCGATCGACACCACGAGCGAACCGCCGGATCCGCTGGCATGCACGATGGGCAGTCCTCGGCCAAATGTCACTTCCAATTGACGTGTGCCGTCGGTCCATCTGGGTGTCACCGTCCAGTCGCCCGCATGTGCCACTTCGACTTGAGGTGCATTCAGGCCCTCGATACCCACGTGCAGCGCGATCGTTCCAGCGCCCAGGCTGTGTTGATAGCCCACGCCGGTGGCGAATGTGTCGGTGAGGTGCCCGAGCATGAGTCCGTGCGACTGGGCTTGCATGGAGAGCGGGTGGGCATGCATCGGTTGACCGAATGCATCAGAGGGCCAGCGTTCCCAAATGAGGCTGGACCACCAGGTATTCGTTGGTATTGGCCCGGTGAAGTCACTTGTGACTCGCGGCTCAACCCGGATGCCGTCGGTGCGTGACGGGCCCACTTCACCATCGGGCAGGCCGATCTGGTAGCTGCCGGCACCAAGTTGCTGAACGTCCTGCCCAACAACCGTGGACACAGGGATCAGCAGCGTGAGAGCGGTGCATTGTCGAATCAAGTTGCTGTTCATGGGCTCTGGCTCCTGCAGCCCCCCAATGGGATGGTGGCCCGGGGCGGAGCCTACGATCGAATGTGCCCATCTCCTAGTTTTGGCCAGATGCTGAGTACACGTCACAGCGGCCTTGAGTGATCAAAAGGGTGGCCGGGTGGTGCCAATGCGACACTTCAAGCAGAATTGAAGTCGAAAAACCTGCCCAGATCATGCAGCGTGCGCAGTCATCGTGGGAGTTGGATTGTGTCTGAGGTGTGGTCCGATTCCACCTTGTTCCATCCGACGTGTGTTGGACGCTTTCGAGGGCAGGGCAGGAATGGACCCGTCAATTCCTCGCTCAACAGGAGTGCAGTGCATGCTTGTCAAATCAGCCGGATCGATCGTGATCGTCGCAGCGGCCGCCATGAACGCAACCGCAGGAACTCAATGCCCCGATGTCGATGGCGATGGGGCCGTGAACATGATCGATCTACTCGAAGTGCTGCAGAACTGGGGCGACTGCCCGATAGAGGGAGCGTGCCCAAGTGACTTCGATGGATCAGGTGTCACTGACGTCATGGATCTGCTCGCCGTCGTAAATGGCTGGGGTCAGTGTCCGGGAGATCCCGGCACCGGCCAGTTCAACTACAGCCAGGCGTTGCAGGCATCGCTGCTCTTTTACGAGGCGCAGCGAGCGGGAGAACTGCCCGAAGACAGCAGGCTCTCGTGGCGTGGCGATGCGTTCACCAACATCGCAAACGCCCCGCAGGTCAACGGTACGTGGCCGGTGGATCTAAGCCATCGGTTGATGGATGCCGGCGACACGCCGACCTTTGTGCTGCCGATCACCAGCGCCATGACGATGATCGCCTGGAGCGCCGTTGACTACCGCGAGGGATACGACGTGGCCCAGCAATGGGGGCACTTGAGCAGCACGCTTCGCTGGCATGCGGATTGGTGCGTCGAGGCCCACCCGGAACCCGACGTATTCTGTGGGCAGATCGGGCAGGGGGCCCAGTCGCACGCGTGGTGGATACCAGCTGAGGTCTTCCCCAGTGCGTACGAGCCGAAGATCTGGTGGCTGACGGCTGAGGATCCCGGCTCAGAACCTCCGGCCGAAGCCGCGGCCTTTCTTGCAGCGGCGTCGATGGTCTTCGCCCAAGAAGACCCCGCATACGCAGCCACCCTGCTGCAGCACGCTCGCGAACTACACGATTTCGCCTTTGATCATCAGGGGGCGTATCACGAAACGATCACCGATGTGACTTCGTTCTACCGGTCATGGTCGCTGTGGCAAGATGAACTCTGCTGGAGCGCCTTGTGGCTGTATCGCGCCACTGGCGAAGCGGCTTATCTCGATCGGGCCCGTTCGATCTACGACACGCACTTCCTTCATGGCAACAAGACATGGACGCACAACTGGGATGACAAGTCTTACGGCTGCATGGTGTTGCTGTCGGCCTTGACTGGCGAGCAGATGTATCGCGATGAGGCAGAGGCGTGGCTCGACTACTGGACCGTTGGCGGCCCTGATGGTCGGATCGACTACACACCCGGCGGCCTGGCCTGGCTCGACACATGGGGATCGTTGCGCTATGCAGCCAACACGGCCTATCTGGCGGCTGCGTATGCCGATCTCGTTGGCGACGCCCCTGATGGCAGGTACCGGTCATTCGCCATTTCGCAGGTTGACTACATCCTTGGTGACAACCCGCGGCAGTCGAGTTACATGTGCGGGATCGGTGAGAACCCACCGCAGCGGCCGCACCATCGCACGGCTCATGGATCATGGAACGATCAACTGCAGGATCCCGAGCCCAATCGGCACGTGCTCTGGGGCGCCTTGGTGGGCGGCCCGGCATCTCCCGATGACTTCGACTGGGCGGATGATCGCGGTGATTACATCGCCAACGAAGTCGCCTGCGATTACAACGCTGGCATCACCGCTGCGCTGGCCTGCATGGCACAGACGCATGGTGGGACCCCATTCCCAGACGCTGAGTTTCCGCCCCTCGAGGACGCATGGGGCAAGGAGATGTTCGTCGAGGCGTCAATCATTGAGGATGCCGACACCTTTACTCGTGTTCGATGCCTTCTGAACAACCGCAGTGCATGGCCGGCGCGTTTCAGCGACGCGTTGTCCTTCAAGATCTGGCTCAATCTGAGCGAGGTGTTCGACGCTGGTTTGACCATTGATGACGTAGTGGTGGATGCATCATTCACGCAGGGCGCCACTGTGAGCCCCATCACGCTCATCGATCCTGCAACTGGTTTGGCCATGGTGGAGGTTGACTACACCGGTATCTCATTCGGCCCTGGCCCGGGCACGTCGTACAGGCGTGAGTGCCAGATCGGTATCGGGCTCGACGCTTCGGCCCCGCCATCGGCATGGTCGCGTGATAACGACCCGTCGCTGAGCGCGCTTCCATTCGGGCAGGACGCCGTCATCAAGACTTCGACCATCGCTGTGTACGACGATGGCAGTCTGGTGTTCGGTGATGAGGGCGTCGCTGACTGCGACGGCAACGGCGTTGACGATGCAGACGATATTGCCGGCGGAGCCCAGGATCTCGATGGCAACGGAGTCCCCGATGTGTGCCAGAGCGATTGCGATGGCGATGGTGAGCCCGACGCCTACGAGATTCAGCAAGGTGCGTCTGATTGCAATGGCAATGGCGTTCCCGATGCCTGTGACATCGCCAATGGCATGCCTGATGACGATGGCGACGGCGTGCCCGACGCATGTCAGTTGGATGGGCTCTCGTGGTCCATGTCTATCAATGACCAGTGGGCAGGAGGGTTCACCGGTGAATTGCTGATCAACAACTACGCTGACACGCCCATCGACAACTGGCATGTCAGCGTGCACGCCGCATTTGAGATGGACAATGTCTGGAATGCCGTTCTCGTGTCGCAGTCTCAGGGCGTCATCGAGTTGATGCACCCGTCGTGGACCACCACGATCCCTGCCGGTGGGTCGATCTCGATCGGATTTCAGGCTACGGGCACGCCAACCATGCCCACGCAAGTGTTGGTCAACGGAGCCCCAGCCGATCCGGAGTGATGATGAGTTTGCCCCCTGACGGAGGCTTGGGCGACATCTGTGCCTGATCCTCTGACTGAGTGTTGATTGACAGGGCCCATCTCCTCTAGGCTGCAGGCAGGAGATTGGACATGCCCCGATTCAAGGTGATGGCCGGATCGACTCAACTTGGAGGTGGGATCGAAGTTTGCATTGATGCCGCAGATGCCAATTCAGCTGAGCGGCTGGTCAATCGAATGGGATTGATCGCATCAAGTGTGAACCCTGTTGGCGCTCAAGCCGCCTCTGCCGGACCGGGTGGGTCTGATCAGGCCCGCGCCCATGTTGATCAATTGCAGCGTGAAGGTCTGATGACAGAGAAGGAGGCGGGCATCATTCGATCGCGCATTCCCGCGGCTCAGTCGCCCCCTTCGTCTGCCGCTACCAAGGCGGCCCGCCCGTTGGATCCGAACGATCGGGACTTCTTCGTTCACCTTCCGTCCACGCGTGAGACACACGGTCCATATTCGGCCTCGCATTTGGAGGCGATGAACCAGCAAGGGCAATTGCCCAGGCAGGCCATGATCGGCCGCAGCGGAGAGACGAATTGGGTGCCCTTGACGTCCTTTGCCGGTGGTGCGCTCATGGGCTTTGTCATGAGTCAGTTGGGCCAGTCTGCATCAGCTGCACCAATGCCCAGCCAGTCGGGCTTTTCTGGAGGGGCGGTTGCATCAGCTGCCGTATACGACGTTGATGGGAACGGCGTGCCCGACGCCATCGCAGTGGATGTTGACGGCGATGGACAGGTAGATCTCTTCGGAGCCGACACCACGGGCGATGGCTATGTGGACACGGTTGCGGCCGATGTCAACGGCGACGGGCTGGTCGATGCCGTGGTCATGGATATCGATGGCGATGGAATCGCTGACGCTGTTGTCGCAGACACCAATTTTGATGGTGTGGCCGACGCCATGGCCATTGATGTGGATGGAGACGGCATCATCGACGCAGTGGCTACCGACATGGATGTTGAAGCCGGTGGTGGCTTTCTGGATTTTCTGGGCGAGTTGTTCTGATCGCGTTCCAGGCCTGGGCCAGTGGAGCGAGACTGACATCAATGCAGGCATCGATTCCCATGGGATGATGCTGGCGGTGTCTTGGCCTTGGTGATCTGTCCAGTTTGGAGTGCTCAACACCTTGCTACCGACGCTCATCGACGGGGCTACTGGCACGGAACTTGACCGCCGAGGCGTGGATGTCACGCTGCCGCTCTGGTCGGCTCGGGCAATCACGGATGCGCCTGAGGCCTTGCTTCAGGTGCATTGCGACTATCTCAATGCCGGGGCCAGGGCGATCACGACCAACACCTTCCGCACCCATGCACGTTCGCTCGAGCGTGGCGGGCCGCAGGCGGGTGCGGCGGCGTTGACACGTCAGGCCGTCGCCATCGCACAGCGGGCTCGCGACCAGGTGTCACCCGATGCGCTCGTGTTGGGCAGTGTTGCCCCGCTCGAAGACTGCTACAGCCCCGATCTGGCGCCGGACTCGGCCACATGCATGGCCGAGCACGCGAAGCACATCGACCACCTGCTGAATGCCGGGGTGGACTGCATTCTGATCGAAACGATAGGCACCGCCCGCGAGGCAATTGCTGCAGCCGACGTGGCCCACGAGCGAGTGCCAGATGGCTGGGGCATCAGTTTCTGTCTGCGTCACGATGGCCCGCCGGGGGTACTGCTCGACGGCATGCCCTTGCACGAGTTGATGCCCTTCATCGAGGATGCCTGCTTCATCGGCGTCAACTGCGTCAGCGCCGGGGCGATGTTGGATCAGGTCGAGTTTCTGGCGAGCCTGCAGCCCAAGGTGCCGCCTATCGCAGTTTGGGCGAACGTCGGCCACCCCGATCCGGTGCGAGGGTGGGTGAACACCGATGCCGTTGACCCCGACACCTACGCCCAACTGGCCCTCTCATGGCTGGATGCCGGGGCCGCGACCGTGGGTGGATGCTGCGGTACGACGCCGGACACGACTCGGGCGATTTACAGTGCGCTGCAAGGGCGGGGATGACCGCAGGCGGGTCGCTCAGTCGTCCTGCGTAATGTGTACTACTATTTGAGACTATGAGGGATGCACGTTTCATGTTGAGGCTGGTGGCCTTTGCCTTCGCCTTTGTTCTTGCCGGGTGCTCAAGCGAGCCAGATGGCCGTATCAGTGTTCGGGTTGAGGATCGGGTGCAACAAAGCCACGTCTCGGACTGGCACTGGACCAAGCCCGACGGGTTCTGGATCGGCAGGCCGGTAGATGGGCCGGAGGTGCTGGCATCGCCAGCGGATGCTGCTGCGACTGCGACCATCAATTGGTACATGGCAAGACGAGAAGGGCCCAAGCCGGACAGTGGGGGGCTGCTCTTTCCTTCCTGGGGCCCTGAAGACGATGCGTCTCCATCGCCGCGGGCATCGCAAGATCAGGAGCAACTCGACCACGATCTGTACATGCTCGCATACGAAGAGACGACAACTGCACAACAGGTTCAAGCGCTGCTCGACAAAGGGGCTGATCCGAATGCCAATTCGGGGAGCCTCTTTCGTAACGAGCCAGTACTGCTCATTGCATCTGGAACGGTTGCTGACCCAACGGTTCTCAAGGCGCTTCTGGAGGCTGGGGCTGACGCTAGTGCGACAGATGAAGATGGGCGGAACGCGATTGGTGTGGTGGTGCTCTTCAACGACACTTCGGCAGCGCCGGACATGATTCGAGTATTGAGTGAAGGGGGAGTCGATGTAAATGAGGAGAATCACCGAGGCGACACCCCCCTTGATGTAGCAACATTGATGGATAGAAGCCCCGGTGTGACTCTGGCGCTCATCGAGAGTGGTGCTCATGTGAAGATCGACAATGTGCTGGATGCATGTGACAACGAAGAGGTTTCCGGATCTGGAGCCGATGAGGCTCTGCTGGCAGCGATTGATCCAGTTCAGTTTGGGGCTTGGTTTACTGACAAGGGCCTGAAACTGAGGGTCGAAACGGCTCGCATTGGTGTCCCCCAGTTGGAAGGCGGTTCGGAGGGTGCTGATGAGATGTTGATCATCAGGCTCGGCATCAAGAACACCGATCAGCGTCGTATTCTCAGGATGGAGTCGTCTTCTCCTCGGGCCTCATTCGATCTCATTGACGACGTGCTCAACGTGATTCGCGGGCCGATCCACTATGGATGGAACAAGTCGATCGAAGGTGAGTTGTCGCGATCAGACGACATTCTGCCGGGAGACAGTGCGTTTCACACGGTGTGCTTCGAGATACCACCGCCAATGACCAAGTCCCTCTATCTGGTGGTGAATCTGGACTTATTCGGTCGCAGCGGCTCTGGAGTACTGCAGTTGCCAGTTGATCAGATCGAGGGGTTCCAGCAGGTCGCTCCTTGACACTGAGTTCGGGACTCCCGGTATTGTGGACTGGTGCTGACCCTTCTTTGTCTCTCGCTGGCAGCAGGTGGTGAACTGGCTGATCAGGTCAGGCCACTGCTCTCTCAGAATTGCTTCGAGTGCCACGGGCCGGACTCGGCCACGCGTGAAGGCGGGCTGCGACTGGATACTCAAGAGGGGTTTCTGTCGGCAGGTGCGAGCGGTCGGCCCGCAGTCGTGCCGCATGACGCCAACGCCAGTGAACTCATGCGTCGTGTCAGCGCCGATGACCCGCTTGATCGCATGCCACCTCGAACATCGCGGCACCGTTTGAGTGCGGACGACATCGAACTGCTGCATGCGTGGATCGAGGCTGGCGCACCATGGCACGAGCATTGGGCATGGACTGCGCCCAGCTCACCTGGGCTTCCATCTGTCACTGACGCCGATTGGTGCAGAGACGATCTGGACCGACATGTGTTGGCGGCGCTCGAAGCGGCAGGCCATGGGCCCGCACCAGAAGCAGATCGAGCCACGCTGCTGCGACGCGCGAGTTTCGATCTGACCGGTCTCCCGCCGAGTATCGAAGCTATGGACGCCTTCGAAGCCGACATTGAGCCAGGCGCGCTGGGTCGAGCCGTTGACCGCCTGCTTGCTCAAGGGGCTTTCGGTGAGCACATGGCGGCACACTGGCTTGATCTCGCCCGCTACGCCGACACCTACGGCTATCAGAACGACAAGGGGCGACATGTCTGGCCTTGGCGTGACTGGGTGGTTCGAGCTTGCAATGAGAATCTCCCGCACGATGAGTTCCTCGTGTGGCAACTTGCCGGCGATTTGCTGCCAGACGCCACGCATGATCAGAAGTTGGCGACTGCGTTCAATCGACTGCACCGGCAGACAAATGAAGGCGGCAGTGTTGAAGAGGAGTTTCGCGTCGAGTACGTCGCCGATCGAGTGGACACGTTCTCAACCACCATGCTGGGGCTCACGGTGCAGTGTGCTCGATGCCACGATCACAAGTTCGATCCCATCAGCCAGCGTGAGTATTGGCAGTTGAGTGCCTTTTTCGACGACATCGACGAGTGCGGTTTGTACTCACACTTCACGGCAGCCGTGCCTACACCGGCGCTCGATCTGCCCACTGCCCAGCAATCGGCCCAGATCGCCCAGCTCTCTGCTGAGGTCGCCGAACTTGAGGCGGCATTGCCCGACCTGCGGGCATCTCGTCGGGCGGCATTTGAGACATGGCGTCGCACTGGCGAAACGCCATCGCTGGCTGCGCCCACTGGTCGGTACTCGCTGGATGACGTCGAGTCGCGTTCGCTCGCCAATGCAGTTGCTTCTGGAACGCCCGGCGGTGTTGCCGACTCACCCGCAGCGATAGAGGGCGTCAAGGGCAAAGCGGCATTGATGTCGGGCGACGACAATCTCCACTTTCCCGATGTCGGGCATGCGACAAGAGCAGATCCGATCACGCTCTCGCTCTGGGTCAAGGTGCCTCGCCACTTTGAGCGGGCGGTGGTGATTCATCGATCGAAGTCTTGGACCGATGCAGGAAGTCAGGGATACCACCTGCTGCTGGATGAGGGGCGCCCGATCTGGTCACTGGTGCACTTCTGGCCGGGTGATGCCATCAGTGTCCGGGGCATCGAAGCGCTGCCACTGGACACCTGGACGCACATCACTGTGTCGCACGATGGCTCGAGCCGGGCAGAGGGGTTGGCGATAACAATCAACGGCGATCCGGCAGCTGTTGAGGTGGTGCAGGATCAACTCACACGCGGCATCACGGGCGGTGGCCCAGGACATCTCACCGTAGGCCAGCGTTTCAGAGATAACGGATTCGCAGGTGGCGGGGTTGATGAGGTACAGGTGTTCGATGTCGCGTTGACGCCCGCTGAGTGCGCCCTGTTGCACGATTCTGGTCACACGATCGGCCCCAATGCCCTGTTCGATCTCTGGCTCGAGCGAGTCGATGACGTCTGGGCAAGCGCCCGGTCTGACCTGCACGAGGCGCGACGCAAGTTGGCAGCCGCCCGTGATCGTGTGCCCCAGATCATGACGATGCGCGACTCGGTTGAACCCAAGCAGGCCTATCTGCTTGAGCGAGGCCGCTATGACGCACGCGGTGAGCCAGTTGATCCGGGCATGCCCGCTCTGCTGGGGATGCCCGAGCATGCGGCTCACGACCGGCTGGATTTGGCTCGCTGGGTGGTTGATCCGTCCAATCCACTGACTGCCCGTGTCGCTGTGAACAGGCTCTGGACGCAGGTTTTCGGCCGGGGACTGGTCGAGACGCCCGGCGACTTCGGGGTGCAGGGCATGTCCCCCTCGAATCGAGCCCTGTTGGACATGCTTGCAGTGGACTTCATCGAGTCAGGATGGGATGTGAAGGCGATGCTGCGTCGGCTCGTGACCAGCGCGACATGGCGTCAACAATCCGTGGGTGACTCGGCACTGGTCCAAGCAGATCCAGACAACCGGCTGCTGGGTCGTGGGCCTGCTCGACGACTCACGGCAGAGATGGTGCGCGACCAAGCACTGACGGCTTCAGGCCTGCTCGCATCGCAGATGGGCGGCCCGCCGGTCTTTCCACCGCAACCGCCAGGACTGTGGCTGGACAAGGCTGGGCATGCCTATCCCGCAGGCCAAGGCGAGCAGCGTTGGCGGCGCAGCCTCTACACCTATTGGAAGCGAACTTCGCCGCCGCCGTCGATGATGCTCTTTGACGCATCGCATCGGGAGTCATGTGTAGCTCAACGCGAACAGACCGACACACCGCTGCAAGCATTGGTCCTGATGAACGATGAGCAGTTCCTTGAGGCGGCTCGCGTATTGGCCCAGCGTGTGCTGCAGGACACTGGTGGTGACGTACAGCAGAGTGTGATGCAGGCCTTTCGGCTCACTGCCAGCCGGCGGCCTACAGAGGCTGAGTTGGAGGTACTTCTGGATCTGCATGCCTCCCAACTGGCTGCTGCAGACCAGAATGGAGCCGATTCGACCGCGTTGGGGGCCATCGGAGCGGCGCCTGGTGTGGACTTTATTGACCATCGCGATCTTGCGGCGATGATGATGGTGTGTTCGACGATCTTGAATACCGACGCGGCGATGATGCGGAGATGAGTGGTGACCAACTGTTCTGACTGCACCATGATGGACGTCACGAGACGTCACTTCCTGTCGGGCATGTCGATGGGCGTTGGTGCCATGGCATTGGGTGCATTGAGTCGTCAAGGTCTGGCCGGTGTGCCCGGTGCCGTCATGCCCGGGCCGCACCATGCCCCTAAGGCCAAGCGGGTGATTTTCCTGTTCCAGAGTGGTGGCCCATCGCAACTGGATCTCTTCGACCACAAGCCTCTGCTGCAACAGCGCAACGGAGAGGAATTGCCCGACAGCGTGCGCAAAGGGCAGCGGCTCACGGGCATGTCGGGCAATCAATCATCTCTACCGTTGGCCGGAGCGCAGTTCAAGTTCGCTCGCCATGGGCGGGCGGGCGCATGGGTGAGCGAACTCATGCCCCATACGGCCCAGATCGTTGACGACCTGTGTTTCGTGCGATCGATGTATACCGAGGCGATCAACCACGATCCCGCGATCACGTTTTTCCAAACGGGTTCCGAGATCGCCGGGCGGCCATGCATGGGTTCGTGGGTGAATTACGGCCTGGGATCGATGAACAACGACCTGCCGTCTTTCATCGTGCTTGTGACGGCGAACAAGGGTGGCCAACCGCTGTATTCCCGGCTCTGGGGGAGTGGTTTTCTCGACTCGCGGCATCAGGGCGTGCAACTGCGGGCAGGCAAAGACCCGGTGCTGTATCTGACCAATCCTGAGGGCATGTCGCACCATATGAGGCGGGACATGCTTCAGGCGCTAGCCAAACTCAATGAGTGCCAGTTCGATGCAGTGGGGGATCAGTCCATTCGGTCTCGGATAGCTCAATATGAACTTGCCAGCCGAATGCAACTGTCTGTGCCCGAGGTTTCAGACCTCTCCGATGAACCAGATGAGACCTTCGAACTCTATGGGGAGGATGCTCGCACGCCGGGCACATATGCTGCGAATTGCCTGTTGGCCCGACGTCTGGCTCAGCGTGATGTTCGGTTCATCCAGCTCTACCATCAAGGGTGGGATCAGCATGGCAGCCTGCCCTCGGCAATTCGAGTGCAGTGCAAGGAGACCGATCAGGCCTCAGCCGCACTCGTCACTGATCTCAAGCGGCGTGGGCTACTCGAAGACACGCTCGTCGTGTGGGGCGGTGAGTTCGGCCGCACCAACTACTCACAAGGTGCATTGACGGCCAATGACTACGGTCGTGATCACCACCCGCGTTGCTTCACGATGTGGATGGCCGGTGCGGGTGTGCGTCCAGGATTCGTGTATGGCGATACGGATGACTTTGGCTACAACATCACCGCGAACCCGGTACACGTGCATGATCTACAGGCGACGATGCTGCATCTGCTGGGCATGGATCATGAGCGGCTGACCGTGCACCACATGGGGCGTGACTTTCGTCTGACTGACGTGCACGGCCACGTTGTGCGAGATCTGCTGACATGAGACAGGGGGTCGTCGGGGGCAAGTGCTTGGTCCTCTTGAGCGCACTGTGTGGGGTCATCGTGACCGGTGCATTGGCAGAGGACCCAAGCCCCTTGCCTTCGGATGGCCAGCAGGCACTCCAGAGCAGTGGCTTGTCTCATGTCAGCTTGCGCCTTCCTCCGGAGATCCGTTCTGAGGACATGCAGCAGTTGAGTGAGCAGTTGCAGCTGTCCCCGGAGCAAACGGCATTCATCACCGATGTCCATGGGCGGTATCTGCAAACAGTGAGTGACTGGTGCAAAGCGACGTTGGTGCCGTTGTGCGATGCCTCACGCGATGTGGCGGAGTTTCAGGGGGATCCATCTGAGTATCAACTGCTCATGGCCGAGCTCATGCCGCGCCGTCATCAGGCGGTGGATGCTCAATTGCGTTTGGACAGGGCTCTGTTCGACGAGTTGGAGCAGGTGCTCGGCGAGTTACAGGCGCCGGCAATTCGGTTTGCTGCCCATGCCAGGCGAGCGAGCGTGCTGTGCCCGCAGGTGCATTGTGGTTCACTCAAGGCGAATCTGCTCGATCTCACGGACGACGCATGAGACCAACAGGGCGTTCTTCCCGGCGAGCACGAGCGATGGGAGCGTCTGCGTCACGGATACGCTGCTGATCTGGATGCATTGCGGACGTCCATGCATGCCCACCAGATCAGGCGTGAACAAGGCTTGATCAGGGAGATCAAGGCCCAAGGCAGTACCGGTGCGGCCGAAGCTGCGCCTAGCCCCGCCATGGCCGACACCTGCAGATCGACGCTGCACCTCAACGATCGAACGTTGGCCGGGCTGAACGCGTGCCTGACGCCGCTGGAGGCGTCGAAGCTGGAACTGAGGATGTTCCGGGTTCGCGCAGGGGGGCTGTCTCGGTCTTTGGGCAGACATCGGGACATCCGTATTCGTCTGCTTGAGCATCCACGTGCAGCTGATGTTGCGGGACTTCTGTCTCTGGTGGATGTTCACTTTGCCTACATACCGCGTGCCGAAGCCGAGTTTCTGAAGGCTTCGGATGGTCGCTGGAGCCGCATCATGGCCGGATATCCATCAGACAACACTGAGCGGGATGCCATTGGAGCAATGGCCGAGACAGTTCGATTGCAGCGATCGGATGCCCTCGAGGCACTGCTCGTCGAGTCCAAAGACCAGGAACTCGACACCACGCTGATCGATGATCTGCTTGACTCACATCGTCGGCGAGAGTGATCGGCCCGCAACCCCATTTGTTACCCTTCGCTCCTGTCTTGATCGGGAGTTTGCCGCCTAATGTTGTGCAGCCTTAAGGATCGATTCCGGAGTTACCTCAGATTTCAGCGGTATGCCCGGAGAACCGAGCGGGACATCTTTCGATGGTTGCGGCGAATGTCGCTTCGGGGAGGCACGGCGCTTGATATTGGGGCAAACCAAGGCATTTACTGCTACTGGCTATCCAGATTCGTCGGGCGAAGTGGGCGGGTCGTCGCCTTTGAACCGCAGCCGGAACTGAAGGACAGGATCGAACAGGTGGGGCGATGGTTCACTCCAGAGGGTGTTCTGGATCTGCGAATGGCCGGGCTTTCTGACGTCGTGGCAACTGCACAACTCTCTCGGCGTGGGGTGGGCGATGGAAGTGCATCGCTTGAGTGGGTGCCAGGCCAGGAAGATTCTGGGGGCCGAATTGAAGTGCCAACGCTCACGCTGGACTCGATCAGGACCACGTTCCCCCGGCCCGTCAAGGTGATCAAGTGTGATGTCGAGGGGCATGAGGCAAGTGTGTTCGCCGGAGCCCAACAGTTGTTGACAGAGGACATGCCGCCGATCGTGGTGGAGATTCACCATCAACAGGTTGAACGTGTGCGGGCCTGCCTCGAACCACTGGGCTATGTCGGGGTGTTCTTCGACGGCAAGCAGGAGGTTCCGATCGAGGCGTATGCCCAGCGACCGTGCAGAAAGCCCGGCGAGGAACATCGAAACTACCTCTTTGCCCCGGCGTAGCGTTGTTGCGGCCGACGGCTGTCAGCGAGGCAAGTTCAGTTGCTCGGTAAACAGCGAATCAATGCGCCGGAACTCATCAAGCCAACTGGCATCTTCTCGGAATCCGTGGGCTTCCACCGGGTACATGGCCACATCCCAATTCGTCTTCTCCAATTCAATGAGTCGTTGCGTGAGCCGCACCGTGTCCTTGAAGAAGACGTTGTCGTCGATCATGCCGTGGCAAATGAGCAGCGGGGCAGACAAACCCTCGGCATGCTCGATGGGGGATGACACCCGGTAGGCTTCCCCGTCACGTTGGGGGCGATTCAAAATGCGAGTGGTGTACCCGTCGCTGTAGTGCATCCAGTCTGTGACGGGGCGCAACGCAGCGCCGCACGCCAGTAGGTCAGGCGCTTTGAACATCGCCATCAAAACGAGGAAGCCGCCGTAGGAGCCACCATAGGCGCCGACTCGTTCGGGATCGACGCCGTGCTCTGCTGCAAGCCACTTGATTGCGGTTTCCATGTCTTCGACTTCGGGCGTACCCATCTGGCGGTAGATCGCCGCACGGTGATCGCGGCCGTAGCCCGAAGATGCCCGATAGTCGAGATCGAGCACGATCGCTCCGCGCCCTGCCAGATGCATGTTGAAGAGGTGTTCTCTGGCGTAGCTCGACCACTGGTTGTCGGCATTCTGGAGGTAGCCGGCGCCGTGGAGAAAGAGCACGGCAGCACCACTGGGCTCCACATCTTCTGGCGGCAGGTACAACTTGGCCCACAACTCACCGCCATGCGGGGAGGGAATCGCCACGATCTCGGGGCCGGGCATGTCGAGATTCAGATAAGCCTCGCTTCGTGAATCGGTCAACCATCGAGGTGTGGCGCCAGCGCGAGCCTCTTGCACGACAATCTCGGGTGGGCGTGTGGCACTGGAGACTCGCATGAGCACACGTCGCCCCTGCGGATCGAGGGCGAAGGCGTCTACGCTGGCATCGAATTCAGTCACCCGCTGAATCGTGCCGCGTTTGACATCCAGCACATGCACATCTCTTGTAACTGGTCGCTCCTTGCCTGCCGTGAACCAGAGTCTCCCGTCAGGGCCTTCTCGAACAGACCTCGCCTCCCAATGCCCTTGGGTCATCTGCCTGACTTCATCAGTGCCCGGATCCCAGATGTACAGATGCCCCCATCCGTCTGCCTCGGATTGAAACCACAGCGCGGATCCATCTCGCAGCCAATCCATGCTGGTGAACGCCCGGCCTATCCACGCCTCATCGTGCTCATGATGAATGGGGGACAAGAGTGGGGTGCCACTTCCCAGATCAAGCTCAGCGATCCAGCGATCTTTGTGGTCGAGCGAGCGCACCTGCAGCACCAGATGGCGGCCATCGGGCGACCACTCGATGTCGCTGAATCGAATCGGCCGCGGTGTCTTTGTCGCTTCAGGCCTCTGGGATGCTGGCGCGTCGGTTGACTCCGCCTCAGTGTCAGTGCCGACTGGAGTCTCATCAATTGCCACAACGCCCGCCTCATCCAGCCATGCCAGCGGGTCTACATCAATGCCGGGTAAATCGCTTGTATCAACGTTGTGCACTTCGCCGGAACTGAGATCGACAAGCTGCAACGTCTGATCGACCCGGCTGCCGTCGCCAGCCAGTCCGCGAACGGATCGGTGTTCGACTCGGCCCGACTCGGTCACGAAGGTCGGCATGGAGTCTCGTTCTGTACTGGGGCTCTTCGGGGCCGATACCACCGCCAGCCAGCGTCCGTCGGGGGAGAGCGACGACCATCGCTCGCTTCGGCCTGATCCCAAACGGACCGGCTCGGGGCGACGCAGGGTATCTGCCGCCTTGATCGCCTCAGTTCGCGCCTCTTTCAGTTCGCGGTCATTCGCTCGTGATCGAAGCGTCTCGAACAGGTGCGCCTGTTGGGCCTCAAGATGATCGGGCGTCTTGGTTTCTTCGTTCAGTTCGCCTTGCGCTTCAGGCTCCGGGTCTTTGAACGAAATGCTGCGCACATCCTGCTCGGCGCCTGAGTCCAGATCGCGAATCACGTATCGGCCATCACGCCGAAACATGATGCGCCGATCGTCGGCCAAGAATCGAGGGCTTGACTCGACAGTTTGTGTCTCTGTGAGCCGCTGCACTCGAGAGCTGCCCACGTGCTTGATGAACAGATCGCCGCCATGTGCAAAGAGCCGGCGTTGTCTGCGTTGGTCCATCGCACCACCGTGCGAGTTGGCCAGGGGCAAGTTGGCATCTTCGACCACGCGCAGGTCGCCTGTTCCCGGGTCGAGTTCAATCGTTTCGAAGGCCACGCCATCCTCGGCCTGACGCCGAAACAAGATCGACTGCCCGTCGTCAGCCCACCAAGCGCGATGGGGGGCTCGGCCCATCCAGGCGGGATCTTGAGTGAGTTGCTTGAGCGTCAGATCGGCCGAAGCCGTCAGCATCAGGGCACAAATGAGCAGCATGCCTCAAAGCCTATTCGACATGGCAATCGCACGGTACCTCCCCGTTTCTGAGCCGCCGTCAAGTGGGGGAGGGGCTCAGACTCACGCCGGTGTCGCGTGAACTTCCTGCACCCATCGCTCGACGATGTCCCGCAGTGAACCGGGCTCCGCCTCGCTGGAGGGGCTGAAGAACTTCGCCTGAAGTGATTGAATCTGGTCACGTAGAGCGGTTCGTCGATCTTCAGACATCGAAGGCCCGAAGGCCTGATCAATGCGTTCAAGCGCCGCGATTGCACTCAGAGGCGTGTCGCGTGCCGGCATCCAGTCGGTTTCGTTTGAGTCCGAGGTGCCACCAACACTGCGACGCTGCAGCAGAATCAGCGCCACCACGATCGCGACAAGTGCTACGGCGATTGCGATCCATGACCACAGACGCAGGCCTTCATCCAGGGGCACGGTGCCTCCCTCGACGACGACCAGATCCATGTCACTGAACGTCTTGTTCGCGAGTTCGCCGTTGATGCCGGCGACCATCGTGGGCATTGTGAAGTTCCCGCCGGTCGGGGAGGCCGTGGGCACGTAGCGCACGCTCCAACGTCGCTGTGTGGCTTGTCGGTGCACGCCGTCATCGCCGACCAATTCCAATTCCTGCTCAGGATCTTCATCTCCGGGCAGAAAGAACCGATCCGAATCGGATTCAGCAGACTCAAGCAGCACGATGTCATGCGTTTCGAGGCCTCCATCAGCAATTCGCCATCCGGGCAGGGCACTGTCAATGCCTGACAGAAGTTGATCCAACTGGGGCACCATGCCGCGCCCTGTCGCGGTGATCTCCAGCAGAACGGCTTCGTCATCGCGTACATCCACGATCTGCTCGACAGTGAGATCGTGCACCGGCCGTGCGTCGGAATCGCGGGCTGCATCGACCAGCGGGGCGTTGGACTCGATGGGCAGGATCACCGGGCCGGTCTGATCCATGAAGTCGATGTCCATCGTGACGGCGGGCACTCGTTCGATGCTCGGATCGGTCGCCTTGAGGGCGATGTAGGCCAGTGGCTTCTCCTGCCACCCCGACTCGCCGTTCTCGCGTACCTCACGCGATGGGTGCATCGGATCGAAGTACCCGATGCCCTCTACTTCGAAGCCTTCGCTCAGTGCTGTACGGATCGACCGATCCAGTCGATCGCGGTAGTTCATGGAGGTGCCTCGGCCACCCATCGACAGGTAGACGCCGTTTCGAAGATACTTGCCGAATCCGTCGGTCTCTCGATCAACCGCATTGGTGTAACGCAGCGTGAGCACCGCAGCGAATGGTTGGTCGGCGCCGATGCGATCAGCGCCGTCAACAATCAGTCGCAGATGAATCTCGTTCTTGAGCAAGTCGTCATAGAGTGACTGAATTCGCCGCAGCGTCGCGCCAGCGGGATGTTCGCCCACGATTCGCAGGGCATGCCCCACAACGCGCGGCTTCACTTCGGGAGACAGCGAGTTGATGGCGGTGGTGAGCTCGCCTGCCAGAAGCGCCATGTGCTCATCTGCAGCCGCCTCGGGCATGGCCAGAATCGTCTCGCGGATCGTGTTGATCTGCGTGTCTCGCTCCGACCCTTCATACAGCACGTTGTCTCGTGTCACGGTGGACAGGTCGGTGGCACCGACAGCTGCGTTGAACCACACCGAAAACACGTCGGCCGTAGGATCGACTTCGCCGCGAGCTGCAGCATCGGCATATGCCACGGCAGCGTCGCGGAATGCGTTGAAACTCTGTTCACGCAGCTGCTCGTAGTCGGCCAGTTCTTCACCGGCTTGGGCCCGGCGGTGCTCGAGCCGTTCATAGGCCAGGGCAGCGCGGGCAATCGCGTGCTGCCACGTGTCGGGTTCAAGCGATCGAGCTTGTTCAATGAGTCGGGCGGCCAGGGCATATCCCTCCTCGACCACAGCAGCGATCTCCACAGCATTGCGTCGCATGCCAAATCGCTGTTGCACCTCACGCGATCGCCAGTCGCCGCTGAGGCCTGCCTGCATGGCGGCGGCCAACTTGGATGCGACCGGAGCGGGCAACTCGCTGATGGGGCCGAAGACTTCTTCGATCGAGGGCTCGCTGTAGGCCTCGCTCCGGCTGTGGCAGGCGCGGAAAGCCGAGACGAGGTTGGGCACGTCCTGTGGATCGACGTCATGAGCCTTGAGCAGATCGAGCACCTCGACCAGCCGGGCGATGTTGCGTGCCTGCCGCCCTCGTGTCAGCGGTGCGGCTGTCATGGACATGTCTCCGCCGTAGAGCATGAGCATGGCCTGAGCGGCGGCAGTCCGGTTGCTGCCCGCATCGGGGCGAAGTCGCTTGATCCATCCGTCGAGGAACTCTTGGCCCATGACCTGCGCATCTGCTGCGTGGCTGGCAACACCTCGTTGCAGAATGTCGAGCGCGATGTCGGTCTCGTCCGCCCGCAGCGCCACTTGGATGAAGGCGCGGTATGCCCGTGATGCCAGCGAAGGTTCGATCGACTGCAGCCAGGACTCATCGGGCAGCGCCCGCATCATCAGTGTGATCTCGCGAGGTACCCGATTGGGTGTGGTTCTCGCCTCAGCGATCTTTTCGGCTTCCATCACGAGGCCGGTCGTCAGCATGCGCAGCGGCACGCGAATGGTGTCGGAGTCAACCTGACCTGAGGCCAGCAGTGACTCGACCGCAGCCTTCATGACCAGAATCGTGCGGGCCCGGGCCGTGACAGACAAGCCTCGTTTGCTGAGGTTCATGGCGTCGAGGGCGATGACCTCCAGCGCTGCTGGCGCGAGTCGATCGTCGGCAAACACTTGCATGAGCCACTGGGTGGCCTGCGTCTCAGGTACTTCCGGCAGCCGCTTGACGGCCTCCCGCAGCGCTTCCTGCCGAAGTTTGAAGTCGGCGTCGCTCAGCAGCGCCACCTCACCAAAGAGTGACCATGCCGGAACCACCTCATCGAGGTCAGCGTGGTACAGCCCGTGAATCAAAAGAGCGCGGCCGTTCTGATCAGTTCGAGCTGCATCCAGATCGGGCAGATACCGATGGGCTTCCTGAGGCATACCGGCTCTGGTGAGCAGGGCTGCGGTGCGGGCCTGATGGGCCGGAATCTCGCCACCGAAGAGGCGGGTGCCTGCGTGGAGTTGCTCCAGCATGGGGCCTACCGACGCTCGCTGGGCCGACTGCTTGAGCATCGATCCCAAAATGTCGATCTGCCAGTCGGTGGGGCTGTCTACTTCCTCCGTGCCTTCAGGTGCGGCATTTGCAAGCGCCAGCACCTCTTCTGGCAGCAGCATCGGGTCGCCTTGGTTGGTGGACTGCAGCACATGGGAGTACATCGCCGGAGCTTCGGCGCCAGCTCGTTCGTTCAGGAACCACTGCAACTCACCCCATTCGCCGGCCATCACGTTCAGGTGAAGCCATTCGACAAGTTCACGCGGCTCGGCTGTCTCGGCAGGTCGGAAGGACTCCAGCCCAAGTTTGGTTCGCGCGGCCAGCACCGCCTGAGGTGTTCGCTTGAACTTCTTGCGGGAGAAGCTGGGCATGAGGGGCTTGGCATCGGCGCCGTTCATACGGGCGATCACCATCAGCAGGTCGATGTCTTGCGTGAGATAGAGTTCGCGCATCGCCTCTTGCGCATCTGGCTCAAGCGCGTTGTAGATGGCAATGATGCGGGCTGCCTCCGCCTCATTCATGCCCGAGATTGGTGCGGACTTTGTCTCCTGAGGGGGTTGCAGCCCCATCTCCTGGGGCCCGCCCGGTGGCATCTCGATCGGGCCGGTGACACCCGGTGGCAGAATGACCGCGTCTGGCAACTGTGGACCTCCGCCGGGGCCGCCCTGACCGGGTGTAATCGGCGTTGCTGGAACGACCCGCGCCGGCTGCAGTGGCTTGGCCGGGCGAACCTGGGCTGTGGCGTACGTGCACAACACACCACTGCACAGTGCAGCAAGCGTGCAACGAAGGCTCACGACCGACATGTCACAGTCCTTCTCTCTTGGAGTCTTCTTGGTCTTCCGTCAAAGCCTCTGTGGGGAGGCCTTCGGCGAGATGCTGTCGAATTACCACCCGGGCCCGATTGGCGCTGCGCCGCCGGCCCCACGGCCATCCTTGCGCTTTGGCGGCTTCTGCGAGACATTGTTGCAATTGCTGCAACTCTTGCAGTTTCCACGGGCCTGCCGTGGGCTCTGCTTGGGCAGCGGCTGCCCTTCGAGCTCGCTGTAGTCCATCAATTCAAGATTGATGGCCCGCTCGACATTGTCTTCGAGCGCCCGGACCTCGGTGGTGTCGCAGCAGGAGCGGGCGGCATCCTCGGCCAGGTAGCGGAAGTGCTGGCGAGCGCGAATGGCCTGAGGCCGCCAATCGGATGCGGGCTTGCCTTCAAGTCGCAGCAGGCGAGCACCGAAATAGCAGGCGGCAGCGAGCTCTTCGCGTGCGGCCTTGGCAAGTGCTGCACTGCCGGGGGCGTCAGACTGCTGCGCCTTTGCCAATAGTTCTTCGAGATCGTTGGCGCCGTCCCAGACATCGCCCGCACGAACACGGGCCCGAGCCTTTGCCCACTGCACTTCACCGAGGACGGCCTCGTTGTCAGTTCCCAACTGTTCCTCGACGGCCTTGAAGGCGTCGGCTGTTGAGGCCCACTGCACCGAGGCGGCTTCATACGCTTCGACCTCTGCGGCCAACGCTTCATCGAGCCGCTGCTGGGCGGACGCATCTGCATCGGGCAGGAATGTCGCGGCTCTTGCCTCGATCGTCTGCAGATGTGCGGCGTAGGCTGCATCTTGCTTCTCGATCGCCAGCGTCTGTTGATCCTGTGCAGTTGCCAGCATGTCGGCTGCGATGTCTCGGGCCATCATGTGCTGACCGGCATCGAAGTGCACGGCGATCGCAACGACAGGCACCAAGGCCCACACGGTCCAGCTCACTCGGGTCAGGGCGTTCATGCTGTGACGTCTCCTGTTCGTGGCATCGTCTGATGACGTCGCCTTGGCATCCCCGCCAACGCCAGTGCCGGGCCGATCAAGGCCAGCGCCGCTGCCCCGCAGATGGAGGTCAGCAGTGCCAACTCTCGGAGCCCGGTGGCCGAGGCCAGTCGAGGCTGAATCATGGTAAGCCCATCGAGGACATCGCTGGGCAGGTGCTTCGTGTTCCCCTGATGATAAAGCCCGCCCAGCCGGGTTGCGAGTTGTTTCAGGGAGGTGGAATCCTGCCTTGATGCATGCCCACCCACGGTTTGGGGCCGATTTGGGTCGCCTACGCCCACCACGAGCACATCTGCGATGGAGGCTGGCAGCCGGGGTGGAGCCGCTCCGGTCAAGGTGTCGCCGTCGCTGACCACCAGCAGCGTGGCCGTGCCGGGCATCCAGGTTCTGGCCATGTCCAATGCTGCTGCCACGCCCTCCTGCAATCGAGTCGGCCCCGGTTCGAAGGCGGCGTACAGCGGAAGTCCGTCGAGGGCGTTTGCGATGACCTCCTTGTCGAAGGTCTCCTGGAACAGCGGAAGCGAACTCGTGTAGAAGGCCAACATCGAGACGCGGGTCGTGCTCGGATCCAGGCGATCGAGAATGCCCTGCACAAGTTTGCCGGCCCACACAGTGCGGGACTGATCACTCTCTTCTGGGCCGGCGTCTTCGATGTGCATCGACGGGCTCACGTCAAATGCGATGAGCAGGTGCTTGCTCGCCGCCAGCGGCGTGACGTCATCGTCAACTTTGGGATCGAGCGTCGCGAGCATGAGCATGCCCCAGACCATCGCCGCCATGGCGACGCTGCGCAGCGGCAGAGCGATGGCGGTCCACGCGGCGGGGGATCCGCGCCGACCGAATGCCAGTCGGGCGACCCGCGAGGTTCGTCGCTGATGCAGCCACTCGGTGATCGCCACGAGCAGCCCCGCAGCAACTGCGATGACCAGTGCTGTCGTGGGCGACATCACCATGGCGTCACCCGCAGGCCACCAAGGCCGATCATGTGAAGCCCCGCCGCGATCAGCCCGGTGATGGCGAAGGGGGCGAACCAATCCACTGCAACTGTGCCGCCGCGCTCGAACCGATCCGGCCGCAAGCGATCGATGTGGGCGAACACGTTGTCCAGGCTTCGCTTGTTGGTAGCCACAAATGCCTCGCCGCCGGTTTCGCGGGCGAGATCCTGCACCACGGCTGGCACGCTACCGGTGCCCACATGCACGTGGTACACGGTGATGTCATTGGCATTGAGGTCGTCTGCGATGTCCATCGCGGCCGCTGCTCCAGAGAGATCGCTACTGACGCCGTCTGATACCAGCACGATCATTCGGTCGCCTTCGGATGCTTCTGCCACCATGCTGCCCATGGCGAAGTTGAGGGCGTGCCCGATTCGGGTGCCGCCCATGTGCCTGGGTTGGCGCTGTGGATCTGCAAACGCCATCGCATTTCGGATCACATCCAGATCGCGTGTCAGGGGCACCCATCGAATGGCATGCGAGCCAAACAGCGTGAGTCCGAAGGCATCACCGGGCCGCGTGTCCACGAACTTGGTGATTGCATCCGAGGCCATGTCGTAGCGACGGCCGACGGTCATCGAGCCTGACACGTCCATGAGAAACTGGATATTGGTGAGCACACGCTGGTCAGTTGGGCGCCGCAGCACCTGTGGCCCGGCCAGCATGCACACCGCCGCCATGAGCGCGATCGCGGGCATGCAGTCGAAACTCCGCAGGGTCCAGTCGGTGAAGCGTCGCTTCTTGTGCGTGCGATCGTCGAAGGGCATGGCCAGCCCAGGTCCCATGCGTTGCCAGGCGAACACGATCAGCACAACGCCTACGCCCAACAGAAGCAGCAGCGACGGGTGCGAGAATGTCATGTCGCCTCGTGAGCCGGAATCGAGTCATATGGGGCCAACAACTCGCTGATTTCACCGGGCGTGGGGTTCTGGCCCCGTGGGTTGTGCAGCCAACTTTCAATGGCTCGCACCAAGGGGCCAGCCTCCGAGTGTGTCCGCAGGGCCGCAAGCACCTCGTGGGGTTTCATGTCGAGCGCCAATTCCCGCTGCCAGTGCTTGTGCAGGAGCAGCTCAAGGCGAGCTTGTGCATCAACATCGAGTTCGCCTTGGGCGGCGGCCCGCACCAGTGGTCGCAATTGGTCGGCCAGGGTTGGCGGTGGTGCCGGCGGTGTCAAAACCGGCGGACGTTGCATCATGCGCCGAGCGATGATGACCATCGGCACCAGCAGCCACACGATGGCCAGAACCGTGAGCCAGAACAAGTACCCACCACGCAAAGACGATGGTGGGGTTGCCGTCATGTCGAGATCAACGGGTGAGTCAATGCCAAGGTGGGAAGCGATCACCACTTCGATCGGATCCAGATTGTCGATGGGTGACCCGTCGGCGAACACCAGCACGTCGCGCAGATCGTGCACGCCGGCAGTCGTGCCCATGTACTCCAGATCGTAGATGGCCCCGCCACCTTCCAGTTCCCGAATCTGGGCGATGCGCACCAGCAGGGGATCGTCGAGGGCGAGATCAGGGCGTGCTCGAATCGTGCCCGAGTCCACCTGCACGCTGATCGTGCCGGTGATGCCGCGGGTGGTGCCCACGCTGGCATCTGGCAGCGCTTCGGGTGCGTCCTGCGCCAGCACGCTGGCGGCGATGAGAAGCGCCCCGAGCATCAGGTGCGGCCTCCGCCGACCGCTGATCGGTGTGCCAGAAAGTGCCGAAGCGGCGGCATGAACGGCCGATCGGTGTGCAGTTGGAGCCAGCTCACGCCCGAACGGGCCAGTGTGTGCCCCGCGTCGCGCTCCTCAATGTGATCATTCTTTGAAGTCCACCGCAGGCCGCCGTGACCAGTAAAGGTCCGTCCTGACTCTGCTTCGTTGCCGCGGAAGAAGCCACCGCCCAAGGCGCCTGCTTCGGCGGGGTCGTGCAGTTCGATGACGATCACATCGTGCTTTTGAGCTGCATGGCGGAGGGCATCAACAGCGCCCGGCGCATGCAGATCAGTCAGAGCCACGATGACGCTGGCCCGGCGGGCTCGCACAGACAGGTCTTCCAGCCGTTGGGCCAATTGGGTGCCCTCACGATGCACACCGCTTCGCAGGGGTTCCAGCGCTTGCCAGAGATCGCTACGCAGCAGGCTCGGTTGGAATCGTGTTTCGCGCTCACCGCCACCGATCACGGCGCAGGGGCTGAGGCGTCGCTGGGCAACCAGCCCGAGCGCCGCGGCGATCCAGATAGCCAGATCGTGTTTGGAGAGTCTGGTTGAAGCTGTCGTCATCGACGCGGACGTGTCCACCATGAGGTGCACGGCGGTTCGCTTGATTGCTTCGTACTCCTTCACCCAGGTGCCACGCGTGCGGGCGGTGATCTTCCAGTCGATCTGGCGAATTGAGTCACCGGGCGCGTATGGCCTCGACTGGGCGTACTCGAGACCCCCGCCGACGAAACGCGACGCATCTGTTCCGAATGCGAGATCGTCGGCGAGCCTCCGCACGACGAATTCAAAGTCGCCGTGCGAAAGTTCGTCGGGCGGGCCCAGTTCCGGGTGCCCCAGATCCATCAGGCCAGCAAGCCCAGCAGGTCTTGGAGCACGTCTTCGCCGCGGCGACCGCGAGCAAGCGCTTCATAGGTGAGCCGGATGCGGTGCAGCACCACGTCTTCGGCAAGGGCGAGGAAGTCCTCTGGGATCACGTAATCGCGGCCATGGATGAACGCTCTTGCTCGCGAGGCCGTCACAAGTGCGATGGCGGCGCGGGGGGAGCAGCCAAGTTCAATGTCATTGTGGTTGCGGGTCAGTGACACAAGTTCGATGCAGTCACGCAGGAACACCTCGCTCACATGCACATCGAGCACTTGCTCCATGGCGCTGGTGAGATCGCCCACTTGGAAGGGGCTCGACTCATCGATCGCGTCGAAGGCGCTCATGGGCACGGCCCCGTCGCCTTCACGACGCAGCCGCAACTTCAGGCCGCGGCGAACCACCTCGGTTTCGTCATCCTGCGTCGGGTAGGAGAGGCGGTGACGCAGCATGAAGCGATCCAACTGCGCTTCGGGCAACTCAAACGTCCCCGCCTGTTCGACCGGGTTCTGCGTGGCCACGACCAGGAATGGGGCAGGTAGCACGTGCGTGGTGTCGCCGATGGACACCTTGCGTTCCTGCATGGCTTCGAGCAAGGCGGATTGCACCTTGGGGCTGGCGCGGTTGATCTCGTCAGCCAGCAGGAGGTTCGTGAATACCGGCCCCTTGTGGATGCGAAACTCGCCGGTCTTGCTGTCGAGAATCTCCGAGCCGACGATGTCAGAAGGCAGGAGGTCGATGGTGAATTGCACCCGCTTGAAGTCGAGGTCGATAGCGCGGCCCACTGTCTGCACGAGCAACGTCTTGGCGATGCCGGGGACGCCTTCGAGCAACAGATGTCCGCCGGTGAGCAATGCGATGAGCACCCGCTCGACGACGACTTGTTGACCGACCACGGTCTGCCCGACGCGACTGCTGATGGTGCGGGCGAATTCTGAGCGGGTGTCACCCGCCTCGGAAACGGAGTCTGTGATGGAGCTTGATTCAGTCATGGTGTGCCCGGGAATTCAGGAAGCCGGTGCCTCGGGTTCGGGAAGGGGTTCCTTCAGCAGCGTTGCGACGACATCTTTGACGTGCTTGTCGGCGATGCCGGCGGCCCGAACATTGCCGGCGCGATCGATGATGATCGTGGTGGGCCACAGGCGTACACCGCAGGCAGCGCCATGGCGGCCCATGGGCAGGGCACCCTCTTCCGGGAGCAGGTCCATGGCGATGGGCATGGGGGGCGCCTTACTGGTTTCACAAATTGCCTGCAGGGCGGCCCAGTCGGACTTGGGGTCGCAGAGCCCCAGTGTGGCGACGCCGTGGGGGTTCAACTCAGCGGCTTGTGTTCGCCATGCGTCGAGATGTTTGGCGGTGCGGGCGTCGGTGGGCGACATGAACCGCAGCACCAGCACCTTGCCGTCGAAGTCGTCAGCTTTCGGAGCAGCCGCCATCCATTGGGTGAGCGTTTCCACATCGAGCGTGGGGGCTGGCTTGCCTTCGAGGCGGCGTAGGCTGGCGGGCCTCTTGTCGCCGCCTACGAACCAGTCTGTCGGGAACTCGCTCTTGGCTGTTGCGGCGGAGCGGCCACCGGGCTCGGCCAGCAGCACTTTGACGACGTCTTCCACCTTGTCGGGACGCAGGCCTGCGGCTCGGATCTTGCCCTTGCGATCGATCGCGACGTAGGTGGGCCAGAACTGCAAGCTGTAGGCCTTGGTCGTGGTGCCACCATCATCCTTGGCGACGGGGTAGTTGACACCCTTGTCCTTCATCATGGCATCGGCGCGATCCCATCCACTGTTGCTGTCGTGGATACCGATAAAGGCCAGGCCCTTGTCCTTGTAGTCGTTGACCAGTTTGATGTTCTTGGGGATCGATGCCACGCAGGGGCCGCACCATGTGGCCCAGAAGTCGAGCACGATCACGTCTCCTTGGTGGTCGGCAATGGTGGTGGCATCTCCGATCCAGGCGCTGGTGCTCAACTCAGCCGCGTCTTTGCCCTCCAGTGCTCGAAGCGGCGCCGGTCGCTTGGCACCGCTGAAGAAGTAGTCGTCGGGGAACTCACCAGCGGTGGCGTTGGTCCAGCAAACCGCTGCAGCCATCAGCGCGATTGTCGATTGCATCAGAAGGTTGAGTGGCATGGTTGATCTCCAGAGCCCCGGGGACATCAGAAGAGACACCATAGCGGTTGATCGGTTGAGGCGGCCTGATCAGAGGCTGCCCCTTCACACTGAAGGGCAGCGCAGAGCGTTCAGTTGCATTCCATGCCGAATTGGTTCAGGAGCTCCAGAAGGTCATCCACGTTGGTGGCTCCATCGCCATTGACGTCGCCGCAGGCTGCACTCCAGCAGCCAATCAGCAGGAGCAGGTCATCTACGTTGACCTGCATGTCTTCGGTCAGGTCGGCGCTGCAGTCAGGTGGGCAGACCTCGTCGAAGGTGTTGCCGCCCAGATCTGTCCAGCTTCCATCGATCTGGTGCCCGAACGGGCGGTGCCGGCCCTCCAAGTGGCTGCAGCCGTCACTGGATCACCCGCAAACTCCCCAGTGGGTGAGCTGGTAGATGAGGTCGAGCATGGTGACGGTTCCATCTCCATCGAGATCACTGCTGGATCCCTCCTGACCCCAGTCCTGCAGCAGCAGAAGTACATCGATTCGTGAGACCACCCCATTCTGATTGAGGTCGCCGATGCAGTCGGTATCGAAGTCGATGTTCAGCGTGCCTGCGCCCCAGTCGGTCACACCCCAGCCGCCCACACGAATGATGTAGTTGGTGTTCAACTCAACTTCCAGATCGAGCGTTGAGGCGTACTCCTGGCAGCCGTCCCACTCGTCGGCGGTGTCACCATCGCAGGCTTCCTGGTGAAGCATGTCGCAATCTGTGCCCGAGTAGACCACCAGCGACGTATCGAAACTGGAGAGATCACAGGTGTCAATGGTCGCGCTGCCTGAACTGCCGGGGCTCCAACTGAAGAAGATGTCCGGGCCGTCGATGTCCGATGCCGATCCGCCGCACTGGCTCGGATCCATCGTCATGTCGCTCATGCTGTAGCCAGTCGTGTTGAATTCGGTCGATCCGGCGCTGACGATGATGGCGGCATCGCACGTGTCACCGTCAACTGTCAGGCAGGGGTTGCTGCCACATGTTGATCCTTCACCCTGCCAGTCGCTGTTGTCATACGTGCAGTCCGCCTCGGTCATGTCTGGTGTGCAGTTCGAGCCGTTGCAGCAAGCGCCCACAGGGTCGGCGGATTCACATGTGACATCGCCGCAGGTTGTGCCCGCGCCCTGCCACGTGCCGTTGTAACTCTCGCACTCCGAAGCAGTGGTGTCAGGAGCGCAATTGACCCCTTGACAGCAGGCGCCGGTTGGATCGTTGCCACCATCGCAGGTGACGCCGCCGCAGGTTGTGCCCGCGCCCTGCCACGTGCCGTTGTAACTCTCGCATTCCGAAGCAGTGGTATCTGAAGCGCAATTGATGCCCTGGCAGCAGGCGCCGGTTGGATCACTGCCGCCCCCATCACAGGTCACGTTCTCGCATGATGTGCCTGCACCCTGCCAGGTGCCGCCATAGGTCTGGCAGTCGCTCTGATGGGCGATGTAGCAGCCATAACTCACGCAGCAGGCACCAATGGCGGTGCCCGCTGATCCGTCGATCAGGTGCTCGCGGTAGGTCTGCAGCGTGCATCGCATCCGCGTGCCCTGTTCGGCGGTGAAGATGGTCATACAACTGTCATGGGTGTAGTTCATGAAGTTGTGGATGGGATCCGGATCGGAGCAAGTGTTTCGCTGGGTACAGCCGCTGCTGGCGTCCTGCTCCGGATCCGTGTCGCAGATCAGATCGCCGGAGGCATTGCAGTCTCCGGTGGGGCAGGTGCTGGAATCAGAATCATTCGGCCCGCCGAAGGTGTGGTACAGGCCGTAGTTGTGCCCGATTTCATGGACCAGCGTCCGTCCCAGGCCGAAACTGCCACCGCTGCCGGGCACCGTGTCATTGGCGATCATCACGAAGTCGTTCCAACTTCCAGCAACGCCATAGGGCAGCGTCGCCTGCCCCAGTAGCCCACCGTTTCCACCACTGTTGATGTAGATGTTGGTGTAGCGTTCCTTGTCTACGTTCAGCCTTTGAAAGAACTCATCGCGGGCGCTGTCGGAGTCGCCGTACCAGAAGGTGTTCTTTACCCAGCTGACGCCCTCCAGCGTGAACTGGATGCGCGTGTCGTGAGCGGCACCATTGCTGTCGCCGGCGAAGTCTCCATTGAGCACACTCAACTGCTGCTGAATCGTGGCAAGCGACAGGTATCCCGAACAATTCGTGATGTCGCTGTTGTCATCTGCGCAGATCACGTGGAACACCAGTTTGATCTGATAGTCACCCGAGTCGGGGTAGTGGGGATTTGTGGGATCAGTGTGGGTTGAACTGCAGGTGCTGCCTCGGCGTTCACCAAAGCGCCGCTGCTCATCGGTGAGCGTGGTGCCGCAGGCTCGACCCCGCTGGCGAAATCGTGGTGAGTCATGCCAATCTTGCAGCGATGGCCAGAGCTTGCCTTCAGCCCAGACCATGCCGCCGGGCAGGGCCTCAAAGCCGGTGTTGTCCTGCGTGCCCGTCAATGTCGCCGCCCACAATGTCGCCAGCAAGAGCCCGTTCATCCAGCCACCTCCAGCCGCACTGTACCCGCAGTGTTCGTTTGGGCGGGCGCCCTGACGCGCGGTTCAGGACAGAAATGTGATCAGCGGAAGCAGGTCGGGGGGCGCCGCCTTGCAGAAGTGCTCAAGCGTAGGCAGGGCGTGTTCCGGGGTGGCAGGGCGGGCGTCGATGATCACGAACAGGAGCAGGCCATTGTGCAGCTCAAAGTGGTATCGCCCATTGAGCGTGAGGAGGTGCTCCATGAGTTCCTGTGTCACCAGATCGCTGGCCAGTTTGGGGTTGTCGCTCAGCACCGTCCATGACTTGTTGAAGTCGGCCAGCTCGAAGTCGACCGCCTTGAGGCCATGGGTGTGAGGCATGTGGTGATCGCCAAACGTGTGGTGGGCAATCTGGACTGTGCCCTGATCGGCGACAGGTGTCTCCAGCACGACTCGTGTGCAGGGCCACCAGGAGTCCTTGCTTCGCTGAATCTCGAAGAAGGTGAAGCACACGTGCCGGCCGTCGATCACCTTGAATCGGTGGTCTCGAGGGCGGGCGCCCATATTGAGCAGGGCCGATCCACTCGCCGCCTTGGGATTGATGAACCCAGCATCGGTCAGGGGGTGACTGCTGTGTTCCTTGTACTGCCAGCCGTGCTGGGCGCACCATCGCTCCAACCGAAGCCGCTTCTTGGCTCCGCCCTTGACGATGGCCATGCCGCACAACAGGCCCACTGGAATGGCGATGAGCAGGGCCACCCACCAGATGAGCACATGCGAGAGGTACTGCATGAGGATGGCAAAGATGACGCCGGTCGCCAACAGGCCCGGTAGCAGCCCCATGATGAGCAGTTCTTTGCTGAAGCGGGTGTCGATGAGCGACTGCTCATGGGCCATGGTTGCTTCGAGGTTGTCTGCGCCCGTGGCTGGGCGATCAACATTGGGCGGGGTGTCAGTCTCAGGCATCGCGTCGCTCCGTTGATCACCAGCGTATCTGACGCGAGGGGCGGTGCCCAGATCGTGGGGTCCTGCTCGGCTTAGCTGGCAGCGGTGTCGAGCCCGCCTTCGAGTTTCATGCGCAGCCAGTATTGGGCAAAGTGCCAGTCGCTGCGGACAGTTGGCGCACTGATGCCCAGCGCTTGGGCCGTCTCGCTGGTGGAGAGCCCCGCGACTTCAGGTGCGATTCGTGTCGATCTCCAGCCAGCGGGCTAGGCGCGGCACGAGCCAATACAGGGGAATGGTGTCGATCGCTGCGCACACGAACTTGAACAGATAGCCGGTGATGATCAGCAGAATCAGTTGTTGAACCACGGGTGAGTCTTCGGTGACCACTTCGGCCAAGCCGCCGACCCAAAATGTGATCAGGATCACGGCCACGGTGTCTACGAGTTGCGAAACCATGGTCGAGGCGTTGTTGCGCAGCCACAGGTGCTTGCCCTTGGTGACCCGCTTCCAGAAGTGAAACAACCACACATCGGTGAATTGGGCGGCAAAGTAGGCGGCCATTGAGGCAAACGTCGCGCTGAATGCCAGCGTGCGTACATCAAAGAACGTGCCTTTACCCGGCAGCGTCTCAGTGCCCGGGAGTACGCCGCCCAGCCACAGAATGAACAGCACCCATCCGTTGAGCAACAGGCCCACCCATACCACCGCATTGGCCCGGGCTCGGCCGTAGAGCTCGCAGATGAGATCGGTGCACAGAAAGGTCACCGGATAGGGGAGCACGCCCACCGCCACGGCAAAGGTGAGCGTGCCCAGCGACTGGGTTTCCACCTCTCCCAGTTTGATGAAGCGCAGGACGCCCAGAATGTTGAGCATTGCGAGTGTGCCCAGAAACAGCCCTGCCAGAACAAGAAAGACCCGCTCGCGCCGCGCGTGCAGGGGGCTCGCTTCCACCGGGTGCAGCTCTTTCTTGCCCTGCATGGTCCCGAGGATAGACCTTTGGGAAGCGGCCTGTCGATGAGGGGGGGCTATGAGGGGGGCGCTTCGGCGGCGTTGGATGCGTCACGACTCGAAGCCACCAGTACAGCCGCGACGAATCCGATACCGCTGGCAAGGCCCACTCGTGTCAGCAGCGTGTAGATGGCAGGTTTCGCATCATCCTCTCCTCCCACGCCCGGTCCCTCGCGGGCAATAGTCGCCATTGGATGGGAGATCCATCCATGAGATAAGGGGCATTCTGGAGATACCTCCTGAGGGGGCGGCAGGCGGCCTTTGGGGAGGCCACTTGGTAGGTGAATGAGGGGTTTACGAGAGAACACCCCAGCAGTTGGGATCAACTGCTGGGGTGTGGGTTGTTTGATCTGGAGAGTTGGGGCGGGGGGGCGATCGCCTGTGTTCACCGGGCCAGCGGGTCGGGGGTCTCCTCGCCCCAGTCGCTGATGAGGGCCCACAGGTCTACCACGTCGACGTGGTCCACGCGTCCGCCATCAATACTATGGATGTCGGCTCGGCTTCGATAAGCAGGGCCCCATTCCTGAAGCAGTGCGATGAGGTCGGTTGTGTTGACATGGCCATCGAGGTTGAGGTCGGCGGCATATCCGCAGCCCAGAAGATCGCTACGCGATCCTGTGGCGAACACCTCGCCACCATTGGCGACCGAGAGTCGAGCCTGGCAATCGGTGATTGGGGCATCGAAGGTGGCGTAGCTGGAGTCCAGCGCTGAGCAGAGACCTTCGCCGTTGCTCACGCGGTTTCCAACCATGGCGCATCTTTCGGCAGACAGGTAGGCGGCGCCGGTGAGGTCGGCGACGGCGCCGTGTCCGGCCCGCTGCTGGGCGAAGAGGCAGTCGTACATGTATGCGGTGGCGTGCATTTCCATGAGCAGTGCGCCGCCGCGTCCTTCCAGGCCGACCGCACGGTTCCCCACAAAGGAGCAGTCGTAGACGAACGTCTTGCCGGGGGAATCGAGACCAACGTTCAGGCAAAGAGCGCCTCCGTCAGCGGCATTGTTGTCAAAGAACGTGCAGTCACGAATGGTGTCATGGGCGTTCTTTGCGGCGTTGTGCAGTGCCACTGCGCCACCAGAAACAAAGGAGGTGTTGTGAGAGAAGAGGCAGTCGGTCAATGAGAAGTCGGAGGTGTTCAGGGCCAACAGGGCGCCGCCGGGGAGGTTGGCGAAGTTGGAGGAGAAGATGCAGTCGCGTACGGTCGGTGAGGCGCTGTTTGTTACTGCAACAGCGCCGCCCCCATCAAGGCGGGCCGTGTTTCCGGTGAACGTACAGAATTCGATCAGGAGGTCATTCGACTGAGAGGCGCTCACCGCTGCGCCCTGCTGGGTTGCGGCAGCATTGGGGTCGGTGCTGCAGTCTGTGAACTGCAGGTGCGAGAGGGTGATCTGTGAGCTGGTCGTGATGATGAAGCCGCGGTGCTCACCTTGGCCGTTGATCGTGCATGGCGAGCCGAGATTGCCCGATCGAATGACGAGGTCGTTCTTGCCGTCGATTGTGTAGGGCCCGTAGTAGGGGCCGTCGCGCAACTCAATGATGTCGCCAGGCTGCGCGAAGTCGATGGCGTCTTGCAGGCTGTCGAAGGCCCATACAGCGTCGCCGGTGTCGACCTGCACCGTTTCCATGACGAGCGGGCCTGCAAAGACGCCGGATGGGGCGTCATTGAATTCCAGTGCCAGTTGGGCGACGTGCGACAGGTCGACATTCGCCCATGGCGAAGTGTTCTGGGCAATCTCATCAGAGATCTCAGCAAGTGCGCCGTAGTCGGGGGTGTTCAGGAAGCCAGTAAAGATGTCCGCAGCGCTCGCTGTTTGGGCGGCGGCTGTGGATGCGATCAGGCAGAGGGTTGTCAGTTTGGTGGGGTTCGTCATGGACCTGTCTCCTCGCCGCGTTCATGGCGGCTCTTTCACTCTCATCTATGCTGCTGGAGAGCGGGTGTTTGGGCACAAAGACTGTCTTTTTCGACGCTCGCCCTGATCGCCGTTTTTGGGCCCTTGTCAGGGCTTGAATGGGGGCAATCGGCGATTTGGGCGCATCGTGGCTGGAGGCGTGCCGGCTGGAACAACATCGCTCGGCCCGCCGCTCCAATGTGGACCTGCCGCTGGTGTCCGGCAGGGGTCCGTTGGCGCCTCGCCACACTTCTAG
>JAKVBU010000017.1 GCA_022446885.1 Phycisphaerales bacterium | reverse complement strand
CCGTGACATTCTTCGCCTGGAAGCCAGGTGTACCTGGTGATGTTTCCACCAAGGTATTCACTGATAGGGGTTGTCTGGGCACCATTGAGCGTCACGAAGTGGTTGTTTTGTGCACTGGTCGCAATGCTGTAAGCGTTTCCGTTGTATGGCGCGTAAAAGTCATTCGTGCCAAGAAGGTGTACACATGCAATAGGAGTTGACCAGTTCACGTCACTCAAAGTCCACTCCCACATATTTGCCGCGACTGGCGCAATGGCGGCTACTTGATCTGGCAGGTAGCCCGCCATGTCGTAAACAATGCTTCCGCCTAGGGAGTAACCGCCGGCATAGACACGTTGCGTATCAATGTTGTAGTCAGCGGACATCGCATTAATCATCGCGGACATAAAGCCCATTTCGTCTATTCCGCCATGATAATCACCAAGGCAGTCCCAGCTATTGGGGCCAGAAGTGCTATTAATAGCTTGGGGATATACGGCCATAAAGCGTTCAGAGTCTGCAAGTGATCGGAAGTCGCACTCATTGATCCCCTGATATGCGGTGCCACCGCCGCCATGGAAGAAGAACATGGCCGGCATGTTTTCTGCAGCATTGAATTCGACTGGGATATAGACCAGATATGAGCGATTTACACCATCAACGTTGATGTTCTTGTTTATCAACTGCTGGGCAGTTGCACTTGATGCAGTAGAAGCTACCGCGAGGGCGGCTATATAAGAAGAGGCCCAGGAATTCATCGCAAATCTCCAGCTGTAACCGACTCCGGCGCCTAGTAATGTAGGGCCAGTCTTCCGATTTTGCCAATAAGAACCTGATGAACCTACGTTTGGTATACGTGCTGGGTCGGGATGAATCAAAGATAGCCACTGGCAGAATGGCTAGTGGTTGTCTGTGATCTTCTAAGCAGTGCGCTTCAGGGACAGGCAGTGCCAAAGTTCGCAATGCTCTCTAGTAAGTCGTTCACGTGAACAACGCCATCTTGATTTGTATCGCCCGGGCAGGGTTCATAGCCTACGTCACCCAAATCCTCTAGTACCGTTGGGGATTATTTCGAGGTCGAAATTACTTGATAAGGCAAGTTCTCTTAGCCGCCCATTATCTCCAGAGAGGTGATACCTCCTGCGTACCTCTTTAGTAGTAGTGCAAGGCGAAATAAAGAACAACACCCCCGTGAATACGGAGGTGCTGTGGGGTGGTGGGTTGTGGTGGGGGTTACTAAGGACAAGCGCCCCAGGCGCCGATCAGATTCAGCAGGTCCTCGATGTTGACGACACCGTCGTCATTTGTGTCACCAGGGCATGAAGTTGGGCAAGAGAAATCAGCGCATGAAGAGTCTGGGCCACCCCATGTCCCGCCGTGACCCTCACAGTCGGCTGAAGCGGTCGTAATGCAGAGACCGTCGAGACAGCAGGCACCAAGCGCTGAACCAGGTAGCACTGTGTACTCGATGATATAGCCGTTGTAGCCAGGATCGGTACACGCGGGGGCATTCTTCCACATGAGGCCCCACCATGTCATTCCAAGTGCAAGGATATTCTCGTTACCGCTCGGATCATGGGGCATCTCTCCCCAACTGCCGCTGTACCAGTGGGTGTAGTCCCAAGGCTCACCCGTGACCCATTTCCATCCGCCATTGGGCTCGCTGTAGTCGGGGTCCTCAGTGTCCTGATACCCGCCAACAAACCAACCCAGTGTGGAGTCGATCACATTGGATTCAAGAAAGTCCTGTTCGCCCTGGCTGGTGATCGTTGCGAGGTATCCACCTTGCGATACGGCATCGGCTCGGGCGTCTTCCCAACAAAACGAGCCCTCTGGCCGTATGGCTTCATACCAATGTCCATTGCCGCCCTCCTCAATGCGCCATTGCTTAATGCTCGGGTCATGATCCCATTCAATCACAAAGGCGATATCTGCAGTAATTATTGAACCGTCGTACCAATAGTCATCGCCACTTGGATGTTCGTAGCCAACCATGTATGCATAGTCTTCGCCATATGTTGCATCGTTATTGTTTGGTTCGCCTGCTCCCCAGTTGGTGTAGTCCCAAGTATCACCATTAGACCATTGCCAATTCCCCTCTTCGGCTTCGTCTGTTGCGCCGATCCAAGCAGAGTGGGGAATCAAGTTGTGAATGAATGCGTTTTCCTCAACAGAGGAAATACTTGCCAACTCGCCGCCCTGCTCTTTGGCGTGTGCCTGTGCTGAATGCCAGTCAGTGGTTGTTGGTATGAATTCATACCAATGCCCATTGCCGCCTTCGGCAATGGTCCATTGAACAGGCTGAGCATGAACAGTTCCGGCCAAGGCCAATGTGGCCACGATTGAAGTGCAGATATAGCGCATGAGTTCCTCTCTCCTACAGGCGACCTGAGGCCGCACAAGTCCCATTAGAGAAGGCCTCACAGGGGAGGTCAACAACTGTTTTTAGAGGTGTCCCTGAGGGGCTGTAGAGGGGCACTTCGCCGAAGTCTTCCCTTAAGAACAACACCCCCGTGAATACGGAGGTGCTGTGGGGTGGTGGGTTGTGATGGGGGTTATGGGCAGGGGCCCCAGTCTTCGATGATTGCAAGCAAATCTGCGACGTCGACTGCACCGCTTTGGTTGATATCTGCATCACAGTCAGTGCATGGACCCCACGCATCGATCACTGCCAAGAGGTCTTGGATATCGACCGCTTGGTTGTCATTTAGATCACTAGGGCATGTCGTAGTTTCAAACTCGACTATCAAAGTTGCTTCGGGATCAAGGACACCCAACGGTGAGTAATAGTCTTCCGAGACGCTCATCACTAGCCAGCCTGTTTGGTTATGAGCATCATTTATTTCAGTTGTAGAGAGGGCATATTCTCCTTCGACTAGCGGCGCTGGTTGTGCAAAATTCACGCCCTGGTTCCACAGTTCCAGCCCATCGCTTTCAGTGATGGTGCCGGATCCGGTCTTCATGCCAAGCTTGAAGATGCGTCCCTCTTGGCTCCAGGAGTGGTCGCCACCGATCGCACGAAGAGTCAGGGCGGTCACCTCCGCATCCTCTGGGATCTGGGACAGATCGAAACTCCACATCCCGATCCGCTTGCCGCTGTACTGGTAGGTCTGTGTGTTGAGATAACAGAACCCGCCACACAAGATGATGGGATTGTGATTCCAATATGCATTGTGGCAGCCAGTGCCGCCTGACCAACTGATCAAGCACGCCTGCGAACGATCGATCTCGATCACGGTGCCAGATGAAGCAGTTGCTTCGCCAACAAGCGTGAGCATTGTTGCACACGTGGTGACATGCAGATTCGCACGCATCCGTAAACAAATTAAGAGTGTGTTTTTTATCAGTTTATTAATCACGAACACGCTCCATACTGCGCCAAGAGGATGAGTAAGTCTTCAACGGAGATCAATGCATCTCCATCTAGGTCATGATCAGCATCTTCACTTCCGTAGACAGATATGAGGGCAAGGAGGTCATCGACATCAACAGCGCCATTGCCATTGAAGTCTCCGGGGCATTGCTCACAAGAGGTAGATTGGCAGTCAGTGTCCTCGCCGAGAAAGACGAAGCCAGCTTGTTCGCACAGGTACTGGGAAACTTCAGTACAGCCGGACGTGAATGTGCAACAAGCGCCTGTTGGTGATTGGATCGTGATTTCTAAATGGGCTTGTCCAGCACCTGTATTCACCAAATCAATTCCGTATTCAGAACTAGAACCGGCAACAACAAGTAGATAGCCAGTTTCAACTTCATTCATAAATGAAGACGCAATATTCAGGTTGTAGGTGTACGCCGCAGGCCAATTGATTGTGGCGCTGTAATCAGAGTTATTGATGGTGTCTAGAACATTGGAAATGCTTAATGATGTGCCGGTTGTCCAGCGACAAGCAATCCAGCCAGAACCATATGAACCGCCGCTTCGATTGCCGGTAATCTTTGCACTTGCAATGTCTCCAGGATTGATTCCCTCCGGGATTGCAAACAGCCATGCGGCTCGATTGGTATCCCCCATGCAATAGCCTCCTTGATAAGTGCAGCTCTTCACTTGAATCAAAGAGGGATTCGCTGTGACGGTGTCAGTCCCGCAGCAGCATCCCCAGCAACCATCTGGCTCGGTTTGGGCTGTTTGAATGGGGTAAACAGTGTGTGTTTGTGCAATGGCGGGGGACGCCAAAAGTGCAATTGCAGTGAGCAATGCGCGCATGTGCCTTCTCCACAGTTTTGATACAGCAAGGAATCACTTGAGGACTTCTTGACGCTATCTGCCGACCTGTCTTGGGTGGGCTATGTCTTGGTCTCTAGTGTCGAGACGGGGCGAAGATGTTTGAACTAAACAGTGCCGATGATTGGCCCTGCGTCATCAACCATAGATGGCGTAGATCACGAATGGTTGTAACCTAGTCAGGCATTGTTCCGATGTCAACGCTCCGGCTTGCTCCTTTGTTTACTTACTTAGGCCTAAAAAACAACACCCCCATACATACGAACAACACCCCCGTACATACGGAGGTGCTGTGGGGTGGTGGGTTGTGGTGGGGGTGACTAAGGACAAGCGCCCCAGCCTCCGATCAGCACGAGCAGGTCTTCGACGTCGGTATCACCGTCGCCATCGCAATCGCCCGCATCGCTCTGGCTGTAGGCCGACAAGAGCATCAGCAAGTCGTCTACATCAACACTGCCGCTGCCATTGAGGTCTCCAGGGCAATCGCCGGGGCACTCGTCGGCGACAATATTGCCACCGTTGTCTGTCCAGCTGCCGCCGATCTGGGTCGGAACATTACCGCAGACCGTGGTGTCGGTCAGATGTTCAAGATAGACCCCTGTGTAAATCCCTCCGCCACCACCCGCAGTGGTGTTGCCGGTGATCGTGCAGCCGATGTACGTCGTCGTTTGATAACTGGCGATGCCGCCACCACCCTTGGCGGCATGATTGCCCTCAAACACACAATCGGTAAACACCGGGTAGCAGTCGTACGTGCTGAGGACGGCCCCTCCAAATCGTCCAGCCTCGTTGTTACGGAAGGTGCAGTTGTTGTACTGGGGACTGCAGAAGAAGTAAGCAGTGGTCGCACCGCCGATCATGTAACTGTAGTTGTCGGTGAACAGGCAGTTGTTCACGGTACCGCTGCTGTGGTCGTAGAAAAAGAGGCCGCCGCCATAATGCCCATTGCCACCTGTAAAGTGCAGGTTCTCGATGATGGTGTCCAGCCCTTCACCGCTGTAGCAGCCCATGAGCGGCTGCGTTGCGGTGCCTTGGCCGTCGATGATTGTGAGCGGAACGCCGTCTTCGCCCAACTCACCTTTGATCGTGATGGCCTTGCCGCTGACATCAATGTTGAATTCCAGATAGGTGCCTGCTGCGATCAAGATGGTGTCGCCATCAGATGACGCATCAATCGCACCTTGAATGGTGGGGTAGTCCGCCGGCACATTGATCACACTGCTGATGTCGCACGCATCGCTGACGGCATTGCCTCCATTGTCGACCCAGTCGCCGGCAATCTGATCTGGCGCGTTGCCGCAGACGGTGGTTGAGGCGAGTTCAACGGTGCAACTGCTGTGGATGTCCATGCCCCCACCTGAACCTGACGCCGTATTGCCGACAATTGAACACCCGTACAGCGACACAACGCTCGTGTGCAGGGAGAAGGCGCCGCCGTCTTCTGTGGCATGGTTGCTCTCAAAGACACAATCCGTCAGGGTGATTGGGTCGGCGACCGCAGGGTTGTAGGCCTGCAGCGCGCCACCGAATCGCCCGGAGTTGCCAATGAACGAACACCCAATGAACGTCGCTGCGCTGTCGCGAATCTGGGCGCCGCCGCTGTCGTACGACTGCGGATGACCTTCGCCGCCCTGAAAGACGCAGTTGGTCACGGTCGGGCTGCAATTTTGTATCTCGATCGAGACGACGGCATTCAAGACCCGGATGTCCTGCACCTGAATCTCATCGCCGTCGCCTCCGGGCGTGCACATCAACCCCCAATTGTGAGATGCCGGATGCCAATCGACGAAATGCAACGTGACTGCAGGTGCACCCTCGGCATCTGTCGTGCCCATCAGCGACACCCCTTCGAGATACAGCACTTCATCTACGTCATATGAACCAGCAGCGATGAGCACGGTATCGCCGGGCTCGGCAACGGAGACGGCTTCTTGCACGGTGGGATAGTCGCCGGGCACGTGAATGGTGCTGGGGCCAGCCTCGACGGTGATCACGCCGCTCATACCCATGGCGCAGTGCGGCTGGCAGAAGTAGGGGACCGACCCGGTGGCGTCATCCGGAACCGTCCACGAGAACGTGGGGTTACTTCCATTGAGTGGGGCATCGAACAGGCCATCAGGAAGGCAGTCGCTGCCACTGGTCACAGTGTGCGGATATCCACTTGCATACTGCCACGTAACCGTGTCGCCCGGGGCGACCGTGATTGCTGCAGGCTCGAACGACACAGCAAAGGCCTGAACGATGTGGGTGTCCGCTTGGGAGGGCGTTGCCGCCGATGCAACCGTCAACATGAACAAAGCAAGCGTGTGAGGCACGGTGGTCGAATTGGTCGTGGCAGGCATGGTGTGCAGCAGTCCTTCCTCTAATCTCAGCGCGATCCATGACCGCTGGGCTCCCATTAGAGAGCGGAAAACCGGGTGGGTCAATGACATTTCAATATGCACGAGGCTATGGGGCAATGGCCGCCTGGCAGGCCAGATTCCGGCCAACCTCCGCTCCGATGCCCCTGAAGGTGTGCTGTACTCCGTTGGAGGTCTGCTCAAGAAATTGAGCGGGAGAACTCTGGAGCAGGGGGCAGGCTGGAAGACCCAATCGCAGTTTGGTTTGGAACTGGGTCGTCGAGTTGATCCATTCTCGAAACACTGCAGAGCCGCCGCAAAGTGGCTCTGCTATGGGCACTCGCCCCAGTCACTGAGAACGGCGAGCAACTCAATCGTGCCGACCGAGCCATCGTCATTGATGTCCTCGGGGCAACTTGACTTGTATCAGGTATTCGGCGGCAGATCAAAGGTAAGTCCTCGTCTCAAGCATCGAGAGATCGTCCAGCCTGTTGGGCACAGCCCCATCCCTTGCAAGACGAGTGTGGCAATCGGGCAGTGTTATCATGGATGCCGCAATGCGCATCGCAGTCTGTTTTAGCCGTCGGCTCCCCGTGCAGCACTACGGCGGTATTGAGCGTGTGGTTTGGGATCTGGCTCGAGCACTTGACCGAGCTGGGCACGATGTCCTGATGGTGGCCGGTCCGGGAACCGAGTGCGACTTTGCCACCGTCATCGAGTGGAATGAGGGGGAGGATGTTCGATCGTGCATCCCGTCAGATGTGGATGTCGTGCACTATCACGTCCATCCACCGGAAGAAGTCGACCATCCATTTGTGATGACATTGCATGGAAACGCTCCGGTCGACACGCCTTTGTCCAAGCAGACTGTGTTCATCTCTTGTAACCATGCGGAGCGGCATGGCTCAAAGACCTTTGTGCACAATGGGCTCGAGTGGCCACCGTCGCCTCGGCTTGATGGCGTTCGTCGCGACTTTCACTTTCTAGGAAAGGCAGCCTGGCGGCGCAAGAACGTAAAGGGTGCCATTGCTGCGACGCTCGGCGTTCCTGGTGCACGCTTGCACGTGCTAGGAGGGAATCGCCTCAACTTCTCGATGGGATTCAGGTGTACGCTCAATCCGCGAATCAGGTTCTACGGCATGGTCGATGACCGAACCAAGCAGGCCCGAATGCGACAGTCCAGAGGGTTGGTGTTTCCCGTGCGATGGCATGAGCCATTTGGGCTTGCCGTCATTGAGAGTCTTCACTGTGGATGTCCGGTGTTTGCGACTCCATGGGGCGCTCTCGCTGAACTCGTCCCGCCGGAGGTGGGGCTCCTCTCGACCAGTTGTGCTGAGTTGACTGCGGCCATGAATGAGTCTCATCGCTGGTCGGCGGATGCATGTCACACCTATGCCGTCGAGCACTTCAGCGCAGACTGCATGGCAGAGGGGTACCTGGGCATGTATGAGCGGGTCATTCGGGGCGAGTTATTGCACGAATCAAAGCCCACAGCCACCGAAGAGATCAATACAAGACTGCAGTGGGGCAAGTGATGCGGTGCTGTTGATCAGTTGGCGCCCATTCGCCCGCGTACCTGCCAGCCAACGATGCCGAGGGACAAGACGATGAGGCCGATATAGAACCACCCCATCCACGCTTGATGTCCGCCGTGTCCGGTGATCAGGCAAGCATGATGCGGGTGGTTGGGGTCATAGAACACATCAACCTCGGTGCCGCGTTGGTACTTGTGCTTCTTCAGCCAGTTTTCGGCGTGGTCTTTGAGCTCGAAACTCTCCGACTCCCACCCGATACGCGAGTCCTGCAGGGTCTTGCCGTCGACCTTGTACTCGTACCAGACCACTGGCGCCCATGTGTGCGACGTGTAGTGACGATGGTGGTGCCAGTGTTCCTGAACACCCGTATCCGTGACCTGTCCCTTGACCGAGGGCCAGTGCATGCTGAGGGCTGCTTCGTGGGCCTGCGTGAACGACACCCAGGCCATGAAGCCCATGAGGCCGCAGATGAGGATCAGGACCAGCGCCTTCTTGATGAGGAATCCCATGGTTCGTTTCTCCCACCTCGATGGTAGTGGACCGCGGTTGCTGGCTGTCGGTGCTCTACCATTCATGCAGGAGCAATGCGTCATGAGATGGGCACCAGAAAAGAGAACCCACGGATCTTTGGCTTCATTGGCGATCGCGGCCGCCGCAGCAATTCTGCTGCCGATGGGGTGGGCTGTCGCGGGCGCCGAGGAACCAACTGACGACACCTTGCGTGTGCTCGTTTGGAACGTGCTGCACGGCGCCAACGACGTGAACGACGGCCCGGAGAAGGCGCTCGAGATCATCAAGGCGGCGAATCCGGACATCGTGCTGCTGCAAGAGAGTTATGACATCGACGGCGAACGGCCCAAGTTCGGAGCGTGGGCGGCGGACCAACTCGGCTGGCATCAGCATCAGGAGCCCAGCACCCACCTGTGCGTGCTGACGCCGCTTGAGGTTGAGACGACGTTTTTTCATCACGAGTGGCACGGCGTCGGAGCGTTGTTGAAAGACGACAGGGGCCGCTCACTGCTCGCCTGGAGCATCTGGTTCGACTGGAAGCACTTTGTCGGATACACGCTGCGGGATGCGCCCGACTCGACAGACGAGCAGTTGCTGGCCTGTGAGACAGAACAATCCGGCCGCTTCAAACAGGCGACGGCGCTCATCGAGCACTTGCGTGCTGCAGGTCAGCTGGATGCGGATGTTCCGCTGCTGGTTGGGGGCGACTTCAACTGTCCGTCGCATCTGGACTGGACACGCGACACGGCAAGGGTGTTTCCGCGGCGACGAGCCCTTCCATTGCCGGTGAGTATGGCCATGCAGCGAGTGGGCTTGGTAGACGTGTTTCGAACGCTTCACCCCAATCCGCTGCAGCATCCGGGCATCACTTGGTCGCCGATGTATCGCGGGCCGATGCCGGGGGACGAGGGTACGCCGCAGGCATTCGAACGCATAGACAGGTTGTATCTGAAGAACCCGGCGTCGGAGGGCAATCGCTGGGTGCTTCGCCCGATCCACGCAACCGTGCTGCCGGAGATCTGGGAAGACGACACTGTTGAAGTACGTGAGCGTTCGTTTCCCTCCGATCACGGGGCGCTACTCGTGACCCTCAGGTGGTTTCAGGACGCAGACGCTCCCTGAAGGCAAAGCAGACTGGGGGCTGCTCAGACATTCAGTGGAGGGAAAGGCCAGTAGTCGTGGTGTGATCGGCGGGCGCATCACCGGTATTGACCGTGCCCTCGGGTTCAAAGAGCAGAATGCAGCACTCCTCCTCGGCCAGCGGTCTGTGCCGTACGCCGCGAGGGACCACGATCAACTGTCCCTGGGCCACGTCTTGGGTGTGCGTTTCAAACTCCAGCTGCATCGACCCATCGAGCACAAGGAACAACTCATCGGCTTCCGGGTGGGCGTGCATGGGGAACTCGCCCTTGATGCGGGCGAGTTTTACGTGCTGGCCATTGAGCGCGGCGATGATGTGCGGAGACCAATGGTCACTGATGCGCGATAGGTGCTCCGACAGGTCGATCACATTCATGTCTGTGTGTCAATCCTGTTTCGGCGGAGTTAGCGGCAATTCGGCGATACCTGCCTCGAACAGCAAAATACCGGCGCCTTGCTGGCCGTCGCCCAAGACGATTCTCGGCGACTCGCTCTTGTCCAGCACGGCGATCCCGCCCTCACTCTTGGCATTCAAACCTATAGTGATTCGAGCCTTGCCAGCCATGTCGAGGAAAGCGGCACCGAAGTCGCCATTCTTCTCATCCTCCCCAAAGACGATTCTCGGCTTGCCATCTTGCATGATGGTGAGCGATTCGACTGTCAACTCCTGCGGTGACGACTGCTGCATGCCTGCGAGCAGGGCGACGCCGAATGCCAGAGTGAGTCCAATCAGGCCAATTCGCTGCCGGCGGATGTGAGTCTCCAGAGAGGCGATTTTTTCTTGCGTGTTCAAGAGGGGCTCCTTTGTTGTCTTGTGCAGAGGCGTAAGGCTTGCATAACGATACTGGATGTCAGCTACAGGTACCCGACTGTCGATGGCTTGTCGCCGCCGGCACTTGGTGGCTAGGCTGGAGCAATGAAGACTCGTATCGCTCTGACCATGTCTCTGATTGCCCTGGCGGCGACCTCTCTAACAGGCTGTCAGCAGCATCGACAGCAGCTCTTTGACGGCCAATCACTTGAGGGCTGGACGAAGCACGGCGGCGAGGCGACATATTCGGTTGAGGACGGCTGCATCGTTGGCCGACGGGGGCCGGGCCCAAACACCTTTCTGTGTACCGATCAAACGTTCGAAGACTTCGATCTTGAATTGGAGTTTCGCTGGGACGAACTCTGCAACAGCGGGGTGCAGTTCCGATCAACGCTTGATCCAGTTGAAGGGCGGGTGCAGGGCTATCAGTGTGAAATGGACCCGTCTGACCGCAGTTGGACCTGCGGCCTGTTCTATGAAGGGCCTCGAGGTTGGCTTGATCCGCTTGACGACAATGAGGCGGGTCGAGCAGCTCGACGGCTCGATGATTGGAACCACATGCGCATTCGGGCCCAGGGACCACACGTCCGCACATGGCTCAACGGCGTGCCATGCGCCAATTTTGTAGACGAGGGTGGCGATCAATCAGGATTCATCGGCCTGCAAGTGCACGGTGGGCGCCAAGGTCAGGTGCGTTGGCGGAACATCCGAATCACAGAGTTGTGAGCCTCGAGTGGGGGATCAGCCGGGGCTATCAGCGTCTGCATCGCTGCCGTTGCTGGGGCTGTCCGGGCCTTCAAGTTGTTTGAGGCGAGCCTCAAGATCGGTGTGCTTGATCGTGTGCGCCAGGTGCTGCATGAAAATGTTGGCCAGCGCGCCGGCGAAGGTGGCAAAGAGCCCGATGCCGGTGATCATCAGTACAACGGCCAGAATGCGGCCCGTGTCGGTGATTGGGGCGTAGTCGCCGTAGCCGACTGTGGACACCGTGACGACAGCCCACCAGGCGGCATCAGATGCCGTCCTGATGGTTGCGCCGGGCACAGCGCGTTCCACATGCAGCACAGCAGCGGTGACACCAACGATCACACCAATGCCCACAAGCAGCATGATCGACACCGCGAAGGCGGCTCGATCTCGGCGATAGACCTGCCCGAGTATGCGCGCGGTTCGAATCAGTCGAAGCACACGCAAAATGCGCACGAGTCGAAGGAAGCGAAGGCCCACGACGACCGGTATTGCCGAGGCCAGATCAAACAGGCCCCACGTGAAGATGTACCGCATGCGGTGCTTCGAAATGATGATGCTGTGTACCCAATCAGCCAGAAAGAGCACACAGAAACTCCAGTCGAAGATCCTCAGAAGAGACCCCACCTCGCTGTCGGGCGAGAGGAGCATCTGCCAGATGATCAGCGACATCGAGACAACAGCAGTTGCCGCAATGAAGAGATCCCATGCCGATCCAGATCGGGCTTCGTGGGAGTCAGCAGTGTCCGTAGAGGAGTCGATTCGGTGATATCGGCTCACAGTGGATGAGGGCTGTACGATTACCCTGCCTGTCGGCGTGGTTTGTAACTGGAGAAGAGGCGATTTCAAGGCAATACGAGTTGCGGCGAGGGGACCAGGTCTCGGGCCCTTGGATGAGTGACCAGGTCAAGGCAATGGCCCTTGAAGGCAAGTTGTTACCCGACGACCTGATTCGAGTAGTTGGCACGGACCAGTGGGCAACTGTGGCTTCGGTGCCGAGTTTGCGTGTCGCTCCGGCTGGATCGCAGGGGCTTGGGGAGCAGGCGCCCGCCGAAGCGCCGCCGGCTGAAGCTGAAGCCCAGAACGACGACTCCATTGCGGGCGCATCGGGCGTCGCGCTGCAGATCGTGGGTGTGTTGTTCATCGCTCTGGGGCTGGGAGATATCGCGCTTTACAACTTTGAGGTGTGGGACTTCTACGCTGGCATGGGCATCGCTGGCACCGCCATCGAGCCATACACCGGGGCCGTTGCCCTCGGCGTGGGGGTGCTGCTCATGGCACTGGGCAAGCGCAGCCTCCATGTGCCCGATGCCGTGCGATGGGTGTCGGCTTCTGTAGGTATGCTCGCCCTGCTCTTTGTGGGCATCATGCAAGTGCCAGGCGTTGCCAGTGGATCCGCTGCAGAGCGCCTGGTTCGTGGGGGAAGCCTCCACATGTGCCCGAACCACACGGTCGATGCGCTCGTCAACTCATTCGTCGGTGACCCGCAATGGGAGTCGATCATTGCTGACGACGGCAACACCTATGTCAACATGATGGGTGAGATTACGGTGGACTTGGTGCCCGCACGCATGCTGCTGCAATTCAATGTGGACGGCGATGAATTCGGCCTGCAAGCGATCGAAGTTGACGGTGAAGCGTGGACTTTGTTTGACGGCGTCGCCGTGCTCGAGAAGATGTGCGATGAGATCGGCGACTACTGAGCAGTTGCCAGAGCGGTTTCCACATCGCGTCCGCTGGGCGCCTGAAACACCCCCAAGTCGAAGCCCGGGACCGCAGCCAGCAGATGGTCGAAGATGTCGGCCTGAATCTGCTCATAAGGCACCCAGCGGTTGTCCGTGGTGAAGACGTAGATCTGCAGTGGCAACCCCTGCGGGCCCGGATCCAGATGCCGAACAAGAAACGTGAATCCGTCCGAATGCACGAGGGGGTGCTGTCTCAGATACGCCTCGACATAGGCCCGGAACACGCCGAGATTCGTCTGTTGCCGGCCATTGACGGCATTGGACGTGTCCACATCGTTTTCGGCGTTCCACTGATCAACCGCGGCAATGCGCCGGTCGAGTTCCTCAGTGAGCAGCGAGAACCGCTTGTACCGATCGAGATCGTCGCGGCCAACGAACCGAACGGTGGAAAGATCGATGTTGATGGATCGCTTGATCCGGCGACCGCCAGACTCGGACATGCCGCGCCAATTCGTGAATGGGTTGGACATCAGATCGTAGGCGGGCACCAGCACCAGCGTCTTGTCAAAGGCTCGGACCTTCACCGTGGTGAGGGTGATCTCCTCAACATCGCCGTCTACACCTTTGGACGGCACGGTGATCCAGTCACCCACTCGAACCATGTCGTTGATGCTGATCTGAATGCCTGCAACCAAACCGAGAATGGCGTCCTTGAAGATCAACATCAGAACGGCGGCAAGCGCACCGATGCCCGAGAGGAACCACAGCGGCGACTTGGAGAACAGCACGCTGAAGACGAGCACGACTGCAATCAGGCTCAGCACGATCTTGAGTGCTTGTGAGATGCCCGTCTCTGGAATGCGATCTTCCAGCCCGTGATGCCGCACCAGATCTTCGCCCACTTCCAGAAGCCCGAAGGCAACCATCAACAGGATCCAGATCACGTAGATCTCAACGATGGGCCGCAGCCACCAGTCCACGCCGAAGTCGCTGAAGGCGGGAAGTGCCAGCATGAGCAGCGCGACCGGCACCAGATGCGACAGCCGCACCAGCACCCGCTCCTTCATCAGAGAATGGGCCCAAGTGGCCCCGGTTCTCTTCAGCAGGCGATGCACGACACCCTTGATGAGGGCCTTGGCGATGAGGTTGCCCAGCCAGCAGACCACGCCGACGATCGCCATGGCGACGATGGCCGCGAACAAGCCAGACCAGAAACTGCTCAGCCCCCAGCCGGTCGCGGTGCTTTCGAGCCACAGCACACCGTCTTGAACGGCGTCACTCAGGGCCGTTTCGCCCAGCAATTGTTCAGATGCGGAGGTGGTAGACGGTGTCTGGGTGGCACTGGCGTCAGTCATGTTGGGCACGGTATCGAACCCGAGCAGGGCTCGCAGGGGCTGTGAGAGGGGGGAGGTCAGGTTGTGCGGGTTGGCCGACAGAATTCGGCCCTTTGCATCTCTTACGTCTGCTGCAAGGCGCATAGATGCCCTTGGAGCGGCCCCGACATCGCACACCAACGCCCGGATGGACCGGGCGTCGAAGGCCCAGCACCCAAGGCGCCTCATCGCCTTCAGATCGTGAGACCCACCATGAACCCAGTTGCATCCTCAGCAGTTGCCATTTCTGCCATCGGGATCTACTCCCTGTGTTCGTCCGCGACAGCGGATGTCTTATCTGTACCCGGCACATTCCCGACCATTCAAGACGCTATCGACGCAGCCGTCGACGGCGACAAGATCAGCCTTGCAGCTGGCGTGTATCAGGCATCCGGCCTCGACACGCAGGGCAAGGCGATCACCATTTCCGGTGCCGTCGTCTGGCCTGCAGATCAGTTGACCTTGATCAAGGGCGTTGGCAATGCATCCATCTTCCGAATCGATTCAGGTGAGGGCCAGTCAACCATCATTGAGAACATGGTGCTGCATCTGGGCGACGCCCCATATGGCGGTGCGATGTTCATCAACGGTGCCAGCCCCACGGTCAGCAACGTGTTGTTTACTGGAAATCAGGCGGACAATGGCGGTGGCGCTGTGTTCGTCGGTCCCGACTCCGATCCCATGTTCGAGGACTGCACCTTCTACATGAACGCCTCTGGCAGTTCCGGTGGCGCCGTGCATGTTCGTGGGGGATCCGTGACCTTTGAGCAGTGCAAACTCACATACAACCAGGGTGGATGGGGAGGCGGCGCCATCGACGCCTTCTCAGGGCATGTCGTGCTGAATGACTGTGAGCTCCATCAGAACTCAGCACCCAATCGCGGCGGCGCGATCAACACCTATGGCGGTAGTCTCGCCATCAACGATTCCTTCTTCCAGGCCAACGCATCGGGCATTGATGGCGGGGCCGTCTTCACCCACACGACGCAATTGACAGTGCAGGACACCATGATGGATGGCAACAACGCGTTGGCCGGATCCGGTGGCGCCTTGCTGGTGTATGAAGGCTCAGCCGACCTTCAGGCGTCCTCATTCCAGTCCAACTCGGCTCAGTCGGACGGTGGGGCGATCGTCATTCGTTATGGCGAAGGGTCAACCGTGTCGGGCTGTACGCTGTTGGACAACTCAGCGGGGCAGCGGGGCGGTGCCGTCGCGCATCTTGATACGCAGGTTTCATGGTCGAACAGTGATGTGTCGGCCAACACATCGGCGAGCAGCGGTGGCGGCATGTTCAACTTCGGCAGCATGGTGCAGATGGCGCATTGCACTGTGCAGCAAAACAACAGTAGTGGCACGCCCGGTGGCGGACTGTCGAACATCATGGCTCAGGGCACGATGATCGGGCAGAGTTCTATCTGTGGCAATCTCCCCGACCAGGTGCAGGGTGCTTGGGCCGATCAGGGGGGCACATCAGTTGAAAACCTGTGCCTGTGGGCCCCCGAGGAAGCAGCCTGCTGCGTCGGCACCGGCTGCGCTTTCACCAGCGAAGACATGTGCAGCGAACTTGGCGGACTGTGGTTGGCAGCTGACCAAGACTGCAGTGATTGCCCCGACTCTTGTCTGACTGATATCAACGGCGATGGCCAAACCAACCTCGAAGACCTGCTGCAGATGGTGGCTGCCTGGGGCCCGTGCTTCTGACTCCAGCATGGGCTGGGAATCTGAGATATCGGGCGGGCTCGCAAGGCCCGCTCGATGTCATTTTGAGTATCCCGACGGCGGGGCGGTTGCGGGGCAGCGGGGATTGGCTTTAAGTTGTCCTCGAGGCGATGGGCCAGCCTCTGGAGGAGATTCAATTGCAGTATCAGATTCGACGTGGTGGTCAGGTCAGCCCCGGGCTCTACTCGATGCAACAATTGCATCAGTTGTCAGCGGCGGGCACGCTCCTGCAGACCGACGAAGTTGCGCAGGAAGGTGGCGACATGTGGGTACCCCTGCCACGTGTGCTGGCCAGTGCGCCGCAAGAGGCGCCAGCGGTTGCTGCGCCCGCGCCTACGGGGGCCGCAGCGGCCCCTGCGGCAGGGTCTGCCGGCGATGATTGGCTCATGCCTGCTCATGTTGTGGGGTGGGTGTTCAGAGGGTGTTTGATGCTGCTGATTCTCACAGTGGTGCTGCCATGGTGGTCAGTGTCTGCTGGAGGGATGAGCGAGAGTTGGCTGGGCATTGTTCACTGGCCGGGAATCTTGGTCTTGCTCCTAGCAGGTGCGGCACTTGGCGGTACGTGGGCGCCCATTCCGCATCGACAGTGGCTGTTCGTTGGCGCAGCCCTTTGCCTGTTCCTGACGTTCATTGTTCTGATTGGGATTGGCAGCCCCACGCCTGAACCAGGTGGTCCGAGTTTGGTGGAGGGGCTCTCCCATCTAGCGAGTCGGGGTGTGGGCCTTGGGTGGCGCGGCATCGGGTTGATCTTGGCCTTCATTGCCTCACTGGGCGCCACTACATTTGGTGTGTTTACCTTTGTCCAGCACTTGAAGCAGCGGCCGGCCTTGTGAGTAGCCTTTGCCTTGAGCCCGATCTGATGGTGTCGATAGGACGACGACGTGTTTCCAGCGTGACTTGAGGTGTCCTCATGCAGTATCAGATTCGACGTGGCGGGCAGATTGGTCCCAGCAGCTACTCCATCGATCAACTCAAACAGATGTATGCCAGCGGGTCGCTGGTTCTCACAGACGAAGTTTCGCCCGAAGGCCACAATCAGTGGAAACCACTGAGTCAGGCCTTCAAAGGTGGACAGGCCGCCGCTGCTCAGGTCGCGCCCCCGCTAGGTGGTGCTGACTGGCTCATGCCTGCTTCGATCATCTTGTGGGTCTTCAGGGGATGCCTCATGGGTGCGGTCCTCTCGACTGTCCTGCCTTGGTTCAGCGCGTCGGCCTCCTCATCCGGAATGGGGGACTCCTTTGGGTTCTCCGCATCGGTTACCGGCCTACTCACGGCGCCAGGCATCATGGTGTTTCTGTTGGCAGGGGCGACACTTGGCCTGACGTGGGTTGCAGTCGTTCGACCTTGGACATTCACCGGGGCCGCAGGCGCTCTGTTCATGGCGATGCTTGCCGTGTTCGGCGTGTTCGGAGGCGGTGGAGGCTCGTCGAGTTTCTCCGCGGCAGGGCAGGGGTTTCGAAGTTCAGCCTCATTCGGCGCTGGCTTCGGTGCGTGGTTAGCCCTTCTTACGCTCATTGCCGCCACAACCTTCGGCGTCTTTGCCTTTGTCCAGCATCAGAAGAAGATGCCAGAGTGGACTTGAGACACGTTGCCAGAGGGGATGGGCGGTAGCCTCTGATCATGTACTGGCTGCTACCACTGCTGGCATGGTCGAGCCCGATCACTGACGCGCCCCCAACGCCAAACGTGATCATCATGGTCTGCGACGACGCGGGCTGGGCCGACTTCGGCTTTCAGGGCGCATCCGATGTGCCAACACCCAACCTTGATGCGCTGGCGGCATCAGGCACGGTGTTTGAGCGTGGGTATGTGACTGCCAGTGTGTGCTCGCCTTCTCGGGCCGGTCTGATCTCCGGCCGATATCAACAGCGGTTCGGACATGAGCACAACATGCCGGTGGGGTCGAAGCATGGCATGCCTGGTGAGATTGACACCATCGCTGAGCGGCTCAAAGGGGCAGGCTGGAGTACGGCCGCGGTAGGCAAGTGGCACTTGGGGTACGAGCCCGACATGCGACCGCAGGCCCAGGGCTTCGATCACTTCCATGGGCAACTCTCAGGCAGCCGGCCCTACACCCCGCTGCCTGATGACAAGACACGAGCCAACTACCGGCAACGTGACGGCGATGCACTCGTGCGGGCCGAGGGAAAGCGATTTGACTGGCTGACCGAGTACTTCGGCGACAGGGCTGCGCTACTCGTGAGGGAGTTGGCCCCCGCAGAACCCTATCTGCTGTATGTGTCTTTCACGGCACCCCATGGACCAATGCAGGCGCCTCCCGAAGATCTGGAAGCGATCGGGGGCGAGCCTTCGAAGCGCACCACCTACATCGCAATGCAGCGGGCCCTCGACCGGGCCGTGGGCGACATTCTGCAGGCGGTCGAGGCCAGCTCCGAGGCGCACAAAACTGTCATCTGGTTCGTGAACGACAATGGCGGCGCGACAAACAACGGATCGGACAACGGCACGTTGCGTGGAATGAAGGGATCCAAGTTCGAAGGAGGGGTACGCGTGCCGATGATTGTGCGCTGGCCCGGCGTCACCAATCCTGGCAGTCGATACAGCAGGCCTGTGAGCACGATGGACATCACGGCCAGCACGATCGCGTGCGCTCAGGCAGACGCAAGCGATCTGGACGGGGTCGATCTGCGGCCGTACTTGAGTGGATCCGACACCTCAGCACCACATGAGCACCTGTTTTGGCGGCGTGGTCCTGTCAAGGCCGTGATCGACGACGATAGGTGGAAGCTGATCGTTGTCAACGACGCACAGCGGATGCTGTTCGACCTGCAGGCTGACCCCGGCGAGGGCACCGATGTGTCGGCAGAACACCAGGAGGTGGTTGTGCAACTCAGCAATGCACTTCAGACGTGGAGCGAGCATCTGCAGGCGCCACGGTGGTCTACGGGGGACAAGTGGATCAGGAATCAGATTGAGAAGCACCAGCCCCACGTTGACACTCGAGCCGAGGAACGATCACTGCCGTGATCATGCCTGCTCAGAGATGATCAGCCCAAGGCCGACCTGATCAAGCCAAATCAGGCCCGAAATGTTCTGAGCAACGACTTGGAGTCACGCGGGAGTTGCTCGAGACACGGGCAGGTCTGCTCGAAACGCGGATTCAGGGCCAACTAGGGGTCTCCGGGCCGTTTCATCAGTTGGTCGAATGATGGATGGGGGCTTGTGGTTGTCCATCCGTGCCCATTGCCAGCGGGCACCATGAATCACAGGAGCATGACCCATGACGGCCACGACCGCCGCCAGCGCCATCCTTGCATGTACAGCACTCTTCGCTCTGGGCGGATGCAATGAGCAGCGACCCCGAATGGGAGACGCTCGCCCGGGAGCCTTCGATGCCCTTCAGGGCGCCGATGCGAGGCTGGTGGCCGGTGATCAACTGGGTGTTGATCTCCATCTGGTCGCCGCCAGTGACCGGATGCTCGCCCTTTCACGCTGATTCATCGTCGCAGTCCGTACAGATGGACCTGCTGTTTCTCCAGCGAGCTCAGGGGGCGTTCAGATGAGCTGATCCTCGCCCGATGCAACTCTCGACCGGCTCGGTGGGCCCGCGGATGGGGACCGACCCGGGAGCAGTCCAGATCTCTGGACCTGTCCCTGGATCCCCACCATGCCCACTACCCGCAAGCTCATCTCTCTGACCACTCTGTCGGTTCTGACCGCGACCTGTTTCAACACCACGGCTGATGCAGCCGTCCGTTGGAAAGGCAGCCGAGCAAGCGATGGCACGATCACGTTCATGGTTCAGGATCAGATGACCGGGCTTGAAAACGCCCTGACGATTGATCCAGAGATCATGCGGCATGATCGGCCGGTCATGGTTTCGCTCGACGTTGACGCTGACGCCGGGCGGCAGGGCCTGAGCCTGGTCTGGACCGACAGCGAGGGCGTGGTGCAGACTGATCGACTCGATCTCGACAACATCCTGACCGACGAATTCAACGTGAGCCATGCCCGGTTCCGCGTCGATCGCCATCAATCACGTCCAATGCGAATTGACGAGTCGATGACCGATGCCCTCGGGCAGGTGGAGATTGACGTGCTTGGCCCTGCAGGAGAACTCTTTGACGTCCTGCAGACGGATCGTGCGCAGGTTGATCCGGAGTTCGGTCTTCCTGGTGATGTCACGGCCGACGGACACGTTCTGGTGGATGACATTCTGCAGGTGGTGTCCAATTGGGAGGACTGGTGCCCTGAGGGCGCAGACTGCCCCGGAGATGTTGACAACGATGCCGTGATCGGAATCGCCGATCTGTTGGTCGTGCTGCAACAGTTCGGCCAGACTGCTGCCGCCGATGACGGTGGCCCGTCTCGACTGATCCACTTCCAACTGGTCGGTGGCTCCTGGACCGGCGACGCCAATGGCATCCACCCGCAGGTCTACACCGATGAAGAGGGCTGGGGACCGCTGCTGGAGAACCAGTTGCAGCCCATCGCTGACCAGGCGGCCTTTGGCTGGGATCTGTGGATGCACAATCCTGCCGGCTACTGGTACGACCATGACTACACATGGCGAGCACCCGATGGTGAGACGCAGCCGATGGTCTTTGAGCAGTTTGCGTTCGCTCGGTCGAGCCGCCCGAATCTGCTGGAGTTGGATCCGGTCAGGGACTTCATGGAGGGCCGCTCGGCACGCATGTACGGATATGTCGGCCTGCCGCGCACCTATCCCTCGTCAACCGGCGACTGGACTCAGCAGCCTGATCACGGTTCCCCAGACGAGGTCGGCCGGTTCTACGGTGATCTGCTGCAACAGGGCTTTCGCGGTGTGGGGCATGACGCCAGCGCCCATCACCCCGCAGACTCGCCGTGGGTCACGAGCATGGTTCCAGAGTTGCGGGCGCGGGGCGTGGAAGTGTTCCTCGAGTCAATCCCAATGCGCAACAAGCCGCACCTGCTCGGGCAGAGCGTCGTTGCTGAGTACCGCCACTGGCAGGGGTTCTCTGAAGCACTGCCGAACATGTTCTTCAGCGAAGACGAGATTACGGAGGCAGGCGGTCGGGCCATCTATCTGGTCGGGTGGCCGCTGGGCATGGCGCCTGGCGACAGTGGGTATGACCCCGACTTCAATCTGCATCAGTGGCAAATGGATACCGCTTTGGAGTTGCTGGGAGAAGGTAAGACCGTGGCCATCAACATGGCAGGTCTGGTGCGTCACGGGTACGACATCACACCCCTGGTGGTCGCTGCTCAGTGACGCATGCCCCTCAGGCAGTCAGGTGGGCCTGATCGATTTCATCCAGCGGGTCTTCAGGCCCCAGCAGGGGGTCAAAGGGCTCTTCCGGCGGCGTTTGCACCAGCCCACCGAAGAGGGCCACGATTCGACCGCCCAGCCGAATGAAGATCCAGGCACCGCCGATGGCCATTACTGACTCGAACAGGAACAACGCCGACTCACCACGCGGCAGGGCCATGATCTGACCGAGCGCCGCCCCCAACGGAATCAGGACCACGGGTAGGTGTACGGACCACTTCGTCTTTTCGTCTATGCAGCGAATGAGAAAGCCAAGGCCCACTGCGTACAGCGGGAGCGCCAGCCATGGAAAGTCGTGCGCCGCATGTCCGATGATGCCCGGCCCCACGTTGTACTTGTTGCCTGATCCCTTCAGGCGGATGTAGCCGTGGTCCACGATCAACTTGCCAAGTGGATCAGGCTTGCCGGGCCAGACGGCACGAGGAATCGGGATTGAGGCCAGATACTTGACCTGATGGAAGGGGTCGTAGGGGTAGGCGCTTCCGTAGGTCTCGATGGACCACATCGACAGGCCGCCGGCGTTCTGCCCGGAGAAGACAGCTGCGATGCCCTCGGAGAAGTCTGCCGGACGAATGTCCACAACAGCTCGCAGCATCTCGACAATGCCGCGCTTTTCATACTGGGCAGCCGCGCTCCGACTTGCCGTGTAGGCGATCAACAGGAACATGCCGGCGAATCCCCAGATCGCCAGCCGTCGCACGAGTTGGGTTGCCGGTAGTGCTCGCCATGCCCCCCAGTACAGGCCCCATCCGAAGGCCATCAGCACACCAAGCACCGGACGGCGGCCGAACGCCTGATAGAGGATGAGCGACGAAGCCGCTGCGAGGATCACCAGTGATATCGCCGCAACGGAGGGATTGCGGAAGTTCTTGGCCCACGCCCATCCAGCACACCCGGCAGCGGCCGCGAGCACACCTCCACCCATCTGTGAGGCCACGATGTTGATGAGCGGAATCGACAGCAGGGCCATCTTCAGAAACGCGCCCAAGCCGAGCATGACGATGCCCAGCATCAGCCACCCACCGGCATCACCATCCCATCCCGAACCCGGGCGGCGAATGCGCTCGAGGACGCTCCACTCACGCCGATAGGCCCAATAGAACAACCACAGGAAGACCGACACCATGAATGCATAGATCAGCGGGGTGGTCTGGAAATTTTCCGGCTGTATGTCACCGAAGATGAAGAAGCCCAGCCCAAGGATGGCGCTCGACATCTGGAACACGATGAAGCCCGCCATGAACAGATTGCGGGTTGAGAAGAGCTCGACCTCACCATTGATCGCCTGCCGGATGATCCTGCGAATGATCATCAAGGCGAGCACGAACAGATAGAAGGCGATGAGATAGCGCATGGCGGGGAGGGGCGTTGGAGTGTTATCGACTGTTGGCGGTCCGTCGCACCACCAGCACCGTCCTGTCATCGGCCGGCTCGATGCCCTCGTGGAATGCTTCCGTGTCCGCCCGCAGCCGCTCGAGCAGGTCCTTCAGGGGCAGATCACGGCAGGCACGGAAAAGATCCACCATTCGATCACAACCATACTCCCGATCCTGAGCGTCGAGGGCCTCCATGATGCCGTCGGTGGGCACCGCCAGCAGATCACCCGGCCCCATCTCAAGGCAGGTGGGCTCGTCGATCATCAGGTCGGGAACGATGCCCAGCGGGGGAGCGTCCGCATCCATCTCATCGACCTGCCCTGAGGCCCGCACGAGCAGCAAGGGCCCTTGGCCCATCGCGATCGACTGCAGGATGTTGGAAGAGGGCTCGACCTGCCCGAACCAGGCCGTCACGAACCTGTTGCTGCGGGAATCTTCATGCAGTTGGGCATTGAGGTGCCGGATGAGATCCATGGGTGGAGCTTCAAGCCGGGCAGCCATTCGGTGCATCGATCGAACCTGCGACACGGCGAGGGCCGGGCCGATGCCGTGTCCGGTTGCATCGCCGACGAGCAAGTGCAGTCCGTCAGTGGACTCGGCCACGTCGAACGTGTCACCGCCCGTTTGTTCCGCGGGCATGCTCCAACCGAAGCACTCCCACCCCTGAGGTGAGGGAAAGTTCGTCGGGAATGTGTCCTGTTGAATCTCACGTGCGATGTCCAGCGATTGCTCCACCTGTGCAAGCCGCAGTCGATCTTCGACCAGATGGGCTCGGCGCATTGCGACTGCGCACTGCGCTGCCAACGCAGAAGCAAGACCTTCATCCCTCGGTTGGAAGGGGCCGCCCCGCCGATTGAGCACCTGAACGACGCCGATGAGTTCATCTGCGTCCGGAGTCACCAGCGGAACAGTCAGGATGGACCTTGTCCGGTAGCCGGTTGCCTCGTCGACACCCCTGAAGAAACGCTCGTCGGCGTATGCGTCGGGAATGTTGATCACGACCCGCTCAGCTCCAGCCGAGCCTGCGATGCCCTTGCCCAGTGGCACCTGAATGGGCGTCGGGTCCTCATCGATCCTGCCATCGGTGCCGTGGGCGACGAGGGCGACGAGATCATCGCTGTCAGGGCGATAGCGGAAGACTGTGGCCCGTTCGGCGTCGAGCACGTCACGCATGCAATCGGCCACCTGTCGGAGCACAGCCCGCTCGTCGTCGGTTGCGCCAAGCATGCGACTCACGTCGAGAATGCACTCAAGTTGATCGGGCGTCACCTGCATGTGAGCACGATACCCTTCAACCGGACTACTTCTCAGTCAGTCGCAGAACATCGTGAGCGTCTCTGGCATCTGCGTCCGCCAGGTGGGATCGCCAGAGGGCCGTTCGCTCAGAGGAGACGCCCGCACGCTCCAGGGCACTGACCGCCGTTTCAAGCGAGGCGAGGTCGCCATCTCGCATCGCTTGAGCCAGCGCCGCCCAGCCCTCTGCGGCGGCTGGGTCCGGGGGCTGCTCCAGCAATTCGACCATCTCGACGGCCGCCACGCGGCCGACGACGCCCACCGGCCCCAACTCGATTCGATGAACTGCGTCGGGCGACTGCAGGCACTCGATGGTGCGAGCGTCTACGAGCGCCCTCGTGCCGAACTGCTTGTTGGCCGACTCAAGTCGAGAGGCCAGATTGGCCGTGTCGCCGATGACGGTGTAGTCATTGAGCCTTGGCGGGGCACCGCAGTCACCGACGATGGCATCACCCGTGGCGATTCCGATGCGAGCGCGCAGTGGTGGCTCGCCCGGTCTGTCAGCGTTGATCGCGTCGATCGCACGCCCGCACGCCAGGGCCGCGCGGCAGGCCAGATCCGCTTGGTTCTCCTGCACACCGAATGCCGACCAGAATGCGAGCAGGCCGTCGCCCAGAAACTTGTTGACGTATGCGCTCTGTTCGGTGAGTGCCGTCGTGAGGTCTCGCATGCATCGATTCAAGAGTGCGACGGTGGCTTCGGACCCCATTCGCTCGCTCGCCGACGTGAATCCGGCGAGATCAGCAAACAGCACGCTCACCTCCCGGCGTTGACCGGACATGCTGACGGCTTCGGGGTGGCGTGCGAGTTCATCCACGAGGGCACCAGGCACACGTGCCCGAAACTGCCTTGTGATCTGCGCTCGTTCACGGGCTTCCCGTATAGCTCGAGTACCGGTGGCAGCGGCCCAAGATGTTCCCATGGCGACCATGGGTACGGCTGCAGGGAGAAGCACGCCGCTGGAAAGTGCTGCAAAATCAACACCCAACCACAATGCCAACAGGGCCAGCACACCCAAGGTGGCCACCCAAGGTGAGGCCCATGCGGTAATCAGGCCCGCGAGCAGGCCCAGCGCAGCGGTCAGGCCCGCGGTCAGATTGGCCGCAGGTTCCAGAAGGGTTCGTTGTTGCAGCACCATGTCGGCTAACGCAGCGTGCACAAGCACGCCGGGCGTCCGCGGGCCCACCGCGGTGGGCACGAAGTCAGCCAATGCGCCAGTCGCCGTCCACCCGACGAACACCAGTCGATCATCTACCGCGTCGCGTAGAGACGCCTCGTTGGCAGCGATCCGCTCACGTGCAAACGCGTCGGCTTCTGCGAGGCGGCGCCAGTCGTACATGAGGCGGAGCAACGCGGCCGTGTCGGCGTCTGACGCCTGCTCCAGTTCTTTGATCTGCGCTTCGGTTCGCACGTCACCCAGGGTGAAGTCGATTTCGTCTTCGATCTCAATTCGAAGATCGGGATCCAGCCAGTCGCCTACTTCCAGATCAGGTGTGTCACGAATGGCCCGCAGCAATTGGGCGGTGACGGACTCGAACACCTCGTGGTTGCGTGCGGCGATTCGCCGGGCCGCGGCGAGTTCGACGATCTCACCCATGGACAGGTGACCATGAAACTGCGGGGCCGACTCATTCGGTCGATGCATGTCGGGCCAGTCGGGGCCTACTGGTGAGCGGGGCCAGTTGATAGTGAGCAGGCCATCTTGCAGTGGCAACTCGAAGTCGCCCAGCACAAGGCGATCCTCGTCCATCGAGATGGTCTCGGGATCGATGTTCAAATGGTGGATGACGGCTGCCAACCCCAGCGGGACGACTGCGTGGTGAGTCGTCATCGGCACGGCGCCGCGTATGCGACGGATGGCCCCATCTGGATCACGATGCAAGATCGTGACGTATCCACAGGCGCCGGCATCAGCGAGCAACTCTGGTATCGGCAGCCGATCTGCGGGGGATGCGCCACGATCGGAAGCATGCCCCAATACGCCGGGCAGTTGATGGCGAACGTGATGCCGCCTCATGGCTGCCTTCACAAGTGGAGAGAGCACAGCTGCACGCGTGCCGGCAGCCTCCAGCATCGCTTCGGGTGATTCGCCTTCGGAAATGGCCCGCTCGACTGCTGCTCGCCTCAACAGGTGCGCTGTGGCCGTCGCTGCTCGGGCATCAGACTCACTCAGGGGCATGGCATCCGCGGGGTGGGCCCAAGGTTTGCGCCGCAATGCTTCGACAAGCGCTCGAAGCAGCGTTGGATCGCCCCCGGCGTCGGCCCAACGATCTTCAAGTTCATCATCGGTGGGAAGCACCGCCAGCACGACTCGGTCATCTGCCGCTTTGGCAAGGGCAGCATCGCCCTCTACGACAGATTGGATGGAGTCATCCCACGTGCGCCCCTGTGGGTCGGACAGGTCCAGATCAAGGGCGATCGTGCGAGCACCGGCTCGGCGCAGCTCACTGATGCAGTCCGCCAGGCGAGATCGCGGCCAAGGCCACCGCCCAATGCGTTCGAGGGATCTGTCGTCTATGTCAACCATGACGACGTCACTGTGCATCTCGCCCGCATCACGAGGCCAGTGACGCAGGCGAAGATCAAGCAGTCGATCGTCGAGCCCGCGCAATGCACCAGTCTGCCCGATCAGCACGACACAGAGCGTCGCAATGCAGGCAGCCAGCAGCACCATGGGCCCCGATCGGCTCATAGTGGCGAGGATACGGCCTTCAGGGGGTTCGCGTCAGGGGCAGTCGGGGCACCCGCCGTCGGGGCCGACAAGATCTTCGAGTTGGCTCAACTGGTAGCCGTACTGTGTCGGACCGTAGTGGTTGTACAACTCCTTGTTGAGTGCGTGGGCGAATGCCTCACGGCACTTGACCACGTTGGCGGCATCAGCCGTGAAGTTGTACTCACAGAATTCATTGATGAGCGAGAGCACCGTCTTGGCGTGCTGAGAATTCTGAGATTGGTCACCATCCTGTTGCTGGGACACCATGTCGCCATAGTCGATGATGGCTTGATACTGCCCGCCAAGCACCGAAACTGCCGGGTCGGGGAGCGGTGCGCCCCAAGGCACGTCGAGTTGTCCGGTGTCGTCGTTGTAATACCCCTGTAGGTCACGTTGGTGGTCGAACCAATTGGTGCGCTCAAAGAGGTTGTTCTCAAAGGTAGATACAACCCGTCGAGTCGGGGCCATGTAGGGATCGACCTCGGGGGGCAGGTGCTGCAACTTCATGTCGAAGTAGATGGCGGCGGCAAGATGCCCCAGATCATCCTGTGGCACTTGGTGCACCAGATATGGCTCCCAGCCCTCGAGACTGAGGGGGTAATCGGCAGGCAGTTCATCTTCTTCGCCCGCCTGATGCTGGGCGGCCACCTGCTGGCGGGTTTGGCCCTGCACTGGATCCGTACCGCTGACTGCCTGTGCGGCTGCCGAGGGGGCGTCCTGGCGGTCGAGGGCGGCGGAGGCCATGAGTGGCGGAGGGCCATTGGCAGCGAATGCTGCGACCGTCGCCGGGTTGGGCGTCTTTTGAGTCGAGACGGATGATGCCGAGAGGTACTGCGTCACTTTCGAGCCGAAGTAGTTCACTTCAATGGCACGGATGGTGTTGGTACGGGCGGAGACAATTTGTGTGCCTTTGAGGGCGCTGTGCGCTACCGCGAACTCGGTGCCCTTGACGGCAAGCGCGCCGCTGGGCGTCAGTACGGAAAAGTCGTTTGTCAGACCAACATGGCCGACCTTGACATCGGCGCGGCCTCGCTTGACCTGCACCATGGTCTTGAGCTTTCCGCCTTCCTGAACGACGGTGGGAAGCGTGACGCGGGCAAGAGAGTCAACCAGCACCGTGGCGTTGAGGCCGACTCGAAGTACGAGCTTTGACTTGCGTCCTGTTCGGATCTGGGTGCCTGCTGAGAGGGCCTGATCCACTTTGGCATCTGTCCAGGCTTTGGCGTCTTTCTTGCGCCACTGACACTTGCCCTCGACGCCCATGACGATTGTCTTCAGTTGCTTGACTTCGCCCTCGGGTAGCGGGGCAACGGCCTCCGCGGCACGAAGCGCCAGCTCATTGAGCCGTTCCTGGGCGGTCATCTCTTCGCCGGGCTGAACCGGATCAACCGGTGCGTCGGGCGTATCCGTGGTGACGGGGCCATCTTGAGCAAGGGCCGGCGAAGACAACAAGGCAGACAACACCAATGCGGTGAGATGTCGGACTGGCGTGGACAAGTGGGCGATCATTCGTCGTCCTCCTGAGCTGATTCACCCGCAGAGGCTGGTGCCTCCGGCGGGGTGTCGGCCGTTGTGTCCGGGGCATCGGGGGCTGCCTGCTGAGCCTCGTCGGGCTGTTCAGGCTGGTCCGATTGGGTGGACGCACCTGCATTGAACGGCTCAATTGGGCCGGCCTGGGCGGACAATTTGCGTTTCCAGGCCGCATCGATGCGTTGGCGCTGTTCCAAGGCATCGATGTACGCGATGAATTCGGCCCCGGACAGGGCCTCATGTTCGCCTATGCCCGGTAGTACCGCGATGTGAACCAGTTCTTTGGTAGAAAATCGAGGTGTTCGGCCCCACAGGGCCATGGAGAGCCCGCCCTGAATGTCCAGAATGTGACATCCGGCCACGGCCATCATGCCCACTTGGGCCGATTCAGAGGGGTCTAGCTGGGCATTCTCTGGCACCCAACCCAGCGACTTCGCTCGTGCCAGACGGGCTTCCCAGTCATCCTGAATGCCCTCGTCGCCGTCATTGAACAGAATCAGCCCGTGCAAGGCATCGTTGTTGGTGGTCACGCTCTGGGACTCCAACGCATCCCAGTAGTCGAGCGTGGCATCAGCGTCGGGAAACTGGTCGACGGCCGTGTTTGTGAGCGACGTGCGTTCCATGGCGCAGCCACCGGCCAATAGCGCCGCTAGGACCCACAAGCTCACCCAGCTCAACCTAGAAGCCATAGGTGAACCCTCCATAGACGAAGTGCCGCGTCAGATTGCCCAGCGCCGGTGTGTCGGACCCGGGCCAGTACAGGCCAGCTCGCAGTGTGAAGCTCACATCGCTGGTCAGTCGCCAGTCGATCTTCCAATCGACTTCGGTACCGAGGTAGCGATTGTTGTTCGAGAAGCGAAGCGACACGGGTGCGTCAACCTTCTGCTTGCCGAAGAGAAACACGTCCATGCCCACTCGCAACGCATCGGGGCGGCGGGCTTCGATGGGAATGCCCACAGAACCGCCTACGCGGAGCATCAGCAGATTCGTCAGACTCGGCGCGCCTGCCAACCCGGTGTAGACGTAGCCCATGCTCTGGAAACTGTGGTCTGTCGTGCCGGGATGATTGCCACCTTGCCCTCCGGAAGTGGTGAAGTGATCAGCATCGCCCGTACCGAAGGCCAAGGTGCCGTCGATGCGAGGTCGCGTGGCAATGCCGGAGGGGGCCCATGACAGGTTGAATACACCCGCATAGGCCTCAATGGGGGAGTCTTCATTGACCGCCTGCAACGGTGGCCCCGGCACGTACACATGCCGGCTGTGACGTGTGCCCGTCTCTCGGACCAATTCCAGCGTCCAAAGGACTTCTGGGCCGATGGCGCCGCTGCCACCCACCGACAGATAGCTCGTGTCGAAATTGTGATTGAACGTCACCGTCTCGCCGGTGACGGGAAGCGTCACAGTGACGTTGCGATTTTCGTTGTGGTCACGCTGCCAGAACCCCGAAACGAACAACTCAAGTTCCGGCCCGAAGGTCCATCCGCCACGAATGCCAAAGAGGGCACGGTCGGTCTGGCTGTCGTAATTTGAGCGAGACGGGTCAAAGTCATAGAACCCGCTGCTGGCGGTGACGCCAATGAGCCCTTCCCAGGACAACCGGTCAGTGCCACCACGCACTCGCATGCCATAGATGTCGTTGCTGTAGATGAGGCCGCTGTTCCAGTTGATGAACTGACGACCGGCTCGCATGTTGAGGTCAAGATCGCCTGCTGCACCCTCAGTGGCGCGCTGGAGGGCCTTGAGGTCGAACTGGTACCAGTACCTATTGCCGTAGGGCACGAGAAAGCCAGTCTCGTTGGACCCGCGGGAGACGTCGTACTGGTTGTAGAGGAAACGCAGGTTTCCGAAAATCCGATGCCCACCGTCCACGACCGCGTTGGCAAAGACATTGGCCTCGTACTGATAGAGCGTGGAGTCTGCCCCATCGGCTCCCTGGATGCCTGCGATGCCGAATCTGAGAGATGCGCCATAGTCCAGCGTCATTCGCTCGAAGGTGGTTTGACCCTCGTGGGCGGCGATGCGCTGCTCAATCTGTGCATCGAGCATTTCCTGCTCGAGACGGTTGATGAGGGCCTCTTGGGCCCCCTGGCCCGCTGCCGGCGCGGCGATCACCCCAACGCTCAGCAGTGTGGCGACCCAGAGAATCAGACGTCGTGGCATCAGCGAGATTCCCTCATGATCGGCAAGTGTACTGCCCCCAGATGGCACGGGCAGCCAATCCATGCCACCATGGGGGCATGGAGGTTCTCATCACCGGAATTGGGGACGCCTTTACGGCCCGATATTTCGGGTCATCGGGCCTGATCCGTTCAGACCGTGGCTTGGTAGCCATCGACTGTCCTGGCGCGGTGATGGCGATGTATCGGCAGGCGGCTGAAGTCTCAGGTTGGGCAGTCGACGCCACAGATGTCGCCGACATCCTTCTGACGCATCTGCATGGTGATCACAGCGATGGTCTGGAGACGCTCGGCTTCGCCAACCGGTATCTGAGGCAGCCGCCGCGTAGGCCTCGCCTGCATGCGCTGCCAGAGGTATTGGATCGGGTCTGGGAGAAGCTCGGCCCCGCCATGGACGGTGCAACCAAGTCCGCTGGAGAGACATCCACGCTCAGTGACTATTTCGAACCCTGTCCGATCGAACCCGGTGAGATTCGCGACGTCGGGGGCCTCTCGGTGCAGTGTCGACGCGGCGTGCACTCGCTGCCCTGCATGGCGCTGCGAATCGAACGCGAGGGCTGTTCGCTGGCTTGGTCGGGCGACACCGAATTCGTACCCGAGTTGATCGACTGGCTGGCTGAGGCCGACGTGGTCGTGCACGAATGCGGGGAGCAGTTCAAGCACACGCGATACGCCGATCTGGCAACCCTGCCCCTTGATTTGCAGGGGCGGATCAGGCTGATTCATCTGCCTGACGGGGCCGATGTGCCCCTGGCGCCCTTGCGGCCATTGCTTCAAGGCGAGGTGCTCGAGATCCAGTCTCGAGACTGATCTTCAGCCCGATGAAGGGGTACGATACGGGGCTTATGACGGCCACCATGCACCCCGAGTCCATCACTGAAGAGGGCAGCGCCATGTGTGTTACCGAGTGCTCACCATTCGTCCGACGACATGTGGGGCCTTCCCCTGAGGGCATCGCGTCGATGCTCGATGCCGTTGGATGTGCCGACTTGTCGGCACTGACTGCATCGGCCATGCCCGAGTCAATCCGTACGAAGTCGCCTCTGCATGTGGGGCCCGGTGATCCCGAGCACGTCGCCGTGTCGAGGCTTCGATCACGAGCTCGTGCCAACACAGTGCTGCGCAGCGCGATCGGCATGGGCTATCACGACACTATCGTGCCACCGGTCATCCAGCGGAACATTCTTGAGAACCCCTGTTGGTACACGCAGTACACCCCATATCAGGCGGAGATCTCGCAGGGCCGGCTTGAGGCTCTTCTGAATTTCCAGACCATGGTGAGCGACCTCACCGCGCTTCCAATTGCGAACGCATCGCTGCTCGACGAGGCGACCGCTGTTGCCGAAGCCATGCAAATGGCCCGGGGCATCACTCGGCAGGCCAGATCCGTCTTCATGGTTGATCGTCATGTGCACCCCCAGACGCTCGCCGTGTTGCGAGGTCGTTGTGCACCGCTGGGTGTCGAACTCAAGTGTGTGGATGTGGCCGAGTGGGACGAGGGGTTCGAAGACGTATTCGGTGTGTTGGTTCAAACGCCCTGCACCAACGGTCGCCTGCGTGATTGGACCGCTCGTGTACAGGAGATCCGCGACGCCGGCGCCGTGCCGATCGCTTCCGTTGATCTCCTTTCGCTGTGTCTTGTGACGCCTCCTGGTGAGATGGGCTTTGAGATCGCCGTCGGGTCGGCGCAGCGATTCGGTGTACCCATGGGCTACGGCGGGCCGCACGCTGCATTCATCGCAACCGAGGAGCGGCACGTTCGGCGGCTTCCTGGGCGGATCATCGGTGTCTCCAAGGATGCGACAGGTGCGCCGGCACTGCGAATGGCAATCCAAACCCGAGAGCAGCACATCAAGCGCGATCGGGCGACAAGCAACATCTGCACGGCGCAGGTGCTTCTGGCGATCATGTCGGGCATGTATGCCTGTTGGCACGGGCCCGAGGGGTTACGGGCGATTGCTCGAGGTGTACATCAGCGCACCCTGCGGCTGCGGGCAGCCGCTGTCGCCGGGGGGCTTGATGTCGCCCCTGGCGAGGTGTTCGACACGCTTCGGATCGAGTGTTCCGGCCAAGTGGACACAATCATGGATCGGGCCCGCACGGCCGGTTGGAATCTTCGTCGCCACCAAGACGCCGACGCTGTCGGCATCGCCCTCGATGAGACAACCACCGACGACGACCTCGTGGTGCTGCTGGAAGTCCTCGGGGTGGAGGCGACGCATGAGACGCTCGCTGCAATCGAGCCAGCGTCACTCTCAGCCTCACTGGAGCGAACCAGCGACTACCTCACGCATGAGGTGTTCCGTGTGCATCGCAGTGAAACGGAGATGCTCCGGTACATCACGTCGCTGCAGGAGCGAGACCTCTCACTGGCGAATTCGATGATCCCTCTGGGCTCGTGCACGATGAAGCTCAACGCCGTCAGCGAGATGGTTGGCGTGTCGTGGCCTGGGTTTTCCCAAATGCACCCATTTGCGCCACTCGATCAGGCACCGGGCTATCGGGCGCTGTTCGAGGATCTGGAGTCCTGGCTTGCCGATCTGACCGGGTTCGACAGGGTCTCGCTGCAACCCAATGCTGGTTCGCAGGGGGAATACGCCGGGCTCATGGTCATCCGTGCCCTGCACGCTGCAAACGGCGAAGAAGATCGCGACGTCTGTCTGATTCCGGTGTCGGCACACGGTACGAACCCGGCAAGTGCCATTGCCGCTGGCTTCCGTGTGGTGACCGTGGCATGCGACGATGGAGACATCTGTCTGGATGACCTGCGGGCCAAGCTCAAGGCACATGAGGGGCGAATCGGTGCGCTCATGCTCACCTATCCCAGCACGCATGGCGTGTTCGAGGACTCGGTCCGAACGATCTGTGACCTCGTTCATGAGGCGGGCGGGCAGGTGTATCTGGACGGGGCAAACTTCAATGCCATGGTCGGGCTGGCTCGACCTGGCGAGCTGGGGGCGGACGTCTGCCACTTGAATCTGCACAAGACGTTCTGCATCCCGCACGGTGGTGGTGGCCCAGGCATGGGTCCGATTGCTGTTGCCAGTCATCTGGCCCCCTTCCTGCCCAGCCACCCGGTCGTGACGCCCACAAGTGCGGGGGCGCAGGCCATCGAGCCCGTGTCGGCAGCGCCGTGGGGCAGCCCCAGCATTCTCGTCATTCCATGGGTGTACATCGCCGCGATGGGTGCGCCCGGGCTGCAGCGGGCCAGCGAGGTTGCGATTCTCGGGGCCAACTACATGAAGCGACGACTGGAGGGGCATTACGACATCGTGTTCCTCAACGAGAACGGCTTCTGTGCGCACGAGTTCATTCTCGATCTGCGGGCCTTCGACAAGAGTGCCGGGGTCAAGCCCGACGATGTGGCCAAGCGTCTCATGGACTTCGGCTTCCACGCCCCGACCATGTCCTGGCCAGTGCCAGGCACGCTCATGATCGAACCCACCGAGAGTGAGACCAAGGCTGAGATGGATCGATACTGCGATGCGCTTATCGCGATTCGCGAGGAGATTCGCGACATCGAGGAAGGCCGGGCCGATCGAGACGACAACGTGCTCAAGCACGCCCCGCATCCGGTGGGGGTCGTGACTGCTGACGAGTGGGATCGCCCCTATTCACGTACGCAGGCGGCTTGGCCGGCGCCGTGGCTGCGCACCCGAAAATTCTGGCCCCCGGTGGCCCGGATCGACAACCCTCACGGCGATCGCAACCTGATGTGCACCTGCCCGCCGCCCGAGGCTTGGTCAGAGAGCTGAGCCACGCCCTCAGGACAGCAGTTGCAGGCGGATGGTCTCGTCCAATCCTTCAATCGCACGCGTGAGCGATGCTGTGTCCACTCGGTCGATGTCAAGAATGACGTAGGAGATGTCACCGAGGCTCTGCAGGTACTCGGCGTGAATGTTTGCGCCGGTGTCTGCGATCACCCTATGCAGTGCGCTGAGCACACCGGGCACGTTGCGGTGAAAGTGCAGCACACGCAGGTGGTCGGGATTGCGGCTGGGTAGATCCACACTGGGCACGTTGACGGCTGACATCGTCGTACCTCTGGTGCGGAATCGGACGATCTTTGCGGCGACCTCCCGAGCGATGATGGCTTGCGCCTCGATCGTGGAACCGCCCACATGCGGCGTAAGAATGACGTTTGGAAGGCCTGCAAGAGGGCACTCAAAGCTGGCCTCGCCAGCGGAGGGCTCACTTGGGTAGACATCGATCGCGGCGCCCCCGAGTCGGCCCTCTTGCAGTGCCTGGGCCAGTGCATCGAGGTCAACAACACTGCCACGTGCATTATTGATGAGCATGGCGTGCGGTTGCATCAGTGCGAGTTCGCGCTGCCCGATCAGGTTGGCTGTCGCGGGGGTCGCTGGAACGTGAAGCGTGACCACATCGGAAGACTGAAGCACTTGATCGAGTGAATCAACAGCTCTCGCATTGCCCAGCGGCATCTTGGGCTCGATGTCGTGGTAGATCACCTGCATGCCCAGAGACTCTGCCAGCACTGAAATCTGGCTGCCGATGTGCCCATAGCCCACGATGCCCAGCGTGCGGCCGCGCACCTCGTGGGCGCCTCGAGCCGACTTGCGCCAAGTGCCCTCGTGTAGTTCGCGTGATCGATCGCACATCCGGCGGTGCAGGCCGATGATCTCGGCGAGCGTGAGTTCGGCCACGCTTCGTGTGTTTGAGAAAGGCGAGTTGAAGACCGCGATGCCGCGGCGGGCTGCTGCGTCGAGGTCCACCTGATTGGTGCCGATGCAGAAGCAGCCAATTGCCTGGAGTGATGTGGCCGCTTCAAGAACTGTGTCGGTGATGTGCGTCTTTGACCGAATGCCCAGCACTGCCACGCCATCCAGTGCGGCGATCAGGGCGGCCTCATCCATGGCGCCGCTGATGCGTTTGACCATCAGGTCGCCGGTGGCGAGCACCTCATCAGCGCCCTCGTGGACAGACTCCAGCAACAAGACGGTGTCGCTCATGCGCCGCCCATGCCCGTGCGAGTCAGTCGGTCTACAGCAGCGGCAGCGTCTGAGGCCAGCACCCCGGCATCGATGCCGCGTCCGACGGCAATGCGCATCCATGCGTCGGGCGTGAGAGAGCCGATGCTGCAGATACGCCGTGTCTCGGAGGCGAGGTCCTTGCCGACCATGTGCTGAATGATTTGGTGGCTGATGATGTGGCCCAGTGCGTAGTCTGCCAGATAGAGCGGGTAGCCAACCATGTGTTGATACGCGCCGAGGATGGCGTATGGGTCGGGGCCAAAATGCTCGGCGTAGTACCGAGTCCAGAGTTCGTCGGCTACACGAAGAACGGTGTCCCGAATGGCATCGGCATCGGCATCCGGGTTGTCGTAGATCCACCGCCAGACGTGGATCTCCAGAAGGGCGGGCCCGGCGATCTGAGCGGCTTCGAGCAGTCGCTCGCAGCAGGCCATGTCGGCCGCGACTTCCTCGTCGCCTTCGGGCAGTTGCAGCACGGTGCCTGCCAGACCCTGATACAGGAAGGCGAATGCCTCGGTGCAGGCTGTATTGGGTACGCCTCGCAGGGCCGGTCTGGGAACAAAGTGCGTCGAACAGAGCTGCTCGAGGTTGTGGCCCAGTTCGTGCATGGCCGTGTCGAACCCGTCCCAGCCAAGCTCATGATCGAGGCTGTTGGTGCGAAGCCATGCGCCGTACTCGGGGAGCGCCGGTCGCATCGCATGCCCTGCACCACGGGCGATCTCCACGCGTACGCGTCGTCCGAGGAACTCAGCGTCACCTCGAGACCAGCCAAGTTGCTCCAGCACCTGCGGCAGTGCCAGTTCAAGGCCTCGGTGATCGCCGAAGCGTTCCTTCACTGCGGCGTCCAACATCGAGGCGTCGGTGGGCTCGGCCAGTTCGTCGAAGTAGATGTCTTGCGGCTCGAGGTCTCGCCCCAATCGCTGGCGCATCAGCTGGGCGATTCCAGCGCGAGCGGGGGCTTCAAGCAGCAATTCGAGTTGCCGCACCACCTCTTCTTCGGGGATCTCACGCTCGCGGTCGAACTTCCGCCGCATCGCCGTGGGGTGTTCATCGTGATGTTCATCAAGCGCTCTGGCTGCGGTGATGTTGTCACACCAGTGTTCATAGCGAACCGGCCCGATCACATCTGTGCACGCCTCACCCGCAATGGTGTTGGCCTGCGCATCCCAGTCGCCCTCGGCGGTTCGATCCATGATTGACCGGGGAATAGTGCCGTCGATGTGTCGGCGCATGACCCACATGAGGGCTCGTTGTCGAGTGACGCCGCCATCGACCGCGTATGCCGCCCGAATCTCCTCCCGAATCAGCCAGTGCGCGATGAGTGCCCGGTCGGCTTCGAACCAACGCTCGCCGGTGGCGTCCACGAGATTGCCCACCGGTACGTGGAATTCGCTGACGAACTTGCCTGACTTGAAGCTCAGGTTGCGGACGAGATCCGAGACTTCGGCGGGCACGCGAGGCCCGAATGCTCGGCTCACTCGCACTGCGGCCCAGTCGTCGCTGGTCCACCCCTCACCCTCGGCAATCATGGTCTCCAGGTCCGGGCGGTCGAGGTTCAGACGGGCGACAAATGCGATCTTCTGTCGCCAGTACTGGTCGGATAGATCGGGTGCCGGATCGAAGGTTGCCAGCAGATCATCGACCTTGCCGAAGGGTTCGCCTCGAAGATCACTCCAGCGACGTAGTGTGCGGCGCATCTCATACAAGTGCCCACCAACCTGCTCCAGAGCGACTTCGAGTCGATCCACGAGCGTGGCCAGACCGGCTTCATCGGCGATGAAGTAGTCGCTGCAGAACTCGGCAAAGGCCGCTTGGTCACCGTCATCCACGGTCCACATCTGCGCCACACGAGCAACCCCTGCTCGGGCGCGATCGAGCCCATCGCTGCCATGCGTCGTTTCGATGGCTGCCAGAGCGGCATCCAGATCGAGGGTTGTGCTTGTCGTGTCCGCCGTGATGGGGCTGGCCGTCATCCTGAAGCTCCTTGCAGGGGGGGCATTCTACGGTGGTGTGGTGTCGGCGGCCTCGTCAGCGGGATCATGGGCCAGCAGCCAATACACGCTGCGTTCAGCCAGATACAAACTGCGGCGGGCAAGCGGCGTCATCGCCAGTGTCAGCAGGCCAACGAAGACCATGCCCAGCGCCAGTGGCGGGAAGATGAACATCGCCGCCATGGCGATCAGGCCCTCCAACAAGCATGCCCACATGAGGAGCAGGGGGAGGGCTTCCCGTATTGATCTGAGCAGGCGAGCGAGGGCCATGCACACAGTATGCGCCCCCGCGGCTAGGCTGGGGCCATGATTCGAGAGTCCACGACGTCCATTGCTTTGGCCACAGCACTGATTCTGGGCGGGTGCGCCTCCTCAGCCAGTCAGCGGCCCACCTCCTCAGCGCCAGGCCGGCCGGATCTGCCTGCCAACTCGGTTGCGGTGACCGCCACCTCCAACGGGTCGCACGTCTCGCTGGATGTCGGGCAGGTGTTGGTGGTCGAGTTGCCAGAGAACCCATCGCGCGGTCACACCTGGCAATTGGCTGCGCCCATGGATCAGACCGTGGTCATGCCCGACGGGCAGCGGTTCGTCGAGTCGAGCCAGCAGCAGGCTGACGGCTCACTGGTGGGTACGCAACAACTGCGATTTGCCGCAGTAGGTCCGGGTGAGTCGGTCATCGATCTGGCTCTGGTCCGCCCGGGTGCGGGTATCGCCTCGGCCGTTGAACGATGGATCGTTCAAGTGATCGTGCGCTGAGGCTGCTTAGAAGCCTGGCAGGGTGGGTGACCACTCGCTCGTTGTGGCATCTGGGGCCCACCGACGCATGTCACCGAGTCGATCAAACGACTCAGCCTTCACGCTTCCATCTGGTCTTGCGATGACGGTACGTCCATCATGTCGGGCCGAGACGAAGCCCGAGTCTGCCGGTGCATCTTCGGGGCCGGGCACAATGAACCCGCCCGCTTCGGTTGTGGCCCAACTGACCTGCCCACTCTCGACACCTGGGCGATAGGGCGGTTCTACCCGCCACCAACCTTCAATTGTCTGCCCACCTGATGCGTCTGCCTGACCTCTCGCAGAAGCAAACAGCACCAGATCGGCGGGGCGGCGCAGTTGTGAGAGGGCGTCGGCGAAGACAGGGGGCGTCAGGGGATCTACTGACTGCCCGTACTGAGTCAGACTCCAAGTGTCAGAGTCACCGCTCTGGCGTCCACCGATCCACTCTGCATTCAGGCCCAGCGTTGGGTGCAAGGTTGCCACGTAGAGTTTGGTTGTTGGATCGCCGCTGCCCTCCATCACCTGCTCACGCCATGAGCGCTGCGAACCGCCCCAGAGCGTTTGCACCGGATCATCGAAGTAACTGTGCAATCGCCACAGCCATCGCCGCCGCGCGATCTCTGGGATGTTCACGCCATTGATCTGAACGGGCGCCTCGCTCGGAGGTAGATCTTCGGACAGTTCTACCTGCCCGGGAAGCAGCCGACCTGCATGATCCATGCTCCAATTTCGCCACGCCTGCGTTGTGCGTCGGGCGATTGACAACTCATCAGCCATTTGGGCGGTGCCCTGCAGGCTGGTGGCTGCTGGCACGACGATCGCGGTGAGTACACCGACCATGGCGATGACCACCAACAATTCCACCAGACTGAAGCCTCGGTGGAGGCCTCGCGGATGCAGGCTTCTCAGGTGTGATGGCATCAAAATGGGGGCTTGGTAGGTCATCAAGGGAGCATCAGAACCGTCGGGAACCGACACAGGGTACTGTTGAGACTGAGTTTCAACAACCTTCAAAAAAGCGACCTAGCACTTGTTGCAACTCAGTCGCAACAGGATACAGTGCGGAACCCAGCGGCAGCGTGTGGGCCGTTCTTGGGTTTGCCACAGGCTCTTGGATCAGGCGGAAGGTTTTAGCAGTACCAATGTTAGCTTCCCTCATCATGCTCTCAATGACGGCTTCAGGCGGCCCCGTGACGCTTACTCCACCTGATTTTGATCGGTGGAATTACCCATTCAATGCGTCACCTGGCAACCGGTCAGTCGGATCCACATTCAGCAGTTACGGCTCTGGGTACGACTTCGACGACCGCGACGGTCAGGTGCTGATTGGGTGGCTGTCTGATGACGTCGCGGAACCGGACTTGCCGGCATGGGCCTACGACCTGACGAGTTGCACGGTGCGGATCACATTGGCTTCCGACGATGTGCCATTCGATCCAACTGTTGATGGGGTGTCGACGCACGAGCCCGATGGCGACCCTGATACCGACTTGGGCCGAGCGAGTGTGCTTTCCACGGTGGGCTTTCGCAATGGGTGGGACGGCTGGACCTTCGGCGAGAGCGGCCCCTACGGCGAGACCATGACCTCGGGCACGCGCAATTGTTTCGCCGCCGATCTTGATGCAGATGGCCAGTTGCGAGACATCTCCAACTCACTCACGGAGGGATTTCAGCCCAATGTGTTTGCGGTGGGCTGGGTCGATGGGGTCGAACCCGGTGAGATTATCCCTCAGTGGAGCGTGCTCGAGTTTCAGGTGAATCTGGACAGCCCGGAGATTCGCTGCCACCTGCAGCGGGCCCTTGCTGATGGGTTGCTGGAGTTCGCCCTTACATCCCTGCATGCGGCCGCGGAGCCCGGCGGAGGTGGCGGCCCCTCGCAGTGGCCCGATTGGGTGCTCAAGGATCACGCACTGGTGGGCATGGGCGTGGTCGATGCGGCCTCACTGACAATCGACGTGCAGGTGAGCGAGCCCTCTGGGGTGCCCGGGGATATCACCGGCGACGGGCAGGTGAACGTGGATGATCTCTTGCGTGTGCTGGAGTCTTTCGGACCCTGCCCGTGCTGTCCGGCCGACCTGGATGAATCAGGGGCAGTCACCGTTGACGACCTGCTCATGATCATCAGCTACTGGGGGAATTGACCCGACTTCTTTGGAAGAGAAGGCCCGTTTGGAATTGCAGGCCAGTTTGGAAGAGAAGGCCTGTTTGGATTCGGAAGACCGTTTGGAAACCTAGGAACCACGTCGCTTGCGAGCGACGATCAGGAAGAGAATGGAAGGAATACCCGTGTTTTTCAAGACCTGTGCTGCTGCGGCAGCTATTGCCATGATCGCCGGCAGCGCGGCTGCCGACGTTTGGATCGCTGAAGAGGCTCCCGCCTGGCGGGGTGACGAAGGCGCTGCACACTACCTCTGGGAGTCGTTCACATCGGCCAGCGCTGCTGATGGTCCGAACTTCCCGACCAATGAGGCGTGGCCATCTGGTGACGCACTGCTGTTCAACTTCGCCGACGGCGCCTTCGTGAGCGGTGAAGGGAACATCTACGGCTTTGGCGGACCGCTGAACATCCACACCTATCTCTACGCGGATGCTGATGTGCAGGAAGTCGTGCTCAATGTCTCCACGCTGGGCAGCGAGATCGATTACAGCTCACTCATGTTGGCATGGACCACTGGAGATGGTGGCAACGAGGGCATGCTCTTCGGTGAGGTGTCGATGAACTACTGGGAAGAGATTGACTTCGGACAGGGTGTTGGTGCGTTGGTCAACGCTTCCTGGTCGTTTGATCTCAGCTCCATCGCCGATGACGTACGTGAAATCGGTCTGATCTTCCAGGGCAGCGGGGCCCACATGAGTCTCGACGCCGTCGGTGTGGACATCCTCACCGCGGTGCCCGCTCCGGGTGTGCTCTCTCTGGCAGCCTTGGCCGGGCTTGCCTTCAGGCGACGTCGTCGCTGATCGCTCCGCCCTGAGTTCAACGAGTCAATAGACAAGACGACGCAGCTCGACCTTCGGGCTGCGTCGTTCTTTTTGCACAGATCATGTTGGACCTGATCATGTTGGACCTGATTCAGTGCCGAAGCTCGGCTTGATCGACCCTGTCAGACTCAGATCAGAATCGCGCCCAAGGCGAATCCTGCGGCTGCCGCAACGATGCACACGATCACAATGGCCACCGTCGAACGCGGGGAGAAGGCCAACTCGTCTTGCATGCTGTCCTCTTGAAGCATGCGATCGATGGCGTCCGACAAGGCTCCACCGCTGCGAGGCCGGGCATTGCGATCGCCTGCCAGGCAACGCTCGGCCAACTTGGACGTCTGCTGAGCTAGCGGGCCTTCGAGGCCTCTGGCTGCCGCCTGCATCATCTGGCCGATCGCCCAGATGTCAACACGAGAGTCGAGTTCCCATCCGGGGAGGGCGGTCCATTCGGGCGCCGGCGTCTGTGGGCCCGGCAGAGGCGCGATCTCTGAACCATCGGGCGGCAAGACAGCCAACAAGCCAGCGAACCCGGGCTCGGCCAGCCTGAATGACCCGTCGTCAACCAGCCGGACTGCGCCGCACACCCTGCCATGAAACAGCCCGCGCCGATGCAACTCTTCAAGCCCCTGGCAGAGCACCGAGAGTCTCTCCAGCAGGCGGCGAAGTTCAGCGATGGAGTCTGCGGCGGATGCCTGAGGCGTCACGCCTTCGACGGCCTCATGCAAGAGGAACACCTCGGTGCCTCGACCAGCCTCAACCGAACCCATCTCCAGCACCTGAGCGAGTGCCGGGTGTTGGGCCCGATGCAGTACTTCAGCCCGATAGGTCAATCGACGTCGAGCCGCCTTGGTCAGGCTGCCACGGGCGAGCACCAACACGCCATCACGCGGTGCTGCGTCTCGACGGGTGCTCCAGCGAACCAGTGGGCCATCAGACGTCAGTACCTCAAGTACCTCGGCTGACCCAATTCGAGGCGGCGCACCTGCCTGCATGCCAGCTCGCAACTCGTGCGAGGTGTCGTCTTCAACCAATGCACCAGTGGTCGTGGCATAGTGGGCGAGCATTGCCTCAACCTCACGCCGCAACTCCGGATTGTCCCCACAGTGAGACTGCAGAAACGAATCCCGAGCGGCCAGAGGTCGATCGAGCGCCTCGTCGAAGAGTCGATCAACGCGTTCGCGGGTGGTCTCTTCGGTGGGCTCGCTCACCGAACCTGCTCCAGAGGGTGTACGTCACCCCGCCGGGAACCCGACTGGTCTGAGGCCGGCTCCGTGCGACAGGGTACCAGTTAGCCGTCAGTCTCATCTGCTGGAGCGTCATCAGATCGAGCCAATTCCAGAGCCACGATGAGCCGAACTTCGTCGCCAAGGCCCGACTTCAGCCCATAGTCCATGCCAAAGTCACTCCGCTTGATGGTGAAGGTGGCTTCGAGGCCGGCCTTGGTGCCCCGCCGCGTCGTGGCAGTGCCCAAGAAGTCCAAGGAGGCCTTGACTGCCTGTTTCTGGCCGAGCATGTTCAACATGCCTGAGAGGGCGTAGCGTTGATCGCCGGTCTTCTCGATGCTGGTGGACGTGAACTGCAGCAGCGGAAACTCCGTCTCATTGAAGAAATCAGCGCTGCGAAGGTGTCGATCGAGATCCGCATTTCCGCTGTCCACGCCCTTCACGGGAACGTCGATCTTGAGTGACAGCGTGCTCAGATCCTGAGCATTGAATCTCGCCGTGCCCTGTACGTCATTGAATCGGCCCCAGAAAGCACCCGGGCCATGTTTGACTCTGAACACCACGGCGGAGTGAACAGAGTCCACCTGCCAGGTAGCCACCTCAAACTGTGCGGAGGCAAGCGTCAGCGAAGACAGCAGGGCTCCAAGCGAAATTGAGACAGCAAGCGATAGGCGAATCAGCATGGACATCAGGGGCCTCCAATTGGACGATTTCTAACGAATCCGTGGCCAATGATGCACAAAGCCGGACCAATTCGCCATCTCAGAGCGAAACTCTCTTGGAGGGGTTTCCTTGGGGGCCTTGGGCGACCGATAGAGAACCTACGTGCATCCGCTTCTGACTACATCTTGTCTGGCCGTGTTGGCAGCAGTGGCTCCTTGGGCCCTGGCGGCGGACATTCGTGTTCCTGACGATGCCCCAGGGGTACAGGAGGCGATAGATCTTGCTTCCGATGGTGATCGTGTGATCGTCGCGGGCGGCACCTGGCAGGGGCCATTTGATCTCAAAGGCAAGTCGCTTCTACTCAAGGCACTGTCTCCGGGCCGCACGATTCTGCATGGTGCTCCATTTGGAGGGCCCGTCGTACTGTGCGTCAGCGGTGAAGGGCCGGGGACCGTGCTTGAGGATCTCATCATTCGCGGTGGAAGAGGCCAGCCCGTGGAGGGATTCCCTGACCTGACGGTGGGCGGCGGCCTGCTGTGTCAGGGGGCATCTCCGACGCTGCGGCGATGCGTGTTCGATCGCAACCACGCCTCACTCAGCGGCGGGGGGGCCATGTGCGCCGACGGGGCTGATGCGCGTTTCGAGTCATGCACGTTCTCCCACAATGAATCGGAAAAGGGTGGGGCCCTCAGCGCAGTTGGATCTGATCCGGCGCTCATCAACTGCACGTTCGAAGCGAATCGAGCCACATGGTCTGGCGGAGCGGTGCTGGTAGCCGATGGAAGCGAGGTGACTGTCGAGGGCGGTCGGTTCACTCGCAACGTCGCTGGGTTTACAGGTGGGGGAGTCTACGAATACGACGCCCAGACCAGTATCGAAGACACCACCTTCGATCGCAATCGCGCAACCCTGCGCGGTGGGGCCGTCTACTTCGGGCACAGATCATCAGGGGAGATGGAGCGATGTCACTTCAAGTCGCCCACCGATGAGGTTGCTGGCAGCAACTGGGCCAGAGCAGTTGACGCCATGCGCGGCGCCTGTCAATTGGAGCGCTGGTGTGTGCAGGCTGAGGAGTCAGACTGCATGCTGGCCGGGGGCATCTACCTGGGTGACCACTCCACTTGTGGCGGCGCCTCCGTGACAGAGGGCCATCAGATTCGGGGCGATGTCGATCGCGACGGCGTCGTTGACGACCGCGATCTTGCCTTGCTCATGCTTCTTTGGCGCTGAGTGGTACATCTTCCAGCACAAGTTGCTCGATGAGTGATCGCACTGCGGTTGCCTGTACCCGAGGTGTGGCATTGGGCAATTCGGTGCTGCTCCACAAGATTGGGTCGTATTCGGGGTCGGGGCGGCCATGGCTGCCTTTGACCAGCGAGTCATCCAGAGGAATCACATCCATCAATGTGCGTAACCCCAGCTTCTTCGCCAGCAGTCTTCCACCGATCTTCAACTTTGGGAACGTGATCGACGGATCAAGGAAGAGTTCACGTGGGTCGTATCCAGGCTTTCGATGAATATCAACGGTGCGTTGCCAGTCTGGAGCGGCGGCGGGATCAGTCCACCAGTCGTGTCTGAACCACCGATCCTGCCGGGCGACCAGAATCAAATCACCGGCGCGATCGTGATCGAGGCCGGCCACTCGCCGGCCACGATCATCAAGCACCCGATCGACGCCATCGAGGGCCATGAGCCGATCGGTGAATCGGCCCGCGTCCGCTTGATTGCGCAGGTACACGTGTGCGATCTGGTGGTCCGGAACGACAAAGGCCCGGCTTGCACCGGCATCGAGGTACTCGCGGCCTTGTTCCACTCTCAGTGACAGAGCACCTGCTTCCCGCAGAGCGAGATTGGGTGCAACCGACCCGGTCACCGGCATGATCCCGTACTCGTTGACGACGAGCACCCGACGGCCGCGGTCCATCATCTTGCCAATGAGATCTGCTGCGACCTCGTCGATCAACTCGCACTCATGCACCATGCGTGGATCATCGGGCCCGTACTTTTGCAACCCGTAGTCCAGATGTGGGAGATAGCACAGCAGCAGGGTCGGATCGAATCTCTGCTCTACGTGCGCTGTCGCTTGGGCGATCCAACGGCTGCTGGTGATGTCTGCCCCAGGGCCCCAGAATTTGAACAGCGGAAACTGCCCCAGCTTGGACTGCACAGCGTGCCGCAGTTCGGTCGGTTGCGTCCAGATGTCGGGGATCTTCCGACCATCAGCCCGGTACATCGGACGTGGCGTCACGGTCACATCGGTGGATGCATACATCGCGTGCCACCAGAAGCAGTTGGCACAGGAGATCGCAGGATCATTCCGAGCCAGTTCGTCCCAGACGCGCGGTGCCTGTACCAGGCGGCTGCTTTGTTGCCAGAACCGCGTTTCAGCTGTACATCGATCATGCCAGCCGTTGCCCACGATGCCGTGCACCGTCGCCTGTGCGCCTGTCAGCATTGTCGCCTGGCTGGTGCATGTCACGGCTGGGAGTGGTGGCGCCAGCCGCATGCTCGTGCCCTGCTGCATGAGACCACGCAGCCGGGGCATGCACGCCAGTTGGGCAGGGCCCAGAGCGACCAGATTGATGACGGCAGTGCGGTGGGCCACGGTGCTGTTCTATCAGGTTCCGGCTTGAAGCCGCTGCAATCCCATGCACAGGGCCATGGCAATCATGGCCGCAGATGCCGCGACCAGCTGGCTCGCGGCCAAAAGGCAGGCCGCATCGAGCACGCACAGCCCCATGATCGCCCACACAATGGCCTGCCCCTGCCGCCGGGCTCGATTGAATCGCCATACCGCCGGGATCCAAGCCAGACCCAGCACCAACAGCCCGCCCAGCAGCGGGCCTGAAGACTGCGCCCACGGTGTGGTGAACCAGACCCCGACGGGCCCGAGGCATGACAACACAAGGAGGGCCAACCACCCCGCTGCGCGTGGTTCGCCGCCACGCTCGCCGCGGGCCAACAGCGTGATGCCACCGGTCCAGCAGGCGACTGCCGCGGCTCCAATGAACGCGGCCGGGCCCAGAGGCCCAATTGCAGCGGCTGCAGACAGCACCAGCAGGCCTCGGCAGCAGGCCATCAGGGCTCCAGCGCTGAGGGGGCCGCTGCGGTGGATCAGGTTGTAGAGCCAGATCGCTCCCAGCAGGGCCGACCACAGCAGCGCCGGCTGCCAGGTGTTCGAGCAGATCATGATGGCCGCCCCCTGGGCCCAGATCGACGCCATGAACAACACGATCATCGCCGTGTTGGCTGCGGCCAAAGAAATCTGCCCACGAACCAGCGGGCGATCGGCGCTGGTGGAGCGGTCATGATCGAGATCAGTGATGTCGTTCATCACCATGCCGCCCAGATAGGCGGCCGAGCCAGCCAGCATCATGAGCGCAAGTGGAATGAGCATCAACAGGCCGACCCCGCCCTTGGATGGATCGAACCATGACCCCTCCGGGCCTGCCGAAAGAGCAACGCCAAGCAGGACGTTCGTCCAAACTGTGGGCAGGTTGCTGGCTCGCAGCAGCATCCACCAGGGTCGCATCACGTCCACCCTTCGGCGCGAGCGCAGTCTCGTACCCAGAGGAGTTCGCGGGCGATCTCCGACGACAGATCGGGCAGCCGCACAGCTTCGGGCAGCACACTCCAGGCGTAGGTCTCCACCTCCAGAGGCGGGTGCAGGTCTCGGGCGTGCAGCGCCCGCAACATGTCGAGGATCGCCCCTTGGGTCGTTCCCAGCAGCCCGAAAGACTGCAGGTGAACCGGCACATGCAGGTGCGTCCGCCACAGCCCGGGCGATCCCTTTGCAAGTGCATCGGGCAGATCGGGCCAATCTTCCCGGCCTGCCTCACTCAGGCATGTTGTCTGGTGCATCCAGCGTGGTTCATCCAGATCCGCGAGGGCATCTCGAGTCGCCTGTGAGCCGGTCATGTCCGCTTCGACTGCAGACGACACCTGCACACGGCCGACAGCCAGATGCGCTCGCGCGAGCGCATCCAGTGCATCGTCGGCAGACTCGTGCATCACGGCCAAGTGGCACACGTCGAGGCAGGCCCGCAGCCGACCTGAAGCAGTCAAGTCGTGCAATTGGTGCTGTTCCACGAACCGGGCCAAAGACTCGGTTGTGTCGAGCAGACATCCCGGTTCAGGTTCGATGGCCAGATGCAGATCGATGTCGATGGCCTGATGCACTCGTTCCAGATCGTCGCACATGTGTCGAATCTGCCCGACGGCCGCCTCTACATCCACGCCGTGGCCCGGCCAGCCGATGGGCACCGTGGTCAAGCCGGCGGAGTCGCCCGGCTCGAGCAGTTCCGTGAGCGCCTTGGCGCACCGCCTGGTGTACTGCAGCCGTCGGGGGTCATCCCATGCCGGTCGATAGACCGCGGTCTTGACGACATCTGCATGAAACTGCATGGCTGGAAACGCATTCAGGCCGATGCACTGGAGCCCCCTTGCACTGAGCGTTTGACGCAACGCCTGCACATTGCGCCCATCTGCCATTTCCGGCGGGAGCCAGAGACCCACCCGCGGTCGCACATCGGGCGCCTCCTTGTGCACCGCCTCGCACACCTGCTCGATCGCCCGCTGCAGGTCGGCGCAGTCCTTGGCGTCGTGCACATTCGTGCACCAGGCGACCGGTGGTCCCTCAGGCATCGATCCGGAAGTTGCCGCTTCGAGACAGAAATGCCACGGGGTTGTCGAACGTGATTCGCCTGATGGACTCGGCGGAGTGCCGACGCCTTCGCATTTCCATGCGAGCCTTGGGTACGGCCAGAGGATCCGAGTCTCCCCAGTCGCCGGCGCTGTTCATCCAGATGCGGTTCATGCCCCATCGCTCGAGAATGTCTACGGCTCGCTGTGGCGTGCACTTGGTGTCTGGATACAGCGTCATGCCAGCCCAGAAGCCCCGGTCGAGCACAGCTCCAACCGTGTGCTCCTCAACGTGGTCAATCAATACTCGGTCAGGATCGAGGCCGGCATTGGCAACGGCGTCCATGATGAGCATGGTGCCCTTGAGCTTGTCCTCCAGATGCGGTGTGTGCACAAGCACCAGCAGATCGTGCGCTGCAGCGAGCGCCAGATGAGCTTCCAGCACCTGCAGTTCATTGCGGGAATTCTTGTTCAGCCCAATCTCGCCGATCCCGAGCACATTCGGTGCATCGAGGAACTCCGGAATGATCGACATGACTTCACGGGCAAACCCGGCATCTTCCGCCTCTTTGGGATTGATGCAGAGCCATGTGTGGTGGGCGATGCCGTAACGAGCGGAACGCGCTGGCTCGACCTGCGTAAGTTGACGGAAGTAGTCCCTGAATCCCTCCACGCTGCATCGGTCGAACCCGGCCCAGAAGGCGGGCTCTGTGATTGCGACGCATCCAGCCTGCGCCATGCGGCGATAGTCGTCGGTGGTACGAGAGACCATGTGGATGTGCGGGTCGATGTAGCTCACCCGTCAGCCTCCGGGGCACCCATCGCACCCTGCATCGGGGCACGGTCCACGGGTTCGCTCGTTCGGTCGCTGAGACGCTCCTGAATGCGACGAGCCCGATCACCTTCTCCATCGAGCAGCAAGGCGATGCACTCGATCAGGGCTGCAACGCGGTAGTCCATCGCGGCGGGAGCGTCGGCAGCCCGGTCAATTCGATCCAGAAAGGCCGCGATATCGAGCACCTTCGCCCGGTGCTCAAGAAAGTAGGCATCGACGATTTCGGCGGCGTTCAACGGACATCGCGCATCGGACATGCCCGCATCCTAGCGGCCGACAAGGTTGCCACACACGCACTCAACCGCTGCTCTGGCGGCATCGAGATCGACGGCATGGATGTCCACGGCCCGCCCGGGCGTCTCGATCATGCAGATCGTCAATTGACCGCCAAGATGCTGGCGGAAGTGCTCAAGCCCGGACATCAGGGCAGACGGCTCGAGGGAATCCAGCCGCCATGAGAGAAAGCCGAGCTGTCGCAGCAGGCGATCGACTCGATCGGCTGTTCCCTCAGCGGTGATTCCCATCGACTCCCCAAGATGGAGGTCAACCATCATGCCCAGAGCGACCGCTTCTCCGTGCGGCACCAACCAGTGAGATTGCACTTCCAATTCGTGGGCGATCCAGTGGCCGAAGTCCAACGGTCGCGCCAACTGGGCTTCGAACGGATCACCGCCTTCAGTGATGTGTCGAACATGGAGTTCGGCGGTCCTGATGAGCACCGCTTCCATGGCGTCAAGATCTCGGGCGAGCAGTGCATCAGTTGATGACTCGACCAAACCAAGCAGGCCGACATCCTTGACCAGTGCCACTTTGATGGACTCTGCAAGCCCACTGCGCCAGTGCACATCGTCGAGGGTTGCCAGCAAGGTCGGATCATTCACAACGCCCGAGGGCACGTCGAAGGTGCCCATGAGGTTTTTGGGTCCGGGCAGGCCGGGCAGATTGACGCCGTTCTTCACGCCAATGCCCGCATCGCCCTGTGCCAATGTGGTCGTCGGCATGCGCACGCAGCGCAGACCGCGGTGGGCGAGCGAAGCGGCCAGCGAGGCAGCGTCCAGGAACGCTCCGCCTCCGATCGCCAGCACATTCGAACGGCGGCAGAGGGCACCGCGGGCGATGGACGCAAGCAACGGCTCAACCACCGGCGCCAATCCATCTTTGGCGGCCTCTGAGCCTGGCAGCACCATGGGGTCGGCAGAGAGCGTCGCGACCCTAGCGTTCTTCTCGAACCAGCCCTTCACAAGGGCCGGCAGGTTCCCTGCAGCATCCACCAGGCCTGCGTCAAGTACTGCAATTGTTCGAGCCGGTTCGGCGTCGGGGGTTGCAAGGCACTCGGCTAGAGCGGTGCCCGACGTCAGGGCATCCCGCTCGAACCGGACTCGGTGCCGGTACGCCACGGTGAATTCGCCATCGAGTGTGTGCTGACTGGTCACGAACCCTAGATGGTAGCCCCGTCGTGGCGTGCTGTCCGCGTCACACTCATGACGGTGATGTCATCCGATTGGCCGTGCGTCTCGATCGCCTGGAGCGACTCAATCAGCCGCTCAACCCGCTCCTCGTCGGATCGCTCGCCAATCTCCTCAACCAGCTGCACCAGCCCGTCAATGTCAACCATCGACCCATCACTGCGACGTGCCTCGACTGCCCCGTCTGAGTAAATGAGCAGATGCTGACCGGCTTTCAGTTGTAGCGTGCCTGTCGTCCACTCGACGTTACGTGCCATGGCAAGTGGCGGGCCCGTTGCATCAGCGAGTGGGTGAGCCTTTTGGCCGTTACCAAACCGAATTGCGGGCAGGTGCCCGGCTGATGCGTAGGCGATCGTTCCATCTGGGTCCAGACGCCCCAGGAACATGGTCAGGAACACGGGACGCTCCTCTTCGCCTTCCAGCAGCCGATCATTGAGCCAGGTCAGGGCTTCAGCCGGGTCATCAACATGTCGCCGCACACCTCTGAGGATGGTGGTGGCAACTGCCATGAACAGGCCTGCTGCAACACCCTTGCCGGAGACATCAGCCACCGTGAACCAGATGGAGTCACCTTTCATCCAGGCGTCGTAGAAGTCGCCACCTACCGCGAGTGCTGGACGCATGAGCGCCTGCACGCGGCCGGTGGGTGAGTCTGGCAGTGCATCGGGGCTTGGGAGCAACGACTCCTGCATCTCGCTGGCGATGCTCTTCTCTCGCTCAAGTACAGCCTTGGCGGCCTCCGCTTTGGCATGGGACCGGACGAGATCGCCCAGTTGCACAGTCATGGCATTGAAGCCCGACCCCAGTTGCCCCATCTCATCCTTTGACTTCACAGGCACTCTGACATCGAATGCACCGGCTCGAACTTCCTTGAAGGCCTCTGATAGACGGCGAATGGGCCGTGTGAAGAAGCCTGCAAGGAGGGCGACGATCGCCAAGTTCACGCCGAGCCCGACCATGGCGATGATGGCGTCGCGCCAGACGGCCGCCCAGACGGGCTCCATGATCGCTCGCATGTCGATGGGCAGAAGGACTCGCCACGGCGTGCTGTTGACGGCACTCCACCCCAGCCAGTACCGCGGATCTTCAATCTCAAGTGAGCCGTTCTTCTTGGCGATCATCTGCTCGCGGATGCGGGCGGTTTCATCCGCGGGCAGCACGGGGTTGACCTGGCTCACGTGTTTACCGATCACCGATGGGGGATTGCCGAGAATCACGGTGCCATTGGAATCCACAGCAAGCCAAGGATCGGCCCGATCGTCGGTCGTGACGACATGCTCAGTCAGGACGGCAGCGTCGAGCGCGATGGCGACTGCGATCGTTCTCGCAGCATTCACTCGAACAAAAATCGGAGTGGCTCGAGTTGCGTTGGGCTCGGCAGACTTCCATCCGCTGAGCCCCGTCTTGAGGGCCTCCTCCATGGTCCGACGCATACGTCGCCCCACGGCATCGTCTTCCAGGCAGGGCTTGAGATCGACTTGTGGCGTAGGCGCTGTCAGAACCTCCTCGTGCGGCGGCTTTCCGCGGGCGTCGATCAGGGCGATGCCCGCAACCCAAGGAGGATCACCAGCAGCGCTGAGGAACACCTTCAGACGGTGGGGCAGGATTGCATCAACTGCCTCGACCGTCGCCAGCACACCGCTGGCGCGCAGGTGAACGAGTCGGGCATAGGCACTGACCTCCTCAGACTGCATCTGCACCATGGTGCTGGCGTGCCCACGCTCTTCATTCAGCGTGGTCCGGCCCAGTTCCATGAACTGCATCACATTCAAGGCGACGTACACCAGCACCAGCGGCAGCGCCATGATCAGGGCAAACTTGGCTCGGATACTCATGGTGCGTACGGCTCTGCGATCAACTCAATCTGGTCACCATGACCCAACACTGCCGCCAGTGACGGCCCCCCGAGTGTGTCGACGGCTATCGTGAAGGGGCGGTTCTCCAGTAGCGATCGCAGGGGCTCTTGTTCACTCGATGTCACAAGCAGCACCGGGCGGGCGGCGCCTGCATGATGCAGGTCCGCCTCGATGAACGTGCAGGTGTCTTTGATGGGCAATGTGTCGTTGACCACAATCACGTGCAGGTCGCCCACATTGAACGCTGTGGGCAGCGTGCCCCCTGGGGCCTCGCCGGGCCGTGGTGCCATTGCGTCATCGAACCCAACCGTGGCATGGGCTGCGGGGGCTCCGGCGACCGTCGCGCCGATATGCACGCTCGGGGGCGAGTCGATAGGCCATCGTTTCAGGGCAAAATCTTCAGCCTGATCGCAGGGTGCCTGCCGCCATCCTCGAGGCGCGATGACGAATGCAGCCCGAGGGCCCCGATCTGGGATCAGGTACCGGCCCCGTACATCTGTGAGTACAACATCGAGGCCATTGGAAACGGGCACGCGAGCCAGCCCCTTCTCACGCCCGGTCCGCTGGCCGTCACCGTCTTCATCATGAAAGACCAGCCCCTCATGCATCGCTCGATGGGGCGTTTCCTGATGACAGCCAACAAGCATGCACAGGCACCACGATGCTGCTGCAGTCACGAGGCGGGAATTGTTGAGACACTGTGGCACGGTGCGAGCCTACCGCACCGTGCACAGGAGAGTCGCCATGCCACCCAGTCTGGACAGTCGGATCGAGTCATTGGAACGTTCTCGGAGCCGACTTCGGCTTACATGTCTGGGGCTGGGGATGGCCATTGTGGCAATGGTTTTGGTGGGTGCCGACTCGTTGCGAGGCACTGAACCCTTGATTACGCGGGGCCTCACAATCATCGGCCCCGATCACACGGCACGAGTGGAGCTGGCCGCGGATGAATCTGGGGCTTGGGTCCATCTGCGAAACCCCTCGGGGAAACTGATGGCGACGTTGGGCGCTCCAAACTCAGGGGGTCAGTTGCTTCTGATGGACAAGGACGATCGCATGGTTGCCACCCTCGGTCCGTCAGTCACGGGCGAGGGGTATCTAGCCTTGGGTGGCACATCCGGCACACAGGTTCGATTGGGTACCTGGTCTCCAGATGGCGGAAAGCTCTGGTTCAGGACGCCGCTTACGCCTCAGCCTGTTCCCCCTCAGATCGAGCCGACCACGCCTTGATGCCCGCGCCCAAGATGCGGGCGCAGCGCTCGAGCTTCTCACATTCGAGCACGTAGGTCATGCGCACCTCGTCACGACCCTCGCCAGGCGTTGCATAGAAGCCTGAGAGGGGGGCCAGGCAGACGGTCTCACCATCGAGTTCGAAGTCGGTCACCAGCCAGTGACAGAAGGCCTCGGCATCGTCGATGGGCAATGGCACAGCCAGATAGAAGGCGCCTTGTGGTGAAGTCACCTCCAGGCCCTGTTCGTGAAGGGCCGAGACCAGCGTGTCGCGGCGGCGGCGGTACTCGTCAATCATGTCGTCGTACCACGCTGCAGGCAGGTCAAGGGCCGCAGCGACGGCATATTGATCCACGGTGGCAGGCGACAGACGAGCCTGGCCGAATCGAAGGGCGGCCTCCCGCAGTTGGCCGTTGCGAGTCACCAGCCAGCCCATACGAGCGCCGCATGCACTCCATCGTTTGGAGGCAGAGTCGATGACGACACCCAGTTCGTCGCTGCCGTCAATGTCCAGCAGTGAGGGGGCGCGTGTGCCGCGCGGCCCGTCGTAGACAAGTTCTCGATAGACCTCGTCGCTGATCATGAAGATTCCGTGCCGGTCGCAGATCGAAACGAGGTGTTCCAACTCCTTGGCAGTGAGCACCCGGCCAGTGGGGTTGCCTGGTGTTGGGATGACAAGCGCTCGTGTTGTGTCGTCAATCGCAGCTTCGACCCTCGTAGGGTTCACTACCCAATTGTCATCCGCAGTGCAGGTCACAGGTCGGGTGTTGATTCCCAACAGCTGGGCGTATCCGCTGTAGTTGGTGTAGTAGGGCTCGCATACGAGGATCGAGTCGCCCGGATCCGTAGTGGCCGCCATGGCAAAGAGCAGCGCTTCCGAGCCACCGGTCGTCACCACGATGTCGTCAGCCTGAACACGCCGCCGCATACCACCGATCGTCGTGTACCAGCCGGCGAGTTTCTCTCGCAGTTCGGGGAAGCCGTCGCTTGGGGCGTATGCGAGCACCGTGTCGTCGAAGTTCTGATAGGCCTGCACCATCGGCTTCGGGGTAGGAACATCTGGTTGTCCGATATTCAGATAGAGCACTCGGGTGCCGCCCGCGGCGCGGGCCCGCGCTGCGGCTGCCAGCGCCCGGATGGGAGAGGAAGGAACCTGGGCTCCTCGTCTCGACAGCTGGTGGGTGGACATGTGGCCTCCTTCGACTGAAGGGACCGATTCTACCCCTCATCCGCCTGCCTGCTGATGAGGGGGCTGGCAGCCTATACTCCTGCCTCACCTGTGAAGCCGGGCGAGCCCCGGAGGGAGAAGACTTGATGTCAATTCGTTCGTTTGCCGTATCCGCCTCGCTGGGGTGTGCTCTGCTTGTTCTTACCCCCGTCAGCGCATCGGCGACCTCGATGCCTGCCGCGCCTCAGAATGGGCCCGCTTCGCTGGGGTCCGAGCAGACGCATCTGATCGCTTTGGAAGACATGACCGCCTCCACCAACAGCACGCTGTCGCAGTCACTCGATCGTGAGAAGCGGATGCGTTCCTACATCGAAGAGAACGGCATGGGGCAAGCCTTCGACGCCTTCAAGGGCTCAGGCACCCACGACATGGCGATGACGTTTGAGGAGGCCTTGCATCAGGCCATCCTCAACGTGCAGGCCCACAGTGCCGCTGGGTCAGGGGATTCCGGTGATCTGACCCGCAAGATCAAGGCCTACACCGACCTGGCCCGAACCTCTTGGGATCAACTGCAGGCGTCGATGAGCGCTGTGCAGCGAATGCACGACTTCCTTCAGTCGCAAGGCAAGGTCGATGCCTATATGGGCTGGGCTCACGACAAGGCGACTGCCGAGCACAAGGCGATTCTGGCCAAGGGCGAGGTGGCCGCGAAGGCCGCCCGCACCAAGGAAGCGCATCTGCAGAAGGTCGTACAGGAACGGCACAAGCAGTGGCTCAAGGACATGGCCAAGCAACGCCAGCAGCGACTGAAGTGGAATTGGGACGTGTACAAGTTCAATGCCGAGCACGGGCTCACGCGTACCCAACTCAACATGATCAATGACCCCTACTCGGGCTACCGCCAGTACGGCGATTCCTACTACGACGGCGGCGGCTGGGGGCTTTCGAGCACCGGCGCGATCGAGCCCTACGGTACGACCGTGACTCGCTGAGGGTTGACCACATCAGATTCTCAAGATGGGCGCCGGTTGGACTGGCGCCCATCTTCATTTGATGGCTGACTCAATTGAAACGGGAAGGTGGCGGAGCGACTCGCTCAGCCCTCGCCGTTCGATCCTCTGGTGATCTCAGCCCATGCGTTGTGGCTATGGATCGACTCGTGATTCTCGCTGCGAGCATGAAACCACGTGATTCGATCGTCGGCGTCCAGCATCGTCGCCAGATCTCGCACGATGTCCTCGACAAACTTGGGGTTGTCGTAGGCTTGCTCGGTGACCACTTTCTCGTCGGGGCGCTTCAGCACGCTGTAGACGGGGCAACTGGCGGATCGTTCCGCATACTCCACGAGCTCTTCGATCCAGACAGTCTCGGTGAATCTGGCCTCGGCCCGAATCAGGCATCGCTGATTGTGGGCTCCATAGGCGCTGATCTCGCGTGAGCAAGGGCACAGGCTCGTGGCCGGAACGGTCACGCCGAGGACCACGTCATCCAGATCTGCGGTCGATTCGCAGACGATGGTTGCTTCGTAGTCCATGAGCCCGGCACGCCCAGTTGCAGGTGCCTGTTTGGAGATGAAGTAGGGGAAGGCCAGTTCGATGTGGGCTCGTTCGGCGTCGAGTTCGCGCCGCATGTGTCGGCACAGGTCAACCACTCGTTCCGGCGAGAGACCATCTCGATACTCATTGAGCAGTTCAAGGAATCTGCTCATGTGCGTGCCCTTGCGCTCGGCAGGGAGCGCGACAAACATGTTCACGGTGGCGACAGTGCTCTCCGTTCCACCACTTCGAACAGCCAGCGTCGCGGGAAACCGGATGCCGGTCACCCCAACACGGTCAATGGCGAGTTTGCGATGGTCTTCACGGGCTTGAACATCGGGCATGCCGGCGGTGTTTGTCATGGTTTGGCTCATGTCAGTTTGGCTCACTGTCGGGAGGTGATCGTAAGCACGCGATCAAGTTTCAGGAATTCGAGTGCTTCCCGGATGGACTTGTTGGGGTTGTCCAGTTCCAGCCGACAGGCCTTTGCATCAAGTGACTTGTGCAACACGATGAAGGCGCCGATGGCTGCGCTGCCCATGCCACTCACCTGGGCCAAGTCAACTCGAACCACATTGGGGGTGGTTGACGCCCCTTTGCCGTCCATATCGAGTGCATCCTTGATCGCTTCATTGATCTGACGTGCACCTTCTGCGCCCAGCATCTGCGTCTCCAGACGCATGTGCAGTTCGTCTTCGATCGACTCGCAGTGAAGATGAAGTGGGCACTCGGACATGGCCCCGTATTGTAGGGCTCCAAGGCCCCCCGACGAACACTCGATCAACGAGGTGGCGCAGCCCACGGATCGGCTGTCGGTGGAGGTTCAGCCTGAGGGGCTCTGACTTCAATGACCTTGCCCTGAGCATCGAACCACACGACCCCAACCCGTGCAGGTGGGGGCTGATCGATGAAAACCGCACTTGTTGCGGCAGAGCTCAGGGTGTCACCCCACTGCCATCGGCTCGCCCAGGTAGCAGGGCGTTGGTCATGTTCGGGCGGTGGCGGCTCAAGCATGCTGCTGGGGCGGCCCAGAATGGCCTCAACTTGTGACTGGGACATGCCCGGGCGGATTCTGGAGAAATCCGCTGCTGGCCGGGCCTGACAGCCCACGAGCGCCACAAACAGGCCTAACAGGGCTGAAAGGGCGACAGCGGCACATTGAGGTCGGCCTGTGCGGTCTGGTGGATTTGGGGCGGGGTGCATTTGATTGCAGTGTGCCATGTGGGGGGGTCCGAGGGACAGTTGAGGGCCAGTCCATCCGAAAGAAGTTTCGGTCGGAGGACATCGTCTTCCTGAACTCGGAGGTTCTTTACGCAATGGGTATCTTCACCTCACCTCGACGAACAATCATCGGCGCAGCTGCTCTGTTTGCCCTCATGGCGGGCTCACTGCTGACGGGGTCAGGCCCATCGGATGCCATCGCCGAGCAGTCTGAGGGGTGTCCTGCCGTCAATGACATGTTGATCGATGTGCACATTGCCTCGACAATACTGGTCCCCGGTGTGACTGCCGAACGCGCCCTTCAAGTTGAACTCATGTTTGCCTGCCCGCAAGAGGGGGTTCACATTGAACGCGGCCACGGGACTGTCGTGATTGACGTGCCCCGCGCCGGATCAGTGAAGATGCCCGTGGAGATCGGCCAAGTGCCCCCCGGCACCACCTGGACGACAATTGTCGAGTTTGACTGGAATGAGCAGGACATCACACACCGACGCCTTCGAGAGGCATGGGCCGACTCAAGCACGACATTCGTGGCCGATGCCCTCCGTACAGTCGTGTTGAGCGCCACCCCAAGCGTGGTGGAAGCGAGCCACCGGGCACAGGGCGCATCCCCGGTTCGTGCGTCGATCAACTGAACAGACCAGCTGAGTCGATCAGGCCCCTCGGGCCTGAGGGCGTGCGAAGCGATCTCGATGTTCATCTGGGTCCACCCCGTGGTACTCAAGAAACTCCACGATCTCGTCGGGGCCCATGTAGTAGTCGCCTATTCGGCGATCGACCTTGGTGAAATCAACCAGCATCAGGCCGTCGATCACATCTGAGAACGATCGATCCACGTTGAACACAGCCAGCAATTGGGCGTTGAGCTTCAGGTATTGCTTGACGAGAATCGGTACACCCACTCGGTCGTTTTCAATCTCACGAACCAGCGTCTCGACACTCTGCAGGCTCGTGCACACCACCCTGACTTGGTCATGGTCCCAGTGCGTGACCTCGACTGGCTGGTGTGGGTTCTTTGCAGAGACCAGATCGCCCAGCGTCTTCGCCATTGTGGTGTCTGTCAGGAACTCGGTCATCAGTCGCTTGGAGAGCGCCTCATACTCATTGCTGATGCTCACCACACCAAAGGCGTATCGGTATCGAGGGTGGGCGTGCACGAAACGGCAGATGCCCTTCCAGAGCAGCAAGAGTGGCTTGAAAGCCCGTTGATACTCCGGGCTGATGAATGATCGCCCCAACTCGATGGCCGGCCCGATTTCATCAAGAAGTGGACGGCCAAAGTCAAACAACGTTCGGGTGTAGAGCCCACCGAGCCCTTGTGCCCGGACAATCTCGTCAGTAAGGCCGAGGCGGTACGCGCCCACGATCTCCTGCTTGGCGTGATTCCAGATGAACAGGTGCCGGTAGGACCTGTCGAAGCGATCCAGGTCGACATCATTGCCGGTGCCTTCGCCGACCGCCCTGAATGCGACCTCACGCAGGCGGCCAATCTCGTGAACGATGTTCGGAATCAACTGCGACTTGGCGATGTACACCGACATGTCACCGCTTTCGAGCAGCAGGCATCGATCGGGCAGGTCCATGACTTCGCCCGCGCATCGATCCGATGTGCTCAGTCGGGGAAGCAGCCCGTCAGACTTGGGAAGCGAGCCAACCTTGGCTGCCAAGTGGGCCCGGCGCCGACTTCTGAGCATGAAGACTCGACTACGTAGGTACTCGGTGAGCGTGTCGTCGTCGCCACACTGGGCGATCTCGTCGGGCGTCACGGGCCGACCGATCGAGGCTTGAATCACGGCCCCTCTCAATTGGGTGAGCGTGCGTGGAAGTTGCAGCGTGCGCAGACGACCCGAGAGGAGTCCGCTCAAGTGAAAGAACAGCTTGTTGTGTCCGTGGAAGTGGATCGGCAGCACGTGCACGCCTTCGCGTCGAGCCAGCGTGGCTACGACCCGATTCCACGGGGAGTCTGTCACGCTCCAACGAGACCAAGTGCGGTGCGCCACTTCACCGGCGGGGAACATCGAGAGACAGCCGCCATCACGCAGATGACGCAGGCAGGCCCTGATCGCGGACAGGTTCGAGCGGCGGGCATCGGCGGTCTCGGTGAGATCCACCTGGATCATTTGCGGCACCATGCCAGGGAACATCGTCAGAGATCGATTGCCCATGACCCGGTAGTCCGGCCGACGGTTTCGCAGCAACGCGCCCAGCGCCAGGCCGTCAAACATGCCGTAAGGGTGATTTGCGACAGCAAGCAGGGGGCCTTCTTCGGGAATATGGGCGAGTTCCTCGTCCGTCACTTCCAGCGTGGCGTCCATGCCCTCCAGCGTCCAGGTTTCAAAATCGCCCGTGCCGTGCTCTTCCAGCAGGTGCATGCCGTCGCGATAGACCCTGTCGAGGCCAGGCAGGGCGAGCATCTTGCGGATGATGGGCCATCCCATGCGAAAAAGCGCCCGCCTGATTGGCCCCATGCGGGGCTCGGGAATCTGGAGATTCGGCATCAGGCTTGGGCGGGGCGGCTCTGTCACGAGCCGCGCTCGCTGTCGGTCGAAGGTGGCGGCGCACTGGCCGGGGCAAGTGGGCGAATGCGGATATTCCGGAATGCGACTTCGCTTCCATGGCCGCAGAAACCCAAATGGCCAGATGGGCGATTCAATCCGGGGTGTGCCTGCCCATCGACTGTGCCGTTTGATCGTGCCTCGGCCAGATCGGCGTCCAGCAATACGTGCCCATTGAGAATGACGGTGACTCGATCTCCATCACAGATCACGGTCTCGTCATTCCACTCGCCCACCGGCTTGAGGAAGCCACGCCGGGCTGCTGCCACGCCATAGATCGAACCGTGGTACTGCCATGGCTTGAGCGTGGCGTACATCGGGTGCGTGTTGTCGAGAATCTGCACTTCCATGGCGTCAAAGGCGGGATTCCCGGTGCCGGGGGCCCGAATGGCCAGCCCGTTGTTGGCGCCAGGCGTGAGTTTGAATTCGAACCGCAACTCGAAGTCGCCCCAAGTGCCCTTGGTGTAGAGGAAGCCGGGCCCCTTTCCGGAGGCCCCTTGTGGGGCAACGCGGATCTCGCCTGCCTGAGCCAGGTATCCCGTCGTGTCGCCCATCCAGCCCTCAAGATCAGTGCCATTGAACAAGGGAGTGAACCCGCGTTCAGCACCGATCAGGGCTAGACCCGCCAGACATGCTGCGAACATGACGGCAGCCTAGCGTGCATAGGGAGGGCTTTGGTATCCTGCCTTGTTCTGGGTCTGACAGGCCCGCTCAACAGGAGTTGCACACACATGTTGCTCACGATCGGCACCAATCTGGCCTGGGTCGTCTTTCTCCTTGTCTGGGGCCTGCTGTTGATGCGCAATGCCGCCAGTTACGCCAGTGAACTGGAAGCTGTAGAGATCTCAGACGAGGTCACCGACAGCAACGAGGACTGAGCGGGGGCTGGGGGGCCAGGAAGGCCTGTCTTGGAAGAGAACCGGTCTGGGAAGAGACCTGTCTTGGAAGAGGCCAGGCACACCAACAACTGAATATCCGATGGCTGGCCGGGTCAAACGCATCCAAGCCCTGGTGCTGTTTGAACCGCCAATTGCCTCAGAAGGGAATCTCGTCTTCCGTCACGGGAGCCGCCTGCGCAGGAGCGGCCGCCATGGTCTGCTCGGGCATGGTGGAGATTCCGCCGCCGCCGATGTCCGAAGTGTGGACGTACTCGCGGATGGCGTTTCGGTCTTGATACCCCTCCCGACCAGACTCGATGAAGATCTTCGCCTTCAGGCGGCGTCCGCGGCAGTGGGACTCCTTCAACGTGCCGGCCGTGAACTCCTTGTCGAGGCCTGCCGCGTCGCAGAATTGCTTGATCTTGAAGACCGCAGCAGGCGTTGAGACGAGGTAGTCCCACACCCGGCTGGGGTAGCCATCGGGGTGCTTGGCCTCGATGGTGAGGGCGATCATCTGATTGCCCTTCTGGCTGGTTCGTTCCTCGGCGTCTACCACCTCGATGTCGTAGAGCCCCTCTGGGAGCAGGGTGAAACTGCCACGATCGCCGGCATCATCTGGGTTGAATTCCATGGTGCTCATCCTACCGGGGGGTGGCCCCGGTCCTCGTCAGGGCGCACAATTGCAGGCGGGTTGTGGATGGCGGTCTATCATCCTGGCGGGCCTGCTCGACTATCTTGACCACATGCGATGGCTGCTCATTGTCGCCTGCTCCATTTTTGCCGGGGCCTGCGCCGCGCCGCCGCCAGCGACTCCGGTGCCTCATGACGATCCGATCATGTTTGGGGCCAAAGATGCGCCGGTGGATGTCGTCATCTGGGTGGGGTTGCGTCAAGACGCCTCGATTGCCTTCATCAAGAATGAACTGCAGCCGCTGCTCGACGGGCCGGCCCACGCCGGCACCGCCCGGATTCGCCTCGAACCCGTCAGCAGCATGGACGGCACGCTGCCGGCAGTGTGTGTGCTCTGGTGCGTGCAGAATTCGGTCAAAGGCGATCTGGCAACTCGCAGTCAGTCTTCACTGCTGCTGCTGCAGGCCATGCAGGCGTATCCACCAAACGGGTCACCCGGATATGGGCAGGCTTGGTGGCTGGAAGAGGTTGCTTCGCAGGCCGGGCTCGAACCGAATCTGGTAACGGGTTGCTTGCGCAATGAATTGGCGGCAGAGGCTGTTCGCAGTGCCTACATGACTGCCAAGGGGCTGGCGATTCGCGGCATCGTCACACTGCCCATGGTCACGGTGAATGGCAAGGTGCTCAATGTGTTGGACACCCCATCTGTTACCGCCAAGGACATTCTCGCAGCTATCAAAAAGGCGGGTTCCTGACCTCATGCGCATCGTGCACGTGCTGCAGAGAGTGGATTTCCACGATGGGGGCCCTCCACGGGCCGTCGTTGATCTGTGTTCAGTGCAGCAGTCGCGTGGGCACGACGTCACGCTGCTCACGACCGACGCCAAGGACACGCCAGCGGCATGGGCCCACGGTGGCCCCGAGGTGAAACTGCTGCCTCGCCCGGCCCTGCCTAGGGGCATTTTCCTGCCCGGGCAACTGCGACTTGCTCGAAGTTTGATCGCCAGCGCAGACATCGTGCACCTGCACGCGGTGTGGGAGCGTGTGAACACGCAGGTCGCCTCGGTCTGCCGTCGCGTCTCCACGCCGTATGTCATCACGCTCAGAGGGATGCTCGACGACTGGTGCATGGCTCAGGGTGGATTGAAGAAACGGCTGTACCTGTCGCTGACTGGGCGCCGCTGTCTGGAGGGGGCTGCCTTCGTTCACTGCACGGCCAGTGGTGAGGAGGCCCAGTCATCCAGGTGGTTCCCCAAGGGCCGAGCCCGGGTGATTCCCAATCTCATCGACCTGAGCCCGTATCAGTCACTGCCGGGGCCTCAGGAGGCACGGGATGCCTTCGAGCAGTTCAATGGCGACGGGCCGGTCTTGCTCTTCTTGAGCCGGATCCACGAGAAGAAGGGCATCGAGCATCTCATCGACGCGCTCCCTGCCCTGCGTGAGCACTATCCGGGTGTACAGGTGTTACTTGCCGGAACCGGAGATGAACACTATCTGGCGGGCTTGATGCGGCAAGCTCAAGCGTCCGGTGTAGAGGGGTGCGTACATGCCATTGGGCACGTCGGGGGCTCGCTGAAACTGTCGCTCTATCAGGCTGCAGACTGCTTCGTACTGCCTTCCAGTCAGGAGAACTTCGGCTTCGTGCAGTTTGAAGCCCTCGCCTGTGCAACACCCGTCATCACGACGAAACTGGTTGACACATGGCGGGAGGTCGTGGCCAGCGGTGGCGGTATGGCAGTTGAGCAGTCAGCATCAGCATTGAGCGAAGCACTGATCACGCTGTTGGGAGACGCTGACAAGTGCAGGCAGATGGGTGAGACGGGGCGATCCTGGGTGCTCGAGACATTGGCGACGGAGACCATCGCCGAGGCGATCGAGGGCATGTATCAGGACGCCATCGATGGCAACTGAACAATCAGTGTCACTCTCCCAGAGACCAGTGCTTCGTGCGATTGTGCTGTGCGCCCTGTACTTCGCTCAGGGGCTGCCCTATGGATTCGCCTCCATCGCGGTCGCGGCAGCGTTGACGAAGCATGGCGCCACAGCAGCCCAGATTGCCTCGCTGCTGGCAACCGTCCTCCTGCCGTGGACCTTCAAGTGGGCTTGGGGGCCATTGATCGACCGCTTCAGTGGCTCGGCCATGGGGCGACGGCGCCCGTGGATTCTTGCGGCTCAGTCGCTCATGGTGCTGTCGGTGCTCGGGTTGGCATTTGGGCCCGATCCAATCGAGCACCAATCCTGGCTCCTTGGCATGTTGCTGCTGACCAACATCGCCTGTTCGCTGCAAGACGTGTCGGTGGATGCGCTGGCGGTTGATCAACTCACCGAAGCTGAACGCGGCCGAGTCAATGGCTTCATGTGGGGTTCCAACATCACCGGGTTGGCTGTGGGCGGCGCTCTGCTCGGTGCGATCGCTGCCAGCGCGGGCTTGCGCATGTCGGCGCTTGTTCTGGCGGTATTCATCGCCGCAATCATGCTGCTCCCGCTACTTGTGCGGGAGCGACAAGGCGAGCGGCTGGCGCCATGGACGCAAGGGCATCGCTGCGCCAGTGCTCAACCGCCGCCCGGTTCGGCGCTGTTGGTTGTCAAGCGTCTGCTGCGGGCCTTCTCGCTTCGAAGCACGCTGCTGGCGGTGCTCCTTGCGCTCTCCATCAACATGACGATCGGTCTGCTTGGGTCATGTTCGCCCGGGCTGCTCATTCAGCATCTCAACTGGTCACAAGAGAGCTACTCCAGTTGGATGGGGTCGATTGCATTTGTCGGTTTGGCGGGGGCGCTCTTGGGGGGATTTCTGGCCGACCGCTACGGCCCACGGCGGATTGCGGCCATCGGGGGGCTGGGGCTGGCCGGTTGCTACTTGTCGTTCTCGTTGCTGTCTTCAAACTGGGGCGACCAGGGGTTCGTCATCGGGTACATGGTGGTGGAAACCATCTTCTCTGGCATGTTGTCGGTGGCCCTTTTCTCGATGTTCATGTCACTGTCGTGGCCGTTGGTGGCCGCGACGCAGTTCACGGCATACATGGCCATGTTGAATCTGTCGCGCCTCATCGGCACAGGGCTGGTGACGACGCTCGTGGGCGAGGGGCCGGATCTGGCTTCGATTCCCGAGATCTGGCGGGCACCAGTCCTGCTGCAGTGCGCCTGGGATTACCACATCGACTATCTGGCCCAGATGAAGTCGCTCTGGGCAACAGCGGCCCTCATGCAAGCTGCGCCCTTGCTGCTTCTGCCCTTCATCGATCCCGGCCAGGCGCGGCGAGCGCTCGGGGGCGATGAGGCGCAAGACGACGTGTTCTCCAAGTCCAAGGAACGATCAGCAGGCGAGCTGCCTCGGAAGACTCGAGACTGATTCAGGACGATCCCTCACGCATCCGATCGATGCTGTCGGGGAAGGGATAGGTGGCGAACACGCCCGTGGGGGCGCTCTCCCACATGGACAGGGCCGGGTAGACGTCACCTCGCCATCCCGAGGTGTACATCACCCGGAGCATCTGCTCGAACGATGGTTCGTCACCATTGTCGTCCACCAGCCGGTTCGACTTGGCACCGAGGAAGGACACAGATGCCGCGGGCTTTCGATCGTGTCGCTGGCTGAGCATCTTGCTGACTGTACGGAAGCCCCGTTCCATGTCATCGAGCGTGAAGTGATCCTTGCCCTTGGGCCGCAGGATGGCCAGAATCAGAAGGCTGTCGAGGTCGAACTTCAGCACGTAGGGTTCGCGATCGCCGCTGCCGTGCAGCGTTGCTGAGTCCTGGAACACCTTGGCGTATGACGTGGCCGACTCAACTGTCCACTGGCTGGTGTGCACCAGATGCAGGAGGGTGCCGATCATGCCGTGGCTGTTGTCTTCGTCGTTGATGCCGCAGACCACGGTCCGATAGCGACCGGCCAGCACGTCGCGGAGCAGGCTCTGGCCCCACTGGATCCGGATCTCCCCACCGCCGAGGGTGGCTTCGCGTGGATCCGCTGCAGGGAGCAAGACGATACGGTCGCTACGGCGGTCTGCTTCCATGAGTCGGTCGCCGTCGCCAGCGTAGATTCGAGGTCGGGTGGTGGTGCTCATGGGGGCATGGTATCCCGGCGACCGGGGCTGAGCCGGTAGGCTGCCTTGAGCAGGGAATCAACCGTGTCGTCAACGACCAGCCACACCTCGGATAAGGCCGCCCTCCACCAGCAATTGCCACGGTGGGGCCTGATTGCGTTCTGTGTCACCTTGTCATGTGCCTTGGCACTCAACGTGTATGCACTGCTGCCGTTCGTCAATTTCATGGTGATCGAAGGGGTCATGCTGCCGGGGCCCTACTCAATTCTGAACGTGATCGAGATGCTCTGGAATCACGGGCTCTACCCCCTCGTGGTGGTGGTGGTTGGTTTTTCGGTCCTCTTTCCGCCCGTCAAGATTGCGCTGGCCACCCGGGCCCTCTTTCGACCGATGACGCTCGCCGGGCGGCAGCGGCTGCTGGGCACATTGGGGCAATTGGGCCGATGGTCGCTGCTTGATGTGTTCGTGGCGCTTCTGCTGATCATCATCACCAGCAAGCAGACGTTCACCGGTACGACCGTGTCATGGGGGCTCTACGCCTTTCTGGCAGCAATCGTGTTGAGCATGTCAAGTGTGGCCGTGATGCAGGAGGTCAATCGGCGGTTGATGTTGCGTCAGTCTCCACCACAGAAGAAGCCACACAACAGGCCGATGATGCAGGAGGGCGGCCCAACTGTGTGGGCTGTTGTGCCGCTGCTGCTCGTGTCACTGGCCGTGTTGATTCTGGCAGTGAATCTGCCTTTGTTCCAGATCAACCGAATCGGGCTGCAGAGCAATGTTTGGAGCATCTGGACTGCAATCAGTGAACTGCGGTCGCCCGAACTAGGCTTGCAGGTTTTCAGCGCGGTCATGTTCTGCTATCTGATCGCGGTCCCGGTTCTGCTGGTCGTGGTGGCATTGTTGGTTCTGCTGCTGCCGGTGCGGCAACGTGTACAACGCTATCTGTACGTGGCCATGCACAACATCTATGAGTGGTGCATGCTCGATGTGTTCGTGCTCGCGTTTCTGCTCTATCTGAGTGAGGAGAAGAATTTTGCCCCGCTGAATCTGAAATTGGGCACGTGGTTCCTGCTGGGGGCCATGGTGCTCTTTCACGGGGTGATGTTCACTACGGTGCAGATTGTGCGTCGCCACGCTGGCCTGACCCACGTGGGTGACTGCGACGACCCAGTGGGCTGATAGACTTCGGCGATCCCACTGGGGAAGGGGTGAAGGAGACTTGATCATGCCTGCGTTGTCCTTGTTGTCCGTCGTGGCACTCACTGGCGCTGTTCTTTTCGCAGACTCTGAGCCACTGCAGCCCGGTCCGGATTTGGAGGATCAGGTGCGTGAGCGCTTTGAAGACTTCCGAGAGAGTGAAGCCGAAGCTGGCCGCGAGCTTTCGGGCGAGTCTGTTGCCACGTGGGCGCAGGAGACCTTTGGCGACTTCCCAATGTCGCAATTGACGCCTGATCAGATCAGCGGATTGAGTTGGATGATCAATCTGGCCGGTGAAAAGAGGGACGAACTCAAGCAGCACCTGTCCGAGCAAGCCCAAGGCGAAACAGCCGACGCGCTGCAGGCGCAGGTGATGTTGATTGGGCTGGAGCAACGGCATCCCAGCCAGATCGACATGGGCTCGCTACTGGGCCACCCGGGGCTGGATCAGGCCATCCGGTCTGGAAAGGCGAACGAACTCGTGGGCATGTTGGCAGGCGCCGACCCCGACACGCTCGCTGCGCATCGGGCCAAACTCAACGGTGTGGTCAATCAGATGCTGGCCTCCAAGCGTGGGGGTCAGGTGCGAGCCGCATCCAGACTTGTGGAGTCAATGGGCGATGAAGCAGTCGGCCTGTCCCGGGCGCAGTGGATCACACTGATGGACCGGAGTGTTGCGGCCTTGAATGCCGCCGCAGAGCAGGAGAAGGACCCCCTTGGAAAGCGGCGACTGAAGGCGATGGCAGACTATCTGGGGGGCGCAGCCGCACGAGGTGAACTCATGGGCCATCAGTCGCCGGACATCGACTTTCTCTGGGTCAGTGGTGACGGCGAGGCCAAGTCCATTCGCGATTACAAGGGCAAGGTTGTTGTGATCGACTTTTGGGCGACGTGGTGCGGGCCCTGCATCGGCAGTTTCCCTGATGTGGCCAAGTTGAAGGATCGCTACAAGGATCACGACGTGGAGATACTTGGCGTGACCAGCGTGCAAGGCACGCACTATGGAAGCGAGGGCCAGATCGATGTCGAGGGCAAGCCTGAAGAGGAGTTCAAACTCATGGACGCCTTCATGGGCGAGAAGGGCATTACGTGGACCATCGCCTTTTCGGAGCAGGACGTCTTCAATCCCGACTTTGGAGTCAAGGGCATTCCCCACGTGGCGATTCTCGATACAGAGGGTCGCGTGATTGAGAACGGGCTGCATCCTGGAATGGACCACGAGCACAAGTACGAGGTGATCGACTCGCTGCTGCGCAAGGCGGGCAAGTCGGCTCCAGCCGAGGCCGCACACGGGCACGATCACGACCACGGCCACGGGCACGGCCACGGGCACGACCACGACCACGATCACGATCACGATCACGACCACGATCACGATCACGATCACGACCACGATCACGGTGATGAAGAGGGAGAGCACTGAGCGCTACTGCCGCCAGGTTGGTCAGTGAACTTCAGGCGGTGTCGGGCAAGTTGTGCGATGCCGTCTCTGACTGTCACTTCGATGCCCCGGTGACGCATGTACACAACCCGCTGGCCTACGCCCGCTCACTGCACGAGCAGTACCTGGCCTTGGCCCAACCGAATCCGCGAGCGCTTCTGCTGGGCATGAATCCCGGGCCATGGGGCATGGCTCAGACGGGTGTGCCATTTGGCGAGGTTGCCCATGTGCGTGACTTCCTTGGAATTGACGGCGAAGTTCAGCAGCCAGTGGGTATGCACCCCCAGCGACCCATTGAGGGGCTTCAGTGCGCTCGCAGTGAGGTGAGCGGAAGGCGGCTTTGGGCGTGGGGGCAGTCTCGCTTCGGCAGGTCGCGGGTGTTCTTCAAGACGTTCTTCGTGTGGAATTGGTGCCCGCTTGCCTTCATGGAGGAAAGCGGCCGCAATCGCACACCGGACAAACTGCCTGCTGCTGAGCGGTCATCGCTAGAGCCCGCGTGCGACCGGGCGTTGTGCGAGGTGGTGGACCTGCTGCAACCGGACATGGTGATCGGCGTGGGGGCATTTGCGCAGGGGCGGGCCCAGCGGGCCTTGTCAGGCAGCGACATCAGGATCGGTCGGATCTTGCATCCTTCGCCGGCCTCGCCCGCGGCCAATCGCGGGTGGGCTGAGCAGATCGAACCTCAACTTGAAGCGTTGGGCATCGTTTTGCCGGCTACTGCCTAGGTGCAACTGCCCCAGTGCTTGAGCACAATCATCAGGTCCAAGATGTCTACCTTGCCGGAACTGTCCATGTCATTTGTGCAGCTGGACTCTCCCCAGGCGGCCAGGATCAACTCAAGATCAGTCCTGTCGACATGTTGGTCGTTGCTGGCATCGCCCGTGCAGGTTGAAGGCGACTCACAAAGGCACTCTTCGCACGGCACTCCCAGGCCGGCGAATGAGCCAACACATGCTGCTTCGGCCACCTGTACACAGGTATCACCCATGCAGCAGGCGCCAACCACGCCGCCAACGGTGTTTCCGTATATCACACAGAAGTCATCAACCCACATCGAGTTGAGGAAGCTGGGAACTGATCCGATGACGTACCCCCCGAAGCCCACCCATGCCTCATCTGCTGAAGACAGGTCCGTCAGATTTGAGATGAAGGCATTATTGATCTGGTGCAACTCGTCGTTGGCGTAGATCCGCTTCGTTGATGCGTCCCACCAGATGTAGACCGTGTCCTGGGTCTCTCTCTGGTAGTCGATCTGGTCACCGTAGTACTGGTTGTCATACCACTTGTTGCTCGACTCGTAGGTCCAGTAGTGGCCGTTCACATAGTCGTGGTAGGTGCCAGCTCCCATCGTCCATGCCCGACGGAGGTCCATGTTGGTGGGGGAACCTTCAAGCAGAAGGATAAACGCCATACCAACATCTCCCAGTGTCGGGGTGGGGGGATTGATGTACCACTGTCCCGACATCGCCCAGTCCTGCGTCATGTCAATCTTCCAGCCGAAAGAGACTGCTGCTGCAAACTCAGGCGTTGGGTCGTTGTTCCCGGCCGGCGATCTTGCATTGAGCCGATAGTTCTGGTGCACCAGTTGCATGGTGGATGAGTCCGACGCATACAGGCTCCAGATGTCCGACCATGAATTGAAGTTGTCGGACACAATGCACTCATCCGCATTGACTGGAAGTGCAGCGAGAGCCAAGTGTCCGGCAATCGTCCCAACTCTCATGAACATGTTCCTCACCCCTTATTGATTGACGACTGGGTAAATGCTAGTTCGATTGTATGTCATACCCAATCTCCCCCGTTCATGGAATTGCGGGGATCGGCAGTTCTGCTCGGTCGAGCGAGACAGATCCTGCTAGCAGGGGCCCCAGTTCATCAGGAGCGTGATCAGGTCTTGCATGCCCACAAGGCCAGTGTCATCGACGTCGTAGAGACACAGGGTGCTGCCCCAAGCCTGCAGGAACAGATCAAGATCGGTCACGTTCACGAGCATGTCGCCGTTGACGTCACCGGCGCAGGCTGGCTCGGGCAGGCAGAGGCAGTCATCGCAATCCACATTGAATCCGCGAAACGTGCCTTGGCATGCAGCCTGCGGAAGTTGGGCGCAAGTCTCACCCAGACAACAGGCGCCGACGAGTCCGCCGACCGTATTCCCTTCGATCAGGCAGATGTCATCGATCCACATGTCGTTGCTGAAGGCGGCCACCCAAGGCCCCTTCACGAATCCGCCAAAGCCAATCCACGCCTGCTGCTGCGATGAGAGCCCTGCCAGATTCCGGGTGAACGCGCCGCTCTCAAGATAGAGCACGGTGTTGGCCCGAATTGTGTTCGAGGCGGCGTCCCACCAGATGTACATGGTGAACTCGTCAGGCCGCGAACCGACGCTGTCGTAGATTGTGCCGGCACCGTTGATCCAATACTCGCTGGAGAGGAACTTCTGCTCCGAGTTGGGCACCTGATAGTTGTTGTAGGTGCCAGCTCGAACGGTCCAGGCCCGGTGCATGTACATCGTGTCCGGATTTCCTTCGAGCATCAGGACAAAGGCGACGCCCGCCTCGCCAAGGGTCGGCGTTGAGGGGTTCACATGCCAGCGGGCGCTGATGGCCCAATCTTGCGTCATGTCCATTGCCCACTGCCACGACATGCCTGCAGCGAACGGCATTGAATCGCTAAAGAGCCCGCTGTGGGAGTAGACATACATACGGCTGTCCACATGAGCAATCGACACTGCAGATGCGTTCGCGGACGCTGCCGTCCAGATGCCAGACCAGTTGGTGAAGGCGTCATTGATCAGGCAACCGCCGCCGCTGGATACCGGCGCCATGATCATCTGGCACAGGCCCAGAAGTGTTGATGCGATCGTGTTCATGAGGCGCCGTCCATGCAATCAGATGCGTCATACGCCTTGCCGTCGATGTAGACGCCCGTGCAGTGGCTGGTCCACTCGAAGGGATCGCCATCCCACAGTGCCAAGTCCGCATCTTTGCCCGGCTCAATCGACCCAACCCGATCATCGATGCCCAAGATGCGAGCAGCATCGAGTGTGCAGGCCTTGAGTGCTCGCTCAAACCCCAGCCCATGGGCTGCGGCGTGGCCGGCCTCAAACACCAGTACCCGCACCTTGGGGACATAGCTCTCGTAGCCCGTCTGGATCGCCATGGGAATGCCCGCGTCGGCCAGTTTGGCCGGGGTCGTGAAGGCGGCGTTCTGTCGCTCTTCGTACATGCGGATCATCGGCGGGTGGGTGAGCACTGGTACGCCGGCCGCCTTGAGTTCGTCGAGCACCATGTATGACTCAGCCCCGCCATCGAGCACCATGGCAATTCCGAACTCCTGCGCCAGACGCACTGCGTTTGCGATGTCCTGCGCCCGGTTGGCGTACACCAGCAGCGGCATCTGGCGATCAAGCACGCCAGCCAAGGCTTCCATTTCAAGATCACGTTTCCGTGGCCCGTCACGCTTGCCATCTTCGGCCCCTACCTCCTCTTCGGGCAATGCGCCTTCTCGCACCCAGTGCTGGGCATCCATGAGTTTCTGACGCAGCATGGCGATGCCCTTGGATCGGTTTCCGGGGGAGCCATCCTTCTTCTGAGCGGCGGGCCCCAGCGTGCACGAGACCATCGCATCGGGCACGAGTACAGCGTCGTTCACCGTGTCGCCTGCGGTCTTGACGATGAAGGTCCGCCCCGAGATGAGGGCGCCCGGTGCGTGACCAGTGTGCACTGTGGTAGTGCCAAACCCCCGGACCCACTCCACCAGACGCTCCTGCGGGTTGTAGGCGTCGATCGCACGCAACTGTGGTTGCATGGGCTTGGAGCCTTCGAGCATGTCCTGATCGTGAGGGATGTTGTATTGGCCGGTGAGCCCCACGGTGCCGCGGGCATCGACAAGCCCGGGCGTGACGATCCGAGCGTGATGCACTCTCTCGTCTCCATCAAGCACCAGTTCATCAGCGCGGCCAACCGCAGCGATGTCTCCATCACGAATCAGGACGTATCCATCGGCGATCGCAGGCCCCGACACGGTGTGAACCAGATCGCCGCGAACGACCACGTCGCCGGGGGCGATCAGGAGGGATGCGATGAGGGTGGCTGCAAATGAACTCACTGGGCACCTCCTGTGTGGTGGTGCTCTTGGCAGCACATGTAGGGCCGCGTCGCATTGCCGGCCCCGAAGCCGCCGGTGGCTGCGAGCAGATCATCGGGCTCGGCTCGATTGAACACCCGGTCGCCTTCAACCCAGGTGCCCAACACCTTCGTGTAACTGCTGAATGGGTCTCCGTCGAGCAGCACGAAGTCGGCATCCTTCCCCGGCTCCAGAGAGCCGGTGCGGTCTTCCACATCGAGCATCTCTGCGGCGTTGATCGTCACACTGCGAAGGGCCGTTTCGCGATCAAGCCCAGCTCGCATGCCCAGCGCCGGTGAACGCAGGAAGTAGCGTGAGTCCGTGATCCAGTCATCCGTGTGATAGGCGATCTGGACACCCGCGTCGGCCAGAATGCGGCCGGTTCGAAATGACAGATCTATGGCTTCCTGTTTTCCGCCGGGGCTGTCCACCACGATGATCGAGCACGGGGCGCCCGCCGCGGCGATTTCATCCGCCACCTTCCAGCCGTCGCTGACATGGTGCAGCACTACCTCGAAGCCGAATTCATCGGCAAGGCGAAGCACCGTCATGATGTCGTCATGTCGGTGGGTGTGGTGGTGCACGGTTCGCTTGCCCTGCAATACTTCGCCGAGGGTCTCCAGCCGCAGATCGCGTTTTGGTGCCTTGGCGGGGTCATCCGCTGTCCGGGCCTGTTGGTCGAGATAGTGCTGGGCGTCGAGAAAGGCCTGTCGCACCAGCGCAGCAGACTTGCCCCGCGTGCCGGGGAACCCGCTCCCGCCCTGTGGGTTGGTGCCATTGGCCATCTTCAGCCCGCCCATGGGCCGATCATCGCCGTCGAGAATGAACAGGTCGTCGATTGTGTCGCCGCCGCGCAGCTTCACGTAGAGCGTCTGGCCAGATGAAAGATGCCCGCTGCCGGGCATGATGTTGAGCGTGGTGAGTCCGCCGGCCACTGCCCGGCGAAAGCCCGGGTCAGACACGTCGATGGCATCCATGATGCGGGTCTCAGGTTGGATCGGGCCAGATCGATCGCCGCCACCCCAGCCACCGATGTGGCTGTGGGTGCAGATGAGGCCGGGCATGATGGTGCCGCCTTGGCAATCCACGATGGCGACGGCATCTCGATCGACATCCAACGATCCAGCCGGCCCCAAGGCCACGATCATGCCGTCGGCAATCAACATCTCTCCCTCGCTGATGTCAGGTGCCGTGACCGGAATGAGATGGGCGTTGGTGTAGAGGGTGGGGTCGCCAGCGAGTGTGGCGGCCAGGCACAGTGCGATGAGGCTCACGGTCGGGTGCTCCTTTCCCCTCTTCCAAGACCCCCATGCTACGGGCACCTGAGGGCCCGTGAGGCTGTAGGCTCCTTCGCATGCTTGATTCCGCCAGCCGTCTGGAATTGGAGGCCGATGACACCTCATTCGTGAGGCTCACGTGGGCCGACGCCAACGGCATTTTTCGTGGAGAGGGCATACATGTGTCGCAGGACCGGGCGTTGTGTGATGCCGGGCTGGGCGTGGTAACCGGCATCATGGGCACGACGAGCAATGACCAGATCCCGCCCGGACTTGAGGTGGGGGCCGTCGGGCAGGTCTGGCTGCGAGGCGATGAGCAATCGCTGCGGCAGTTGCCGTGGAACCCTGGGCACGTGTCGATGATGGGAGATCTGGTCAAAGCCGACGGATCACCTTGGTCGTGCTGTCCTCGCCAGACGCTGCGGCGCCAAGTGCTGCGGCTTCAGCAGATGGGGCTGCGTCTGCAGGTGGGGTTTGAGCCGGAATTCACGCTGCTCTCACAGTCGAGTTCCGGCGACTTTCATCCCGCTGACATCTGGCACTACGCCTCGGTGCATGCGCTCAATGCCCAGTCTCCGCTGCTGATGGACATGGTCGAAGCGCTGCAGGCGCAAGGCATCGAAGTTCGCACCCTCATGGCGGAGTCGGGCAGTGGGCAATACGAAATGTCCGTTGGCCATGACGCACCACTGGTCACCGCCGACCGCATGCTGGTGGTGCGTGAGACCATCGCCGCCGTCGCGCGTCAGCACGAGATGGTCGCCACGATGTTGCCCAAGGTGCTTGAAGACGAAGCGGGCAATGGCTGCCACGTGCACCTGAGCCTGTGGCGGGAGGGCACAAACTGTATGAGCGATGGCCCGCAGTCCTTCACGCCTGAGGCTGAAGCATTTGTAGCGGGCTTGCTTGAGCACCTGCCCGCGCTGATGGCGCTCACGGCTCCGTCGCCCGCCAGCGCCCGCCGGATTGCTCCGGGCACTTGGTCAGGCGCATTTGCCTGCTGGGGATGGGATAACAAAGAGGCCCCGCTGCGAGCGGTGAGTGAGCCCGGCCAGAACGCCTCTCCGCAGCATGTGGAGTTCAAGAGTTTCGACGCCACCTGCAACCCACATCTGGCGCTGGCCGGGATCATCGCCTGTGGCATCGACGGCATGGAGCGCGAGTTGAAGCTACCCGCGGCTCTGCAGGTGGATCCGGCATCTCTGCCGGCGCCGCCGGCCCCATTACCCACCAGTGTTGAGGCATGGGTGGCGTCGCTTGAAACTGACTGCGTGCTCAAGGAAGCCCTCGGTGATGATCTGCACGCCGTGTGCTGCGCTGTTCGGCGGTTGGAAGCGGCCCACTTTGAAGGGGCCTCGCTTGAGTCGATGGTCAGTGCGTTGGCTTCGACGTGGTGATCTGACTCGGAGGCGTCGTTCGTACCCAGCGCAGGCCAACGATCAGCGCAATGATCGCGATGCCAATCTGAGCGGCAAATGCAGTGGCGATGCCGTCCAGTCGGGCATCGCGAATTGAGTCGGCCAGACGAGGGGCCGACTTCTGAAGCGCTGCCGTCGCGTCAATGTCACCTTGAAGCGCTCGTTGGGCGATGTCGCCGTGCATGGTGAAGGCCGAGTGATTGTGATCCACGTCAAGCAGTGTGAAGATCGAGATCATGGCCGTAAAGAGCACAACACCTAGAGACGCGCCCAACATGCGCATGGTCTGGATCAGGCCTGACACCTCGCCGCGTGATGTGCCTTGAGCTCGCGATAGTGCATCGGTGTTGCAGGGGGTGGTGGTCAGGGTCATGCCTGTGCCCAGCAGTGCCATGCCCACCGCCAGGAGCCAGTACGACTCCATCAGCAGGGCGGGCACTTCAATCGCAAGCCCGATCAGCGCAATGGGCAGGCCAATAGCCAGCAGAGGGCGTGCACCTTTCTTGTCATAGGCCCGTCCGGCTGGTGAGAGCACAACCAGCACCGGCACCATCAGTGCCATGCCACCAAGGCCTGCCTCCAGCGGCGACCAGCCCAGAATCTCCTGCAGATAGACGATGCCGTACACCGACTGCCCGACCATGACGGCGTTGAGGCACATCAGCACGATGGCCTCCCCCAACAGAACTCGATTCTTCAGAGGGTTGAGATCGAGCAAGGGCGCTTCAGATCGCAGACACCGAAGAGCGCACATCACGCTGAGCACGATGCCGGGAATGACAACCAGCCGTCCGATGACGGGAAAGGACGCCGGCGGTTCGGCCAGCCACTGCAGGCCGATGACCAGCGCCGGCAGGCCTGTGAGCAGCAGGAGGGCGCCGATGGCGTCGAACCCCCGGGCTTGGGCACGGCGGAATGGACCATCGATACCGATGGTGAGGGCCAGAGATGTAGCTGCCACCGGCAGATTGAGCCAGAAGATCCACGGCCAACTTGCAGCTTCAACAACGACACCGCCGATGATCGGCCCGGCAACAAGAAACAGCAAAGAGATGCCGAAGAAGATCGCCATCGCCATGCCGCGTCTGCCCGGCTCGAACGCGGAGATGACGATGGCTGTGGCCGAGGGCTGCATGCACGCAGCTGCGGCACCTTGCACGATGCGACCGCCGATCATCGACCATGCCGACTCAGACATTCCGCACCAGAGTGATCCCCCGGCAAAGGCCAGCACCGCCCAGCGGTAGGTGCGCAGGCGGCCGAGGCGATCTCCTAGTCGCCCGCCAATCGCCAACAGGCAGGCAAGGGTCAGTACGAAACTCGTCACCATCCATCCGCCCATCGCCGTGGACATGTCCAGATCGCTCTGGATGGTGGGCAGGGCCACGCCTACCACCGTCGTGTCGAGCATCATCATCGACAGCGAGCCGGTCATGGCCACGAGCGTGCGCCATGGATTGGCGTTGGGGAGTTCGTGTTCGTGCTCGGCGATGCTCACGCGCGCATGCTCGTCGCGGGGCGTCGATGGGTCAACCCCCAAACAGAGGTCACCTGAGTGATCGTCGGGCTGCGAAGGGGGGCTGTGGTTCTAGAGCTCAGGGGCAACAGGCCTTCAAGTTTCTGGGGCCACCTGCCCGATGGCTCAGGGAGAGGGGCAAGAGATCTTGCAATGGACATCGCTGCGCTCATCTTTCCCGCCGTGGTCGCTGGATTTGGCGTCTGGATCGCTGCTGCCATCATGTGGATGTTCTCAGGCATCCACAACAAGGACGTCAATCCGCTGCCCGACGAAGCGGGCTTTCTGGAGCACCTCAAGGGCCAGAATCTGCCGGCAGGGCAGTACATGTGGCCCAATTGTCAGGACCGCAAGGATGTCAACTCTGATGCGTTCAAGGCTCGCTGGAAGGCGGGCCCTTGGGGCACGCTCAACATCATGTCCGGGCAGCCCAACTTTTTGCGCAATCTGATTGGGTCGTTCATCCTCTACACCCTGATCGCCTTCGCAATCGCAGCTGCCATTGCATCAGTGCTCAATGGTGTGCACGGTGCCGAGGTGCTCGTCACTTGTACCTGGTGTCAGGTGTTCACGCCTTCGTTGATTCTGGCGGCAGCTGGCTACATGGCAGCGCCCTTGTGCATGGACCTCTTCATGGGCAAGCAGGTGCGCTTCATGATCACGCAGTCGATCGACGGCCTGATCTACGCCGGCGTCACAGCGCTGGTGCTTACGTTGATGTGGCCTGTGTGAGGGGTGCCCGTCGGGCTGATCAGAATCCCACGGTCGCCTTGTCGCCAGACTTTGAGATTGGCACGCTCTTGCTCCAGATGGCCGCGCTCTCTCGCCAGTCGGTGAGCGTCATGGTGAAACGCAGATTCAGTTCCCTCGTCGATCCCGCTCGGTTGGTGAGTTCATTGATACTCCCAGTCAACGAGAAGTCGGGCCGCTTGTCAGAACTGCCGTCGCGGTCACGAATGGCGTTGCGTCTGGCGTTGGCTGCTGCTTCTGAGTCTTGAGCGCTGCCAGCAACGCCTTTGTAGGTTGAGTCCAACAGCACCAGTCTCGACTGCAGCAGTTCCTCTTTGATCGGGGCCGTCAACATAGGCATCTGGAAGCGGGTGCTGGAGTCGTTCACGATTGCGTGGTCGCGGAACAGCAGTCGAGGCTTGCGCCCGTGCGTTCTGGCAAAGGCCTGAAACTCACCGCTCTCGATCATGCTCTGGAGCAGCTTGGAAGCGGCATCCTGGGCATCTTGCATGTCGATCTGGCTGGTGGACGTGATGGACTCCGGGCCCCCCGTCTCGATGCGGTGGGCAGGATTGCAGGCGGTGGCGGCAAGAAGCACGCAAGTGAGGGGCAGCGTTTTGAGAAGCGTGTGCATGGGTGTTTCCCCGTTCAAGGAGGCGGGAGAGTGGTCAGAATGAATCGGATCGTCGAAGTTGGAACACGAAGTCGGTCGCGTTGGCGCGGGGCGCCAGCGATGTGAGCGTGACGGAGGCACCGGCGACCACGCTGGTGCCTTCCCACACATTCGTGATGGACTCGATGGTGTTGCCCGCGGCATCAAGCCAGACAATCTTCCACGCGAACGTGCGGGTTGAGAAACCATCGTTGGCGACATCGATCTGCACCTTCAGATGCCCCGAGGGTTCGCTGCGGAACAAGCGGACATCAGTGCAGTGAAGGAAGATCTCGGTGAGCAGATCATTGATGCCTTTGTGAGCCGTGTGCACGGTGTCAGCGGGCTTCGTCGTGCGGGTGCTGACGGTGTTGACCGTGCCGCAGCCAATGCTCAAGAGCATGGTGGCAACGAGCAGGGGAGACATGAACCTGGCGATGGTCATGATGCTGGCTCCGTTGTGACGGGGGTTGACGGTACTGGCACCAGCCGAAGCCCGGCCGGAAGGGCAGGCGGTGTGCTTGCGCCCTGTAGTGGCATGTGGGCGATCAGATGCAAAGTGAGTTGCCCCTTGTTGTCGGGCATCGAGCAGGCCGGCGTGACGGTGACGCCCATGAATCCACGTCGTTTGAGCCCGGCCTTGATCGAGTCGGCCATGGCATGCATGGCATCGTGGTGCATCGTGCAGCCGCGCCGTCGCAGGAGGGCTTCAGGCGTTGTGACCAACATGGGGCCGCTGCCATCCCAGACGCGATACCCATCAGGGCCTGACATGAGTCGTACGGGTGCGTCCAGGAGTTTGGTCAACTCGGCATCATCAGCCATGTCTTGGGCCCAACGGAGCTTGACAGCCTTGACGCCATGTGCACCTGAAGGGAGCAGACTTGGCCGGGACATGGGCCTAGGCTGACCGGGGGGCGTCTGACCGGGGGGCGTCTGACCGGGAGAAGCCTGACCTGAAACGGCCAATGCCGCTGTGCCACGTGTAGGTGCAGCCACATCAGACTCGATCGAGGTTGGCGGTACTGGTTCAGGCTGTATCAGGGCCGGCTCAGTCGCAACAGGTGGTGCTGCATCGACAACGACCAACTCGCCATCTTCTGCCTCGGGTGCATTCAATTGATCGATGTCAACGGGCTCGTTGGGCGCATCCGGTGCTTGTGCTTGGGCAATCTGAACTGGCGGCGGCTGGCTGTGCGCTACTTCTGCCGGCTCGTCGGGCGTATCCGGTGCTTCTGCTTGGGCAATCTGAACTGGCGGCGGCTCGGCATGGACTGCCTCAGCAGGCTCGATTGCTACATCGTGTGGGGCAGCCGGTGAAGGATCCTGCGCCACCATGACAGGCCCGCTCGTTGGGTCTTGAATTGGTGTGTGACTCACGGGGGCCGGCTCTGGCCGGGCAGGCTCGGCATTGGGGTCGGCTCGAAGATCAAAGGCAGCGACCCACTCGGGTCGATCGCCGGTGAGTTGAATCGGCATCACCGAAGCCCCCTGCGCCTGCGATGAGGGCATCGAGACCACGAGAATATTGTGGGCGCCTTCGGCAACTTCGTGGGCACCGAAGTCTCGCCCATCAGGAGACGACAGATGTATCTGCCCGGAACTCGGCGTGGGAATGCGGGCTACCTGGATCTGCGAAGGCGCTGTGCGCCATGAACGCAGGTCAGCTTGGGCAGAACCAACCTGATAGACGATCGCGCCTAGCGCCAGCAAGCTGGTGGCAAGATTCTGCTGCTGGCTGGCAAGACGCGTGGCCATCCACGCGGCGACCGCCTTGCCTGTGGCCCGAATCGCTTCCTGTGAAATGATGATCGGCAGGCGTTCGCGGAACTGCCCCTTGGCAATCTTCGCCGTATCAGCCAGCAAGTGTGTGCGTTGGGTGCCATCTTCAGCGGTTCGCAATTCCAGCCATGGCACCATGTCGCCATCGTCAACCATGGATGGCAGCGCCAGCGTCGGCATCGAGAAACCCCCAGCCAGCGCCAGAGGCATCGTGATGCGTTTCTCCTCGAGCTCGGGCGCCTGCCCAGTCATGAAGTAGACCCAGGTGGTGGGCTCCGGGAGGGACCCATGCTGAGCACTGGCCAGATCATGGTGCACGACATGGGACAGATTCGGCGCCCGGCGAAGCGTCTCCTTCAGACTGAAGGTTGACGAGGCCTGATCACCGCCCCTGGGGGAGACTCGATCAGGATCCGCAGCCATCGCCAGCCGGAACACGCCATCGAGATGCCAGGTGAACGGGCTGCAATAGTCTGACCAGGCAACCTTGTTGGGGAGGTTGCCATAGTGAGTGTCCAGAATGCGGGCAGTGTTTCCGTGCATGACACCGGCGGAGTCTGAAGTCCACCCATCGCCGCCATCGGCATCCCACTTGCCAGCCGCCTCATCGACGTCAGATGCGTTCTTGGCCCGGGCCAACTCGATCGCTCGGGCGTAGCGGTGTTGCGCGTCGTCTTGCCAGAGCATGGCCCGATTCAACTCGACTCGGGCGGTGGCCATGTCGCCCATGGCCATGAAGTTCAAGGCGTTGAGCGTGTGCAGCATGATGCGGTCGGCGGGCGTGCCGCGGTAGATCGACATCGTGTCATTGCCAACCGTGGTGACGATGGCCTCTGACACGGTGGCTTCGGGCGACTCGTGCAGATAGGGAAAGGTGTCAACGAAGGCTTTGTCGAAGGCGTGGGCGCTGGTGGCGTAGTCACCGGCAGCCTGTGCCGCTCGCCCAGCTTCGAGGAAGTAGATCACGCGGTTCTTGCGGTGCCGACCTTCCTCTTTGGCATCCACCCATGCTCTGGTCGCAGCCTCCTCATACTTGCCTTCAGTCCAGAGCGTGTCGAGTTTGCGGGCGTCTGATCGGTATTCAGCCTGGCAGCCCACAAGCGACCAGCCCGCCACCAATGCGATGGTCCATCTGAGTGTGTTCATTTCACTCCAGCCCCTGCAGCCAGATACTTGGTTGCCCGATGCTCAGATTTCGAACCTGACTGGTGTCGATCGTGATGGAACTGCGCTCGAGGAAGTCAACGATGCCCTCCACAATGGCTCGCTCGTTTTCACGCATGGCGGCCCCATCCTTGAGCTTCTCGAAGAACTCGGTGCGGCGTTCGAATTCGTCGCGCCCCTCGGCTGAGAGCACCACTGGAATGCGCAGCGTGCCCGTGGTGTCGTCGATTCGTACATAGCGGTCCACCGTTTCGCACAGCGGGTGTTCCAGTCGAAGTCGAACAGTGCCCTCTTGAATCTGAATCGGTCCGGGCGTTGATCCCACCATCACACCGTCAATCGACAGCATGCAGGCATCCGCAGCCAAGGGGTAGCGATCGCCTGTGATGGTCCAGACACCGTCGATGGCTTTGATCTCCGGCACGGTCATGTTTTGCAGGCTGGCCACGATCTCCACCGAACGGCTCGGTGGCGCCAACTGCATGTTCGGGCCCCGTCCCGCTGCGAGTGACGCTTGTACGTCATCGGCAATCTCGGAAGCGGCCTCGCGCAGTAGCCGATCGATGGTGTTCACTTCAAGCCGCACACGCTCATCGCTGGCGATGAATCGCTCATCGGCATCGACAAGCCCGCCATCGAGCGTGGCCCCGCTGTATCCCTCCAAGAGTGACCAGGCCACGTCCACCTGCGCCTTGGCAACGATGCGCTGCGTCTGCCTCGAGACAGTCGTGTCGAGCAGGCCCGAGACGATCGTGGCCGTCATGATGCCGTCGGCGCCCAGCGTTCGGGCCAGGCTCACCACAGAGGCCTGATCTGAGAGCACACGCTGCGCTTCTGTCTGATCTACATCGCCGGTGCCGGCATCGGCTCGGCCGGTGTTCAGAGTGGAGACGGCGTCGAGCACATCGCGGCGGGCGATCACTCGAATGCCCTTGTCAGCGAGCATCGACTGCAGTTGCCGCTCCAGCGTGGACACGCGATCGTCGGGCACCTGTTCGGCGACGTTGTCAACGAAGAGCGCGATCGAAACTGATCGAGATCGGTTGGGCTGAGCGTCGTCCGCATCTTGGGCGTTGGGCCAGGCCATGGCGAGGTCTGGGGCAGGGGGCAGCCGTCGAGCGGGTGGCTCGAATGGGCCACTTGCCCGCATTGAGGCCAGCAGTGACTCCGGCAGCGGCTGGCCGCCACGCATCGTGCTGTGGCCCACCGATGGGGCTCGCTTGAGGGAGATGGCTTCAGCGACTGAATACTTGTCCTGCACGTCGGTGATCACAGCCCAACCGTTGAGCGACTCGCTGGAGCCCAGCACGGCGCCGGTGGTGGGGTCACGCAACACGCGGCCCGGATCAAGCACCCGGAAGATGTCACCTACCGCCACGCCTGCGCCCCGGCCACGATTCATCCAGATCACGCCTTCCTGAAACTCGATGACGCGGGCTGGCGCGATCGTGTCAAGAATCGCCGCGGCGGCGTCGGTCGCGAGATCGCGGCTGACCGTGCCGATCATGCTGCTGGTGTATGACCCATCCTGACGCGACCCCTCGATGATGCGCGTCTCCTGACTATGTTCGGAAACGACGTCGGTCGAGGCCAGCAAGGTGCCTTTCGTGACATCGTGCACCTGCACGACGGCGCCCAATTGAATGGTCTCGAAGATGTACAGCGTTGGCCCGAAGGTGTCGTCCACCACATCGCGGCGGTCGATCAACTGGAAATTGTTGACTGTGACGGTTGCGATGTAGTTGAAGCCGGCCAGTTGGAAGGGGCGGGCTGTTGCCGGGTCGTCTTCATCGAACAAGCCGGAGTTCTGGAGATCCTGCGCGTCGAGTACGGTGCGCAATTCGCTGCCCGACGTAACCTCGAACATGCCTGTACCCAGCATGGCGTTTTCGAGATCAGACTGCGCCCCCTGCATGATCTGCTCGAGCACGTTTGCGACCGATGCACCGTCGCCGCGGGCCCGTTGCATGACAGCAGGTGTGGCTTCGATCTTCTGCACGGCCACTCGGGGCTTCTCTTGAGCCATCGCAGGGCAGGTGAAGCCAGCAAGCAGCAGGGCACTCAGGGCGTTCAGTGCGAAAACTGACTGGAGTAGGCGCATCGGGATCTCCTTCTCTCGGACGCCGCGACCACGAGTGAGCGACTGAACTGGTCTACCCCTCCGGCCCAGTGTCCAGCCGAGTATACGAAATCAAATTGCAGTTGAGGTGGCCTGCAGTTACAGGTGGTCAGGACCCAGACATGCTGGGAGCGGCATAGATCGTGCGAACCTTGTCCAGGGCATCATGCATGCGTGATCGGACATCCGCGAAAGCGGGGTCATCGTGCACATTACGCACTTCCTGAGGATCTGTTTCCAGATCAAAGAGCTCCCACTCACCATGGGTGGGCCAGTGGATCAAGGCATAGCGGTCGGTGCGTACGCCCTCGTGCGGTGCCACATTGTGCACACCCTGTTCGATGTACCGGTAGTAGATGGCATCTCGCCAATCTTCAGGCGTCTCACCTTCGAGCAGTGGACGCAGGTCCTCGCCCTGCACTCGCTCAGGCACTGCGGCACCACCGGCAGCGCACAGCGTGGGCATGAGATCGATGTTCTGGGTCATGGCGTCGATGCGTGATCCGGGCTTGGTGACGCCTGGCCAACGAACAATCAGAGGTAGCCGAAGCGCTGGGTCATTCATGAAGCGCTTGTCGTACCAACCCTGTTCGCCCAGAAAGAACCCCTGATCACTGGCGTAGATCACGATGGTGTTGTCGGTGAGGTCGTTCTCATCCAGCCAATCGAGTACGCGGCCAACCGAGTCATCGACGCCTGCCACGCAGCGGAGATAGTCCTTGATGTACCGCTGATACTTGTAACGCGTCAGATCGTCTCCTTCGAGGTCGGCTTCGTCGAAGGCTTCATTGCGGGGGTCATAGGCTTCCTTCCATGCCTGCGCCTGCGCATCGCTCATTCGGTCGTATCGCCCCTTCGCCCAACGATCTGGGCCGGTGAGTGGGGTGCCTTCGTCTGGGTCGATCTTCAGGTCGTACCAGAGCCACATGTGATCAGCGATCTCCATCTCCTGTTCCTTGGCGGCCGTACCACGGCCTTCGTGATCGTCGAGCAGCGATGGGGGTTCGGGAATCAACTCGCCTTCGAACATGTCCAGATGCTCGGGTGCGGGCATCCACGCCCGGTGGGGGGCCTTCTGGTTCATCATGAGCATGAAGGGTTTTTGTGGGTCGCGTTTGTTCTTGAGCCAGTCGAGTGCCAGATCTGCGGTGATCTCCGAGACATGGCCTTGCACCCGGCGCTTGCCGTCTTTGGTGCGAAAGTCGGGGGCGTAGTAGTGGCCTTGTCCGGGCAGAATGTCCCAGTAGTCAAAGCCCACCGGATCAGTCTTCAGATGCCACTTGCCGATCATGGCCGTCGTATAGCCGGCGTCATTGAGCTGTGTTGCGATGGTGGGCTGCGTGCCATCGAACTTGTGGCTGTTGTTCTCAACGCCGTTGATGTAGCCGTGCACGCCCGTCAAGAAGGCGGCCCGGCTGGGCGCGCAGATGCCATTGCTGCAGAAGGCGCGGTCGAAGGTGGCGCCTTCTTTCGCCAGCCGGTCGATGTGCGGAGTCTCGTTGATCACCGATCCATAGGCGCCCACGGCATTGCAGGCGTGATCGTCGCTGAGGAAGAAGATGATGTTGGGACGCGTTTGAGGCGTGTCGGCCAAGAGTGCAAGCAGTGGGACGATGGCAAGGTGCAGCATGTCCAAAGCCTACCGACTGCTCGGTCTGCTTGGCCTTTGGAGGCTGGCGCGGCAAGAGCCAGATTGCGATCAACCTTGCCGTGGGGGCTCAGGACTCAACAGCGTGGTTTCGCAGGTCGTCGAGCGAGACAAAGGCCAACGCCCCCTCATGGGTGGCGCCCAGCACGACCGGTGGGGCCATGCCTGCTTCAAGGGCCTCCTGCCAGCGTGGAGCGCACAGGCACCATTGGTCGCCACTCTGGATGCCGGGAAAACCCCACTCCGGGACGGGTGTGGACAGGTCGTTGCCGACCGATCTTGAGAACGCCAGAAACTCGGCTGTTGCAACGATGCACACCGTGTGGCTGCCTGTGTCATCGGGCCCCGTGTCGCAGCAACCTGTGCGGTAGAAACCCGTCATCGGGTCGGTGGAACAGGGCATCAGTGGGCCACCGAGCACATTGCGTGCGGTGGCGTGCGTGTCGGGTTGGGTGGATCGAATCACTGTGCCAATTGTAGGATCGTGCCCATGACAACGAGCGTGTTGATTGCAGGGGCTGGTCCGGTGGGGTTGACCGCCGCGCTCATGATGGCGCGGCACGGTACGCCGCTGCGGATCATCGATGTCAATGAGGGTCCGACCACACTCAGCAAAGCACTGGTCGTGTGGCGACGCACATTGCAGGTGCTGGATCCGGCACTGCCATGGCAGCGGGTGCTCGAGGGGCACATCCGCGCTGAGCGAGGGCTCTTCTTCGATTCCGGAAAGCCCATAGCCGAATTGCCCTTTGAATCGGGCGACCACGGCATGCCCGCTGGTGTGTTCATTCCTCAGTGTGACACGGAGCAGCTGCTTACCGAAGCCCTCGCCGAGCACGGCGTGCAGGTTGAGCGATCGACCAAACTCGAGTCGTTCGAACCCGGCGATGAAGGTGTCGTCTGTTCGCTCTCGACTGGCGAGACGCTCCAGACACCTTGGCTGATTGGCTGTGACGGAGCGCACAGCACGGTGCGGCACACGCTCGATCTGGCCTTTCCGGGTGAGACAGTCGATCAGCGTTGGTTGCTGGCGGACATCATCATTGACGGCGATGCCCCGCAAGGTGCCGCCGTCATGGAAGGTGGGCCGCAGGGGCCCGTGGCGCTCTTTCCCATTTCCGAGAGCAGGTGGCGGGTGATTGCTTCTGCGGGCGAGCGGGCCCCCGGCCAGGACTATGCCGATCCAACGGTCGAAGACATCCAGCGGGTCATCGACACGCGTTCGGCCATGAACTGGACAATTCGAGAGGCGCTCTGGCTTGGGCAGTTCGGCGTCAATGAGCGGCAGATTGCCTCCTATGTGCACGGTCGTGTGCTATTGGCGGGCGATGCGGCACATGTGCACTCACCTGCCGGTGGACAGGGCATGAACACCGGCATGCAGGATGCCGCCAATCTCGCATGGAAGGTGTCGCTGGTGGAGCGTGGGGCTGCGGCGCGATCGCTCATTGATACCTATCAGGCAGAGCGGCACCCCATCGGCGCCGCGGTGGTCAAGTACACGGGCCGCATGCTGAAGGCGGCCATGATCGAGAACAGCATTGTTCGATCGCTACGAGGTACCGCGATGCATCTGGCTCTGTCGGTGCCTGCCCTGCGACGAAAGGTGGCTTCGGCCCTGACGGAGGACGTCGTGTGTTATCGCAACTCACCGCTGGCCGGTGGGGGTGGCACGCGTCGTCTGTGTCCGGGAGATGCCCTTCCAGATCGGGTTTGGGGCGACGGTCTCGTGTCTGATGCCTTGCGGGGGGCCGAGGCCTTGCACATCAGCGATGCAGATGCCGGCCCGGCGCAATTGGGTCTGGGCGGCTTCCCAATTCGACGTGTGGTTGATGCAGCGCTGGTCGCTGAACTGGGTGGGCAAGTGCTCGTTCGGCCAGATGGCGTGATCGCCGCGATGGGTGAGGTACACATCAGCCAATGGGTTGAGTCGCTGTCGTCCAAAGCGCACTAGACTTGAGCCATGTGTGAGAAGTGCATCGAAGCAATTGTGCAACAGTGCCCCGGAAGGCTGTTCGTCAAAACCACCGAGGGCATTTATCTGATGGCGAACGAGACGTTTGCCAAGGAAGCCGGATGCGAAGACGCCGCCAGCATTGCAGGCAAACGAGACGAAGACCTCTCCTGGCCGGATCTGGCTGAGCAGTACCGAGCCGATGATCAACGGGTGATTGATTCAGGTGAGCCACTTACTGTGGTCGAGCCCGCAACAGACGCTACCGGTCGCACATTCACCGTTCAGACAACCAAGCAGCCACTGCGAAACAGCGCTGGTGGCATTCTGGGCGTGATCGGCGTGTCGATCGAACTGCTGGATCACTAGAGGGGCGTTCCTGTCTGAGGGAAGAGGAATACGACGCGGCCTTCACCACATTGACCGGAACATAGGTGATCACACCGTCACGGTCGTG
>JAKVBU010000016.1 GCA_022446885.1 Phycisphaerales bacterium | reverse complement strand
TTGCTGGTGGCTGTGACGAAGATGAGAACGGCGAAGGCGCCTGCGCCTGCTTCGTCGACGGCGATGACTCCGAGACCGACTGCAACGGTGGTGCCAACCTGGTCACCCCGACCTACGGTGTGCTCACCGTGGGCAGCTCGATCTGCGGTCAGTCCAGCGTGTTCGTGGACGGGCCCACCGGTGGCACGTACCGTGACCTCGACTGGTACCACAGCGCCGGCGTCAACGCTGGTGGCACGTTCACCGTGACCATCGGCTCCAACTTCTCCGACGTATGCCTGTTCCTCAACGAGGACGCCGGCACGGTCGATTACGCCACGCAGAATGTCGGTGGCTACTTCGACACGACGGTTCTGGAGATTCCCGCGGGCAACTGGGCCGTAATCGCTTCGGTAAGCGAGTGGGACACCAGCGTGACCTGCGGTAGTGGTCTGGACACCTACTCCCTCACGGTGGAGTGATCCGACCCTGTCCCAGCGTCTCCCTTGTGGAGGCGACGGGCCCAACTGGGCCCACATATGGATCGAAACCCGCCCCCCGGCCTCGTGCCGGGGGGCGGTTCGTTTGAAGCCTCAGTCCGGTTTTGTCGCCCTGTCAAACCGATTCAGGCATTGATCGTGCATCAGGCCGTGAACGCTGATATAGATACAATGTTGGAGAATGTACACCGGGGGGCCACCTGGGCATGTCATCTCGTCCCACCATCATGCCGCTGCTCGTGTTGCTGGCGACCGCTTCTCATGCGGCTGCCCAGAGCACTACCCTCGTTGACCTCATCGGTCCCGATGATGGCAGCGCCATCATTCCGGGCGTACTGCTGCAGAATCAGCAGGACCCCCAGCACCCAGATTGGGACACATTCGTCATCGAGTCACTCTCGAATCCAGATGCGCTTGCGCTCTCGCGGCTGGAAGCCGTCATTGGTGGAGTGGGAGGCTGGCAGGGCGTGGACGCGATCTCAGCCATGCGAATCATGGTCTTTGACTCGGTCGAAGACGCCCAAACCGGCAATCCCGCCCTCATGGTGCTTGACGAGACACTCATGGGCCCACCAGCCACAGACTCGAGTTGGCCCCTGTCTTCCACCTCGCAGCGGCTGCTGCTGGACGTGGGGCCGTGGGACTTGGCTGCGGGTGACTACTGGATCGCCATCACACCGGTCAACGAATTTGACACCAATGGCATGGCCAATCTGGCTGTCACCCTTGAGGGCGACAGCCAGTGCTGGCACGTCAGCCCTGCCGGGCTGGGCGGCTGGACCCTGCGTGATCTCCCCATGGACGCCGCCATCGCTGTGATCGCCGGACCGTGCGGACACAGCCTCGATCCATACTGCCCCGCTGATGTCACGTCGGATCAGTGGGTCACCATTCTCGACATTCTCAAGGTGTTGCAGCATTGGGGCGATGTCTCCGACGGCACGAACCGCCCCGTGGGAGACTGTGCGCCGCTCCCCTATGGAGATTGTTTCGTAGGCGTTGACGACCTCCTGCAGGTGGTTTCCGCGTTCGGCGAGGACTGCCGCGATCGAGGCGCCTGCTGCATCCCTGATGGCTCGTGCATCGAGTCACTTCTCGAGGAAGCGTGCGTTGCGGCGGGCGGTGAGTGGCTCGTGCATGAAGCTTGTACGTCCTGCCAGCGGGGCGCTTGCTGCTTCCCGGACACCACCTGCCTTGATGACCTGAGGGCAGGCGACTGCACGGGGGCTGGCGGCTCCTTCATGGGTGATTCAACCCTCTGCTCCATCGTTGTCTGCCCCAATCCTCAGGGCGCCTGCTGCATTGATGCTGACACCTGCGTCGGTGGGCTCATCGACTCTGACTGCCTGCTGCTGGGCGGTATTCACATGGGCCCTGGCACCGTTTGCGGCGCCAACACCTGTATTGCAGCGAACAACAACTGTGCTCAGGCCGCTGTGGCTCAACTGGGCGCCAACCCCTTCGACTCCACCCAGGCTTCCGACAGCGGATTTGGGGCACCTGACGAGTCAATGTGCCCGGACACGTTCCTCAACTGGAACGACTCCCGAGATGTGTGGTTCAAGTGGACAGCAGACACAGACGCCCTCCTGAACATCACCACTTGTGACACGGCGAGTTTCGATACTTCAATTGTCATCTACCGTGGAGTTGACTGCGGGAGCCTTGAGCAGATCGCCTGTAATGGCGATGGCGCAGGCCTGTCGCCCTGCCAGCCCTACTACTCGCGAGTCACAGACCTGCTGGTAGAGACTGGCGACAAGATCTGGATTCGAATCGGCGGCTACGAGGGCGCTGGTGGCCCCGGCACCCGGACCCTGGAGGTGAGTGACCCCCTTGAATCTTGGGGTTGCTGCGTAGACGCCACCTGCGCTGGTGACATGTCCGCTGTTGCGTGTGCCAAACTCGGTGGTATCTGGACGATTGGTCTTCCCTGCAGTCTGGTGGATTGCGGCGCCCCGGCCGCACCCTGCAGCAGCGGCCTGGGTGACGATCCCGTACATCCTGACCTCGACTGGGCAGCAGGCACTTCGGACGCCACTTCCGGGTGGATGCGAGCCGAGTCCATCAATGCAACCACAATCAGCACGATTCGAGTTCAGGGTCTCGCCATGCAGTTCGGCGGCGGGTGGTCTTCCTGTTCTGACCCGGCACTGATGACGTTCAATGTTCGGGCTTGGGCTGACGACGGCGACGGCCAACCCGGCACGCTGCAGTTGGAGCAATTGGAACTGCCCCCTTCTCAGTGCCAATTCTCCGCCGCCTATCCCACCGCAATCGGTTGGTTCTCCATGTACGCGTGGGATCTTGATCTTCCCGAAAACAGCGGCGACTATCGCTGGATCAGTGTTCAATCCAACAGTTCGACCGACGCCCCCTGCATTTTCTTGTGGATGTCGTCGACCGAAGAGGGTGCGGGCACGTCACTGGTCAATGATGGATCCGGCTGGTCCCTGGAGCAGTACGGGCTCAATTACTGCGCCTGGGACTGACGTTGCACTCGCAACAACTGATCAACACCCTCCACCTCGACTTCCTGGCGGATCCCATCCGGCCAGATGACTTCAAGCGAGTCAACTGCGTCAGCCAGCCCGAGGCCAAAGGTGACGGGCAGTTCAACTTGAGACAGGTACGACCGCGTTGGCTGCACCTGCCGACGCTGAGTGACATCGCCTACCCGGCACTCGATCCATGCCCCCAGTGCGGCCGTGTTCGAACTCGTTGGATCTTCCAGCACAACCCGAAGCCAGTGATTGCCGGTGGCCTGGTCATTTCGAAGCAGCATTGGTGACTCACCGGGCTGTGTGATCAGCAGATCTCCGTCGCCGTCGCCGTCAATGTCGGCTACGGCGGCCCCGCGTCCCACGATGGGCATGGAGAGGTCACCAGCCATGGCTGGCGGCACGATCTCAAACGTGGTGTCCCGGCCCGCTCCAGCGTTCCAGAACAACTGGGCTGGCTGGCGATACGACTGGCTGGGCTGGACCTGAGAGATCTCCTCTTCCAGATGGCCATTGGTCTGAAAGAGGTCGAGGCGACCATCGAGATCGACGTCGAAGAGCAACAGCCCAAATGACAATTGAGGACGCGTCGGCGCCCCGATGCCCTCGATGAGCGCCTCATCGCTGAACCAGCGGCCTTCACCACTGTCCACGTAGAAACTCGTCATCTCATTGGCGAAGTTGCCGATGCCCACGGCGAGTCGATCATCGTTGGCAAAGTGGGCCACATCGATCCCCATGGCGCCGGTGGCCATGCCCCCAGCGTCATAGGCCAGCCCGGAAGCCTCTCCAACCTCGTCGAAGGTGCCGTCGCCGCGATTCCGGAACAGGAAGTTTCGCGTTGTGTCATTGGCCACGATGAAGTCCATGTCGCCATCTCGATCGAGGTCCACCGGCGCAACAGCGAGGGCCTTGCCCACCGGCACGCCAGTGGCTGCATTGGTCACCCTCATCCCGGCGGCATCAGAGACGTCCTCAAAGTGCCCCGATCCATCGTTGCGAAGAAGAACACAGTGCATGCCCGCGTACTGCTTGGGTGGCCCGTATGCCCGATCCGTGCCATTGAGCGTAAATGCCAGATCGCGGTCCTTCTCGGGCGTCCATTCGATGTACGTGCAAATGAACAAGTCCAGATCACCATCGCCGTCCACGTCTGCAAAGGCCGGCGAAGTTGCCCAGCCTGTCGAGGCACCGAGCCCCAGATCAGCCGTGTGGTCCTCAAAGCCGCTGCCGGTGTTGCGTAGCAGCCGGTTCTCACCGAGCCCGGCAATGAAGACGTCCACCAGCCCGTCAAAATCGACGTCGCCGCAGGCCACGCCGGTGCCATACATCGGATCACCCAGATCCCACCCGCTTGGGAGGAACTGCCCTGATCCGTCATTGAGCAGCAACACACTCTGGCCTTCAGCCGACGCATCGTCGTCCGGCCATCGGGTGGCATTGACCAGCAGCAGATCCTGATCCAAGTCGCCGTCCACATCGAGGAATGCCGCCCCCGATCCCATGGTCTCCGGAAGCAGTTTCTCCCCTGTTGCGCCACTGACATGCACGAAGTCAATCCCTGCGGCGTCAGTGACATCAGTGAAGTGCAATTGCGGCAAGATCGCCTGATCTGCCACCAGCGGCACAGGGGCCGCCGTGTGCTTCTCAAGAATCCGCTCTTGCTCACCTGAGAGCAAGGCGACGATGCCAATGCCCGCGGCGATGAGCAACAGGACCGCTGTCAGTACGAGCAGCGATCGCTTCAGTGCCACGCCGATCGCCTGATCATCGCCCCCCTCAGGAATGTCCCGACCTTCGGGCTGATCCTGCAGGCCAGTCATACGCCATCACTCCCCGGAAGACTGGTGTCATAGATCGTCACCGGCTCAGCTGCCTTGTTGGCCGCCGGATACCGACGCCGGGCCTCCGAGACGGCATGATCACGCGCGTTGTCATCAACCTTGTACCGACCGTGCAGACGCTGATGCCGCTGCGACGCTTCGCTGTCGCCCAGATCCCGGTACACCAACGAAAGGCCCCAATGAGCCGAAGCGTTTTCCGGATCAAGCGACAGCGTACGTTTCCAGGTTGCCAGCGCGTCCTCCAGCAGCGCCTCACGAGCCGCGGAATTGGCCTCACCTCGTTCGCGCCTTGAGCGATCGTGCAGCGTGGATGCCAGTTCGTTGAGCACTCGCCAATCTTCGGAGAAGTCGAAGCCCCTTCCTGCGGCCTGCTCAAATCCCCCATCGACAATCTGCCGATACTTGGCGATGGCCTCATCAAGCCGTCCGTTCTGACGGTCAACCTGGCCCCCGAACCACAACAAATGCCACTGGCGAGCGGGCGGTGCGTCCATCGCCTCGGCTCGTGCCAGCGCCGCTGGCGCCGCCTCCGTAACCTGCCCTTCACGCAGATGGACTCGAGTCAGATTGATCGGGCCATCGGGTCGCCCGAGGGCCTCGACCTCCTGAAACGCAGCCCTGGCGCCAACGAGTTCCCCCTGCCCACCCTTGCGCAGCAATCCGATGCCGTAGTCATTCCAGCGTTGCCAGAGTGGCACTGAAGAGGCCCCTTTGGCCTCGATCGCCGTGCCCCCCTCGACCGGCAACGTGATTGCGTCACTCGCCAGCACCGTCACCGGCAGCGTATTGACCCAGTCTGGATCGTCGTGCACCAGACGCATGTACTCCGTGTCAAACTTGCGGTACTTGAGCTGCGCCTCAATCGTGATGGGCGATCGGCATGACTCGGGCACATGGAAGGCGTAATGGATCACGTCTGCTGCGCCTGGCGGAATCTGGTGGTTGTACAGAGCCGTGAAAATGTCCTGGGCATTGCGGCGGTTGATCCGTCGCCCATCGCGGTCGATCACGAATGCGTTGACAAAGTGTGACCAAGGATCAACCGTGCCTGACTCATCCATTTCGCCACTTCGACCAATGACCTCATCGCCACACGTGATCGTCACGTCCATCCAGACTTCGTTCGAGTCCGCCGTTCCCTGCGTAAAGATGTGCCCCATCTTGACAGTACGAATGACGGCATCTAGCAGATACGTCTGCCCCGGAACGAGCGCTGGTTGCTCGATGTCCAGCGGAGCGATGAGCTCGTCTGCCAACTCACCCCCATCATGAAGCGCAAAGAGGTCCAGACGCATGACTCCCTCGAGGAAGTCCCGGTGCTTCTGGATGGCCTCTTCGCTACGGGGCATCTTGACCATGGTGGGAATGGCCGTGTTGGCCGAAGGGAACATGTGGTCATGCACCTTCAACTCACCCGAGTCGTCACGCACAGCGGCCCCGAAGTCATCTGAAGCCATCAGCGGCATGTGACAGTCGTTGCAGTTCACATGGGCCACGGGCGGGTAGTAGAAGCTCGTGATGCCGTGCCCTGAGACGCCCGAGAGGCGGAACGAGTCTTGGTGATCCTGGCCTCTGAGCCACTTGTACTTGTTGAGTTCCTCTGGCAGGTGCACCTTGTGGCAGGTGCCGCAGAACATCTCCGTTCGGTGCAGCGGCTTCATGAATGTCCGTTTGTGAAACTCCGGCTTGGCCATGACCAACTGCCGGTTGATCCACTGAAGCGTCGGATTGTCGCTGAACGCAAACGGATAGTGCGGAGGCTCATCAATGGTGTAATCCGCATTGCCCCGAGGCGAATTGACGTGTGAGATGCTGTGACAAACCGTGCAGGTGATTCCGGCGTGTGCCGTGGGATCGTGCACCATGTCATAGTCCGGATCATTGAACGCCCCGCTGAAGAACGGCACCGGGTCATGACACCCCGCGCAGAAGCGACTGGCGTTCACATTGCCGTCCTCCTCCATGGCGTTCTCCCGCGTCTCGGTGACGGAGAACAGATACGCGGGATTGTTGAACGAACTGAACTTGTGAACGGAGTGCATCCACGAATCGTGAATGTCTGCATGGCATTGCAGGCAGTACTCATCGTTCTGCAGCACTTGAGACGGAATGAAGTCACCGGTCACCGTGCGGGCCAGAGAGGGAAAGAAGTACGCCTCTCCAGCCTCATTGCCGATCGTGTTCCACTGCCGTGGATCCTGACTCTGCAGCAGGATCATCACCATCGCCACAGCCCCACCGACCAACGCCCAGGTGCCTCCGACTCGCCAGCGAATTGGCGTGCCCACCATGCGATGCAGCAGGAACAGCCACACAGCCACCAGCGGTACCAATACGTGCAGCCACCACATCAGGCTCCGCACGAAGGGATTTTTGAGCACCAACACCCCTTCTATCCGCATCAACACCAGCCCGGTAAGCAGCACGATGATGCAGGCGATGAAGAGGGCCATGCCCACCCGAGCGGCTCTTCGATTGGGGTGCTTTCGCCCCCGGGCCATGTGCATGAAACCGAACACCACCAGCGGCACGATCAGCACAAGGCCCAGCACGAGGTGGGCCATGAACATCACCAGATAGAACCAGTTCTCGTGCGTCTGCCCCGTAGCCAGCCCCAGCACCCGAATGCCGACCAGATAGACGGAGTTGACCACCAGCAGAGCGAGCAGGGCAAAGACCACCGCCAGCAGTCTGGCCAGCCCCTTGGGCAAGACCGGGTCCGGGCGGCGCCGCCTTGGACGAGACTGCGCGGGTTGATCAGGCTGGTTCATATTCGCCATTGTGGGGCTGCTCGAGACATCGTCGGCCAATCTGCCACCGTCCGGGCGGTTTTTCACCGGGGAACATACTGGTTCGCTCGCTCAGGCCCACCTGTGCAAACCCGATCTCCCCGGCAAGCGATCAGACGCCGTCGCGGTACCTCGTCCGAGTGGACTCAACCAGCTCCTGCGCCCGCGCATCACGCTCACCTGGCAGCGGGTCCACCGTCGAGCCCGTATCAGTCATCAGGTCTACATCCTTGGCCCAGCCCCCCAGATCAAGGATCCAGCGGCGTGTGGTCCCTTGCGCTTGCTCGGGTTGCTCGAAGATCAACTCGATCGCCTCTCCAGCTCCAAAGACGGCCAGAGCGCCATCACGCCTGCCAACAAGCTCGCGTACGTCTCCAAGGCGGGTGTACAGGCCCGCTTGCGTACGCATGTCGAGAAAGGGCATACGGTCATCCCAGACGTACCCAGGACGACGCTGAGGGCCATCCTGACGCCTCGGGTAGCCCACCCGCGTCAGATCCGCCACAAGCGGCTCCAGCGTCGTCACGCGGGCCTCAGGGCATTCTGTCGCCCAAGCCACTCGAAGGCGATCGACGTGCAGATCGAGGGTGGTGTGAAGGCCGATGTGCCTCGCCCCCTCTGGCAGGCCCGTCAGTGGCAGCACCATTGTCCGAGGCATCCCGGCTGGGTAGCCGACCTTTTGCGCGACCTCGACCCAGAGTCCGCCGGACATCTGAACCGAGACCGTGAGCGGGTCATAGGTCACGCCAGCCTGCCAAGCGGCAAACATCGTCTGTGAATAGGGGTACTCGACCCAGCCCTCAATCACCAACAGCGGCGTGCCCTCATGGGCATCAAGAGGCTGATCAAAATAGGCGTGCATGGTGAAGGGATCGACACTGCGGCCCAGAAAGCGATCATCGACTGCGCCAGGGGCTGCTTCGAGCTCATCCAGCGCCGCGGTCGCCATGGTCAGGTCCCGATCGCCATCGCCAAGCACTTGGGTAGGAGACATCGAGTGCTTGGCAAAGAGGAGATCTCCGCTGGGCGCAGGGCCGCCGGTTCCCATTCGTTCATCGGGAAGCACTTCCCAACCCTCTGGACAGTCCACGGCCAGCAAGGACACGTCATCGAGGTAACACGTTTCCTGCATGGGCTCGGCAATGACCAACTGCATGCGACCATCTCGAGGCTTGAGCACGCCATCGGGCAGCAACACCCGCTCTTGGGGCCGAGGTTGGGCATGACGACCGGGTTCCAGCAGGAACCCGATTCCACCAACGCCCAGGCAGTCGGTGAGAAAGGCCATCGTCTCACCATCCCAACCAAAGAGCACCGGACACGAACTCAGTTGCCGCTGGGTCTCGACAATCTCGTGAACACCCGGAGGGCTGATGCTCGCCTCTGTCTGGTAGACGCCGTCGGACCAATTGACGGCGATGAAGTCAACGATCTGTGCCCCGCCCAAGCCAATCGAGATGGGCTGCAGGCTCTGGCCCGGCCCCGCCGTTGACCGCAGGGCGTCGGTGATCGTCCAACGGCTGCCCACGCGGGCCGCAAGGGTGGCGCCGATGCCACTGGCGTTCGATCGCATTGACTGCCCTGGATCTGTGCGGCCCACTAACGAGACTTCGACGAAGGGGAAGCGGCCCGATCCGGGAGGAATGGTCACGATGGTGCCGAGGGAATCTGCCGTGATCAGGCCCGGGCCCGATCCAGGCGTTCGCAACAGCAATGTCCACACGTCGAGCACACCCTGAACCTGCAGGGACTCACCTGTGTTTGAAAGTACCTCGATCGACTTGGGATGGACCGCTGACCACTCATCTTCTCCTACCGGCCGAGGGCCACGCTCACGGACGACATCCAGCAGGCCATCACCTGTCAGATCAACCACAGCCATCTGGGCGGGGAGATCGTGGCGATCCCTCGCCTCCGTCGGAGCAGCCAATTGCCGCGAGGCCCATCCGTCGATGCCCGAGTCGAACACATCGACACTGAAGTCCTCGCCCTGAGTGACTACCTCCACCTCACCATCAGCATCGATGTCCGCCGCCACAGCGCAGGCGACCTCTGCCTGCAGGAGGGCATCCCAGGACGGAGGTGCAGCCTGCCACTTCCAGAGGCGGTCGTTGACGAATCCGCGGTTTGGCCCGGAGGCACTGAGGCACAGAATGTCGGCATCGAGATCACCGTCGAAGTCTGCAACCAGCACCTCTCTTGCAATCACCCCGTCTCCTGGCGAGGCGAACGTCTCGGGGCTGATGTCTCTCCAACTGCCATCGCCATCGTTATTGATGAGGACGAGGCTGCCATCCAACTGCAGGAAGAGGGCATCCAGATCGCCATCGTGATCGGCGTCGTAGAGGGCCCCATCCACGGTGCCTGCATCGGGGCCCCCAAGGAAGGCCTCGTCGCGGGTGAACGTGTGCCCTTCGCCGCCGCGCCACAGTTCATTGACGCCGTTTCGCAGCAGTACGACATCCACGTATCCGTCGGCATCGACATCGCCCCAGAGCCCACCTGTGACCAGTTGAACCAAGCTCAACTGAGACCCCACCGGCTGCAGATACACCTCGTCGTCGATCAGGCTTAGCGAACACCCAAGCGGATGAGAGGCCAACACAAATGTCTCGTCGCCCACGCGAGCAACCGAGATCCCGGTGTACTGGGGGCCATTTGTGCTGCCAACAAAGCTCAGCTTCTCGTGATCAAAGATCGGGCCTTCTGGCCGAGCTGGCAGCGGCGCGTCATCGACCTCGATCGCTTCAAGCGTGGCCTTGGGCCCCATCCGCGTGTACTTGATCTCGGCCAGCGTGGCTCGAGGATTGTGTTCCATGCGGGCAAAGAGCGTGAGCCACTCGTGTGCCTTCTCGTCATTGCCGGTTCGCCGTGCCGCCTGAGCGCCCCCGTAGTAGCTCGAACGCAGATAGGGATTTCGTTCGATGGCTCGCTCGAACCAGACAAGTGCTTCCTCGGGGCGACCCGTCTGGGTGAGGGTCCGTCCGGTGTAGTAGGCAGCCCAGGCGTCATCAGGGTCGGCCTCGGCCACGATCCTGAAGTGCTTGAGCGCTCGGGCGGGCGTATCCAACACGCTTCGCAGCACCCCAGCCACATACTGCGCCCGTAGATTGCTCGGATCCGCCTTGATGACAGCGTCAACCCGAGCCAGCGCCGCTTCCTCATCACCCTCCTGTTGACGATTGAGTTGGGCGATAGACAGATCGACCTGACCATCGAGCCACTGGGGCCGATCCTGAACCAACGGCTCGAGCATTGAGAAGGCCCGTTCGTAGTCGAAGGCCCCCATCGCCGCGACTGCCCCGTTGTGGGTGGCGATGGCCGCAGCGTCCAGCTTCACATCTGCATTGCGCCCGGGCGAGTCTCCCTGACATCCAACGAGCAGCAACAGCGCTGCCACCACCCCACATCCGGCAGCGGACATCAGTACTCGTTTGGCATTGAGCATCAAGGCGCCCGGTACCAGCAGCCCCCGCGAGCGTATCATCGAGCCCATGGCGGTCAAGATAGTCAAGGCACCTCAGGTGTTCCACCGGCCCGGCCGGGGCATCCTGTCTCTGGCAGCCTCAGTTGCCGCGCTGGGGGCAAGCTGTTCTCCCTCGCCGCCCAAGCCCGCCCCCCTTCCAGAACAGGTCAGCCAAGCAGACCCGGCTGTTCGTGAAGCCATTGAAGAAGCATGGACAGCAGCCACAACCAGCCCAGAGAGCGTGCAGCGGCGTCTGGAATTGAGCCTGGCGCTCGACGCCAATGGGTTTGACAATGCCGCTGCCCAATCTTGGCAAGCGATGGAATTGCTCGCACCCAGAGACGGCCGGGCGGCTTACTTCCTCGCTCAACTGGCCGCCGATCGGGGAGATCTGGAGCAAGCCCTCGTGCACATGGATCGCGTCTTCGCGACTCAACCAGATTTTGCGCCCGCCTGCTGGCGAGCAGGATTTTGGCAACTGGACCTGGGCCGCCCTGATGAAGCCGCAGCCCTCTTTCAGCGAGCCGCTGAAATCGATCCATCTTCAGCTGCTGCCATGGTCGGTTTGGCCCGAGCGGATCTTGCCCGTGACCGAACAACGCAGGCCATCGAGACGCTTGGCACACTCCTCCAGAAGACTGGGCACCCCTACAGCGCCTATCTGCTGGCACAAGCACTTCGCCGTGCCGGCCGCTTGGACGAAGCGGCTGCCATCCAACTCAGCGGCGAACCGGCGGTACCCCAGTACCCCGACCCATGGAACCGGCTCCTGCTCGATGCCCAGCGGAGCCTCGACGGTGAATTGGGCCGCATAGACCGGCTCCTGGCCGACGGACGCATCGACGATGCCAGATTGTGTGTTGGCAGGGCCTTGACCAACTGGCCCAATCAGGTGCATCTACTCAACAGGCTGGGCGAGGTGCATCGGCGCAACAACGATGCCGCAGCCTGGGTCCGCACCATGAAACGTGCGGTCCTGGAAGACCCCAAGTCGTTTCAATCGCATCTCAATCTCTCGATGGCATTTCGCCAAGCCGGCGAGCACGAGCGTGCCCTGCAGAGCGCGATGAAGGCGGCCCAGCTTCGCCCCGACCTGCCCGATGGCCATCTGCAACTGGCCCGCATGCATCTGCTGGAGGACCGGCTCGATGCCGCGCTGCCCGCCCTCGACAGGGCCTTCGAACTGGGCGTGACAAACCCCGCCGAACGACTCCAGTACGCACACCTACTGCTACGGTCCGGGCGCCTCGATGATGCAGTCACTCAGGCTGAACTGGTCGTGCGCACCGATCCCAGGCAGGCCGACGGATGGGTGATGCTGGCGCTGGCACATCGAGACGCTGGTCGAGTGAACAAAGCCATTGAAGCGGTGCAAGCTGGATTGAATGCTCAACCGGACCATGCCGGGCTACGCCGCCTGGCCCGTGAGTTGATCGCAGGGGGCGCTTCCCCCCGGGAGCGTGAATCGTGAGACGAGCCATTCAGGGAGTCATGATCAGCCTTTGCCCGCTGATGGTCGGGTGTGTCGAGGAACCCGCAGACCATGGCACGCAACTCAAACCCACGAGTGAGCCCGACATCTGGCTTCGCGACGACTCTGCACTGTCCAATGTGAACGTCGTGTGGGAGTCAGGGGCCACTGGCGAGTACTACATGCCTGAGATCATCGGCGGTGGCGGCGGGTTGTTCGATGCCGACGGTGATGGTTCGCTCGATCTGTACATCGTGCAGGGCGGGCGACTCACCCCCGAGGGCATTCAAGACGACGGCCCTCCCAACCGGTTCTTCCTGAATAACGGCATGGGGGTGTTCAATGAAGTCAACTGCGGTGCGGAAGACACTGGCTACGGCATGGGGGTTGCTGCCGGCGACATCGATAACGACGGCGACGTAGACCTCTATGTCTTGAATCTGGGCCCCAATTCCATGTACCTCAACGACGGCAAGGGCGCGTTCACGAACGTCACTGCGTCTTCAGGCACCGGAGATCCAGACTGGGGATCTTCCGGAACATTCCTCGACTATGACCGAGACGGTGATCTCGACCTGTATGTGACCAACTACCTCATGTGGTCCCCCCAGACCGCATTGAACTGCGTCAGTGGCAATGGCATGCCGGACTACTGCTCACCCGAGCACTTCATGGCGCCCGCGATTGACCGCCTGTACCGCAATGACGGCAACGGTCAATTCACAGATGTCACCGTCGAGTCGGGCATCGTGACAAAGCCGGGCACCGGCCTTGGTGTTGTGGCGGCGGATTTTGACCAAGACGGCTGGATCGACGTCTTCGTCGCCAACGATCTGATGCCCGACCACCTGTGGCACAACCGCGGCGACGGCACGTTTGAAGAGATCGGTCTCGCCACCGGCTGCGCCATGGACGACACAGGAAGACCCAAAGCCGGCATGGGCGTGGATGCCAATGACATCGACGACGACGGCGATCTAGATCTGATCGTCTGTAATCTCAAGTCGGAGTCTGACTCGCTGTTTCGCAACGACGGCGACTACTTTGTGGACATCACTACCCAAAGCGGACTGCGAAATGCCACACGGGCGTGGACCCGATTCGGCCTCGGCCTGGTTGACTTCAACAATGACGGCTGGCTTGATCTGTACGAAGCCAACGGCGCGGTGTTGCGTCCTTCCCAACCCATCTCGGGCGACCCCTACGCCCAACAGAACATGCTGCTGCGAGGCGCTCCAGACATTCAATTCACGCCGGTGTCGCCACGCGGTGGCACCCTGCCGCTGAAACCCCTGACCTCCCGAGCTGCAATCTTTGGCGACATAGACAACGATGGACGACGCGATGTTGTCGTGGTGAATCGAGACGGCCCGGTTCGGGTCTATCGAAACACCTGCTCCATAGCCGCACAATCGATCACACTGGACGTACGTAATCGCCATGGCGCCCCCGCACTGGGCGCGATCGTCACAGCACAGTTAGGCAAGCGGACCATTACCCGGCCGGTAAAGTCAGGCTGGTCGTACATGGCCGCCAATGACCCAACCGTCCATGTGGGCATGGAAGACGAGTCTGTCCTCAAAGACGTCAGGGTGCGATGGACCAACGGCACTGTCACCCCCTACGGCGATCTCAAGGCCAACCGGCGGCACCGCCTGACCCAACCTGAGGAGTGACCCGTGCCTGAACCTGCGCCGATGCCGGAAGAGCCCCCAAGGCACGCCAGGGTGGCCCGAAGACGGACCCTCCCCACATTTTTTTTGTGACCGCAACATGTTGTGGTTGGTTCTCAACCCCCCACAGACAGTGCCGCACAACCCCCCACAAGAACACCCACAGGCCCCTGGCGGCCAGATTATCAGTTGGAAGCACATGCCCCTACGTGACGACAGAGGCTCTGTAACGCCTCGAGCGTCATGGAGAGGACCAGTTGATGCAGCCCAAGACCTACCTGATCGATGCCATTCGTAGCCTCAACCCCACGGCCTCTGCCTCATGGCTACAAAGCTTCGACGCGGACTTCCTCCGGTCTTATCTGGATCACATGCTCAACGCGATGGGCCCCAGAGGCACGAGCTGGGTCCGTCCCAACGACACCCCCGCGATGATGGCGGCCTGACCCCCACCGCCCCCGCACGCCTGATCCCAGCGGGCAAGCGAGTCAACGCACGCCCGAGCGATCAGCAAACACAACTATTGATGCAGCCGGTACCGGCCCCCACCGGGGTCCATGGTGGGGTACCGGCTGCGTCCATTTGGCCAACAGCAACCAGCCTCCTCAGGGAGCATGCGGGCAGATGACGCTCAGGCGTTGTCGGACGGGTTCCGGATCGGTTCAGTCGGACTGATCCGACTCATCAGCCGACTCGACCGGCGGAGGCATGATCCGATCGCCCTGATCGAGCAGGCCATGCACATCAGCCGCCGAGGGCTGCATGTCACCAGCCCCGATCTGGTCGAACTGCCGCTTAAGCAGACGCAACTGCAGCAGCGACTTGACCCTGGTCAGCAACTCGTGCTTGTTCACGGGCTTGGCGATGAAGTCATTCGTGCCACATTCCACGGCCCGCTCGAAATCGGCCACCTCATTGAGGGCCGTGACCATGATGATCACAACATCCCTGGTGACCGGATTGGCCTTCACCTTTCGGCAGACTTCGAATCCGGACATGCGAGGCATCATGACGTCCAGCAGAATAAGGTCCGGCGGGTTCGTCTCGACGATCTGCATCGCCTCCACCCCGTCCGCGGCTGTCTCGATCGTGCAACCGAGGCCCTCCAAATACGCCTGCATCAGCTCGAGATTCTGCACGTTGTCATCGACGACCAGAATTCGGGCATCCTGGAGTTCGCCGGGGTCGGCCATCTGGGGATCAGTCGCCATGAAACTCGTCTCCGGCCCGACGCCAGAAGGGCCAGTGCGGATGCTACCAGCCTGTGGTCGCCAGGGGCTACAATGCCCCGTCACCCGGATCCCCGGGCCGGAGCCATCCGCCTTGACCACCACACGGATTCCATGGACAGACCAGTTCCGCACCCCCACCATGCAGCAATTGCGCAAGCACTTGCAGGCTGACGCTGCGGAACTCTTCGATCGTGCGCGTAAGGCGATCCTCAAGTTCGATGACATCGTCGAAGCGCCTCGCTGGTATGGCGACTGCTGGTTCTGGTCGTTGGGGTACTTCCTGTCGCATGAACAGATGGAAGACGATGATCCCGTTGCGATCATCATTCCTGCCCCTGAAGACCTTCAACTGGCCATGCCGGTGGAACAGGCCTTTCTGGACACACTCAACGTGCGTCGGCTCAAGCGTGCGATCCGCGACGGCCTCGAACTTGGCCAGACGCCATTCCATACGCGATGGGCGTTCTGGTCGTTGACTGCCAACTCGGTCACGGACGAGATTCTCTCCGTGGTCACACAGCGACACGCCTGGCTCATGGGCTGATCTCGACCGCCGCGGGGGGCGGCTGCATCGGGCTTCTGTCCTCCAACGCCTGCAGTACGGATCGGCGTGTCTCCAGCCCCATGGCTGCCAGCAGTGCATCAATGCGCTCTGGTGACTCACTCCGAAGCACGATGGCGTCAGCCAGAGCAGACGTGATCGCCACACGAGTGCTGGGCTCAAGCACCGACCAAAGCGCACCGAGTGACCCGAACATCTCAAGCAGAGGCTGATCGTCAGCCCGTGGCCAACTGCGAGCCCTCAGGACCAACTCGGTCACGTCGAGGCCGGGGCCGCTGGTCTGCTCCGGAGGCTGGGGCGTAACACGCCCACCTACCTCATTGGGTTCCCTTGGACCATCACGCAGGGTGGGTGTCACCTCCGCTGGCGGCGAAGATGTGTCTGCGGGGCCAGCAACTGGTGTCGAAGCCTCGGTCAACGACGGGGCAGGACGCGTTGCGAGCCATCCACCCAACATGGCGACAAAGACGCCCGCCATGAGACAGATCATGAACCACAAACGGCCTGTTGCCTTCGCTTCTCTGGGGGCCCCAGCACGATGAGACACCATTGGAGAGGGCCGCCCTTTGCCTTGGGAGACGTACCCCCTTGCGATGATCGCTCGTAGGGCCCGCCGCCTCATGGGGTTTTTGCCTCTAGTTGGTCGGCCAGCACCTTGGCTTCCTGCCCAACTGGATCATTGACATGCAGCACAGCCAATTGCCGGGCCAACTGAATCGCTGATGCGCTGTCAAAATGTGACAACGCCCGAGCCTGCTCAAGTGACCAACGGCCCGAGCTGGCTTCGTCGAGTTGGGCCGCGCGGCGCCATGCATCTACAGCAAGTGGCCAACGAGCCTGCTCACCTGCGCGGCGAGCTAGTTGCACCAGCCCCGCGGCCTGCAGTACATCCAGCCCTGCGGCGTGCTCAAGCAGTTCACTGGACATCGCCTGTGCCTGCAGCATGTGGCGAGCCCAGTGAACAAGTACACGGCGCTGGGCAGGCGTCAACTCCGCCTTTCGCATCAGCATGGGAGACCGCCCCAGCAGATACGAAGCCAGTTCAGTAGACCGCTCGCCGAGCGGGTCGGCTGACTGCAACAGGGCGCTGGTGGTCTGCTCGAGCAAACTCGAGCGATCTCCGCCCCTCCATGCTTCCAGCACTGCCCCAGTCGCTTTAGCCACGTCTCCCTGGCGAGCATGAAACGCCCCTGCGTGTGCCTGGGCGATCGCTGAGCCCTTTGACGAGGCAATCACATCGATGGCACGCTTTGCCAGCGCACTGGTCACCGGTGGACTCAGTTGAGCCTTGGGCAGATAGTCCAGCAGACGACCAGCAGCCTCCGGTGCCTGAGCCAGATCCAATTCAAGCACAGCCCTGGCGGCGTGAACCACCCGCCTCGCCCCCGATGGCCCCTGATCTCGATGGGGCCAGACCACCTGCTCCAGAAGCGATGCCCCAGTCCCTTCGAGCGCATGGCCGGGCGGCACACGCTCGATCAAGGCGATTGCCTCCTGTGGGGAGGTCGAAGGAAGCGAGGCCAGTTGGAGCGCGGCTGAGATGGCCATGGGCGCATCTTCACCACGCGAACAGATGCGGCGCAGGACAGGCTCCATCACCCCCGCGGACAGTTCGCCTGCATCAACTTGCGCTCGCAACGCCAGATAGATGAGATTGTCAGATCGCGCCCGATCCGGCCCGGGCGCCACGCTCATGAGTACGGCCAGGGCCCCCGCATGGTCCCCCGTCTGATGCAACGCCTCCCCGAGGTCGATTCTCGCTCCATCGTGAGGCAACTGCCCTGGTTGGTTGAGGGCCTCCAGTGCGGTGGCCCAATCTCCGTGCCCACGCCTGGCTCGCTCTGCCAGAACCCGGGCTTCAATCAACCAATCGACATCGGGCACCGCACCATCCATCTTGGCAAGACGTTGGATCAGTTGATCTTGCAGACCCCGATCGTGCAATCGACTCGACAGCGGTGAACCCTGGGGTATCAAATCCGCCAACTCCAGCAGGAGCCCATCAGGGAGGGCACTGCCCCAACGCGACAGCGCCGCTGCACGCTGAGACTCATCGAGGGCCTCCAGTAGCGATCGGATTGCGGAGGCATCGTGCACCGGCCAATGAGCTGCAACGAGCATGTCCACAAGACGACCCGCCAGCGAGAGATCACCACTTCTGACACTCACCTTTGCCAAGGCTGCAGCCGCCTCGAGCCCGTCACTTCCTCGAAGCATTTGGGCATGCAGAGGATCGGGAACCTGTTCATCATCACCCAGCATGGCCCTGCGAAGATGAATCCCAGCCGTCTCATGCGATCGCCCAAGATCGTCGTGAAGAAGGCCTTGCAGAAGTGCGGTTCTTCTATCGAGCGACTCCAGCCATCGCCGCGACTCACTTGCTCCAACTTCGCGAAGCCGATCGGCAACGTCAAAGTGCACCAACTCAACTTCTCTCAGGACACCTTCGAGCTTGGGTCGATTCACCTCACCGTGCAGCGCATCACGGCGGTCCATCTCGAGCAGCCCCAGCCGCACCCTCAGGCGATCAAGGCCCTCAAGTTCGGCCACTCGAAGGTCCAGGTCCAATCGCACACGCCTGGCGAAGTCTGCCTGAACGGGGGCGGCTCGAAGCAAGGCGATCACTTCAAGTGCAATCTCCCCCTTCTCTTCTTGCGTTTTGCACGGCTCCATCAGGAGAGACTCCAACGCCAGCTCAATCTGATCGTGCTCACGCAGCCAGTCGCTTGTGAGCGCCCAACCTTGGTCCGAGGCAGTTGGCGCGAGCGAAGCAAGCGTGACTGAAGCCAGCTTTGTCGCCAAGATCATCGAGATCACCGCGGAGTCTCCAACGTGAGGGTGGTAAACCCCGCGTGGCGAGCTTCCTGAACAGTCTCGACGATCGCCCCCGCCGACACCTCCCCTTCAGGACGAATGATGATGCCGGGCCCCTTGGGCAACTGCTCCAGTACTGCTGGCAGTGCATCAACTCGATTGATCAGCCGAGGCCCGATCTTCCATACGCCTTCTTGAACTTCGATCACGATCGGCGCAACTGGCGCCGGGTCCCCCTGTCCGTGTCCCAAGGCTGTTGCCACCGAAGACTCGCCTTCCAACAGCGCACTCGTGACCAGAAAGAACGCCAAAAGGAGAAAGACCAGATCGATCAACCCGGCGATTCGAACGACCGGGGCAGATCGCCCTCGACCACGGGTTGCCACGTTGAAGTTCAAGAGCCCGCCCCTCGCCGCGTTGCCAGGCTCACCTGTTCAACACCAGCTTCGCGCAGCGCTGATGTCATCGCACCCATCGCTGCTGATGGTGCAGCTGAGTCGATCCGCAGCAAGACGCTGCTGCCCGCACCTACCCCGCTGGCAAGTGGATCCTGCAGCGGTGGACCGTCGATGGCCGATCGCCAAACACCATCCGCCTGCAGCGTGAAGACCGCATCCCAAACGTGCCCCTCGGCATCGATCCTGGATTCGACCAGATCAGCTTTGGGGCGAGCGACGCGGCTCGCATCGGCTGCGATCAGGAAGAAGACGATCAACAGGAACACCACGTCCACCAGAGGCGTGAGTTCAACAACGGCCCATCGATTAGCAGGGCGTACCTTCATCGATCGGTCGGTTCCACAGCCGCCAGCGGCGCCAGCAGCGCTTCCATGATTCGCCCTCCGTCAGCCGCAATCGCTTCAAGACGCACTCGGAACCAGGCATGCAGTGCCACACAGGGAATCGCCAGAGCGAGCCCCAACAGCGTCGTGACCAACGCCAGAGAAATGCTCGAAGCCAGTTCCGGCGCAGCTTGCGGCCCTTGTGATGCGATGGCCTGGAATGCATCCACCATGCCCAAGACGGTGCCCAGCAGCCCCAATAGCGGCGCAATTGCCGCGATCACCGACAGTCCTTCAAGACCGCGCCCTAGTCGAGCGACCTCCTCAGCCCCGGCCTCCTCGGCGGCGTCGTACAGCTCCAGCCCTCCAAGTGGAGAAGACTGCACTCGTCGAATCGCGTGCTCCACAACACGCGCGGGCAAGGCATCACCCGACTCCGCCCTGCAGATGGACAAGGCCTTGTCCAGATCGCCCTCACGCAAAGCCCCGCCGAGTGCCTCAATCTGCTCCACGGGCAACAGGCGGCTGGCACGAATCGTCCAGGCGTGCAACAGCACCAGCGTGAGCGCCACTATGGACAGCCCCAGCAGGATCCACCCGATGATGCCACCCGACTCGACAAGTTCAAGCAGGCCACCTTGCGTTGCCAGTTGCCCGTTCATTCATTCATCTCCAATCTGGTTGTCAATTGAGCCTGCAGTCGCGATCGAGTCTCAATCAGTCCGACCGCTGTGCCAACGGGCGCCTGCTCGATCAGCACATCAAGGGCATGTAGCGCCAATCTCGGATGGGCTGTTCGCAGCGGCTCCTCTGCTGCAATTCGAGCCAAGTGCACGAGCCCCTCTCGCTTGTCGCCGCTTGTCTGCTCCAGAAGATGTGATCGCCCAATCACGTAGAGACGCCAGGCCATCTCCATTGGCTGGGCTGCATCACTGTGCAATCGAACTCGAGCCTGCTTGCGTTGTGCACCGTTGCCCGCCAGTGCCAAGGCCGCATTTCGCCAGATCGAAGGCGCCCCGTGAGCCGCAGGGTCGAGCTCTCCGGTGAGAATCGATCGAATTGCACCGCGTACGCCTTCGGCCCGCGGCGACCCATTTGCCCCCGTGCCAAGTTCAGCAATGATCTGGTCACGCCTGGCACCGTCACACACCAGCGGCGACCAACTCCAAGCCAATTGGTGTTGCGCATCCCAACGCTCATGCATGGGGCCACATGGCACGCCACCAGCGCCCAGCCAATCCACCAGTTGTGCGAGCACGAGGGCGGCGCCAGCAGAATCCTGCCGCATGAGTCGAGCTGCCAGCAAGACATCCGGTGAAGCGCTGGCCGCCTCCGGGTGCTTGAGCAACAGCACCTCAGCATGTGCTGGGCGCCCGCTGTTCAGATGCTCGATGGCTTCCGATCGCACATCACTTGACGCTGCCAGTATCAGCGCGAGGAGGAACATCAGGGAAGCCCCCCATGCAAACGATGCAATGCACCGCCAGTGTGCTGAGCCAGCGCCTTGAGCCGCCTCTGTTGGGGTGTGATCCTGGTCGATGGATCGAGCAGGACGACATCCAGCCGAACGCTCGGCGCTGACTCGAGCCATGCCTGCAGGGCGCCCGCTTCAAGATCGAGTATTCCGCCATCGGTCACCAGTACAACGCAGTCACACCGACTCTCCAGCAGCCCACCCTCGTCAAAGAGTGATCGCGATCGAGTAAGGCCTCGGGGATTGCGGGCGGCCTGGGCCAGTGCATCGCATGCCGCATCAGCATCCGCCTTCCATCTCCAGGTAGACCCCAGCGGCTCAGCCAATTCGCTGCTGAAGAGCATCAGTCGATACCGCACGCTCAGGGGTAGCCCCTTGATTGCCCGGCACACAAGATCTGCTGCCGCATCAGCCAGCGTTCCGCTTCCAAGTGCCCCCCGCATGCTCGATGAAGTATCGACCATGAAGATCACTCTGCTGGCGGGCAGGTGCAGAGGGCCGATCTCGATCATGGGCCCATCTCGGTTGCCCTGAACCGGCCCCAAGCCACCGCCTGAGGCGCCCCCTCCCGCAGCGGCCAGATCTCCGCTGGGCAAGTCGGGCAGTGGAATACTGACCGACTCTGGACCGGGCGAAGATGAGGCCGGGGAGGCACCTTGCGATCGAGGCAGTGAAGTCTCCTCTGAGGGCATGGGCAGAGGCGGTGCTGGCTGCAGCGAAACACTCACCACGAGGGCTCGCTCTGGGGGATCGGCCTGTACCCAGTGCACCAGCCCCAATGCCAGCACGTGGACCGCCACCGCCGCCGCCGCTGCGATCAGCCACACCCGCCGGCGCTGCCAGGCCCTGTCCATGCAGCAAGCCTACCGGCACTGTGCCAGCCGCGGCTTGACCCGGGCACCCCATGGCGGTCCAATGCCCCAATCATGGAACGCAGGCAGTACAAACGCGTCCTTCTGAAGATCAGCGGCGAGAGCTTTTCCGGACAAGGAGAAAGCGGGATCAACGCTGAGGAACTCGGGCTGATCGCCGCCCAGATCGCCAAGGTCGCAGCTGGCGAGTCTCAGATTGCGGTGGTTGTTGGTGGCGGCAACATGGTTCGAGGGGCCAACCTCGCCAAACGGTTGGGGATCGACCAGGCCACAGCCGACTACATGGGCATGCTGGGCACCGTGATGAACGGGATGGCCCTGAAGGAGGCACTCGAGTCGGCGGGCTCGCAAGCCCGCCTGCTCTCGGCAATCGACATGCCCGCAATCGCAGAGGGGTTCATCCGCAAGCGGGCCCTTCGGCATCTTGCCAAAGGCCGCGTTGTCATTCTTGCCGCGGGAACCGGTAACCCATTCTTCACAACTGATACCTGCGCAGCCCTGCGTGCCATCGAACTCAACTGCGATGTTCTTCTGAAGGCGACAAAGGTTGACGGTGTCTATAGCGCCGACCCAGCGGTAGACCGGGATGCCGTTCGATATGACCACCTCAGTTTCAAGGATGCCATCGACCAGCGACTGGGTGTCATGGACCTGACGGCTCTGTCGATGTGCATGGAACACGAGCTGCCCATTCGAGTCTTCGACTTTAGTGTCGAGGGGAATATCCAGAAGGTCATTCAAGGTGACGACATCGGCACGATTGTTGACGCCACAACCGCCACAGCATGAACGGACTACATGATGCCCAGTGAGTACACAAAGACCGCGAAAGTCGAGATGGCCAAGCCCATCGAGTACTACCAGAAGGAACTCAGAGGCATTCGCACCGGGCGAGCGAGCACGGCGCTCCTTGAGTATCTGAAGGTAGACGCCTACGGATCTTCCTGCGATCTTCGCGACATTGCAGCTGTGAGCGTTCCCGAGCCAACTCAGCTGTTGGTCAAGCCCTTCGACCCCTCACTTCGATCCGAGATCTCAAAGGCGATCGAGAGCGCAGACCTTGGGCTCAATCCCATGAGTGAAGGTGACGCCATCCGAATCAACGTCCCCCCGCCTTCCGCCGATCGCCGAAGTCAGTTGGCCGTTCAAGTACGCAAACTCGCTGAAGAGGCCAAGGTCGCGATCCGGAATGAACGTCGAGACGCAATCAAGCACATCGACGCCGACCTCAAGGACAAGTCGATCTCAGAAGACGACGCCAAGCGGGCGAAGAGCGAGATTGAAGACCTCACAAAGGACCGCGTGGGTGAAATCGACACGCTCTGCGACAAGAAGGTCGCAGAGGTCGAACAACTCTGATCCTGCCTCAATCCCTCAAAATGTTCGACGCAAGCGGGCCGGGGGGATGCCCATCTTCTGTCGATACTTGACGACAGTGCGGCGGGCGATATCGATGCCTCTCTCTCGAAGCGCTGCGGCCAGGGCCTCGTCGCTGTGAGGCTTGGCGGTGTCCTCTCGCTCGATGATCTCACGCAGCACTTCTCGGACAGCGGCCCAGGACATGGCCTCGCCAGTCGAGGTTGAGGTTCCGCCCGAGAAGAAACGCCGCAGCGGCACGACACCACGAGGTGTCTGCATCCACTTGTCCGCCACCGTGCGAGACACCGTCGCCACATGCACGCCCAGAGTGTCCGCCACTTCTGTCATCGGCAGTGGACGCAGGTGCCGAGGGCCTTCGTCAAAAAACGCTCGCTGCCTGTCCAAAACGACACGAACAACTCGCAATAGCGTGGCGCCTCGTTGCCGTAGCGCATCGATCATCCAACGAGCGCTTTCCACGTTTCGCTCCAGAAAGCTGCGAGCCTCCGCATCGAGCGAGCGGTCCTTGGCCATCTTCTCGTAGCGAGGCGAGACCCGTAACGGTGGAATTGGCCCCTCCAGCAGCGTGGCCGCATAGGCGTCAGTGGCGTCGTCATACTCCACCAACACATCCGGAATCACTGGAGGCACATCCAGCGGCGCCAGATCACGTCCTGGCGCCAGACTCAGGCGATGCATCAGCCGCATTGAATCTCGCACATCGTCCATCGACAGCCCCGTCGCACGAGCGATATCGGGCAGTCGGTTCTGAACGAGATCGTCGAGGTGTGACTCGATGAGCATGCCAACTCTAGCCCAAGCGTCGCGACTGCTCTCATCCAGTTCCATGCGCGAATGAACCTGTAGCAACAGGCACTCACGCAGACTGCGAGCCCCAATGCCCGATGGTTCAGCCAGCTGCTGCAACAAGACCAACGCCTCTTCAAGCGACTCGATCGTCACTCCCTCATCGCGGGCCCGTGGCGACTGCTCCAGCACCTGATCCAGACCGACTTCCAGCAGCCCATCGGGAGACAGGAACTCTATGAGCAGACGACCCGCGTGGGCCACCTGGGGGCCAACGTCGGCGAAGGTCCACTGGTGGAGCATCTCGTCTTGCAACGAGTCTCCCCTGGCGCTGATGTTGGCCATCGCCTCCAACTTCCGATCACCGTCACCAGTTGACCTGTTGATGCTGCGAGAGCCCAGCGTGTTGTCGTAGGCCTCTGCGTAGGTCTGCTCCATCGAGTCCAGACGCTGAAACTCCTCGGCGCCATCGGCTGGCACGTCGGACTCGACGGACTCTCCCTCGTCCCCCGCCGCCATTTGGGTCTCGTCTACTTCGAGTGCGATGTTGCTCTCGAGTTCCTGATCGATTCGTTCCTGCAATGCTGGCAGGGGCATCTGCAGAACCTCCATCGACTGAATCATCCGCGGCGATGTCCGCAGACTCTGATTCAGTTGCGTCGAAAGAGAGGTGTCCAGACGCTGTTCCATGACCACAGGATATCCGGCCCGTCAGGCGGGACCGCGCCCCAATAACGCATCAGCCAGCACAGACGCGGATGCATGCTCCAAACGCCCGCCAGCGGGCAGCCCTCGCGCCAAACGAGTCACCTGCACATCGTGACTTGCAAGCACCTGCGACAGATGCAGCGCAGTGGCATCGCCTTCCAGCGTTGGACTCAAACCGAGGATCACCTCGGTAACGGGCGCACGGCGGGCGTTTCGATCGGGATCGGAAACTCGATCAATCAAGGCCGCGATGGTGAGATCAGAGGGGCCGACTCCCCCAAGCGGATCGATCCGCCCGGTAAGCACGTGATACACCCCACGATGCAATGACGTGGCTTCGATGCCTAGAAGATCACGTGGCTCTTCGACGACGAGTACACATCCAGCGTCACGACGCTCATCTGAGCAGACCCGGCAGGGCTGAACCTCGGTCAGATGCCAGCAGATCGAGCAGCAACCAACCGTATCGACGAGCGCCTCAAGCGACTGGGCCAACTCTCGTGTCTCATCAGGCGATGCCTTGAGCAAATGAAAAGCCAAGCGGGCAGCCGTACGTCGACCGATCCCCGGCAATCGCTCCAGCGCAGCCAGCAGTCGCTCGACGGGCTCGGGATACCCCCGCACTCAGATACCCATGCCCGGCAGTTGGCCGTTCTCGGGCATCGGCAGCCCCATCTCAGCGGCTGCTTCGGCGATTCGGCTGCGCGACGCTTCTTGAGCCGAGGCGATGGCGTCGTTCACCGCCATCGTGATGAGGGCCTCGATGTCCTGACCAGCAAGGGCTGCGGCATCGACTTGGGTCTCCTGCACAACCATGTCACCGCTCATGTGCACTTTGACAGCGCCCGCGCCGGCCGTGCCCACGACGCGAATCTCCCCCAGCGATGCACGGACCTCTTCCATGCGTGCCTGCATCGCGGGCAGATCCTTCATGAGTGAGGCCATCGCCCCTAGATTCTTCAGTCCCTTGAACATTGCGTCATCCTTCCATCAGTCCTGTTGTTTTGGTGGTTGCACCTTCACCACCTGGGCATCGAATACATCACTCACCATCTGAACGAGTGGATCGGCGCCAGCTTCATGCACCTGCTGGGCTACCGGCGAGGCGCCATCTTGGGCCTCCTGCAATTGCAACGTGACGCCCGCCTTGGCGGCTGCCGCCCGCATGTCATCAATCCGATCCGCAACGACGCCCGAGTGACCGCCCTGCATTCGCACTGTCAGCACGCCCGACTCAAGAGAGACGGGTTCAAGCATCTGCGCTGCTGCCTGCACCGATGAGCCCTCCAGCAGACCGACGATCCCGCCCCAGCACTCACCAGGGCTCCGTGCCCCCTTCAACGTCTTCTCGGAGGCCGCTTTCGAACGAGCGTCGTAATCCTTGGTTCCAGAGGAAGATGCCCCCCCGGCCTTGGAAGCCGCCTGTCTGGAGGCCTCAGTCGCTGCAACTGAACTCGATCGTCTGGCCGATCGAGCCTCAGATGCCCCCTTCAGTTTTTTTTTGACGGCGCCAGATGCAGGTGCCCCTGCCGAGGGCCCTTCGTCATCTTCGATCGCCATGCCCAGCGCCAGTCGAACCAGCGCCGCATCGAACAGCGCCCTGGCAGAGGCGGCCAATGATGCCTGCCGGGCCAGCGCCTCGAACACCGCCACCCCATGGGCGAAGACATCGGGCGTGCCCAGTTGGGCACGCTGCATCAGTTCACTTCTGGTGGCGTCGGCCCAGTCGAGCAGGTCCGTACGCTCTCCGCAGGTCCTCAGCAACATCAGCCCACGCCACATGTCGATCAGCGACTCGATCACTTGATCCAGCGCAAGCCCCTGCTGCATCAGCGTCTCGCCGCAAGTCAGCGCATTGGATGCATCACCATCCAGAAGGGCGTCTGTGAGTGACAGCACCAGATCGGCTGGCGGCAGACCCAGCGTTTGTTCGACGTGCTCCATCGAGATCGACGTCTCACCTGCTGCCAGCAGCCGCTCCAGCACGCTCAGGGCGTCGCGCATCGAGCCTCGGCCCATCGAGGCGACTCGATCGAGTACGCCGGGGCCAGCCTCGACGCCTTCAGTCTTCAGGACATGGGCAAGATGGTCGCTGATGCTGGCTCGTGTGATCGGCCTGAAATCGAAGCGCTGACATCGGCTGCGGATTGTTGCCGGAACCTTGTGCGGCTCGGTGGTGCACAGCAGGAATTTCACATGCGACGGAGGCTCCTCCATCGTCTTGAGCAGCGTGTTGAACGCCTCCGAAGTGAGCATGTGAACTTCGTCGATGATGTACACCCGATACGGCGATCGGGCCGGCGAGAGCCCAGCCGCCGCGATGAGTTCACGTGCCTGTTCCACACCTCGGTTGGAGGCACCGTCGATCTCGATGACGTCGAGATCATCCCCTCGCATGATGGCCTCGGTGACAGCATCTGGATCGGAGAGTTCGTCCGTCACGTTCAGGGCACAGGCGAGAATCCGAGCGAGGCTCGTCTTGCCGACACCACGCGTGCCACAGAACAGGTACGCGTGTGCGACGCGATCCTGCTCGACTGCCCGCTGCAGGGTGTCCGCAATGGCCCGTTGACCGACGAGTTCATCGAACGATCGAGAGCGATACCGTCGTGCCAGAACCGTATAACTCACGGCATCTCCGACCAAGAACGACCAAGGAACGCACACTCGATCGTCGAATCGAGCATGGGACGGAATTGGGAGGCGGCCAGGCGATCCACGGCACGGATAACGACGCTTATGGCTGCTGCGATCAAGCCCTGACCAGGTTCACGAGCCACCCGCCCGGGGGCCCGACCGCCTCCTGATCCCGTCCGAGCACATGGTAGTCGCCCCGGCGGCGGTCGGTACACTGAGGCCGTGAGCGAATCTCAACGCGCGACCGATCTGGGCGATCGCGGCAAACCGCAACCGTTCCTTCTCTTCTCTTTCAGGCTGGTCTATCTGGCGCTGATGATCGCAGCCGCATCGCTGCTGCTGGTCGGCCCCGCGCCCACCACCTTTGAGGGATGGCTGCTGGATCTGGCCCCACTCGCCGCCACCATCGCCGTGGGCGTGATCGTCATCCTGCTGGATGTTCGAACGCCTCACAAGCGGATCTCCAACGTCGTCGGGGTCTATCTAGCACTCGTTGCCGGGCTCTTTGCAGCACTTGCTGTTGGCGCCCTGATCGACCTCATTGCAGAACCGTGGAACGTGAAGGACGACCCTCAGGCCCAGCAGTATCTGACGCTGCTCAAACTCGCTACCGGACTGACCCTCACCTATCTGGCCGTGTCAGTGGTGCTTTCCACCCGCGACAACATCCGCCTGCTGCTGCCCTATGTGGAGTTCTCCCGTCAGGTACGCGGGGTTCGGCCCATGCTGCTGGACACCTCATCGCTGATAGACGGTCGCATCAATGACATTGCCGACACGGGCTTTGTTGATGCCCCCCTGATCGTGGCCCAACACGTCATCGAGGAACTGCACCAATTGTCAGACTCCGCCGAGCGAGGCAAGAGAGAACGAGGCCGCCGCGGGCTGGCCAATCTTCGGCTGCTCCAGTCGATGCCCCGGATCCACGTCACGGTGGAGCGATTCGATGACGCATCAGCCACCGATGTTGACGCCCTGCTCGTCGATCTGGCCGAGGAGAAGAACCTGCGAGTCGTGACGACCGACTCCAGCCTTGCCCGGGTTGCAGAAATCAGAGGCGTGAGCGTTCTGAATCTGCACGCGTTGGGTGGCGTGTTGCGTGGTCCTGTCACCCCCGGCGAAGTGCTGGATCTTGAAATCAAGCGGGTCGGCGAGTCGCAGGGGCAGGGCGTGGGCTTCCTGACCGATGGCACGATGGTGGTTGTCGAAGACGCGGCCGAGTTTGTCGGCCAGCAACTGCATGTGCAGATCACGAATTCCGTGCAGACCAGCGCCGGGCGACTGGTGTTCGCCCAGCGGCGGAAAGACACCTGATCCAGATCACTCCCACTCGATGGTGGCGGGCGGCTTGCTGGAGATGTCGTACACAACCCGATTGACACCATCGACCTCGTTGATGATGCGGTTGCTGATGATCGCCAGCACATCATGGGGAATGCGGGCCCAGTCGGCCGTCATGAAGTCCTGCGTCTCAACGGCCCGCACTGCCACCACCGAGTCATAGGTTCTTCCATCACCCATGACGCCAACCGACCGAACGGGCAGCAGCACAGCAAAGACCTGCTGCGTCGCCCGATAGAGGTTGGCAGCGACGATTTCCTCAAGCACGATCTCGTCACACTCACGCAGAATTGCCAGGCGGTCCTCCGTGATTTCACCCAGAAGCCTCACTGCCAATCCTGGGCCTGGGAATGGATGACGCCAGACGATCGACGGAGGAAGACCCAGCACCTCGCCCAAGGCCCGCACCTCGTCTTTGAACAGATCACGCAACGGCTCGATGAGTTCAAACTCGAGATCTTCAGGAAGACCTCCAACGTTGTGGTGCAACTTGATGTTGGCGGCCGTTCCTGCGTGCCCATGCCCGGACTCAATCACATCGGGATAGAGCGTGCCCTGTGCGAGGAACTTCACTGACGGACCACCATCAGCGACGACCTCATCTGCAGCCTTCTGGAAGACGTCGATGAAGCGATGCCCGATCAGTTTCCGCTTCTCCTGCGGATCGGTCACGCCCTCCAGATCAGTGAGAAAGGCCTCGGAGGCATCTACGACGCGCAGATCGATATCACACGTATCTCGGAAGGTTGACTCTACGAGATCCCGTTCATTTTTCCTGAGCAGGCCGTTGTCTACAAAAATGCAGGTCAGTTGGTCTGGAATCGCCTTGTTGAGCAGGGCCGCCACGACAGAGGAGTCAACACCCCCACTGAGGCCACAGATCACCCGATGCTCACCCACCACTGTTGGAATGTGGCGGCACTGGCGTTCCATGAAGTCCGCCATGCGCCAACCCCCGTCACACCCGCACACCTCGTAGATGAAGTTCCGCAGAATGTCCACGCCGTGGGGCGTGTGCGTCACCTCGGGGTGGAACTGCAGACCGAAGAAGGGGCGATCGCGATGGCGAACTGCAGCCACAGGGCAGGTGTCCGTAGATGCAAGCACGTCAAAGTGCTCGGTGACATTCTCAACCTGGTCCCCGTGGCTCATCCACACGGTCGTGTCCGCAGGAACTCCCGCGAACAGGCCTTCACTGGCGCCGATGTGCAGCCGAGCCCGACCGTACTCGGAGGCGTCGGCTCGCACGACATTGGCACCCAGCAGATGGCTGCCCAACTGCATGCCGTAACAGATACCGAGCATTGGAATGTCCAGATCGAGCAGGTCCGGATGGCATCTCGGGGCGCCAGCGGCGTCGATACTGGCTGGGCCGCCGGAGAGGATCAACCCCTTGGGGCGCCACCGCATGATCTCTTCTGGCGAGGCGTCTGGGGCCAGCAGCACACTGAATGCCCCGGCTTCCCGTACTCGCCGGGCAATCAACTGGACATACTGACTGCCGAAGTCGAGGATGGGAATCGTGTCCACATCGCTCAGTGAGGGGTGATCGTGCGAGGCTGCCATGTCTGCTCCCATGCAGGGGTGGGCTCGGTGGAAGGCGGGAATTGTACCGATGATGGCTATGATGAAAACCGCCATGGACCAACCGGCGGATATCCGAATTCAGGTGCTCAGCTGCCCAAGCCTGCTCGCTCCCGTCCGGCAGGCTATTGAGGCTTGGTGCACGCTGGCGGGCGCCATCGATGCTGAGCGGGGCCGAATTGGGCTGGCGATCGATGAAGCCTTGACCAACATCATCCGCCACGGCTACGACCATCGCCCCGACGGAAAGATCTACATCGATCTTCGACGGGATTCGACGTCGCTCCAGTTCATCATCGAGGACGAAGCCCGTCAGGTGCCTCTGTCCGAGATCCGCAGTCGAGATCTGGACGAGATCCGTCCCGGAGGGCTGGGCGTGCACCTCATTCGTGAGGTCATGGATGAAGCTGTCTGGTCGCACCGACCACAACAGGGCATGCGACTGATGCTTCGCAAAAATCTCGTTGAAACGAGTAAGACCGTACTGGAGAGCCAACATGACACCTGAGGGTGCACTTCCGATCGATGTCGAACCCGCCGCAGAGGCGGTGATTGTCCGCCCCCACGGAAACGTCGATCTGTCAACCTCCCCGGATCTTCGCGCCGCCCTGCAGGAGGCCGTCGCCCGAAAGCAGCCACACACGATTGTGGATCTTTCTCAGGTGGGGTACATGGACTCCAGCGGCGTCGCCACCCTCGTGGAAGCACTGCAGTTGGCTCGGCGCTCAAACGGAGATTTGATTCTCTGCGGGCTCACGGATCGGGTGCAGTCGATCTTCCAGATCGCACGGCTCGACGCCATATTCCAGATCGCGCAAACCCTTGAGGACGCCATGGGTGGTGACACGTGAGCGAGTCTTCGGAGGGCCATTGCCGCCGCATGATCACGACGCTGGGCGCTCGCACATTGGGCCTCGTCATGATCGTCGGCGGCGCAGCCCGACTTGTGCTCTCAACGACACGGTGGCTGGGCAGAGGCCTCATTGACCGAGACGTTCGACTCGGGCATCAGGCCATCTCGGCCCAGATCATTCGAGTCGGCACCCGGTCCATCGGCATCGTGCTGGTGGTGAGCGCCTGCATCGGCCTGATCCTGGCCATGGCCATGTATCCGCCACTGCAGCAGTTTGGCCAGGAAGCGACCATCGCCAATATCGTCGCGATCGCCGTCACCCGCGAAATGGGGCCGATGATCTCGGCGATCGTCCTCACCGGATTCGCAGGTGCCTCGATCGCCGCGGAACTGGGCACCATGGTGGTGGGCGAGGAGATTGAAGCGCTTGAGGCCCATGCCTTGAACCCGGTTCGATTTCTCGTGCTGCCCCGCCTCATCGCGACAGTCCTCAGTCTGATCGTGCTCACCGTGCTGGCCGACATCGTGGCCATGGGCTCAGCGGCCTTGATCTCGATCGGGGCGTTCGGTGTAAGCCCACATCTCTATCTGGCCAACACGCTGCAGGAACTCAGTGTGCTCGACTTCACCACCGGCATCATCAAGGCGGCAGTGTTCGGTGTCATGCTTGCGGCGCTTGCCTGCTACAACGGCCTGAAGGTCAGCGGTGGCGCTGCAGGCGTCGGCAAGGCGACAACGGACACCGTCGTTCAGACAATCGTCGGCGTGATCATCGTAGACATGCTCTTTACGGCAGTCTTCCTGCAGTTGGGATGGACCTGAGGTCAGTCTCTCTCGGGAGTCGTGATAGCGGCAACAAGTCCGAACCCGGTGTCAGTGCGCTCCAGCGACCATGCGAGCACACCCAGCACGCTGGCAAGCGCCTTGACCTGCTGCAGGGTGCCGCTCTCCTCGGCGCCGATGTCTTCAGCCAGCTCCTCCCAGAGTTCCGGATCCTGGGCCTGCAGCGACTCACGCATTCGCTTGATCTGCAGATTGTCGATCTCAAGCATCGTGGCAAACGACCCGTGCAGATCGACCAGCCCTCGGCCAGCAGCGTGTTTTGGCATCTTCAAACCCGCGGGTGGTTGGGCGGGAACCCACGACGGGAAACTTCCGCGTGAACTGACACGACGTAGCCCCGCCTCCACTGCGACATCATCGCCGGCAAGCAACCAGTCACCGGCGGCTGCAAGCGAGACAGTTCCGCCAGGAACGCCCGGCATCATCTGCGGCATGTCCATCGACCAGATTTGATGACCTTGGAACTCTCGTACCTTGAACCCAACACTTCCAAGGTGGGCCGCAAAGGCCTCTTCGAGCGCCTGGCGGTCGTTCACCGTGAAGATGCTCAGAGAGGACATGCTGTCAGCAGTGATGGGATGCGTCACCGAGACCAGTTGCGTGAATTGATCTCCCAGAGGCCGGGTCAGATCATCGAACTGAGGCCGCATCTGATCCCATGGCTGCTTGGCTGCAAAGAGCATGGGTGATGACGCCAGCAGATGCTCAACCAACTCCGTCATACCGCCCATGTCCATGCTCAGGGAAGTGACAGCGACAGTCTCAGGCCCGGCGAACTGCCCGAACGCACCTGGCTGGGCATCCGATCGCCCGACCAGTGACAGAATGCCCTCGACACCATCAGGCATGACTGTGCCGCCCCTTGCCTGCAAGATGACGTCACCCTCGCCTGCGTCAACTCGAATCGCCATCGCCTCGTGCAAGCCGAGCACACTGTTTGCCACGGGGCGGACCATGCCGACCATGGCTCCCTCAGGCGTCATCTGCACGATGTCGAGCATGACCTCGGGCATGAAAACGACCCGAATGCCTGTGGTTGCGCCCATCAAGTCGGAGGCCGCCATCCATGCGTCAGACTCTCCCAGCGCAACTCCGTCAGGCGAGTCGCCATCCTGCACCATGAGCATTCGCTCCATGGCGGCCTCCGAAGAAGCAGCCATCAAAGCCCCCGAACGGAACGCCAGCAGCAGGGGGAACTCGACGCCTCCTATCTCCCTGCGCTGCACCTGCACATCGTGCACGGTCAGGGTCTCGCTGTCCCCATCGCGGCGAATCTCCTCAAGATGCGCTTCAATCATGGGCCCCACGGTTTCACCCGCACCGCCCAACTCGATCCAGAAGGCCATCTCAATGGGCACATCACCCGATCCATCTTCGCTGGGCCAGATGCCACAACCGAATGACACGCCTTTGGCAAGTTCACCGGCGTCGTGTTCAGAGATCGCGGCATGCACCGGCTCGTGCAGATCCTCCGGCAAGGCCATCTCTGTGATGTGCTTCATCGGGTCTGCCCCAGCCTCCTGAGCCATCGCCGCCAGCACGCCGGTGTCGGAAAGCCTGCTGATGATCGAGTCGAGCCCGGACACCGAAACGATGAGCGCCGAGCGCTCCGGCAGCACCTTCGACACCGTCAATTCGGCGGCGGAAGCGAGGCCAGCTATCGCAAGAGACAGCCCAGTAGCGATTGATTGAAGCATGTGGTTTGTTCCTTCTCGAGTCAGTCCTGATCATCAGCCAGCAGCGGCGGCGAGCCCGAACGCTTGCGGCGAGGCGGTTCGTTGTAAATGTGACCCGAATTGGGATTGGACGGGTCGTAGACGAAGGCTTCTCGGTTTCGGATGAAGTCCTTCACATAGCGGGTGGGAATCGCGAAGCCCAACGCCTCGCCTCCGAGGATGCCCATATTCGTGATGCCGACAACCTCGCCTCGCGTGTTGAACAGCGGGCCACCGGAATTGCCCGGGTTGATGGCGGCATCCGTCTGGACATAACTGAGCCCCTCCATATTGCGCTGCGTGGTGGAAATCACGCCTTGACTGGTCGTCTGTTCCAGCCCCAGCGGATTGCCTATGGCGAACACCGGCTGCCCGACCTCGATGGTCTCGAATCGCTCCAGCGGGGACCAAGAGAACCTCCCACCAGCGGGATGGGTCGCCTTGAGCAGCGCCAGATCGAGGTGGTCATTGACCGCGACGATCTCCACATCTTTGAGCGTCGTTCGCTTGAGCGTGCCATCCTCCTGCGGGATCCACGTGACGAGTTGCAGGTCCTGCTCACCCTGAATCACGTGGGCGTTGGTGATGGCGTGGCCTTCGTCGTTGATAAACACGCCCGAGCCCAGCCCCGATGGGGTTCGAACCAGCACCACGCTGGGCTTTACCCGGGCCGCCTGCTGTCGAATGCTCAGTTCGGGCGGATTCTCGGCCGTGTGAAAGAGGGTGTCCCGCGTTGAATGCACCTCCTCGGGCGTTCCCTCGATGACCACGTCAACAATCTGGGCATTGGGCACTTCGATGATCTGATGGCCGAGATCGATCCACAGGCTGTGTTCATTCTGCTTGACGACGGTGCCGGTCAGTTCGGCATCGGACTCAAGCCGAACGACGTCGCCCATGACGGGGGCAGCCCCCGTCAGCGCCAGACACAAGATGGCATTTCGTGGAAGCATGGTGTGACGAGTGTATAGGCTATGGGCAACCACACCCCACTGTCGGGGTGCCGGCTCCGGAGCGACCAGATGCTGTTTTCGACCACGTCCGCTGCTGCGATGGCCCTCTGCCTCACCTACACCAGCAGCCATGACTCTGACGATCAGGTGCTGGCTGACTGGTTCGGCTTCGATGGCATGGAAGTGCTTCCGGTGGGCGACGATCCCGGCCCCATGCTCGTTGCTGATGTTGACTCAGACGGGCTCGATGACATTGTTGTGGGCAACAATCGCCGCAGCCGGATCGAGATTCTCAGGCAGCGGCCCGACGAGCAGGTGCTCGATCAGCCAGCACCCGCGCCAGGCATCAACGAGTTTCCTGAACACCCACGCTGGGAGCGAATTCTGGTGCCGGTGCAGGACCGAGTCAATGCGATCATCGTTCATGATCTGGATCGAGACGGCCTGGGCGATCTCATCTTGGGTGGTACCCCTGGCCGCATCACCATCATGCTGCAAGCCAAGGAGGGTGAGTTCAAGAAGTTGTCCCACCGGGATGTGCGAGGCCTCTCCGCATCACCTGCGGCCTTCGCACTTGGGGACATCGAGGGAGACCAAGCCCTCGAGTTGATCTCGATCGTTGATGGAGACTTGAGTTGGTGGCCCCTGACGGGCACTCGACTGGGTTCGATTCAGCGGCGGCCTGCCGGGGTAAAGCTCGCTGCTGTCATTCCCGCCGATTATGACGGCGACGGCCTCATGGACATTGCAGGCATTTCACCTGATGACGAAGCGCCGGTCCGCATCTGGTTCGCTCAAGACGGCCCCGACGGTCACGCGCCGGGCATTCAGGTGCCCTTTCAGATGCCCCCTATCGTGGAGTTCGAAGCCCTCACGCTCCACCCTGATGGGCCGGCCCGTATCGCGGTCATCGAGCGGCCGACACGTCGCATCGTGCTCTATGACGTGGAGCGAGCAACCGACGAGACCGAAGCCGCCGTGGGCTTGTTCGGCTTTGCAGACGGTGGCAATCGCAACCGGCCCGTACTTCTGGCTGATGCCGACGGTGACGGACACCTCGACGTGATCGCAGCCGACACCCGCAGCAGCGCCATCACCGTGCATCACCAGCGAAGTGGCCAGCAACTGGGCGCCCCGGAGCCGTCCCCCACAGTCGCTGATGTTGACGGCTTGTCACACCTGCGTGGAAGTGACGAGCTCGGCGACGCCCTGCTCATTCTCTCGACCGAGGAGGATTTCGTCGGCTGGTCTCGCCTGGGCGAGGAGGGTGGCATCGACTTCCCCACCGCCATCGCAGGCGAACAGGGCTGGGCGCCGCGAGCCACGGGCGTCATCGCCATCGATGGTCAAGATGTGCCTGTCATCGTTCGCAGCAGCGGCCGCAAGTACAAGTTGGAATTCGCACCACTTGATGGAAGCGAGGCGGTGCAGGTCGATCTTGGATCCTTGAGCCGCCCGCCCGATGCCATCCTGACCATGGACGCTGATCAGGATGGGCTGGAAGACGTCCTGTTGCTGACCAAGGACCGCCCAATGACGCTCGTGCTGGCTGATGGAGACGGCCAATGGACTGTGCTGGAGAAGGACGACATGCCCCAGTATGGCCTGGTCGGCGCCGGGCGTATCAGCGCTGTCAGTTCGCTCGACATCGATGGTGACGAGAAGCCCGAACTGCTGACAGCCGATCGGAACTACATCCGGGGCCTTCGATATCACCGAGATGGCGACACACCTGGCTGGCAGGTGATCGAGCAGATCAATGCTGACGACCCAGACGCCAAACTCATCGCCCTCACCTCAATGGATGGGAAGATCATCGCAGCTGACGAAACCGCCAACGCCTTGTTGATCATCGCCAACAGCGAAGGTGACTGGCAACAGCAGGACCTCATCGATCTACACGGCATCACTCCTACGGCGCTTCTGAGCGGACCGCTGGATCAGTCCGGAAGATCGACCATTCTGGCGCTGGGCGAGGATGCCATGGCGACCGTATCAACTGCCGGCGATCAGCATGTGCTGCGTGAGCATGGCACGTGGCGCAGCGCGATCGACGCGCATGCCCCACATGAACTTGCTGTAGGGGATGTCAATGCCGACGGCCACGGTGACATGGTGGCTCTGGATGCGGGTGAACAGATGCTCGAGATCCTGACATTCAGTGATCAGGGGCAAATGCTGCATGCCACCGGCTTTCCCGTGTTTGAGTCGAGGCTCTTCAGCGGCGGAGACGGCCTCGAGTACCAGCCCAGACAAGTGTCAATCGCCGACGTGACTGGCGACGGCCGCAGCGACGTCATCCTGCTGGTGCACGACCGAGTCGTGCTCTATCTCCAGTAGCGAACCACAGCCGCCTCTACTGCGATGCTGAGCCTCAACGCTCGGCCGGGTCGGTCCAGTCTTCGCCGTGGGGCCCGGTGTACTGACAACGCGGACGGATCAAACGGTTGTCAGCGCGTCTTTCCATGGCGTGGGCCGCCCATCCGGCGTTTCGACTCATGGCGAACACAGGGGTGAACAGGTCAATGGCGAGGCCCATCGAGAAGTAGGTGGTGGCCGAATAGAAATCCACATTGGGGTGGATCCCCTTTGCACCGACCTCCCGCTCCATCACTGCTTCGATCGCACTGCTCATGGCGTACAGCGTTTCGTTTCCAGTCTCACTCGCGATGGCCTTCGAGAACGTCCGCAGGAAGGTGGCTCGAGGGTCGTAGGCCTTGTAGACCCGATGCCCGAATCCTGGCACCTTGGCCTTGCGGGCGAGCCGGTCCATGATGAACCCCTCGACGTCATCGACCGACGGAATCTCCTCGAGCATGCGCATGACCCGCTCGTTGGCGCCACCGTGCAGCGGGCCACGAAGCGTTCCGATTGCACCCGTCACCGCTGAGTACATGTCGCTTTCAGTACCCACCGCCACCATGGTGGCGAAGGTCGATGCGTTGATCCCATGATCGGCATGCAGGATCAGACAGACGTCCATCGCTCGTGCGGTCGCCTCTCCAGGCATCTCGCCATTGAGCATGCGAAGAAAATCAACGGCGATGGAGTTGGCGCTGTCCGCCTCGACGATCTCTTCTCCTCGCCGCTGACGGTCAAAGGCTGCGATGATCGCCGGCGTCTTGGCGATGATCCGAAGGGCCTTCTCCAATTCCGCCCCCTCCGAGGTGTCGTTGCAATTGGGGTCCTCCAGGGCGATTGCCGACACCAGAGTTCGAACCACGTGCATGGGCGAGGCCGAGTCGGGCATCGATCGCAGGAGCGTCAGAAGCGAATCCGACAACCCGTAGTGAGCACGCAACTCGGCAGTAAACGCGGCGAATTCATCAGCGGTGGGCAGCCGATCGTTGAGCAGCAGGAAGCACGTCTCTTCGAAGGTCGAGTTGCGGGCAAGGGAATCGATGTCGATCCCGACGTACTCCAGTACGCCCTTCTGTCCGTCTATCCATGACTTCCTCGACTCACCGATGATGGTGTGATCGAGCCCCTTGTCCATGGTCATCGCCGCCGTCGCATCGGCCATTGCGCATCATCCTTCCGTTGCGTTCAACCCCCGCTCGAGAGCCGAACGTGCCTGAGGCCCGTCTGGCCCGCCAATTCATCAGAACCCGGCAGTATAGCAGGGCCCGCCAGCACACTCACCCCACATACACTTGGAGGATGTTCGTCCCCCTGGGCACGGATCGCCCCATGCGACGCAGGCCTCGAGCCTGCGAGGTGCTGCTCGCCCTGACCATCGGCGCCTATGTCGCCGTCATGCTCGTGGGCGTCATGAATCCCGAGTCGGCCCGGGAGGTGATCAATTGGCTCACCCTTCGCCGCAGCGAGGTGGCAAGCGAGCCATGGACACTCATCACATATCAGTTTGCCCACGACAGCCCGTTCGTGGGCAGTGGCTCAGGCAGCGGTCTCTATCGACTGCTTCATCTGGCATTCAACATGGTCGGGCTCTGGGTGTTCGGCCGGCCACTGGAGGATCGCATCGGACACCTCGGCCTGGTGCTCCTCTACCTTGGCGGTGGAGCCGTTGCAGGCATAGGCCATCTGCTCGAGTCTCCCGCACCCGTGCTGGGCGCCAGCGGCAGCGTGTGCGCCTTGGTAGGTGCGTTTGCCGTGTTGCTGCCGCGCGTGCAGATTCGAATCCTGTTGATCTTCTTCATCATTGGCATCTGGCTGATCCCGGCGACCTGGGTGATCGCCTTCTGGATGGTGCTGGATCTGGTCGGCTTTGCCGGAGCCGGCGACGCCTCAACGGCATACGCGGCCCATCTGGGGGGCTACGCAGCGGGCATCGCCGCTGGTTTTGCGCTGCTGCCTCTTGGGAGGCTGCGCGGAGACGATGTTGACGCGCTCTGGATGCTCAAGCAGTGGGCAAGACGGCGGCGGGCCCGAGCCGATCTGCAACCTCGCTCAAAGGAGCCCCCGGGCAAGACTCCAAGTCATCTCCCCACACCCCCCGCCGCGGCCACGAAGACGCCCATCGACAATGCTCAGACAGCCGATGAGCCCGACACACGAACGTGGCTGCGCGATGTTGAAGCAGCCATGCGATCGGGCCGAACAGCAGGCGCCATGCAGCGTTGGCGCAGGGGCGCTGCCGAAGACCCCGAGGCTTGTCTTGGCGCCCCCGTTCAGTTGGATCTGGCCAATCACCTGCAGGCAGATGGCCAGTGGGAGGCGGCTGCCGACGCCTACCAGAGACTGCTGAAGCACCACAGCGACCACCCCGAAGCACCAATGGTCCGACTGCTGCTGAGCGTGCTCCTCATCAGACGGCTTGATAGAGGGCCAGAGGCCCTGGAGCTGCTTGAACAGGCAACTGACCAACTGCACGAGCAACCACATCTTGATCTGGCGAGTCAGCTGCGCTCGGAGATTGATGAGTGAGTTTCTGTCCGAGCGAGTCAGGGCCAGTGCGCATCAAGATCTGCGGTGTCCGCAGCGAAGCCGACATCGATGCAGCGATCGAATCGGGCGCAGATGCCGTTGGCTTGGTGCTCGCCGAGGCGTCGATCCGCCATGTCACCGCGGCTCAGGCCAGTAAACTTGCTCGCTATTGCGGAGATCGAATCCAGCCCGTCTCCCTGCTGGTCAATCCAACCGAGTCAGCGATTGGAGACCTGTCAACAGAGTGGGTGCAACTGCACGGGCAGGAGGACGCCGCCTGCATCGCTCGTGTTGCCCAAGACCACCGTGTCATCAAGGCTGTTGAAGCCACTGACCCCCAACGCCTGCTCGCCTGTGACGCTGATCCACACATCGATGTCTTGCTGGTTGATGCCCCTACAGGCGGTAGTGGCCACTGCTTCGATCACGATGCGTTCTCGTCGATTCGCAACAGGCTGAAGACACCGCTGATGGTCGCAGGCGGGCTGAGCCCTCAGATCGTTGCATCTGTCATTGAGTTGCTTCAGCCATGGGGTGTTGATGTCAGCAGCGGCGTCGAGTCAAACCCAGGCGTCAAGAGCCCGGACTTGATCAGATCCTTCTGTCGCGCAGTCCACTGACGCTACTGCTGATGAGCATTCGGAAGCGGCCTCTTGGTCTTCTCGACAAGCTCAAGCCCGTCGATGCGCAGACCAGTATCAACGCCCTTGGTCATGTCCCACAGCGTCAGCGCGGCCACTGATGCCGCTGTCAACGCTTCCATCTCCACGCCGGTGGGAGCCGTCACCTGAGCTGTGGTCTCGATGCTGATGGTGTCGGGCGCGGTTCGCTGGAAGGTCACACCGACATGGTCGAGCGCCAATGGATGACACAAGGGTACGAGTCGGTCAACCTGCTTGGCCGCCGTAATTCCTGCCACCCTTGCTACGGCCAAGGCCTCACCCTTGGGGAGCGCTCCGTCCATCACCCGATCAAGCGTCTCGGGGGCTGCGATGAATCGAACCCTCGCCCGGGCAAGTCGGCGCATGGGCGGCTTGCCGGAGACATCGACCATCGACGCTCGCCCCTGTTCATCAATGTGGGTCAGTTCGCCGCTCATGAAAACAGTCTACGCCAGCGCATCGGGATCGCCGAACACGATCGTGCCACCAACGATCACCAATGCGGGCCGAGGCGCCTCGCTCAGGCCATCCCACGACAGCGGATCGCCTTCCCAGACGACCAGATCTGCAACCTCGCCACTGATGAGCCCACCTTGCCCCGGCAATGAGACAGCTTCTGCCGCCCCCAATGTCATGGCGTACAGCGCGCTGTGATTGTCGATCGCCTCTTCCGAGTGAAACGCCACACCGTCGATGGTCTCGCCAGTCAGAGCAGCCCGCAGCGTCCGCATGGGATCAATCTGCGTCACCGGCCAGTCGGTGCCAAATGCCAATCTCGCTCCTGCCTGCTGCAGAGATCGAAGTGGAAGAAGTCGTCCGGCTCGGTGCTCACCAAGCATGTCCTTGGCCCCTCGGGCATCTTCCGCGCGGTGCACGGGCTGCACGCTCAGCCGCAGGCGAGCAAGGGCTGCGAGTTCATCCTCGGGCACAAGTTCGGCATGCTCGATAGTTGCCCGCCGATCATCTGGAACCGACTCAAGCACTCGTCGAGCACGCCCAACAGCTGCGTCCCCGATCGCGTGCACGCTGGGCGCCAATCCCGCCTGTACCACGGCATCGCGCCACGCTTCGTCCTGATCTTCAAGCGCCAACTCCACCCACCGCCCAAGCCCCCCGCGGTCCACATAGGGCGATGCGAGGCGGGCTGTACGCGAACCGAGTGTGCCGTCGAAAAACGCCTTGCAGCCAATGACCGTCGGCAATCCAACATCTCTGCTCCGGATCCACTCAAGATCGAGGGGCAGTGTGCGATCCAACATCGTGACCGCCAGCCGCAGGTTGAGGTTGTCAGCGACCGGATCCAGCATGGACTCCAGTTCCCGTCGGTACTCCATGGTTCTGAGGCCGGTGATGCCCATTGCGTTGAGCCATGGACCGCAATCAACCAAGGCTGAGCGGACCTCTTCGGGGGAGACCTGCGGCAGGGCGGGCATGAGCACCTCCCATGCCTCATCCTCAACAAGCAGCCCAGTTGCATGCGCAGGCGAACCGGCAGGCAATTCCAGTCGATCGAGCAGGGTCTGATTGACAAGGGCCGCATGCAAATCGCACCGCCAGCAGACGATGGGCCTCGGGCCCAGCAGCGACATATCCTCAAGCGTTGGCGGGGCCGATCCGGGCCAGGCTGTCTCATCCCACCCATGCGAAATGAGCCAAGCATCGTCATCCAAGTCAACACACGCCCGCTGCAGCAACTCGACCATGTCCAGAGCGCAATGAGCACTCGACAGGTCAATGCCGCGACGAAACTGCGCCCCCATCACGAGATGGACGTGGGCATCTATCAAGCCGGGCGTGACAACACGTCCGCCCAGATCAAGCTCAACTGGGGAGGTGCGCCCAGCCTCGACGTGGTCAATGAGCAGGCCATCAGACACCCACAGCGCGTCCTTCCAACTGCCGTCTCCCACCCACGCTCGTAGATTTCGCAGATGCATGGACCTCATTCGAACCGATGCTACTCTTCAGTGATGCTTCGACGAGGGCGACCATGCAGCTTCCTCCTTGCCGCCGCGGCCTTCGCCGTTGGGGGCTGCGATCAGTCCGATCGCGATGGGGCAGACCAAGGCACCACGCCCCCTGGCATCGCCCCGCCCCCGCCCGGAGCGGGCAGCCCCACGAGCCCAACCGACGACCAATCGCTGGCGGGCATCATCCGGTCGGCTGATGCTGCCGCCTCCCAGACCGACGAGAAGCTGGTCATTCCCCGCCCCGCGCACGGTGAGCCACTGCTCTTTCTTGGCATGGAAGCCCCACTTGCACCGACCTGGCTGTGGCAGCCGCCTCGCTCCTCGGCCTGGCTGGCCCAGTGGATCGTGCCCGGACCAGCAGATACTGAGCCCGCAGAACTGGTCATCTTCTCACCGGCGGAGTCTGCCGACGATCTCGTCGAGCACATGCTGCCAGTCTGGTCGAAGCAGTTTCGAACGGGCGTCATACCGGCCCAGCCCGGTCACGAGACCAGAGATGTCGCAGGCCGAAAGGTGCATCTGGTCGAACTCGCTGGCGAATTCACCGGCATGGGCGGGGGCTGGCACCGCCCAGATCATCGCCAGATCACAGCTGTCCTGGATGGCCCCGAACACACCGTCGTCATCCGCTTGCTGGGGCCGCAGGACACGGTCGAAGCGAACCGGGCGGCGTTCATGCGGATGATCGAGGGCATTCGTCGAACACCCTGAGGTGCTCGATGCGCCGGCCTTGGGAAAGACAGGCCTTTGGGAAGTCAGGCCTGCGGCACGAAGGCCGCGTCGCTGCGAACGTGGAAATTCACCATCGCACCGGGCGTACACAGCGAAAGATCTTCCCGCCGCTCCAATGCCACATGCACGGGCAACACACATCGCAGCGCGATCGTGGCCGACTCTGTGTCAACCGCCTCTACCCGGCCTGCCATGATTCTGGGCGCACCTGACAGAGGCTCGATGAATCGCCCACCGGCCGATGCCGCCTGCACCTTCAGCGCATGTGCCTGTACCCAGCCGTGCATTCGCCCGGTCGTGGGCGGATCCTCGCCCCCCCATCGCAATGAGATGGAATACGCATTGCCTGGAATCGACACCACGACCCGATCTGCGTCCACACGCTCGATGTCCACCCGCGTTCGGGCACTGTCGTTTACTGACGTCGCCATCAGGCCTCCAAATCGCCCAGCATCTACGCTTGGGCGGGCGCGCAGGATACACGCCCTGCCACCTCGTCGACTTGCTCCCCGGAGGCCTTCAGAAAGTTGGCCATCAGCCGAGGGCCAGCCGGCGTGAGGAAACTCTCAGGGTGAAACTGCAGGCCAACCAGCGGCGCAGCAGCGCTGGTATCACGCAGGGCCATCACGATGCCGTCGCTCGTCCAGGCTGAGACTTCCAACGGTGGCTCGATCCCCGCCCGATCCACGATCAGCGAGTGGTAGCGAGCGGCCGGGAACGGGTTGTCCAACCCTTCAAAAATGCCCCGACCATCGTGCTCCACCATTGATGTGCGGCCATGGACGGGCATGTCATGCCTCGACACGGCCACGGCACGAACGTCCGCGATGCTCTGGTGCCCCAGACATACGCCCAGCAGCGGCACCTCTCCCCCAAACCGCCTGATCACATCTCGGCACACACCGGTTTCACTAGGTGTACAGGGGCCGGGCGAAATCACAATCTGGGCCGGCGACAGTTCCTCGATTTCACTGACACTCAACGCATCGTTGCGATGCACCTGAATGTCCAGACCGGGCGAGACGGTGCCCAGCAGGTGCACCAGATTCCAGGTGAACGAGTCGTAATTGTCCAGCAGGAGCAACAAGGTACACCCAGCCTAACCGGGCGACACTCAGGCGGCTCGTGTGCCGGCGATTCCATCCCGCGTGACGAGGAACAGATCGCTGGTGATCGGATAGGGCAGCCGTCGATAGTCGCGATTGATGCGTCGTTTGATTCGATCGACGAAGTCCTCAGGATCCGCGCTCATTGCCACGAGCACATCCCGGGCGGGGGTGGCTACGAGGAAGTCGCCTCGCAGTTGCGGCGCCAGCCGCTCGTGAAACCCCTCCAGCAGCAGCCGCGTGGCGTCGTACCCGTCGCGGGCCGACATGAGCGCAGCGCGGCCGCCGTCTTCAGACTCGACCAACTTCACTTCCAGATCGGGGCGATAGCGGCTCAGATTGGATCGGGCCAGCAGGTCAATCTCCTCGATGTCGATCCCCCATCGAATGATCTGCTCGGTCGTGATGCTCACGGTCACTCGCGGCAGATCGATGACGTACACGATCACGGTTCCATTGACCCACTCCGTGTGCGCCACCTGATCCGGATCCAGACGCCTGAACAGTGACTCGGGTTGAAGTCGGGGCATGATTCGGCCTCGAGCCAGCGAAAGCGGCAAGGCCAACTCACCGACCAGATCGCCTTCCTGCAGCGAACTGAGAAACTCCTGCACCACCTGCTCGGCCCGATGGGGCTCGCACTGCACCATCCGATAGAGATTCCCCAACGCCAAGTGGCGGGCACCGATCATCACGTCCAGCGGACCACAGGTCTCGATGGCCTCCGTGGAAAACCGCGCTCGCAACATGGCCGCGACGGCTTCGCAGAATGCCTCGGGTTCTCTCGGCAGCGTGCTCATGACGGGTCTTCCTTCCAGTGAACGCCAGCACTGCAACCATCGTCCGAAAAACGGCCTTCGTGAAACGGAAATCTCCATTGCATTCAAAGCGGCGCAGGAAGGTGCCGAATCGGCCCTCATTGGGGCCTCAGGCCCCTCTGGCCGATATCCTGTTGCAATGCAACGGTGCTCCCAAGGATCGATCTCCCTCGGCGATGTCTCCATCGGACATGGTCCAGACGGCCAGCTGGCCCCGCTGACCATCATCGCTGGCCCCTGTGTGCTGGAGTCTGACGACCTGCACGAGGCCATCTGCACCATGCTCGCCCAGACGTGCGGCCCTCTGGGCCTGCCTTGGATCTTCAAGGGGTCATTCGACAAGGCCAATCGCACCAGCTTGCACAGCCCCCGCGGCCCGGGCATTCAAGAGGGCCTTGCCCAACTGGCCTCGATTGGCGAGCGGTATTCCGTTCCTGTCACGACAGATGTTCACGAGCCAAGTCAGGCCGCCACGGTTGCCCAGGCCGTGGACCTGCTCCAAGTGCCGGCCTTTCTCTGCCGCCAGAGTGACCTGCTGCAGGCCTGTGGTGAAACGGGGCTGCCGGTCAACATCAAGAAGGGGCAGTTCCTCTCCCCTGGCGAGATGGAGCATGCCGCCAACAAGGCCCTGGAAGCCGGCGCCGGCGCACTGATGCTTACGGAACGGGGCACGTTCTTTGGATACCACCGGCTGGTCAACGACTTCATCGGGCTCGGCGATCTCATGGCCCTCGGCCATCCAGTTTGCTTCGACGTGACCCACAGCACCCAGTTGCCAGGCGCCGGTTCGGGCAAGAGTGGAGGCCGCCCCGAGCGAGCCGCACTCCTGTCGCGAGCTGCGGTTGCCGCCGGTGTTGATGCCCTCTTCATCGAGTGCCACACCGATCCTTCATCGGCGCGCAGTGATGGCGCAACGGTCCAGACACTCGAGGGTGCAAGAGCGATCATTCAGGAAGCTGCCGCCATTCGCGGTGCATTGGCCGGAACGAGCGCATGAAGTGCGATCTGTGCAACAAGCCCGCCGTCGTCCATGAATTCCAGATCATGGACGGCATCAAGCGTGAACTGCATCTGTGTCAGGAGCACGCTGCTCAACAGGGCTTCGCAGACATTCCGTCCGTGTCCATGCAGAGTGTTTCGACCAAGGTCGGCGTTGCTGCGGTGCAGTCCCCCACCTGCGGCTCGTGTGGAATGAGTTTCGCCCAGATTCGGCAAGCCGAACAACTGGGCTGCCCCCAGTGTTTCGAGATGTTCGCCACACCGGTGGGCAAGTTGCTTGAACAGGCCCAGCACGGCGCCACCCATCACGTAGGGCGCCGCCCCGCCGGCAGCGAAGCCGACCTGGCACGCCGACATGAGACACAGCGGCTCATGCGTGATCTGGAAGCCGCCGTTGCGGCGGAGCAGTATGAGCGAGCCGCCGAGATTCGCGATGAACTGGCCAGGATGAGCCGTGACGAGGGCGAGTGACCGTGCGTCCTGATCGACCGCCACCACTGGCACGCGCCGACGCCCCCGAGTCGGATGTCGTTCTGAGCAGCCGTGTGCGGCTGGCTCGCAACGTCGCTGGCGAGTGCTTCGTGCACCGCTGTAGCGAGTCAGCCCATCGGGCCATGCTGGGCATGCTCCAGCAGGTCATGCTGCGGGGCGACCTCGACGAGACGCTCAATTGGGTGGACTTGGAGACCGTCTCAGCGCACGATCGACAACTACTGGTCGAGCGACACCTGATATCCCGTCACCTTGCCGAAACCAACATCCCTCGGGGTGTCGCCATCGCTGATGACGAGACCATGAGCGTGATGGTCAACGAAGAAGACCACGTGCGGATGCAGGCGATCGCACCGGGACTTCAGCCGGAGCGTTGCCTCAGGCGACTCGTCCGGCTGGACGCCCAACTGGAGACCAGGCTCAACTGGGCGATGCATGAACAGTGGGGTTATCTGTGCGCTTGCCCAACGAACGCCGGAACCGGAATCCGGTTCTCCGCCATGGTGCACCTGCCCGCCCTACGCATGACTGGCGAACTCTCAAAGGTGCAGCAGGCAGCCAAAGACCTGCATCTGGCGGTTCGCGGGTACTACGGCGAAGGGTCAGAGTCCTCGGGCAACTTCTATCAGATCAGCAATCAGATCACGCTGGGCGTTTCAGAAGAAGAACTGCTGGATCAGTTCCAACGGGTGCTCATTCCCGGCGTCGTCAGGTATGAGCGAGCCGCCCGAGATGTCCTGCTTGACCGGGAACGATTGACGATCGAGGATCGCGTTCACCGAGATCTGGCAATCTTGCGATCAGCCCGACTGCTCAAGGCCGACGAAGCCATGAAACGCCTCAGCAATGTGCGCCTGGGCGCATGCATGGGGTTGATTGACACCATTGGGCTCGACACGATCAACGCGCTCTTCTTGCACATTCAGCCTGCTCATCTGCGAGAGCGCGTCGGTGGCGCACTCTCCCCGGCAGACGCCCGCGGCGTTCGGGCGGAACTTGTGCGGAACATGCTGTCTGTTTGACTGCGGCGCCCAGAGCGAGGCTGAGCCCTTGACAGGCTTCCTCAGGTCAGAACGTAGCGTTCAAACCAACGAGTCAATCGCCGCTGCAAGATTGAAGTCGAGCTTCGTAAGCCCTCCGGCGTCATGCGTAGAGAGACTGAGCGTGACCTTCGACCAACGGATCAGAATGTCCGGGTGATGCCCCGCCGCCTCCGCAACGGCTGCAACCTGATTGACGAAGGCCATTGCTGTGGCAAAATCAGCCAGCACGAAGGTCCGTTGAATCACATCTCCACTACGCACCCACTCAGTGAGTGTGTCCAGTGCGAGACTGATCTGCGGTTCATCCAGTCGCTGAGATTCGGATTCGCTCATCGGGGCACCTCCTGCGACGACATGGGCACCGTACCATCACATGTGTGGAGCGCTTGAACGATGCACTAGGTGTGACGCGACTGGCCCCCTCCCCCACGGGGGCCCTGCACCTGGGCAATGCCCGCACCTTTCTGGTGAATTGGGCGCTGGCACGCCAGCGTGGATGGCGGGTGCTGCTTCGAATCGAAGACCTCGACCACCCGCGGGTGAAACCTGAGACGATCGACCAGACCCGAGCAGAATTGCGCTGGCTGGGCCTCGACTGGGACGATGAGGTCCCACTGCAGACCACTGATCTGGAGCCCTGCCACAGCGCTTTGCAAAAACTGGGGCGTGCCGGGTTGATCTACGCCTGCACTCGATCCCGAGCAGAGTTACTTCTGTCCGCCCCTAATGAAGGTGACCAGACGATCCGGGCCGCTGCAGCCGATCGCCCCGCAGAGGCGGGGCAACCCATCGAGCAACCCAAAACCACAAGCACATGGCGGCTCATGGTTGAGCCGGGACTCTGTTGCGTGTCCGATGCCTTCTGCGGTGATCACCAGATCGACGTCGCCACCGACTGCGGCGACTTCGCCGTGTGGTCAAACAGGGGCTGCCCCACCTACCAATTGGCCGTGACGGTGGACGATGCCCGCCAAGGCGTCAATCAGGTAGTTCGCGGAGATGACCTGCTTTCCTCGGCCGCCCGGCAGCAGTGCCTGCAGGCCCATCTGCGGCTGCCCACACCCACGTGGTGGCACCTGCCTCTGCTTCGAGGCCCGGATGGCCGGCGTCTGGCCAAACGGCATGGTGACACGAGAATCTCCCGTTGGCGAAGTGGGCGGCCAGACCGCCTCGTAGGCCTGCTGGCATCCTTCTGCACCAGCGGCGATGATCCTGTCCCCATGACCGCATCGGCTTTTCTGGAGACCTTCGACATCGACCGCGTCCCCCGCTCGGACGTGATCGTGACAAGCGACCACATCAGGTGGCTCGACGCATGAAGAACACACGCCTCGTCGCGACACTGCTGACCATGCTCTCGATGCTCACCTGTGGGTGCGCCGAGCCCATGACGCACACTTCCATTGTGGTCAACGGCAAGACGTGGTCCATGGAGTTGGCTATTGGCGAAGCTGACATTCGCCGCGGGCTCATGGGCCGTGAGAGCCTGCCACCCGACACGGGCATGCTGTTCATCTTCCCTCGACCGGACTACCACTCCTTCTGGATGGCATGGTGCGTCATGCCCATCGATCTTGTCTTTCTGGACGGTCGTGGCAGAGTCGTGGCGACATGGGAGATGCCCGTCGAGCCACCAATCGAACCGGGTGAGCCCCATGACCAATATCTGGCCCGAATGACTTCATACCCCAGCGGCGTGCCTGTTCGATTCGCTGCAGAATTCCCTGCAGGCACCATTGAGTCACTTCACATCACTCGCGGCGACCGCTTCGAGATGGACATCAAAGATCTGCTGCAGTTGGAACAGCGAAGGCGCTGACTCAGTTTCCGCGACGCAGCAGTCGCTGCACATGCCGAGCAAGCATGTCAGTCTCGATGTTCACACAATTGCCCTCACGCAGATCGCCCAGGGTGGTCAACTCGAGCGTCATAGGGATCAGCGCTACTTCAAGCCACGTGTCGCCGAGGTCAGCAATTGTGAGGCTCACCCCATCGATGGCAATAGAGCCCTGCTGCACACACAAGTCAAGCACATCCACAGGGGCCTCCAGGCGCAGCCGTCTTCCCTGGTCAGGTGTGTCCAAGGCAGCGACAACCCGCCCGATGGCATCCACGTGCCCCTGCACCAGATGGCCGTCAAGGCGAGAGGCCAAGGTGGCAGCAGGCTCCAGATTCACCCGGTCAGCAGCGTCAATTGCCCCCAAACGAGTCTTGGTCAGGGTCTGCTGGATCACGTCGAAGGACAGCGTGTCCGATTGCTGATCCTCTACCACAGTCAGGCAGCAGCCTGACACCGCAATCGAGTCACCCGGATCAGGCCTGTGCCCCCACTGGGCTGGATCGATAATGAGTCGGCAGCCCGTACTGGTGGGTCGCATGGCCTTCACGCAACCGACATGCTGAATGAGTCCGGTGAACACCCTGCCAAGCCTACCCTCCGAGGCCGAGCAGGGCAGGCTATACTGGCCCGCTTGGGGTCACCCGCAACTGTTCAGGAGCCATTGACGTCCCATGCCCCGTTCGAGCCCCGCAACGAGCATCATGACACTCGCACTGGCCGCCTGCTCCCTTCTGGGGGCCGGCTGTGCTTCCACACAGCCCCCCAAAGAAGCAGTCGCCCCTGCTGCCATGCAGGAGTCGCCTCGCACCTCGCTTGATCCATTGGCGCAGCGTGCTGCCCACCTCGAGGAAGAGATGATGATCGGGCCACTGGCGGCCCGCAGTCTCGGGCTGCATCCGACGTGGAGTGCCACCTTTGCCGCAGATGGTGGTGTGGCCGGACTCTGGCCCACATCCACCGGCGTCTTCGTCCTCGACGCCCGCAATGAACTTTCGATGCTCGACTTTGGCACAGGCGTTCGAAAGTGGCGGGCGTTCGTTGCGGACCCGGGCGATCAGGTGCTCGACCTGCATGTCTCAAAAGAAGCGAACGTTGCCATCGTGCTCAGATCCGACGCGATCGTCACGGTTGACCTGAACAGTGGCATTCCCAAGGGCATGCTCAAGGGCGTCGTCAAGCCCATGCAGCGACTCCAGTGGCTCGCCAGAACCGGCGGCAGTCTCGCCGGACGAGAATTCATCTATGGCAGCCTCGGCGGCGAAGTGGTCTGGCACTCCTGGTGGACGGGGCTATCCAAGCGAGCTCACCGCATTGGCCGACGCGTCGCAGTCTCCCCGATTGTGGCGGGCGATCTGGTCATTGCAGGCGCCAACGACGGGGTCGTGTCTGCATTGAACGTCGAGACCGGCGCGCTTGTCTGGACACGCACACTGCTCGGGGAGTTGGCCGCCGAGCCAGTCGCAACCGACACTCACGTGTGGACGAGCACGCAAGATCAATACATCCGCTGCCTGTCGTTGAAAAATGAAGGAAGACCTGTGTGGGAAGCCCTGATGGAGTCCCCCCTCGTCTCCGCGCCCACACTCGTGGGCAGCAGTGTCTATCAGCAGGTGCCAGGCGTAGGCCTGACTGCTTGGGAAGCGGCACCGGAAAACAAGCCCTCCGGTGTGCAGATCTGGACCTCCCCGGGCGTGGACGGCGACGTTCTCACAACCACTGGAGACAGCCTGCTTACCTGGCAGTGGCGCACCGGTGCACTATCAACAGTCTCCCCCACGACAGGCACCTTGGACGCCGCCTTGAATCTGCCTCTGGGCACGCACGTGAAGGCCTCATCGACGGACGATGGCCGAGTTTTTGTGATCGGCGCAGACGGTCGCATCGAGTCGCTCGTCCCGGCATCCTGAGCCAACCTGCCCCCTGCTTGCGGGGCTGGACAGAGAGAAACACATGCCCGACCTCGTCCGCATTGAACGAGCGCTGCTCTCGGTCAGCGACAAGACTGATCTGATTCCCTTTGCCAAGGCACTGGCAGACATGGGTGTCGAGTTGATCTCAACCGGTGGAACGGCCGCGGCCCTGCAGGAAGCCGGGCTTGAGGTAGTCACGGTTGATTCCCTCACGGGCTTCCCCGAAATGATGGACGGCCGAATCAAGACGCTGCACCCACGAGTGCACGGTGGCCTGCTCGCCCGACGAGACCTGGATCATCATGTTCAAGCCATGCAGACCCATGAGATTCGCCCCATCGATCTGGTGTGCATCAATCTGTATCCATTCGAGCGGACGATTGCCTCGGGAACCGCTACCGAAGCGGAGGCGATCGAACAGATCGACATCGGCGGCCCTGCCATGCTCCGCAGCGCTGGCAAGAACCACGACTTCGTTGCCGTCGTAACCGACCGCGACCAGTACGACAGCCTGATCTCCCAATTGCGAGCGAATGACGGGTGCACGACTTTGAACCTGCGCCGCACCCTCGCTGGGTCGGCCTTTGCCCGTACGGCCCGGTACGACGCCACGATCGCCTCCTGGATGAATTCGGCCGGCGAGCCCTTCCCGGCATGGCTTCATCTCGTCGCCGGCCGCGAACGCATGCTTCGATACGGCGAGAACCCCCACCAGCAGGCAGCGCTCTATGCGACCCCTGATACCCGTGATGCTGGCCTTGCCAGTGCCTCGACGATCGATGGAAAGCCGCTCTCCTACAACAACTACAACGACGCCGCTGGCGCACTGCGTTGCTGCCGCGATCTTGCCCACGCCTGCACTGGCAGCAGTGTGGCGGTCGTCGTCAAGCACGCCAGCCCCTGCGGCCTGGCGGCGGCCGACTCGCCTGTAGAGGCGTTTCATCAGGCCTGGGCCGGCGACCCGCTTGCAGCCTTCGGCGGTATTGTCGCGATGAATGCGCCGATGACGCAGACTGAAGCGGCGGCGATCATTGAGGGCGAGCGTTTCATCGAGGTGCTGTTGGCTCCCGCCTTTGAGCAGGAGGCCATCGAGGCACTGCAGGACAGGTGGAAGAACATCCGACTGGTCGCCGTTCCAGACATCATGCACCGCCCCCGCTCTTGCCAGTCGATCCGAACGATTCCCGGCGGCCTGCTCGTACAAGATGAAGACGACGCCATCGCGTCGCCGAGCAGTTGGAAGGTAGCAGTCGGTGAGCCGCTCGACTCAACTGCACAGGCGCTCGCCAGTTGTGCATGGACGGCCGTCAAGCACGTTCCCAGCAATGCGGTGACGATCGCATGTGGCGGCAGGCTTGCTGGTGTGGGAGGCGGGCAGGTGGATCGTGTCAATGCCGCCCGAGTGGCTGTTCAGAAGGCCGCGCAGGCGATTGCAGCCAGCGACGGACCGGTGATTGCCGCATCGGATGCGTTCTTCCCATTCAGTGATGGACCAGAGGTTCTGCTGGACGCCGGTGTGAACTGCCTGATCCACCCGGGTGGATCAAAGCGCGATGAAGACACTTTTGAACTGTGCCGTCAGCGGGGCGCAACCTGCTTGCTTACCGGCACGCGTGCCTTCAGACACTGATCTGCCCGATCTTCAATTGAGGCCTTCGACGGATCGGTGTTCAGCTAACGCCGATCGTCACATCGGCGGGCTGTTCGCCTGGTCGCCACGTGGGCTCAAGCGCCAATTCCAGTGGCAGTCGCTTGCCGTCGCCGTCATAGGGGATGTTGTCGTTGTCGATAATGCGCTGAATGGCCATCACGCCTTCGATCAGCATCTCCGGACGCGGTGGGCACCCGGGCACGTAGACATCGACCGGCACATATTGATCGACGCCCTGCACGACCGCGTAGGTGTCGAACACGCCGCCAGTACTGGCACAGGCCCCCATCGAGATGACCCACTTGGGCTCGCACATCTGCTTGTAGATGCGTTGCAACACCGGCAGCATCTTCACTGCGACTCGCCCGGCCACAATCAGCAAATCCGCCTGTCGAGGACTGAAACGGAACACTTCAGCGCCGAATCGGGCCAGATCAAATCGGCTGGAGGCCGTGGCCATCAATTCGATCCCGCAGCAAGCCGTAGCAAATGGCATGGGCCAGACCGCCGAACGGCGGGCCCAGTTGATCACCCTGTTGAGCGACGTGGTGAGAAACCCGTCAACCGGAATGGCTGCTTCAATGCCCATGTGCGGACATTCTAGCGACCGCTGCCCTCGGGGCCTCAAGTGAAGTGGCCCTCGGGCAACATATGTCCGATGATGAAGGCATGGTCATCAAAGCCATGTTGGGCTCGCTGCTGCTGATCGCCTCGCCCCCACGCAGCCTCGACGAGGCCCGGGCCCTGTTGCCTGACATGAAACCATGGCATCAGCGTGGCTGGACCGTGCTCTCCGATGCCCCACGGCCATCCGTGCAACAAGTGCAACGGACACTGGAACGGACCAGGCAGGAGTGGGACCGGTTTCTGCGGCTGATGGAACGCCCTCGGAGCGGGCCCGATCGGGCGTTGCTCTGCCTCTTGTTCACCGACGATGCCCAGTACCAGCAATTCGCTCGGCAGCATGACGATCTCTCCATCGATCCGGCTCACGTGCCGGGGTACTTCAGCCCCCGAAATGGCTGGATCGTCTTTCTCGATCCAGGCGAGCATCTGGACCTCGAAGCCGCCTGGGAACAGATCGACGACTATCAGCGCGAAGTTGATCAGGCTCGCGCCGCAGGGGCTCAGGTTCACGAGGCCATGGCTCAACTCGAATCTGCCCGACAGGAGTTGGCCCAAAGCGAAGTGATTCGCCGCATGGCTTTGACCGCCCACGAGACGGTGCATCAGTTGGTGCATCTCACTGAGGCGTTCCCCCATCATCGACACTGGCCTGCCTGGCTGCACGAAGGGCTCTCGAGCGCCTTTGAGACGGCAGATCGCCGCCGCCCATTTGGTCCCGACCGAGACTTCGCCAATCGGCGAGAGGCCTTTCTTGAGCGACTTGACTCGGGATCGGTCTCCAGCATCCCTGCCCTCTTGCAGGTGGCCGAGCTCAATCACGACGACGCTGATCAGGTTGCAGCTGCCTACATCGATGGCTGTGCCCTGATTTCATGGCTTGCGCGCACTCGCCGTGGATCCCTGGCCGACTTTCTCGATGCGATCGGCTCTACTGACGCGCAAGGTCTGCCCCTCAGCGCCTCGGCTGCATTCGCCAGCCACATCGGGAACCCTGAGCAACTGACCAGAACATGGTGGGCCGACGAGCGTCGGCGCCGTTGACTCAGCCCCTGGAAAGCGACTGCCAGCGGCGCCGGCCACGATCCACCAGCACCGCCAACTCCAGGCCGTAGAGCAGGCACAGCCACATGACGTACACCCAAAGCATGATCAGCGGCACGAGCCCCAAAGCCCCGCCTACCGGGCTCGAGGGAACGGCGCTCAGCACATAGGCCCGAAGCCCCCACTCACCGGCCATGAGGGCTACCGCGGCTGAGACGGCGCCGATCATGGAGGCTCTCCATGTGGGGCCGTCCAGTGGAATCCAGTGATAGGCCGTGCAGATGATGCCAGTCAGAACCACGCCAATCAGCAGTACATGCACAGTTGATCCCAGTACCACGACCACCCCGCTTCCACCAGGAAGTGTGGCCAGTACGTCGCTGAGCATGGAAAGCCCGTAGGTGGCGAGCACCGGGATGGCCACCAGCAGGGTGACGGCGAGCACCATCCGGGCCCTAAGCGTGCGTCGTCTGAGCCCGCCGGTGAGCGTGCTGCAGACACGCTCGACCTCGTCAAAGAGCTTGTAGCACGACCAAACAAGCACGACGCCGCCGACCACACCGAGGCTCGCGGGGTTGATCGCCATTGCTGCCTTGGCCTGAGCCCTGAGCCAGTCTCCCAGACCCGCATGCCCGTCGGACCCCTGCAGCGAGGCAACATTCACCGAGTCGAGCCCCAACTGGTTGATGAAGTCGTCTACGGCGTCAAGAAAGGCTGCATCCGAAACGGAATACCGTGCAATCAGGGCCCCCAAGGCCAGCAGTGGAATGAGCGAGAACAGCACCCTGTACGACAAAGCCGCCGCCATGAAGCCGGCCTTGTTGCGCCTGAGTCGGATGGCCGCCAATCTCACCATGTCGAGCACGAATCGCACCTTTCGGTGACTGCGACTGAGTTCACTGGCGGGCCTGCGACGCACCAGAAGACGCATGGATCGCCACTGTCTTCGCATGCTTCGAATTCGCTGACGCACCAGGAGGCCTCCTTGCAGTAGCCTACCCATCTGCGCTTCAAGGCCCAAGCCCTCGCTCTGTGGCCCCACGCCAAGGGCCGGAGGCTACAGGCCTGATTCGAGCCTGTGTTCCAGACAATCCCAAACCGGAAAGGCACCAGTGATGGACCCCCGACCCGACAAGACGCCTCATCGACGCGGCCCCCAGCCGCCTGATATTGCCCCCGGCTGGAACGCCCCCCCAGCCCCCGATGAGTGCCTCGAGGCTGATCAGACAACGCCTGCCGATGAGATCGCCTCGGATCTGACCAATGCCCCCCCCACTGACTATCGCGATGCGGCGCGAGGTCAGCGGCTGCAGAAGGTGCTCGCAGCGGCAGGGCTGGGGTCAAGGCGAGCTTGCGAGGCCCTGATTGAAGAGGGCAAGGTGTGCGTCAACGGCACCTACATCCGTGAACTGCCCGCCTGGGTACACCCGACCAAGGACCGCATCGAAGTGGACGGTCGCCGCATCGGCGCTCCCATTGCGCCCGTCACGGTCATGCTGTTCAAGCCTCGCGGCGTCGTCTGCAGCAACGACGACCCGGAGGGCCGGCGGCGTGCAATCGATCTTGTGCAGCACCCAACCCGGGCCAGGCTCTTTCCCGTAGGTCGGCTGGACATCGACTCCTGTGGCCTCCTGCTGCTGACGAACGATGGCGCTCTGTCGCAGCGACTCGTGCACCCGAGCCACGACATCGAGAAGGTCTACGAGGTGAAAGTGCGAGGGGCCATGTCAGATGAGACGGTCCAAACGCTGCTCAAGGGTGTGTTCCTCGTTGATCGCGAAGGAGACAAGCCCCGGCGGGCCCGGGTCAAGCGAGTTGACATAAAGATGCGCGACAAGCACCAGACTCGATTCGAAGTGGTACTGGGCGAAGGACGCAATCGGCAGATTCGCCGCATGACCGCGGCGCTCGGACACCCGGTCAAACGACTCAAGCGTCTGTCGATCGGACCTCTGAAACTTCGGGGTTTGCAGCCGGGGCAATGGCGTGATCTGGATCGCGATGAACTTCGGCGTCTTCGTCGAGCGGCACATCTTCCGCTGTAGCATCACGCAGGGCCAGTGTGATCGGGCCGTCTCCGCTCTGGGCAACACTCAGTTGCCCCAGTCGAACCAGTTCGAGCGTCGCCAGAAAGAACCCCACCCGCTGCCCCAGATCGCATCCGGCAAACAAGGCCTGAAGCTCCATGGGCTCGCCCTTGCGTCGTTGGAGACGATCCAGCAGATCCGCCTGATGCAGGGCCACGGGCGTGTCGTCAACGGCGACCACGTGATCACCCAGACGATCAAAATCGATGCTCGAAGCGATGCGTTCATAGGCCTCGGCCAGATCCATCGCATGGACGTCTTCCAAGTCCAGTTCAATCTCGCGTGACTGCACTTTCGGCGCCGACACCTGCACGTTGAATCGACGTGCAGCTTCATCACGACGCTCTACCAAGCCCTCTGCTGCCAGTCGAATACGTTGGTAGTCCAATAGCTGCTGGATCAGGGTCGCCCGTGGGTCGGCGTCACGCTCCGAGGCATCATCATCCTCACGCTGCTGAGGCGGCATGAGCGTACGACTCTTGAGTTCGACCAGGGTGGCAGCCATCACAAGGAACTCGCCCGCCGCCTCTACGTCCACATCTGTTGTGGCCTGTCGCAAAATGGCCAGATACTCGTCGGCGACGCGTGCCACCGGAATGTCGATGATGTCCACCTCGGCCCGTCGAATCAGAAAAAGCAGCAGATCCAGCGGCCCTTCAAAAGCCTCCAGCTGGATTCGAAAGTCGTCCTGTGCAGTCTGCGTGCTCATTCCGAGGGCCTTGGACAAAGACGGGTAGAATGCCGCCATGTCGAACGGGCAGTCTACCTCCACGCCCCTGATTCCGGACAAGGCCTTTCTAGCCGATGTGCTTCGGGCCGAGGCCGACGCGTTGCAGCGGCTGGCCGAGTCGGTGCAAGGAGACGAAGCGGATCGGTGGACCCAGGCGCTCGACCTGATCGACAATTGCCCGGGGCATGTGGTGGTCAGCGGCATGGGCAAGTCAGGGCTGGTGGGCGCCAAGATTTCGGCCACTTTGGCCTCGGTGGGCGTGCCCTCCCACGTGGTCCATCCCGCAGATGCTGTGCACGGTGATCTGGGTCGCATTCGCCCCGGTGACATCGTGTTGCTGCTGAGTTTCTCAGGGGGCACCGAAGAGATCGTGAACCTGGCGAATATTCTGCGTGCCGATCAGGTGACGTGTATCGGTATCTCACGATCACACGACTCCCATCTGGCTCGCCTCTGCGACGTCCATCTGGCCCTGGGCGACCTCGACGAGGCTGGGAATCTCGCACTGGCACCGACCACATCAACGACAGCCACACTGGCTTGCGGCGACGCCTTGGCGCTGGCAGTGGCGCACCGGAGAGCTTTCACCGAGGAAGACTTCCAGCGCCGCCACCCAGGAGGCGCGCTGGGGGCTCAATTGCGGTGCATCAGCGAGTTGCTCCGATTCAAGGTGGGCGAAAACCTCACCACCTGTCGGTCAACCGATCGCGTGCACGACGCACTCGTTCAGGCTGAGGCACAGCAGACCTCGGCAGGTGTACGCCATGCTGGCGCCCTGCTCGTTGTAGACGAACAAGACCAACTCAGGGGAATCGTGACCGATGGAGATTTGCGACGGAGCGCACTGAGCGACTCGTCCTTTTTGGACCGATCCATCGGTGAAATCATGACGGCGGACCCCATTGCCCTGAAGGCCTCGGATCGCGTGGCGCAGGCTCGTGCAATAGTCGCCGAGCACCGCATTGACGAGATCCCGGTGGTTGACGACGCCGGCAAACCAGTGGGGCTCATCGACGTGCAGGATCTGCTCGCCCCCAGCATTACAGCCCCCTCCCCTTGAGAGGACTTCAAGCTCCGATGACCAGCCAATTCCGCACCGCGATGACTCGACTGACCTCGCTGGTCCTGCTCGCCGCGATTGCCTCCTGCGGACTGGTTGCGGTGGTCTGGTTCTTGGAAGGCACGGATGCAAAGACCAGTTCCACACCGCAGGGGCCTGAGATCGCGCCACCTTCCGCTACCGAGGCGCCGCCGGTAGAAGACTTGGGAGACCCGAATCTCAATGTCGAACTGGCCCAGGGCGGCTGGGTTCAGATTGCCGGTGACGATGGCGCTCTCGCCCAGCAGTACCGCTTCGATCATCTCGATCCCGATCCTGAAAGCCTCGGCGATCACTGGCTGCGCATGCAGCAACCGCAAGTGCAGCTCTTCATGACCGGCGGCCGTCTCGTCACGCTCACTGGCCAAACGCTGGAAGCCTACGCACCCAAGAGAGCCTTGGAGCGGGGCACACTCGAGGGGCAAGTTGTCATTCGGCTGTACGAACAGCCCGAGTCAGGCAGCCTTGACATCGCCACCACCACGCCCGCCATGACTGTTCGAACCGGCAAGGCCAGCTTCGACAATCTCGCTGGTCGGATCGAGTGCCCGGGAGAGATCACCGCCGTCTCCGCCACGGAGCGCATGTCAGGTGCTGATCTGCTGGTGCTGCTCAATGATCGCGATGACCGAATCGAGTTTCTTCGGTTGGCCCGCGTTGACTGGATCATGCTGCGTGAACGCAGCCTTCAGCGAGCAGGCCACGCTCCGGCCCGCCGCCATGTCGAGTTCGCCTCAAGGCGCTTTGCATCGGTCACATCGGCCAATCAAGCCCAAAGACCGAGCGGCCCCAGCGGCGATGCTGATGCCCAGTTCTATCGCTTGCGTATGACCGAGCAGATACGCATTGAACAAGAGGATCAGGCGGGCCGGCGACTGGCAGTGGGCGACACGCTCGACCTGGTGTTTTCCATGTCAGGCCAGTCGGCCCTGTCCAACCCCGAGCCTCCTGCGGCGGCCGTCGCCGCTGGGCCGTTGCCTTGGGCCTTGAGCGCATTGGTGATCGGGTCGCAGGACGCCCCCCTGCCACGCCCGGGCGAAATCGTCGTCACCTGCGATGGCCCCCTCACCATGGTGCCACTTCCTGAAGGAACACAGCGGCCCACTGACGCCGCTGCCAGCCGGCTGGAGCTGACCGGAAGCCCAGTCCGCCTGCTGGATACGTCGGATCGAATCGGCGGCGTGTGCGATCGCCTGGAGTATCGCAGCAGCACACAGCGGGTGGACCTGCGCTCCGACTCTGGCGGCGACGTCACGCTCGTCACCGATGATGTCTGGCTGCGTTCCAAGGACCGCCTTTGGGTCGAGATGGACACCGGCCTTGCCGGATCCGGCCCAACGGCAGGGTCGGCCCTCATGATGGCGAGCTCCCCCCTGTCGGCAGCGCTCATCGACGAAGACGCCGCGATGATCGACCCCAACGCCCCCGATCAAATCGAGCAGGACCTCTCCATCGAATGGACCGACGGTGTGTCGGTGCGGTTTGAGCCCGGCGGCGCATCAGGCGCTGGTCAGATGAAACTGGTGCAGTTCAACGGCGATGTGCAGGTGCGAAGCCCCGATGGAGAGATCGACGCCGATCTTCTTGAAATGCGATTCGTGCCCGACGCCGATGGAAAGGCCCGCCCCGAGCGGTTCATCGCCCGCGGTTCAATCCGAGCCCACAACGAGGACCAAACGCTCTGGGCTGACACACTGGTGGCAACCCTCGAGGCCGCGGAGCAACCAGATCAAGCTGCGAGCGAGGAGACTGCAGAGGCATCCGACGATCTCATGGCCAACGCCCGTGTGCGAGATTTTGACGCCCAAGGCAACGTACAGGTTCTGCTGGCCGACGGCGCTCGGGCCTTTGCAGACACACTGGTCGGAGACGCCCGGCAGGAGCGGGTGGTGCTCAAGGGCGAGAACATCGTCGTCGCCCGGGCTGATCTGCTCATTGAACACGGCACTGAAGTGACGATTGAGCGTCGCGACGGGCGAGCCACATGGCCCGGCGGTGGTCTGGCTCGTCTGTTGTCTCGATCAATCGACGTGACCCAGAATCACCGCATCTCCCGCCCCGATGTTCCAGCCCCGACCCCCAAGGTGCCGCGAGTCGTCAGCATGCGTGCCACCTGGAACGAATCGCTCACCTACGACGGAGCCTTTGCCGATGGCGCGGGCGCACTTGACCTGCTCGGCGATGTGCAGGTTGTCTCACAGCCCAAACCAACCGAACGATCCAGCCTCGGCGGGGCCTCGCTACGCCTTGAGTTTGCATCCATCACGGATGGTGCAGAGGCAACCGGCAGCGACCGTGATGCCCAAGTCAACACAGATCTCTTCGGCGGAGAAGGACGAGTGCTCTCGACTTTGCTGGCCACGGGCAAGGCCCGACTCGAGCGTAGAAGGTGGGAAACCGATGCTCGCCGATCCACACCTGAGATCGTCTATATCGGTGGCGACCGGGTGCTCTGGGATGATCTCAACACAAGAGCCCAGGTCCGAGGTGAAGGCGACTTCGTGACTCGCAGGCCAGCATGGGCCACAACTCAGGGCGACGGACCATTCCGAGGCCCCGGCACGGCCCGATTCACTTGGGCCAACGAGTTGAACATGGTGCGCCGTGACGACGAACGACATGACATCGTGATGCGGGGCATGGTCGAGGGCCAATGGAAAGGCGCCACTGAGCCCACTGATATCGCCACGCTGGCAGCCGACGCTGTCACGGCTGTCACAGCCCGAGCCTCCAACGCGGATGAAGCCAGCCCTGCGACTGCGATCAGCGACTCCCTCGATTTCAACTCGCAGGCCACCATCGAGCGTGTGACGGCCAAGGGACGCGTCTTCTTGGCCACGCCCATGCGCCGAGCTGACGCCGATGCGCTGGTGTACTCCACACGTACTGGCATTGCTCGCCTCGAGGGCACGCATGCGCATCCGGTAGCAATTCTCACCGAGGGCGCGCCCCTGCCGGTGCGAGCCGTGGCCATGACGTGGAACATGGACCCAGCGATTGACACGATCACACTCGAGTCGCCCCGTGGATCGGGCAGTCGCTGATCAGGGGGTCTGAACTAGAACTCGATTGCCCCGCAGCCCGCTTGCACCAACCCTGGTGCCCGCAGCAGGCAGTGCTCAGACGCTCTCGCGGTCGATGACCTCGTAGTTCTCTCGCTCACCTCTCCCTCGAAGGGGGTAGTCCTTGCGGAGCGGGTGGGCGGGATAGTCTCGCCAGGTCAAGATTCGTCGCAGGTCAGGATGGCCGCGGAATCGGATGCCGAACATGTCAAACACCTCGCGCTCACGCCACTCGGCGCCGCACCAGATGTCACAGACGCTGTCCACTTCCAGGTTCGGATCCGCCTCGATACCCGACGTATCCAGACTGGGATCGAGGTAGGCCTTGACCAGCATCAATCGCTCATGCTCGTGGCTGCGAAGCACCCAAACGACCGCAAACCGACCTGGCTGGTCAACGGGGTAGCCCAGATAGTCCACCGCCGTGACATCGACCAGCATGTTGAATCGACAGGCAGCGTCATCTCGCAGGAATCGCAAGATCTCATGGGCGTCTTCGGCCGCGACGATCAGAGAGACCTGCCCGCGAAACACGGTTCGGCTCAACTGCCGATCGGAAAACGCCTCGACCACCTTGTTGAGTACCGGATCCTGCCCGGCTGAAGCTTGCTGGGGATCACTCATGAGAGGGCATCATAGCCAGCCCAGCCATCGGGTGGTCGCCTCACGCTGGCCTGGGGGAACGGCGATCGTCACGTCTGCGGGCAGGTCGGGCAGCAGCCATGCTTCAATACAACGGGCCAGGACAGCGCCTGGAATCTGCCCGCATCCGGGCGAGCAGGCCACCGTGCCTTCCTGCTCATCCGGCCGGGCATCAGTGATCAGGACAGCGCCCGCCATGTTGCCCAGCCCATGCAATATGCGATCGAGATGAGGCTCCGGATCGGCGAGCATCGAGGGCGACATGATGGCGGCGACGTCAAGCGCCACCGGCCGAGCAGCGTGCCCCTCCAGCATCGAGCGGGTGCCAGGCACATCGCTGAGCACGTGGGCATGATGCGGACGCACCAAAGTGCGTCGATCGAGCGCTGCCAGCCGCGCCTTGAATGCCGCCCGGGCCGGCGCCATCCACGCTGTTGGATCCGGGTCGAACCGCCCCTCTCCGGGCGTCCCTGAAAACACGGCCCGGAAGCCAGGGGCCCCCGGGTCAGAGAGATCTCCGTCGAGCAAGTCCACGTCCAACCACCGACAGCACCCCTGAGGCGACTGCGCCACGCCTACAGGCCAGGTCGAAGCTTCGTCCCCAATGAGTTCGACCAATTCACACGCCACGGGTTGCAGGGTCCCAGATGTGCTTGTGCAACTGCATCTGCAATCGGCCGGGCACATTGGCCTCGAGCATCCATGCGGCCAAGTCAGCCGGGGCGAGGCCTGCTGAGCCGCTGATGTGCTCGTCTCCTGGCTGCGCGTGTACCGGCGACCACAAGATGGATGCAACTCGATCATGCAGGGCATGTCGATCGACCACCTCTCGGGCCCAGTCAAAATCAGCCCGGTCGCAGATGACGAACTTCACCTCATCCTTGGCACAGAGATGATCGACATTGCCCCAGTCATTGCGGTGGGCTTCATGGCTTCCTGGCGTCTTGAAATCGACAATGCGAATCACGCCGTCGGGGCAAAGCGAAATGTCGCAGGCACCAGACGTCTCAATCAACACGGTCCGACCGTCTTCGATCAACCGACGCATGAGCGAGGGCGCATCCTTCTGCAGGAGCGGCTCCCCGCCGGTCAGTTCGACAAGGGGTGTCGGAATCTCCTTCACCTGATCCATGATCTCATCGATCGTCATGCCCTCGCCCTCGGTGAAGGCATATGAGGTGTCGCAGTAACTGCACCGAAGATGACATCCACGAAGTCGGATGAAGATGCACGGCAGCCCGGCCCGGGTAGACTCACCCTGAATGCTGTGAAAGATTTCGTTGATCAACAGCCGCTGGGACATGGCCTTTCATGCTCCTTGCGCCACCACCCCCGGGATGCATCGCGGCCCCGTTCCCACAGGAAGGGGCCGCGTTGGCGGTCATTCAATGCGCGAGAGAGGACTCGAACCTCCACGGGATTTTACTCCCACCAGCACCTCAAGCTGGCGCGTCTGCCAATTCCGCCACTCGCGCAAGGGGAATGCATGGCTGCAAGGGGCGAATGATAGCGGAAAGAGGGCCCCCTCGGCGTCGTCTCATCGACGCTCCATGTCCCTCGCATGCGCCTTCTTGCGGAGCGCCTGTCGCTTGTCATGCTTCTTCTTGCCCGTCCCCAGCCCAATGACCAGTTTGGCCCTGCTTTCAACCCAGACGATCTCCAGCGGCACGATGGTGGACCCTCTTGCCCTCGAGGCCACGGCCCACTTGCGAATCTCGCGTTTGTTCGCCAGCAGCGTGCGAACTCTGATGGGCTCGTGCTGGTGTTTGGGGCCTGCCCCGGGATATTCGGCTATGTGCACCCCGTGAAGCGTCAGTGACAGCGGCTTGTCGGACGCGCGGACATACCCCTCCTTGAGCGAGATCTGGCCGGCCCGGATCGACTTGATCTCAGTGCCGGTGAGTTTGATCCCGCAGGTGAGGGTGTCCGTGATGAAGTAGTCATGCCGGGCACGCCGGTTGGCGATTCCCGGCTCGCGCGAGGCAGCCATGCAGGGACGATAGTCGAATCGCCGCCCTCAGGCGATTCGGCGAAGGTGCTGCGACCTGCGGTGGATCATCAGGCGGAGGCCGCCCTGCTTGGCCGCGTACATGGCCTCATCGGCCTGCACGAGCAGCGCCTGAGATGTCGCAGGGCAACCCAGACAACGAGTAGCGACGCCCACCGACAGGTCAACGAGATCATCCAGCCCTCGCGCAACGAGCGCCGCCCGAAAGCCGTCGATAATCCTGTGCCCGACCGTGAGTGTCGCATCCAGATCGGCATGCGGCAGCAGCACGCAGAACTCATCCCCCCCGTAGCGAGCAGCGGTGTCAATCTCTCGGCATGTCTCCCGCAACACACGGCCGACCAGGCGCAACACATCGTCTCCGGCTTGATGACCGCGTTGATCATTGAGTTGCTTGAAGCCGTCCAGATCGATCATGATCAAACCCAGATCCTGATCGTGACGGGCTGCTTCGATCCATCTGGCTTCCAGCGTCAGGTCGAGCCACCGGCGATTCATGAGCTCGGTCAGATCATCGGTTCGAACGGCCACTTCCAGGCGGCGAATGGTGCCCTCGAGCCGCCGATTTGCCTCGGCCAATTCGGCGGCGGCTCTCGTCAGACTTGAGTGCAGTTCTTCATTCTCCTCCTTCAGTTGCTGCTGGGCGATGGCCTTTCGCACAGCCAGGGGAATCGTGACCAATTCGTGGCCTGTGAGCGCCACTACATCAGCGGCTCCAGCCCTGATGAACTCGGGCGCCATTGCGATGTCGGCGATGGGGCCGACGACGACCACCGGCAGATGTGGGGCCAATTGGTTCACTCTGGACAGCACGTCGGGCCCGAGGGCATCGCCCAGACTGGTTGCCGCAAGACACACTGCGTACTTCGACAGGTCTTCACCCACGAGATCTCTGACACACTCAAACACCCTGCAGGCCCCCACCTTTTCGGCGCTCGATGCGCCTGAGGCTCCCCCCAACAGCGGTGGGTCGTCTTGTGACTGCACTCTGCTCGTGGCAAGTGCCGCAACCAGTCGACGGGCGATCTCTGGATCACTCTCCAGAATCAACACCCTTGCGTGTTCTTTCGTGGATGTTGGGAGCGGCATTGCTCTGAGTGGTCCTCGCTGATGCTCCAGAGCGATCGGTGCGGGTTTCCGGACGCAACTGCAGTGCAACGTCCAATACGACAAGCCCGCTGGCCAGCGATTCCTTCAAAGAGTTTTGTGCTCCCAGACCCGTTTGCCCCCGAAGAGGCATCTGTCCTGACACCTCAGCAGGCATCAATCAGAACTGATCCGCCATGATCGTGGCACCCGAGGGCTCGCCCCTGCGACCTGCCAGCAGATCCCCAACGACGGCGGCGACTGACTCAGGCGGGGCTGGATTCAGCCTCTGGAGCGCCTCATCATCCCCCACCAGTTGCCGCAACATCGGCGTGTCCACGCACCCAACCGCCAAGGCCCAGGCGCTGATGGCCCCATCTCCATCCACGGCCACGGCCCGAGCCAGCGCCTCCAGCGCCGCCTTGGCCATGCCATACACCCCAAGCCCCGGAAAGGGATCGTGAGCGGACATTGAGGAGACGAGCACCACTCGACCCAAACCTTGTGCACGCAGCAGATCCCATGCCTGTGTCACCAGATCCAGCGCCGCCTCGGTGTGCACACCCATGTAGCCCTGCAGGCCCGAGACACTGGCCTCTCCCAGCGGCGTGAAGGCAGCGTGACCGGCGCAGTGCACCAGCGCGTCCAGTCGCCCGTGTCTTGATCGCACCTGATCGATGATGGCCCAACGAGTCTCGCCCATAGCCACGTCGCCGGCGACTTGAGATGCAGACCCCCAGCCAGGCTCGCCCTTTGTGCCTGCCTCGATCTCGTCGATCGCCTCGGCTAGCACATCGGGTCGCCTGCCATTGATGATGACATCCCACCCTTGGCCTACGAGTGCCTTGGCAGTGGCGCGGCCTATGCCGGTGCCGCCTCCGGTGATCAGGGCAACCTCTCGCTCGGTGCTCAACCCACCAGCCTCAGCAGGTCGTTGTAGAAGGTGACAATGAAGAGTGTGCCAATGAGCAGCAGCCCGAGAAGCGCTGCCCCGTTCTGGAATTCGACTGACGGCGGCCGCCCCTTGAACTTCTCGTAGATCAGGTACAGCATCAGCCCACCATCGACGATCGGAAGCGGCAGAAAATTCAGCACGGCCAGATTGACACTGATGAGGGCCAGAAAGAACAACATGTACGCCAGCCCGCGATCGGCGATGCGTGTCCCCAGATGCACGATCCCTACCGGCCCGTGCAGCTGTTCCACGCCAACTGTGCCGCGAAAGAGCCGGTCGATCGTGACATAGGTCAGCACGACGAAGTTCCAGGTCTCATGTAATCCCATGGACACGGCCTGCAGCGGATTGCCACCGCTTGATCGGGTCACCTGCAAGGGCTTGAACAACTGCTGTGGCAAGGGCGAGCGCCACGCAAGGGCCGCCACCATCTCCTTCCATCGATCATCGAGTTCGATCGTATGTTCCACCGGCGAGCCGCCATCGTCGGTGGTCAAAAGGAACGAGTCATCACCTCGCTCGATAGCCTGATGCACATGAACCCAGAGGGCTCGCCAAGGGGAAAGGCCATCGTCATCGGGCACAATGAACTGGTCGCCCGGGTTGATTGGTAGATCCGCAAGGGGCGTGGCGATCGCTGCGGGCGTCCCCGGCCCACCGGCCAGAGCCACACGGCGCATGGGCTGAGCGATGCGGGGGGTGTGCCACGCATAGGCTGGATACACCTGCAGTTTAGGCGTACCACCGACAAAGCCCTCAATAGCGATGTTCGCCTGCAATTGGGTCTCTACACCGTCACGAAGCACCGTCATTGGAATCTGCCCGGCGGACTCCTGCCGAGCGACGATCTCACGGAACTCGCGCATCCTCGGAGCAGACACACCGTCGAAGGCGAGCACGACATCACCGGCTTGGAGTACGCCTTCGTTCGCGCCGCCGTCAATGACACTGCGTATCTCCACCAATGGCACCAGCCCGAGGATGCCCTCTTCCCAGGCCACGGGCGTCTTTGCGGTCGCATCGACGTACTGCAGATGTTGCCACTGCGGCGCCGCCGAAACCTGAGATGATCTGGGTTCTCCCCGAGGGGTCTCCCACCACCAGTCAAAGGGCTGACCAGCCGTTCGGGCAGCGGCGTCTTGAAGCGAAGACCACACCTCGACCTGCTCGACATGCCCTTGAGGCCCCAGCCCTGTGAGCGTCCAACCCGAACTGGGTCGAGCATCGGCGGGCACCTGCGGCAGCAGCCTCGCGGCAACCGCTGCCAATGCTGGATCATCCAAGAGTGTCGTCGAAGCAGCAGGGTACACGCCCAATTCGGGCAGGTTGGTGACTGGATCTATCTCGATGTCGGCCGTGAACTGCAGTTGAGTGCCGCCACGGTCCACCTCGATCACCATCGGCTCGCCAGGCACGGCCATTGCAGCCGCAACCCTGATGTCGGCGAAGGTGGGCGTTGAGCGACCATTGATCGCCTTGATGTGGTCGCCACTTCGAAGCCCGGGCTGGGCATCGCCATCGGCCACAACAGCAAGCGCTGCCCCAGAGCCGGGACGCACGTCGCCGACGACGGGCGCATCGAAGCGAACGCCCATCGTGAACGCGATCACAAAGAGCCCTGCAGCGAGCACGATGTTCATGAACACGCCCGCAGAGACGACAATCATCCGCTTGCCAATGGAGGCCCGGTTGTAGGCCCGCGGGTCTCCTGACACGGCGCCGGGATCAAGATCATCTTGCCCCAACATCCGCACGAACCCGCCCAAGGGCAGAATTCGGAGCGAGTACTCGGTCTCGCCGATGCCGTAGCGGGCCAGTTGTTCGTCGGTCAACGCCCTTGGAGGTCGCCCGGTGCGATGCTCCACCTCGGTCACACTTGATCCCATGCGGAAGCCCACGCCCTTACGCCAGGAACACAGCACTGGCCCAAACCCGATCGCGAAGGCGTCGGTGCGTATACCGGCCCACTTGGCCGCAATGAAGTGCCCCGCTTCGTGCACCAGAATGAGAAGGCCAAAGCCCAGCAGTACGAGAAGTATGTTTGCACCAGTGAGCAGCGTTTCCATCGGATTCCTCAGAGACACCGCGAGGTGAGTGTTTCGATGCGGCGAGCAACCACTTCACGAGCCGACGCATCAGCCGCAGTGACATCAACCAGCGACGACACGGCTGTTGCAGGCAGTGTCTCAATCGCCTCTTCAATGCAAACCATGATGTCACCGAAGCGAATCTGGCCACTCAGGAAGGCGTCAACGGCAGCCTCATTGGCCCCATTAAACACGGCGCCTGCCGTGCCCCCCTGTTCAACGACAGCCTTGGCCATGTTGATGGCCGGGAAGGTTGCATGATCGACAGGCTCGAAGTGCAATGCACTCAATGAGGCGAAGTCAAGCCGTTCACCACAACCTTCAAGACGTCGAGGCCAGAGAAGCGCCACTTGAATGGGCGTCTTCATGTCGGGCGGCCCCATCTGGGCCAAAACACTTCCGTCACGAAACTCTACAAAGCCGTGCACGATTGACTGGGGATGCACGATGGCCTCGATGCGATCAGACCCAAGCGAAAAGAGCCAGTGGGCCTCGATCACCTCAAGCGCCTTGTTGACCATGGTTGCCGAATCAATCGTGATCTTTCGCCCCATCGACCAGGTCGGATGGGCCAGCGCCTCGTCAACAGTTGCCGAAGCGATGGACTGGGCCCTGCGACCTCGAAAGGGGCCGCCCGACGCCGTCAACACGATCCGGCGAATGTCATCTGGAGACTGCCGATCTTGAAGACACTGGAAGATGGCGCTGTGCTCAGAGTCTACGGGGAGGATCGCGACACCAGCCTCCTTTGCCGCCGGCATGACCAGGGCCCCGGCGGCAACGAGGGTTTCCTTATTGGCCAGCGCGATGTCGCACCCTCGAGCGATGCCCTCCAGTACGGCCTCCACACCGGCCACCCCTACCGTGGCCGCAACGATGAGATCGCCGGGCCTCGCCAAATTGGCGACGAGTTCGGCGCCCCCATCGGCCCCGGGGTGCACCCTCGCCGGGCCATTGAATACATCGCGGGCCTGCGGGCATGCCAGCGCCACATGCTCGACCCCAAATTGCGCGGCCTGCGCCGCAAGCAACGCATGATTGGCACCGGCGCCGAGCGCAACGATCTCAATGTCTTCACCTAGACGGTTGAGGTGATCCACGACCGACAGCGTGTTGACGCCGATCGAACCGGTGGACCCGAGCACGATGACTCGACGAGCACCCATGACTCAGGCGTCGCTCTGGGCGACCTGTGCCTCGCCCGGGGCGAGCTTCCGACGAGATCCGTACAAACTCCGTCGAGCAGGCTTGGGCGGCGACTGGGACTTGCCTGTACCTGAATCGCCACCTGTACCTGAATCGCCATCTGAATCTGAAGCGCCGCCTGCATCGGAACCTGACTCATGAGCGCCAGCCTCAGAATCTCCTGCCCCGCTCTTTCGTGAACGGCGACGGCGACGCTTCTTCTTGGCCGGCGTCGCAGCCTCATCGCCGTCTGCCACGGCAGCGTCGCTGCCGGTCAGATCCGCGGTGTCGGCGTTATCGCCGGCCGACTCGCCTGCAGCGTCGGGGCTGTCCGATGTGACGTCGTTTGACTCGGCCGAAGACTTTCGGCGACCGCGGCCCCCGCGACGGCGGCGGCGGCGTTTCTTCGTCGTGGGCTCATCGCTCGACTCACCCGCGGCATCTGCCTCGCCATCGACCTGAGCCGAAGCCTCATCGCTTTCTTGTGGCGGTGCCTCGGCGTCTTCTTCTGGTTCGCTCTGGAACCAACGCTGAATGACCAGCCCTTCTTCAGGCGTGATCGTTGAGGCGTGGCTCTTGATCGCCAGCCCTGTTGATTCCTCACCGCCAGCTTCAGCCCAGCGTGCGAGCACTTCCTTGCTGGTGACGTTGAGCGCCTTGGCCAGCACATGCAGCCGCGATGGCGCCTCCAGCAGGGGCTGGAGCGTCTTGCGACGTCGGCGTCGGCGACGGCGACGCTTCTTGCGACCGCCTTCAGCCGTTTCCTCTTGGGCGTCAGCTTCGTGCATCTCGGAATCGCCCTCAGCACTGCTGGTACGAGCCTTGGCCTTGCCACGCTGGCGGGCAGCACGCCGCTGCTCTTCCTTCATGGCCTCGGCCTCGATCTCGTCGAGTTCCCGAGCAAACTCCTCTGAGAGTGCGATCGCGGTTGCATCTGCCGGCGGGGCCGACTTGCGACGACGGCGACGCCGCTTGCGAGCTGTCTGCTCGGCTTCGGACTCCAGTTCCTCCAGCGGGCGATCCATCTCTTCCTGCAGGGTCTCGATGGACGGCAGCGTCGCCGGGGTGAGATTCTCCAGTTCGAGATCCGCCCCACGCTGGTCATAGGCGTAGTACTCAACACGGTCGCCAGCGAATGCCTCGATGATGCGCACATCGACTTGCTTGCCCATGCGATGTTCAATTGAGTCGAGTACTCGCCGTCGTGTCGAGAGTAGCGCCGATGCGACACGTGGCGCCACCACCACCTCGACTCGGGCCGTCTCGGAGCAATGCAGGAGAAATCCGACTTCGCGAAGAATGTCGTTGGCGACTGCGTCGGCAGACTTCACTTCGCCATGCCCCGAGCACGCGCCGCACTCGACGTAGTTGGCCATTCGCAGGCTGGGTCGCATGCGCTGGCGCGTCATTTCGAGCAGGCCCAGATCGCTGATGGCGAGCGTTGTCGTGCGGGCTCGGTCCCGCTTGAGATTCTCACGGAAGCGAGTGGCCACATCACGTCGGTGCTTGGACGACCGCATATCGATGAAGTCATTGACGATGATGCCGCCCAGATCTCGCAGCCGAATCTGACGAGCAATCTCGTCAGCCGCCTCGACATTCGTGTTATAGGCGTTGGCTTCGGCATCGCGCGACCCGCGTGACCGCCCGGAGTTGACGTCGATCGCCACAAGCGCTTCGGTCTGATCAATGACCAGAGCGCCGCCAGAGGGCAGCGGCACTTGACGTGAGTGGATCATCTCAATCTGACGTTCAACCTCGAACGCGTGGAAGACCGGCATGGAACGGCGGTAGTGCACTACTGGCGGTGCACTACGAGGGGCGACCACTCGCAGGAATGCCGAAGCTCTTTCCCAGGCCGACTCGCTATCTACCACGATCGCCTTGACGCTGGGACGAAGATTGTCACGTATGGTTCGCAGCAACAGATCCGACTCGGTGTAGAGCTCACAGGGGGCCCCGGCCTTGTCGATGCGCTTCTCCATCACCTTCCAGAGACGGGTGAGGTAGGCCACATCACGCTTGAGTTCCGTCTGTGACTGCCCCATACCGGCTGTCCGCACGATAAAACCGAAGTCATCGGGCAGATCAAGCTTGTCGAGTACAGCCCGCATGGCCTTGCGCTCAGTGTCGTCCTCGACTCGGCGGGTCACACCCACCTTGTCCATATAGGGCATCATCACCATGAGTCGGCCCGGGATCGACAGGTAACTGGTGAGCGTCGGCCCCTTGGTGCCGATGCCCTCCTTGATCACCTGCACAAGCACTTCATCGCCGCGCTTGAGGCACTGTTGCAACGGTGGCCGCTCGCGGCGAGCCGTCTTCTTGCCGACCTTCTCAGTCTTGTCACCAGCCGGGAAGTACCGAGGATGCAAGTCCGAGTAGTGCAGGAAGCCCTTTTGGGCATGGCCGAAGTCAACGAAGGCGGCCTGAATGGCCTGCTCGACGTTGGTCACCCGACCCTTGTAGATGTTCCCGACGCTGGTGGCCGTCGCGGCCCGTTCGGCGAAGAGGTCGTCAAGGCGACCGTCACGGAGAATGGCGATGCGGCACTCTTCGCCCGGGACGTCGTTGACGACCATGAGCTCCGAGGCGCCGTCCGATGTACGAGATCGTGCAGCTGTCACGTGTGTTCCTGTTCTCGCCCTTGAGCGGCGTCAACGAGGGCGACCACACGCACGGATCATCAGCCCACTGGGGGCCGGACACCGGTGCTGGTGCAGTGCTTGTCATCGTTCGCTCACAGGACGGCATTGTTCGTTTTGGCCTGAAATCATTTCGGCCTGAAAGTGGTTTCTGTCTGCGCTTCCATGCGCTCCTGGGAAAGCCCCAAGCGTCTCGGGGCAGCCCTGACTGTTGATGCTCGGGCCCTGTCGAGGCCACAAGCGGATGTTTGTCATGCTCCAGAGGGCCCGACGCGTTCGTCGTCGCCGATCTCCGGAAGCACCCGTTCGAGTTCTTCGCGGAGCGCCCTGAGGATGCCCCGCTCTGATTCCAGGCCTGTCACCCGCCTTGCCACTTTCTCGCAGTCTTCGACACTGACTCTCCGAACGACCTCGCGGACGCGTGGAATCAGGGCCGGCACCAGCGAAAGAGACCGCAGGCCCAAACCTATCAGCAACATAGTATACGTGACGTCACCGGCAATCTCGCCACACAAAGAGACCGGTATTCGACGCCTTCCAGCAGCCCTGACGACACTTCGAACCAGCCTGAGAATGGCCGGATTCGCCGCCGTGTAGAGGTTGGCGACCCGCTCATTGCCACGATCCACCGCCACGGTGTACTGAATCAGGTCGTTGGTGCCGATTGAGAAGAAGTCGGCCACCTTGGCAAAGGACGCCGCCTGAATGGCCGCGCTGGGCACCTCAACCATCATGCCCACGGGTATGTCCGGGGCGACCTCATGGCCTTCGTCGATCAACTCATCGCGAACGTCATTGAGCAGCAGACGGGCCTGGCGGAACTCACCCACCGTGGTCACCAGCGGGAACATGATCCGCAGATTGCCTTGCATGGAAGCCCGCAATGCCGCTCGCAATTGTCGTCGGAAGGTGGGCTGATGCTGCAGACACCACCTGATGCTCCGAAGGCCCAGGAACGGATTGCGCTCAGGCACCAGCGCCATGGCTTGGGTGTACTTGTCTGCCCCCAGATCCAAGGTGCGCAGCGTCAGTGGGCGACCATCGAGCGAGCGAAGCGCATCGGCGTAGCGTTGGGTGAGCGTCTCTTCGTCGGGCTCTGTCTCCGAGGTGAGATAGAGAAACTCCGTTCGATACAAGCCCACACCTTCGCCGCCGGCACTCAAGAGGCCGGGAATCTCGCGCACAAACTCGATATTGCCCTGTAGTGAGATGGCTGTCCCGTCGGTCGTGATCGCCTGTCCACCCGAACTGTCAACCGTAGAGGCCCGGAATCGCTCGAGCCGCTGCCGCCGAGCCGCGTACTGCTCGGTGACCTCGTCTGTTGGGCGAATGATCACCCGCCCCTTGGTGCCATCGACGATGACCAGATCGCCATCTTCAGCCTGGGCTACGACATCAGAGCAACCCACCACCACCGGTACACCCAATGCAGAAGCAACGATCGAGGTGTGGTCCGTGCGGCCGCCCACCTCGGTGACAACAGCCAGCACCCGATCGCCAGAGAGGGCTGCGGCGTCTGCCGGCGTCAACTCATGGGCAATCACCACCACCCCTTCGCCATGCTCGGCCAGCCGTTCCTGAGGGCGACCCAGCAGGATTCGCAGCACTCGCTGCTCCAGATCGAGCACGTCACGGGCCTTGTCCCGGAACACCTGCGAGCCCATGGACCGGAACCGCTGGGCGAGGTCGGCAAAGGTCTCAGACACTGCAGAAGGGGCCGTGAGCCCCTCCTCAGAGATCAGTTTTCGGGCCGGATCGATGAGCGCCTTGTCCCGCAGGAGCACCAAGTGCACGTCGAAGATCTTGGCCGCCTCGGGGCCCAGATCCCGCTCGACTCGGTCGCGGTCTTCTTGCAAGGCCTCAAGCGCCTGCTCCAGTGCCGACTCCAGACGCTGTGACTCCCCCTCGCGGGCCTCTGGCGCAACCGTCCGGCGAGCCAGACGCTCGCGCGGTTGCTCCAACAAAAAGGCCTGCCCCAACGCAACACCAGGTGCCACAGGATTGCCAAACAGCGACTGCATGACCAAAACTGTAGTGCATGGCACATTGACAGACTGGACATGCCTCATGCAGCCCCTGACGAGCCTGATGGGGCTATCGTGCCCACCCATGGCCCATCTGAGTCCCGAAGAAGTGCATCGCGTGGCCCGTCTGGCTCGACTGACCCTCACCTCTGACGAGGCCCAGGCCCTGCACGGTGATCTGGAGGCCATCCTCCAGCACGTAGATGCACTGGCAAAGGCCCCTGTAGAGGGCGTCGAACCGATGAATTCCCCCCTTGGCCACACCAACCGAGTGCGGGCCGATGAACCCTCCGGCGGCTTGGATCAGGCAACTGTGCTGGGCCTGGCCCCCGCCACCGAGGAGGCATTCGTGGCAGTCGAACGGGTGCTGGAGGAAGGCGGCCAATGAGTACGCTGCCCGAGTCCGTACTGGAGATCGCCGCAGAGATTCGAGCCGGCCAGTGCACCGCTGCTCAGGTGCTGGAACGAAGCCTCGACCGAATCGACGCCGCAGACGCTTCCATCGGGGCATTTGAAGACACCCGCGCCGACACCGCCCGATCCATGGCGGCCACCGTCGATGAGCAAGTCGCCGCTGGCCACGACCCGGGCCCACTGGCGGGTGTGCCCATCGCCATCAAAGACTGCATCGCGGTGAAGGGTGAGCCCATGACCTGCGGCTCGCGGATCCTCGATGGGTACGTGAGCCCATTCGACGCTGCAGCCATCGAGCGATTGCGCCAAGCAGGCGCAGTCCTGCTGGGACGAACCCGATGCGATGAGTTTGCCATGGGCTCCTCCACCGAACACTGCGCCTCGGGGACAGTGTCAAACCCTTGGTCCCACGATCACGTGCCCGGCGGCTCCAGCGGCGGTAGCGCTGCGGCAGTTGCGGCTGGCTTTGTACCCGCAGCGCTTGGCACCGACACGGGTGGTTCGATTCGTCAACCAGCCGCGTTGTGTGGCATCACGGGATTCAAGCCCTCACAAGGGCGAGTGCCTCGCTGGGGGCAGGTCAGCTTCGCACCGAGCATGGATCAGATCGGCCCCTTTGCCCGCACGAGCGCCGACTGCGCCGCGATCATGCAGGTGATCGCCGGCGAGGATGCACGCGATACCACAAGCGCTGCCGCCACCATGGGCTCAGTCGATTTGGATGCACCCGCAGACCTCAGTCATCTGCGTATCGGTGTGCCTCAAGAGCACCTCGATGAAGGCAACCACCCCGCGGTGAACGACGGCATCGAGCGTGCCTGCGATGCAGCCAGAAGCCTTGGGGCCACCATCGTGCCGGTGCGTCTGGAGACGACCGATCTGGGCATCGCCTGCTATTACGTGTTGGGCCCGGCGGAAGCATCAAGCAATCTTGCTCGCTTCGACGGCGTGCGATACGGCCGCCGCGCCGATGACGTCGCCTCCCTCGATGAACTCTATGAGCGATCCCGCACCGAAGGGCTGGGCGCCGAAGCCCGCCGGAGAATCGTGCTTGGCACCTGGGTTTTGAGCGCCGGCTATTACGACGCCTATTACAACCGCGCCCTGAAAGTTCGAAGGCTGATTCACGATGAGTACGCGGCCAGATTCAGCGAAGTAGACCTCTTGCTCGGGGCGACAACGCCCGCGCCCGCCTTCAAGCTCGGCTCAATGAGTGACCCAATGTCGATGTACCTGTGCGATCGATATACCGTCACGGCAAACATCGCCGGCATCTGCGGTTGCTCGATTCCCTTTGGCACGGCCGACGTCGATGGCACATCGCTGCCGGTAGGTGTTCAACTGCTGGGCCCACTATTGGGTGACCATGTCGTGCTGCAATGCGCCCATGCCCTGCAGCAAACTACCGATCATCATCTGCAGCGACCGCCGGCGGGCCTCAATCAGAACTGATCTGCTTCAGAGGGCTGGCCTCAATCAACTGGCAGGCCTGGGCCAAGGCGCAAGTTTGGGCCGCTTCCCCATCTGAAGCAATTGGGCGTAAACGGCCCGCTCCAGTGCCGCTGCTCGCTCGCGGGCGTGGGGCTGATCGGGATAGGGCCCGATGCGAACCTCAATCTCAAGGCTTCTTGCCCTGTTTGCGTTGTCTGCGTTGTCTGCGCTGCCTGCGTTGTCTGCCGCCTTGTGCACCGTGATCGTGCCGGGCCAGCCCTCCACCGTCTTGAGCGTGCCAAAGGCCCGCGCGTCCGACTGATCAAAGCTGACCACTGCCACGGCGAGATCGCCTTGTGAGCCCCCTGCCGTGATCGCCTGCCTGAGGTCACTCCAGCGCCAGCCGCTGGCCGGGAGCAGATCAAGGTCGGGCCCCTTCACACGCACACCCTGGGCCGAGTCAAGCATGATCTCCCGGGCCTGGGCTGCCTGCGCATCGGTGAATGCGACGGCTGACCCGGGCGATGAGGCCAGGGGCCGCTGGGAATCGCACCCGATCATGGTCAAGGCACCCAGCACCATCAGGCAAAGCCGTCTCATGGGCATGCGGGCCATGGTATCTGGTATCGACGCGATCACCTGCATTCGGGCGTACCATGGCCCCCAGCAATGGCCACCGGTTCACCGCCCAAGGCGCCTCGGTCCGAGCAGCGACGGCAGGAACTTCGTCGGAAGTTGCCTCGCCCCGCTGCTGCGCTGGCTCAAGCCGTCTCGAATCCCGCCTTCATCCGATGCCTGTGCATCACCCTCGTCTTCGTGGTGCTGGCAGCCTTGCTGGTGATCTGGTCACGAGAACAGGTGCTGCTGCACGCGGGCCGCGTGGCGGTGGACTCACGGCTGGCCCGGCTTGACTATCAAGTTGAGAATACGGCGGCCACGGAGGCCGCTCGCGAGGAGGCACGGGCGGCAGCTCCCACCATCTACGTACCCAACACACCAGCTCTGGAACGAGTGAGTTCTTCACTCAAGGGGCTGCCCACAGCCATCGCCCAAGCGCCCAGCGTGGCGAACATCGCAGAAGCGTTGCGCAAACAGTTCAACCTCGACGCCAGCTCCCTCGCTGCGATTTCACCTTATGCCACTGAAGGCCCGCCGGCTGACAACTGGTCTGACTGGACCGATGCCCTGACCACCAGCGTTCTGCTGGAGACCCCGGTGCTGGCCCCCGAAGCATTCCAGATCTATACGACCGAGGCGCCGATGAGCCGGGCCTTGGAACTCGACAGCGGCGTGGTCCACCGCACCCTGCAGGGCGAGGCGATCAGTACCGCCGCATTGCAGACGCCCAAGGGGGCGCAGCGGCTGGCCGAGTTGGCTCGGCGGGCAGGCTTCCCGGAGGCGGTCGCTTCGGTGGTTGCATCTCGAATCGTCAATGCCGGTCGCCCCTCCCTGATTCTGGATGCCGATCGCACGGAGGTCACGGCTGCCGCTGCGGCCGCAGGCGTGGCCCCGGTCATTCACTCCCATGAGACAGGAGAGTTGCTTGTCCAGCGGGGCGATCGAATCTCACCTCAGCAGATGGACGAGTTGCTGCGAGAGAACGCCGCCTTCATGAGCGACGGGCACTGGGCGGCGCGTTGGATGCCACGAGCAGGCCTGTTGCTGTTGCTCGTGTCAATCGCCGTCTTCCTCGCATCCTTCACAGTTGGCACCTATCCGCGCATTGCGAGAAACGCCTGGCGGCTTGCCGCCATGTGCCTGTTGCTGCTGGCGATGCTGGCCATTTCGGTTCTCGTCTCGGTAGACGCCCCCTCCCTGTTGATGCTGGCGGCGATGGCCCCCCTGCTGTTCGCGGGCGCCGTGCTGCGTCTGGCCTACGACCAGCGTCTGGCACTTGCCGTCGTGGGTGTGCAGTCGGCGCTGGTCGTACTCGCGCTGCAGCAGGGCATCGGCATGTACATGCTGCTCATGGCGACTGCGGCGGCGCTGGTGGCGCAACTTGATGAAGTTCGCTCTCGAGGTGATGTCATCCGGGCTTCGACCGCGACGGCAGCGATCGCCGCTATGGGCACCCTGCTGCTGGGCATGATCGAATCACCGGCCATCTCAGCTTCGATCATGCAGGTGCTGATCGCCGCAGTGCAGGCCGCGGCCGCAGCCCTGGGCGTGGGCTTCCTCTTACTGGGCATTCTCCCGAGCATCGAAAAACTCTTTCACATCACGACCGGCATGACGCTGGCAGAACTGCGAGACCCGCGCAGGCCACTGCTACGACAACTGCAGCAGCGAGCGCCTGGTACGTGGGAGCACTCCATGCAGGTGGCGACGATTGCCGAGGCTGCCGCTGAGTCGATCGGAGCCGACGGCCTGCTGTGCTACGTGGGTGGGCTCTACCACGACATCGGCAAAATGCACAAGCCTCAGTACTTCGTCGAGAACCAGATCGACGGCGAAAATCTGCACGATGCGCTGAGCCCGGCGATGAGCCTGCTGGTGATTGTCAATCACGTGAAGGACGGCATGGAATTAGCCCATGAATACGGCGTGCCGCGGGCCATCACGCACTTCATCGAGTCGCACCACGGCACAACGATTGTGGAGTACTTCTATCACATGGCCCTGCAGCAGGCCGACGATGATCGTGATGCGCCCGACGAAGAGACCTTCCGCTATCCCGGGCCGCGGCCTCGTACACGCGAAGCCGCAATTCTCATGATCTCCGATGCGGTCGAGTCGGCCGTACGCAGCATGGACCACCCTGGCCCGGCTCAGATCGAAGGGCTCGTGCATGATCTTGCCCGCAAGCGCCTGCTCGATGGCCAGTTCAACGACTGCCCTCTGACACTGCGCGAACTGCGAACCGTGCAGGCCGCGATCGTGCAGCGTGTGGCGGCCAGCCGCCATCATCGCATCGCCTATCCCGAGGCCGATGATGCCTCGGCAACTGAGTCAGCCTGAACAGCCCTCTGCTTGGGCTCACTGGACATGCAGGGCAAGTATCCGCCGCGCCAATGATGACAGCGGCACGCCGGGGTTCTCCGGATCAGCCCAGATACGGCCGGCCCCTTTGCCTGAGCGCCCTGCAAGGCGAGCGCCGCTGGTGGCTGAGGCGCAGAACACATGCACCTGAAGCGATCGATGCGTGAGCACGTGCTCAATTGCACCAACCTGGCGGACATCTTCAATGCCCTCCATGCTGTCAGCCGCGGCCTTCGCCATGGCTGAACCCGATGCCCCCACCTGCACTTCGATCAGTGGCGGCCGCCACGTGCCAAGAAACCGGCCCTGTTCCGGTGGAGGCGCCAGCAGCACTGAAGGGCCCCGCTGCACAAGGAGCGCGACCAATTGCTCCGTCTTTCTCTTGACTTGCTGCTTGGGCTTGGGGCAGGCATGGACGCGATCCTCTTGGAAGGCGATGCAGGATCTACTGACGGGGCAATCGCCACAGGCCGGCTTCCGAGGCAGGCAGACGGTCGCCCCCAGTTCCATCACGCCTTCATTGGCGAGGGCCGGATCTCCTGCGTGATCTACCCACTGCTGGGCCCGATCCCAAGTGCGCGATTCAAGCGCCGCATCACCGACGGGTGCGCCATCTCCAGAGAGACGACACAGCACACGTCGGATGTTGCCGTCAACCATGGCAGCCCTATGCCCCCCCACGATCGATGCGATTGATCCGGCAGTGCAGGGCCCCACACCTGGCAGTGTTCTGAGCGTGTCTACATCAAGTGGCACCTTGCCATCGAACTGTTCGGCGATGCGGGTTGCTGCGGCGTGGAGATTTCGAGCTCTTGAGTAATAGCCCAGCCCCTGCCAGTGGGCATGCAGCGCCTCCGGATCGGCAGAGGCCATGTGCGAAGGCGTTGGAAAAGATGCCATCACTCGCTCAAATCGCTCGGCAACGCGGGCCGCCTGTGTCTGCTGCAGCATGTACTCGCTTACTAGAGATCGCCATGGCGTTCGATTGGTTCGCCACGGGAATGGCCGGGCGCACACCTTGAACCACTGCTCAACCTGCTTCACAACGAGGGCGCCTACGCCCTCGCTACTCAGCGTCGCACAATCACCTCGGTTGCAATTGCGGGAGGCAGGATCACTCCCAGAGGAGCGCCCCCCTTCAGGCGTGTTCGAGTTTTGATTTGGCGTAAGAGGCACTCGTGGAGCCTATCCAAATCAGTCGATCACTCGATGCCCGGCGAGAGGCTCCATAGGGAAGCAGGCCATGAAAGACCAAGCAAAAGGCACCACGGCTCAGACAACGCCTGAGCCGTGGCACTTCCTTCTCATTGGCAAACTGCGAGGCTTGCCTTAAGAGGCCCGCACGGTATCAAGCCCTCGCCCACGAGACCGGCCCGGCCCCGGCCAGCCCCGTTGGTGACCCTAAAAAGACGGTCGCGGGGCCTCGGGAGCCCCGCGACGCAAGCAGAAGATCCGTGATGGACCCCGCCGTCTTGTTGTCAGGTCATGTATGCGTCAGCTCTTGATGCCTGAGATGGCCTGCACCCTCTGAAGGCTGTTGACCTCATGTTCATTCTGGCACACGCCCCGGCTTGAAGACTGGCAGTGAGTGCGATGGGCACTGAAGATGCAATCTCTCCTGTGTGTGGGCCGCGGGCGCCCCACCCGTGTGCGACGCGTTCCATCATGGCAGGTCCTGGGCACATTACAAGGCCTCAAATGACGAACAAACCATCATTTGAGGATCGACCCTCAATTGAAGGACTGGCTCTTCATTCAAGAACAGGCGCTCAACAGCAACCGCACCTGATCAAATGTGGTGATTGCCAGCGACTGATAGTCTGTAGAACTGAGACCTCTTTAAGGAGCATGGCATGCAGATGCGGTCTGTTTATTGGCTCAGTGGGATGGTGTGTTTGGGTGCGACCGGAGGATTGGGTGGGTGTTCGATCGAGTACGCCTCCAAAATGACGCTGAGCGAGCAAGGGCTGACGCAGCAGGTATCCGTCACCGATACCCGCCAACCCACCGCTGATCAGATTCGTGCCTTTGCTCAGGGTGAACGTCGCAGCGGAACCCTCCCGCAACCGGCCCAGGGGGACCCGATCGCCATGCCGGCAGATCTGGGCACTGAGCCGCTGCTGCATTCGATTTCATCCCCACTGGGCAGTGCCAAGATTGTGGCCCTGCCCCGGGGTGGCGCGACTTCGATCATGAGCGGGCTTGATCAGGTGAAAGAGATAACGCATGAGGTCGCCGAAGCCGTTAGCACGTGGCTGGACCAACGCTTCGGCTCGACTACCTGGGGGCCAAGAGCTGCATCGCTTGTGCGAGGACGCGGGGCCAATGACGTCACCGATCTGGCGGCGATTGCCTGGAGCGTGACCTGGTCGTTCACACTCTTCGATATGCAGGGCATCATGGATGAGGCCCAGAATGCCGGGCAGAACCAGATCGCCTACAACGTCTGGCAGCGTATCGCCCAGGCCAGCGCTGCCCTGTTGGTGGAACGGGAGTGGATCTCAGCTGAGGCTGGAACAATGCTCACCGGGGTACAGGCAAAGTTTGTTATGAATGATGCTGTCGGAAAGCCGCAGTTGTATGCCCTGCTGGCGTCGCTGTCTCATCATCTTACCCAGGCCCTGGATTTGCCCGACACAGAAGCCCTCAACAAGGTCATGCGGGAGGTGTCGGACCAGTGGGACCGCGATGATATGAACACCAAACTGCTGGCGATCATTTCCAAGCGGACACATGATCACCCGCATCTCTATGCATTGTTTACGCCCGTCACTGACTTCATGACGAGCTTCAAGCTGAATGCGTCGATGAAAGTGGATGGGTTGGGCAAGCCCACCTTGACCAATGCTGAATGGTCGAAGGCCAGCAGTACGCTCACCTGGGCCTCTGATCGAAATCCCTGGGCCCCTGGACTGGCCACTCCGGGGCTGTACTGGACGGCTGCATGGATCACGCCAGATGACCAGGCTCAGCAGCATGCATTCGGCGATCACTTCCGACTGGGCGACAATGATCTGCTGGCCTTCGCCGTCGCCTGGAATGCCGCAAGCGATGCGGGGCAGCAGCTGCTGCAGAACCGAATCGACGATGGTGATTTCATGGCCGATGCCAACGGCAATGCCCCCAAGGCTGGGCCACTCGAGAGTATTGCCCTGAATATGATCGACAGCCTGGGAACGCCCGGGGGGTAATTGACGGTCACAGGTGTGCCTATTCGGCCCCGCCCATCTTGCTCGGCATACATATCCGGATTGGCACATACGTCCGGCCAGGGCCACAACTGCCGCGATCCTCATGGATGGAGTTGCAGCATTACCCCGCGATCGAGTTGTGCCTGTCTAGGTGAATCTGACACGATCAGGACTATCGGCCTCTTTCCCTTTCTATCTGCTGGGCCCTACAGTGCTGAAGATGGTCAAGGATGAGACAACGGATCATTGATGGGTGGGGTTTGATTCCGGGGGCGAGGCAAGAGGCCGGTATCGCTTCCTTGTTTCCCTCGGTTCGGGCATGAGGCCCGGGCCGGAACAAGCGAGGCCCGTCGGATTGCCATCGGAGCTGCTGCTGAGGCGCTCTTGATCAAAGGCTGCACAGAGAGAATCTACGACGCACCCTGATGACATCCATGTCGTCAGGGTGCGCTCGTGAATCACCAGCAGAAGATGTGTTGCGCCAGGCAGATGGGCACCGTCCCAAGAGTTGCCCGAGTAAAGCGAGCGTTTGATTCGGGTGCGTCAGACGTTGCTGGTAGCGTCGTGGCGACTCATGTCGTGATCGATGTGTTCAGGCGAGGTGGCGTCGCGATCTGCGGGTGCGTCCATTTTCTCTCTGGCTGCGTTCTTGATGCCGCCGCTGATGCACCGTGCCCCGAACCAGACAAGTGCCAGAGCGCCCAGTGCCCCGAGCATGCCGGAGATGATGTTTCCAAGGCCCAGCATGAACGAAAGCAGGCCGAGGATAGCGCCGATGATGAGGGCGAGGATGACGCCGGGGATGATGTTTGTACGAAGCGCCTTGGCTGCTGCGCTGCTGTGTGTGATGTCGATGGTGGTTGCGGTCATGGGCCACCTCCTACAGAGATTTCTGCCAAGAGTTTCTGCCCGGGGCTCAGTGCCCTGGGGGATGTGTTGGTGCTTCCAGGTCGGGGGTTCGACGTGCGCGAAGCACCGAATTGTGCGGCCCTTTCCGGTGGGCCTGGGGGGAGAAGGCTGGAGGCGTTTGGCTCCGGTGAGGGGCACCTAGATTGCCTCGAGCCAACTGGGATACGCCCTGCTTCGATGTTGGTTCACATATCCGGCGAATTGGCCGCGATCTTCTGCGTGAGGGCTGGGCATCAAAGGGCGGGCCGATTGCCGGTCGCTGGAGTGCGACGAATGCCAGATGCTGATTCGGGACCATTGCCAAATTGATCGGTCACGACGGCTGGTGCAAGAGCTACGGATGGTTCCGGGCCTTTGGTGTCGTCGTGCTTGAGTTCCGGGACGCCAATCTGTGGACTCAGCACATGCCTCTTGGGCAGCCGCTGGCGTGGGGACGGCCTCTGGTATAGCTGTTCAGGAGATTTGCAATGGGCTCCTGACGTGGTAGAATCCCCTCCTACGGGCCCTTGGGGCTACGTAGGCACCTATCCTGCGGGTGTAGCTCAGTGGTAGAGCGTCACGTTGCCAACGTGAATGTCGACGGTTCGAATCCGTTCACCCGCTTTTTTGTGCAAGACGCACGTAGTCACTTTTGGCTGCGTGCGTTTGCATTACGCGGTGCTGTAGAGGCACTTGCGCCTCCCCTTCCCCAATTACTTCCGCTTGCCACATGCGCAGGGCGTTGCACGCTCTGGCAGGGTTCAGCGTCCCTACTGTTGGGGCTACTGTTGGGGGTACCTCCGAGCGTTCCAGTCGCCTGTTGAGGTGCGGGCGGTCCAATCGGCGGCAGAACATCGATAGCGCCTGCTGTGTCGGCGAGGCTCAACTGGGTGTAGTGCTTCTGCGTTGTCTTGTAATCGGCGTGCCGCATGATCTGCTGGGCCACCTGTGGCTTTACGCCAGCCCGCGCCAGCATCGTGGCAGGGTGGCCCGTAGTGAATGGAGGTCAGCTGTTCGTCCTGCCGCATCGACATGGGCGATCCCTGCGGCCTCGAAGTCCGCTCGACGGACCTTGTCGCTGACTGCCGCAGGAAAGACCTTGGCTGTGGGCATCGGCTTAGCGCCCTACTTGGATAGATCTTCTTGAGTTACTTGATCAAGTGGAATCGAGGCTGTGTATTCAAGCCCATCACTCAGCATTTTCAAAGAGACCGTGCCCTTGAGTTCGTGAGGAACGACCGCTTGAAGTACCTGTAACCCGAATCCACCTGTAAGTTCCTCTGGCTTTTCCCCATCATGTGATTCACGCCACTGCAAACTAAACAAGGGCTCATCATCGCCCTCAACAGTCCATGTGACCTGCAATGTGCCCTGATGAGCCAATGCTCCGTGCTTGCTTGCATTGGTTGCCAACTCGTTCAACACCATCGCAAGGGTCATTGCTGCCTTGGGTGACACCCTGCACAAAGGACCTTCAATGGTCACTGATGCTGTGTCAAGAAGGGCGTAGGGCGACAAGCACACGCGCACCAATTCATTCAGTTCAATCCCAGTTGCACGCTCGCGACTAAGCAGTTCATGAACTGTCGAGAAACTCATCACCCGCGCGGAGAGCGAGGCAACCACATCCCGGTCGACCGTGGCATTCCCTTCTGCGTGGCGACACAGCACCAAAATCTGTGCCAGCATGTTCTTGACCCGGTGGTCTAGTTCACGGTTAAGAAGCTGTTCTTGCCTGGCTGCTTCATCAATTGCTGCCCGCTGCGCATGCTCAACGGTCAGATCACGCAGAGTGGCTGTGAAATACTTCTGATCGGCATAATCAAAGGGAATTACCGCCAATGCCACTGGAAACTCCGAGCCATCCGATCGCATTCCTTGGATTTCAATCCGCTGGCGGAGAATGGGGCCTTCGCCGGTCTTGCGAAAGTGCTCCATGCCAGCCATGTGCTGCGCCCGCAGTGATGGCGGAATGATGAGTTCTGACAACTCCCGCCCAAGGGCATAATCACGCTCATAACCAAACACCACAGAAGCCACGTCATTGAATTCGACAACCTTGCCCTGAAGATCGATGGTGATCATCGCATCAAGGGCACTATCAAGGATCGATTTCAATCGGCCCCTGGATTCCTGTTGACGATGACTGCTGTCCTCAGCTTCCCGAATCGCCTCATCGCGTGCCTGCAAGGCAAGGAGTAGATCTGGGAGCGGATCGTGCAGTGAGAAGTCCTGAATCGCCAACCCGGCCTTGCCCAATTCCGCCTGTGATCGAATCAATGGGCTCGCTTCAAAAATGCACCGTTTCTGATCCTTGGATTGCATGATGGTGCCACGGAGCGGAACAGCTAATCCTTTTGCCTCCACGACAAGCAGTCGGCCAGCAATGGCGACAAGATCGTCATAAGACGTAATCTGCTGCGCAGGTCGCAGCAACTTGAAATGATCGCCAAAGCAACTCCCGACCTTGATCCCGGAAACATGCCGGGCAAATCTGTGCCCAAGGTTTTCGATTCTGAGACCTTGACCGACTACGACACACCACGGCAACAAATTGCCGAGATCACTGAGTGATAGGGCCTGGCCGTCAGGACCAGCTGACATGGAATGTCGACGAGTTTCCCTCGTCATCCTTGGACGCCAACTGCTTCGCTTCGGCTGCAACCTTGAAACGATTTCTAAGCCCACCCAGCAGACCAATGACAAGATCATGTAAGCCTGGTCGACTGGAGCGGCAGTGCGGCACCGGTCTCTCCTCTGTGATCTCTTTGCAGGAGCACTTCTGAGGTCTGAGATCTGGATTCGTCATGCCCACTCGTGTGTGGAGTTGATCGCGGTTCTGCAAGAACTCTGGCAACGTTTTTCCAGCCGAGTCGAGCTCTTCGGAAGCTGCACCTACAAATGCGTAGGTCGCAGCATCATCCCCCGCCTTCATGCGAAGAAAGTGCTCATCATCAACCTCGGCTCTTGCAAGGATGGATCCCCACTGCTGCTGGCCGAATTGGCTGGTGACAAGATCACGAATCGCGATGTTGATCAAGCCATACATTGCCGCCATTATAGCCAGTGGGCCACTTTCTTCCGGCATCGGCTATCCTGAGTAGGTTCACCCTGAAGGCGACGCGTTCATCATGGCCAGTACAGCCCCAGCCATCCTAGCTGTCGAAGATGCATTTCTAGTTGGTCTTCAACTGAAGCGTGATCTCGAAGCACTTGGCTTTGAAGTGGTTGGCCCGGCAGCCACCGTAGCCGAGGCCATCGAACTGCTCGATCATCCAGGGCTTGCTCTGGGAGTGCTTGACATCAACTTGGGCGCGGAGGATTCCATCCCCATTGCGCAGGCCCTGCGCGATCGTGACATACCGCTGCTGTTCATCAGCGGCTACGACTCCGTAGCACGGGAGCCTTTCGAAGAAGACACGGTACTCCGCAAGCCCAGCACCCCGGCCAAGATCGCCAAAGCCATCGCAGCCATCATTCCACTTCCAGAATCATCGAGCACTGATTGAGTCCTCCACTACTTCTGCGACAGTCGTGCGCAGAGATTGGCTGACCTGACAACCTATGCGCTTGGCGGCTGCTTGCCACCACGGATTTCGTCATAGGCCTTCTGCAACTGCTCGAGTTCTTGCTGCTGCTGAGCCAACTTCTCGACAAGGCGGACCTGGATATTCACACCTAACTCGTCTGTACGGGCGATCAGTTGATCTGCAAGCGCATCGATGCGCTTGGCCATGGTATCGGCTCGACGCTGGACATCCTCCCCACCAACTCGACGATACTCAGCGAGATTAGCTCTCGCCGCTGTCAGATTCTGTCGCCCGATCGTAGTTTCACACAGCAGAAACAAACATCGGGCCAGCTTCTGAGACACCCCGATGTTTCCTGGCCAGCTTTCGAGAATGCGTTCCAAGCCATAGCGGCAATGGGCAGCGACCTCATCGAATGTCGCGGTATCAACATGGCGATGTTGGGCCATTTCTTCAAGCTTGGTTAGATTTTGATCACATTCCACCTCGAGATCTGTTAACTCGCCGTACTCGATGACATATCGAAGGTCTTCGAGCATGGCCCGCACTGAGAAATACCGATCAGAGGGATCGGGGGCCAGCGCTTTGCGACAAACTTCCGCAAGCGAAGACGGCCATGCATCACTAATCTCGGGACCTGGCGAAATGAGGATTTTATTGAATACCTCTTCAGCGGTCGTGCCTTGATGTGGCGGTCCACCAGTGACAATGTGATAGAGCGTGGCCCCAAGTTGATACACATCGGTCCGCTCATCGAGTATTGGCTTACGACCAATCATCTCCGGCGCAGCAAACGACGGGGTACCGGAGAATGCTGGTGATTCATAGACACCGTTCTCGTCGAGCTCAACTGAGATACCCCAATCAAGCACGTAGACCTCGCCAAAGTCACCAATGACAACATTGGAGGGCTTGATATCGCGATGGAGAATCCGGTGTCCATGCCCAAAGGCAATGGCTTCGCCTATGCGGATCAGGATTCCCAACTCCGTCCGCAGCGGAGCACCTTGCAGGATATTCCCGGTACTTTCCAGATCATAGTCTTCCAACTTCTGATCCCATGGGATGCCTCGAACGCGGCGCATGACCAGCACACACTGGTTGTCTGCGGTAGCCACCATGTGCAGTGGAGGAATCGCAGGGTGTTCCAGCTGGCCCATCAAACACGCTTCGCGTTGCAACTGCGCATCTGAGCCATCATGGAGTCGATCTGGCCGCACACGCTTGATCGCCACCTCACGATTCAAGCTCATTTGTTCGGCTGCATGCACCATGCCCATGCCGCCGGTGCCGATCAGCTCGCCCACCAATAACTCGACGGGTTCACTGTCAATCCGCTCCTGTTCCTGAAGGGTGATCTCGGGCGGTTTGCTGCCAGAGATCTTCCGTACGAATAGATCCCCAACATTGGGCGGTCGCCACGTTGCCGTCGGCATCAGATCGGACGGCAGCGTACTTGCAAGAAGCCTGGCCTCTTCGTTTGCAGTACTCACGCTGCCACTCCGATGATGTCCTGCACATCCATCACCCGGATATAGGCCGAAAGCACCGTCTCCAGATAGATCTTGCGTTCAGCCTCACTGGACGCGAGCAGGCAATCTGAAGGCACAACCACCTCATAGCCCAGTGCATAGGCCGTTCGGCATGTGTCATCAAGGATGCCCGCGATAGTCGGCCCGGCGATCACAATCTGTCCGATGCCATGCTCACCAAGCACTTGATCAAGATCACTGCCACGAAAAGCATCTCGCCCTGCAGCTGCCTGCAACTGTTCCACGCGTGGATAACGGGTTGCAAACCCATCAACTAACGCCACGCCTGGTGAACGAGCAACGATGGCTTTTTCCGCAGGCTGCGAAGCCTCCTGCGGCTCAAGTTCCATGGCCACATGAATACTCTTCAACCACGACTCATCGGCGTGAGCAAGCAGCTGGTAAATGCGTGAGGCAACCTGGCTGGCCTCATTGTCATGGACATCGGTCTGGTGCCATGGGGCGTACCGACCAAAGAGCCCCTTCTGCATTCCCATAACTACTAGACCACGTCGCTGCATTGCCCAGCCTGCTCCTTCAGACCTGCGGGGCCGTGCACTGGGCGAGCAGTTCTTCTGAGGTCATCACCGTGGCGTAGGTTGGGAAGATGCTCTCACAGAAGAACTCCTGCTCGGCGACGGTTCGGGCAGCCGTGCAGTCGGACAGAATGCTGACATTCATACCCCGCTCATATGCTGCTCGAGCTGTGGAATCGATGCAGATCGATGTCACAGCGCCAGCAACGACAACACTTTGAATCTGCTTTGACTCCAAAGTGCCCGCCAGCGCTGTCTGAACGAACGCATTCAGCCCACGTTTTCCCGGTATCTCGATGATACGGTCACCGAAATCAGCAAGGGCATCAACCGTGGCCGCTCCTGGCTGTCCCGCCTGGAATGCCTTTGCTTCCTTGATGGCTGCGAGGATCCCCCCGGCTTGGGTCACTTCCGAGTAGTCCGAACTGAAGATGATCGGTGTGGCAATCATCGTGATGGGCTGATTCTGCAATGCCTCAATCAGTTGAATCGTGCGGCCCAGAACCTCGCTGGTGCGTTGCGGGCTCTCGAGTACACCCTGCAAGATGCCATCGGGGGCAAAGTAGTCATTCTGATAACCGATCAATATAAGCGCTGTTTGAGCCGGGTTCATTGCGGCACTCCTAATCTCCACACTGACGTCATAGTCAGTCGACATGGTGAGTCCTGAGTGTACCCGTTCTTCACAACTCAACGAAGAACACAGTATGGCAATGCTCTGCAGCAGCTCGCTGCAAATGTGAATGCCCGAGACTGGGATCTGCTCATCCGGTTTCCAATCCTTGAATCCCGTTAAGGAACCAGAGGCTTGGCTTAGATCACATCACCTGCGCCAAGACATACATATCACGAATTCTTGGGCCGGCAATCTACTCAGCCTCCCCAATCAGCAACCACTTGCAGCAAGTCCAACACACCAACCACTCCGTCGGCATCCAGATCGGCCTGACACTGGTCACATGGTCCCCACAGCTCTATCACATTGAGCAGGTCGCTGATATCGACTGTGCCACTTCCATCTACATCCCCCAATGCAACATAGGTCGCGATATGCGTCGTTCTGGCGAATCCATTCATGAACCCAGGATCGGTGTCCATTGCCTGATGCGTCGAGTACATGAAAACACGCCATCTGCCCGCTGGCATGTAGAGCACATCCCAGCCGTTCATATTGATAGGGTCGATGTATGAACTGGCACCACGATCTATGATTGGAGGGCTTGGATCTTGAGGGCCACCGATATCACCGATCCGGTTGACCTGAATATTGACCGTTCCTAGCCCAGCAGCTAGTACAAACCAGGACACATGGACGCGAAGATCCTCCGCTGTCTGTAGCTCTACAGAGGCATACAAATCGTGCCGGCTGAAGGCGGACGCCTTCTCATCACCAATAGCCTGCCCCCAACCATTGACTCTGGCAGTGAAGCCATCATCGCCTAGCTCAATCCCAGTTTCCGCGAAGGACGTGGCGCCAATGGGATTCAATATGCAGAGGGCTTCATCATCGATGCCTGCAGTCAGATCATCCAAGCCAAGCTCAAGGCTGTTAGATTCCAAGCACACCGGATCAGACGACGAACCGAGTATGGAGATGACGTACGAACTGCCATAACCGGATATCTCTTCAAGCCCGGCATTCAAAACGACACTAAGTAGCATCGCTGGCAGCATGGCTTCATCGTATAACGTAAACGGCTCTTGGTCTAGAAGAAGTCGGTGTGCAGATTTATTTCCGCTCCAATGAATAACAAACCCCACTGTGATGCTGCGGCAGGGTAGCGACTGGAAATTCAGTGCACGGCATCTTCTACATTCCTTGGTCGCTGAATCAGATTAGTATTAGAAAGCCGTGACCTACACCACCCTCCTTCTCACACTTGCGCTACTTTCACCAGTACCGACAACGCAGCGGATTCACTCCGTTTCGGATATCTCGCAACAGTTCAGTTTCTATATGGATGGGCGATTTGCCCGCCAATACCTCCGCGATGAGGATCGTGATGTCCGCAACTGGGGAAGTCTGCACAAACTCGATCTATCGAACGCCAACCTACTGATCTTGACTAGCGGCAATTACCGCGTGCCGTATACCGAGGCGGCCAGCAAACATATCGCCCACTTTCTCCACGATGGTGGCGCAGTCCTTGTCATGACTGATTGGGATGACCCTATTCCACCGGTAACGGCTATCTTGGGGGAATATGGCGCAACGCTTCTTAAGACGCGAGTGACCAAACCACTCAAAGGTCTCCATGAACTGTCGGATTGCGAGATCACCTTTCGCCGCGGGTCAACCCTGCAACTCAGTGACGACTGGACGCCGCTGATCATTGATGCGAATGAAAAGCCTATCTTGGCCAAGCGCGCAGTTGGCCAAGGCACCCTTGTGGTTGGCAGCCGCGGGCTCTTTGGACACAAGCCGGATGCATCAGATCCGATCAATGCAGAATGGGTGCAACCCCTGTTGATTCAAGCCGCAGCTACTAAGAAGATTGATCCCGATGCACCACATCGACGCACTTGGGCAGAGCACACGCATCAAAGTGGGCCACTCATAGTCGAGTATCACGACGGCACACAGCCAATGGCGGCGGCCATTGTGGATGTGTATAAAGACATCCGACCACATTTGCTGGAAATCACGGGTGTAGAACCAGCGCCCGGGATGCTAAAGCGCCTACTCGTACTACCGACCGGTGGTGGTGGTTTTTCCAGTGGAGCTCGCATTGCCATTGGAGCTTGGTGGGGAGGGTTTCCAGAACACCGCTACCCAATGGTAGAACTGATCGCACATGAGGCTACGCACTCCTGGGTCCTACCACATCCAGAACCAGTGTGGAATGAACCAATTGCAACCTACATCGGCATGCTTGTTGGGCGGCGCATGCAGTTGGCCCAAGCTACACAGCGCATGCAAGCACAAATCGACAAAGCTCGAGCGCTGGACCCCGATCTCACTGTTATCGACCCGATGGATAAAGATGCACCTCGGCACCTCATTTGGGGGAAGACCTACTTCATCTTTGAACAACTGGAAGCTACGCATGGCCCAGGAGCCATAGCCAAGTACTTCCAGGCTAAACGTGCTCATGTATCTGCAACGCGCCCCAGTTACACGATGCATGACTGTGTCGCAATCTGGAGTCGGGCCACCGGCGAGGATCTATTTTCTTGGTTTCAGTCATATGGATTCTCAGTTGATCCAAAGAAGACCAATCTTTGGCCGCCAGAGAGCGACGAGATAAAGCCATAGGGCGTTCCCACTCGCATGTGCAACTCAAGTTTCAAGCGTGCTGAGGACTGAAAGCGGACGCGCCTTGATCCAAGAGGAAATCGTACGATCGGGATCAAAGACGCCAACCAAAAGCAGCACTTCTTATTCGCAGGTGATCCCCAGCCAGCCGTTTCCGGCATCCCCTGGCTCCCATCCACCGAGTCGGATCAGATAGTTCTGACCCGCACTAACCGGGAACTCGATGTACGACGTGTAGTTAGGGCAGTCGCCGTAGTCCCCATTACACGCAACCTGAACCTTGTTCGCACAATTGCCCTCATACAGAACAAGTTCCGTATCAAAGTCTGCGTCATTGCAGGTGCTAAGGGTCAATGTGCCGCTGCATGTTGACTCATATGAAAACCAAATGTCAGCATTCATAACCCCAAGGTATGTATTGGGGCAAAGTGAGTCGTCGTACAAATCACTGCTGGTCGTGGCATCAGTCGTGGAAAAGTTTGTGAATCCATTCGTCACAACCATGGCTTCTGTGCATTCATCGTAGTCGGCAGATGAACAACTCACAGTTGTGCAGGATGAAAGAGCCCCATTCCATTCGCCACCGGCATCCGCGCATTCAAGAGACGAAATGTACTGGCATTCTCCATCGGGGAGGCAGCATGCGCCATTTGTCTCACAAACCGCCCCAAAGAACTGAATAAGAGTCAGAAGATCCTCTACATCGACATCGCCATCATTATCCAAGTCACCACTACAGTCCTCAGTGCAGAGAGAGAACTGAGATAGAAGAATAAGAAGGTCTTCAACCGACACATGACCAGATTCGTTGACATCGCCCAAGCACGTAGCAACTGAAAGACGCTCGAAGAAGTTCCACACTTCTAGTGTAGCGCTGATGTCCATGTTTCCACTCTGCCCAGGCCAGTCGTGCCCGCCACCGATGACGAGGTAGTACCACATTTCTAAGTCATGATTTGGCGAACTGTAGATATCAAGCCTGACTATGCTGCCGTCATTGGGATTCACGTCTGGAAGATTAGTGCTGTCAATATCCGTTGTCCCTAGGATGGATGCCCAGAGGGCCATCATTTCCGGAATCGACCGATAGGCGCCCCAGCCACCAGTGTTGCCCATGTCCCCTTCGTAGAGTGTGATGTCATCATCCGTCCCATTCAGTGACAAAATAGGACGCAGAACTGCAGGATCGCAATTCGTGAAAAGTGTGTCCAACATCATTCCGACGATTGGCGCGAAGGCCATAAACGTCTCGGACTCACGACAGGCCAGTTGAAAGCACATTTCAGCACCGTTCGAGAACCCAGTGACAAAGGTCTTATCTGGATCTGCGGAGTGCAGCCCCTGCAGGTGTATCGCAAGTTCTCTCAGGAAACCATCATCATCGATGTCGAGCCCCTCATGGAAGTCATAGTCGACATCCCAAAACCTATTGTTCCATTGGTCCCGCGTTCCGTTGGGGAACGCAACGATGAAACCTCGCTCATCGGCGAGTTCAGTCCAACCATAGTTGGACATCATGTCGTTGTTGTTGCCACCGTAGCCATGGAGCGCCAACACCAAGGATGGCGATTCGGGCAACTCATTCGGGATATGGATTCGATACTGACGCTCAAGACCGTCGTGCACGAAGGTGATGTTCTGGGCATGGACCGCCGTGGCGATCGGCCAGAGACAAAGAAGTGATATGAGATGGAACTTCATCCATACGAATCTATACGGGAGAGGTCCGGAGGCAAGAATCCATGTTGCGAGAACTCCCTTTTTGGTGGGAATATCAACTCACATCAAGGAAACAGGTCATTCACCGTCGCTGATCAATCACATGTCCCCCAGTGACGAAGTATCTCGATAAGGTCGAGCATGGCGACATCGCCGTCGCGATCGACGTCTTCACGATCGTCGCCGTCACCATCAGTGCCCCAGGATGTGAGCAGCAAAGCAATATCGTCGGCGTCGACGTCCGAGTCGGCATCTGCATCGCCGGGGCAGCACCAGTCGCCCGTGTTGTTGCCACCATTGTCTACGAAGTCCTCATGGATTTCCCGTCCTGCTCGATGGTCACAGGCCTCGACGTTCGTGATCGACCCTGTGACGTCCCCGCTCGATTCAACTGCGTCATGTACCCACGTAGAGGTAGATGCGTTGCCCGACATGGTGCAACTGTCAATCGCCACAGATGAAGGATCGATGGCAGACACATACATCCCGCCGCCACGGGATGCGGAATTGTCCATGAACTGAGACTCATCAATCGTCGCCGCGTATCCGCCATTACCAGATGCCCAATCTCCGAAGCAGATTGCCCCGCCATTTGATGCCGCCTCATTCCCGTCGAACGAACAACTTTCCACCGAAAATACAATCGGTGTCGATACAGAGGTTTGTTTCAGCGCCAGCGCCCCACCATCACCACTAGTGGCATTCATGGAGAAGTCGCAGTTCGCGAATGTTGCATCTGAGCCAGTACAACGGCATGCCCCTCCACTACTGCCGGCAGTATTTAGAGAGAACTGGCACCATTGCACATCTACCGTTCCATCTTTGGCAGTGCTGATTGCCCCCCCGTGTTGGTCGGCCGTGTTGCTCATGAATGTGCACCCTGACAGTGATACTTCAGATTCGGCTCCGGTATAGAGACCGCCGCCGTAAGTACCAATTGCTTGGCAAGAGGTAAAGTCGCAGTCAGTCAATTGAACGACTCCCCATGCGAATAGTCCACCACCCGCCCTTGCTGTGCAACTTTCAAATGTGGTATTTAAGAGGGTCGTCGAAGAAACCGATGTGCCACCGCCTCTAGATATGCCACCGCCATTATCTTCACACTGGCAAGTGGTAAATGTCGAATCGACAACCGTCAGTTGGACTGAACTGGTCACATAGATGCCACCCCCATAAGTAACCGCTGTGCAATCCTGAAAAGTGCAGCCAGTCACTTCCAGTTCGCTTACTGAAGTACCGGCGTACACACCTCCGCCACTAAATGTGGCGGCGCACGACTCAATGATTACTTCAGAGAGTTTCAACGAGCCTCCGCTAACACGAATGCCCCCACCGTTCGAACCTGTGCCGTTGCGAATGGTCACCCCAGAGATATCCAGATCGACATTGTGCGCCGAGACCGGTAGCGTCACATTGTCCCCATCAAGAATCACAGTGCTTTCGCTTGATGCGGGCTGAATACTGAGCCCACCGCTCAGGTTATTGACATCGATGCACGAGCTACTGTCTAGTACCCAAGTGCCGGATTCGACTGCCAGTACATAGCCATCGGGGTCGTCCTCTGACTCTATGAATGCAATGGCGGCCGGAAACGTTTCATAGTCTCCATCTACGCCGACGGTGATTGTTGTGGGCGTGGAGGGGAAGGCCAGCAGTAGCAGGCAAGCTGAGGTCGACACGGCATGTGCTCCTGATATGAGAGTAGTTTCAATGCTAACTCGTATAAGCCTCTTGACCGGGCAATGTGTGGCCTGAAGTATCTATTTCGGAATGTTCAAGGCCGCCAGATACGCCTCACGAACTCCTACGCTCCACCACGCGGATGAGGCTTGGTATGCCAGCGGGCCCGGATGACGAGTAGGCAGACGTCAACAGCGATGGCATCCTGGATACCAACGACATCCTGCTCATCCTCTCAACTTGGGGCCCCTGCCTATAGGGCGATCTCAGCATTGTCGCGGTCGATGTCTTCCTGCGTTCGATTACGTCGCCTCTTCCTTGGCTTGGCAGCATCTACATCTGCCCTCCTGCTCGGTGCCTGCGACGACGCGACTTCCACCAGTGTCTTGGCCTCACGAAGGGAGGCCTCGCTGACACAGTTCTCCGCCTTGGCGATGTTGACAGCGAGTGTCATGCTTCGACGCACCACATCATCGAGCACGGCATCGTCCAGGCTGGGAATGTGGAGCTGGTTTCCCGCAGTGGCGAGCTGCCCTGCCGCATGCAGACGCTTCCCCGCCTCGATCAGTCTGTCTGCGGCGATGCTCGCCACTTCCGACCAGATCTCGCAGACGCCCCCATCGACGATCGCCTGCAGCGACTCTGTCAGGAGGCTCCACGTACCGGCCGATTCGGCCAGCTTGCGTTGGTCATCAGCCCTCGTCATGGGGCCCAGAATACTGCGTGCACGCATGTCATATCCGATGCGGGGATCATCACCTGCCCCTTTCACATCGTGTCAGCACAAGCCACTACCCTAAGTACAACCGAGGGCGTCGGACATTGTGAACCACAGCTCTCCAAGCCCTTCTTAAGGACGCCTGCGTGTTCGATCGATCTCAGACACTCTGGACGGCCGCGCCCCTACGCCCCCATGGCAATCTGCCCCTCCGGTGCTTCAGCCAGCCCACAGCTGCAGCGAGTTCAGAGACACCCACACCATGAATGCCGTTGAAATCGAACAAGCTATCTGCAAGCTGTGCGAGGCCCCCTTTGATCAAGAGGAGTTCCCCTATCAGTTTCTCGAGGCATTTGGCGAAAAGGCGACCACGATAAAGCGGCTGCGTGCCAAGAAGAACTCGACCAATCGATCAGATCTCCCAGGCGCCGTTCTTCAGCGAAACAACATCCACATCATTGCAAGTGCCCCCAGGAAGGCCAGCAAGGATCTCAAGCGTCTGGTCGACAGCCCCGAGACCATCAAGCACAAGGCCAAGTTTGCCCTGGCGACAGATGGCAAGTTCGTCGAAGCTGAAAACCTGATTGAAGGGGAAACCCTGGCATGCTCATTTGAGGAACTGCCCGACCACTTCGGATTCTTCCTCGCCTTGGCTGGCATCGCCACCGTCAAGCAGATCAGAGACAACGCTTTTGATATCAAGGCGACCGGGCGGATGAACCGGCTCTACGTCGAGCTCCAGAAGAACAACCCCGACTGGGACACCGAGGAACGACGCGAGGAACTCAACCACTTCTTCGCCAGGCTGATCTTCTGCTTCTTCGCCGAGGACACTGGGATCTTCCCCCAGGACGATCTCTTCACAAACACCGTCCAGAAGATGTCGGATTCCGACGGGTC
>JAKVBU010000015.1 GCA_022446885.1 Phycisphaerales bacterium | reverse complement strand
TGGACAAAGAGCAGATCGCCGAAGAAGTCGAACGACGCATCGGTACCAAGCCGTTTCAGATGTGGTTTGGTTCAGCAGCCCTGTCGCTCAAGGACGGCGCCCTGCATGTGGCCACCGGCTCGAGCTTCGAAGCCGACTGGATCGCCCGCCGGTTCGGGCGTGATCTGGATGCAACCGCCACCGAGGCACTGGGCAAAGACGCCTCCGTTTCGATTACAACGCGCGATGCGCCGGCTCCGGCACGGAAGTCGGGGCCGGCCGTCGCGCCTGTCTCTGGCCAGCGGGCATCGTCCGCTACCGGCTCATTGCAAGCCGCTTCGCAACGGCCCTCTTCACCCCGACGGCGTTTCCTCGATCTTGACACCTTCGTTGTGGGCGCCAGCAATCGTCTCGCTTGGGCCGCTACTTCCACCATCATCCAAGACAACACGCACCGAGGATCGCTGTTCATTCATGGCCCTTGCGGAGTAGGCAAAACGCACCTGCTACAGGGTCTGTGTCGATCCATAGGTGCCCGCGACGGCTGGTCGTCACTTCGCTACCTGACCGGCGAACAGTTCACCAACGAGTACATCGCCGCCATCAAAGACAAGCGCATTGAGCGATTTCGCCGCAGCCTTCGACGATTGCGCTTGCTGGCAATCGATGATGTGCACTTCGTCGCTGGCAAACAACGAACGCAAGAAGAACTCCTGCACACCATCGACGCCATCTCTCTGGGTGGCGCCACAGTTGTTCTGGCCTCTGATGCCGCCCCGGACCAGATCCGTCGATTCCAGCGTGGATTGGTCAGCCGGTGCCGTGGGGGCAATGTCGTGGGCATCGAACCCCCGGACATGGAAACCTGCCGGGCGCTGGCCGTCGGGCTGGCCGACGCTCGGAATCTGACCCTCGACGAGGCCGCCATCGACATGGTCAGCGCCGAAGCTGGTGATGAAGTTCGAGCCATGACAGGCCTGCTCACCCGAATCGCCGCTGCACGCATGCTCACCCCCTGCGAGGGCCCGGTGACCTGCGCTCAAGTTCGCGCCGCCCTCCAGTGCGGAAGCATCAAGGCGCCCATCAGGCTCGACAATCTCGTATCTGCAACCGCGGAAGTGCTCGGCTTCTCGGTGAGCACGCTCACTGGAAGCGGGCGCACGGCTCGAGTCGTTCTCGGACGCGCCTTGGTTGCCTGGCTGGCCCGCGACTGCACCGGGGCCTCATTCCCCGAGATCGCTGAGGCACTCAAGCGGCGATCGCACTCCTCGGCCATCGCCGGCCACCGCCGAATCGAGCAGGATCTCGCCGCCGCAGTCACGGTGCCCCTGGCACAGGCCCAAGTACCACTGCGGGATCTGGTGGAACGCATTCGCCGCCGAGCGCAGCACTGATCAGCCCACCTGCCCTGTCCGACTGTTCCAAGAGCCCGCTCGGACAGCGTCCAATCTGCCAAAGACCCCTCCAGAGGCCGGGCAGGCTACACTCGGGGCTATGCATCGCTGCTGTGTGCTGGCAGCGGCTGCGCTATGCGCCGCTGCTACTGGATTAGCAACTGCGGACCGCGTTGAGGCGGCCCGCGAGCATTTGATGCGCGCCCTGACGCCAACCGCCGACAACGCCCAGTTGGGTCGTTTGGCGGCGCTTCGAGCCCTGAAGGACCCGGCTCTGAAACCGCTCTTCAGCAGTCTGGTTGGCCACAAACAGTGGCCCATGCAGGTGCATGGTGTACTGGGCCTGACTGAACTTGAGGGGCATGCCCGCACAATTGAGTTGCTTGAGCAGATCGACGCTCGCGCCCGCGAGCAGGCGATTCTGGTGCTGCTAGAGACGGATGCCATCGACGATGCAACGCTTCAATCGCTTCAGTCTTTAGAAGGCATTGAGCCGCATCTGGAAGCCCAACTGGTAGACAGAGCGATCACCAGAGGGCTTCCGGTGGAGCCAGCGACGCTGGAGCGGCTCCTGGCTTGCGGCGATCCGCGCGCTGCTGGCCGCAGCGCCATGTTGCTGGCGGCTCGTGGCATGGCCCGAGCCCTACCGGCCCTTGACGGGTACATCATGCAGTGGGAGGAGCCTCGCCAGTTGGAAGCGGCGTTCGCGGCCATGCAGACACTGCAGCGGCATCCCAGTGCAGAAGGTGCCCGTTGGGTGGATGACCTGCTGGAGGCAGAGGCTCGTTCCGGCCCTCGCCGCTTTGCACTGATGACACTGTTGCAAGTAGACCCGGCACTGGGCGGACGCCGATGGTCCCAAGCATTTGAGAAGGCCAAACGGCATCGAGAGCTTGTTGACCTGGCATTGATCCGACTGATGTCTGAACAGCCATTCCCAACCTCAGCCAGGGCGATCATCGAACAGGAGTCCCTGCTGAATTGCATTGCCGATGCAACGGACGCCCTCGCAGCCCCAGCGAGTGGCACGAGCGCCGCACTTGAAGCACTGGTCGCCAGCGGACACGGCCGAAGCATTGAGTGGCTCCTCGATCGAACACCTGAGTTGGATCCAGAGACGGCTCAGGGCGCCATGGAGCGGCTCATCGAACGTGTGCCCATAAGCGGAGAAGGCAGCCCCTCGGCCATCGATCAGGGCGTGCGTGCGTCGCTTCACCTGCATGCAATCGCACCAAACCGCATGCGGAAACTACTCGGCGATGCGCCTGACGACAGCCCCCGACAGGTGGCACTCCTGTTGGCCGCGCTTCAGATTGACGACGCCCAATTGCTGTCAGAAGGATCCTCTATTCGGCGGATCGGACTAGGGCAGGCAGATGCGCTTGCCCTGCTACTCCAAGCGAGGTGGGCCCGAACGCTGGATTCATCCGAGATGACCGCGCTTGGCCTGATCATGGACGGCACCCGACTGTCCGACTCCCTGCGAACGCAGGCAGCTTGGCTGCTGATCCGTCATGCCGGCGACGCCGACAAGGCGATCAACGCGTTGGGCCTGGACGAAACCAACGACTGACACCCCTGCGCACCCTGAACCGGCGAGTTGACGATTGCCTGACATCATTGCCCTCGTAGATACGTCCTGCTCTGCCCAAGATCTGGCAGGTCTGGAGCAGACGCTTGACGTCGCGCCCGCAGCCGCAGCCACGCAACTTGAATCGAGCGTTGCTGAGCTGACAAATCAGAGTCTGGGCGTGGCCACCACCTCCCTCGAAGATGCAGCCTGCATGCTGCTGCGTGGTGCCGGCGTCGGTGCAGGTGATGAGGTGGCGATCAGCGCACTTTCCGACCCACGAATCGAGGCCGCCGTGCATCGCTGCGGAGCCCGCAGCGTGCACATGGACGTAGACCCGAGCCATCTGGGACCGAGACGAGCGTCGCTCGACGAAGTTGTGACAGGTGCGACAAAGGCCGTCATCGCGGGGCCTGTCGATGGTGACACTCGGATGTTGGAGCCCTTGGCCGCGGCCTGCGTCCAGCACGAGATCGCCTTCTACGAGTTTGTTGGGCCCTGGCTAGGCACCCAAGCTGGACAGTATCCGGTAGGTGGTCGGGGGCGAGCCGCGCTCGTCGATCTGGGAGCGCAGGTTGTGCATGGTGTCGATCACACGGGCGTCGTCGTGACCAGTGATGACACGCTCGCACAAGCCTGTATGGACACAAGAGCTGAGATTGACGGTGTCTCCCCCGCTGCCCCCTCTGGGCTGACCTGCCAATTGGCGTGGGCACGCCTCAAGCGATTGGACGACCTGCATCGTCACACTGCCGAAGTGGCCGAGGCCTACGTGAGAACACTGGCCGGGCTTGGGGCGCTTTCGCTACCGGCGATGGTCGGCAGTCCCGAGGCTCGCTGGAGTCGACTGATCGTTCGCCTTGATGATGACCTCAGCGAACAGGAACGCGACGAAATCATTACGGGTATGCGACGGCACGACATCGAAGTTGCTTGCGCCGTCGAGCGTTGCGAGGAAGCGCTGGCCAACTGCCCCGTCGCGCGCGGCCTGTCTGGGCGCCTGCTGGCGCTTCCGCTGCATGGGCGAATGACCACGGCAGACGCGACGCTGGTGGCCCAGACACTCGACCTCATGATCGAGCGAGCGACATTCCATCGATCCTGATCCCACGGCAGGCGCTGCTCACACACCTGGTGGAAGCAGGTGTGCATCTCTCCATTGAGACAACTTGACGCCAAGGGTCCGCAGGCCGATTCCCAGAGCCTCCGCTGTCCGGCGGCGATGCCCGCCCTGGCTTTTCAGTGTCGCAACGATGGCCTGCCGCTCAAGATCGGCCAGTGATCTGCCTTCATCGCACACCAACGACGTGCCCGCGCCCGCTGCCGAATCGACCAACATCGCCAGACGACAGCGGAGGGCCAACTCCTCGTCATTGCCTGGCCACGTATGACCTGGCTCCACGCCCAGATCCGCACGTGCTGCCCTGGCGCCGTGCCGCTGGGCCACGAGCATGGGAATATCTGTTCGTCGCTCATGAAGGGTGGGCACACGTACGACGCGTGCAGAGAAACCCTCGGGAATGCCCGCTGCAGGCGAGATTGCCCCGGGCGTGGCCGGATCACGTCCGACGGTCGCTATCACGCTTGCAGGACAGGTGGAACTGGCCCAGCCCTCCATCAGAGATCGAGCTTCTGTTGGGGCCCGGTCCACGTGCTGAATGATCAAGGTTCCCCCGCGAGCAAGATGGACTGGGGAAGGCCCTACGCCATCACACAGTCGGGCCTGGTCGAGGGGATCTCGCAGATCAAGACCAAGGACCGGCCCAATGGCACTTCGAGCCTGCAGCCAACAAGCCGCGCCCAGCAGAGGTGTTCCCGGAGCCCCGGCGATCAACAGCACGCCCTGGGCATCGATCAACTGTCTGAGCCGAGCCTTGAGCCCGGACATGGGTTCAGATTCCCCTACCAGCGCCGCAGCCTCATGCGGCGAGTCGATCTCCATCTGGGCTCTCTGGGTGTCGAGCACCCGTCGCCGCACCAACGCAGCCTGCTCGATCAACTCCCGCGAGATGGGTTCGGCAGACAGGTGCCGCAGCACGATCAGTGAGGGGTCGATCAGCGCTACTTCAGCGTCAGCCCTGGGCCATACGCCGCGTGGGACCAGAACAACGTCTACAGCGTCCCTTCGACACAGCGTCAATACCGCTGCGGGCGTCTCCTCCAGACGCAAGTCGATTCGAGCGTGGTCAAGCCCGCAAGGTGGAGGCGTCAAAGCCGCCACCCGAATCGGATCGGTATCTGCGCGCGAGATCATCCATCGGTGCCATCGACCGGTTCGCCTGCTGGGGGCCAGTTTCCACGGCGCACGACCAGCGTGCCGCTGAACAGATCGGCCAATGATCGACGCTGAGGGCTCAGAACGACCAAAGCAGCCAGCACCGGCGCCAAGAGCACGACCGAGAGCATGATGCCTCTGCCAGTCGCCGCCCAAGTGCCAATTGGGCCTCCCCGCTGCGTGACCACTCGCCCACCTGCAAGCATCAGCCCCGGTGTCGTCTCTAACAACGTGGTCCAGATCAACACCCAGAAACCGCTGCCAGTGGCCCAGTAGACAATGGGCTCCAGCGATGAGGGCATGAATCCCGCCAAGGGCATTCGAATCAAACCCGATGGATTGACTTCAAACACCAGCACAACGGCCGCGGTAGCTGGCAGCAGATCGATGGCGGCCGCGATCGCTCGACGCAACAGGCCCAGTTGAATCAGGCCCGCTGGAAGTTGCCCAGTCACGCCTCGCGTTGTCAAAAGCACGCTGATTACGACTGCGGCGATGCCAATGGACAGGAGCATCGACCACACACCGATCGGTGTTGCCGCCTCGATCGTGATGGGTGTCGACAGGCTCGTCTTGCCTTCTGGCAATTGCACGAGCCGGAGCCGGAGCCCCCCACCTGAAGCGCCCTGATCAAGCAGCCATAGGCCTGAGCTGGCCCCGGAGAGCGCCCACGCACCATCGATCGCCAGTGATGTGACCGGTTGCATCCGACCCGATCGAATCAGATTCAGCGACAAGGCCCCACCGTCATCTCGGGCCAGAACGACATGACCACCCGACAAGATCAACTCGCCCGGCTCACGCTTGTGGACAGGCTTCGGTGCCCAAGCATCGGTGCCCTCCGGCTTGAGCATGATCCACTGTTCTTGCCCATCGACGCCCACCAGCGTCGGGCGAGCGTCGCCACCAAGCAGCTGCCAATGCCCACCCTCCTGCGGATCAAACTCAATTGCCGCCCATCGCCCTTCTTCGAGCCGGAAGAGCTCAGGTGGCGAGGCCCCACAGAGCATCCAGAGCCCCTCCTGCGTCGCAACCAATTGCGAAGAGGAAGGACACACTAGGGACGGCACAATCCCCCACCCATTGGCGGGCGCTGCCAGCCACGTCCCCATGGAATCGTTGTATGTGGCCGACACCTGCAACACGTCCGAGAGGTCAGGTCGATTGGCTCGTGGCACCTGCACCCACAACGAGTGCCCTTCTGCCGCCAGAGCCTCGGGGGCGACCCCGAGGCGTCTGACCACGGTCAGCCCCTCGTCAGGTGCCTCGCTGTTGCCCACCGCTACGTCGAAGTGCCCCGGCAGATCAGGAGAAGACGTGACTACCCAGATCAGATCCTCTGAAACAGCCAGATGGGGTGCGGTCGACACCAACGCCGCCTGCAGCAGCCCAGAAATGAGCGTCACGGCTCCGGGTCCACCTTGGTCACGTCAGGTCGGAGTGCTGCTCGGAGCCGCTCCAAGTCAAACACGGCGGCAGGCACCTGATCGGGTGCCTCGATCCGTGCGATCCGCACTCTGGCCAGTGAGTCGCCTGAACGGATGTCCACGTATCGAGCAAACGGAAGGCCAACAAGCGTGAGGGCGTCCTCATGTCCGCGATGTGTGGCGGCCACCTCAACCTCTTCCCCCGACTCGATCGAAATGCGCTGCACTTGCCGCCCAGTGGCGTCCAGCAGTATTCGCTCCACTCGTCCACCTTCAAGTGGAGAGACGATCTCAACCTGATCGTCACGACTGTGAAACTGAGCCTCCGGCGGGAGGCCGCCGATACCCAGTAACCGGCGAAGCGATCGAGGGTGCAACGGTGTCGCCTGCGAGGCGCCGCCACTTGCTGTTGTCAGCACGGTGGGGTCGCTGGTCAGATCGAAGGTGAAGCTGCCTTCAGGCGTCGTGCCCGTCCACACATACACGTCGCCAAACTTGGTGACTCGTGCGGACACCCGGTCGTTTCCATCGAGCCAAACCTCCAGATCACCCTGCTCGAGATGGCGGCCATCTTCATCGCTCCAGTGCAACTCAATGAGCCCTACCAAGTGAACGGCCTGCGGCGTCCCCAAGGCGATGGTGGTCTCCCGGCCTGTCTCCACATCGCCGGGCACGACAGGCTTGGGCGTGCTGCAGCCCCCCAAGAGTAGGCTGCCCAGCACGATGGTCGCCAGCCTAGGCCAGTTCGCCATGGAGAATCTCGCCTAACTGCTCGTGCACCGCAACGATGTCATCTTCCCCAAGCGCTGGATCAATGACCTCCAGAGGCGGCGACTCGGAGTCACCTCGTGGATGCATCAGCCAGATCTCCGTGTCGCCGTCACGGCGACGCCCGTGGAATCGAAGCAGCCGCTTTCGCAACAGCACCAACGCCAGGACATACCGAAACGCCTGTCGATCCCGATTGGTCTCGCCATCGAGGCGAGTGAAGATGTCAAGCAGCGCTTCATCGTCCACGAGCGTACGACGTGGCCCTGACGCCTCAGGCACCTTGGTTCGCCAGATACCCATCAGCCGCTGTGGCCGATCGTCCTCCGACCAGGCCTCAATCGCGTAGTCAACCCGCTCCAATTCACCCTCGTCGTTCTCCTGCAGCGTAGCTACGCAGAGCTCCTGGGGCTCAAGTACTCGACCGCTCTTCCCGCAGACACGGGTTGAACGGGACACGCTGTAGTCATCGATTGCCATGGAACAGGGTTCTCAAGGACTCCAAGTATACTCACGTGGGTGGATCGCCCCGCGTCGGTTCACGCTCGACTCTCGACTATCGACTATCGACTCTCTCAATGCCCCAAGCCCTCCAGAGCATCGACCTTCTCGAACTCCTTGTGGAGCTCGCCGTCATCTGGGTGGTGGTCTATGTGGCCTATCGATTCCTGCGTGGCACACGCGGGGCCGGTGTGCTCAAGGGATTCGCAGTGCTGCTTGGCCTGTTCGTGCTGCTGCAGCTCATCGGCTTGGGCACCGAGCGATTTGCTCGACTGAACTACCTTGTGGACTCCTTCGTGGGGCTCGTCACGATCATGCTGGTCGTGATCTTCCAACCGGAATTGCGACAGGCGGCGATTCGACTCGGGCAGGCCCCCTTCATCCGAAGAAGCGCCCGAGATGTGCCAACGGGTCTTCAGGCAATCGCTGACGCCGTCGATCTGCTTGCCCGTGGGCAGTTCGGTGCGATCATCGCCATCGAACGCAGTGTTCGTCTGGGTGGTCTGGTGGAGGTGGGCCAACTGCTCGACGCCCGCCTCTCGGCATCACTGTTGCAGTCCATCTTCTGGCCAAACAGCCCGCTGCATGATCTGGGCGTCGTGATTCGCGGTGATCGAATCGTCGCAGCTGGCGTGCAGTTTCCACTGGCCGAGGAGGGAACAGTTCCATCAGGGCTGGGGTCGCGACATCGAGCCGCAATCGGGCTGTCAGCTGAGACTGACGCCATCGTCGTCGTCGTGAGCGAGGAAACAGGCACAGTCTCTCTCGCCGTAGAAGGGCGACTGGAGCGTCCAGTTCCACCAGCCAACCTGATCGACCGCATCATGCATCATCTTGGTGCAGGTGAGCCCACTACAGCCAAGAGCAGAGGGGATGAAGAGTGACCCTCCGAAGCCGCATTACGACAATCGTCGTGGTCAGCGTCATCACGCTGCTGATCTGGCTCGTCGCCGAGGGACGCACACGCGACAGCGAGACGTTTCCCGGCCGGGTGCAGTTCGTCGTGGCTGCCGGAGACTCCACCGCAGACTTCACGGTGTCGCCTGCCCAGATCCCCGTGCAGGTTTCGGTATCCGGTCCCGCTTCGGCAATCCGTGAAGCCCGAACGAGGCTCCGTAGTGAGTCACTTCGCATCGAAGTCACGGCCGAACACGGGCGGCGCGAACTCAACAACCTCACTGATCTAGTCGCCAAACTCCCCTCCATCAGGGCGTTGGGTGTTGAGATCGTTTCGATTGATCCAACCGACGTCGTCCTCGATGTCGAAGAACGTGTGCCGCGACAGGCGACCATCCGTCCACTGCTGCCAGCGGAGACCCGCGTTGAGGATCTCACGGTAGACCCGCTGCACGCCACGATCTATGTGCTGCGACCGGATCTCCGCAATCTGCCCGACCCACCGCTTGTTGAGGCGATCGTGGATCCGGATGACTTGTCTGCCCTCGAACCCGGAGGCGAACACACGGTCAACGCCACCCTCCGGCTGGCAGGTGACGCGTCGCTCTCAAGCGGCGCAACCATCGACCCTCCCTCGGCTGCAGTGAGATTCAGGCTGCTTGGAAGCCTGCGGCAAACAACGGTCGATACCGTCCGCGTGATGGTTGTCACGGCACCAGAAGACCTGGGAGCCTTCAAGGTCTCCGTCGAAGACAAACTGCTGGACAACGTCGAGATCGAGGCAGACCCCGAGACCATCGATCTGATCGAATCGGGCATGAATGTGTTTGCCGTCGTCTACCTCAAGCGTGACGATCTGGAAAAGCGCATCGCCTCCAAACAGGTCGCCTTCCTGATCGCACTGGATATCGACGGCCCAGGCCGATGGGTGCAGATCGTCGGCGGCCAGTCTCAGTTGCCACCAGTGAATCTCACGATTGAGACGGTACCTACGGCCACCAGTCAGCCCTGACTGATCAGTTGATTCCACTCAGCCCCATCTGGTGGCGTGCCATGCCTTTTTGCCACGCTTGAGAAGAATCGTTCGCCCATGGAGGAGATCGGCTGTGCTCAGATGGCGCTGCTCTGCCTCATCCGAGGCGATCTTGCAGCCGTTGACTGAAACCGAACCATTGCGCAGGAACTCTCGGGCCTCGCGGCGTGACTGGGCAAGGCTCGTCTCCGGCAGGAGCTCGGCCAAAGACACACCCTCACCTTGCAGTTGACTTGCACTGTGGTCGGTGCTGGGCACATCGGCAAAGACGTCGTCGAGCATGTCCGCTTCTATGCCGGCCACATCTCCTCCGAACAGCGCTTCAGCCGCACGTTCGACCCCGGCCAGCGCATCTGCGCCGTGCATCAGAGCCGTCATGTCGCGGGCTATGGTTCGCTGAGCCTCTCGCTGGTGCGGTGCCTGAGCGTGCGCCTGCTCGATGGCTTCGACTTCTTCACGCGAGCGGAAGGTGTACCAACGAAGGAATGATGAAGCGTCCGCGTCAGTGCAATTCAGGAAGTACTGGTACATCGACCAAGGGCTGGTGCGGTCCGCCGTGAGCCAGATGGCCCCCGACTCGGTCTTGCCGATCTTGCCACCATCTGCCTTCGTCACCAGCGGGGATGTGATGCCGAACCCTCGAGGCTCGGACTCATCCTGTTCAACCATGTCGCGGCGGATCAAATCGATGCCTGACACGATGTTGCCGTATTGATCACTGCCGGCAAGTTGTACCGTGCACTCCATTGATCGTCGCAGATGCAGAAAGTCGTAAGCCTGCAACAGCATGTACGAAAACTCGGTGTAGGAAATGCCCTGCTCACGATTGTGGAGCCGCTCCTTGACCGACTCCTTCTGAATCATCGCGTTGACGGAAAAGTGCTTGCCAACGTCTCGCAGCACCTGAAGGTAGCCAAGGTCGCAGAGCCAATCGGCGTTGTTGACGATGACAGCAGCGTTTGGGCCATCAAAGTCAAGCACCCGCTCGAAGATGCGCCGTTGCCCCCCGATGTTCGCCCCCACCTGATCACGTGAAAGCAACTGCCGTTCGGCATCCTTGCCCGACGGGTCGCCGATGAGCCCGGTACCACCGCCTACGAGCACGATGGGCTTGTGCCCGGCCCTCTGCCAATGCGCCAGCAGACTGATGGCGATGTAGTTTCCGATCGTCAGGCTGTCAGCTGTCGGGTCGAAGCCGCAGTACGCAACACGACCACCAGCCCCAAGGTGGGCCTTCAACGCTTCATCAGCCGTCGTCTGATGCAGGAGTCCGCGCCACGACAGTTCGTCAAGAATCGCACTCATAAAGGCTTTGACTCCATCCCGTGCCCGATGATCGTCTCATCGTCGCCCCGCCGAGGCACCACTACAAGCACGATGCACGGCCACAGGGCTTGAACGGCGCCGCTGAGCACGATCAGCGCAATGGACATGCGTTCGACCAGATCGGATCCGAATGCGTCGAGTGACTCTTGGGCCGAGCCCTTTTCGGCTGATGCCTCTGCGGCCTTGGCGAACATCACCTCGTTCATCTTGAGCAACTCGTCGAAGTAAGCCCAAGCCACAACCAGCCCCAAGGCTGTGGACGCCAGCTTGACCCACGCCCAGCAGCGAAGCAGCCCTGAAGCGGCCTGCTGGTTGCCGGCGTTCGCCTTCAGACCACCCGTAAGCAGCCAAAGTGCGAGCACGATGTTCACCACGTACCCAGCGATCGCGAGCCCCCGGTGGGCAGGGCTCAGCTGTACACCAGCAGCCTCCAGCGCCGCGGTGTCGGTAAAGAGCGACGAAATGCCCTGCTGCCCCCAACAGAGCAAACCCAGCACACCCAGGATGATCGATGTAATTGCGACCCACCCTGGCACGGGCAGTGTCGCTGTGGTCTTGACCCCCAATTGGTTCACCTGTGCATCGGGAGGATCTATGGGTGTCATCGTCATATCAAGCACTCCGGGCGCCACGCGGGCAATATCAGATCCGGCGCAGAAAACGCTCGTCGTTCTCGAACAGCCATCGAATGTCGGGAATCCCCCACCGCCGCATGGCAATGCGCTCAACACCCAGCCCGAATGCGAAGCCTGTCCACGTTTCGGGGTCAATCCCCACCTGCGTGAGCACGGCTGGATCAACCATGCCGCATCCACCCAGTTCCACCCACTGCCATCGGCCCTTGATCTTCATTTTCATGTCCACTTCGGCCGACGGCTCGGTGAAGGGGAAGAAACTCGGCCGCATGCGGACCTCAGCATCTGGCCCGAAGAACGAACGGGCGAATGCCAGAAGCGTGGTCTTGAGATCAACGATCGTCACGCTTCGATCGACATACAGCCCTTCGACTTGATGGAACATGCTGTAGTGGGTCGCATCGTGCGTGTCAGGACGATAGACCCGCCCGGCGGCCACGATGCGTACGGGGGGCGGCGTCTGCTCCAGCACTCGAATCTGCACCGTCGAGGTCTGGCTGCGAAGCATGTGGCCGTCTTGCAGGTAGAAGTTGTCTGAAGGCTCGCGGGCGGGATGGGCTTCGGGCACGTTCAAGGCCGTGAAGTTGTGCCGCTCATCTTCCACCTCCGGCCCCGTGACAGGCGTGAAGCCCATCCGAGCGAAGACGTCGAGCATGTCCTCGATCGTGCGCGAGATGATGTGCCGGGCGCCGCCTCTGGGTTCCGTGCCCGGCTCAGTCACGTCCAGCGGCTGCGCTGCATCACTTGACGCAGCCGCGCGGGCTTCAAACGCAGACTCCAGCGTCCCCTTGAGGTCATTCAGGGCCTGCCCAAAGGCCTTTCTCGCTGAGGGCTCAACGTCTCGAATGGAGCTCATCAGGCCCTTGAGGCGACCCTTGGAGCCAAGCCAGTCAATCCGCCACGCTTCCAAGGCCTCGGCACTTGCAGCCTGTGCCAGGCCCTGAAGGGCTTCGTCTCGGGCCTGATCAACTGCGGCGGACATTGCGGGGATGGTACAACAGGACGGGCCCCCACTCGAATGACGAGAGGGGGCCCGTGGTGATCCTGGTTGATTGGCCCGTCAGCTGTCTGACTCGGATGACTTCTCATCCTCGGCAGCAGCCTCTTCGACGGTCGCATCCTCTGCGGGCGTCTCGGCCGGAGCCTCCTCGACAGGCGCTGCGTCCTGAACCTCAGGCGCCTCTTCAGCATCCACTGGTTCCTCGGCGACTGCCGTTGCCGAGTCGTCATCACCCTTACGCAGCGACGCCGCGAAGGCCGTCCGACGGTCAGCGGCTCGGCGACGTGAGGACGTGCCACCACCGATGCGGGGGCCGTCTTCATCGCCGACCAGCTGCAGCACGACGATGTCAGTTCCGTCGCCCAACCGGTTTCGACCGGTCTGAACGATACGGGTATAGCCACCATCACGATCGCGGAAGCGATCGGCGATGGTCGTCATGATGTGCTGCACAAGGCGAGGTGCCTTGCGAACTTCACCGTAGCGATTGAACTGGATCTGATCGCCGTCTGGCAGATCGAAAAAGTCGTTGTGCTTACGCGAGTCAGGCACGTTGGGGTCGGCAACCCACGTGTGGATGTGGCGATCATTGAGACGGGCCTCGATCTGACGCCGAGCCTTCAGGCCACCACGTCTGGCGATCGTGATGATCCGCTCAATGAAGGGCTGTACCGCCCGTGCCTTGGGCCCGGTGGTCTCGATCTGGCCGTGCTCGAACAAACCTGCCGCGAGATTGCGGAGCATCGCGCGACGATGCTCACTGTCTCGACCGAGCTGCTTGCCATTGATCTTGTTACGCATCGTTCAACTCCTTCCCGCACGCCTCGCGTGCGGGCATCCACTCAGACGGGCGCCGGGGCATAGCCGTCAGGCAGTTGCATGCCCAGCGAGAGCCCCATGTCCTCGAGCTTCTTCTTCACTTCCCGCAGCGACGTCTTGCCGAATGAACGCACGGACAGCAGATCCTGCTCGGTCTTGCAAACCAATTCGGAAACAGTAGCCACGGCCGCAGTCTCAAGGCAGTTGCTGGCACGCACGGTCAGATCCAGTTCGTTGACCGACATGTCGAGCTTGCGGGCGAGCGACTCATCGACCGCGGCAACGGCGGCAGCCTCTTCAGAGACACGGCTCTCGCCGGACTCGGGCATCTGCACGAAGGCATTGAGGTGCTTACGGAGGATCTTGGCGGCTTCGACCAGAACCATCTCCGGGCTCTGCGTGCCGTCGGTCCAGATGTCGAGCACCAGACGGTCGTAATTGGTCTTCTGACCAACACGCGTGTCTTCCACGCGGTATCGAACGCGAAGTACGGGGCTGTAGACCGAGTCCACGGGGATCTCGCCAACGATCTGGTCCTCAGCACCACGCTGGTGACGCTCGGAGGCGGGTGTATAACCACGACCACGATCGACGATGATCTCGATGTCAAGATTGACCTCGTCGGTGAGCGTCGCGATAACGTGATCAGGATTGTGAACACAGATGGCCGGGTCGGCCTCGATCAACTCCGCCGTGACATCGCCGGGGCCCTTGGCCCGCAGCGTCATGGACCACTCGCGATCCTCGTCGCTGTCAACGGAGATGACCAAACCGCGGAGATTCAGAAGGATGTCGGTGACATCTTCCTTCACACCCTGAATGGTGCTGAACTCGTGATCGACGCCGCCGATCTTGACGGAAGTAATCGCCGCACCCTCGATGCTGCTCAGGAGAATTCGACGCAGCGAGTTGCCAACCGTGGTTCCGAAGCCGCGCTCCAGCGGCTCCACCATGAAGCGGGCGAACGTCTCGGTGTGCGACTTGGGATCAGACTTGATTTCTGCGGGCAGCTCAAGGCCGCGCCAACGTACATGCATTGCCATCATTCAGGCTCCGACGGATGTGTCCAACAAGGAACAGGGCCTTCGGGTGTTCGGATCTGCACCGCTCCGTCGAACGCGATGCACTCCTTCTTCGCCGAGACCGCGAAAAACTTGATCAGCAGCGGCGCTGCTTTCTGGGCCGACACCCGTTGTGTGGGATAGGCGTTCGATCTTCGACCGCGACGATCTCAAGTCCGGAGTGACTCAGCGCGGTGATGGCCGACTCGCGTCCACCTCCAGGCCCCTTCACCCGAACTTCGACCTCCTTGACGCCCATGCGCTTGGCCTTGGAGGCACTGCGCTCGGCGGCACGGGAGGCGGCGAAGGGAGTTGCCTTTCGGGCACCCTTGAAGCCCACCGTGCCAGCGGAATCCCAGCAGAGGGTCTCGCCATTGACGTCGGTGAACGTGACGATCGTGTTGTTGAACGTCGCCTTGACGTGCACGATCGCACGGACAACGTTCTTTCTGATCTTCTTCTTTGCCATCGGTATGGTTCCTCAGCGTGAGCCGGATCAGCCCTTGACGCCCTTCTTGCCGGCAACCGTCTTCTTGCGGCCCTTACGTGTACGAGCGTTGCACTTGGTGCGCTGCCCACGCGTGGGAAGGCCACGACGATGCCGGTCGCCGCGGTAGCTTCGAATATCGCGGAGCCGCTGAACATTCTGCTGCACCTGACGGCGCAGAGCGCCTTCAACGATGTAGCCGTTGTCGATCGCGGCGGCGATCAGACTGACTTCCTGTTCGTTCAGGTCGCCAGCCTTCTTGTCCGGATCCACGCCGGCCTCAGCCAGGATGTCATCGGCAAACTTCGGGCCGATGCCGTGGATGTAGCGGAGGGAGTAGCGGATCTTCTTCCGCTCCGGAATGTCGATACCTGCAATACGTGGCATCAGTGTTCTCCGAGGGTGGCCCGCGTCAGCCCTGACGCTGCTTCAGCCGGGGGTTCTTCTTGTTGATCACGTACCGCTTGCCTTTTCGAATGACGATCTGGCAATCCTTGGTGCGTCGCTTGATGCTGCTTCTGACTTTCATGGCTTTGATCCTCCCGCCTCACTGGCGGTAGACAATCCTTCCCTTGGACATGTCGTAGGGGCTGATCTCGACTCGGACCCGGTCACCGGGCAGGATGCGGATGTAGAACTTCCGCATACGACCACTGATGTAGGCGAGGATCTCCTGCCCATTCTCCAACTTCACCTTGAAGCGGGTATCGGGAAGAGCCTCCGTGACGGTGGCTTCGAGCGTGATCTTTTCCTCTTTGGCCATAGGTTGGACTCGGTGCCTCCAGAGTTCAGGAGCGACTCGGTGATGGGCGAGTGGACTTGCTTCGCTGTCCTTCGCCGGAGCCGAGCAGCCCCTCGTAATTTCGCATGAGTAGATTTGCCTCGATCCGCTGGACCAGATCCAGACCGACGCTGACCACGATCAGCAGGCCTGTACCGCCAAGGAAGCTCGAGACGAAGAAGGGTATGCCCATGTATCGGGCGACGAGCGCGGGGATCACTGCGATGAGGGCCAGGAAGCCAGCACCCACGTAGGTGATGCGGCCCACGACGGTCTCCAGATACTCCGCTGTTCGCGGACCGGGTCGCAACCCGGGAATGAACGACCCGTTCTCGCGCAATTGCTGCGCCATGTCTTCAGGGCTGAAGACAACGGTCGTCCAGAAGTAACTGAAGAAGTAGATCAGGATGATCTCCATCACGATGTAGGGGTACTCCCCGAACTCGAAGTTCCGGTTCAGGAAGAACACCGTGTCAGCCAGCCAGACCGGCGACTCGGCAGACATCGACGACTGCCAGTAGCCCAGAATGGAGGCCGGGAAGATCAAAAGACTGGAGGCGAAGATGATCGGCATCACGCCGGCGTGGTTGACCCGCAGCGGCAGATAGTGCTTGGAGCCGCCATAGGTCTTGCGACCACGCGTATGCCTGGCCTGCTGGATCGGAATCCGTCGCTGGGCAACGGTGATCAGGATCGAACCGGCGACCACGATCACAAAGGCCACAATCAGGAAGACCAGGCCGAGCACGCCCACAGCCGACTCACCACTCTGATGCAATGACAGGCTGGTGTTCTCAGTCAACCATCCAATGGCCTGCGGCATCTGCGCCACGATGCCCGCGGTCAGAATGAGCGAGACGCCATTACCGATGCCGAAGCGATCGATTTGCTCACCCAGCCACATCAGGAAGATGGAGCCGGCGGTCAACGCCGAGATACCGGCGAAGAAGAAGATCATGTTGCCGGTGGGTGTCTGGAACTGAGGCAGCACGATTCCCGATGACTGCATGAACTTCAACCACATGAAGCCCTGCACCAGGCACATCGCCACGGTGGCGTATCGGGTCCACTCGGTGATCTTCTGCTGCCCCGAAGCGCCTTCCTTCTTGAGTTCCTGCAACCGCGGGACCGCCGACTGCAGCAACTGGAAGATGATCGCCGCGGTGATGTAGGGCATGATGCCCAGTCCGAAGATCGTCGATTGCTGGAACGAACCGCCGGAGAACACCGACACATAGGTCAGCAATTTGCCGAACCCGCTCCCAGCGTCCTGCGACTGCTGAGCCAATTCGGCAAGTGAGTTCTGATCGACTCCTACCAGTGGAATCCAGAACCCGATCCGATAGATCGCGATCATGCCGAGCGTGAACAACACGCGGTTGCGCAGCTCGGGAATTCGGAAGATGTTGGCGACAGCCGTCAGCATCGTGGGGGAATCCGGGATCAGTCCTCGTTGGTCGTTTCAGTCGAGTCTGCAGAAGCCTGTGTTGGCGCCGCATCAGCCCCGCCAGAGGCCTGCATCTGCTTTTTGGTGGGCTTGGTGCGGTCTCGCATCCACTTGGTGATCGGCTTCTCGTTCACCGTGCCACCGGCAGCCTCGATGGCGGCACGGGCGGACTTGGAGAATTTGGCGGCAGTCACCGTGAGACTCGTCTTCAGATCACCCTCACCGAGCACCTTGAGCGGCAACTTGGTGTCGCGAATCACACCTGCCGCAGCGAGTGCGGCGGCATCGACCTCGGCGCCCGCATCGAAGCGGCCCTCGAGATCACGCAGGTTGACCACATGGAAGCGAGTCTTGAACGGCGCGTTGGTGAAGCCGCGCTTGGGCAGGCGGCGAATCCACGACTGCTGGCCGCCCTCGTAATAGGCGCGATGTCGGTGGCCACTGCGCGAACCGGCGCCCTTGTGGCCTCGACCGGCGGTCTTACCGTTGCCGCTGCCAGGGCCTCGTCCGACACGCTTTCGGGACTTGTACTTCCCGACCGTGCACGTGATTTCATGGATCATCATGGCGGTTGTCCTCGGTATCCAGGCCGATCAGGCCGGGGCCTCCTCCTCGCTCGTTGCCACCGCGGCAGTCGTGGTGGCGACCATGTCCTCGACGATGGTGGTACCCAGATCCACACCGCGAAGGGCCTGGACCTCGTCCTTGCTGCGAAGCTGTGAAAGCCCGTCGATGACGGCCTTCACCAGGTTCTTCGAGTTGTTGGATCCGTACGACTTGGTGAGGCAGTCCTGCACACCCATCATCTCCAGCACTGCACGGACGGCAGCACCGGCGATAACGCCCGTACCAGGTGATGCGGGAATCAACCGCACACGAGAGGCCCCGAAGCGGCCCTCGACGACGTGCGTGATCGTTCGACCCTGCATGGGGTACGACTGCATCGCCCGGCGAGCGGACTTTTGCGCCTTCTCGATCGCTGGGGGCACTTGATTGGCCTTTCCGTAGCCGGCGCCGACGCGACCATTGCGGTCACCCACCACCACCAGTGAGGAGAAGGAGAATCGGCGGCCACCCTTGACCGTCGCGGCTGTGCGGAACACGCCCACCGTAGTGGACTCGATGCCGCCTGACTCGTCGATGTACTCAGCCATCTGCTCAGAACTCCATTCCGCCCTTGCGGGCGGCATCGGCCAGCGACTTGACGCGGCCGTGGTAGCGGAAACCGTTGCGGTCGAAGACGACCTTGGAAATGCCCGCCTTGCCGGCTCGCTCGGCCAACAGCGTGCCCACGGCAGCGGCTGCGGCGATGTTGCCGCCGTTGTCGTCTCCAACACCCTTCTCGGTGGTGGAGGCAGACAGCAGCGTGCGGCCGGTCAGGTCGTCGATGACCTGGGCGTACATGTGCTTGGAACTTCGAAAGACGGACAGCCGCGGACGCCCGGGCACACCAAGGATGCCCTTGCGGATGCCCTTCTTGCGGCGGGCTCGTCTTGCATGTCGTGCTAGAACGTTGTTCATGACAGGGTCTCCCGTGCTCGGCTCAGGCGCCGAAGGCCTTGCCCTGCTTGCGGATGATCTGCTCGCCCTCGTACATGATGCCCTTGCCGTTGTAGGGCTCAGGAAGGCGCTTGGAACGAATGTTGGCGGCGAACTGACCCACCAGATGCTTGTCGGGCCCACTGACCGTGATCTTGTTGCCGTTGTCCACGGCGAACTCGACACCGGTTGGCGGGGCCAGATCGACTGGATGGCAGTAGCCCACGTTGAGTTGGAGCGTCTTGCCCATGGGCTTGGCGTTCCAACCGACACCCACGATATTGAGTGTCTTGGAGTAGCCCTGCGTGACGCCGGTCACCATGTTGGCGATGCGGGCTCGCGCGGTTCCCCACTGGGCCCGCGCCTTGCGATCGGCCTCTAGGGCTGGCTTCACCGAGGTGGTGATGGTGCCCTCGTCCACCGACACATCCACCTGCTCGTGCCAGGTGTATGTCAACTCGCCCTTGGGGCCCTTCACAGAAATGCTGCGGGCACCGGCGTCGGCATTGACCGTGACGCCTGCGGGAACCTGAATTGGAGTCTTTCCGATACGTGACATGGTCGCCTCCTCAGTGCACCGTGGCGACAACTTCGCCGCCGATGTGCGCCGCACGAGCTTCTCGCCCGCTCATGACGCCCTTGCTGGTGGACATGATGGCCGTGCCCAGCCCGTGCAACGGACGCGGCACTTCGCCAGCCGCTGCATACACACGGCAGCCGGGCTTGGACACGCGATCGATGCGCCGGATGAGTTGCTCCCCGCGTGGCCCATACTTGAGCTTCACCCGCAGGCTCGACTTGCCGGAGGTGGCCTCCACGTCGAAGTCGTTGATGTAACCCTCACGCTTGAGGACATCGGCGACGCCGCGGTTCAGCCGGTTGTCGAGACAGATCACATCCTCGGCGCGATTTCGGACCGCGTTGCGGATGCGGGTCAACATGTCTGATGTCAGGTCTTGCTGTGACATTACTTGCTCTCTTGCTCCATCAGCCTCTTGGCTTCACCAACTGGCCTTGCGCATCCCCGGGATCTTGCCCTCGAGGGCGAGTTCGCGAAGCATGATGCGGCTGATGCCGAACTTGCGATAGACACCCCGGCCGCGGCCGGTGAGCTGACAGCGATTCTTGCGACGCGTGGAGAACTTTGGCTCCCGCTTCATTCGGGCGAAGACGCGCTTGCTGGCCATGGGTCGGGTCCTTTCAGCGGCGGAAGCCATCGTCCTTGCGGGCGAAGGGCATGCCGAGTTCCTTGAGTGCGAATCGACTCATGTCGGGGTTCGACCGGTCGAAGCAGATGTTGATGTTCATGCCGTGGTTGAATGTCACGGTGGCCATGTTGATCTCTGGCCAGACGGCCTGTTCATTGAGGCCCATCGAGTAGTTGCCGGCGGCGTCGAAGGCGGTGTCCTTGACGCCACGGAAGTCCTTGATACGAGGCATGGCCAGGTTCATGAGGCGATCGAGGAAGTGCCACATGCGATCACGGCGAAGTGTCACCATGAAGGCCGAAGGGGCACCTTCACGCACCTTGAAGTTGGCGACCGACTGCTTGGCCATGATCATGATCGGCCGCTGGCCGGTGATCGTGGTCAGCGTGTCGATGACCGTGTCTCGAATCTCGGGCTTGAGCTTCTGGTTCTCGAGGAACCGGCCAATGCCCACGTTGACGATGACCTTCGACAACGCTGGAACCGTGTGCAGATTCGTGAGGTTGAATTCCTCACGAAGCTTGGGCACAACGGTGTCGTTGTACATGGCCTCGAGTCGAACTGTGCTCTGGACAACCATTGCAACCTGCTCCTGATACGGATCCGATCAACCCGGGTGGGTCAGCCACGAGGGCCGCGGATCGCGCCAAGTTCCTTTCCGCCACGAACTGCGACACGGACCTTGGATCCGTCCTCGCGAGTCTCGAATCGAACGCGAGAGGCCTTGCCATCAACGGCGGGGCTCACGTTGCTGATGTGGATTGGCATCTCCTGTCGCAGGAGGCCACCCTTGGGATTCTGCTGTGTGGGCTTGACGTGCTTGGTCCGCACGTTGACGCCCTGCACGACGACACGGTCTTGCTTGGGGATTACCCGAAGCACCTCGCCGATGACGCCACGGTCATTGCCCGCGGTCACGATGACGGTGTCACCCTTTCGTACGTGTCTTGCCATCAGATCACCTCCGACGCGAGCGACACGATCTTCATGTAGTTGCGCTCACGCAGTTCACGGGCGACCGCACCGAAGATGCGGGTGCCCTGGGGGTTGCCTTCCTTGAGCAGCACGCAGGCGTTCGAGTCGAATCGAACGTACGAGCCGTCATCACGGCGAGTGGGGTACTTCGTTCGAACGATCACGGCACGCACGATGTCGCCAGGCTTGACCGCCGAGTTTGGCAGCGCCTTCTTCACCGAGCACACGATGGTGTCGCCGATTCCGGCGGTTCGCCGTGTCTTTCTCGCCCGAGCCGTGGAACCACCCACGACGCCGATGACCTTGACCATCTTGGCGCCGCTGTTGTCCGCGACCTCGAGTTGGGATTCCTTCTGGATCATTGCTCAGTCTCCGGACGTACCGGTTCAGGCCTCGGGGGCCTTCTCGACGACCCGGGTAAGTACCCAGGACTTCGTCTTGGAAATGGGTCGACACTCGGCCACTTCGACGGTGTCTCCCAACGACGCGGTGTTGTCGGCGTCATGAACCTGCAGCACCGTCCGACGGCGGACGTACTTGCCGTACTTGTCGTGCTTGACGAGATAGTTGATCTCGACCTTGCACGACTTGTCACGCTTGGCGGAAGACACCACGCCGGTTCGGCGAGGGGCGTTCTCGGGAATCACGATTTCCTTCAGGTGTGCCACGTCATCAACTCCGAATCATTCCGCCGCTGAACCCGCCATCGAGCGGGCTCGCTTCTCAGTCAAAAGGCGTGCGATGGTCTTCTTCGCAACACCGAACTGAGATGTGTTCTGGATCTTCTCTGTCACCATCTGGGTACGCAGTTCAAACAGGCGACGGCGCAAGCGCTCGACCTCGATGTCGATCTCGTCGTCGCCCAGCTTTCTGATTTCACGCATGTCCATGGTTCACCTCCGGCCTCAGACCGACAACCTCTTGCCGACGAACCGGCACCGAATGGGCATCTTTCGCGCAACACGGGCCATGGCCTCACGGGCCAGATCCTCAGGCACGCCCGAAATCTCAAACAACACGGTTCCGGCCCGCACGCGTGCGGCCCAGTAGTCCACGTCGGCCTTACCCTTACCCATTCGCGTTTCCAAGGGCTTCTTGGAGATGGGCTTGTCGGGGAAGACTCGAATGACAACCTTGCCCTCACGGCGAAGGAAGTGCTGCGCGGCGATTCGCCCGGCCTCGATCTGCCTCGCACTGATCCAGTGGGGCTCGAGCGCCTGCAGGCCATACTCGCCGAACGCGACGTAGTTGCCACGATTGGCCCGCTCGCGCAGACGACCACGCATCTGCTTGCGGAACTTGACTCGCTTGGGCATTCTGGGCATCGATCAGTCTCCTGTCGCGGTGCGACTCAGCGGCGCCCTCGGGCGCGGGCACGACCACCGGCGGCGCGGGTCGTTGCCGGGTCTTCGTCGGCATCCGTATACATGCCCTTGTAGATCCAGACCTTGACGCCGATGACGCCGTAGGTCGTGTTGCTCTCGACACAGGCGTAATCCACTTCCGCCTGCAGTGTGGACAGCGGAATGGACCCTTCTCGGGTCACGAACTTCCGCGACATTTCGGCGCCGCCCAGACGGCCCGAAACCTGAATACGGATGCCCTTGGCACCAGCCTGCATGGCGGCCTCACAACGCTGCTTGAGCATGCGGCGGAAGTTGCCACGCTTCTTCATCTGCTCAGCGATCGACTCACCCACGAGCACCGCGTTGGTGTCAGGGCTGCGAATTTCGAGGATCTTCACGGCGGCCTTACGACCGGTGAGCACCTGCAGATCGTTGGTCAGCTTCTCGATCTCCGACCCCTTGGGACCGATGACCAGGCCGGGACGGGCTGTCTTCACGATCACCGTCAACTCTTCACGGGTGCGTTCGATGTGAATGTCGGACACGGCCGCGAAGGGAGGCGTGCGGTTGAGTCGCTTGTCCACGTATTCGCGGATGCGGTAGTCCTCAACCAGCAACTCTGCAAAGAGCGCCTTGGGGGCATACCAACGGGACTTGTGCGCCTCGGTGACGCCGACTCTGAAGCCGAATGGATGGACTTTCTGACCCATATGTTCAGCCCTTCTCCTCGAGCACCACGTGCAGGTGGCTGGATGGCTTGCGGATGGGGTGCGCCCGGCCGCGATCCTTGGGGTGGAAACGCTTCATGACAGGGCCTTCATCGACCCAGCTGCGCGACACAAAGAGGGAGGAGACGTCGGCCTCCTGCTCTTCAGCGTTGGCGATGGCGCTCTTGAGCACCGCCTTGAGGTACCAGGCGGCGCGCTTCTTGGAAAACTCGAGCTCGTTCATGGCGTCATCGATGGGCATCCCACTGATGAGACCTGAAACGAGACGCGCCTTGCGAGGCGAGATACGAGCGAATCTGTGACTGGCTGCAAACGACATGGCTGGATGCACCGCGGGTCAGCGACCCGACTTGATGCCCTCCTTCTTGTTCGTGTGCCCGCGGAAGGTGCGGGTGATCGAGAACTCGCCGAGCTTGTGGCCCACCATGTCCTCGGTCACGAAGACCTCGTTGAACGTACGGCCGTTGTGCACCAGGAAGGTGTGACCGATGAACTCCGGCACGACCGTGCAAGCACGTGCCCAAGTCTTGATTGGCTGACGGCTGCCGGCCTCTTCCTGTGCCATGACCTTGCTGTACAACTTCTCGTTGACGAAAGGTCCCTTTTTCAGTGAGCGTCCCATCTGGGGTCCTTTCTGGTCAGAGCTTCAGTTGGCCGTATCGCTTGCTGCGACGGCGACGGAGAATTCGATCGTTCGACCACTTGTTGCGCTGCCGCGTGCGGCCGCCCTTGGACTTGGTGCCCGAAGCACTGGCCGGCTCACGACCGCCCTTGGACTTACCGTCACCACCGCCCAGCGGGTGATCGTTGTGGTTCTTTGCCACACCACGCGTCTTGGGCCGACGACCCAGCCAGCGGTTGCGGCCCGCCTTGCCGAGTTTCACGAGGCCGTGATCAGAGTTGCCGATGGCGCCAATCGTGGCCCGACAGTTGACCGAGACCTGTCGAATCTCGCCCGAGGGCAGAACCAAAGTGGCCCATCGGCCTTCCTTGTTCGTCAGTCGGGCGCCAGATCCGGCACTGCGGCAGAGTTTGCCACCCTTGCCCGGCTCGAACTCGATGTTGTGCACTGTCTGGCCGGTGGGGATGCATGACAGCGGCATGCACACACCTGGCGTGGGATCGATGGCGGTGTCCGATGAGACGATGGTCGCACCAACCTCCAGCCCCTTGGGGGACAGGATGTATCGCTTCTCACCATCTTCGTACTGGACCAGCGCGATGTGGGCACTGCGGTTGGGGTCGTACTCAATGCTCTGGACCACGGCGGGCATGTCGAGCTTGGTGCGACGGAAATCAATGACGCGGTACCGACGCTTGTGGCCGCCACCGCGACCCTGCACCGTGATCTTGCCCTGATTGTTGCGGCCGCCGGTCTTCTTGAGCGGCTTGAGCAGCGACTTCTCGGGCGTCGATCGCGTCACCTCGGCGTGGAGATTCACGCTGGCGCCGCGTCGTCCGGGTGTGGTCGGCTTGTAGTGTCGAATGGGCATAGGTAGTGGTCCTCTCCGATCAGGAATCAGAAGAGTTCGATTCGATCCTCCGGGTGAACCTTGACGATGGCACGCTTCACGTCCGACGTCTTCCAGGCGCCGTTGCGATTGCGTCGCATGCGGCCCTTGCGGTTCTGGACGGCGACATCAACGACGCGAACGCCGTAGAGGTCTTCGATCGCCTTGCGGATCTCAGGCTTGCGAGCTCCGGGAGCGACCTCGAAGGCGTAGCGATTGTGGGCCGAAGAGGCGAAGGTCGTCTTCTCGGTCACGAGCGGCTTGCGGATGACTTCCGTGGCATGCATCAGGCGGCATCCTTTCCGTCGGCGTTGAAGGCGCTGCCGTCCAGAAAGGACTCCAGCGTGGCCTTGTCCACCACGAGGTAGCGGTGGTTGAGCAACTCAAAGGCGTTGAGCTGGTCGATCCGGATCGTGCGGACGTGATCGATGTTGCGGGCCGAAAGGGCTGCATCCCGCTGGTCGAGCGACAAGGCCACCAGACAGGTGCGATCGATGCCGCAGGCATCGAGGATGTTCTTCATGTCCTTGGTGCGAGGTGCGTCGAGATCGAGCGAGTCGATGCACTTGACCTCACCATCTACAAGTTTCGCCAGCAGGGCATTGCGGTTGGCCAGCCGACGCATCTTGCGAGGCATGCGCTGACGCCACTTGCCGGTGTCCTTGTCCTTGGCGAACGTGACACCACCGCCGGAACGAATCGGCGTACGAACGGAACCAGCACGGGCGTTGCCGGTGCCTTTCTGGCGATACAGCTTTCGAGTTGAGCCTTCGACCATGCCGCGGCTCTTCGTGCGAGCGCTGCCCTGACGCCGGTTGGCGTGGAACATCACGTAGGCCTGCTTGAGCAGAGCGGGGCGGACCTCGCTGCCAAGCTGGCTCTCGTCGATGCTGAGGGCATCAATCTGCTTACCCGAGTTGTCAAGAACGGGGAGTTCAATCATGAGTCACACCTGTTGGGCCCATTCGCTGATGTTCAGCAGGCTCGGGCCCGGTTTCGCCTAGTGCTCCGTTCGCGTCGAACGAATCGGCAACACCTCGACTCGGCGTCGTCTGAGTTGTCACGGGCAACACCCGTGCAGTCATCCGGCCTTCGCGATCCTCGCTTTGGTCTTGTAGAGACGAACGGCTTCGCGGACCATCACGATGCCGTCTGCAGGACCCGGGACGGGGCCCTTCACGAGGATCAGATTCTTCTGGGCATCAACGCCGACCACCTGCAGAGAGCGAACGGTGACCCGCTCGCCGCCCATGCGGCCGCCCATGCGCTTGCCCTTCTTGATCTTGGGGCCGGTTCCCAGATTGGCACTGTGGCCACCGATGGAACCGGGATGGCGGTGCTTTCGCTTCACGCCGTGGCTGGCTTCGAGGCCGCGGAAGTTGTGACGCTTCATCACACCTTGGAAGCCCTTGCCCTTGCTCGTTCCGATGACGTCAACGAACTTCGTCTCCGCCATGCATGAAACATCAAGTTTGTCGCCCAACTCCACGTCGATGTCGTCGGAGCGGAATTCACGATGCACAGCCAGCGGGCCGGATCCGGCGCGATGGTCATGACCGATGACAGGCATGGTGCTTCGTCTGGGCTTGACGTCTTCGAACCCCAACTGCACAGCGTTGTATCCGTCAGCCTCTTCGGTCTTGACCTGCGTAACGACACAGGGACCAGCCTGAATGACAGTGACGGGAACGTTCTCACCATCTTCGGTGAAGAAGCGAGTCATGCCGATCTTGCGTCCGATGAGCGCGTTCATGGTCGACCTCAAGCCTTGATCTTCACGAAGACGCCGGCGGGCACGACGAGACGATTGAGCGACTCGACCGTACGGGCGTTGGGTTCAGAGATGTCGATGATCCGCTTGTGCGTGCGGATCTCGAACTGCTCGCGTGACTTCTTGTTCACGAAGGTGGAGCGGTTCACGGTGTAGATTTCCCGGCGGGTCGGCAGCGGGACTGGACCAGCAACGCGGGCACCAGTTCGCTTGGCGTGATCGACGATTTCTTTCGCCGATGCGTCCAGCGCCTGGTGGTCGTAGGCTTCCATGCGGATGCGAATCTTCATCGGAACTCGAAACTCTCTGGACCGGTGCACACAGGGGTGCCGCGATCCTCGCTCCTCGACGTGTCAAGCCCCGTCACATAACGGGGCGCGAACCGAGGATTCTAGAGACCCCACCGTCAATGTCAACCGCTTGAGGCCATATCTACACGCTGGGAGGTACCCTCCTTTGATGCGCCAAATGTGTCGATTCTGCCCCGCCGTGCTCCTGATGCTGTGGACGGGTTCTCCTGCTGTGGCCCAGCCTGCGCCGGCAGATCCAGAGCCTGCCGCTCTGGTCCTACCCGAGGCAAATCCGGGGCACGTCTGGGTGATGCTTGATCCACTTGGAGCCGCCTTCCAGGTGCCTCGCCGCACCCGAGTTGTGCATCGACCCACCGAGTCAGCGCCCCACCTCATGCTCCGCGATGGAAGCGAATCGCCCGCTTGGAGTGTGCGGGCGGAGATTGTTGAGGCCCCACCCCTGTCGGCCTCTGAAGTTGCGGCTGGCAGCCCATGGAATCCTGCAAAGGCCGTGATTCTCGGACCCGAGGCCCTCGGGAGCGCCGAACAGGCCGACATCATTGACCGCAGGGCGAACAAGGTGCACGGACGAGACGCGCAGGAGGCCTGGGTACAGCAGACGCTCTCCGATGGCCCGCAGGTGGTCTTCGGATGGCTGGCCATTCCCCGCACCGACGGCCAAGTCATGCTGTTTACCGGCGTTACGACCCCTGCCAAGATGCCTCTGGCCCGCAGTGCAATCGACTCCATCTTCGAGTCGATCACCCCAACAGACACCCCCGAGGCGCTCGCAGGCGCCAACGCTGCCATCGACCGGGGCCTGCAGATCATGCAGACGATTGACCGACACCGCTTGGAGTCGCTCATTGGGCTGCGTCGAGTGCTCCGTATCTGGCGTCCCACCAGCGAAGGCGGCCAGCAGGAGGTGGGCTTTGGCACCTTGACGGTCTCAAGCGGCACGGCTGACGCCATCAAGCCAGATACGGCATCACCTTCGCCCGCATCGACCGCAGAAGAGGGGCTGCTGGTGACGCTCCACCTGCGCTATGCCATCGACCCGATGGCAGACAAGTACCTCGATCAGATCGCACGAATGTGGATGAGCTGGGATGGCCTGCAGGAACAGTGGTATCTCAATTCGACTCGAAAGCAACGGGGCCTGCAGGCGAGCGAGACTGAGCTGGGTATTCGAACACCCCCCTCAGCAGGGCAACCTCGATCGCGTCTGATTGTGATCCGACAAGACGACGCCGGCGCACGTGCGCCCTTTGAGAACGCCGTTCCACGCGGGTGGCTGCCTCGTCCGCTGGAGTGGCTGCTAGCTGACCTTGCCCCCCGCCGCGAGGGGCCGATGGCGGCTTGGGCGGCATGGGACCGAGGTTCGGCCGCCCCGCGATTGCTGCTGCGCCGCGACCAGTGGACGCCCAATCCCGACGGCAGTTGGACACTCTCTACCTGGGAAGGCATGGATGCCATGCCCTCGACCACACTGGTCTCAAGGCGGGGGCCCGTTTCGACGAGCAAGCCCGACGGCACCCGAATCGATGTCAGCACCGACGAGGCCATCGCGGCTCGCTGGCAGGCAGCCGGGCTGAAACTCCGCTGAGGGCCGTCGACCGTTGCGTCTCCAGCGTGGCGACTGTCACGCAAAAAGGCATTGACCTGAGGCCCCAGGCGTCAATCAACGCTCAATCGCTGCCTCAACAGCCTGCATCAATGCTGTTGATCGCTCTTGAGGAAGGGTCACAAGTGGCCAGTCTCGACGCTGCAGCAATTGCGCCTGTTCTATCGCGGCTTCAAGAACTGCCGTGGCCGCATCACGGCGTTGGCTGGCGCCTTGAGCTAGCGCCTTGTGCATTGCGTCAAAGGCGGCCCGCCGAGGGGCGCTGCCTCGAGCCTCCCCCTCAATTGCCTTCAGCATCGCCACCTTCTGCGGCGAGGGGTTGCCAGGGGCAAGATCATGCCGCGCTTGCTGCACGCCACGACGAGCAACTTCCACGTGCCCCATCGCATCGCGCCAACTGTGATCGCTCAACCGAACGTGCGCGGTTGCGAAACTAGCGGGGGCGAGTTCCAATCCGAGCCAGTCACGAACCCATCGGGCGGTGACCCGGTCGTAACGCTCACCGCCGGTTCCGTGCACCCACCGATCGCTCACCCACAGCCGCATCAGCGCCGTCGTCACGACAGCCTTGGGCTCAAGCACGATCGACTCGTTCTTGAGATCCGAGGCTCGAGCGGTGCGGCGGGCTGAGCCCCCTCTGGTGGGTGAGACCCACAATGGCAACTGGGGGTCGTCGCCGCCGGCAGGTGGCTGAAGATCGGTGATCCCCTCTGTGGCAATCGCTTGAGCCAAGGAGGCAGCGCATTGGCCCGGATCATGCCCCATCGCTTCCAGCAGATGTGCCCCTGCGGGCGTTGCCAGCAGCGAGGAACTGCGGATCACCTGCGGGTGCACGCCGGCTCGGTCCCATTGGCAGCGCATCAGCGAATTCGCCTGCTCGAGCGCGGAGCCACTCAGGTCCAGGCTCAAGTTGATGTCATCAAAGCACCTTCGTGTCTCTACAAGCGCACTCGATCGTTGCCACAGCGGCCCGCTTCCCTCTGTTGCCTCAAATGCCTTGGCGGCAGTCCATCGTCCACCCCGACAGACGGGCATGCGGGCATTGAAGACCGCCTCGCCTGTCGTGTCCAGCATCAGGTGCGTGGCTGTACCACCGTGTGCCTGGGCCAGCGCTTGAGCGACCATGTCCTTGACGATGAGCCCGCCATGATGCAGGCCAGGCTGATGTCCAGTGCCTACCACGGGCCTGTTTGGATCAAGGCCGAGCGCCACTCGGCTCGAGCGAGCGAGTGCATCGGTGGCTGACTCGATTGGGCCTGCCAAGTCGGCCACGTCGAGCACGACATTGCCACACTTCAACAGGGCGTCGGGCACATCGCCACCGAGGGAAGCCTGTGTGTCCAGCGATCGACCTCACGAGCGAAAGTGTCTTCGTAGACCTTCTTCCGGTTGGCGGCATCATCGAGCGGGCCACCAAAGCTCCTTTTCGGATCGTTGTAGATCAGCCGAATGGGAAGTTCTGTGATCCGCAGTCCATGCGCAACCGCCTGCACCCAGAACTGGAGCGGAAACTCGTATCCGTCGCAGTCAAGCGGGAGGTGGGAGCAGGCAATCGTGCGATAGGCCTTGAAGCCGCAGAACGCGTCGGTGATACCCAGCTCGAGTCGGTCGTTCACTCGTCGTGTCATGTGTCGATTGATCGACTGACGCTCCGGGGGCGCATCGCCCTCGACACCAGACTCTGGCATGTAGCGGCTGCCGGAGATGACGTCGGAGTCATTGGTCCTGATCGCCTGAAAGAAAGCGGGTAGGGCCGCTGGCTCGTGTTGCAGGTCGCAGTCCATGGTGATGAGCCACGCGTACCCATCAAACGCCGCCCGGCGGAGCAACTCCTGCATCGCCCGCCCATAGCCGCGATTGCGGGCGTGACGAATGACCTCGACGCCTTGCCTTGCCAGCGCCATGGGCGTCTCGTCAGTGGAACCGTCGTCGATCACAAGAATGTCATCTGCATACTGCCCGATCGCCTCAAGCACGGGTTGCACATGACGAGCCTCGTTGTAGACGGGCACTCCAATCAGGATCCGATCCATGACGCAGTTGCATGTGGCGGCGAGATCGCCGCTCACGCATCTCCTCTGCTGTAGAGCCGGTGACCGAGCCCCTTGATCGTCTCAGTCATGCCTTCACCGCGACCCTTGATCGCGTCCACGGCCATGCGGGTGTGGGCTTCCAGTTCGTCGATGCGAGAAACCAGCACGGCTTCAGGCGTCATGGGCGACTTGGCCGCGCCGTACTCAGGCCGCCCGTGATGGGAAAGCACGATGTTGAGCAGCATTGCCAATTGGGCTTCGGACGGCTCTGGAGCGCCTGCCATCTGCGACTCCAGCACCTTCGACTCGATCAGTTGAGCACCATCGACGATGTGTCCGACCAGATTGCCTCGCAGGGTGTACGAAAATCCGTCGCCCCACTTCAACTCAGTCGTCTTGGCCAGATCGTGGAAGAAGATCCCGGCAAGCACCAGATCTCGATCAAGCGTGACATCCGACTGAGCGTACAGCGACACGATCGACTCGCCGATCAGGAGCATCTGCAGCGTGTGCTCCATGAGCCCGCCGATCCATGCGTGGTGCATGCTGACTGCGGCGGGCGCCCGGCGAAACTGTGCAACGAGCGCGTCATCATCAAAGACCGCATCGATCAGCCCCCGAATCCAAGGCGTCTCGAGGGAGTCCAACACCCGTCGAACCTGGGCAAACATGTCATCGTTGTCACGACTCGATGTGGGCAGCAATGCCTGCAACTGCGCTGGTGTCGCCTCGATCGGCCGCACGTCATGCATGTGAATCTGCGGCTGCCCTTTGAAGGCGACGACCTCCCCGTCTACCTCGACGACCGTAGATCGCTCCAACTGCCCGATCATGTCCGGGTCGAATGTCCACTTGCGCCCGGCAACTTCTCCTGTTGCATCACGAAGCAGGCACCGCAGATATGGTTCGCCGTTCCCCTTCGATCCTGTCTGGGGATTCACGATCAGGAAGACGCCACGCTCCAGCTTTGTCCCGGCTTTCAATGCAGACACGGTTGTCGTCATGACGCCACCATCCCATCGAGCACACACGGAATGCGATCCGCCAATTCACTGGCAAGCATGCCTCGGCTGGCCACGTTCTCTCGCCAGGCCTCGCCTGCCAGCGCATGCACCTGTACGGCCAGCCGAGTCACTGCGGCCACATCACATGTGCCACGCCTAACCCAGGCAGCCAGAAGGCCGCCGATCAAGCCTGCCAGCACATCGCCACTTCCTGGCACGGCCAACACATTTGAACCATGAGGGCAGGTCCAGGTGTCCTGCCCGGGCGATGCCACGACTGACCCTCGACCCTTGAGCAACACGGTGCACCTGGTCCGCTGGGCCAACACCTCGGCGGCCCGGCGACGTTCATCAATGCCATCTACAGCGTCGGACAGATCGAATCGTCGAGCAAGCCTCGCATACTCGCCGGTGTGCGGCGTGAGCACGATCTCGCGACTTGGCTCGAAGTCGTGCACGACATGAGTCAGAGCGGTGATGCCGTCTGCATCGATCACTGTTGGAGGCCCCTCAGTTCCCAGGACGTGCGAGACGATGTCATCCGCATTGCGAGAACTGCCCAACCCAGGCCCAACGACAGCCGAGTCAGCCTCGATGTCAATGATCCGGTCGAGCCCTCCCGAGAGGTCTATGCGTCCGCTACTGCGAACGGGCATGCCCTGGACGGTGACCTCCGGCAGCAACACAAGCGCTGAGTTGGCCAGCGGCTGGGGCACACACAGGCGAACAGCGCCGCACCCTGATCGCAGTGCGGCACGAGCCGCAAGTACGGGCGCCCCCAACATCGAGTGGCGATCTCCACAACACCCGCCCACGATGCACGTCGTACCAAAGTCGTACTTGTGCCCGTCGGCCGGGCGATCCGGCGGCGCAGCGATGGAGGCAGTGCTCATCGTCGAACCTCGATCACTTCAATCTTCAGATTGCCCAGCAGACCGAGCAATTGCACGAGGTCCGCCTGCCCCCACCCGTCTGACAGAGGTGATGTCGCAACAAGCACGTGCCCCGGCGAGTACGCCATCGGCAAGGTGGCATCCAGATCAACCCAGACGCCGTCGATGAGCGCCTGCGTCCACATGTGCCAACCGAATGCATCAATGCCAGCCATCCAGACCAGTCCGGTGGCTACCCGGGCGGGGATGCCATCAGCTCTGAGCATGGCGGCGAGCAACACGGCGTGTTCGGAGCAGTCGCCTGTTCGATCTCTGACAGTTTCAGACGCCGAGGCAAAGGCGGTCTCGAGCCCCTTGGCGCGAATCCACCGCCGAACGTGATCACGCATCGCCTCTGCTCGGGCAGCAGTGTCGGCTCCGGCGCCCTTGGTCGCAGCCTGCATGAGTGCCTCGACAGCCTCGTCATCGCTGTCGATCAAACTGGAAGCTTCCAGATACGCCTCGCGGCCGACCTCGCCGCCTCGGGCCGGCAGCGGCGTGTCTGGATCCACCACGATCGTCACTGCCCCATCAGACGAGCCGGCGATTGACTGAGCACCGGCACTGGCCACTTCGATCGGTCTGCCATCGGGGGCAGACAGGCGCATCACGATTCGCCGGGCTCGGTGGGCGTCCTCCAACGCAGGCTCGGGCTCGACAAAAAGCGAGTAGAAGAGCTCGGGCGAAGCGCCGCCTTCCATCTGCTGCACCTCGGGGCCTGCGAGCACGTCGCTCAACGTGCCAAATGGCAGTTCCATGGAACTGCTCACCGGTCGCCAATCCTTCGACAACTGGATTTGCCCGCCAAAGGGCAGACCCTCGATCCTCGTGCGCCAGCTTGTCACCGGAATTGTGCGGCCATTTGCTTCGACCGAACCCTCACCGATGCGCTCCAGGCGCGTCGTAAGGGCCCGAGGCCCGTACTCGGGCGAAATCGAGCGATACTCAATGACATCTGCGCCCGCTTGGCCCCGGGCTGCAACGAATTCCCGCGCTGCTTGCGGCGTGAGCCACGGCCCCTCCGGCATCGGCACTTCAACCGTGTTGGCCCGCTGCCCCTGCACGGTGGTGATCTCAATCACATCGTTGCCGAATCGCCAGTGGGCTCGCACCGGCTGCGGGCCCATCTTCTGGGTCATGGTCATCGACACGGGAGTGCCGTCAGGGCGATCAACCCACTCCAGCTGCGCCTCGATCTCAATGGGCACACCGCCGCGGTTGATCCGCAGGAACTCAGTGGTCGTCCAGACCCGCTGGTCTTCACTCTGCGTCTCGTCCATGCGGCGCCAGCCAGCCCGCGCATCTGCCAGATCGAGTCTGTACCACCGCGTCTCGGCCAGTGCCGTGGTGGCGACCAGCAGTACACAAACCAGTTTGGCTGCGAGTGAACCCATCAACCCTCTCCCTCCGGCCGCAGCAGCGGAAACAGGATCACGTCTCGAATGCTGGTGGCCCCGGTCATCAGCATCACGATTCGGTCAATGCCAATGCCCATGCCGCCAGCCGGGGGCATACCGACCATGAGTGCATCGAGGAAGTCCTCATCCATACTGCGAAAGGCCGCTGTTTCCTCGTCAATGCCGTCGAGCTGATCGGTGAAGTACCGACGCTGAATGTCGGGATCGTTCAACTCGGTGTAGAAGTTCCCCAACTCCATACCGCAGACGAACAACTCACTTCGCCATGCCAGCGTTGCATCATCCTCGCGCGGTCGCGCCAGCGGTGAGACCGACGAAGGGAAGTCCACTACAAAGGTCGGACGACACGGATCAAGGGCTGACTCGGCGTAATCGCCAAACAGTGCGTCTACAAGCAACCAGTGGTCTCGGTTGTCTGCTCCATCGACGCCTCGTGATGCCGCCGCAGCGCGAACCGCTGCCTCATCGCGCATGTCACACCCCAGCCCTCGCTGGAACAGATCGGCGTAACTCACTCGGTCAAAGGTCGCAGTCCAGTCCACCTCATGGTCGCCCCAAGTAGTCGTTGGAGACTGCACGATGTCAACGGCCAGATGTCGAAGCAGCGTCTCGGTCAGTTCGAGCACGGACTCACGATCACCAAATGCCTGATAGGCCTCCATCATGGTGAACTCAGGGTTGTGACGCCGCGAGATCCCCTCATTGCGGAAGTTGCGGTTGATCTCGAACACGCGGGGCATGCCGCCAACCAGCAGTCGCTTCAGATAGAGCTCCGGAGCGATTCGCATGAAGAGTTCCATGTCCAGCGTGTTGTGATGCGTCACGAACGGCCGGGCAGCTGCGCCGCCTGCAACCGGGTGCATCATCGGCGTCTCCACCTCGAGAAATTCTCGCCCCTGCATGAACGTGCGAATGGCGCCGACCAGGCGTGAACGCGTCGTGAAGACTCGCATCGTGTCCGGGTTGGCGTACATATCCACATGACGACGCCGCGCTCGCATCTCCGGATCCGCCAGCCCGTGAAACTTCTCCGGCGGTGGGGCCAGTGACTTCCCGTGCACTTGAAAGGCATCCGCCCAGACACAGATCTCGCCACGCTTGGTGACCCCCATCGGGCCCTCGGCCACGACGATGTCGCCATAGTCGATCTTGGACGCCAACTTGAATTGGGCGGCTTCCATCTGCGCCTTGGAGCAGGAAATCTGCAGATCGCCACTGTGATCCCGCAGCGACATGAAGCAGAGTTTGCCCATGGCTCGATGCTGCATCACCCGGCCAGCCACACGCACCCGCGGTCTGGGGTCGGTCTCCGGCGGAGGATCTGCTTCCATGGCATCGGACGCGGCCTGGTCGAATGAAGCCCGCGCCTGGGCCAGTGAGATCAGATCGTCAACGCGTGTGCCCCAGGGCTGCAGCCCGAGTTCGTCACGCCAGCGTTCGAGCTTGGCCCGGCGGTTGGCGATCAGTTGAGCCTCACCCTGAGTCGATGTTGCAGATGGAGATTCCGACATCCCCGTACGATACCCCCGCTGTGGCACACAACGAGGAACGCCCGGGAGCCATCATCACCGGTGCCGGAAGTGGCATCGGAGCGGCCATCGCGCGGCAACTGGCCGACTCGTACACCCTTGTGCTCACCAGCCGATCTCCTGAACCGCTACGAGCCATTGCAGAGGAGACTGGTGGCACAGCCGTCGCCGGAGACATCACCGATCCGAACACGATGGTTCGCTGCTGTGATCAGTCCAAGAACCTCCGGGCGGTGATCGCCAACGCCGGCATCATGCCCATCGCGCCCATTGCCACTGCCGATCCAGCACACTGGCGTGACACGATCGACGTCAATCTGGGCGGCCTGCTCAATACCGTGCATGGAGCACTGGCAGCCATGCCCGAGGGCGGCGATGTCGTGCTCATCTCTTCAGTGGCAGGCCGGAGTGCCTTTCCCGGCGCTGCCGTGTACAGCGCTTCCAAGGCGGCTGTGAACATGTTCGCCGAGGGCCTGCGGGGGGAAACCGCTGCCGCCATGAAGAAGGGTGGGCCGCCGATACGGGTGACGACTGTGCTGCCCGGCGCTGTCGAAACGTCACTCACCAGATCAATACGAGATCCCAAGGTGCGCGCGGGCACCGAGGCCTACTACGACTCACTTGAGCACGTGCTGCGTGCCGACGACGTCGCCACTGCAGTGCGATTTGCTCTGGAACAGCCACCGCACGTGTGCATCAATGAGTTGGTCATTCGCCCCACGGGCATGGTCCGATGACGGCCGCTGTATTCCTCGATCGAGATGAGACGCTCATCGCCAACAAGGGCGATCTGGGTGATCCCGAAGAAGTTCGACTGTTGCCGGGCGTTGCGGAGGGTGTGTCGACTCTGCTGGCTCATGGATGGCGGCTCTTTGTCGTCACCAATCAGGGCGGTGTGGCCCGAGGCCGATACACCATGTCGGATGTAGACGCCGTGCATGATCGTCTCCATGCGCTGCTGCAGGCTGCAACTGGTCATGAGCAAGTCGTTACCGAGTTCTACGCCTGCCCATGGCACCCTGCCGGCGTCGTGCCTGCATTCACCCGCGAGCACCCGTGGCGCAAGCCGGCCCCGGGCATGCTGCTGGCGGCAGCCCAAGAACATGATGTGAACCTGCAGGCCAGTTGGCTCGTGGGCGACGCGCCGCGCGACATCGCTGCAGGTCAATCTGCCGGCTGCCGCACCGTGCTTCTGGGAATGGCATCCTGTGATCCACCGCCCGATCACCGCTGCGAGAACCTGATCGAAGCGGCGGCCTGCATCGGACCGCCGGCATGAACATCGGCGTCATCATGCCCACTTGGCTGGGCGATGTGTGCATGGCCACGCCCATGTTGCGCCTGCTCAGGGAAGCTCGTCCTGATGGTCGGATCCACGTGTTCACCAACACGTCGGCTGGGGCGCTGCTTGAAGCCCATCCGGACGTGGACACCGGGCACATCATCGAGCCGCGACGTGTGCTGGCAACTGCAAAGGCTGTCCGAGGGGCTCAACTGAACGAGTGCTGGGTGCTGCCTGGTTCGTTCCGCTGGGGCCTCATCGCTCGGCTGAGCGGCGTCCAGCGCCGCATCGGATACCGACGCGACGGTCGCGGCTGGCTACTGACCGATGCCATTGACCAACTCGATCGAACACGAGCAGTCTCCACAGTCGAGTGGTATGCCCATCTTGTGCGACAGGTGTGCTCCATCGACACGCCCACGCCATCCATGCACCTGCACGTGACCGAAGACGACCGGGCACAAGCTGGGCCCCTGCTGAAGGCGTTGAGCGATCGCCCCTACGCCGTGCTTGTTCCGGGCGCAAATCGAACCGACAAGCGTTGGCCCGCCGAGCACTTCGCTGCGGTCGCCAGAACGATGAGCGATCAACATCAATTGGTCAGTCTGGTGGTGGGCGCGCCAGCCGAGGCTGAGCTTGCAGCGACCATTTGTGCGGCGGCCCCCGAGTCGACCATCGACGGGATCAATGCGGGCACCAGCATTGGCGCCCTCAAAGCGATCATCGACGGCGCCTCCATCGTGGTGAGCAATGACACCGGCCCCCGCCATATCGCCTTGTGCACTTCGACGGCGGTCGTATCGCTGTTCGGCCCGACTGATCATCGGTGGACGGCCATTGCCTGCCCCAGCGAACGGCGGCTCTTGTCCGAGCCATTTCTGCCCGAGTCACTTGTGGCTGATCGCTGCGCCAAGACATGCCGCATGGACCGCATTCCTGTCTCAGACGTGTGCCACGCCATCGACAGTCTGCTCGCAAGGGCCTAGGCTGCCGCCATGAGTTGGGCCATCTGGATCATCGTCGCCTACTGCCTTGGGAGCATTCCCTTCGGGCTGCTGATGGGGTTGGCCAAAGGCGTGGACATTCGAACACACGGATCCGGAAACATCGGTGCGACCAATCTGGGCCGCACGCTGGGCAGGCGATGGGGCATCGCCTGTTTCATCCTCGATCTTGGCAAGGGCCTCATTCCAGTTTTGGGGGCTGGCTTTGCCCACGGGCTGATCGGGCGATGGATGACCGACATCCCGGCCCAAGACTCGTGGCTGTGGCTGGCCGTGGGCGTGGCTGCGCTGATCGGCCATGTGTTTCCTGTTTATCTGCGCTTCAAGGGCGGCAAAGGGGTGGCTACGGCGTTCGGCGTGCTGCTGGGCACTTTCCCCACACTCTCGGTGGCCGCCGGGGCTGGGATGGCCACTTGGTTGCTGGTTGTCGCGCTGACCCGAACGGTCTCTCTGGCGAGCATGGTGGCAGCCTGCATGGTGCCTTGTGCCACAGCCATCGTTCTGCTCATGATCCCGTCTCCTGAAGAGGAGGCATCGATCGCGGCCCGGATGAGCCCACCGATGGCCATCACGCTGCTCGTGGCCCTGCTCGTTCTGATTCGACACCGCTCCAATATCGCCCGACTGCTCCGAGGCAGTGAACACACGGTGGGACCATCAGAAACCTGATGCCAAGAGCCATGCGATCAACACGCTGAGCGCACCGGTCGCATCTACCAGATCACGAATCGGTGTGGGCCTGTACACGGTCAGCACGATGGACATGGCAAGCGGAACCATCGCCAGTGCAATCGCTACCGGCCAGCCCAGCGCGCCTGCAGTCAGGAGCGCCAAGGCCGCCGCCAGCGTGTCGAGCGAGATCGCCCCCCGCCAAACGGCTTCAGGTCCCAGGACATTGGCGATGGTGCGAGTGCCCTGTCGTGCATCAGATTCGGCGTCATCGATGTCACACCTCATCGCGTCGGCCCACACCCGCAGCAGAACAACACCTGCGGCGATCAGTGCGGTTGACGTCGCGACTTCTTGTCCGTGCGCAAAGGCCAATGCCACAGCCAACATCGTGATGCTGGCGGCTACCGCAGGGTTCTTGATCCAGAGCCGATCCTTGAGACGCCGCCCCGGCAGTGCCCACCTGGCGTAGCACAGCAAACCGATCACTGAGAGAGGAACCACCGTCGCCACAAGGCCCCAAGGCACAGCAAGCAGGAAGGCTGCGGTCAATGCGGTGACGGCTGTGACCCGTACGCACGGGGCATGCCGACGCAAAAATCGCACCCGTTTGGGATGGGCCCGCAGATCACCCCTGTCCGGATGCCCAGGCCAAGGGCCGCTGCGATCGACCAGATACGTTCCCAGCGCCGTCAGCAGGGCAATCATGATCGCCCGCCAGCACACCCCCTGCCCAACGAGCAGGCTCACCATCAACGTTTGCGCTGCCACATAGCAGGCGGCAAACACGGCGAGATGGCCAGCGGCTCCGAGCATGGTCCCAGTATGGCTTGCGCGGGTACAATGTCGCCTTGGACACCTACCGATCGCCGCTGGAAACCAGATACGCATCGAAGGCCATGCAGTCGCTCTGGTCGGATCGCCGCCGCTTCGGAACGTGGCGGCGGCTCTGGCTGGCACTGGCCAAGTCGCAGAAGACGTTGGGCCTGCCAATCTCCGATGAGCAGATCGCGGCCCTTGAAGCGCATCTTGATGACATCGATTTCGATGCGGCACGTGCTCATGAAAAACGTCTCCGACATGACGTGATGGCCCATGTCCACACGCTCGCTGACGTCGCCCCCGAAGCGGCCCCGATCATCCATCTGGGTGCCACGAGCCAGTTCGTCAATTGCAATACCGAACTGCTGCTTCTGCGAGAGGCGATGGATCTCATCGCCGCCAAGACAGCCGCCGTCATCATGTCGCTGGGCCGATTCGCAGAACGCCACAAGGCACTGCCCACGTTGGGATTTACGCACTATCAGCCCGCTCAACCAGTCACCGTGGGCAAGCGGGCCACACTTTGGGCGCAAGACTGTTGGCTTGGCCTTGAGCAGTTGGAGCACTGTCGAGACACGCTTCGATTCCGAGGCGTGCGGGGCGCCACGGGCACCCAGGCGTCATTCATGGCCCTGTTTGACGGAGACAGCGAAGCCGTCGAGCGGCTCGATGAACTGGTGACACAAGAGATGGGATGGCCGCTGGACCGTCGGCTTCCCGTGTCTGGCCAGACGTACCCACGCGTGGTGGATGCCCAGATTCTCTCGGCGCTGGCCTCCATTGCCGCCGCCGTGCACAAGTGGGCGACCGACGTTCGGCTGCTCTCGAACCTCCGCGAACTCGAGGAGCCGTTTGAATCTACGCAGATCGGCTCATCAGCCATGGCCTACAAACGCAATCCCATGAGGTGCGAGCGGGCATGTGGCATGTCGCGATTCGTCATGAATCTGGTGGGCAATGCCCTGCAGACGGCGGCCGTGCAGTGGATGGAACGCACGCTCGATGACTCGGCCAATCGCCGATTGGTGCTGCCCGAGGCCTTCCTGGCGCTCGATGGTGTGCTCGACATCATGCGAAACGTGGCCGATGGGCTGGTGGTGAACGAGGCCGTGATCGAGGCCCGGCTGGCGGCCGAGCTGCCCTTCATGGCCACCGAAGACATGCTCATGGAGGCCGTGCGACAAGGTGCCGATCGACAAGAGGCCCATGAGGTGATCCGAGAGGCATCGATGGCGGCCGTGGCGAAGGTCAAGGCCGGCGGCCCCAACGATCTGCTCGAGCGACTGGCCGCACATGAGACGTTCGCGAACATCGACCTGACCGACCTCCTCGATGCCAATCGGTACGTCGGGCGTGCCCAAGACCAGGTCACCGCCTTCCTGCAAGAGGTCGTTCAGCCGCTGGAGTCCCGCTACGGGCCTGCGGCCACCGACGCCGTCGAACTGACGGTTTGAAGGCCCAAATGACCGCCTTCCGGGGCGATTTCAAGCCAAAATACCTCACAAATGCCGAACAGCCGGCCCCCGACCGCCCTTTTTCGCTCGAATTCCGGCCATGAACCGGCCTGCGGGCCGATACTTGCCATGGTCCGGGTCCGAAAACGGCCCCCACTATTTGGAGATCTGGCATGACCATGCAGGCATATGAGGAACTCAAGCGTCTGGTCGCTTCATGCGAAGAGGACGTCGCCAAGTGCGCAGGTGGCAACAAGGCCGCCGGTACACGCGTCCGCAAGAGCATGCAGGAGATCAAGAACGCGGCTCAAGACGTCCGTAAGGCCGTTTTGGACTCCCGCGACGGCTGAGCCTCCACATCTGAACGTCGATGACGCCTGGAGTCGGTCCCCCGACTGCAGGCGTTGTTGCGCCCGCAAGCGCAATCATGGGCAGTTGCCCTGTTGACGTGGCCGCTCTTGCCCTCGATGATCCGCCTCCCATGCCTGATCCGCTGATCGATTTGTCCGCTGTCAACCTGAGCGAGACGCTTCTTGCGCCGGCTGATCTGGATGCTTTCCTGCCCCAGAGTGGCGCCATGCGGCATCTGGACCGGATCGTCACGATGGACGACGCCCGATCGTGGGCTGTGGGCGTCAAGGATGTCCGCGATGATGAGTTCTGGGTGGAAGGCCACATTCCAGGGCGACCACTCCTGCCGGGCGTCATCATGATCGAGGCTGCGGCGCAGCTCAGCAGCGTGCTCTATCAGTACCGGCTCGTACATGACGGACGCGACAACGAGGGCTTCCTCGGGTTCACCCGCGTGGACAATTGCACGTTTCGCGGGCAGGTCGTCCCCGGCGATCAATTGGTGCTGATGGTGACAGAGGACAAGTTCCAGCGACGACGATTCAGTTGCGACGCCCAAGGCTGGATCAAGGATCAGATGATCTTTGAAGTCCGCTGCACTGGCATGCGCATCTGAGGGGCCAACGCGTGCACGTTGCTGCCCCCCTCAGGCGATCACCAACCCCAATTCCCTAGTCGCAGATTCACGGCCGCGGCGCCGCTGAAGCAGCCCCTTGCGCCACCGACCTGTAGGGACACGCCGTTGCCGGCCCACCCCCCAGACCAGCCTCCGCCCCAAGGGCCCCGCGGCGGGCAGGCCCAGCCTCCACCCCAGCCGCCGCCCCAATACAGAGGCTGAATTGCCCAGATGCCCGGCCAGCCCCAGTTGTATTGGTCATACCAGTCGCCGCCATAGGGAGAGAAATCCCCCAACGAAACAGAGGTGGACGACGTCCAGACGGATGGCACATCCACACCACGAGGGTTGCCCGCGCTGTCCTGAGCCTGCGCCCTGTCTGCAAACCGAACCAACGCGGCGGGCACTCGAGGTGCCACTTCTTGCTTGCGGGCATCTGCCGCTGTTGCCTCTTGGGCCTCAGACGCAACGCTCGGCTGCGGCGGAGGAGGCATGTCGATCACCACATCGGCATTGGTCGCACAAGCAACACATGCACAGGTGATCAGCATCAGCCATCTGGATGCACTGGACATGGCCTCACTCTACCCTGCCTGCGGTGAATCCCCAAGCGACATCATCAAGTGCCCGTTCTGGCGACCTGCCAGGGGCATTGACCTTTGAACCGATCCTCGTTCCCAAGGTGTGGGGTGGGCGCAAGCTTGCCGAATGGGGCAAACACCTGCCCGAATCTGAGCCCATCGGGGAGTCGTGGGAGTTGGCTGACCTGCCCGACGGGGGGCCCTCATCCATCGTCGACCAAGGCCCCTGCAAAGGCATGTCGCTTCGGCACCTTGTCGAGTCGCATGAGCAAGCCCTCATGGGCGCTTGCTCCTTGAATGCCCAGCAGCGTTTTCCTCTGCTGATCAAGTTTCTGGATGCCCGCGAAAACCTCAGCGTTCAGGTGCACCCTGACGACGCCTGGGTTGCCCGTCATGAAGGCGATCACCTCAAGTCCGAAGCGTGGCTGGTGCTGGATGCAGACGCGGGCAGTTTGATTCACGCAGGCCTGCAGCCGGGCACCAGTGCCCAGGCGCTGACCGCAGCCGTCACAGATGGTTCGATTGTCGATCTACTCCGCAGCGTGCCCGCTCGCGTAGGCGATTGCCACACCCTTGTCAGCGGCACCTGCCATGCCCTGGGCGCAGGTGTGCTCGTGGCTGAGGTGCAAACGACTAGCGACACCACTTTTCGAGTGTACGACTGGGGCCGAACAGACCGAGCCATTCACGTGGAGCAGGCGCTTGCCTGTATTGATCCAGCTGCGGCCCCGCCGCTTGTAGAGCCGACGCAGGCCCTGCGTGATGACACATGCGAGCACCTCATCGCCAAGACGGATCAATTCACGATGGCTCGCATCGACTCGGCTGGTGGGCGTTGGACACGACCTGACCTCAATTCCCCCTCAGTCATCATGTGCGTGGCTGGGGCGGCAGAGATCGACGGCACTCCAATTGCCCGCGGTCGAACGGCGCTGATTCCGGCCTGTGCGGGCTCGATAGAGGTGCATCTGTCGCCAGGCACGTCGCTTGTTCATGCCCAGCCGACAACAAGTGCTTGAGGCACTGGTTACCACTGGTCCGACTGTGCGTTTTGACTGAGACTTGAGACTAGTAAGCCTTCGCCCACACCACTCGTTTGGGGCTGGGCTTTCCACTGAATGGGCATGTGCCCGGTTCATCGTCGCCGAAGGGCACACATCGCACGGTGACGCCCAGCTCATCAGCGATCTTCGCTTCGATGCCCTCATCGCCACAGAAGTGCGTCAATGCGAAGCCGCCATGAGGTGGCGTCGGCTCTCCCTTTGGCGCGGTGAACCACTCGCGGAACGCCTCTTCCGAGTCGATCACAGCGGTGTGGGCTTCACGAAAGGCAAGGGCCCGGTCAAAGAGGCCCTGCTGCATCTCATCAAGGGTCTGGGTGATACTCGAGAGGAACTCGGTTCGCCCCACTGACACCTTGTCCTTCGCCGGCCTGTCTCGACGAGCCATGAACACGCTGTCTGCTTCCATGTCTCGCGGCCCGACCTCGAGGCGAATGGGAACGCCCCGGCGCACCCACTGCCAGTTCTTTTCGCCACCACGCAGGTCACGTTCGTCTACTTCCACTTCCAGATGACGACCGTGATAGGGCTGCACCCGCAGATCATCGGCGAGTTTGCGGCAGTAGTTGTGAATGGCTTCGGGCGTCTCGCTGCGGCCCGTGATGGGCAGAATCACAACATGCGCTGGCGCGAGTCTCGGTGGGCAGATGATGCCGTCATCATCACCGTGGCACATGATCATGGCGCCGATGAGACGAGTGCTCACACCCCAACTGGTCGTCCAGCAGTGTTCGAGTTGGCCCTGATCACTTTGATAGGTGATGTCTTGTGCCTTGGCGAAGTTCTGCCCGAGGAAATGGCTGGTGCCCGCCTGAAGCGCCTTTCGGTCCTGCATCATCGCTTCAATGCAGAGCGTCTCGACCGCTCCGGGGAATCGCTCCCCGGCCGTCTTTGATCCCGTCAGCACCGGCATGGCCATGAATCGCTCGGCGAATTCCTGATAGACGCCGAGCATCTTGTGCGTGTGGGCCATGGCTTCGTCGGCAGTGGCGTGGGCCGTGTGGCCCTCCTGCCAGAGAAACTCCGCGGTTCGAAGGAACAGTCGTGTACGCATCTCCCATCGCACGACATTGGCCCACTGATTGATCAGCAGCGGCAGATCTCGATACGACTCGATCCAGCGGCTGAAGGCATCGCCGATGATCGTTTCGCTCGTTGGCCGAACAACCAGTGGCTCTTCCAATTCACCTGCAGGAACCAGCCCGCCGTCGGGGCCCGCTTCAAGGCGATGGTGCGTGACAACCGCGCACTCCTTGGCGAAGCCCTCTACGTGCTCGGCTTCCTTCTCAAGAAAGCGCTTGGGAATGAAGAGTGGAAAGTAGGCATTGCGGTGCCCGGTGGCCTTGAACATGCCGTCGAGGCCCTGCTGCATGTTCTCCCACAGCGAGCAGCCCCATGGCTTGATCACCATGCAGCCACGTACCGGCGAGGTCTCAGCCAGATCGGCTCGCCGCACGACCTGTTGGTACCACTCCGGGTAATTCTCATCTCTCGTGGGCGTGATGGCGGTCTTGGGCTTGGCCATGGTGGGCAGGATAGCCGGTGGGCAAGATCAACCGCAGTCAGGCATGTGTGCCCCACAGGCCCCGACACTGAGTACAACTGAGGTGGCCGTTCGCGGACTTCCTACGTTCGATCGATGTCTGTGTTCCTGACTGCGGCCTTGCTTGCCCTTGCCTGCGACATGTGAGTTCGAGTTCCTGATTGAGCACAGCCGCTATGCTCGACATGTCCGGAGTCAACAGGGCAGCCATACTCACCCAGCCAAAGGAGACCTAGACCTCATGTCACAGATCACTCGCCGCACATTCGCCATGATCTCAATTCTGACCGTCAGCTTCATAGCCATGCTCACCATTTCTGGATGTGGCGGGTCAGGGCCTGAGGGCACCTGGGTCATCGACAAGGAAGCGACATCCAAGGCGATGATCGCGAAAGCCAAGGCCGCCGGTGGTCCGCAGGCAGAGATGGCCGAGCAGATGATCGGGCCAATGCTTGATCAGATGAAGTTCACCGTCACGCTCAAGTCCGGCGGGGCTGCCGAAGTGTCCATCTCCTTGATGGGCGAGTCGGAGACCACGACGGGCACCTGGAGTTCTGGCGGCAATGCCATCAAGATTACGGTGAGTGACGGCAATCGGCAGCGATCCATCGAGGGCACCATCAGTGGCTCGACCATGACCATGCAGAACGATCCCGGCGACCCACCGATCACCCTCAAGCGATCCTGAGCGACCGAAGACTGTCAATCGCCTGAAATAGCACCTGCCACTGTCCGCGATGAACGGACAGTGGCAGGTGTTGTGTTTCAACGCCGTGCTCAGCGGCGCCGTGGCCCACCCCTCCAACCCCGACCGGGAGAACGACGGTACCTGTTGCCGTTGATTGGTGATGACATCTGGATATCAACCAGTTTCACTCGATAGCCCACTTGGGCGAAGTAAGACAGCGCCGTTCGATCGCTACCCCACTGATCGCCCCAGAAGGTCACAAACTCGTTGTCATTACTGCGTGTCCAGTCGAGCAGCCCAAGGTGGGCCGAACCTGGCAGGACCGGCCGTTGGATTCGCTCATACATCCAGGCCGGCATGTCGGTCTCAAAGTCAACGATCCCCTTACCGTGGGGCGCGGTGTAGAGCACTGTTCGCTTCATGGGCATTTTGAGCCAGGTGTAGTCCCCTCCGTACTCAAGTGCCTCCAACGTGGACACCAGAACCAACCGCTTGCCATTTTCGACGTGAAAGGAGGAGCGAAACCGATATTGCACCGGCTTGAAGCTTGAACCGTTGAGTTCGCTATCACCTCGAAGAACTGCGGCTGGTCGATCATCTGCTGCGGCTGAGATCCGGACATCTGTCCACTCACCTTGCTGTGCGGCCTGAGCGGCCGAGACTGAGGCGGCAAGGGCCACCAGCGTGCCTGTAAAACGATGAAGTGTCTCTTTGCAGTTCATGGGAGGGTCTCCTGTAAAAATTGAGGCGTGTGTTCATTACAGAAAGACGACAGGTCACCCGCCATGCGCCTAGACCGAGACTTTTTTCCAGTCGGCATCAGGGCTGCCCTGACGCCCTCACAGCCGACCACGCATCTATCCCACGGCACGAGCCGCCGCGGTGAATCGATACAGTGCCGTCATGGCGCAGGCATCCGCCACAACCGGGAGCAAAGGAGTTGATCGGCGAGTGACCCCACTGCCGGCGATGGCGGGCGACATCAAGATCGCCCACAGCGTCTTCGCCCTGCCGTTCGCCCTGCTCGCAGCAGCCATGGCGGCGTGGCCTGTGAGCGGAGAGCCGCCCGTTGCCGGTTCCGAACTGGTGTGGGCCGCCATGCTGGTGGTGGCAGCCATGGTGAGCGCCCGCACCGCCGCGATGCTCTCGAATCGCCTGCTCGATCGCCATCTTGATGCTGCAAACCCACGCACGGCGAGTCGACCTCTGGCCGCTGGAACGGCTTCCACACGGGCCTATCTGATGGGGTGGGTCCTGTCCGTTTGTGCGTTTGAAGCCGTTTGTTTGGGCTTCTGGATTGTGCTTGAGAACTTCTGGCCGCTAGTCCTGAGTGTGCCCGTACTCGCGTGGATCTGCGCCTACGGCCTGTTCAAACGATTCACGTTCATGTGCCATCTTTGGTTGGGTGCGTCGTTGGCCCTGAGTGTTCCTGCAGCGGCACTTGCAGTTGACCCAGAGTCACTTGTGCAGGGGCAGGCTCTGTGGCTGCTGGCATGCATGGTGCTCTGCTGGGTGGCGGGGTTCGATGTGATCTACGCCCTACAGGATGTGCGAACCGACGTGGCCCAGGGGCTGCACTCGATGCCATCGCGGTTGGGCGTACGTAACGCTCTGTGGTGCAGTCGAGCACTGCATACTGCGGCAGCCGCGCTGTTGATCTGTGCATGGTGGTCCGACGAGCGGCTTGGAACGGCCTTTCTGATTGCGGCAATTGCAGCAGCAGGACTGTTGTTGGTTGAACACCTGACCGTGCACCGCTGGGGCACCTCGAAGATGGCCCTGACCTTCTTCACCCTCAATGGTATTTTGAGTTGCCTGTTGGGCGTGGCGGGGATCGTCGATGTGATGACCTGAGTTCCATCAGGGGTGATCTTCCAGATTGCGAAGAAATCGCCTTGAGAGGCAGGAGGTTCTGATGGGAGCAGTATTGAGATGGCCATCGGCCCGATGTGTGCAAACAATCATGTTGGCAATCGGTGTCGCTCTGTTCGGAGGGTGTGGCAGTCTCGATGATCCTGCTGGCGTTTGGGTGCTGGACAAGACAGTCGATTCGAACCCCACTGGTGTAGAAGTGACCCTCGAACTGAGGCCCGATCGCACCGCACGCATGAGGGTGCACAAGTTGCAGACCAACAGGACGCTGCGGCTCAGAGGTCATTGGACCGGAGACGCTGGAGGCGTGACCATCAATTGGGATTGGGGCCCCATGCATGCACGTGTCATGCAGGAGGACCCCGAGGGCGTCAGCGGGTTTGCGATCTTCATGACCGGCAAGCTGCACCTGAGGGACACTAAGAGATACCCAGCGATCATCTTTGATCGCAAACCGCCGCCGCAAGACTGATCTGCCGGGTCAGATCGGGCTGCACCAGCAGTCGTTCAGAGGTAGAGGTCAGGTGCCTTGTACTTGCCAGCCATCTCGCACTGGTCTGCTGAGCCTCGCGTTTCCGACCGAGGCGTTATCCCCTTCGAATCGCTCTGCTTGAGGATCCCAAGTCAGTGACTCACCGGCCTCGTAGCCGATCACAGCCAGCTCATTCATGCTTGCCGTGCGATGACCAACCTCTTCGTTTGCGACCGGTGTGCCGCCGGTCTTGATGCAGTTGATCCAATCGTCAAGATGGCTGCGGTGTCGCGGGATGGCGATTTCGCCCGTGCCTCGCGGGTCTTTGAGCATCGCTTCATCGCTCGCTTCGAGGCCGCCCCGATCAACCCAGATGTGCCCATCTGAGCCGTGGAATGTGATGCCGTTTCGCCCGCCATGGTTGACCTTGACACCGTCGGCGTATTCCAGCACCAGGCCACGCTTGGGCATCGTGCCATCGGCACTTCTCGCCGGAACGATGATGCGGGTCGGCCCTGTGTGATCTGCGTTCATCCCCCACTGGGCGATGTCGTAGTGATGAGCACCGAAGTCGGCAAAGGGCCCGTTGCAGTATTCGCGGTAGCGGCGCCATGCGGGATAGTGACCGTGCACACCTACCGGGCACAGCTCGTGATGGAAGCCTCTCAGGGGCGATTGTCCCAGCCAGCGGTTCCAGTCGTATCCGGCAGGGGTCTCTTCGTCGGGGAGGTCGCAGGGTACGGGCGGATCGCCGATGCCCACGTCAATGTGGGTGAGCCGTCCTATGCGTTGGTTTCGAACCGCCTCAACAGCGGTAGCAAACTTGTGGCCGTACTCGCTGCGTTGCTGAGAGCCGGTCTGGAACGTCACGTTGTTCCGGGCGACGGCGTCGCAGATGGCGCGGCCTTCGGGCACCGTGAGCGTCTGGGGCTTTTCGCAGTAGATGTGCTTACCGGCGTTGGCTGCATGCACGGCTTCGAAGGCATGCTGGTGGTCAGGGGTGGCAATGATGACGGCGTCGAGGCTTGGATGATCGAGCATTTCCTCGAAGTCGAGCCAGGCGGCGCAGGGTTCACCCTGCTTCTCCTCGACCATCCGCATCGCGTTGACGAGACGAGGGCCAGCAACGTCGCAGACGCCAACGATTCGGGTGTCGCTGCGCTCCAGCAGTGGCCGTGTCAGATTGCGGCCGCGGATGCCAAAGCCGATAACGCCAATTCCCAGCGTGTCATTGGCAGAGGTAGATGTGCCGGCGAGGCCGCCGCGGGTCATTATCCATGGGAAGGCGGTGGCTGTGGCGGCTGCTTTGGCTGCGGTTCGTCTGGTAATCATGGACCGAGACTACCGCCCCATCTCTTGACCTGTCGAGATGCTGAGCAACAAACTGAAGCACCGCGGATCCACCGGCTAGACCCAGCATGATTCCAGACGATCTCAGGAACTGTCGAGACCCTGTCAGCCACTGAACATCAATCAGCCGCAGGGCCCCCAGCCAGCCACAACAACGAGAATGTCGTCGACATTGACAACCCCGTCGCCATCAGCGTCGCCTGACGGATCCGACGAACCGAAGGCCGCCAGCACGGCGAGGATGTCATTCACGCCCACGTCTCCCGATCCATCGACATCGCCCAGGCACGGCTCAACCTTGTCCTCGCAGATCATCTGCTGCAGCAACACGGCATCAACACCCGCCTCGACCACACTGCCATCACCGATGTCCTCAGCGCTGAAGCGAAGCCAGATGTCGCCTGCCGATGGAATCCCATCAACTCCGGCCAGGTCGTGGCTCACCTCGATCCAGCCCCCGTGCGTTCCGTCACCGGTGGGGCCGACTGTCTCGAGCGGCCGCCAATTGTCGACGCCGAGATCATCGGTCCACTCGACCATGAGCCTATCCTCACCCGGGCTTGCACCAAAGTCATTGCTGAACCATCGAGCGTAGGACAACTCCAACCCTTCACCATCAATCGCAAGTGACGGAGTGATCAGCCTCGTCGTACCGTCATCAACATCGCTGTTGCCCGACACATTGTCTGTCAACCAACACGCGCCTGAGCCATCAAAATCGGTCGGGGGATCTCCTCGCACACCGCCACCAACAGGAACACCACGTTCCCACTGGCCATCGGCTGCATCGCCAGCAGTCTGCCAGCCATCATCGGTCTCCCCATCGTGCTCATAGATCACGTCAATCTGACTCATCGGCGTGGCAGCAAACACCGTTCCTGGTGCACTCTCGGGCAGACGCATGATCGTTCCCACAGTCGACTCTACTTCGATGAAGTACTCGGGCATGTCCGCACAGGCAAAGGCTGGAAGCGACGCCATCCAGAGCTCGCCTGCATCGTGTGACAAAGCTGTCGTCGACCAATCGCCTTCCTCTCCTCGCCAGTGCAAGGAGGCTGCCCCCACCTGCTCGCCGATCTCGGTGATTCGTACGGGGAACATGGTCGGCCCATCGGTCCGAACCACCGTGGGCGCACCTTCGGGCAACCCCAAGGTCATGGCGGCACCGAACCAATCGAGCATCGCCAATGCACCCTCGAGATTCTCTTCTGCACACGGACGAATCTCACTCGGCGGCGGATCGAAGCCGCCGACTCCACCCGAGGCCGGACGCAACTCAATGCAATAGGCAGCAGCCCCGTAGGTTTCGTAGGGCCAGTCGATCAGCGTGCCGCTCGCGCAATACAGAATGTTACAGGGCGTATCCGCTGTGTAACTGTGACCGTGCACATCGGCGATCGCCTCACGCATCGACACTCCCAAGCCGTGCAACTCGTCCCAATCCGGCGGCGGAACAGGCGAGTACCCGCTGGGCTCAAGAATCAGCTCGCTGAAGGCGTGGTAGTCGATCTGGGCAACGATGTTCCCGTGCCCAAGACAGTAGTCGGCCAGTGCCTGCACCTCCGGCTCACTCATCGACGATGGACCGACATAGATGTCGCTGCAAGGATCTGAGCTGGTGCTCTCCCCACCATTCCAGTCAACACCCCAGTTGCGATTCAGGTCGACACCGGCACAGGTCGTCCCGTTGTCACGACGATTCTTGCGCCAATACCGATCACCCCCTCCGGCATAAGTGTGGGCATAGCCATCGGGATTTACGATGGGCACGACCACCACTTCCAGCCGCTGCAACAGCTGGGTGATGCGATCATCTGTGCCATACCCTTCGAGTAATCGCTCACCGATGTACATGACAGTCATGGGCGAAATCCACTCGCGGGCATGTTGGCATCCATTGAACAGCACGGCGGGCCGGCCGTTGTCCGCTCCCGCTCGAATCACGATGCCTCGAATCTCACGCCCCTCGTGACTCAATCCCAACATCACCGGTGTCACAAGATCCGGAAAGTCGGCCGCCAGCGAATCCAGACGATCATTCGCCTCATCGAGCGTTCGGTAGTCGTCGTAATAATCGCCTCCACGAACACTGCGCCGCAGCGCATTGCGCTCGGCCGTGAATCGCTGCAGATCATCAACCAGCACCTGCCAAGGCAGACCCATCGCCTCAATCGTCGCCAAGTCCACCGCATCGACCACCCACGGATGCGATCCCGCACCTGGGGTGCACGCCAGACAGTTCATACCCCCATCCAGCAGGGCGTGGAGATCTGCAGGGTCGTCGATCTCTATGGACACGACCTGACGCCCCGCATAGTCCGCCGGATCCGGCATCGGCGTACCGGAAGTCAATACCAGAGCGATGAAAGGCAGAAGAGTCGATTGCAGCACTGAGTTGCTCCTCATCCCTCCCCGGGACGATTACCACCACAGTGTCCCCTAAATCTCGTGAAAGGCAAGTGCCTCATGCACAGCACCCCCGAACAACCGATGTCCGGGGGCGCTGACGCGATTTCGTGTCGCCGTTCCCTCGGCTTCACGACGAAGTTCCTTGTCGGCTCAGGACTTGTCGTCCTTCACCTCGTACTCAGCGTCGATGACGTCATCTGCAGAGCACTCACCGCCACCGCAGCAATCGTCGCCTTCACCGGCGGCCTCGCCTGCAGTCTGCTGGGCAGCAGCAGCCTCGTAGGCAGCCTTGCCCAACTCCTGTGCGGAGTCAGTGACCTGTTTGATGGCCGCCTCGATGGCCGCCTTGTCGTCACCCTTGACCTTCTCTTCGAGGTTCGAGACGGCGGACTCAATGGTGCCCATGACGGACGCATCAACCTTGTCGCCGTGCTCTTCCAGTTGCTTGCGCACCTGGTAGGCGATCTGCTCGCCCTGATTTCGAACCTCGATGAGTTCGCGCCGGGCCTTGTCCTCGCCAGCATTGGCTTCGGCGTCGGCCTTCATCTTGTCAATCTCGTCGGACGAGAGCCCTGACGAGCCGGTGATCTCGATGTTCTGGCTCTTGCCGGTGGCCTTGTCAGTCGCGGAGACCTTCAGGATGCCGTTGGCGTCAATGGCGAACTCAACCTCGATCTGCGGCATACCGCGTGGGGCCGGCGGAATGTCAGCCAGATCGAACTTGCCCAGCGTGCGGTTGTCCTTGGCGAACTCTCGTTCACCCTGGAGCACGTGGATCGTCACCGACGTTTGACTGTCGGCTGCAGTGGAGAAGGTCTCCTTGCGTGACGTGGGAATGGTCGTGTTCTTCTCGATCAGACCGGTCATCAGCCCACCGAGCGTCTCAACGCCCAAACTCAGCGGCGTGACATCCAGCAGCAGCACGTCCTTGACGTCGCCCTGCAGCACACCACCTTGAATGGCAGCGCCAACCGCGACAACCTCGTCGGGGTTGATCGACTTGTCGAGCTCACCCGTACCGAAGATCTCCTTGGCGATCTCCTGCACCTTGGGGATTCGGGTGCTGCCACCGACCATGACCACCTCGCCCACGCCACCGGCGCTGAGGCCGGCATCCTTGAGCGCAGTTCGGCATGGCTCGACCAGCCGGTCGAGCAGGCTCTTGGCCAGCGACTCGAAGGTCGCCCGGGTAATCGTCACCTGCAGGTGCTTGGGGCCGTTCTGGTCTGCCGTGATGAAGGGCAGATTGACCGACGTCTCCAGCTGCTGTGAAAGCTCACACTTGGCCTTCTCCGCGGCTTCCTTGAGGCGCTGCAATGCCATCGCGTCATTGCGGATGTCGATGCCCTCGGTCTTGCGGAACTCCTCGGCGATGTGGTCGATGAGCACCTGATCGAAGTCGTCACCACCAAGATGCGTGTCGCCGTTCGTGGCGAGCACCTCGAAGACGCCGTCTCCGATGTCGAGCACGGACACGTCAAACGTACCGCCGCCCAGGTCGAACACAGCGATCTTGGTGTTGCTCTTCTTTTCAAGCCCGTAAGCCAGAGCGGCCGCCGTAGGTTCATTGATGATGCGCTCCACCTTGAGCCCGGCAATCTCACCGGCGTCCTTGGTGGCCTGCCGCTGCGAGTCGTTGAAGTAGGCAGGCACCGTGATGACGGCACTGCTTACGCTTTCACCGAGATACTCCTCAGCGATCCGCTTGAGTTCACGCAGCAACATCGCCGAGATTTCCGGCGGGCTGTAAGACTTACCACCAACTTCCACCTCGACGTGGTCGTCGCCGGTGAGGGTGTAGGGCACGATCTTCTCTTCGGCCTGCACCTCGTCATGACGACGGCCCATGAACCGCTTGATGGAGAAGATGGTGTTTGTCGGGTTGGTCACCTGCTGATGTCGAGCAGGCTCGCCCACCAGGCGGTCACCCTTGTCGGTGAACGCCACGACGGAGGGCGTGGTGCGGTTTCCGGAAGCATTGATGAGCACCTTGGGTTGGTCGCCTTCCATGACGGCGACGCAGCTGTTCGTGGTGCCCAGATCGATACCGATAATTTTGGACATGAGGGTCCTCCTTGCGGCCGCCACGGTCCTCCGTGGATCAGCCTCGTGTGGGCGCAATGCCCACCGGAAGAAACAGAGCAAGGGGCGTGCCAAAGCGGCCACGCCTGGTCATCAAAAAAACAGCCTTTTTCGCCCCTCTGGCCGCCCTCAGCCCTGCCAGAACGGCAGCGCCCCTGCTCAGAACGCCTCAGAAGGCCTCATTGCAGGCCCCATGAGGTCACGGCTTGCCCCGCTGGACCTCAAACCCGGGATCAGCGACAGAAGGGCCCAGTGACCTGTCGTCCAGCGAGCAGGTCGTCCAGAGAGGAGGACGCGGGCATGACAACCCGGATTCTGTCCATATGACCAAGACTGCCCATAGGTCGGGATTCCGAACCGATGCCCATCGCGGCACTGGTGTGCATTCCCCGCTTGCACCATGCACCACCACGCCGGACCATGGCCGACGATGCTCCGCATTGGCAATGTCCACCTGCAATCACCGGCGCTGCTTGCACCGATGGCCGGACACACCGATCTGCCCTTCAGATTGCTGTGTCGCAGCCTTGGTGGAGTTGGACTGGCCAGTACAGATCTGCTCAATGTGCACAGCGTGTTGCGGGGCACGCCCAAGGCGATGCAACTGGCGGCAACCGCTCCCGGCGATGACCCCCTGTGCATGCAACTCTATGGCAATGCCCAAGACCCCCTGCCCGAAGCGGGAGTATGGGCCGTGGACCACGGTGCCCGCGTCGTGGACATCAACATGGGTTGCCCCGTGGACAAGGTCGCCAAGAAGCACGGCGGTTCCTTGTTGCTGTGCGATGTCGATTCCACCGTGCGTTTGGCCGAGCGAATCGTCGAAGCCGTGACACCTCGCACCGGCGTGCCAGTGACCGCCAAGATCCGACTGGGGTGGGACAACACCCGTATCGTGGGGCCCGATCTGGCGAGACAACTGGAACAGGTCGGTATCGCCGCAGTCACTGTGCACGGTCGAACCACCGAGCAGTTCTTCAAGGGCAATGCATGCCTCGAGGGCATTGCCGCAGTGGTAGGCGCAGTTGATGCCATCCCAGTCATCGGTAATGGCGACATCGAAGTGGCAGCCGATGCGCAACACATGATGCAGGTCACCGGATGCGATGGCGTGATGATCGCCCGCGGGGCGCTGCGCCGCCCCTGGATCTTCGCTCAGATCGCATCACTGCTTGAGAACGGTGTGCCCATGCCCGAGCCCTCGTTCCAAGACAAACTCGGCATCCTGCTGCGTCACTTGGATTTGATTCTGGAGCACCTGGACGAACGAGCCGCGCTGCACCGCATGAGCAGCGGCATCGCCAGGTTCGCGAGAACCATGGGCCATGTGAAGGGCCTCAAGGAAGGCATTCGAACCGCACAATCGTCCGCGGAAATCCGCCAGGTACTCGATTTCTGGCAGCGTCGGGCCCAACGCGGCTGGGCGCCCAGGCCGGTCCTTGAAGGCAAGGACGCCCAAGCAATGCGGCGGCAGATGGTCTGAGTCATCCCCGCGAATCCCACCGCCCCGTCGATGCCCACTGACCGGTAGCGTCCGGTGTCCGACCCTCGCTACACCATTGTGCTCATCTTGAAGACAGGCAGCAGCAGCGCCAGCGCCACCGAGCCCACGATGATGCCCATCACCACGATCAGGACAGGCTCAATCATCGACGTGGCCCGCTTGATCCCGGCCTCGAGCGTTTCGTCGGTTCGCGTGGCAACCGTCTCCATGACCTCTGGCAATCGGCCCGATCGCTCACCTGATGCGATCATCGAAGCCACATCTGGAGGCACATGGGCCGAGGCCGCGAATGCGCCGCTCATGGGCTTGCCGTCACGAACGCGTGACTCCATGTCGATCCACAGCGCGTCAAAGGCCCGATTGTCGGTGATGCCACGGCAGATCCGAATGACGTCCAGCAGCCCGACGCCGCCAGCCAGCAGCGTCGCCATGGTTCGCGTTGAACGAGCCACATACAGAAGCGACACCATCGGCCCGATCACTGGCAACCGAAGTTTGATCCAGTCGAGCGTCTGACGGCCGCCTTGGGTTCGCCGCCACATGAAGAAGATCCCGACAAGTACGAGCAACGACGGCGCCCACCAGATCCAGTCATGCCGCAGCACATCTCCCAGCGCGATCATGAAGCGGGTTGGCCCCGGCAGCGCCGCCGCCTTCATCTCGTAGATGCGGGCAAAGCGGGGCAGGATCACGACCAGCATGAAAGCGACAACCGCGAATGCCGTGCCGAGCATGAATGTCGGGTACGTCAGAGCGCCTGTCACCTGGCGACGAGTGCGCAATTCGCGGTTGAGATAGTCGCCAACGCGATCAAGCATGAGCGCCATCGTTCCGCTGGCCTCCGATGCCTTTACCAGCGAAATCACGACGGGCGGGAAGATCCGCGACCGCGATGCGAAGGCCCGGCTCAGCGGCGTACCACCACACACCTCGACCTGGATGTCGTGCACCAGCTGCGCCACCTCACGTTTGCGTGTCTGACGCTCGATGGCCTCCAGCGCCTCGGGCAGAGGCACGCCGGTCTCGAGCATCACGCCCAACTGCTGACAGAACAGTGCTACATCGCTGCGTTTGATGCGCCGAGCGCCGGCGCTGGTTCGCATCTCCCGAGCTTCCTGATCGAAGTCAACTGTCAGCCCTGCAGGTTTGATCGCCGTCACGATCAGGCCATCCGCACGCAACTGACACGCCACCGCATCGCGATCGGGCGCCAGCAGGGTGCCGGTGACCACTTCACCGTCTGCGCGGCGAGCTCGCCAGGCGAACGTGCTGCTTGACGCTTCCGAAACCGCATCGAGTTGGGTAGTGAGCGAAGTCATGGGTTGATGCTCGAAGCCAAGTCAGTCATTGGCTGGCGGCGTAGAGCACCTCCTGAGGCGTGGTAAGACCCCGAGCGACCTTCTCCAAGCCGTCGTCTCGCAGTGTCCTGAAGTCAGTCCCCTCAAGGCTTGCTCGAATCGCCTGCAGACTCTCTCCGGCGGCGATTGCATCGAGCACGGCGCCTCGGGGCACCATGAGTTCAAAGACGCCCAGCCTGCCGGCGTACCCGGTGTTGCGGCAACGCGAACAACCCGCGCCGCAGAAGAGTTGACCAGGATCGAATCCACCGGCCCGAATCGTGGCTTCAGTGCGTTCGTCGGGCTCCAACGTCGTCTTGCAGTGCGGGCAGATCTTGCGAACCAGTCGCTGGGCAAGCACCCCACGCAGCGTCGCCGCCACCAGATAGGGCTCGACGCCCAGATTCACCAGTCGCGTGACCGCCGACGGTGCGTCGTTCGTATGCAGTGTGGAGAAGACCAAGTGACCGGTGAGCGCTGCCTGCGTCACGATTCCGGCGGTCTCCGCATCACGCACCTCACCAACCATGATGATGTCGGGATCCTGCCGCAACATCGCCCGCAGCGCACCTGCGAATGTGAATCCCGCCTTGGTGTTCACCTGCGACTGATTGATGCCGGGAATCCTCGCTTCAACGGGATCCTCGATGGTCGAAATGTTCATCTCATCGGTGCTGATGGACTGCAGCACCGAGTAGAGCGTCGTCGATTTACCCGAACCCGTCGGGCCTGTCACGAGCGCGATGCCGTTTGGCTGTTCCACCACCTGCTTCCACGCTTCGAGCATCTGGGCACCAAATCCCAGTTGATCAAGCCCGAGGCGGGCATTGCGAGAGTCGATGATTCGAATCACCACCTTCTCGCCGAACTTGCCCGGCATTGTGGAAACACGAAGGTCGATTGGCCGCCCCTCGATCATCACGTTGCAGTCGCCATCCTGTGGAACACGCCGCTCAGAGATGTCCAGATTGCTCAAGATCTTGACGCGCGAGGCAATGGCCGCGTGCATTCGGTGCGGTGGAGACAAGCGTTCGTACAAGCGGCCGTCAACGCGAAATCGCACGCGCAGCCGATGGTCGTCGGGCTCGATGTGAATATCAGAGGCGCCTTCCTGTACCGCGCTGAACACGATGTAGTTCACCAGTTTGACGACGGGGCCGTGGCCTGCGACCTCTTCCAGATCGGCAAGCTCCGTGGCCTGCCGCTCGACGACACTGAAGTCCTCTTCCTTGAGGTCTTCGTAGATGTCATCGATCACGAATACGTTGGCTGCCGGGAGATAGGCCTGAATGGCAGCATCGATTTCACTTCGGCCAGCTACAGCAACCTGCACCTCGGCGCCCGAGAGGCGAGCTGTCTCCTCGATCAACCACAGATCAGCCGGATCTGGCACGGCAACCGTCAGCGTATTGCGAACGTGAAACAGCGGAAGCACCCGGTGCTCCTCGACGAACTCACGCGGGAGATGTTCCAGCACACCTGGATCTGCCGTGCGAGCTGGCTGGGCCACGAAAGGCACACCCCACGATTCAGCCAAGGCCTCAGCGATGGCGGTCTCATCGGCAAAGCCCAAATCGCAGAGGACCTCACCGAGGAGCTTGTCGTGCCCATGCTCTCGCTGGGTCATCAGTGCATCGGCCAGTTGCTCATCGGTGATGACACCCTTGGAGACAAGCGTCTGCCCCAGAGGAACCTCAGGGACGGTCTCCAGACCGCCGTTTCGTGTGGATCGAACACTCATGCCGCCGCCTCCCGTGCGCTGTGGTGCCCACGCGAAAGACTGCGGGCCGCCGACTCAAGCGTGGCGTGCATGGCCATGCGACGGTCAATCCGGGTCGCCTGCATGGCAGCGGCCGGCTGCCCCCCACCACGCACGATGCGGAACTGACCACCGCGGCGCATCACTTCCTCGGACAGCCAGAGCAGGGCCTCGAGCCCGGCGGAGTCCACACGCTCAAGGGCACGAAGATCCAGCACAAGCCGAGGGGAAGTAGTCAACCGCTCGGTAGATTCGCGGCGAAGTGCGTCGGTGGCATCCGCGACCAGCTCTCCAGTGACACGCATCACCGTGCCGCTTCGATGTTCTTCCCATTCGATCTTCATGCCGCTGCCTCCTGATGCCCGTCCGCAGCGCGATGTTCAGCCACCATTCGATCGAAGGCGGTGAAATCAAGCGACAGGAACACCGGAACCAGTTCGGGGTCGAACTGGGTGCCGGCGCATCGAGCGATCTCGTCGAGCACGCTGGTGCGCGTGAGTGCCTGGCGATAGGTTCGCGTCGAGCACATCGCATCGAACGTGTCGGCGAGTGCGATCAGACGAGCCGCCAGAGGAATGTCCTCACCACTGATTCCGTGGGGATACCCGGCGCCATCCCAGCGCTCGTGGTGATGAAGTACCCCACCGAGAATGTCGTCGAAGTTGGGGATGTCCCGAAGAATGCGATGTCCGATCGCCGGGTGCTGCTTGACCTGCTCAAACTCGGCGTCAGTCAGCCGCCCCGGCTTGCGGAGCACGGCCTCTGGCACACCGATCTTGCCCACGTCGTGAACGAGCCCGGCGATGTGCATGCGATGAGCGGTTGCGTCATCGAGGCCGATGGCACGAGCCAGATGGCGGGTAAGCATGGCGACTCGACTCGAGTGGCCGGAGGTGTAGCGATCCTTGGCGTCGATCGATGCCGTGAGGGCGTCGAGTGTGCCCAGGAACATCGCGTTGAGCTCTTCATACAGGCCGGCGTTCTCAAGGAAGATGCCAACATGGGCAGCCGCAGCAGCGATGAGTTTGGCATCGACTGACGAGACCACTGTGTCTTCTCCGGTCTTGTCACCTGCTAGGAGCACACCGATCACCCGACCATCACGCGTCACGGGCTGAGCAATACCCCCTGCACCGAGCACATCAAGACGAACACCTAGAGGCGCCGACTCTGCGACAACTGGGGCGTCTCCATCACAAGTGAGCAGCAGGCGACGAGCGAGGTCTCTGATCTGCGTTCGATCAGGCCCAGACCGGCCGGACACGATCAACTCGCCATCGCCACGTCCCGCACGGTCGATCCAGGCGGCGACCCAACTGTAGGGCAGCGTCTGGAGGAGTTCCTCGCAGGCCCAGGCGGCGAATCGATCTGGTCGCTGTGCAAGCGTCATGTTGCCGGTCACGGAATAGAGAAGACTGATCTCCTCGTATGTGCTCGACAATTCCTGACCAACCGTCTCCAGGGCACCTTCCTGCTGTCGCGCCCGCGCATGCTCATCGCACAGACTTCGCACCAGCACGGCCAGTCGACCGACCTCCCGGCACGAGGGTGCCGGAAGCGCCTCGAGCAGTGCAGCCGTGACCTTCATGTCGAGTTTGGCTGCCTGACACAAGGCCGCGAAAACGCCACCTGACGTGACATCATCCGTCACGACGAGAGCTGTGATCCACCCAACTTGCCTTCGACGGGCATGCACCGGCACGGGAATGCACCAGACGCCTGCAACGAGTTCGAGAGGATCGGGTTCGGCAGCGTCCAACCAGCCTGGGACGGCGTCCCTGAGGGCGCCCTGCACCAGGCCTGAGCAGGTAGCCAATGCACCCAACCAGTCGTGGCTGTTGACGGAAGTGGCGATCGAGCCGTCCGTCTCACATGCAACTGCGATGAGACCAGCCTGCCGAAGCGACTGCGTGAGCGTGGATCGCTCGAAGAGATTGGCCAGATCAGCTCGGCTCATGCTGCACGCTCCGGCGTGTTCAAAATGCCATCGACGTGATCGAGAATGGCACGAGGGCTGAAGGGTTTGCTGAGCACGGCGTTCACATTTGGCAGTTCCGAAGCCTCGTCACCCAGCGCGTAGCCACGAGCCGTAAGCACGATCACCGGCACGTCGCAGAGGTCAGGACGCTCAAGCATCGCACGACACAACTCTATGCCATCCATGTAGGGCATCTGAAGATCCGTCACGACCAGCGTCGGGCGGCGAGCAGCCATGGCGTGCAGGGCCTCTTCGCCGTCAGCGGCGGTCTCGACTTCCCATCCCGCGTTGCGCAGTTTCAGCGACACCACGTGTTGGATATGAGACTCGTCGTCAACGACCAGAATGAACTCGGAAGACATCTCAGTGGACCTCATCAGGCTGCAACTCGGGGCGCTTCCACACGACCCATGGGAACGGTGAACCAGAAGCGTGAGCCCATGCCGAGCGTTGACTCCAGGCCAATCTGACCACCGTGCACCGTCTCGACGATGTGGCGGCAGAGATTCAGGCCCAGACCCGTGCCCTTGGCGACGCGCTTGTAGTTTTCGACTCGGTAGAACTTCTCGAAGATGCGATCGACATCGGCGGGCGGAATGCCAAGGCCTGTGTCCTGCACACCCACGTGCACACAGCGGGCGAGGTTGTCTGAATCGGCAGTTACGACGATGCGGCCACCCTCGGGCGTGTACTTCACGGCGTTTGACAGCAGATTGACAACTACCTGCAGCAGCATGTCGCAATCACCGCTCACGTTCAGATCGACGGGCGACAGATCGGCGTGCAGTGTCTGCCCTTTCTCGGAGGCCTGCGGCTCGATGGTCCGCACCGCCTGCTCAAGCACCGATCCCAGATCCACGCGGGTGCGATCAATCTCGATGATGCCCGCCTCGATCCGAGAGATGTTCAGCATGTTGTCCACCAGCCGGGCCAATCGCTCGGTCTCCGTCTGAATGATGCCGTAGAAGTCTTCGCGGGTTCCTTCGTCTTGTGCCTCTCCATCAACGAGCATCTCGACGCATGCCCGCATTGAAGACAGAGGCGTGCGCAGTTCGTGGCTGGCCTTGCTGACGAACTCGCTCTTCATCTGAGCGATTTCACGCTCTCGAGTCAGGTCGTGCAGTACAGCGACGGCGGCGCTGACACGGTCCTTCTGATCGAGGATGCAGCCGACGGTCGCCTCGCAAGCGATGGCGTCGGCGCCCTCGCCCAGCATGAGTTCAGCTTGGCGGACCCCTGTCGACTGGGCATCCATGGTCTCGACAATGATCCGACGCAGTGTCGAGTCTTGAACGATGTCGCTCAGGGGTCGGCCCGGTGCGGCTTCGCTGTCGCAGGACAGCAGACGACCGGCAGCAGCGTTGCAGACAACGACCTCCTGAAACTCATTCACCACGAGCACTGCTTCATCCATTACGGCGAGCACCGCCTCGGCCTGCTCGCGGCCGGACTCGGCGACGCGAGCGCGGATCTCCAGATCTCGCTCGCGGGTCTTCCAGGCATCTTCACGAACGGCCATTCGTTCAAGGCACCCCACCAACGTGCGAGCTGTGGGTCGCAGCCAACGTGGTGCAGATGCGACCGCCTCTGCCGTGCGGGTGGACTCGAGTCGGGCGCGGAACGCCCCGCTGCTGCGGGCGACGACGGCCAGGGCCACGGCCGCCATCGTCCCGGCAGCGATTCCCGCCCCCACAAGGCTGGGCCAGGGCATGGCAGATCCGAGCAACCAAGACACGAGGCAACCGCCGGCCACGGCCGCGGCCGTGAATGCCGTCGCGGAAAGCATCGTTCTGGTCAGCGTCTGGAACATGGAGGCCCTTCTTCGACTGGCGAGGAGGGCATCCGGTCTGAAAGGCCCTCAGTGGCCCTGCGTTCCGAATACCCCCGTCACGCGAGGGAGATCGGCCAGTGAAGGGTCGCACTTGACCGCGATCTGCCGAGCTTTTTCCGCTCCGGTCAGATCCCCCGCCCCAGAGCGAATGCTGGCAAGCAGCGCCCAGGCCTTCGATCGATCAGGATGGGCCACGACGAGGTCTTCAAGCAATGCCCGCGCTTTGCCCACGGCCCCTGCTGCACGGGCTGACACGGCCTGGAGCAACGCAGACTCGTACATTCCCGGACGCAGGCTCATCAATTGGGTGGCGCAGGTCGCCAACGTGTCCCAATCTTCCTGAGCCCAAGCCAACATACCCCGCTCACGCCAGTAGGTGACATTCTCGGGGTCCTGCTTGCAGAGGGTCCGATATGTCGCACGGGCTTCGTTGTCGCGACGGACCAGCACGAGGCATCGAGCCTGCACATGCTCCAGCATGGCATCTCGCTGACCGAATCGCTGCTGCCAGTCGTCAATGGCATCCAGGCAGCCGGCCCAGTCACCAGTCCTGAATCGCATGCGACACAGATCGCGGGCGATCGACTCGTCTTCTGGAGCCAGCAGACGGGCCTCCTCACATCGAAGTGCGGCCGCCGTGGCGTCCCCCTCGAGCATTGAGATGTGGGCCAGCAAGTGTTGCATCGCTGCATGGTGTTCAAAACGATCGAGATTGTCTTCGATCAACGACCTGGCCCCGGACACGTCTCCGGTTGCGACGCGAGACTCAGCGGCAGCCATCAGATACTGCGCCCTATGTGGCTCGGCCTCGAAGGCAGCTTCGTAGCACTCAGCTGCCCGGTGGTCCTTTGACCATCGCTCGTGGATCACGCCGAGGAAGTAGTGCGTCGGCGCATGTCCGGGCTCAAGTTCAATTGCCTTGTTCATCGCCAGAACAGCCTGATCGAGATGCGTCTGCTCCATGAGCACCCGACCCAACAGCGCCCAACTCTCGGCATGGTCGGGGTAACGCTCAATCGACTCAGTGATGAGCTTTCGAGCCTTGTCCAGCTGCCCCGTCTCAAATGCACCTGCAGCCTGCTTCCGGGTCATGCTGGCGTTGGCCTGATCCATGCGGGACATGGCCTGCTTGCGTGCTTCCATGCCCGACTTGGTGACGGGATTGCAACCCATCATTGTCAGGGCCAGCGCGGACACGGTCGTGATTCGAATCAACATTCGAAGCTCCTTGCACATCGATCGGGCGATCGAACAGTCAGTCAGAATCCACTGCTTCCAAAGGGCACGGTGCTCAAGCGATCCCGCATGGTGCCGGGCGATGGGCTTGCAGCATCACTTGAGGCATCCTCAGGGGTGTCGGGGAAGTCGCCAGGGGCAGGCCCCCTCAGCATCTCCCGCTCCATGATGCGGCGGCCCAAGTGGCGCTCCCACGTCCGATCGGCCTCACCGGTGAGCGACTCACGCAACTGACGCAATTCGGGCTGCTGAGCGTTATGCCGCAGGGAGGAGTCGGCGTAGTACATGGCCAAGTCGAGCTCACCTTCACGGAAGGCTTTGAGGGCGTCCCGATTGAAGTTGGCGGTCACCTGCTCACGACTCCAGGGGAGCAGGCCACTGCGGGCACCGACCCTGACCGAGTCCATGATCTCCAGGCTGTCATCGCCCATCTCGGCAAGCCTGTCATCTTTCACGATGGTCGGCGTGAGCAGGAAGATGACCTCCTCACGCCCAACCTGGTCGTCCTGCCCCTTGAATGCGTTGCCAGCCAGTGGGATGTCGCCCAGCAACGGCACATTGCGACGGGTGATCGCGGTGCTCTCCTGGAAGAGCCCACCCAGCACGATGGTCTCACCATCTCGAACACGGACATTGGTGAAGACCTCGGTCGTGTTTTCATTGGGAATCGTGATGGGCTGGCCAGTTGGCGTCGTTACCGGCGTCACCGTTGCGCTCGAAAGCCGGGGATACAACTCCATCCGGATCATGTCATTGGGAGAGATGTACGGCCGGAACACTAGGTGTGTGCCCGTGTCCAGAAACTCGACCGTCTGGGTGGTAGCGGTGTCGGTCTGCGTCGTCGTCAGGTAGCCAACCCGCTCACCCACGAGAATCTCAGCCTTCTGGCGGTTGAGGCAAAGCACCTTCGGCCTGGCAATGACAGTGGTGTCCGTGACCTCATCGAGGGCGCGCAGGAAGAAGTGGAAGTTGTCCTGTAGCAGTCCGATCTTGAAGCCGGCCGCCTCACCAACCTGACCGACGGTGGACTGGCCGGCGGTCGTGTGAGTCTGATTCGGATTGAACACACCTGGATTCAGGATGTCATCGACCAGGTTGATCGGGTTGACATAGTCGATGGCGTCCATCGGATTGACGATGAACGACATGTCGATTCCGAAAGCATTGTCTTCACTGACGGCCGCAGACAGAATCGTGCCCTCGACAAGCACCTGCTTTGGCGACACGTCCAACTCTCGAATCACCCCTTCGATACGGTCGATGTTCTCGGAGTAGTCGAACACCACCAGTTTGGCCGCGAATGCGTAGGAATCCACGCCGCCGGACTGTGTGTCGGGGTCGTATCCCTCTTCGACATCACCCAGGGAGATCACCTGCCCCACTCCACTGAGCATGGGCTCAGCAATTCGGGCCGCTTCCGCGCCCTGCAGGTAGTACAGCGGGATGATCCGCTCGACGCGTTGCCGCGAAGCCTGTTCCATCTGAGCGATGGTCTCCAGTGGATAGACGTAGATGAAGTTTCCCTCGGACACGTGGCCATAGCCGTTGACCTTGAGGATCGCCGTCAGTGCTTCATCAAGCGTCACATCGCGGAGGCTCGTCGTGACCGTTCCAGCCACCTCCGAGCCGAACACGATGTTCCGTCCGGCACCATCACCGAGCATGCGGAGCACCTCACCGATATCGACGGCCCGCACGTTGAGATCGACGGTTCCGAATCGATTGACGTCTACACCGTCATCGCCCAGACTTCCGGCGTCTCCTACAGGGGCGAGCACTGCTGCCTCGCCGGCCCCGAGTTGGGTGTCTGGATCGTTCGGGGTGTCCTCACCGACATCCTGCCCATACGCAGGCAGCGCCAGTGCGAGAATCAGCATCGCGATGGATCGAGTGGTCATGGACGACTCCAGGCCTCCGACGTGGCCCGGTCGCTCCATGCGATCAGGCCTACTCCATGCGAAGGACGAACCGACGCCCTTTCGCCTCGAGCACGGCGTGGCTCCGGTGTACTTCCACCAGCGTCAGCCGAGGCTCGACCGGGCCGGGAACCGCTGTTCCGACCCGCAAGGTCATCCCGTCGATCACCGCTGTCGATGGCGGCAAGGTTGCCCCGAGACGGAGCGCTGAGACGGCCTCGGCAGTCAGGTCGGCTGCATGCGCTTCCGACTTGGGTGAATCCTCACAAGCCGTCGAGGTTTCTTCCGCGATGGGGAAGAACGTGTTGTCCACGCTGAATGGATTCCGCCTCGGACGCTCCGGCAGCAGCACCTCGACGGGCACCGCTGCAGCCGTAGTTTCCGGACCCTGAGGCGCCTGCACTTCGATGGTGTCGGCAGCAGCCGCAGCGGGTTGCTGATCCATCAGGATCAGACGCGTCCAGAACACGGCCCCTACGGCCGTGAGCATGCACAACAGTGCGAAGCGCCGCCGATCAGCCGACAGGCGAACTCCGACTCGCCGCAGTTCAAGCAGCACACGCTCCATCACTCACCTCCCGGGGGTGCATAGACAACATCCAGTGAGAGCACTGCCCGCAACGGGCGTGTCCCGGGCGACTCATCACGCCGCGCCGTCGAAGAGATGTCGAGGCCAGAGACTCGAACCAAACGCGGCAGCGTCTCGGCCCGCTCCAAGACATCCCAGATGCCTTCGAATGCCCCCACCACCTCGAGTTGAAGCGGCAGTGACTCGTAGTGCTCCGACAGTGGCGAGGGTGCATCAGCCACGGTGAATGTCTGATCGTGCACCTCATGGCCATCTACATCAAGAGAGAGAGCCTGCATGAGGCCGGCCACATCGGCAACCGGGGGAACCCGCCGACACTCCGCCACCTGGCGGGCGCCAGCCAACCGCAGTCGCTCGGTGGCTTCATCGAGCGTGCCCTGGGCCCCGGCCAGATCCACGATTTTTCGTTCGAGCATGACGATCTCTCGCTCGAGCGAGGTGCCGGTGGTCCATTGCGGCACCGTCTTCCACCACGTCAATGCCGCTCCGGCGGCGATCGTAGCGCCCAACACCCAACCTTCGATGCTCCGACGCTTCATTGGTGAGCCTCCTTGGGCACGGTCTGGACTGATGCCACCGCACTGTCAGCTTTGTCCTCGGGGCCTAGAACGACGTATCGTCGATCGAGATCCACTTCAAAGCTCACTGCAAACCCACGCGCCCCCCGGCCGTGCACCGTGCGTGACCTGCTGTACTCCAGCCGAACATCCGTAAAGGGCGCCTTACCGCTCAATCTGCGCGCGAGCAGCGCAACGTCTTCGTCGCTCGCCGCGAAGCCGGCGATACCGCCTCTGAGCGTTCGGCTCTCAGACTGATCTGCAAGCGAGTCATCGAGCGACAGCGTCAGACTCTCAAGCGTTGCACCATCAGGAAGCGTCTGTGACAAGCCGGCGACCAGCGAGGACACGCTCACGGGGAAACCCACTTCCTGATACTCGGCAACGGCCTGCTCGATTGTTCGAGCCGTCTCGTGGCAGCGCAGCGCCTGCTGCTCAAGTTCCAAGGCCCGACCGGCAAGCGTCTGCGCTTCGGCGTGGTGGCCCCGCAGAGACTCCAGACGCAGGCTCGCCCAGGATGCGGCGCCACCAGCGAGTAGCGCGACGCAGACACAGGCCGCGATGACCCGTCTGGTTCGAGCTCCAGCACGAGTTCGCTCTCGGACGGACGCCGGCATGAGATCAATCATCGGTGTCGTCATGCTGCACGCCTCCGTTGAGGACGTTCCAGGCTCCGCAGACTCAGACCGGCGGCGATTGTCCAGCCCGTGGTCGGGCCAGACGCACCATGCAGCAGCCCGGGCAGGCCCGCCTGCAGGGCCGCTACGGCACCTGTCTCGTCGTCGAGTTGCACCGGAAGTCGGCAGGTGTTCGACAACGCTTCGGCCAGATCACGCTCGCGAGCGTGCACACCGGTCAACAAGACACACTCGGGGCCGCTTCCTCGTGCGCTGACCGCAAAGTGGCGCAGGCAGAGCATCACGTCTCGGGCAAGTTCAGCCACGACGGTTCGAACGGCGTCTCGAACGGCGCGGGCCGTTGATGCATCCACTTCAGGACCGTCGGGTTCGAGCATCGCGAGGCGAAGATCGCGAACTGACTCCACGTCCTGATCGAGGCGATCGGCAACATGCTCATCCAAATGGCGGCCACCCACGGGGAGCATCTTGCAAAATGCGATCTCAGCGCCGCGAAGTACAAGCACGGTGGATCCGGCATCGCCCACCTCGACGACGGCCCTGACACGAGCATCACTGTCGCGCCGATGGCGTCGGCTCAGCAGACGGGCCAAGCCACCAAAGTGTGTGTCAACGGCAAGCGGACGAAGCCCTGCTGCAATGACCGCGTCGAGTCGTGAAGTAAGCGAAGACGAAGCAGCAGCGATCACCAGTGTCTCCTGACGATCCTTGGCATCGGGAGGGCCACCAGTTGAGAGCACATCGCACTCGAGTTGGGCCCTGGCGACACCAATTCGATCTGCGGCCTCCCATGCTGCAGCCTCACGTTGTTCATCAATGGGCATGGCGGGCAGCCGAACGCTCTGCACATGCACCTCTTCTCGGGGCAGCGCGATGGTGCACTGTCGCCCCAGGAAGCCACCAGACACGACAGCAGCCCGCAAACGGTCCGCCGCGGATTGACGCTGCCGGACATCTTCGGCAAAGGCGTCATCTCCCAGGTCTACTCGGGCGGCACCCGCAACGGTCAGTTCACCGCGATGATCGCGAATCTGCACCATGCGAGCCCGCGTCGCATCGAACTCAATGCCAACGCACCCGTTTCCACCGTGCCTTCCTGTTCCAAGACGTCGCATCCAGATCTCCGATTCAGTTCAGCCTTCGCACCGCGGTTCGTCCAGTCACCGGCGAAACGGCAACCTCCCAACGGCTGTCATCACCGGCCAGCACGACCGTTGCAGCCCCAGCTGCAGTCCCCGGCGCCCCTACCGTTCCCCCTAATGCGTCGAATGTGAGTGCATCGGTTCCCTCGGCCGTGGTGACCGACTCCACCGACACCGATACGAATCGATCGTCAGCGGCCAGATCAACGATGAACTCGCCCGCGCCGCGATTCACCGATGAAGGATCAAGAACGTAATTCGCTGTCAATGGGTCGTAGGCACCGAAGAAGTCGTCTTCTTCGACCTTGACCAGACACCATCCGCGACCATCAGAGAAGAAGTGCACTCGGCGATAGCCCTGACGAGCAACTGCGTCTGACTGGGCGAAGGCGATGTCAGAGACGAGCCGACGAACGGCTGCCTGGGTCTCGATGGCACCGAAGTTGCCCAACACCGGCACAAGCAGTGCTGCGGCGATGCCCATGATCACGATCGTGACCACGAGCTCCACCAAGGTGTATCCGTGATGGGCCTTCCGCCTACTCACCGGCCGCCTACTCCTTGAGGCAGGTTGGCAATCTCGACCTTGAGCGCACCGCTGGTCAACTCACTACGGAGGCCTGACACCTGCGTTGTGAGCCCCTTCAACAATTCGATGATCTCCCGCCGCTGCGTGACTCCATCGGAGAGTGAAGTGCCCACGCCCTTCTGTGGAACACTGCGGGCATTGGGATTGCGAGAGCGCGATTGCGCCTCCACCTGCTGGGCAAGTACCGGGCGATCTGACAGACGCGTCCAGAGATCAACGGTCAACAGACAGGCGGTGACAGTCAGCAGCACACTCAGATAGGTGTCATTGCGCATGGGCTTGAGGTTCCTCAGGACTGGAATCGGCCCCAATTGAGGCCGGCTGAAGCGAAACCGCTATTGCAGAGGTGTTCTCGGCAAACGTCTGATAAAACACATCGATGCGATGGCTGGAGCGATAACACCCACCCCACCGGCCGTCTTTAGGTCACCCCTCTGGTCCGTGATCAGGCCAAGAAGAGCCTGATGGCCCCGGCGATTGGCCCCCTCACCAGTTGGCTACGGCCGTCGCATCTGCAAGATCTGCCGTGCCATCCCCGTTGACGTCGTAGAACGGCGACGTGAGCACCAGCGACAACTCACCGGTGGACTCCACGTAGGCCGCGGAGAAGTTCGGTGGCCAGGCCGGGGAACTGCGGACGGTGTTACCCGCGATCAGATCGTCCCACTGATTCTGCTGGCCGTTTCCATCAAGATCACTGCCGGCATGCGTCCCCCCTGATGAGGGATAGGAGCCGGTCTCACCCCGATAGAGCTCAATCTGGCTCCGCATTGTCTTGAGCTGAGCCCTGGCGGACGTAATGCTCGCATCCGACGTCACATCAGTGAACTGCGGCACAACGATGGCGGCCAATACGCCGAGAATCACCACTACGATCAGCAGTTCGATGAGGGTGAATCCACGATGAACGGATGTTGCAGAGGGCATTTGTTTCTGTCTCGAGTGCGCCTTGGCGTGAGCCCAATCCCAATTGGATCAGGCGGTTGAGTCAGCGAGGACTGCGCGGCGACGAAGCCGGGCGTCCGAGATTCGGACGCCCGGCGTTGCCGCACGCACGTTGCTTCACCAGTTGGAGACGGCGGTCGCGTCAGCTGAGTCAGACGTACCGTCACCATTGACGTCGTAGTAGGGAGAGCCCAGGACCAGCGCGAAGTTGCCGGTCGTGCCGTTGTAGCTCTCGGTGAAGTTCGCAGGCCAGGTCGGGCTGGACCGCATGTAGTTTTCTGCGATGAGGTCGTCCCACTGATCAGTGCTGCCGTTGGAGTCAGCATCTGATCCAGCGTTGGCGCCCGTGGCGCTGGGATAGGCCCCGTTCTGGGCACGATAGAGCTCGATCTGGCTCCGCATGGTCTGCAGTTGCGTTCGAGCGGAGGAGACACTGGCGTCGTCGGCAGCATTGGTGAACTGCGGGATGACCACTGCGGCAAGAATGCCGAGGATCACCACGACGATCAGAATCTCGATGAGCGTAAATCCGGTGCGAGTGCGGCGTGTCATTCCTTCTGGAACTCCTGAGAAGGGGCCGGCTCAGTGGGCGACGCGCCCGTGCCTGAGATCCAACCTGTTGCTGTATCAACCCGCATCGGCTCACCCGGTGAACCACTGGACCACTTCATTGAAAGTGCCCCCTCTCCAGAGCAGTACCGCGGCCACGCAAAGCACACAACCCGCACAACCCCACCCCCTGCCGAGGCTAGAATGACGCGATCGGCAACTCAGCCCTGTAGAGATTCGTCCATGCTTCGAATTCGCCCATTTACAGCCTTGCGACCTCCGGCCAACCGGGCCGCGTCCGTCTCCTCGCCTCCATATGACGTCGTCAGCCGTGAAGAGGCCCGGTCGGAGATTGAACGGCACGCCCAGTCATTCATGCGGGTCCTCCGCCCAGAAGCAACCATTGAGGGTGCTGACCCCTACAGCGACGCCGTTTATCAGGCAGCCCGCGAGGCATTGGAGGCCCTGCAGGCTGAAGGCGCACTGATTCACGAGGATGCCCCCTCGGTCTATCTATACCGACAGGCGTGGCGTGGACGAGCTCAGGTGGGTGTCGTGTGCTGCTGCCACGTGGATGATTACGAACAAAATGTCATCCGCAAGCACGAGAAGACACGCAAGGACAAGGAGGACGATCGCACCAGACATGTGCTCACCACCATGTGTAATGCGGGCCCGGTGTTCCTGACCTATCGGGATCGGGCCCAGATCGACCTGTTGGTTGAAGATGACACAGCCGACCGCCCCCTGTTCCACTTCAATGACCGCTCAGGCGTCACGCACACGGGGTGGATCGCTGCCGATCCGAAGCCCTATGTAGAAGCGTTTGGAGAGGTTGAGACCGCATGGGTGGCCGATGGACACCATCGCAGCGCCAGTGCTGCCCGCGCCGCCGCCCACCTGCGGGCATCTGGCGCACCTGATTCTGGCGACGAGCATGAGTGGTTTCTCAGCGTCCTTTTCCCCGCATCTCAATTGACGGTGCTCCCCTACAACCGCATCGTGAAAGATCTCAATGGGCTCACGACCGATGCGTTTCTCGACGCCCTCTCAAGTGCGGGCGCCCTCACTCTGGACACGCCAGCTCAGATCCCCGAGCGCATGGGGCAGGTCGGTGTGCATGTGGATGGTCGCTGGCACACCCTCACCTTTCCTGATGAGTTGGTGCACGGAGACGACCCCGTGGAGCGGCTTGACTGTGCACTGCTGGCCTCAAGGGTGCTGGGCCCGATTCTTGACATTCACGATCTCCGAACCGACCCCCGCGTCGGGTTTGTCGGAGGAATCCGCGGCCTCGAAGATCTCGAGCGTAGGGTGGGCGAGGGAGAAGCGGCTGCGGCATTCGCCATGCATGCCGTGGACATCGAGCAGTTGATCGCCGTGGCAGATGCAGGCAGTTGCATGCCACCCAAGTCCACTTGGTTCGAACCGAAACTGCGCAGCGGGCTGTTCATTCACGAACTCTCATCCAGCAAGGCACAGACAGGAGCAGAGACATGATGCACGGGGCAACCACCAGCGCCCGCCCGGACACGACGGCGTCAACCGCCCGAGCCACTGTGCTCGTGGCCGACGCCCTGGCTGAGTCCGGGCTCGACGCCTTACGCAAAGCTGGCTGTCAGGTGCGAATGCAACCGGAACTCAGGGGGCCGGCGCTTGCCGATGCGGTACGGGCATACGACCCGGACGTGCTCATCGTTCGATCGACAAAGGTTGAAGGCGAGGTCTTTCAGGTAGGGAACCGGCTGAGTCTGGTCATTCGAGCCGGTGCTGGCGTGGACACCATCGACGTTGCCGGTGCTTCCGAGCGGGGCATTTCGGTCGCCAACTGCCCCGGCATGAACGCCATCGCTGTGGCTGAGCTTGCGTGGGGGTTGATTCTCGCCTGCGATCGGAACATTCCTGCTCAAGACGCAGATCTCCGCAGCGGCGTCTGGGCCAAGAAGCAATGGAGCGCATCAGCAGGGCTTGCCGGCAAGACGCTGGGCATTATCGGCACCGGTCGTATCGGGCAGGAGACAGCCAAACGAGCGGCTGGATTCGGCATGAAGGTTGTGGCGTGGAGCCGAAGTCTGACGGAAGACCGCGCGGATGAACTCGGCCTTGGCTTCTGCTCGAGCCTGCCGAATCTCCTGAAGATGAGCGATGTCGTCAGCCTGCATGTGGCGGCGACCGCTGACACAAGACATTTGGTTGATGAGGCCTTCTGCGCCAGCCTGCGGCCCGGCGCAATTCTGGTCAATACCACTCGGGGAAGTGTCATAGACGAACAATCGCTCGCGAGAGCCATCGGTGAGAAGGGGATCAAGGTTGGGCTCGACGTCTGGAGCGACGAGCCCGGCAGCGGCGACAACTCGTTCTCCAATGCCCTGCTCGACCTGCCCGGGGTCTACGGAACGCATCATGTGGGCGCATCTACCCAGCAAGCGCAGGATGCCGTTGCTCAGGAAGCAATCCGAATTGTGGAGACTTGGTTGCGCACGGGCGATGCCCCTAACTGTGTCAATCGAGCCCAGTCCACCGGTGCGTCCTGCCTGCTGAGCGTTCGACACCTGAATCAACCTGGCGTGCTCGCCCATGTCTTTGGGGCGCTGCGATCTTCAGGCCTGAACATCGAAGAGATGGATAACGCCATCTTCGAGGGCGGGCAGGCAGCCTGCGCCCGCATTCAGGTGGACGGCCGCGTACCCGACCACGTTCTGGCCACAGTTCGTGATCATGATGCGGTGCTGTCCACCGCGATCTCCGACATCCCGTCCTGAGTGCCAACCATGCAGACCACTGTCGAACACACACGCACCACGCTCAACTTCTCAGCCGGACCGGCGATTCTGCCCGAGCCGGTGCTCAAGCAGGCGGCCGAGGACATCTGGGACATCGATGGCTCTGGCATCGGCATTCTCGAGCACTCGCACCGCGGCGGCGTCGTTGATCGAGTCTTTGAAGAGACACAGGCTGCCTGCCGGCGAGTCGGTGGCATCCCTGATGACTTCGAAGTGCTCTTTCTTCAGGGCGGCGCCTCCATGCAGTTCGCCATGATTCCCATGGCCTTTCTTCGAGAGGGCGACACCGCGGATCATCTGCACACCGGGGCATGGACCAAGCGGGCTGTCGCGGATGCTCGCCTTGTGGGTGACGTACATGTCGCATGGGACGGAACCGAGTGCGACTTCAGGCGGGTGCCTGAGGCCGGCGAACCAGATTGGAGCGACAACCCGGCTCTGTGCGCCTACTGCTCCAACAACACCATCTATGGCACTCGATTCAACGAAGCACCTGACGCACCCGCACCCTTGATCGCAGACATGAGTTCGGAGATGTTCAGCAGGCCTGTCGATTGGTCAAAGCACGCCATGGTGTTCGCCGGCGGCCAGAAGAATCTGGCGCCTGCAGGAGTCACGATGGTTGTCATCCGACGTGACATGTTGGAGCGATCACGCCGAGATGTGCCCTCAATGCTCCGCTACGACCTGCATGCTGACAAGGACTCTCGCTACAACACTCCCCCAGTGTTCGCGATTCACGTGTGCGGGCTCGTATTCAAGTGGATCGAGTCGATGGGCGGGCTTGAAGCGATGGCGAGGCGGAACGACGCCAAAGCCGCGATGATCTACGACGCAATCGATGCCAGCGGTGGCTTCTTCAAGGGGCACTCGGATCCGAATTGCCGATCCGTCATGAATGTGCCATTCGTAACACCATCACCTGAGCAGGATGCAGCATTCCTGGCCGAGGCAACTGCAGCGGGCATGTCCGGACTGAAGGGGCACAGGAGTGTCGGTGGCTTGAGAGCCTCGATTTACAACGCATTCCCCGAAGCAGGGTGCGAGGCACTGGCACAACTCATGCGAGATGCTGCAGCCCGCGGCTGAGACCGCTCAAACGAGTGAAGACAGGATTGAGCTCACACCGTTCAGGTAACCACTGCCAAACAGGTTGAGGTGATTGAGCATGTGATAGAGCTGATGCACACCGATGCGGGCATCGGCAGCCTCTTGATCGTTCCAACACGCCTTCCACGCGTCGAACATCGCCTCGGGCACGCCGCCAAAGAGCCGAGCCATGGCGATGTCAGACCAGGCATCTCCCACCCACAGGGCCGGATCAATGACGGCAATCACTGAGTGGCTTGTCACGAGCCAATTGCCACTCCACAGATCTCCGTGCAACAGACTGGCGCACTGCGGCACCGGCACAAGCGCCTCCAACTGGTCAATCACCTGACCCAACTGTGATCGAATGCGCTCGGGCAACAGGCCCTGATCTACTGCGAGCCGTGCCTGCGGTTCTAGTCGCCGCTCCCTCAGGAAGCCATGCCAATCGTCCATGGGGGAATTGGGTTGCAAGAAGCCACCCAACCACGTGTCCACGCTCCAGCCCCACCCCCCACGCTGCGCATGCGAATGCAGTCGAGCGAGCGCCCGGCCAGCAGCGGCCCAGTCGCCCTGTTGTCCAGGCTGGAGATACTCCGTCACCAGCACGTGTGTTGCCTCAAACTCGACTTGGCCCCACACATGAGGAACTCGCAGAGACTCCGTGGCCGCCAATGCTTCAAGTGAGAGGCGTTCGCTGTTGAGCATGGAGCCGCCCTGCTCTCCAGCAGCAATCTTGCAGACGACTTGCTGGCCGTCAGTGAGATCCACTCGCACAACCTGATGCACACTTCCCCCGGCGAGCGGGGCAACTGCCTGCATCGGCGCCAATCCCAATGAGTGCAACGCCCCCTCGAGCGGGGCGTTCATGAAGAGAGCCCGTGCCGAGTATCGATCTCATCGAGCAGCCCGCTGCAGGCCACGTCGAGCAGATTCAGGACCGTCTCAAACCCATCCGCCCCTCCGTAATAGGGATCGGGCACGTCTCCCCCGGATGGGTGAAACTCGAGCATTCGCCGAACGCGGTCGTCACCACCCATCGAACGCACGTGCGCGAAATTGTCTCCGTCCATGCACAGGATGTAGTCAAAGGAACTGAGGTCCTCTTGACAGATCTGTCGTGCCCTCGAACTGATTTCAACATCGCGATCGCGGGCGGCTGATCGCATGCGGGCATCTGCCCGCTCGCCTGCATGCCATCCCCCCGTTCCACAGGAGTCGATAGACAGGTGCTTCAGCAATCCTCGGCCCGCAGCCTTCTCGCGGAAGACGGCCTCCGCCGCCGGTGAGCGGCAGATGTTGCCCATGCAGACAAAGAGAACGCTGACCCGACTCACAGGCTCACGTCTCCAGACGATCGACGAGCAGCTCGCCGCCCCATTCGAATGCCGACGATTGCCGTCATCCCGAAGATGCCGATGAACACGGCGTAGGGCACGACGACTCGAACCTCGTGCGTCAAGGTGAGCAGGGCGAGGGTCACACCTACAAGTGTCAACAGCCCTTCGACACACCACATGCCCACAACTGCCGACTTGACCCCCCCCAGCATGCGTTTGAACTGATGATGCATGTGCTCGGCGTCGGGGCTCGAGGCCGGCAATCCCTGCACTTTGCGACGAAAGATCGCCAGAACGGTGTCCATGATCGGCAGCCCGAACACGATGAGTCCAGCCACGACGAGATGCGTCTGCCCCTGATCTCCCAGCATCAGCACAAGTGTGACGCACGTAAAGCCCAAGAGCAGCGACCCCGTGTCTCCAAGGAAGATCGTCGCTGGATTCCAATTGTGCGGAAGGAAGCCCAAGGTCGCGCCGATGAGCGCCATCGCCAGCACGATGCGAGCGCCTGCAAGCGTCGATCCATCATCTTCAGTCAGCAACTTCTCCGGCAGTAACTCCCCCGCTGCCGTCACATCCGCATCCGTCAACCACATGGCTGCCAACAACGAGATCAAGAGGAAGCCGGTTGCGGCAATTGCGACCGTGCCTGAGAGCAAACCGTCGAGCCCATCGATCAGATTGGCTGCGTTGCAACCCCCCAGCACGAAGACTGCAATCAAAGCCACCCCGACAAAGTCCACTGGATCAATCGTGAACCCGCCCACCAGGGGCAGCACCATCTCGAAAGACAGATCCCTCGTGCCGGTGAAGAACTCGATGAACCCGGCTGCGGCCTGTGTTCCCACGTAGCTCTCTGCCAATGCCGCTGCGGCGACGAGCTGGCCTGCGACCTTCCAGCGTGGATCCCATCCCCAGACGTCGTCGGCGAGCCCGGTCAGAACGATTGCGAACATGCCTACGACGATGGAGACCGGCACCGATCGGAACGCAAGCGGCACATTCAGCATGTACCCAACCGCGATACCTGCAACGAGGCCCGCCAACACCGCGAGGCCGCCCAGATATGCGACTGGGCGACGATGCACCTTCCTCGCTTCGTCCGGCCGGTCGATCACACCTGTCGCAAACGCAACTCTTCGAGCGACTGGCGTCACGAGCAGCGTCACCAGAAAGGCCGCCACGAGTACCGGCAGGTAGACGCCGATCAAACCCAGTCCGGACAACTCCGTGACTGACCCGGCAGCAGAGGGCAGATTCACAGCCGCCGCCCCGCTGACAGGGGACGTTGTGATCCCCCATCCTCACAGCGGCGTGATCCTGGTTCAGGCATGTCGCCCGACGGCTCGGGCCGTCGTCAATCCTCGTCGTCCTCGTGCTCGTCTTCAGGTGCGTAAGAGGACATGACCTCGTAGTTGCGACGGAAGTAGCCACCGACGGCTTGGCGAGGACGATTGAGCACCACACCGAGCAATTCACCGCGCGCTTCAGCGAACTGGCCGGCGAGCCGGGCAACCAGCCCTCGCTCCTCTCGACCTGCTTGAATCACCAGCAACGACGCGTCTGCACGTGAGGCAAGGTCAATTGCATCTCCGGCCGCCACAGATGGCGCCGTGTCGATCAAGACGTAGTCCCAGCGATCACGCAGCGTCGCGAGCAATGCCCCCATCGCCTCGCCGGTCAGCCGCTCGATGACCCGCTGGGCCGGCTCGCCTGCCTGAATGACATCCACATCTCCACGGCCCTTCACGACCACATCATCAACCGTTGCTGATCCTCCAAGCACCTCGCCCAAGCCAGGGCCGGCATCAACGCCGAGCACCTCGCCCAAGCGTGATCGGCGGAAGTTCGCGTCCAAGACGCAAACACTGTGCCCAGCCGCTTGCCCCCCGATCGCGATGTTGGAGATCAGTGTTGTTGTGCCCGCTCCTGGGAGCCCACCAGTAAGAACCAGTGATTGGTGGCCTTGATCTTGCATCGATCGCAAGATTCGACGACCGATCTGGCGAAGAGACTCCGCGGTTACCGAATTGGGCTCGTCAAGCACAACACACTCGGCTTCTTCCGGCTCACGTGGGTCGTCGTCGATATCGGGCACGCCGCCCAGAGGACGCACACCCGGCACAATTGCCAGATCGCTCATCGACCTGATCTTCTTGTTTGACACCTCTCGCAGGAAAACGATGCCCACGAACAGCCCTGTCACCAACACGACACCCGCGGGGACGACGTACTCCAGACGCGGGAATGACGGTTCACGGGGCAAATCTGCAGTGCCGTACTGTGTGACGCGGCTGGCGTCTGATCGAAGCTTCATCAGGCTGATCTCGCGCAAGAGCTTCTGGGTGGCGTTGCGTTGCTCTTCGAGATTGTCACGCTGCTGTTGCAGTGACTCGTAATAGGCCGAGTGGGCGGTGAGGTCTCGAAGCGCAGCATCCTTGCTGGTGAGTTCCTCTTCCAACCCGTCGATCACTCCCTGCATCCGCTCCCGCTCGGAGTCCAGTGTGCGAAGGCGGGCATTGAGATTTCGCCGAAGCACCTCATCGGTCTTCTGCTTGATCTGCTGTTCGACAGACCGCACTCGCCGTTCGATGTTCCGAACCTGAGGGGTGCCCTCATTGAACTGCTCGCGGACAGAGCGCTCCTCAGACTTGAGCACTTCCAGCCGCTGCAGTTGCTGCACCAAAGCCGCATCATTCTCCGCCTCGAGAATGTCCTCGGAGGAGGGCTTCATCGTGCCCTCCAACTTGGCCGCGGTCTGCATGTAACTGGATTGAACCGACGCCACCTGTTGGCTGGCCTCGGTCAGTGACTTTGCCAGATTCTCGACCTCGATCGCCGCCTGCGAGAACCGCGGATCATCGAGCGTCGTGATGCCCTGAGCACGAATGAACGCCTGGATCTCGTCGTTGAACGCGTCGATCTGCTCTCGCAACCGATTGGCTTGCGTCTCAAACAGACTCTCGTTCTGGTCGAAGATCGCATTGTCAAGCTCTCGCCGAGTTGACATGAATGCTCGGGCAACTGCGTCGAGCACTCGGGTGACGTCATGTGGGTGATGCGCCGACCACCGGATCGCAAACAAGTTGGTGCCCCGGAGCACCGGCGTGCGAAGGTCCTCCTCCAACTCGTCTACAGCCAGTTCGATGCGGGGCGTGTTGGTTTCTGGATCCATGTACCAGATGCGGATCCAGTCGGTATCCCGGACATCAGGCGTGTTGACAGCTCGGTTCAGAATGTCGCGCTGCCGAATGAGCTCGGTTTGGGTCCGGGCCATTCGTTCAACTTCCTGATCACTCAGGCTCGTAGCGGTGCCAATCTCGGTCGACTCGGAGATGCCCGGCTTCACCTCGAATAGCACCTCCGAGGAGTAGAGGGGGTAGACCAGATTCAGGAGGAAAAAGCCGCCCACACCGACCCCCGCGCCGATGATGATCGAACCCAGAATGCCCACGACGTGTTGCCGCAAGACCCGAACTGGATCTACGGTGGCCCGCCTTGTGGGCGAATTATGGGACCTTGGCGCGTAAGCGCCCGGCCTGCCCGGCCTGTTGTGCGTATTCATGCTGCTCTATCCCTGATCGGACGCCTCACCCGGTCCCCTCCAGATCGGTTCGAAGTCTCTTGATGGCCTCACGCATTGCCTCGGTGGAACTGAGGGCCTCAGCTTGTCGCAATTGGTCCAGAGCTGGAGCAACTCGCCCCTGATCGGCCAGTACCTGCGCCAGGTGAAGATGGGCCTCAGCGGTGGGTGATCGGCGAATCGACTGCTTCAGGCGGTCCTCTGCGCGAGCCACTCGCCCGTCCTTGAAGTCAATCCAGCCAGCCAGATCCAGCGCTGTGGCATCTCGCGGCACCAGACTCAGGACGCGCTCAGCATACGGACGGGCCTTGGCCGGGTCATCGTGCTGCTCCAGATAGGCGACTGCAATCTCCTTGAGCAAATGAGGATTGTTGGGCTGGATGCGAAGCCGCGAGAGGCGCGCCGTCATGGCGGCATCATGGTTTCCCAGCCGACTCTGTACCTCAACCATCGTGTCGAGGAAGTTCGGCTGCCTGGAGTCCAACTCAATTGCACGTCGAGCCAGGGGAAGTGCCGCTTCGGGATCGTCCTTGAGCGTCGCAAGGAGCCAGGCAAGATTGTTCAGCGCCACTGCGCTGGAGGGTTGCAACTCAACAATCTCGGTAAACGTGGTGACTGCGTCGTCGTCACGGCCCGAGCGCAATTGCATCGAGCCCAGTTGATTGAGCAACGGCAGCCGATCGACACCCTGCAACTGATCTAGGCCCTGCTGCAAGTAGGCGATACCGCGCGAATCGTCACCAGGCTGGTTCCGCAGTGCGAGAAAGTGGGATCGGCCGGCGAGCACGATCGGATCATCAGCCGATCCAACCACCTGATCAATGAACGCGTCAGCGCTACCACCTGACGAACCTCTGAACACGACGTACGCATCTTCGAACCAACGGCGAAGTTCACTGGGTGATGAGGCGCCGTCTGCGATCGATCGCTGATAGGCCGTCCACGTCTCTCGAAGTGTCTCTCTAGCGTGATCACGTAGACCTTGAGCACCTTGGGCCCGCGCCAACAACCCGCGGACCGTCGGAGTATGTTCAAGGTGTCCTTGGTTTTTCTGAATCGCCTGGTAAACGGCTTCATGCCCCCACGGCTCATGGGTTCGGGTGATGGAGACCAACCGATAAAGCCGCTCATCGGTGGGCTCATCACTCCAAGCCCTGGCCAGCAGTTGGGATGCGGCCACCCGATCACCAACATGGGACATCATGTGCTCGGCAAGCCGCTCGCGCCAGAATGAAGGATTCGCCCCATTGACGATGGCATCTTCCAGCACAGTTCGAGCTCGTTCGGGCGTACCCGCTGCCACGTGCATCTGAGCCAGAGCCACTCGTGCATCATCCGCGCCTGGGTTACGGCGAAGGAATGAGTCCAAGTCATTCGCTGCTTGCCTGGGCTCGCCCATCGCTTCGAGCACCAGCGCACGTTGCACGGCCAGCCCCGAGACATCGCTTCGGATTTCTGACGCGGCATCGGCATATCGAAGCGCACTCTCAAGCACAGAGCGATCAATCGTCCGCCGGTACTCCCGGATCATCGAGGCGATCAACTCCAGGAATGGAGTCACCTGCTCAGGATCGCGTCGGCTGGCCTCTTCCAAAGCCTCGCGATATGCAACTCGGGCGGCATTGGCTGCGGCAGCATTCCCCACTCCCTCGGCTTGGGCCTGCCGGGTTCGGTGCAGCCGTGCATCGAGCATGGCCACTTCATATGAGCCGGGTGCGTCGGCACGAATCTGCTCGACCACAGCCTCGGCTTCGTCGATGCGTTGCAGTTGCAGCAGTACCTCGACCAGTCGAGGTGGGATACCCTCCACACCTGCCTCTACCGCAGATCGCAGCAGTGGCTCTGCATCAGACGGGCGGCCTATTGAGGCGTAAATGGTGCCAATGGCACCGTCAATCCTGCCACTGTCACCCTGCAGATCTCTCCGCTCAACGAGAAACTCAGCCGCTTCCCAATCTCGCCCGGTGTTGATGAGGAATTGTGCAGCTGAGAGCGCCTCCTCTTCGGGATCGCGGTCAGGTGATGCGTCGGTGCGATCCACAAAGCGAGCAAGTCGGCTCAACATGTCTGCACGCCGTCCCAATTGACTGAGCACGCTGGCGTGAATGAACGCATGCTGAATGGTTGAATCATCCGTTTCGGCCAGAGCATCGCAGAGGGTGCGGGCCTGCTTGTCCCACGTTGCTTCAAGCGCGTCAAGCGCTGACTGTTGCTCGTCAGCAGAGAGCCCCAACCACTGCCGTGCCCCGATCGGCCCGTCTTCATTGGTCGCCGAGAGTAGTTCGAATGACGGCTCCAGAGAGGTCAGCAGACTTGCGTACTGCAACATGTTCGCCCTGTTGCTCGGGTCGGCCTCGTATATACGATCACGCTCGATCAGTGCGATCCCCTTGTCACCGAAAGTCGCCTCTACTGCGAGCCAGTCTTCAACCAGCGTCCGGTCTGATCTGTCATTGCGGGCAGCCTCACGCAGAATCTTGGCTGCCTGCAGAGGATCACCTCCGGGTTCCAGCAGTACCTGCGCGTATGCCCGGACAGTTGCAGACTCGGCCGGATTTCGACGCCACGCCTCAGCCCAAGCCAGACGAGACTCCTCAACGTCGCCGGTCAACCTCAGCACACGGCCCAGTTGTCTCCACGCGCCGGTAAGCCAGTCCGACTCCTGCGTCGCTCGTCGCGCCGCATCTACCGCCCGTTTGCCCAGGCCCTCGGCGGCGGGATCGCCTGCCTCCTCCGCCTGCCGGTATTTGGCAATCAGGAGTTCTGACTCAAGCAGGTGACCACCGGCCTGATCGGCGTTGGCTTCACGGCCCTCTGAGAGCATCGCCTCAGCCTCATCCAAGTCTCCCGATTGCAGCAACGCATTGAACTTCATCAGAAAGACACCAGCGTCGGAACTCGCGGAAGAGGACACCTGATCACGCAGTTCATCTGCGGCTGCGGTTGCTCGTTCGCCCAACAGTCTGGCTTCCTCGGCAAGAGCGGCCTCACCCATGCGATCCAGGCGCGCGGCTTGCCCCATCTGCCTGCCTGCCAACGCGTCGAATGTCACAAGGAGCATCACGTCCCTGCTCTCTTGATCAGACTCCTGCTGGGCTACCCAGTTGCGAATTCGCTCGATCGGATCCTCGATGGAGATCGCAACGGCAAGCTGCTCGAGACGATCATCATCCGGCCGTATGGCCCGCGCCCGTTCGATCAACTCCGCCGCCTCGGCCTGCTGGTCCAGCGACGAGTGCAATTGGGCTGCAGCCACCAAAGCGGGCACCAACTCATCGCTCTCCTCCGTGGTTTGCACTACAGCCTGAAGCCCCTCAAGGGCCTCTTCAACTCGCCCCTCACGCTGCAAGCCGTCAGCCTCCATGATCGCTATCAGCACTGGGCTGTTGAGGTTTGTGACGGCCTCCCCTTGATCGATTGACTTCATCGCGAGAATGGACTGCTGCAGGCTCGCAATATCAGCATTGGCGTCCATCACGTTTTGGGGGATGCCGCTGAGCACCTGTAACGCTTCGTCCGCCAGCCGCATTCGGGCCAATACCCGTGCCAGCATGGCCCGCGACGAAGTTGAGACCGGGTTCAATCGAACTGCCTCGCGCAGACGTTCTGCCGCTTCACCGGGCTGATTGATCTCGTCCAGCGCCATCGCATTGATTCGCAACAGTTCGGGTGAAATCGTGCGGCCACGGGTAAGCTGCCCCAACAATCGTGCTGCCTCGCGATAGTCGCCTCGCATGAATGCCAGTCGGCCGTCCGCCTCGATCACCAGCGGCCCTGACTCCTCGCCCTGCAACTGATGAACCAGCGCATCGCGAGCTTCCGTTGCATCCTCAATGGCCTCGTCTCGCCTGGCACTATCAGCCTCAGCAAGCCCCCACTTGGCGGAGGCAATCTCAAGCAGTTTCTTGGCGGCCATCGCACGAACGAGATGCTGCCTTGCGGCACCGTGGGCCACGGAACGGTCGTCGGCATCAAGCACGGCACGCGTCTGCACCATTGCTTCGTCGAACTCTTCCAGCTTTCGCAGCGCTTCTGCCAGTTCGAGTCGCCGAAGATCATCACCAGGATTGGTCTTCAGATAGTGCTCGGCAAGATCTCGAATGCGCTCATTGCCCCGCTCTTCGTCACCGATCTCAACAAACTGGAAGAACTCGGCCAGATATAGGGGGTTGACGTCTGGGTCGCTGCGCAGCATCTCCTCGACCAAGTCGAGTTTCATTGCCAACTCTGCAAGGATGGCATCCCGCTCCTCTGAAGAGAGCGTGCCAACCTGACGGGCCCGCCGAGCCTCTGTAATCAACTCGTGCAGAATCAGGTGCCTGACATGGGAGAGTTGCGTCGCAACGCCGCGAGGATTGGCCGCTAGCGCTTCTTGAAAGGTCTCTTCTGCCAGAGCGAGATTTCGTTTCTCCTGCTGGAATTGCTCTTCGAGACCAAGCCGGCGGGCCACAGCCATGCGACCGAATGCAAGTTGCGCCATTCCATCGTCATCGCCGGGGCGCAGCGCGAGATAGGCCTTCAACTCCACCTCACCGGGAAAGATGACGTTGCCTTCATCATCGCGATCACGGGTGAAGTGCTCACTCTCCAGCCGGAGTCTTGTCAACGCTTTGTAGTACAGCGCTCGCTGGCCTGCTTCAGAGTCGTCGCCGAACTTGCTGTGAACCTTGTCCGCGAGCGTCTGTAGCGCCTCCCACTGCCCATCGAGATTCATGGCTCGAGCTTCTTCGTGAAGGAACTCAATCGCCCGAAGCGCACGCTCGTCATCGCCGGGGTGGTATTCGGTGTCATGCAGGATCGCCTGGGCAAATGCAATCTGTAGTTGATTGGCATGCTCACGCGTCTCGGGGACCCACTTGTCATAGACGTCCATCAGGCCGTTCATTCCCTCCTCATTGGCCGGATCCTTCTTGACCACTCGCCCGAATGCCCGTTGCGCCTGCTCCCACTTGCCGTCTTGCAGATGCGTTCTGCCAGCGTGGAGATTCCGCGAGACCGAACCCTTCATCCGCAGGAAGATCAATCCGGCGGCGATTCCCACGACAATGACCGTCGTCAGTGAGACGATCATCAGCAGACGCTTGTTGAGACGTCCGCCCTTCTTCTTGCGATTGCGCTTCTTCTTGCTGACCTTGGCCATGTCTGTTCGTCACGTCCTGTCGCCGAAACGACGTCAGTGCTCCACTTGGGGGTCCTTGCCAGAGAGCACGTTGGCCCAATCCGGCAGTGATCTCATGATGTAAGGCATCGCCAACGAGAGAAAGTCGCCGGAGACACGGAGGAACTCATCCTTGTCAAAACTCCCCCCACCACTGAATACGACTTGGACCTTGCAATAGTAGGCGTACTGCTCGCTGCCAGCGTAGGCCGTCCTGTAGACCTCGCTGGGAGAGGGTCGCATTCGCCCATTCGTGATGAAAAAGTACCCCGCCCAGATCCTGTTGTCCCTCTGGCGAGCGTCTCTGAACTCCATCGCACGCAGCAATGGTTCGCCTGCTGGCATGTGCACATCGATGGTGCCGCCCCCCACCGCTGGCACTTCGACCATGTCCACCGGTGCCTCGTCAAGCACGAGTTGAGAGCCTGATTGGGCACCATCGACTTCGAACGCCCACTGGAGGTTCTCAGGTTCAGCAGTGATCCCTTCCATGCCCGCCGCGATCATGCATCGGTCCGGAACATGGGGAATCGGATCGACCGTGTCGGTGTAGTAGGCCAAGTGGAAATTGACGATCGGGCCGTCACTACCTGCCTGATACAACCGACTGATGGTCAATTCAGTGCCCAGTTGTTCGATCATTGCCGAGTCGAACGCGCCTTCATGCACAACATTCCACTCTCCAAGTGAGGAGGGGATCAAGCTGAGGGAGTCTCGCAGCGGAACTGGCGACTTGCGAAGATGCACGTTCAGCGCGTTGGCGAGCATCGAGAACGCGACTCCGGCAGTGATCATCAGCGCCACGCCTGAAATGAACACTGCCTTGACCCTTGGTCCGAATCTCAGATCAACTGAGGGCTCCTCAATCTCGGCCGCAGGTTCGTCATCGGACACCACGAGGTTGCGCAGAATCCACATCACACCCAGATAGATGAAAAATGCCGGAATGAGCCAGAGCATGCCGACCATCGTGTGAAACTCGCCCGTGGCAAAACCCGAGTCGTAGGTGGACAGCACACCAAGCGTCATCACCCGCAGCACATTCACGAAGATTGCGGTAGGCACTGCCATGGCCACCAGCAGTACTCGTTGCCAGACTTGGTCGAGACCGCGATAGGCCATCGCAACGCCGAGCGCGAAGAAGGCCACCAACATTCGCATGCCCGAACACGCTTCAGCGATGTTGACGGGCACATCTCCACTGGGCTGGTGGATATAGACCGTGTGAGCCATTCGCGTGACTTCGTACCCGATCAGGGAGAGTCCCCACTCGGCCCCGACAGTGGCGATGCCCTGCAACTTGAATGTGACGATGTCGAGGAATCGATCTGAGATGGTCTGCCCGAAGATCACCAGATATGCCACTGGGAACCAGAGCCATCGCATGGCCCGCCAGCCGCAGAATGCGAGCACGAGACCGAATATCACGGCCCCGACACCTACGCCCATCACATTGTGATGACGGAGGTATTCAGGGCCCAACGCCACGAAGCTGTACCAAGCGACGCCCGCAAACACGACAAACAGGCCGGTGAGGCTGGGTCGAAGAGGTTCAGCCAGGATCCGCCCCCGATTGAGCCAAATGAACCAACCGGCGATGAATGGAATGACCAGAGTGTGCCCCCAGTCGGCCTGCTTGGTGATCGCAAACCGCACCTGCTGCTCGATGAAGGCCCAGAACAGCCAGATGAAGATTGCAAGAATCGCAGCCGTGGCCAAGAGGGCGGCGGCGGGTCTGACCGGTTGCCCGGACAGCAGCGCTTTGGTCGACATCGTGCTCATGACTCGATCAGATCGCTGATGACATCGGCTCAACCTCCAACCACATTGACCGGAGGTGGACCGAAGACGTCATTACCGAAGTTTCGATCGAGCAAGAAGCCGAAGCCGTAGTTCATCCGAAGGCCGTTTCGAAAGACCGCCAGCGGATAGGCCCAGAAGTCGGTACCAATGATGATGTGGTCACCGGGCTTCAGATACACGTCAGGCTCGGTCCTGTTGCGGATAGCGCCCAGATCCAGCCGAATTGCCGCTTCACGCCCGTCTCCGACCATGCGGACGAGGTCAACCCGGCTGGGCACGGCAAGCGCCCCTAGCCCGCCTGCCGCGCCGATAGCTCGACTCAAGGTGATCTGCTCGGCTGTACTGGGCAATTCAAACACACCGCCGCGATTGATCTCGCCTTCGATGTAGTAGTAGCCCTGTGGGGGGCCATCCACGTAAATCTGATCACCGGGGCGAATCACAACATTCAGGTCGTTCTCGCCCCTGGAAAGACGCTGGTAGTTGACCTCGATCACCCGTTCCAGAATGATGTCGCCGGCATCGATGGCCGCGGACTCAAGCGGATCTACAGATGCTGTGGGCTCGACGCCGTGTGGATGGGTTGTTGTGGCGGCTTCTGCCAGATCTCGCTGCACCACATCGGGTGACACCTCAACCCATGCCTGCTCCTCAGGGAGGTATACGTAGCTTGTCGTGGGTTCGTCGAGATCCTCGACAGTTGGGACCGTTGCGTCCGCCGGGTGCAGATCCTCTATCTGGACCGGTGCGGCAGCTTCATCAGGAAACGACCCGGGGCTCGGGCGAGGGGCGTCGTCGAGCGAGTTGATCAGCGACTCGAGATCAGGTGCTGATGAAGTAGGTGATGTGTGCTGCGCCTGCGACTGACCGGTTGCGGGCTTGAATTCGTGCGCCTCGACGGTGTTGACCTGTCGCACCACGTACACGCGGCGTGTGGTCAGAGGCACGCCGCCGGCCATTGTCAGGCCTTCGAGCAGACGAAGGTGCGGATCACTGAGGGTGTAGCGGCCCGGACTGGGGACATGACCGTAGATGATGTAGTTGAATGCGGCGCCCTCGACCAGGCTGACGCTGACCGTGGGCTTGCCCATGACTTCCTGGCTGAGCAGATGCCTGATCTCTTCCTGCACCTGCTCGATTGTGTAGCCGGCCGCCGGAACCGATCCCACCTCTGGAATCGAGAGGTATCCACCCTGATCTACACGTCGCTGTACGCCGTGGAATCGCTGGGTCTCATAAAGCTCATACACCTGAATGTCGACCAGGTCGCCCGGATGCAGGGTGTAGGTGAGATCATTCGGTGCCAGATCCTCCGGCGTAACCGACGACGTTTCGCCCCATGGATTCGTGCTGGGCTCGATGGCGTCGATTCGGTCGAGAATCGGCATCGTGGTGGGCGTCTTATGGAAGTACCCCGTCTTGGACGGGTCCAGAAAACCCTTCATGCCGCAGCCAGTACTCAGCAGCACAACACCCAATGCCGCAAATGCAGCCAACGACCGCGCCAGGCGGCCTGCTGTACGTACTTCAATGCTCAACCCTGAATACGGGATCACCTGTCCACCATCCACGCCACCAATGCTGCGCAATCTACCCGATTGCGCACCGGCAGCTGCGTTCTCCAATCGACCGTCTGGCCCCCTACGGACCACATGATTGGCAGGATCGCGCAAAGACCGAATTGAACTCGAAACGTCGATCTGAGTGCCCTCAGCAGGACACCTATCGGGCCATGCCTGATCGGCCGCCTATCGAACGTGCCTCTGGGGGAGGCCACCTCACCTGGGCAGCGGTCTTCCTAGACATAAGTCATGTATTTTCACAATCTTGCGCCATAAAAGGGTGACGGCACGCCTACTTGCCGCGGGTGGCATCGCCATGGCGAGCCGCCTGAGCCTCAGCGTGGTAGGAGCTTCTAACGAGGGGCCCTGACTCGACCACCCGATAACCCATCGCGAGACCGAGCCCCTTCCACGACTCAAACTTATCGGGCGTCACCCATCGATCCACCGGCAGGTGGTTGGGCGTGGGCTGCAGATACTGCCCAATCGTGAGGATCTCCACATCTGCCCGCTGGCGGGCGTCCAACATGGCTTGTTCGAGCTCCTCGTCGGTCTCGCCTATGCCGACCATCAGGCTGGTCTTGGACACGATGCCCGATGCAGAGATCTCCCGGAGCACCTCCAGTGAGCGGTCGTAGCGGGCTTGAGGCCGCACGGCCGGGTGCATCCGCTCAACAGTCTCGAGATTGTGGGCCAGAATCTCGGGCCGAGACTCGATGACAACCTCCAAATCGAGCTTGTTGCCCTTGAAATCGCCCACGAGGGCCTCAACTGAGAGTTCAGGACAAGCATCGTGCACTTCCCGCACAGTCCGAGCCCAGATGTCGGCCCCACCATCTGGCAGATCATCCCGATCTACCGACGTGATGACCACGTGCTTGAGCCCGCTTCCGGCCAGTTGCTGAGCGACCCGCCTGGGCTCATCAAGATCAGTCACAGGTGGCTTGCCGGTCTTGACGTTGCAGAACCCGCACGAGCGGGTGCAGGTGTCGCCAAGAATCATGATGGTGGCCGTTCCTCTGGCCCAGCACTCACCGATGTTGGGACAGGAGGCCTCTTCACAAACCGTGTGTAGCCCCCGGCTGCGAAGATCATCACGCAACTTGATGAAGGCCGGCCCACCGGGGGCCTTCGCCCTGATCCAGTCGGGCTTGCGTCCGCGGTGCAGTTGCTGCCCAGCAGGGGCGTTGTTGAGCACCTGATCCCCCAACTGCACCAGAGCGCTTCGGCCGTGGCCCCGAGCGGTATCCCCACCCAGCGGACGTCGATGGCGAGGCTGGGCAGATTGGCCTGCCTGCTGATGATGCCTTGCTGACTGAGGCGTGGTGGACATCTGGGCATTATCCGTCACGCCCGAGTGTCCGTCGAGCCTGTTGATCGACGCCGAGTAAAAAGGAAGGGAGCCTCGCACCTTTCAGTGCGGGGCTCCGGGAGGAGAGAGGAGAGAGGAGGTTGTTCCGGAATGGTGCAGGCCATCCTGCCTGCTCCACAAAAGACGATTCACATGGCCTGCTGTCCATTCGAGATTCAGGAAAAAATCCACGCGGGCGGGTACAACTGCCCTCGACCGCCCCTGAGGGACCCCAGATGGCCGATTCTCACCAGCCGCAGACCGAGCTTGATCCTGAACCGGCCACCACAAAGGAGGCCATCAGGACCGACGTTTTCACTTGGTCCGCCTGGCCCACCTACTTCTGGCTGATCGTGGCTGCGGTGGTTGCAGGGCTGGCGGCCTGGCTGTTTCGCTGGCTGGATCTGGAAGGGCTGGCATTTTTCCGCTTCCTACAGGGCGAGAGGGCACTGTGGGGCCTCCAGATCGACCCGTCCGCAGGTGTGCTCATTGCCATGGGCACGATCACGATCTCGATGGCCTGCATCATGCGGCTTCGCGACAAGTACTTCCCAGGTACGGAGGGCACGGGCATTCCCCAAGCCATCGCGGCGCTGCATGTGAAAGACGGGCCCATTCGGCGGCGGATGCTGTCCGTTCGGATTGCCATCGGCAAGTCGCTCCTTCTTGCGATGGGGCTGTTTACCGGGCCGACCATCGGTCGCGAAGGGCCATCTGTACATGTCGGGGCGTGCGCCATGTACTTGGTGTCAAAATTCCGCAAACTGCCGGACCATCTCGTGCAGCGTGGGTTGATTCTTGGCGGCGGCGGGGCGGGTATCGCCGCGGCCTTCAACGCCCCCATCGCGGGCATGGTCTTCGCCTTTGAAGAGATCGGACGGTGCTTTGACAAACGCAGCGCCGCAACCGTTGTCCGTACGGTGCTGATCGCATCGCTGGTGGTCGTGGGTCTGTTGGGATGGGACTACCTCTTCTATGGCGCCATCAATCGGCACTATGGATTTGGTCTGATCCACTGGATCGCCGTTCCCGTGATCGCCATGATCGGCGGCACACTCGGTGGGCTGTTTGCTCGCAGTGTGGTCTGGGGAACACCCAAGATCACTCGGTGCTGCGGGCGACATCCATGGCTCACCGGCTTGGCATTGGGAGCCACGCTTGCGCTCATCGGTCTGGCGTCGCAGGGGCAGTCCTATGGCAGCGGCTATCCCCAAGCCAAGGCCATCCTCATGTACCGGGGAACCGATTTCTACGAATTGCTGGGCGTGGATCGAGCTGCCACCCATGCCGAGATTGAAACGGCATATAAGCAGCACAATGCAGCCCACCCACTACTCACCACCGACGGCAGTCTGGATGACAAACACCTGAGCATTCAGACAGCCTGGAGAGTGCTGGCCGATCCTGACGAACGCGACTTCTACGACACCTGGCATCTCGACCAAGGCGACTATCCATGGTGGTACCCGGTTGCCAAGGCTGGCGGGTCCTTCTTCACCCTGATCAGTGGCATACCCGGAGGGCTGTTTGATCCCAGCCTCTCGGTCGGCGCTGGGCTGGGAAATGCATGCGCCGATCTCTTCAGCGGCTGGTTTGACGACCTGCAACCGCAGTTTGTGATCATGTTGTTCATGGTGGCCTATTTCGCCGGGGTGGTGCAGAGCCCGATCACCGTCTTTGTGATCATGATCGAAATGACCGACGCGAGATTCGTCACGTTGCCACTCATGGCTACCGCGATCATCGCCTATGAGTGCTCACATCTGGTGTGCCGAAAGGCAATCTACGAGGCTCTGGCGGAACAGTTCCTGGCGAGAGTCCGCCGACAACAGGATTCGTCGAACTGAGATTCGAACCGAACCTGAGGGCGGCAGCCCCGTAGATGGATGGTCGGGTGTGACTGCACCCGCCAGATCGACCTCTCTCTCCTCTCCCCTTCCACGCACATTCCACCGCCCGAAAGAGCATGACCAGCGAAGGCCGCTTCGTCGGAATGCGACTGTGATGTGCCATCAGGAAACGCCGCATGACCTCCTCCAGATCCTCGAGGCCCGTCAGCGATCTCGACACCTACTACAGGGAAATCTCCCGTGTCCCCCTGCTCACGCCACTGGAAGAACGTCAGCTGGCATGGCAGGTGATCAACGACAATTGCGAGTCATCTCGCCGCCGAATGATCCAGGCCAACCTCCGACTTGTTGTGAACATCTCAAAGCGATATCTGGGTCGCGGCGTTCCGCTTCAGGACCTGATCAATGAGGGCAACATCGGCCTGATCAGGGCCGTCGAACGATTCGACCCCGCACTTGGCCACCGATTCTCCACCTATGCCACGTGGTGGATTCGCAAGACGGTCAAGCAACTGGTCGAGGAAGCCGGCCCCCCCATGCACATCCCCGCGTACATGCGCCAACGGATGGCCCGCTGGGATCGAACACTCCATGAGCTTCAAGAGCGCAACGGACGCGCTCCGACGCCCACGGAGATGGCCGATGCAATGGGCGTGCCCCGGTCCAAACTGTCGCTCATTCACCGAACGCTGGGCACCTCTGGTCGAGTCTCCGGCGGCGGATGGAGCGAAGACAGCGACCACCCAACCGCGATCGAGTCAGCCCAGTGCCGTCACCGAGCCGCCACGAGCGAGGTTGAGTTTCGAGATGCGATGGATGCTGTCCGCGGCTCGCTGCAGCAATTCGATGCAGCCTCCGCCAAGGTGCTCAGCATGAGATTTGGACTTGATGGCCGCCCACCGCGAACGCTCAAGGAAGCCGGACGTGAATTGGGCCTGACTCGCGAGCGCATTCGCCAGATTGAGCAACAGGCGCTCACACGCCTCCGAGCCATGTTCGAGCGTCGGCGGGCCTCCTGACCCTCAATCCGAACTTGTCTCGACCGCCCCGGCCGGCGTGCTGGACACCGCGTTGGCCACGGCCAAGACAGGCAGTGACAGAAACACCAACTCGATTCCAAAGAGCAGGCCTGGTGCCCAGAGGGCATCGGTCGGGAACCAGATCAGCAGTAGCGCGGCGATCACAATGCCTGCAACACCCGAGATGACCTGCAACACAGGTGCCACTTTCGATCGGGCCGGGCTTCCGATCACGTCCGCGATACCCCGGATCAGACAGAATGCAGCCAGGATAAGAACGAGCGCTTCCAGGCCTTCGATCGGCCAGAGCAACAGCGCTGCACCGAGGGCCATTGAGAGCACGCCAGTGGCAAGCGCAGATCCAACATGCTCGAATCCGCCAGTGCAGCAGCGGACAAGCGTCGCAGCGCCCGCTACCAGAGCGATGACGGCGATGAGCGTCTCCAACGCCATACCGCCTGCCACTGGGAAGATGATCGCGGCGATACCACCCAGCAGAAGGGCGAATCCCTCCACCCAAAGCAGACCTCTGTTGCGGCGAAGCGCGTCACGAATGTCAATGCGGAGGTCGGAGCGTTGTGTGGTTGAAGCTTGGTCCATTCAAGAATCCTAACTCCAAGCCATTGCTCCAATCTGGACGGGGGCCCGGGCACACAGTCATGGTGAGCCCGGGCCATCATCACGCGGCCTCATGCCGTGCGTACGTCGATGCGGCGTCCCTTGACTGCTGACGATTTGGGAAGCAGCACTTCCAGCACACCATCTCGATAGGTGGCCTCAATGGCGTCGCCATCGATGCCTGATCCGACCCGGAAGGACCGGTGGAAGTCTCCAACGCCGTACTCCTGGCGTCGAACCCGTCCTTTCGCAGCCAGCCGATCGGCCACGGCGGCGTCGATCGTGAGCGTGTTGTCTTCAAGTGAGATCGTGATCGCCTCTGACGAGGACCCGGGCATGTCCGCTACGACCGTCCATGCGTCTGAAGACTCGATGACGTCAACTGAGGCACGATAGTTTTGCGGCCGTTTGCAGCAGTCAGACTGCTCGCAGACGTCGATGACGTTGTTGTTGTTCGTGTTGTTCATGGCAATCCTCCAGTGCTTCAATTGCGGACTTCGATCCGCCGAGTGCATGCGTGATGTGCCTTGGCCAGCGTGATGGTCAACACGCCGTCTTCGAGCACGGCATCCATGCCTTCGTGATGAACCGCTTCAGGCAGACGAATCGATCGCTCGAACGTCATGCTTCTGCGCTCATGCCGCAGCATCGTCGTTTCAGATTGGTCCAGCGGTTCGGTCGTGCGCCGGCCGGACACTGTCAGTACGCCGTCGGTCACTGTCACATCGAGATTGTGGGCCGCTACGCCTGGGAGCTCGGCTTCGATGATGAGTGAGTCATCATTCTCAATGATGTTGAAAGCGGGATGGGCTCGAACACCCATGTGGTCCATCAGACCCATGGAAAGGGCCATTGCAGGAGCCATCAGTCGGTCGAGCACACGATCAAACTCATGGCGAACCGTATCGACGGTCGCGTGGGTGGCTGTGGGGAGACTCATTGTCATGGCACACCTCCGTGTGATGCAGGTACTTGTTTCCGGGCGGCCACCACGGTCGCCCATCTATGGAGAAGCAAGTGGCATGCCACTGCGGGCAGCGTTCTCCATGCACTTGGTCGGGGCGCCTGCTGCCCCGATGGCGGCCACTTGCCAGAAGGGCAGGCGGGCGGCCTCCTGCATTGGAGACCGCCCGCCTGGATGCGCCTCATGTCGCTCGTTGCCTGATCAGCACACCGCGACTTCCTGCATTCGCTGGCCGACCATGTTGCGAACCACGGCGGCCTTGGGCAGCAGCACGTTGAGCGTGCCATTGATGATGGTCGCGTCAATCGCATCGATGCTCACGTCCTGGCCGATCGCGAACTCTTGACGCCAGACACTCTGGAGGCTGTTCGAGGCCAGCGTCTCAGACTTGGCCTTGATGATCAGCTTTCCGTTGCGAACGGTGACGTCAATCGTCTCGGCTGTGGCACCGGGAACTCGAGCGACGATTCGGTACACATCACCCTCGTCCTTGACCGTGGCGAACACGTTGGGGGCGATGCGGCTGGGGATCTGGCCGAACTCCACGGCCTCAACATGCTGCAGTTGCAGGCGGGCAGCCACGGGGTTGACGATCGCCAGATCCGAGAGTGAGGCGGCTGCGATCAGGTCGATCTCGGCCACACGCACGATGTTGCGGGCCAACTCAAGATCGAACGAAGCGATTCGGGCAATGCGAAGACCCGTTGCCACGCAGCGGCGGCTGATGCTGGCGATGGAAGTAGCGAGCACTGGGTCGATCATGCTGATGTTCGCAATGACCTCGTTGAGCTGAGTAGCCCCGAGGGAAGTCCGCGCCATCAGATGAGCGCCGCGGGTTTCCAGTGCGGGTGCGAATGAGGTGGTGTTCCAGACACCAAGATCGCCGAGGGTCCGATGTGCCGACACGGGCCAGTTCTGGACACTGTTGTTGTAGCCACTGAACGTGTTGTTCAACATCGGAATGTTCTGGTAGGCGTTGGTCAATGGGGCGACACCCAATCCACAGCAGTTGGTGTTGGTGTCGAATCCGTCCTTGACCTGAATCTTGACAGCCATGGCAATGCTCCTTGCCTGGTTGTGGACGCCGCTTTAGTCGCACGGCCCCTCCATCCCCGACCTTCGGGGATGCGGGGGGTCGGCCGATCAGGTGCGATGTCCTGTATTGAGAACAGTTGGCTTCCGTGACGGAAGGCCCACTCGGTACCCGGTCCGTGTTCGGCGTTCAATCTGAAGGCCTGTTGCCGGCGTCGCGTCGGTGAGCGTGGTCGAGTACATGCGGGCGAACCTTCCGTCACTGCCGTTGCGTTCGTTGCCCGGCACGCGCCGAGCCTGCATCAACAGGAACAAGCCGCGTGCCAAACACGAACGCCCAATCAAGCTGGTTTGACCCCCATCGCTCAAGTGCCCGACTGCCACCGTTGGTTCAAGCTGATTTGGAGTGAACGAAAAAACAGCGTCAAATCGGTCGCCACGCAGTTGCAATCGGGGCCTCTGCCGCAGCGGCAGCCCATTGCCAAACTGTCAGATCAGGGCGAGACGTCAACGATGTACCGCACGCCGTGGTCGCGAAGCATCTTGCGCAAGGCATCGACGCCGACAACACAGGCGGCGCTTGCCAGCGCATCAGCCTCGGCTGCAGTAGGCGCTGTCACCGTAAACTGAGCACGTGACTCCACCGCGGCCCCCGTCTTGGGATTGATCACGTGAGAGAGTCGGCGGCCCTCAACATCCATGTGCAGATACGTCGAACCCGACGTGGCGATGCCCGCTCGAGTGAGTACGTGGGCGGCCCCCTTTGAACCGTCCGCCTTGATCGGGCCGGCGATGTACCAACCAGCCTGATCTGGCGGCGCGTCACCGGCGGCTATGTCACCGCCGACATTGACCAGTGATCGCGGCATCCCCTTGTCACGCAGCAGTTCCAATGCCGCATCCGCAGCAAGTCCCTTGGCCAGCCCTCCGAAGTCGAGCCAAGGCACCGACTGCTCGGGCGTGATCGTCGATCGTCGTGGGTCAAACTGCAGGCGAGCCCAGCCGCTGTCGGCCGCTGCGGCCCTCAGTTGAGCGTCTGATGGCGGCACCCCCTCTGCACGTGCCTCTCGCCACAACATCGTCAGCCGCCCGCAGGCCGGATCGAAGGCACCATGCGTCAGTTCGACGATCGGCCAGGCTGTCTCCATCGCCGTCAATAGATCGCCCCGCAGCCTGATGGGCTCGCCTCCGGTGGCATCTCGGAGTTGGGCAATGATGCCATGCGTCAGCCAGTCGCTGGTTTCTTCTTCGACCTGTGCGATCCGCTCGAATGCGGCATCTGCAACTTCGGCCGCGCGGGACTCATCGGCCGTTGTCCAAATGGTGATTCGAGCGTCCGTGCCCATTCGCATACGGGCGAACTCGAAACGACGGAAGTTCCCCGTGCTACACCCCACTGTCTGCGCCAGCACCACTAGGATGGCCGCAATGCGTACAGTGCTGACAACTTTAGCCCTGATCACCTCGACCTCCATCGCCGACCCTTCGTCACAGCCTCCCGGGGACGCCCCCGACCAGATCGGTGCATTCAGCATCACTGTACCGGGCAGTGCCGTGAAGATGGTTTTTGTGCCTGTGGATGTTCCCGACGGCGCCCCGCCACTGTGGGTCGCACGCGACGAAACCACCTGGGATCTCTACGACGCCATGGTCTACCGACTTGATCAGGAAGACCCTGCAGTTGAGCCTACCGATGGTCTTACCCGCCCAACCAAGCCCTACATCATGGCTGACCGAGGCTGGGGGCACGCGGGGCACCCCGCATTGAGTGTGTCATCAAACGGAGCGAGAGCATTCTGCACGTGGCTGGGCGCCAAGGTGGACGGGTCATTCCGGATTCCGACGGTGGAAGAGTGGACCCGCCTGGCCAAAACCTCGGGCGTGACCCCTGAGACGCTCGACGATCACGCTTGGCATAAGGGCAACTCCCGACGCAAGACCCAGAAGGTGACGACCAAAAAGGCCGACGCCAATGGCCTGCACGATCTCCACGGCAATGTCTCTGAGTGGTGCCAAGTCGAAGTCGGCCCGGAGACAGATATGGTGCTCATGGGGGGGCATTTCAAGCAGACGGCTGAGTTTCAGACCCCAACTGAGCGTAAAGAGCCCACACCGGCCTGGAATGACACCGATCCGCAGATTCCCAAGAGCATCTGGTGGCTCTCGGACGCCCCCTTCGCCGGGTTCCGCGTAGCCTGTACAAGACCCCCGTCCGGGGCAGCTCCATTGCCAACGAAGGATGAGCACTCCAGATGAGCGAACACGTCAACGATGTCACCCGAAGAACCTTCGTCCGCGGCAGCGCTGCCTTGGGCACAGCGGCCCTCGTCACCCCCACCTTGGGATGGGTGCAGGGCAGTGACAAGATCAAGGTTGGCCTCATTGGATGCGGAGGCAGAGGTACCGGCGCCGCAGGCCAGGCCATGAACGCCGACCCGGGCACTGTGCTCTGGGCAATGGGCGACGCCTTTGATGACCGGCTCCACGGCAGCCACCGATCACTTCAGAACGCCCACGGCGACAAGATCGCGGTGACGCCCGAGCGGCAATTCACTGGATTCGACGCCTACAAGAAGGTGATTGACTCGGGCGTGGACGTCGTCATCCTGACGACCCCACCGCATTTCCGCCCGGAACACTTCGCCTATGCCGTCAAGCAGGGCAAGCACTGCTTCCTCGAGAAGCCAATGGCCATCGACGGCCCGGGCGTGCGCAGCGTGCTCGAGTCGGCCAAGAAGGCCAAGGCAAAAGGTCTCAACGTGATGGGCGGGTTCTGCTGGCGATACAACACGCCCAATCGCGAGTGCTATCAGCGCATTCACGATGGCGCCATCGGCGATGTCATGGCCGTCCACAGCACGTACTGCTCGGGTCCGCTGGGCAAGAAGCCCCGCCGAGCCAATTGGTCGGACATGGAGTGGCAGATGCGCAACTGGCAGCACATGGACTGGCTCGGCGGCGATCACATCGCTGAGCAGGCATGCCATGCCGTCGACAAGATCAACTGGGCCATGAACGGCAAGCAGCCCGAGCGGGCGATCACCATGGCGGGTCGCCAGATGCGTGAAGGTGCCGAGTCGGGCAATATCTACGATCACTTCGGCGTGATGTATGAGTACGCCGATGGCTCCCGTGGCTTCCATGACTGCCGTCAGATGCCCGGATGTTGGAATGACAACACCGAGTACATGATGGGTACAAACGGCACCTGCTTCGTGAACTCATGGGGGCCTACGCAGGTCATCGAAGGGCCCAACGCATGGGAGTACGACGGGCCAAATCCCAACATGTATCAGGTTGAGCACAACGAGCTCATGGAAGCGATTCGTGGCAAGCGTGCCCGCATTGACGACACACAAGACATGATGGGATCGACGCTGATGGCCATCATGGGCCGAATGAGCGGCTACAGCGGCAACCCCGTGACCTGGAACGAAGCCCTCAACAGCGATGAGCGAATGGGCCCGACCACCTATGACATGAACGCCAGCCTGCCGGTCATGCACGTACCCCTGCCGGGCAAGCCGGTGTCGTGGAACAAGTGGCGGGGTGACAACGGCTCGGCCTGACCCCACACGTCAACAACGATCTGAATCCCTGCCAGGGAATGGAGTGAGTCCCGATGAATGACCACATCGACCGACGAATGGTGCTCAAGACAACTGCGGCAGGTACGGCTGCCGCCGCGCTCGGTGGCATCTCAACCGCCGCCTTTGCCTCAGGCCGAGGGCAGATCGGCGTGGGGCTGGTGGGTTGTGGAGGCCGCGGAACGGGCGCTGCAGCCAACACGCTTGATGCATCTCCCGATACGAAGATCGTTGCCATGGCTGATGTGTTCGGCGACCGACTGCAGTCGTCGCGTGGGCATCTCTCACAACGCGGCGATCGCTTCGCCGTGACTGATGACGACTGCCATGTGGGCTTTGATGCCTACAAGCAACTCATGGCACGGCCCGATGTGGACATGGTGATTCTGGCGACGCCGCCGCACTTTCGCCCGGCCCACTGCGCCCAGGCCGTCAAGCAGGGCAAGCACATATTCATGGAGAAGCCCGTCGCGGTTGATCCCGCCGGCGTGCGGACCGTGCTCGCCGCCTCTGACCTGGCTGACGAGAAAGGGCTGAGCATCGTCGCGGGCACACAGCGGCGACACGAAGCCTGCTACCTCGACGCCATGCGTCGGATTCATGAGGGCGAGATCGGCGATGTGGTCGGCGGCCAGTGCTATTGGAACATGGGTGGCCTCTGGAGCCACGCACCTCGCGAAGAGTGGTCGGATCTTGAATGGCAGATGCGAAACTGGCTCTACTTCACATGGCTCAGCGGTGACCACATCGTCGAGCAACACGTACACAATGTCGACGTCATGAACTGGGCGATGGGCGGGCACCCCGAGAAAGTGCTGGGCATGGGCGGACGCCAGTCACGCATCGATCCCAAGTACGGCCACATCTTCGACCACTTTGCCAACGACTACACCTATTCCGATGGACGGCAGGTCATGAGCATGTGCCGTCAGGCTGTGGGCGCTTCGGGCCGCGTCGAAGAGCACATTCAAGGCACCAAGGGGCGGGCTATCACCCGATCTGGCAGCGCCCGATTCGAAGGCGGCGTTGACTGGCAGTTCGACAAGGAGAACCCCAACCCATACGTGGTCGAGCACAAGGATCTCCACGCCAGCATGCGAGGCGAAACCGACCGGCTCAACGAAGGCCACCGGATCGCCGAGTCGACGCTGACAGCCATCATGGGTCGGATGAGCGCATACTCGGGCAAGGAGTTGACTTGGGATCAGGCCCTCAATGCCGACCTCGACATGACCCCGCCACAGTACGCGTTCGTGGATCTGGCTGTGCCCCGCATCGCCCGCCCCGGCAGTACGCCCATGGACGATGACTTGTGGGCCACCACTGCCACGGCGAGTACTAGTTGATGGACCGACGCACATTCATCGCGTCGTCCGCCATCGGGGCTGCATCCGTGGCCAAGGGTGATGAGCCCCTGTTTCCGCCGGATTACCCCGAAGGCGATCCTCACCACCGGAGTCCCGATCCGATGGGCAGGCCATTCACCCTCGATTATGCCCCCCATTTCGGCATGTTTTCGACGAGTGCCGGCAACGACCCGGTTGACCAGATCAACTTCATGGCCGACGCAGGCTTTCGAAGCATCGAAGACAACTGGATGCGCAACCGATCGATCGAACAGCAGGAGCGAATCGCCTCTGCCCTGCGAGATCGCAATATGCGCATGGGGGTTTTCGTCGCCAACAACGGCGGTTTCGGCCCACCCCTGCTCACCTGCGGCGACCCTGACGCCAGGGACCGCTTTCTGCAGGACATCCGCGACTCGATCGAGATTGCCGAGAGAGTCGGCGCGACCTGGGCAACTTCAATCCCGGGCATGGTGGACAAGAGCAAGTCCATGGCCGTGCAGACTGCCAATGTGATCGATGCCTACCGCCGTGCCGCAGACATCCTCGACGGTACTTCGCTGGTGCTGGTGTGCGAACCGCTGAACCCCCGTGACCATGGTGGTGAGTGGCTGGTGACCACAGACCAGTCACTTGAACTGATGCAGGGGGTGGACAGCCCCAACGTGCGC
>JAKVBU010000014.1 GCA_022446885.1 Phycisphaerales bacterium | reverse complement strand
TGGCCGCGGGTTCATCGAGGGCATGTGGGTGGGCATACTGGCGGCCGTCCTGAACCTGCTGTTGGTGGCCAGTTTGCTCAAGAGTGACCTGGCCGGAGGCGAGTGGTGGATTGCCGGGATTCTGTTCGGGTGTGTGCTGGTGGGCGGCTTCGGCGGGGCCGTGGGGGGGCTCATGCGGCCGGTCCTGGCTACTGGTGCTTGGGTGAGCATCTTTGCTTGGGTGGCGGTCGGCGTGACGTTCTTCATGATCGTGACCGGCGGCATCGTGACGGGGTTTCAGGCGGGCCTTGCTGTGCCGGACTGGCCTGCATCCTTCGGCCACAACATGCTGCTGTATCCGCTGACCGAAATGGTGAGTGACTTCGACACAGGCATCTACTTCGAGCATGCCCATCGTCTGACAGGAATGTTCGTTGGTGTCACGTCGATCGTGCTGTTGGCGGTACTCCTGCGGTTTGACCGGCGCAACTGGTCGAAACTGCTGGGCGCACTCATTCTCCTGCTGGTGATCACGCAGGGCATTCTGGGGGGGCTGCGGGTGACGGATCTCAACATCGGCATGGCCATCATTCACGGGGTACTGGCGCAGGTCATCTTGGCGCTCATGGCGGCCGTTGCGATCGTCACGTCTCGTCGCTGGCTGATCCGATCAGAGCAGGATCCGCCTGACGCATCTCGTGTGGAGTGCACATTTGCTGAGGTGCTCGTGCTGACGCTGCTGGTGCAGTTGGCCATCGGGGCGGCATACAGGCATCTGGTGACAGATCTGGGCGCAAAGGATGGCGCTTCGATGGGCCTGCTCATGGGTCACATCACCATGGCTGTCATCGTCACCGTGGTAACTGTTGTTGTGGGCCTTCAGTCGCTGCAGCGGCGTGGCTCACTCAAGCCCGTGGGCATTCTCCTCCTGACGCTGGTGGTTGTGCAATTGCTGTTGGGCGTGGGGTCGCTGGTTGCCGTGATGCTGGCTGATCCGGCAGGCGGCACACCGCAGGTCTCGCTGGGAGAGGTCTTCGTCACGAGCGCCCATCAGGCCAATGGCGCCCTGTTGCTCATGACGGCGACAGTGGCGGCGCTTTTGATGCGTCGCCGCCTCGAGCACACTGAAGCGCCCGCTGCAGAATCCTCTGACTGAGCGCCGCATCAAGAATGCTGCTGTGATCACCCGGAATGATCTCCACGACATGAGGCAGGCCGCGAGCGGTCAACAGCTCGTCAAGTTGCCGAGCTGCCCCTTCCAGATGGAAGGTGTCGGCGTCACCCATCACGATCAGCACCCGGTCGCGCAAAATGGGTTCAAGCGTGCTCCACTGCCGCTGCACTCGATCGGCGATGTCGAACCGCCTCCAATGCGCCGCGACAGTTGGGTCGACTTCTCCCGTGTCACGATTCCACAGTCTCTTGGGGAGGCCGTCCTCCCCCACAGGGCTGAATGTCCACTCGAATGATCGCATCTGGCCTCCCTCGCCCATGGCCGACTCCATAGCCACGAACTCGTCCATCCAGGTGCTCGACCCATCAGCCGTTCGCGCCACTGCCGCGCGTTCTCCCTCGACACTTCGGTACAGATTTGCGTCGGGAGCGTAGAGGTCAACCGTCTGAAAGCGAGAGAAGTCCACCGGATCGGGCGCAGTGCTCACCGTTCCACCGAACACATTCGGGTGCTCCAGCGCCAGCCACAGGGAGGCCCATCCCCCCGAGGAGTGCCCAGTGAGAAACCGACCATCAGTTCTAGACTGCAGTGGAAACTTCGCTTCCAAGGCAGGGATGAGTTCCGTCACAAGGGCCGTGCCCCAGGGGCCACCTGCGGCGCTGTCGACGAATGCGCTATGTCCGCCGCGGTGTTCGGCTTCCAGATGCACGATGGCCAATTGGTCAGCTTCATCGTGACGGCCGTAGAGCCACGGAATGAGGTTCGCGCTTCGCAGTGCACCGGGGAACCCACCAATGTGATAGAGGGTGGGCAGTTTCGCGGCCGCCTCTGGGCTTGAGTCAGTGCCTTCAGGCAGGCGAATAACCGCCCGCAAGGTGAATGGTGTTCCGAAGTGCTCGCTCAGCAGCGGAGAGTGCACTTCGAACAGTTCCATCCCTGTTCCCGGTGAGATCGCCGAGCGACTGGGCTCCGTGCGATCAAGTGTGATTGCAGCCTCCACACTGTCTGCCACCTTGGTTCGCACCGGCAGGCTGTACACCGTGCCCGGGCCCGAGAGCGGGCCAGCATTTCGATCACCGGTTCGAATGACCGCCTGCAGCGACCAGTCACCCGCCGGCAGATCGCCCAAGCGCTTCACCGGGTGGCCGGGTGTGTCGTCGCCCAAAGTGAGCGGGGCGCCGGGGGTCCAGTCAGTCACATCGACAAAGAAGAGTGGATTGGGATCAAACCACCAGTTGCCGTGTCGAGGCTCTCGCCGCCCTTGGGCCGCAGCCAGATACACGCGGCCGGTGTAGTTCTCCACAGTGTCTTGGGCAAGCGTGAGCGTGACATCGGCGACTGCTGGAGTCGCCAGAAGCAGGTTGAGAAGAGCCCACAGGCTCAGGAGGCGGGCTTGAGGGCCTCTTGCAAGGCGAGCACGGCATAGATCGTTGACATCTCCGGGTGTCCTTCCAGCCATCTCGTCTCCTCATTGATCCAGGACCCATCCGGTCGCTGTGTCGAAACCAGCACATCTACGAGTTCGCTTCGCCAATCATGCGCGGTGCCATGTACATCCACGATCCGATCATGGCCCCCAGCGGACATGGCACGCGCGAGCCCGTGCAGATAGTAGAACCACCCTTGGCGACCCATGCCGGGATTCTCGGCGAGCGTCCAATGGGCGCGAATCCAGTCAAGTGCTGCGATGACACGGGGGTCGTCTGCCGGCAAGCCCGCAAAGATCAGGCTCTTGTAGCCAGCGTAGGTCATCGAGCCATAGGACCGAAGGCTGCGTGCCTCACCCGCCGGCATGGTCTCGCCGTATCGACCTTCTCCAGCCGCTTGAGATCCCATTGACTCTCCGCCGCCAGCAGCCGTATAGACAAAGCCGCCATCCTCTCCCGCCCACGAGGCTCCATTTGCTTTGGTGTTCTGACAGCGTGTCAGGAATGTGATGGCTGCTCGCCGGGCAGGATCGTTGTCGCAGTTGCAGCCCAGCAGATGGGTGTCACCGGCGCAGTCGCCGGCAGCCTGCAGCCCCTCGAGCATCCACTGGGTGCTGGAGAGGTCTGGTCGGCCATGCTTGCCGTAGCCGGCGCCCCCGTACCAGTCGAGCGTCGGCTCGATGTGGTCTTTCTCGGTCCACTGCAAATCCCGCAGGGCACCGGCGGCATTGTGCACGGCCAGTTGCACCCGATCGTCTTCAGGCAGGGCAGCAAGGGCCGCGACGACAGTCGCAGTGACATAGGTGGACAGGTTGCCCGCGTCGAATCGCCCGTCTGGTTGTTGGCGAGCGAGGAGGTCTGCCACCAGATCGGCGAGCATCGGATCAGAGGCGGGGTCGCCTCCGGCTTGCACAAAGGCCTTCAGCCCCAGCGCCGTCACTGCGGCGCCGATGGGGGACCGCTGCGAGGTGGTCGTGTCAGTCGGTGCCGCCCGAAGGTCGCTCAGCCACCCGCCTTCGTCATGGGTGTTTGCTCGCAGCCAATCTATTCCACGTTGCATGGCGGCTCGGGCGGCTGCGTCCTGCGAGGCCCCCAGCGGCGACTCGCCTTGCGGGGCAATCTGATGCACCGTGCTGGGTGGTGGCTGCACTGCACCCACTTCGACCAGAGGCAGCGTGGTGGCTTTGTCACGAGCATCGGCTTGATTGAGCCCGTCAGCCTGACTCGTTGCATGCAACGAGAGGTGGGCCGTTGCTGCGGCCACGCAGATGCAAAGCGAGTGGTTCATGGGGCCTATGCTACGAGGGCGGCTCACTGACGGACGGCCGCACGCCCGAAAGGCCTGTGCATGCAAGAAAAGGGACTGCCACTTGAACCTGATCACCGCCCGCCGCCTCCGCGGTGGCCCGGGGAGATCATGGTCGAGCCTTCCACAGACTCGCTGCTCGACAGGATCGCAACCGATCTGATGCTGGCCGCGATAGAGGCTGTTCGGTTGCGTGGTGCATTCCATCTGGCCGTCACCTCCGACGAACGGGTGCAGCCTCTGCTTGAGCGGCTGATGCTGGACCCGGGCTTGCGAGGTATGCCTTGGCCCAACACCCATGTCTGGCAGGCGGACGAAGAGTGTGACAAGCGTGGGGAGGCGCCCGACGGGTGGTCGAGAATCAGCGGCACCCTCGTGCCGCATGCCGGTATCGGCCGGGGGCAGGTGCACCCCATGCCAACGTGGGACGAGTCTGCTCCAGCGCACTACGGCAATCGCCTCAAGCGGGTGCTGCGCTCGGGCCATCTAGACCACGCCGTCTTGTGCGTAGCCAGCGACGGATGCCTCGGGGGCATCGTGCCCGACACCGTCTACAGCGACGATCCCGTGACGTTCGTGCATCGCGGCGAGGCGGATGTCCTCACGATGACGCCCTCGCTCTTGGGTCGAGCCTCACGCGTTGTCTGTCTGGTGCTTGATGACGATGCCCGTCGCAGCATCGATCGGGGCATCGTGCAGGAAGGCACGCCGGTACATCGGTTGATGCGGGCGGGCATGGATCCTCTGTGGGGCATCACCGCCGAGGCGCTGGACTGAGCACGTTCATCGTGCGTCGAGAAATGACTCCAGCAGTACGCAGGCGGCAAGCGCATCAGACCGCTGCTTCTTCTCCCTGCGGCTCGTTCCTCGCATTCGATCCTCGGCTTCAAATGAAGTCAGCCGTTCATCGTGCAGGTGCACTTCGATGCCGGCCCGATGGCCGATTGCAAGCGCCCACTGGCGTGTGTCTCGGGCCCGCGGCCCCTCCGTGCCGTCCATGTTCAGCGGCAGGCCTACAACAAGGGCTGCAGGCGCGTGCGCCTCGATGAGCGCAGCCACCGCCGCATCGAGCCGCGGGCCACGTGGGATGTCGAGCACCTCGACGGGCATGATGGCGCCCGAGTCGGTGTCGGCAACAGCGACGCCTGTTCGACGATCACCCAGGTCAATCGCCAGCAGCGCCCCCTTTACCGCCACTTGTCGGGGACCTCTTCGACGAGCGCCTTGACCTGCTCTGCTCGATCACGCGGGCACACGAGCGTAGTGTTGCCGGCCTTGACGATGATCAGATCGGAGCAGCCGATGGTGGCCACGAGGTGGTCGGGATCGTCGCTGTGTACGACGTTGTTGCGTCCGTCGAGATGGACCGCCGTTCCCGTAGTTCGGTTGCCATGGGCGTCGGGGCTGATGGTCTGCGCGGCCGCTTCCCAAGAACCCACGTCGAGCCAATCGATGTCCATGGGCACGCAGCACACGTCGATCTCATCGTCGGTGGAAGCGGGCTCCATGATGGCGTAGTCAACGCTGATCTTGGGAAGCGTTGGATAGACCTCCTCAAGCACCTGCTGGGGGTTGTCGCCGGTCCATGCCGCACCAATGCGTCTGAGCCCTGCTGCGGCCTCTGGCAGAAGGCGATCGAGCGCATCGAGTACGCCAGCAGCGGAGAAGATGAACATCCCCGAGTTCCACTTGAAGTTGCCCGCAGTCAGATACGTCTGGGCTGTCGCGGCATCGGGCTTCTCTACGAATCGCTTCACGATGGACCCAGTGCCATCAATTGGCTCACCCAGTTCGACATAGCCGTAGCCGGTGGCTGCGTGTGTCGGGGTGATGCCAAAGGTGACCATTCGTGATGCGTCATCTTCGACAAGCGAGAAGCCCTTGTCCAAACAAGCTGCGAACTGCTCGACTGGCGTGATCAGGTGATCTGCGGTCAGAACCGCAAACACGGCGCCAGGGTCCATCGCGTGTAGCACGGCGGCGGTGAAGCCCACGGCGTTGACGGTGTCGCGGGGGCAGGGTTCGCCAAGGACATGGGCACTGTCGAGGCTGCTCAACGACTCAAGCACTGTTGATCGGTGCGCTTCGGAGGTGCACACCCAACGATTGGCCTCGGGCACAACTTGGCCGAGCCGATCGAAGGCGATGGCGAGGAGGCTGTTGCCCTCAACAAGGGCGACGAGTTGCTTGGGTCGGGCGCGGCGACTGAGCGGCCACAAGCGCGTGCCGCTGCCGCCGGCCATGATCATGGCGTGGCGCATGTCGGGACAATAGCCGACGCCGTGAGGTTGCTTGGGGGTTTGCCGCAGCCGGACTGCTTCAAGGCCCTCGTGCTCAGTGCGTCTCGTAGACGGCCGCCAGCATTGATTCGGGCGTATCCAGAGATGGGTCCTGCGCTCTGGCGCGTTCGACCATGGCCAGGGCAGTTGCCCGCTGCTCGCCCAGTGCCATCAGCATGGTCACGGTGTCCTCGATCAGTGCGGACGTGGTCGGATCGCCGCTGACGGGAGCGATGTGCCCCTCGAGGAACGCGTCGAGCTTGCCTGCCAATTCGGCGATGATTGTCTCTGCGGCTCGCTTACCGATGCCTGGAAGCGTGGTCAGTTGAGCGATGTCTCGTCCGGCGATGGCCTGTGCAACCTCACCCACCGGCTTGACCAGCGCCCGCATGGCCTTGCGGTGGCCGATGTTCTTGACGGTGGTGAAGAGCTCGAAGAAGGCTCGATCGCGAGTTGACTCGAAGGCCAGCAATCTGGGGCTGAGGGTTGAGCCCACACCGGCGCCCTCAAGCAACAGCAGCGTGAACCTTTCAACCCGCTGGCCGATGCTCGCCTCTAGATCGGGGGCATCGCACGCTGGAATCAGGGCCTCGACAGTGACCGGGCCCATCTCCACGAGGATCCGCTCATCGTCCACACCAACCAGAGTGCCGCTGATTCGAGCAAGCATGTCGGGACGATAGTCGATCAGCGAAAGGGCCTCGCCGTGCGCTCACTCGCTCCAGCCCAGATCGAGCGGCATTGGGGTGTCACACAGGGCCCAGCCGGCGGCCTCAGCCATCACCCGCCGAATCTCCTCAGCGGCCTCCTGCGGGCTCGTGCGCTTGTCAAACTGCATGGGCGCAAGAAACCGCACGTGGCTGCGGGAGGGGCCGAGCATGGATCCAGGGGTGCTGTCCGTGTCAGGCGTGCCCGAGACCAGCACCGGGAGCACCGTTGCCCCACATCGGGTTGCCAGCAGCCCGACGCCTTCCTGAAAGGGCCTGATTGTGCCCGGAGGCCGGGTGATTCGCCCTTCCGGAAACAAGCCGACCACCTCGCCATCACGAAGCAACCGCATCGCCCGCCGCAGTGAGGATGCGTCTGGCTTGGTTCGGTTGACCGGCACGACGCGAACGAGCTCCCAGAGGTCGTCCAGCAAGGGCAGCATCATGTCAGAGGCCATCATCCAGTGGATCAGCCGCCGACCTGGAACCTGAATCAGGAACGGATCAATGGCGCCAGTGTGATTGGCCACAATCAACACGCCTTCCTCATTGCCGTCGGGGCAGCCCTCGGCCTGCTGCAGGTGGGAACGACCCTCGACGGACACCCGATGGGCCAGTCGGCACCAGATGTCGGAGCAGAGGCGAACGAACCCAAGGCTGGTATCGCTTCCGTAGAGCCGCCTCAGCAGCCTGAGGGCCACCGCTCGCCAGAGGGTGATCACGCCCAGGGCGGATCCGGTGATCAGGAGCAGCAATTCGCCCGTGGACACGAGTTGGATCCTCCTCGGAGCCGCAGTCACCTGTCAAACGGTCCACATGCGTGGCGGCAAATGACTGAACTGGATACGCTGTCTCGAACCACGGTTGATCCGGCAATGCCTCGCCGCGAAGACATCAGCAACATCCTGATCCTTGGTTCCGGACCGATCGTCATCGGTCAAGGCTGTGAGTTCGACTATTCGGGCACGCAGGCCTGCAAGTCGCTCCGCGAGGAGGGCTATCGGGTTGTATTGGTGAACTCCAATCCGGCCACGATCATGACCGATCCGGCCTTCTCCGATCGCACCTACATCGAGCCCATTACCCCCGAGGCGGTGGAGCGGGTGCTTGATCTGGAAGCCGAGCGGGGCACACCGGTAGATGCGGTGTTGCCGACGCTTGGTGGGCAAACCGCACTCAATTGCGCCATGGGGCTGGCTGAGTCCGGAGCGCTTGAGAAGAGAGGCGTCGCAATGATCGGCGCCACACGAGACGTGATCGAGCGGGCTGAAGACCGCGAAGCATTTCGCCGTGTCGTGGCCGAGTGTGAATTGGAACTGCCACGGGCTGAGTCAGTCACCGACATCGACGCTGCCTTCAAGTTTCTGGAGGAGATCGGCCTTCCGGCGATCATTCGACCCGCGTTCACACTGGGCGGGTTCGGTGGTGGCATTGCCTACAACCGCGAAGAGTTTGAAGATCAGGTGCGTCGAGGCATCGCCGCCTCGCCCATCGGGCAGGTGCAGATCGACGAGTCGGTGCTGGGCTGGAAGGAATACGAGCTGGAAGTGGTCCGCGACTCGGCGGATAACTGCATCGTGGTGTGTGGTGTTGAAAATGTGGACCCGATGGGTGTCCACACGGGCGACTCCATCACGGTGGCGCCCATCGTCACGCTGTCCGACCGCGAGTATCAGCGCATGCGTGATGCCTCCTTTGCCATCTTGCGCAAGGTTGGTGTGGATACCGGCGGTGCGAACGTGCAGTTCGCGGTGTGCCCTGAAACCGCGCGGATGGTCGTCGTCGAGATGAACCCGCGCGTGTCGCGTTCGTCAGCGCTCGCCTCGAAGGCCACGGGCTTCCCAATCGCCCGCATCGCAGCCAAACTCGCAGTGGGCTACACGCTCGACGAACTGCGAAACGACATCACGGGCAGCACGAGTGCATGTTTCGAGCCGTCGATCGACTACATGGTCGTGAAGATGCCACGTTGGACCTTCGAGAAGTTCCCGGAGGCCGACGAGACACTCACAACGCAGATGAAGAGCGTCGGTGAGGCCATGAGCATCGGCCGCACGTTCAGAGAGGCGCTGCAAAAGGCCATCCGATCAATGGAGGTCAAGCGGTTCGGGCTCGGGCTGGACATGAACGATCGGTGGTTGGCTGCCGAGCGTGGTTGGACCTGCAAGGACGACGGCGAGTGGCCCCTCGACGAAGACACGCTGACCCGAAAATTGTCGGTGCCGGCCCAGGGCCGCATGTACTACATCCGGTATGCGATGAAGTCGCGCTGGAGCGTTGACCGCATTCATGCCTTGACCGGCATCGACCCCTGGTTCCTGCGTGAGATCGAGAAGTTGGTGCGCTTCGAAGATCGCCTGCTTGCCCATGCGAATCTCGCCGACGTGCCCGCGGAGCTATTGGCCGAGGCCAAGCGCGAGGGGTACAGCGATCCTCAACTGGCCCGCATCTACTGTGGAGAAGTCTCGACGGAGAACATTCTGAAGGTGCGGGCCCATCGAAAGTCGCTGGGCATCGAACCGGTGTTCCGTCTGGTTGACACCTGCGCTGCTGAGTTTGAGGCGGTCACCCCGTACTTCTACTCGACATGGGAACTGCCCCACGAGCGTGACGGTCAGCAGGTGATCGATGATGAAGTGCGGGTGACCGACGCGCCCAAGATCATCATTCTCGGTGGCGGCCCCAACCGAATTGGCCAGGGCATCGAGTTCGATTACTGCTGTTGTCAGGCCGCATTTGCCTGCGAGGAGATGGGCTTCGAGTCGGTCATGATCAACTCCAATCCGGAGACTGTCAGCACCGACTATGACACCAGCGACATGCTCTTCTTTGAGCCACTGACGCTCGAGGATGTGCTCGACATCGTGGAGCGGCTCAATGGCGGGGGCGTCGATGTCGAAGGCCGCAGCGGCGGGGTGGTGGGTTGCATCGTGCAGTTCGGCGGTCAGACACCGTTGAATCTGGCCCATGGGCTCGCGGCCGCTGGCGTTCCGCTGATTGGTACAGGGCTTGACTCGATCGACGCGGCTGAAGATCGCGACCGCTTCAAGGCGATTCTCGATGAGATCGGCCTGAAGCAACCTGAAAATGCCATCGCCCGATCCATGGACGAAGCCCGATCCGCAGCCGCGCGGGTGGGCTACCCCGTGCTCGTGCGACCTTCCTATGTGCTTGGTGGCCGGGGCATGGAGATCTGCTTCGACGAGTCGGCGCTTGAGACATACATGCGGACCGCCGTAGATGTGTCGGATCTGGCCGACGCGCCGGTGTTGATCGATCGGTTCCTTTCGGAAGCGACTGAAATCGACGTAGATGTGGTGGCTGATTACCCACCGCATGAGGGCACCATCAGTTCCCAACTGGAACTGCCCGCTGACGCGCCCCGAGCGGTCATCGCCGGGATCATGGAGCACATCGAGCAGGCTGGCGTGCACTCTGGTGACTCTTCCTGCATGTTGCCCACCGACGGGATCGCGCCGTCAATGAGGCGCCGCATCGCCGACACCGCTCGATCGCTGGCCGAAGCGCTGCGCGTTCGGGGCTTGATGAATCTGCAGTTGGCGATTCGCGACGACGAGCTCTACGTGATCGAGGTGAACCCGCGTGCATCGCGCACCGTGCCCTTCGTGGCCAAAGCAACTGGCGTGCCTTGGTCGCGAATCGCGGCCAAGGTGATGATGGGGGCTTCGCTGGATGGGCTCGAGGTGTCGGAAGTCGAGGATCTAGGATTCGTTTCGGTGAAGGAGCCCGTCTTCCCCTTCGAGAAGTTCCCAGGGGTGGATGTCGTGCTGAGCCCGGAGATGCGCTCGACCGGCGAAGTCATGGGCCTTGACCGCAGTGCGCCTGCGGCACTAGCCAAGGCCAAGATGGGGGCGGGCATGCCGCTGCCGGTCGAGGGCAAGGTGTTTGTTTCGGTTCGAGATGCCGACAAGCGCGGGGTGATCGACGTTGCCCGCCAACTGGCCTCGATGGGCTTCACCATCTGCGCCACTGGCGGCACGGCGGCGCTGCTCAAGGACAACAGCATCGATACCACTGTGCTGCGGAAGATCTCCGAGGGGGCGCGGCCCAACATCATCGATCGAATGGCCAATGGTGACATCGATCTGATCATCAACACGCCCACCAGAACCGGGGCCGACACCGACGAGGGGCGAATCCGGGCCATGGCCGTGCGAACCCGCACGCCGATGATCACGACGCTCACCGGGGCCCTGGCGGCTGTGCGGGCGATTGCAGCGTTGCGGGCAGGCACCTGGCGGGTGCACGCCCTGCAGGACGCCTTCCCCTGCGAGGTTGCCGAAACGGTCTGACCCAGCAGGTTCAACAGGTCACGTGGCGGGGATGGGCGGCCCAAGCAGATGGCCCAGCAAGTCTGACCCTGGAGCCCGCACCATTTGGCTTTCGGCCCTCGACTTTCGAGTATCGTGCCCACCTTCATGCCCCCTTGGCTGCCTCAATTCATTGCCTCCGTCGTGGTGATTCTGGTTGTGCTGCACCTGTGTTTGGGTGCGGCGGCCTATCTCATCCTGCTTGAGCGAAAGATCTGCGCCTGGGTGCAGGATCGCGTGGGCCCAAACCGCGTTGGCCCCAAGGGCTTGTTGCAGCCCATCGCCGACGGTCTCAAACTCTTCATGAAGGAAGACTTCACCCCCAAGGGGGTAGACAAGGTGCTGTTCACGCTGGCACCGGCGCTGACGGTGCTTCCGGCCTTGATCGGCTTCCTGATCATTCCTTGGGCGGGCACGCTGGATATGGGGTCCTGGGGCACCGTGCAGGTGATGGGGGCCGACCTGAATGTCGGCATCGTGTATCTGGTTGCCGTGGCCTCGCTGGGCGTCTATGGCGTGGGGCTGGGCGGCTGGGCATCGAACAACAAGTACTCCTTCCTGGGCGGCCTGCGGGCCTCGGCCCAGATGATCTCCTACGAGATTCCCATGGGCCTGGCGCTGCTGTGCGTGATTTTGGCGGCGGGCACGCTCATGCCGCAGGCCATCGTGCAGCAGCAGTTGGAAGGGCAGTGGTTCCTGGTGCAGCAACCGCTCACGGCCATCCTCTTCTATATCTGCTTGCTGGCGGAGGCCAATCGGGCGCCGTTTGATCTGGCAGAGGCCGAGCAGGAACTCATTGGCGGCTGGCACACCGAGTACTCCTCGATGAAGTGGGCCCTGTTCTTCCTGGGCGAGTATGTCCACGTGATCGTGGGCAGCGCCTTCTTTGCCACCTTGTTCATGGGCGGCTGGTCGCTCAACCCCTTCTGGGGCTGGGATCTGCCCGCGGGCGGCCCTTGGTGGATGATTCTGATCCAGTTCAGCATCGTGCTGGCCAAGGTCTTCCTGCTGATCGTGCTCACGATGATGGTCCGCTGGACGCTGCCTCGCTTCCGATTCGACCAGCTCATGAAACTGGCATGGGAAGGCCTGATTCCGCTGGCCCTGCTGCTGCTGCTCATGACGAGCTTCTTCGTCTACTTCGGTTGGACCTCATGGTTGTGGGCTGGCTCCTTGGGCTGTCTGGCCCTCATCTGGCTTGTGCTGCCGATTCTGCCCCGTACCAGCGACCCCAACAAGCGGATTCCCATGGTGGGCAGTCGCTTCAGCCCGGCCAAGTAGGGCAAGCTGTCAGGTCGGGCTGCCAGGGCAGGGCCTCAGTCGGGCAGGCCTGAGGAGCCCAAGGGGGATGACCCTCAAGCGGTAAGCAAGTCATCCTGCCCGGGGGCTGGATGCGGCCGCTATGCCAGGGGTCGAGGTCAGGCCGGCAGGTCAATCGGGGGGTAGGGCAATCGGGGGCATCGGCTCATGCGATCTGCGTTGGCTCAGGCGGCCATCCAATCGGGTAGCCTGCCCACATGTCACTGCTGCGTTCCATGCTTGGTCTCGCTTGGGCGGGTTATCGGACAGGGTGGAGAATTCGCGGGAATTGGTGGCGGTGGAGGCGGCAAACAGCCTTCGGAGCGGCCCCAGAAGGGGGTATGCCCCCCTCAGTACGTCGCAAGGCCATTCTTGGGTTTGGGGCCTGGGTTTGGCATATGCGGCGGTTCTGATTGAGATTTTGGCCCCGTGTGCATTTGCAGCCTCTGAGGCGGGGGCAGGGGGAAAAGTACAGTGCCGGACATGGCGTAACTGCAGCAAGGACAACGCTTTAAGGCCATGAACATGGCTAAAGTGGTCGAAATATGCAGACTCGGGCGCAATCCCCCTAGCGAAGAAGGGGCAAATCGCTATCTTCTCGCCTTCAACTCTACGGCCACGGTTGGCCGATAGGCGGAGGTCGGTCCTCCGCGGCGCACCGCGCGGACGTCGCGGGCCCGACTTGGTCCCGGGTGTGAAGTGGCTCGTTCACCAAGGAGCCGGCTGCTTACACCCACGAGCGTAGGAGAGTCGATCGATGACTATTTCGATCACCATGGGCGCCATCATGAGCGCCACGATGGGCGGCACGGAGGTCACTCCTGACCTGCAGGCACGCCTCGAAGCAGCGGAAGCACGTATTGCCGAGCTTTCCGCACAGCAGGATGCAGACTGGATGACCGAGCAGCGCTCGGAGCAGATTCGTGGTCTGGTCCAAGACGTGCTGTCTGATGCCGATACTCGTGCCAGCCTTCAGGGCGATGGTGCGACCAGCGGCTACAACGATGGCTTCTACATGCAGAGCGCCGATGGCAAGTGGTCGATGAAGATCAACGGCCTCTTCCAAGAGCGTTTCAACGTCGGCTCCGGCCGCCACAGTGCTAACGGCACGCACCAGGGTGCTGGTGAGAACGACACCGGCGGTGTGAACTACACCACCGTGTTCGGGTTTGAGACCACTCGGGCAGCGCTGAACTTCTCCGGTACTCTCGCCGGCGACATTTTCTACAACGCCCGCCTCAACTGGTCGCCCTATAACTCGGGCACCGCAAGTGGCGTTCAGGGCCGCAACGGCTCGGGTATCTCCGACAGCCCACTCGAATGGGCCTACGGTGGCTTCAGCCTGAACGACAACATGAAGCTCCAGATGGGTCGTCAGAAGTTTGACGTCCAGCGGTCATTCATGGTCAACGCCGAAGATCAGATGACGATCGAGCGTGCAGGCACCACCTACTACTGGATGACCTCCAACATCACCAATGGTGTGAAGCTCACCTACGACAACAACAACCTGCGCGGGAACGTCATGTTCTCCAACGGTGCTGGCGCTGGTGACAACGCCAACGATGCGGGTGCAGCAACTGCTTCGTACACCAACAACAACCACGGTTGGGCAGTGTCGGGTCGCGCCGAGATGCTCTTCCAAGGTGATTGGTCGCAGTTTGACCACATCGGCTCCAAGCGAGGCGAGGCCATGGGCGTCATGGGCGGCTTCGGTGCGGCTTATGTGAAGAACTCTCAGCGTGGCGGCGCAGCCAACAATGAGGTCGAGAACAACTGGCTCATCACCGCCGACGTGTCCATTCACAACGACGGCTGGAGCCTCTCGGCATCGGGTACCTACGGTCAGAACCGTAACGCTGCCGCCACCAACAACGAGAACTCGTTCGGCTTCCAGGTGCTTGGTGGTTACTGGCTCAACGATACCGATCAGGCCTATGCCCAGTGGCAGTGGCTGTATCCCGGTACCGGTGCCGGTACCGCTGCTAATGACAACATCAGTTCTCGTGCCAACATTCTGAGCCTCGGTCTGAACCACCACATGGGTGGCAACGTCAAGCTCAGCGTCGATTGGAACTGGTGCTTCTCCGATGGCACAACGGCTGCAACTACGGGCAACACCGCTGGCTACGGCTACACTGGTTGGTGGGCAAGCCAAGGTGCCACCACCACCGGCAGCCAGTGGCTGCTGCGAACCCAGCTTCAGGTCGCCTTCTGATCTGATTGCAAGGTTCCGGATCTCTTGATCCATCCCAGCCCCCCTCCCTCGGGAGGGGGGCTGTTCTTTTTGGATTGATTGGCTGGGAACTCGAGCCTGTGCACTTCGCGGGCCAACACCGCGACGCTTCTGCGAGCGCTTCGTGAGCCGCTGGTGAGTGGCGTGCCCCCACTGACAGGGCATACCGCTGCAGGCTTGAGGGCACTGCCAACTTGGGCTTGGCCCAGAGCAACGGTCGTTCGATGGCGCCCTGCGGGGCGGTTTCTGGGGCGCGAACGCCGCCTGGGCTGCGATCAGTGCTCGACGACCGTCACCGTACTGCGGCCCGAAGCCAGCAGTTCAAAGAGCAGGGCGATGTCGTCATCTCCCAACCGCACGCAACCCATGGACTCGTTCTTGCCAATCGAATCCGGGTCGATCGTGCCATGCACCCCAAAGCCTCGCTCCTCCAGATTGTGCGGCTCGATGCCCTCGAGCGCAATCCAGTATTCGCCGATGGGGTTCTCCGGATCGTCTGCGTTGAACTGCTGACCTGTACGGGGATTGCGCCACGACGGGTTGACCAGTTTGCCACCACGCGTCACGCGGAACGCACCCAGAGGTGTCGAGTCGAACTCACCTAGCCCCACCGGGAATGACCGCACATACACCGCGTCATCACCCTCACCCAGCCACAGGTCGAGCCGATGATCGGCTTTGGACACGGAGGCGTGGAAGGGTGTGATGATCGTCTTGAGCCGCTGGCCCACGCCAATGTGGCCGGGCGACTTGATCCCGTTGAGCCGCTGCAGAAAGCGCCAGTTCACGGGCAGGTTCTGATCATTGACGATTCGCGAGAGCGAATCTCCCGGTTCGATCGTGTACAGGGCGACGTGGGGATCGCCAGTTGCCAACTCGCGTGAAAAGACAAGCCCCTCGTTGATCGCTGCCAGCGTCGCTCGCACATGCTCGGCGTCCGATGGCGACAGTTCATCACGCCGAAGCGACTCACTGAGCAGGGCCCGGGCTTCGACCGGCTTGTTGGCTCGTACCAGGGCCGCAGCCTCATCGAGGGCGGAGGGCTGCGGAGGCTCAGCAGCCCCCGTTCCGGAGGGCTGACCCGATGCTTGGCCGGATGTCTGTCCGGAAGTTTGCCCCGATGACGCGGTCGCCCCAGATGCCTCTGCCGTGTCGGAAGCGCGATGATCGGAGGGCTGCCCTGGCGCCGGCGACGCATCAATCACCACAACACCATCAGGTGGGGTATTCAATGATGGGGAGAGGGGGTCAGCATCGCTTGCATGGGCGGCATCACCTCGACCTGCCAATTCCACATGCGGGGTTGAGGCCGCGTCGCCACTATGCGGCGTTGGTGAATCGGCAGCAGCAGGATCGGTTCCTGGACCCTCGCCTTCGGGCCAGAGCCACCAGGTGGCCCCTGCGGCTCCACCTACGAGGATGACCGCGAAGATGAACCCACCGCTACGTCGTCGTCGCCGGCGTCCACCGACGCCACCGCGAATCTTCAGCGGTCGAGCTTTCTGGCTGGGCAATGCCATGGTTCGAGACCTCCCACAGAGCGACGGGCGAGTCTAGCGGGCATCAATCACGCCCGCTGGGTGGATCACCAGATCGACGGGCCGATCATGGGGTTCAGTTGGGATCTCATCCACCAGTTGCTCGCCAACGCATAGGCCCAGCAGCTGGACCTGAGGTCCAAGCGTTGCCAAAAAGCGATCGTAGAACCCACCGCCACGCCCCATCCGGTTTCCCCGCGAATCGAATGCCAGGCCCGGCACCAATACGACATCAATCGCGGAGGCAGCCACGGGTTCGACCAACGCAGGCTCGCGTGTGCCGTGAGGCCCGTTCACAAGCAGCGAGTCGTCCAGCGATGCCAGGCGGCCTGCACACATGGTGCTCGATGCCCAGTCCACGCAGGGCACGGCCAGTGGCTGCCTGCAGTCGAGCCACCAGCCCATGGCGGCAAGTGGGTCAAGCTCGCCTGGCAGCGGCAGGTAGCCCATGAGCAGCCCCTCTCGCCCCTGGAGCACTGACTGCACATGCTGGCAACAGGCCTCAGAGGCCCTCTGCAAGGCAGCAGGCGTGAGGGAGGCAATCGCAGACCGCACCTGCGAGCGTAAACATGCCTTGGGCGTCTCCTCAGACATCGTGATGGCCATCTGAAGTGAAGTAGCGGCGGGCGTCGCCCAGATCGCACATGGCCCAGGCAGCATCGGCATCTACATGGGCATGCACATAGCCCTCACCGTGCCCCATTGCGCGGCCGCCGGGCGCTCTCGAGGGCCGCAGCGAAAGTGGCACAGGGGCCGGCCCATTGGTTCGCACATCATCCTGAGCCGCATTGATTGCCCGTGTCACAGCATCACTCTTGGGTGCGTTCGTCAGCGTGATCGTGCAGTGGGCCAAGGGGTAGCGGGCCTCGGGAAGGCCGATGCGCTCGACAATCTGCAGCGTGGCGGCCGCCACGCTGATGCACTCGCTTGATGCCAAGCCGATGTCTTCCGATGCCGCGATCGCCAGCCGCCGGGCGATGAACATCGGGTCTTCTCCTCCCTCGAGCATGACGGCCAGCCAGTGCAGAGCAGCATCGACATGTGATGACCTGATCGACTTGATCAACGCGCTGGCATGGTCGTAGTGGGCTGCCCCGTCTCGATCCCACGTCAGGCCGGACTGACCCATCGCACGGGCCGCCACATCTGTGTCAATCACGTCGCCACTGGTCCAGCGGGTAGCCAATTCAAGGGCGTTGAGGGCTCGTCGCCCATCGCCTTGGGCTTGATCGGCCAGCAAGATGATGGCCTCCGGAGCGATTGTGAGCCCTCGCAGCATGGCGTCTCTCTCGCATGCCCGATGTAGCAACGTGGTGACAGCCTCGCAGTCCAGTGGCTCCAGCCCCAGCACGATGGCCCGTGACAGCAGGGCGCTCGTGCAACTGGCCCAGGGGTTCTCGGTTGTGGCACCGATCAGATCCACGACACCAGCCTCGACATCACGCAGGAGCACGTCCTGCTGGGCCTTGTTGAATCGGTGGATTTCGTCGAGGAAGAGCAGCATGGGCGGCTCGCCCGATTCAATGCCACGTCGAGACTGCTCCAAGATCTCCCGAATTCGGGCGACGCCCACGGTGGCGGCGTTCTCCTCGGCCAGCGATCGCGACGTCTCGGCAGCGAGCACTCGTGCCAGTGTGGTCTTGCCGGTGCCCGGAGGCCCCCACAGGAGCACGCTGCCGAGGCGATCCGATCGAGCCATTCGACGCAGCACGTCCACGGCCTGCTGCCCCACAACCTCGTCAAAGCGCGTTGGCCGCATGCGGGCCGCCAGCCCCATGACGGCATCGATTCGAGCGTTTCGTTGATCGGCCCATAGATCAGGCATGTGATGAGCCTAGCCGGGCTTGGACTGCCGGGCCGGATACCATGTGCACATGTGCGGAATTGTTGCGTGCGTCGGTCGGGCCGGGGCCCGCTCCATTCTTCTGGAAGGGCTCAAACGCCTGGAGTACCGCGGGTACGACTCGGCCGGGATCGCCGTGCTGGAAGGCGGCACGCTGCACATCGGTCGCAAGATCGGTCGCGTGCGTGTGCTCGAGCAATCGATCGATGGCGACGAGCGATTCGACGGCACGTTGGGCATCGCACACACGCGTTGGGCGACGCACGGTGGCGTGACTGAGACAAACGCCCATCCGCATCGTGATGACACAGCGCGAGGCCACGGCATCGCAGTCGTACACAACGGCATCATCGAGAATCACGCGGCCCTCAAGACTTGGTTGACGCAACAGGGCCACACCTTCGTTACCGAGACAGATACTGAGGCGCTGGTACACCTCATCAGTGAACTCTACGAGGGCGATCTGGCGGCGGCGGTCAGAGCGGCATTGCGAAAGGTGGAAGGGGCATACGCCATCGCCGTTATCTGCGCCAGGGAGCCGGGCGTGCTTGTCGCCGCTCGCCGAGGCTCGCCACTGATGATCGGTGTCGGAACCGACGGCTACCTCGTCGCATCCGACACCCAGGCGCTCGTGACCCATGCCCAGCAAGTTGCAGCCATCGACAACGACGTGGTCGCCCGCATCAACGCCGAGGGTTTCGTCACAGCTGACCTGGACAACGCACCAGTCACGCCCAAACTCCAGGAACTCGATCTCACGCTGGAGCAGATTGAACTGGGTGAGCACGAGCACTACATGGCCAAGGAGATCGAAGAGCAGCCGGTCTCGGTGGCGCGATGTCTGCGAGGGCGGCTCGACGCCCGTAGTGGCAAGGTTGTACTTGGGGGCGTGGGTGATCATGCCCGCACACTCGTACGGGCTCGCCGTGTGCTCTTTCTGGGGCAGGGCACAGCGTTGCATGCAGGCATGATCGGCGCCCGTCTGGTGGAGGATCTGGCGAAGATTCCGGCAACTGCGGAGTTTGCCAGCGAGTTTCGCTATCGCAATCCGATCATCGAAGACGGCACGGTAGTCATCCCGGTGAGCCAGTCAGGTGAGACCGCTGACACGCTGGCAGCCGTGCAGGAAGCGCAACAGCGGGGCGCGCTTGCGTTGGGGCTGGTGAACGTGGTCGGATCGACGATTGCCCGTACAACCGATGCCGGCGTCTACCTGAGAGTTGGCCCTGAGATTGGGGTCGCTTCCACCAAGGCGTTCCTGGGGCAGGTTACGGCGGCCGTGTTGCTCTCCTGCTTCCTTGGTAGAAGCCGGGTGATGAGCGAAGAGCAGGCGGCATCGTTATTGGGCGAGTTGGATCGCATCCCGAGCCTGCTGGAGGGCGTCTGCAGTGAGGGCGATCATGCCAAGGTAGTGGCCGAGCGGTTCGTCGCACGCGACAACTGGCTCTTCTTGGGGCGCGGCTACAACTACCCCGTCGCATTGGAAGGGGCGCTCAAGCTCAAAGAGATCTCCTACATCCACGCCGAGGGCATGCCCGCTGCCGAGATGAAGCACGGCCCCATCGCGCTGATCGATGACGGCATGCCGGTGGTGGTGGTCGCCACCCGAAACAGCCAGTACCGCAAGGTGCTTTCAAACATCGAGGAAGTGCGATCCCGTGGCGGACACGTCATCGGTGTGATCACCGAGGGCGACACCGAGGCCGCGAGTCTGTGCGAAGCGGTGTTCGAGGTGCCCGATGTGCCTGCCCCACTGCAACCACTGTTGACGATTGTGCCTCTTCAACTGCTCGCCTATCACGCGGCGGTGTTGCGAGGCCAGGATGTTGACAAGCCTCGCAATCTTGCCAAGTCGGTGACGGTGGAGTGAGTTCGCCCGCGTCGGGCTGGCTGCTGGCAGCGGGGGAGTTGCCGCTGAGTCAACCCCATCTGCTTGGCATCGTCAACTGCACGCCGGACTCCTTCAGTGACGGCGGGCGATGGCGTGACGCAACACATGCCATTGATGGCGCGCTGGAGATGATCGAGTCCGGGGCGTCAGGTGTGGATGTAGGCGGAGAGTCCACCCGGCCAGGCGCGACGAGGATCGATGCTCAGGTGCAGATCGATCGGGTGCTGCCGGTTATCGAGGGGATTCGATCCGCATCGGACGCGATCATCACGATTGATACGACGCTGGCTGCCGTGGCGGAGGCGGCGCTCGATGCCGGAGCTGATGCAATCAACGACGTCGCCGCTGGTGAAGAGGATGATTGCATGTTCGATCTGGCTGCTCGGCGTGGTTGCGGGCTCATCCTCATGCACCGCCACTGCCCGCCAGATCAGGACCAGTTCAGTACGAACTACGAGCGACCACCCATGGAAGGCGATGTCGTCTCTCAGGTGATTCAGTGGCTGGAGCAACGGGCAGGGCAGGCTGAGGCAGCAGGTATCGCCCGCGGTGCAATCTGCATTGATCCCGGGCTGGGCTTCGGCAAGAGCGTCGTCCAGAACTGGGCGCTGATTGAGGCATCGGCGCTGCTGGTGGCCTCCGGTCGGCCGGTGCTTGCTGCTGCCAGCCGCAAGTCATTCATCGGGGCTGTTGCCGGGGGGCGGCCTCCGCACGAGCTCGACGAGGCCTCGGCTCAGGTGACCGCCACGCAGTACGCCTCCGGCATCCGACTGTTCCGCGTACACGCGCCTTGGGTGCATCGCGGGGCTCTGGAGCAGTTGGGCGCATCGATTGCGGAATCGAGCCCCCGAGGCTGCTAGACTGCCCCATTCCCCGCCGGCTGAGTGCCGGCTCAACAGGAGACTCATTCGATGGCCGGCGACGCCACCCTCACCTTCACCGATGACGCTTTCGACGCGGACGTACTCCAGAGTGATCAGCCTGTGCTGGTCGATTTCTGGGCTGAGTGGTGCGGCCCCTGCAAGATGCTCACGCCGACGATCGAGGAACTGGCTGGCGACTTCGCCGGCCGGGCCAAGGTGGGCAAAATGAACATCGACGATCACCGCGAGGTGGCAGCCAAGCACCAGATCATGTCGATCCCCACCGTATTGCTGTTCAAGAACGGGGAGGTCGCCAAAAAGTTTGTCGGCCTGCAGCCCAAGGAGCAGTACGCCGAGGCCATCGAGGAACTGCTCTGATCCAATCAGGGGCGGCTGTTCACGGGCAGGCCACCGGCCTCGTCCGCTGGTAGAATGCTCCGCACAATTCAGACCTCAGGGGCCGTAGCTCAGTTGGGAGAGCGCCTGCATGGCATGCAGGAGGTCGTCGGTTCAAGCCCGATCGGCTCCACATGAATCAGCCCGCAGCATCTGCTGCGGGCTGATTTGTTCATGGCTTCCTTTGCTATTGAACTCGGGCCCAGACGATCAATGAACGCGATCGTCGCAGAGGCCGCGATCTCATCCACCGTCGAAGATCGTTGAGATTTCGGCCCGACTCAGCAGGGTCCTTCGGCCGAAGGGCATCGCCCAACCAAGCCAGTGGCGCAAGCATGGGAAGCATCCACCTGCGTTTCGTCTTGTCACCATCGACGGAGATGATGTCCGCCCCCAACTCGCCGAGGACATAATCCAACCGCAACAGCGACATGGGATTCACATGACCGCGATCTGTTGGGCCGCCTGTAGACCGTCTGGTGAATGTAGGGGTGAATTGGTACGGATAGCCATGCAGCAGGGCGTGCCACCGGGAGTAGTAGTTCATCACGTTGGGGGTGCTGATGCACACCAGCCCACCGGGCCGAACGATACGAATCAGCTCTGACAGCGTCCAGACACCGTTGAGCACATGCTCGATGCCCTCCAGGCAGATCGCCACGTCGAAGCTGTCGGTTTCGAATGGGAACGCACCCTCGAGATCGACCTTGACGAAGTGCTCTTGATCTTCATTGATGTCACCGGACACGACCTCGTGCCCGAGCGATCGCAGTGCTTCGGATACCTGTCCAGCTCCGGCGGGCACGTCAAGAATTCTGCCGGGCGGTTCTTGGGAGAGCCGATGCACGACACGTTGCATGTATCCCGTCAGATTGCGGACATGTGTGAATTCAACGTCCACAGGCAGGCTACTCCTTTCGGAGCGAAGCCAGCATCGACTCGACGCTGGCGCCAGCATCGCCGAAGAGCATTCGCGTGTTGTCATTGAAGAAGAGCGGGTTGCCCACACCGGCATATCCCGTCCCCATGCTTCGCTTCATGACGATCACTGTGCCGCTCTTCCACACCTGAAGCACCGGCATGCCGGCGATCGGGCTTGCTGGGTCGTTCTCGGCGCTGGGATTGACGATGTCGTTGGCCCCGATCACAAGCACCACATCGGTGTCGGGGAGATCGTCATTGATCTCGTCCATCTCCAGCACGATGTCGTAGGGGATGCCCGCTTCAGCCAGCAGCACGTTCATGTGACCAGGCAACCGCCCGGCGACGGGGTGAATGGCGAAACGCACCTCGACGCCGCTGTCACGAAGCAGCTTCGTGACCTGCGCCAGCGTATGCTGAGCCTGCGCGACCGCCATGCCGTAGCCGGGCACGATCACGACGCTCGATGCCTGCTGCATCAACTCGGCGGACGCCTCCGGTTCGATCGAGATGACTTCACCCTGGGGCCCTTCGCCAGTGGGCGCGCTTCCATCTGTGCCGAATCCGCCAAGGACCACGTTGGCCAATGAGCGATTCATGCCGCGGCACATGATCAAGGAGAGGATCGCGCCGCTGCTGCCCACCAGAGCGCCCGTGATGATCAGCAGATCATTGCCCAGCATGAAGCCGGCTGCGGCCGCGGCCCAGCCCGAATAGGAGTTCAGCATCGACACCACGACGGGCATGTCTGCGCCGCCGATAGCCATCACCATGTGCACACCCAACAGGCCGGTCAAGCCAGTGGCGATCAGCAGGAGCACGACGCCCGTCGTTTGATCATGGGTGGCCACCATCCAGATGCCCAAACCGATCGTGACAAGCAGCACCAGGAGGTTGAGGAAGTGCCGGCCCGGAATCAGGAGAGGCTTGCCCGACATCGTGCCGTGCAGTTTCAGGCAGGCGATGATCGATCCCGTGAACGTGATGGCGCCGATTCCAACGCCCAGATAGACCTCGATGTGATGCACCAGCAGCGCGGCACCTTCGAGTTGGCCAGAGTCGAGATAGGACGCAAATCCCACCAGCACAGCCGCCGCACCAACGAACGAGTGCAGCAGCGCAACCAATTGCGGCATGCCCGTCATCTGCACCCGCATGGCGAGGAAGCCACCGATGAGTGCGGCAGGCACCATGGACAGGGCCACAATGCCATAGAGCCCTACCTCGTCACTCAGAATGCTGGTAGCCAGCGCCAGAAGCATGCCGACGATGCCGCAGATCGTGCCGCGTTTTGCGGTTTCCTGACGAGACAGCCCGCCGAGGCTCAACATGAAGAGCACGGCTGCCACGAGGTAGATGATGGTGGCGAGGTTTGGCGGCACCGGCGGCTACTTCCTGAACATGGCGAGCATGCGACGGGTGACCAGGAACCCGCCTGCGATGTTGATGGTGGCGAAGAACACCGCCAGCGCTCCCAGCACGACTGCGGCGGTGGTTGAATCTACGGACAAGTGCAGCAGTCCCCCAAGGATGATGATGCCGCTTACCGCATTAGTGATGCTCATCAGAGGCGTGTGCAGCGCAGGGGTGACATTCCACACCAGTTGCCAGCCAACGAAACACGCCAGAACGAACACAGTGAAGTGCATGGTGAAGTCGGCCGGGGCCCAGAGGCCGATGCAGATTGTCAGCGCTGCCGCTGCGATCAACGAAAGCACGAGGCCAACGGGGGATGACTTGGCCGCCTCGGTCGTAGCCTCTGCGGTCTCTGTTTTCTCGGCCTGGGGTCGTTCGCCGAAATCCTTGGCGTAGTTCTTTTCCTGCGTGGGTTCAGAGGGCGCAGGTGGTGGCCAAGTGACCTCGCCGCCGTGAGCCACAAGCGACCCTCGAATGACCTCATTGTCGAGATCAATGTTCCAGTCATCGGCCCCGCCCAACTCTTCGATCATTGCCGCCAGTGCGTTGCCATAGAGCCGGCTGGAGAGTTCCGGCATCCGCCCGGGCAGATCAGTCCACCCGATGATGGTGACGCCGTGGTGTACAACAACTTCACCTGGCTGTGTCAGCGAGCAATTGCCGCCACGTTCGGCAGCCAGATCGACGATCACCGACCCCTCCCGCATGCTCTCCACCATTCCCGACGTGATGAGCTTGGGGGCCTCTCGGCCGGGGATATTGGCGGTGGTGACGATGATGTCTACATCGATCGCCTGCTCGGCGAACAGTTTTCGTTCCGCTTCGAGGAACGCGTCGGACATGACCTTGGCGTATCCACCGTCGCCCTCACCTGACTCCTCGAAGTCCAACACGAGAAACTCAGCGCCAAGGCTCTCCACTTGTTCCTTCACGGCGAGCCGAGTGTCGAATGCACGCACGATGGCGCCCAAGCCACGAGCAGCTGTGATTGCGGCCAGGCCCGCCACGCCGCCACCGATCACCAGTATCCGGGCCGGTGGCACCTTGCCCGCCGCCGTCATTTGCCCAGCGAAGAACCGCCCGAAGTGGTGGGCCGCCTCGATGACGGCTCGATATCCAGCGATGTTCGCCAGAGCGCTCAGGGCGTCGAGTTTCTGGGCCCGGCTGATCCGCGGCACCTGATCCATAGCCAGCACCGAGGCGCCAGTCTGAGCAATCGCCTGCACGCGGTTCCCATCGTCGGCTGGGTTGATGAATGAAATCAGTGTTTGCCCGGGTCGAAGTAGGGCGATCTCCCCCTCGGTTGGAGGGTTGATCTTGAGGAGGACGTCGCTGCCTTCAAAGAGTGATCGGGCATCGGGCACGATGGTCGCGCCCATCTCAACGTACTTGCCGTCCTTTGCCTCAGCCCTGGCTCCAGCACCCGACTCCACAAGGATGTCAAAGCCCGCCTTTCGAAGGCGCTCCAGCGTCGAGGGCACCACCGCCACGCGATGCTCATCGGCTTGAACTTCACGGGGAATGCCGATGTTCATCTGGGCAGGGGGCTCCGGGCCGAAGTGGCCGTGGGCAGCCTAGCAGGAGTCGGAGGGGGTTTTTGGGGGGCTCGGCGCTTGACCAACCTCGGCCAGCGGGGCAGGATCGGGCCATGGGCCGCTTGGCATGCACACTGCTGTTGATCCTCGCTGTGACCAGCGCACATGGCAGCGGTGTGCTGCAGTGGGGCGATGTGCAGATCGATGCGACCGGGACCCAGGCTGAACTGTTCTGGCAGAGCGATCAGATGCTGGCGGGCTTCCAGTTTGAGCCTACAGGGTGCGTCTTCATGGCCGCCAACGGGGGCGAAACCGAGGCACTCGGGTGGCAGGTTCACGTGGTGGAGCATCTTGTGCTGGCATTTGCTGTCGATCAGGAGGGCATGATCCCGCCGCTTGATGCCCCGCTACACCTCATCAGTGTTGTCGTGCCGGAGGGCACGCCGCAACTCGAGCTTGGCGGGGTGATCTTCGCCGACGCAGGAGGCAACATGATCGAAGTCACCGGGCCGGGCGTGTTGGCTCTGGAGCCAACATGCGGCGCCGATCTCGATCAGAGCGGAGACGTGGGCGTAGATGATCTCCTCATCGTGCTCGCTCATTGGTCCGCAGGTAGTGGGGGCGATACCAATGGAGACGGCATGACAAACGTCGATGACGTGCTCGCAATCGTCTCGGCTTGGGGCCCCTGCTGAGGGCCCCGCTCAGCCAGCAGCCTCGTCGTGCTTTCGCTGCATTTCGGCCTCTGCCTGGGCAGCGAGATGCAGGATCTCGGGCGAGGGCGGCGAGAACCAGCTCTTGATCTCACTCTTGACGTAGTTGAGCGCCATGTGCTTCGTGACGGCCGGCGGAATCATGAGGGCATCTGGATCGGTGTTGCAGTCGACAACACAGGGGCCATCATGGGCGAGCGCCTCCTGCACAGCCGGGAGCAACTGATCGTACTCCGACACGGAGATACCTTTGCAGTGGCAAGCTTCGGCAAGTGCCGCATAGTCGGGATTCAGGAAGCGAGTGCCCGATGCGACATTGCCGTCGTGGCTGGCTTCCTCGAACTCAATGAACTTGTAGCAACCGTTGTTGAGAATGAAGCACTTGATCGGTCGCTCGTACATGGCGGCCGTGACGAGATCCTGAATTGACATCTGGAAACCACCGTCGCCGCCGATCATGATCACCTGTCGATCCGGGGCGGCGAAACTGGCGCCGATCGCCTGTGGCATGCCGCCGCCCAGAGTCGCCAGATTGGCGCTCCAGATGAAACGCTGTTTGGGCGTGATTCGCACGACGTTGTTGAACCAGATCGTGGTTGAACCCGAATCGCCGCACACGATGGCGTCGTCGTCCATGGTCTGGGCGATGGCGTCCATGATGGCCGCCGGGTGCACCGGCTTGCCGGGCTTGGTCGCCTTGGCCTTGAAGGTCCAGTCGTCGATGAGTTTCACAAGCGGTTTGCGAGACTTCTTCAGGAATGCGTCGTCAGTTCGGTCATCCACCGAGTCCAGCAGGGCCTGTACCGCGGGCCGAGCCGATGCCAGAATTGGATGGGTGACCGGGATGTGCGTTGCCAGGTGCTCGGGATCGATGTCGATCTTCACGATCGGCACGCCCGATGGGTAGAACTGGCGCCAGGCGAAATTGCAGCCGACGATGAGCAGGAGATCGGCCTCGTGCATCGCATGGTTCGCCGGGTGATTTCCCATGATGCCGATGCCGCCGAGGACGTTGCCGTGGTTGTTGTCGATGATGTCTTTGGAACGAGTGGTGTGCAGCAGGGGGGCCTGCAACTTCTCCGAGAGTGACACGATCTGCTGGGCTGCTGATCTTGAGCCGCTTCCGTACAAAATCACCGGCCGCTTGGCGGCGTTGATCGCATCAACAGCGCCCTTGATGATCTCGTCCGATGGCACGAGTTCTGAATCGTGGTCTGTCACCGGCACCGGCAGGGGGTAGTGCACCGCGTTCTGCAACATGACGTTCGATGGCACAGAGATGTGCGCAACGCCCCGCTTGGTGAGGGCGGCGTTGATGGCAATGTGCAGCAACTCCATCAGGTTGTTGGGCGTGCGGGCCTCGGCGTTGAACACCGTGATCTCGTCGAGCAACTTGATCTGGCTGGACTCCTGGGGCATGCCCGATCCAATGCGATCAGAGTCAACTTGACCAGTCAGGCAGAGCACCGGAATGCGATCCCCGGCGGCATCGGCGAGGCCATTGATCAGGTTGTTGGTGCCCGGGCCCTGGCAGGCGACAGCCACGCCCAGCCCGCCCGAGACTCGCGCATCGCCCGAAGCCATGAAGGCCGCGTTGGCCTCGTGGCGGCACACCACGAATTCAACCTCGGGCTCCGTTCGCAAGCTCTCCATGAGCGTGTCGATCGTGTCGCCAGGTATGCCGAAGATTCGACGGACACCTACGGACTTGAGCGTTTCAAGCACCTGATCACTGAGCATTCTGGCCATGACATCCCTTCCTCGCCCCGTAACTGCGGCGAATGACTGGGACCGATGCTACCGAGCCCGATCAGGTCACGCCCGGCGGCGGCGTCTTGAGCACAGGACCACAGCGGCAAGCGGCAGAGCGCCGGGCCCGGGAACGCCATTGAATGTCCATGAGCCGCCCTGGGTCCACGATCCGCCATCTGCGTCATTGCCACTGAGATTCAACTGAACCGTCAGGGTGGACGTCAGTTGACCGATGATCGAGAACTGCCCCAGCAGCACCCGCCACTGCCCGTCCATGAGCATTGGGGAGGCTTGAGCGGCGCCGTCGGTAACACTCCACGTACCCGCAGGTGCGTACAGCGGGTTGCCAGCATTGAAGGCCACGAAAGAGGTGCCGGAGACGTCCAGATCGTTGTCAAACATGGAGTCGGCCCCGATCGTGATCCACGAGTCATAGGCCAGATCGGGGAGTGCTTCATACTCGCCCGGATCGATGTCCAGCGACGTGGGGCCGCCAAAGGTGTTCTGGTAGAACATCGCCGAGGTCGAGATGAAGATGGGGACGTCGCCTGTGCCATACACGCTCTGCAGCGTGTCATCTGGGTTCTCAAGGACGGCGTAGATTCGCATCGACCATGAGTCGGGTTGTCCGGGCTGGCCGGGAATGGTCTCGATCGCATTGACGCCGATGAGATCGCCGGCCAGCGTGACGAGCCCGCCTTGGGCAAGGCTTGAAACAGACAACGCAGCAACGAACGCGCATGTGGTGAATCGCATGGACTTCCTCCTCCGCCTCTTTCCCGGGCGGGTTGTGTGGAAGGAGCATGCCTGCACTCAGGGGCCGATAAAAGCCCGCCGAAGGGTTGTCCACAAGGGGGATATGTCGGTTCCGAGGCGGAAGATCGCCTCAGTGAGCCGCTTGCGACCCAGTTGCGTCAGAAGTCAAAAATCAGAACGACGTAGGCGAGGAACAACACAAGGTGCACGGCGCCTTGGAGGACGTTTGTGCGGCCTCCCCCGAAGGTCACCATGCAAACAGCCATGGTCACGATGAGGAGCAGCATTTCGACTGGTTGCAGCCCTAACTCGACGGTGTGTCCTGTGATGGCTGCCACGGCAAGTACCGCGGGAATGGTCAGCCCGATTGTCGCCAAAGCCGAACCGAGGCAGATGTTGACGCTGCGCATGAGGTGGTCATTCCATGCGCTACGAACGGCGCCCAGCCCCTCGGGAGTCAGCACGAGCAGGGCAACAATGAGGCCTGCCGCCGCAGGTGGCAGCCCGGCGCTTTCGATGCCGGCATCGAGGAAGAGCGCCATGTACTTGGCGAGCACCACGATCGGAATCATGGTCGCGATGAGCAATACCGCGTGCACCTTTACGGAGCGAACTTCGACGTGCGGATGTTCCTCCTTGAAGGTGTGTGTGCCCGGAGGCCCTTCCACTTGCGGTGGCAGGAACCAGCCACGATGCCGCATCGTCTGAATACCCAGAAAAACACTGTAGAGCAGCAGACAGGCGAAACTCAGGAAGATCGCCAGCAGGGGCGAAGCAGTCGGATCAGGCGTGGAGGTGGTGAACACCGGCAGGATCAGTCCCAATGATGCCAGTGGAATGAACACGGCCAGATAAGCGCCCGCCCCTTGAAGATTGAATGCCTGTTCTCGGTGACGCAGTCCACCCAGGAGCAACGTCAGCCCCACAAGCAGATTCAGCACAATCATCAAGACGCCAAACATCGTCTCGCGTGCAAGCGCCGGGTTGTTCTCGCCGGTAAGCATGACGCTGGCGATCATCACGACCTCGATGCCGATGACCGACAGTGTCAGGATGAGCGTGCCCAGTGGTTCGCCCAACAGGTGGGCGAGCGATTCCGCGTGCCGAACAACCCCGAAGGCCGACCAGAGCATCACGGCAAAGAGCCAGCAAAAGAGCACTACCGAGAGTGCAGGCGATTGGGCCGGGTTTCCTGTCCAGCCACCGCCCCAGATCAAGAAGATCACGAGCGTCACCACCGAGCACAGCAGGGCGGATTCCGAACGCCAGAGCGAGTTCTTGGCCTTGGGGGGGGCTGCCATGGCCAGCAGGATAGGCAGCCCGGGCAGGCTTCAGGGCCTGTTTGGCCCTCTCAGTGCCAGTTCAATCGGTATTGAATGCCCCCAAAACAGTGATATGGGCCTTGAACAGTGGGCTCTCAGGAGGCAGGATGAGGTATCGCCCAACGGCCTGTTCAAGCGGGCCTGAACATCTTTGGGGAGGGAGTTACGAGAGGCAGCTGATGAAAGTAATGCGGTTCCTGACCACCTCCTTGGCGGCATGTACGTTCGCCGCGCTGGCTATGGCCGACCCGGGCCATTCAACACCGCCTGGCGAAGACGATGTCACGCCGGAGGGTGCCTTGCAACGACTGCTCAACCAACACCCTGGGCTGCGGGCATGGCATGGCCCCGATGGCCGTGTTCAGCGGCTTTGGGGACAGCAACTCTCCGGTGGTGCGACGCCGATTGAAAGTGCCCGGTCATGGGCTGAACGCTGCGGTGGCGTGTGGAACGTCGATGCGGCTGATCTGCGAGATGGCGGCGTACTGCCCTCAGGCGACGTGGTCGTACCGCTGGTGGTCAACGCTGATGGCAGTGATCGATTCAACGCCGTCTACTTCAGTCAGTACGCCTCGGGCGTTCGGGTCTTTGAAGGGCGACTGACGGTGCTGACCCTGAATCAGCCTGGGCACCCGGTCGTGCTCTCGGCGGCTGACCTGCGTGATCTTGGCGACTTCCAAGTGACTCGGCCAGCGGCCCATTTGATGTCCGATGGCCGGATGCAAAATCTTGTGAACACCCTTGTGGGGACTGACGGCCGGATTGTCGGCACGCCGCGAGTCGTGGTCTTTGCTGGATACGACAACGACGGGGCCGAGCCGGTCATGGGCATCGAATTCATCGGTGAGGCCGGGTCGCCGGCAGTGCCCGAGGGCCATGTGCGCTACCGATACGTGGTGGAGGCCGAAACGGGCGACGTGCTCTTTGAGGAGAACCAGATTCTCAACTGCGGCATTGGTCAGACCGCGGCCCGTCTTGCACCAGCAATGGTGAGTGACGTCACAGGGCAGGTTGTGGCCTACACCACGGGCGATTCGGCCGCAGCCGCCTGCAGCAACGAGGTTCTTCAGGGGCTCCCATGGGCAAATGTGAGTGGGCCCGGTGGAACGGTTGCAACAGACGCCAATGGCAACTTCACCCATCCCCATGACGGAGGCTCAAGTAGCTTCGGCGGTGTGATCGACGGCCTGTACTTCGACATCAACAACGAGGCTGGTTCCGAACACAGTGCCAACGCCAATGGTGCTTCGGGAGATGACATCACGATCACCTACAACGCCTCGCCCAGCGAACAGGTGACGGCACAGGTGAACACCTATCTGGAAGCCAATCGGATTCGCGACATTGTGTTGGCCTACAGCCCATCATTCCCGACGATCGCTACCCAGCTGAACTTCCCCTGCAACGTGAATCTGTCATCAACGTGCAACGCGTACTACGACTACTCGTCGATCAACTTCTACAGTACCGGCGGCGGGTGCAACAACACGGCTTTCTCGGTCGTCGTGCACCACGAGTATGGCCATCACGGTGTGTCCTGCGCGGGATCGGGCCAGGGCGAGTACGGCGAAGGCATGGGCGACATCTGGGGCGTGCTCACAACGGGCGATCCGCAGCTGGCCCGTGGGTTCTACGCTGATGACTGCAACGACGGCATTCGCAATGCGGACAATACGTGTCAGTACAACTCCAGCAGTTGTTCATCCTGTGGCAGCGGCATTCACGCCTGTGGCCAGCTCATCAGCGGCGTTTCGTGGGACTTCATTGAGAACATGGGTGGGTTCTCCAATCAGGCCGGTCTTGACGAGGTTCGAAGTGTCATCTTCAATTCGATGATGCTGCACTCGGGCACGTCGATCAATGCGGCCATCTGCATCGACTTCCTCGCAATGAACGACACTGATGGCAACATCGACAATGGCACGCCGCACTGGTCGCAGATCACATCTGCCTTTGATGATCACGGCATCGACACGCCGGAACTGGCCCTCCTGGGTCTGTCTGTTCCCGGTGGGCTGCCTGATCAACTTGCCGTCGGTGCTGATGTGACGCCCATTACCTTGCGAGTTGAGAACCTCTCGGGCACCTTGCAGAGCGGCAGCGCCAGATTGCATCACAATGTGGGTGGCGACTGGACCGCTATTCTCATGAACCCGGCTGGTGGCGACGACTACGTGGCCGACATTCCCGGTGCCGCCTGTGGCAATTCCAGTGCGTACTTTTTCTCAGCCCAGACGACAGATGGAGTGACCGTCCAGTTGCCCTCGAGTGGGATTGGTGAGCCGTTTACGGCTCAGCATGCGGATGGCCCCCCAATCGTCACCTGGGAGGAGGATTTCGAATCCAACGACGGGTGGTCGAGTTCAGGCTCAGCCGCTGACGGCCTGTGGGACTTCGGCGTGCCGGTGAACTGCAACCGTGGCGACCCGCCGGCGGATTTCGACGGCAACAACCGCTGCGCCCTGACCGACAACTCTTCCGCAAATGGGTGCAACAGCGATGTTGATGACGGCACTGCCGTGCTCGAGTCGCCTGACATGGACGCATCGGCGCCTGGCTCTGTTGTCAGGTATGCCCGCTGGTTCTCCAACGACTTCGGGGCGGCACCCTACACGGATACGTTCGTTGTACAAGCCTCATTCAACGGCGGTGCGACATGGACCACGGTTGAGACCGTCGGTCCGGACGGCCCGGAAGTGTCGGGTGGTTGGTATGAGAAGAGCTGGTTGCTCTCAGACCTGTCCGGCTATCAGGCCACCACGGAGTTCCGGTTGCGCTTCACGACGTCCGATGGAGCAGACAGTGGTTCGGTGGTTGAAGCCGGCGTTGACGCCATCGCCATCCTGCATCCGGACTGTGATGACACGCCCGCGTGCCCTGGTGATCTCAGCGGTGACGGCCAGACTGGAGCCGACGACATTCTGCTGGTGCTCGCCGGCTGGGGCACCGATGGTGGCGATGTCGATGGGGACGGCATGACGGACGTCAACGATCTTCTGCTGATCATTGGTGACTTCGGTTGTGAGGGCTGACCCGCTCAATCAGCAGTGACATACAAACAGACACACGCCCCGGCCATGACGGTCGGGGCGTGTGCGCTAACTGAGCTCTCTTGCCTTGCGTTCAGATCGCTTCATCGCGATCGATGGGCGTCAGTGGTGTTCGTTCACCGCGTGGCATGGGGCGAGGGGCTGGTGGGGCAGGGATCGCCTGCAGAGGTTGATGTGGGTCCATCGGCCAGGACTGATGCAGGCCGCCGCCAAATGGTGAGCCGGACATCATCTGGTCCATGAGCGACTGCATGCGGGCCATGTGATCCTGCATCATGTTGTTGTGCATGGCGCCATGCTGCGGTGACACGCCTGCTGGCCAAGGGACCTGCGCCTGTCGGGGCACCTCCACGAGCGTGGGCGTGACCGTGGCCGTCGTGGCGACACCCTGCCTGATGCAATCGATGACGACGCCAGTGCCCGGATCGATCTGCGCCAATGCGGCTGAGAACTCACGTGCTGAGGCGACCGGCAGGCCGTCAACAGCAGTGATGATGTCCCATTGCTGCATGCCCGACTGGGCAGCGGGCAGACTCCGGCCCAGATCAGCGACGAGCACGCCGGTGCCGTTGGCCAGACCTAAATGCGATGCAAGTGCGGGTGAAACGGGCTGCAGTTCGACGCCGATGATCGCCCGTGTCTCCATGGCGGTATGGGGCGGGGCGGTGGCGGGCGGTGTCATGTTGCCCCAAGGGGCCGACATCGAGCCCATGGAACCCAAGTTCATGGCGCCCAGTTGGCCGCCCAACTGATCCATGAGGTTGATCATGTTGCCGGCGCCATCGTTGATCAGAATGCTGCCGTCGGCGGCAATCTCGATGTCGTCGTCGTTGATCTGATGGCCATTGATGACAACGACGGGGTCTTCACCGCTGTTGTGTTGAACGGAAATGCTGTTGCTGGAACTCCAACTGCGAGTGTTTCCGGGAGCCGCTGCGGTTCCATTGGCGGCGGTTCCATTGGCGGCGGATCCAGGGGCGGTGGGGCAACAGGGCGAGCCCGCGATGGCGCCCGCGGCCAGAAGGGCGGATCCTGCGATCGCTGCGAGTGTTGTGTTTGTTCGGTTCATGGATTCGTCTCCTGCAGTGCTGTGGCGCACGCCGGCTCGGTCGTCAGGGCGCCTCGTTCGAATCGGACTTTGGCTGTACGGGTTCGGAGGTGGCAGGATCGCGCGAGTCCGGTGGTTTCACCCGAGTTTCCTTGCGGCCAGTGCCCGGCGTGCGGGGTGTCGCCGGTGCGATCCGCATGAGCTCGATCACAGGAGGTTTGACCGGCCTTGAACTCAGGTAGTCGGTATCGGCCAACTCAACGGCGGCCATCGAGTCGATCGTGTCCTCCCCGAGAATGACCTCTCCAAAGGCGCAGTACTGCCCGTCGAGCCGAGCCGTCTCTTCTCGATCAAGCGCAATGAACCACTGTGATCCAGCGGAGTCAGGGTGATCCGCCCGCGCCATTGAGAGCACGCCGTAGTCATGGGGAAGAAAGCTCGGTTCAAGTGGCGTCCACCATCCCGGACCACCTTCGCCAGTACCCGTGGGATCACCTCCCTGAATGACGAAGGGGCGGCCATTGCGCCCCACCGGCACTACCCGGTGCACGATCGTGTCGTTGAAGAAGCCCATGCCCGCAAGGGCGCGGAAACTGCGGCACGTGCCTGGCGCTGTGTCCTCACGTAGATCAATCCACATCTCGCCGTGGTCCGTCTTGGCTCGAACATCGCGCTCGGGATAGATCCACCACCCGCTGCGAACAACCGACGCATCTCGTGGAGCCGGTTCAGACAGGGCGGCGCCATTGATACGGCCGGCATCTGCAGGCAGATCTTCGCGATCCTCTGCCCCTTCGTCCTGCCAGCCGACGATCTTTGTCCAGGTGCCACGACCAGGTGTCTCAACCTGTTCGACCAAAGGCACTCGTCGAGACAGCGCAGGCTCAATGACGAGCGCCGTGTTGATGGGTTGTTCGCCATGCAGCAGTTGCAGATAGGCGGCTTCATCCAGTGTGTTGATGGAGGGCATCGCCTCCAGCAGGTTGATCTTCTGCTCCGGGACCAGGGAAAGTGGGCCGTGCAGAACGGTGCCGTCATGTCGCATGAGCACGATCGCTGCGGTGGGCTCATCGTGCCTCATGGCGACCATCATCGGCTTCCCCGCCGCGACAAAGGGTCCGTGGTTGTCTACCAACTGGATTCGCGGAATCGAACCGACCGCGACCGTCATCAGTGCCGTAAGGATCATTTTGAGTCCTGCTCCCGCTTCGAACGTTTCAAGTTTCGCAAGGCTTCAGGGTGCCCTTGTTGAGCGGCCATCAGCCACCACTGTTCGGCGTTGTCCGGGTCGAACCGGCCCAGATTCAACATGGCCTGAACGTGACCGGCTCGAGCCCCTTGGCGGAGGAGTTCGAGGCCGCGAGCCTGATCTCGCACCTGTTCATTGCCTGCGCAGAGCAGCCAGCCCAGATGGTCGAGGGCGGGAATCGATCCGGCGTCTACGGCCTGTTGGTACCACTGGCGTGCTCGTTCGTGGTCCTTTGGCAAACCATCTCCATCGCGGTGTAGTTGGCCCAGATGCACCATGGCCTCGGTGCAGCCGGCGTGCGCTCGCCGAATCAGCCAGTTGTCGATTGACTCACCCGTTTGCCGGGCAGTTTCCGCCCGCCGCAGGTTCTCCGCGTCGTATGCGCGGCGAGATGATCTGTCCCAGCGGAACACCCGCTCTGCGGCCTCATCAAATCTTGCCAGGTGTGCCGTGCCCGCTGCTCCAGGAAGTCGTCGGTGTGGGTTGAGGTATCTCCAATCAGAGTCTCCAAACACTTCGCGACAGAGCGAGGCCAACTTCATGTCGTAGGCCTCCAACTCAACTCTGGTGTCGACGCTGTTGTGTTCATGATCATTGGAGCGATTGGTGTCGAACCAGGATTGAACGCCTTCGGCCCAGTACTCATTGCGATTCGAGGCGGCGTATGTGCCTTCCCAGAGACCCGCGTCCATGGCCGAGGCATAAGCCTGGGCCAGTCGCTCATCGAACGAGGGATCGACCACCGAGAGCCCCATCTCATGAATCGCATGGGCGAATTCATGAATCAGGATGTTCTCCGTGGCGTATGGATCGCCTTGGAGGCACAGCAGGTTTTCTTCCCCGCAGGAGACTGCTGGGCGGGTGCGGGTCGCGCCCAGCCCGCGGGCCCGGTTGTCCCACCAGTTGCGTGGGTACAGATCCTTGTGCTCGGGCACGTCCGTGGTGACTTCTGAAACGGCCATGATCACGAACCGTGTGCGGTTGTCAGCCATCGCTTCCAGAATGTCGCCTCGATGGCCGATCATCTGCTGGATCAACCAGGCGGCTTCATCGAGCGCCACCGGGTGGACATGAGAAGAGGCCACGATCGGCAGGCCACCTACGTCCACATGCTGGCTGTAGAAGGGGGAAAGCACGAGGTTGGCCCGCAGGGACTCGGGAACGGGGCCACCTGTGAGCAGGGGCAGGCACGTCAGCAGCGAAAAAGTTGTCACCAGATCAGTGTAGGGGGCTCATACAGGCCCTCTGATCGTCATAGATGGAATCACGAGCCCTGTGATCGGGGCCCGAGGAGATGACCGATGCCAGCCACCGCCCGCCACATTCTGGAGCTCACCTTGCTCATCGCGGCCTGTCGGCTTGGTGGGGTCGAGTTGCATGGCGATTCGTCCTATCGCAAGGGCACCCCCGCAGAGACCCACCAGAACGTCAATCCTCGCATCTGAGGCATTGCCAAGGGCTCTTGCGGTGTTAGGCTTGACGCGATGAGCGTCCCGGCACTGCTGCTGACGCTGCTGGCGTCGGGGCCCGACGTACTGCATGCAATCTTTGACGGCGCTCAAGAGGGGACGCTGGAGGCGATGACATTGGACCGGCCCGCCGCCGCCGTGCAGGGGGACGGCACAATTGTGGGGCCGCATGGGCCACGCTGGGGGGGGGAGAAGGCCTATCCCATGTCCGTTGCGGGCTGGCGGCAGGTGGTCGATGCGGGCGGCTCCATCCCCCTGATGCTCGCAGGCGTCGATCATGATGATGAGACCCCGCTGCTGGTCACCTACAACGTCGATCAGATGCGGCTGCAGATTCGACTCGGTGAGGCACTCGGCGGTGCGCCGGTGCTGGATCACTCGTCCCGCCGCATCGTGGATGGCGAGGTGGTGGTGGATGTGCTGCATGGCACAGGGCTGCAGGAGCCAGACAAGGCATTCAGACCCCGAGCGGGCACAGTGCTGCCAGGGTGCGTGCTGCTGCTGTGCCAGCGCAGCCGCCTCATGGACGACGGTTCAGATGCGTGGCTCGCCGAGGGCGTGAGTGTGATTGCGATTGAGCACTTGGGCCGAGGGTGGGTCTGGCGAGTCATTGGCCATGTCGATCCGATTGGTGGAGACGACACGGCGCTGGGCCGAGGCCGCATTTGCAGTTCGTCCATGTCGAACGTCTTTCCCGATCCCGATGGTGTCGTGGATGGCAGGCTTGTGGACGCTTGGATTCCTTTCGTTGACTACCTGCACCACATTCCCGATCCGGCCACTGCTGGCCAGTGCATGATGCTCAGGGCCAAGCGATCAGACACATCGCTCCAGCGTTGGTCATTTGAAGGGCCGCTGTTGCTGCACGAGTTTCATTCAGGGGCCAAGCGACACACCCATGCTGCTGCATGGACGCCAAACGGCGTGCTGCTTGGCATCGGCGACGGTGCCGACTCGGAGGTCGCCTTGCTGACCTGCGAAGACTGGGACCGGTGGACTGACCTCGATCTCTGGACCATTCATCACGATGTGCACGGTGCCCCGCTTGTGGAGGGCGAGGGGGGAGATGTCGGGGCCAATCAGTTCTGGTCAGCTGCATCCAGCCCGGACCCAGACACGGTCATTGTCGGCGGCGACAACGTGTCAGGTGCGATCATGCGAGTGCGTGTTCCAGAAGACCCGGCCGAGGGCATTCGATTCGAGCGTATCTGGGGCGTCCAGCCGGGGCGCAGCCATGACAACGGCACCACCCAGTGCACCTGTTCACACATGGTGCGACCACGTCCAGAACTGAGCGGGCCGCTGCTGGCGAGGTTTTATCTCGAATCGCCTCTGTCGAACATCGCTGACGCCCGATTGCTGCTGAGCCCAGACTGCAATTCCTTTGCGACGGTGGGGGGTTTGCGAGCGGGATCCAGCCGACTGTCGCCAGTTGCCCTTCATGGTGAGGCCATGGTGCTCACCCCGATGAACTCGCAGATCGAGTCCGGGCTCTGGACCCAACCTGTGCCTACGTTGGTGCAACAGCGGCCACTGCAACTTGGTCCGGCATCGGTCGATCAATTGCAGCGAGACGACATGGTTGGTGCACTGAGCGTGAACGCTCAGCCGGGCGTCTCGGTCACGGACATCCCCCGTAAGGGTGCCGGTGAGTTGTCAGCTCATGCGGCCGAAGCGCCGGGGCTCAACCCTGTCTGGCGCATCAAGCGTGAGTCGACTGGTGATGAGAAGCTGGCCAGCATCACGATTCCCGCGCCGCAGGGGGGTTGGCCTGAAGGCAGTTTGTGGGTTCAGGGGTGGATGAGCAATCTCACCGCCGGCATGCTGCGGCCGACGTTTCGCCTGGATCTCGGGGCCAACGATGTGTATCGACAGGTTGCGATCGCGTCTGAGCGGCAGTGGGTTCCGGTCGAGATCATCTCAACCGACGGTGATCCCACGGTCGGCGCCATGCCCTCGCTGGACATCCATGTGCCGACGTTCGCAGATCTTCCTTCACCCCCCGCAGACTTCCTGTTCACGTTGAGCAGTGTGACGCTCGCGGAGCCGCCACCCTGGCCGGCTGCGGACACGATCTCGCAACGGCCCCCAGAGCGCATGTCGATCGATCTGCCGGAAACGGCGCCGCCATGGACGCTGGAGCTCGAACTGTGTCTTCCGCCTGAAGGGCTCGATCGATCGCTCGGTCAAGAAGTGGAGTCGGTGACGCTGTTCCAACTTGATCTGGTGGACGGTACATGGCTGGAGGTGATCGCCGATCTGCGCTACGACCGACTACGGCTGATGCGTATGGGGCAGGGCGAACCTGTGGAGATCATGAAGGCCTATCGCGTTCGTCTGAGTCGCCTTGACGCTCTGCACATCGCCATCGCTGCGAATCTGGGCAAGATCGGAATCGAGGGTGTTTCAGGCGGTCGCCGCGAGCCGGGCGAACTGATTCCGGGTACGTCTCTGCCCACCTTGCCGGCGATGACACGTCTGCACATGGGGGACGCTGATCGTGGTGTAGACATCGCCATGGAGTTGATGCAGATCTCACTGTGGCCCAACGAAGCCAGGCTCGACATGGAGTTTGAAGCCGAGGTGCCAGCGCCCATCTGTCCGGCAGACTTTGACGGCGACGGGCAGGTCACCGGATCAGACGTGCTGTTCGTGCTCTCAAACTGGGGCGATTGCCCTGAGGGAGAGGATGCACCCGAGTGCGTGGCAGACCTCACCGGCGACGCGGTGGTCGACATCTCCGACCTGCTTGAGGTGTTGATCGATCTGGGGCCCTGCCCTGGATCTGAGTGATCAGCCCCAGTTGGCGATGATGAGCAGAATCTCATCGACGCCGACCACGCCATTGCCGTCGAGATCCTCGCTGCAGCCCTCACAAGGGCCCCAAGCAGCGAGCACCGCAAGGAGATCGTCAGCGTTCACGACGCCGTCGCCGTTGGCATCACCGGGAATGGCATCGTCTTCCTCTGCCTGCGCAGTGACGAGCGCGTTGAGATCAAACTGCACCCCGGCACTCGTTGGTGCGAGGTTAAGGTACACGCCGGCGAAGTCACCCGGGGGCACGATCGTGGGCAGTTCGAATGGGATCGGCGGCAGCTGTTCACCGGGAAGATCAACCGTCTCGTCAACTTGAAACGTCGCCGACAACGCAACCTCAGCACCGCTCTCGGTCTGGGTCCAAGTGCCGGTGAGCACCAGTGAGGCGGGCAACTCCAGCGGCCAGGAGTTCTCGAAGAACTCCAACGTGATCGCAGCCATGCCTGGCACAACGGCATTGAGTTCCCACATGCCCGGCGCTCCGGGCATTTCGGTTGCCGTGCCGGCACCTGCGCCAGCCTGAGAGAAAATGGCCTCGCTGACAGTTGCTTCACCCAGGGGCAGTTCAATCGGGAAGCCACCGATGTACAAGGCGTCCGGCTGTTCGGTGTGGAACGTGTCGTAAAGCAGCGACATGTTGAGCGTTGCAGTTGCCGTTCCCCCGCCAAGCAGGTCCCAGTCCAGATCGTCAATGAAGCATGCCCCGAGATCAGCGTCGAGGTCGATCGACATGCCGCCCGTGACATCGCCGGCGAAGTCCATCACGACGCCCATGCCCATCTCCAGTGGGATCTCGTTGTTCCCGGAGCCGCCCCAGATGCCCGGCTGGGTGAGGGTGCCCTCAGGGTAGGTCTCCTCGTCCCAGTCGCCGATGAGGTTGCCCTCGAGGGCGACGTTGATGCCGCCATTGATGTCGGCGCTCGACCCTTCGTTGACCGGGAAGTCTGCAGCGAGGGCCACTGACGCGATCAGCGGTGAGAGGGCAAAAAACGACTTCTGAACGGGCATGCGGAGTCTCCTGTCCTCAACAGGGCAGCCTACACCGTGCACTGGTAATTACGAAGGGGAGAGTTGCAATTCGCAGCAGGTGCCGTGTTGACCATGTGGTATCTGGACTGGATACTCGCAGGTGGAGGATCTACGCATGAAGTCATCAGTCTTGGTTGTTTGCGCTCTGGCTGCGGGTCTTGCCCTGACCGGGTGCAAAAACGACGCCCAAAGTGGTGCCCTGATCGGTGCCGGCGTGGGGGCACTGGCCGGGCAGGCCATCGGCGGCAACACAGCTGGCACGCTTATCGGGGCCGGAATCGGAGCGGGCGCCGGATATGCCATCGGAAATGAAGAGGACAAGTCCAAGGCCGAGGAACGCGAGCGGGCCCGAGGGGCCCAAGACGAGCAACTCCGCGCCGAGAACGAACGCCTGCAAAGACAATTGGAACTTGAGCGGGAGAACGCCCGCTTGCGACGAGAACTGCAACGCTCGCAGGAAGACGGCTGAGTGCTCGCGAGTTTCTGGGTTTGCTGGCTGGTGGTGGCAACGGCAGCGGGCTCTGATCCCAATCTGACCCGTCTGGATCACGATGTGTGGACCGGGCCAGCATCGATTGGTGTAGACACCCTGCATGAGGCCGGCGTGGGCACGATCGTGTCGGTCGATGCGTTGCCTCCGCAGCAGAAGGGGCACCCCCACATTCGGCGTGTCCACATTCCAATCGTCTACACCGGCATTTCGGCGGAGCAGGCCAACGCGCTACTTGTGGCTTGGCGCGACTGCCCCAGGCCGCTCTTCATTCACTGTCACCATGGCAAGCATCGAGGCCCGGCCGCAGCGGTTCATTTGCTTCAGCGGCTCGGACGGGTGAGCGCTGAAGAAGCTGTGGCTTTGCTGGAGCGATGCGGTACCTCAAAGGCCTACCCCGGCTTGTGGCGGGCTGTTTCAACGGCATCGCCTGTGCCTGACAAGGTGCTGCAAGGCCTCAAGGCCACTCTGGTGCCACACCGACAGGTCAGGTCAATGGCGCAGGCGATGGCTCGCCTCGATCGGGCTTGGACGCGCATTCGTCAGGCTGCTGGTAATGGCTGGAAGGCGTCACAGACGCATCCCGATCTGGCCCCAGATGCGGACGCCGCGGCAGTGACCGATCTGCTCCGGGCTGCTTCAACGCATGTTGAAGTTGGCGGCAGCGATCCACTACTGGCCGAGGCCTTCCGACAGCAGGTCGAGGCTGCGCTCAGTCTTGAAGAAGCCCTGGCGGAAGGTGATTTACCTCAGGCTGATCACATCTTGCTCCAGATGGATGCCGCCTGTGGCGCCTGCCATCGAGCTCAGCGGGATGGGAGCCGATTCGTCGAGCAAGGCACACCCTGACAGAGGGGCGCTCAGCCGCCCACCACGCTTCGCTGCACGGTGAACTCCAGAATGCCCAGTGGCCCCAATTCGTGGCCGATGCCACTGGCCTTTGTGCCATTTTCCGGCGGCGTTGCGGTTTTTTGACGCATGAAGCGGCGGCCTGGCGCCTCTCTTCCTGTTGAGTGTGCAACTCGCATGCTCGGGAGGCTGCACATGCGACGAAGACCATCAATGACGCTGATGATGACGGCGATAGGCCTGTGTTCCACTCTGTCGGCTGCAGAGGTGGTCAATTGGACTTGGGCAGGCACCGAGGCCTGGGCATCGAGCAATTGGTCGCCGACAGGTGTCCCGGGACCGAGTTCGCAGGTGCGATTTGGCGATGATCCGGATCCTGAAACGTTCGGAACTTGTCAGTGGCGGCCTTCAGATCACGCAGACTGGATCCAGTCAGTCCTTCAGATCACGGTCGATGAAGCGACAGAGATCAGGATGATCGGTGACGAGGCGTCTGGCGCTGACGATCTGCCTGATCTGTCGTGCGCTCGAGTCGATATCTACAAGGGTGGCGTCATGCGGCTCTTCCAGAGTCACTGGATGCAGACGAATCTCCTCGTCTCGAAAGGGCTGTTCGCCGTTAATGATGGTTGCCGAATGGACGTCAATGGCGATCTGTATCTGATCAGCGATGGCTCAACGCCCCATCTCTCCATGTACCAGAACTCGATTGTCAACATCACTGGCGACGCCTCCATTCAGGGGGGTTCACTGAACAACTTCTATGGAGACCTGTCAATTGATGGGAGCGTTCTCTTGAGCGGATCGCAGAGTGAACCCGCCGCGTTCATGTCAGCGATCGACGGCTCTACTCGTGTCGAGGGCGTCATTGGCTGTGAGACTGGCAGTGACTACGCCCAGGTGCACGTCAGTGGCCCATTGGTGTGCAGTGGCCTCGATTTGTGGACGGGCAATGTTGACTTCTTCACCCTCAGGGGAACAACGGAAGTGCGAGGTGGGATTCTCAAAATCCCATACGAGGGGCTGCATCTGCGATCTGGTTGGGAGTTCGCCGAACCCGATGAGGCAATCCGACTGGTGCACGGTGCGACCATGAATGCCATCAACGGCACACTCACATTGGGCGGGGCAGGGGAGGAGAGCACTGCTCAACTTGTGATTTCGAGCGTCGATCTTGATGGGGTGGAAGATGACACCAATCGCAGTTACTCGACGATGCGATCACTTGTAGCCCTGAACGGTGGATCGCTTGTCCTCGAGGGGGCTGCCGACATGACCGTGCTGGCGAATGCCGAGTTTCATCATCAGACAGCCGGCGTGATCACGGGGCTCACAATGCGTCGGCCGGAGAATGCAACCTCAGTCGCCGATCCCACCATGACCGTCGGCGGTGATCTGGTGCTGGGATCTGCCGGTGGCGCAATGCTGGCTGATGTGCATCGTGGCGAGTTGAGTGTGTTGGGCGATGTTGTGATTGGGGCTGGTCCCAACGCGCTTCCAATCTCGCGGATGGATGTGGGTGATCCCAGTGCAGCCGATCCCTCCTGGTGGGCCTGCAAGGTCTCAGTGAGTGGAGATCTGAACATCGGTCGATATTGGGAGAGCGACCATGAGAGCTTTGGCTACTGCAGCCTCCATGAAGGGCGACTCGAGGTTGGTGGCAAGATCGACCTGTCCGGGTATGGGGGGCTGATCATCAACAACAACGCGTCTGCTACGTGCGGTGAATTGGGGATCGATCGTGCTGGCCAGCTTGACATGCGAGGTGGCACTTTGCGGGTGGAGGGCGACATCTCGGTTGCATCGGGCACACTGGAGATTCCAGCAGCTGAGGCAGTCAGCGAGGCCGCCATTTATGTGAACAGCGGTGCTGCATCTGATCTGCAGTGTGAGATTCAAGTTGGAGGTGGTAGCGACTCCAATCACGGCACGCTGGGGTTCTATGGTGATGCAGCGGTGACTGTGTCATCGCGGCTGTTGGTGGGTCAGGGCGTAGGCGACTCCGTGTCCGACAACGTGGTCTTTGTGCAAGAAGAGGCTGACCTGACAGTGAACGGCGGCACCGATGTCGCTTCCGACGGGTATCTCTCGATCGCGGCGCCAGGAGCCCGGATGACAACGGCATGGTTGCAGTGTGATGGTGGACTGTACCTGTTTGATGGGGCCGAGTTGGCCGTGTCCAGCACCCTGGCCGCAACTAACGGGTGGGTCACTGTTGAGGATGACTCCACCCTGCAGGCCCAGACCATCTCTGTAGGCACGATCTCCCTCGAGCCCGAGGTCAAGATTGTCAGTGACTCGATCACTTTTCAGGGTGGAGAACACTCGATTAGGTTTGGCGGCGTGTATCACAGCCAGGGCATGGTGCAAGCCGACAATATTGAGTTGGGTGGAACACTTGAGTTGAGCGTCATCGGCGATGGGGACCACACCAATGGCCAAAGTAGCGAGGGCCTGCATGCGGGCACGATCTGCCCGATCATGACTGGAGCCATCACAGGCTCATTTGACAGTATTGAGATAGCCAACGACTGGGGGTGGCAATATGGCGCCCAGCTATCGGTGTCCGTCGATGAAACCGGCTTGTGGCTGCATGTGTTCGCGACTACGCCCGGTGATGGCAATCTCGATGGCCTGGTTGATCGAGATGACCTGATTCAGCTCATCGAGCACTGGGGTGACACCACAGGTCAGTCACAGTGGCAGGTGTACAGCCCGGATGACTACGACACCAACGGCGTCGTGGACATCCACGATCTCATCACGCTGCTCTCGAACTGGACGTTCTGATCTGATCAGCGGCGACGTCTGCTGCCAATCACCAGCAACCCGATCAGCCCGATCGCGCCTGGAGTAGGAACAGTAAGCGGCAGCGAAGGGGTGATCGCCGAGTAGTCGTCGTTGAACCCGTTGTACCAGCCGCTGAGCAGGCCATCGGAGAGCCAGGTGGTGTCCACACTGCTCATGGCATCAGACCAGTCGACGGTGCCTGAACCATCGGGCGTCACCAGCGAGTGAGCCCAGTAGTTCTGGGCGTCGCCCACTGCGCCTCCCCAACCGAAGTTGACGGCGAAGATGCCCCACTCGCCGAAGTCGTCAAAGGCGTAGTCGAGCCCTTGATCGACCAACGCAAAGAGTGCATCGTGCACGGTGGCCTCGCCGTCGAAACTGTAGGAGAAGGCGAAGGAGCCACCGCCGGTGTGTTCGAAGTCGATCACGACATATGCGGTGAACTCGCCACTACCGGCCGATGCCGTGAGGTCAAGCGTTGCGCCCGTCGATTCGTCAATGACCAAATCGGCGATTGCTGGCGTGGACATGGCCGCAGTGGCCGCGATGCAGAAGATGCGCAACATGATGTGCTCCCGAGCGCCGTGTGCGCGGCGCGCGACAGGGGAACGGGCAGGTCTTCCGGCTGAGGCCCATGGCCTGATCGTCTTCCCGCTCACATGAGCAGTGACACTGATCAGGTTGCTCCCCTGCTTGGGGAGGGGCCCTACGGCGGCGACACCGCGGCGGACTGAAACCGCACTTTCCTCTTCGCCGGAGCATGGGCCAACCGCTGGCTCATGTTCCGGAACCTCATTCCGGTGGTCAAGATATCGACTCAGGACGCGATGCGGCCCTGTCGCGTGTACTTCTCGCGATACTTGTCACGCAACTCGCTCTGGCGGCTCTCCAATTCGACGGCTCGACCGTCGATGTAGGCCTGTTCCACCTGAGTGGTCATCTCCAGCGGGTCGCCGTTGGTCACGATGAAGGTGGCCGCCTTGCCCGGTTCCAATGAGCCCAGACGATCGCCCACGCCGATGATCTCGGCAGCGTCGATGGTGATGCTGCGGAGCCCTTCATCCGGCGTCAGTCCATTGGCCACGGCGGTGGCGGCATGGTGAGGCAGATTCCGCAGGTGAGCGGGGCGGTCGCGTGGGGCGATGCAGAATCGAACGCCCAGATCGCGCAGCCGCCGAGGCAGAGTGTGTGGCTCGTCAACAGCCTCGTGGCGGGCCACCGGATAGCGGTGCGTGCCTCGCACGACTACTGGTACATCCGCCTCAATCAGAATGTTGGCCACGCGGTCTGCTTCCTCGCCGCCCACGATCACAGCATCGAGATTGCGGCCCTTTGCCCACGCCACAGCCGTCGCAATCTGCCCAGCTGTCGAGGCCTTGATGAACACCGGCTGAGTGCCCTCGATGGCAGGGGCCATCGCAGCCCACCGGCTGTCGAGCGGCAAGGCTGGATCGGCCTGGCGGGCGTTGAGCCAAGCTTGCGCTTCGTCGAAGGTCCGGTTCAATTCCTCGATGTTCCGATCGGCGCCGCTGTTGGTTGCACCGCCTCCGCCGCCTCGCCGCCCCCAGCCGCTGCGTTCAGTGCCCGGCCATTCGATGACGAGCCCGGCGTCACCCTCGATGGCGAGGTCCTCCCACGTCCAGCCATCGAGCCGAATGGCTGCAGCCTTGCCGGGCAGTCGGCCTCCACTGGGCACGACAAGGGCCGTGAGAATGCCCGCCTGCCGTGTGACGGGAATGATGTCGCTGTCGGGGTTGATCGCAACGACCGCCCGCGCTTCGGGCGTAATGGAGCCTTGCTCGTCGTAGTCGTGGGTGACATCGACAGCGCCCGTCTCTGACAGGCCCAGCAGCGAATCAGCAGCGACAAGCCCCGGATAGACATGGCGTCCATTCAGGTTGATCACACGTGAGCGAGTGCCACGGGGCAACTCGCCACCGCCGATGGCGCTGATACGGCCGTCTTCAACAAGCATCCAACCCTGCTCAATCATCGGGCTACTGACCGGGTGGATCACCGCATCCTTGAAGAGCAGTGGGCCATCCTGGTCGGCGCCGGGCACCTGGCGCGACTGAGCCTGAGCGACCGATGCAAGGGACGCCAGCGACATGGCGACGATCAGTGCGGTTCTTGTGGCTACTCGCATCAGTGCACCTCCTCGTGCGTGTGCACGGCAGTGGCCTGGTCATCAGCGGGGGCGTGGCCGCCGCAAACACCCCGGTGATCTTCGACTTGGTGATAGGGGTTGACCCATGCAGTCGTCGTTTCAGACTCACCCGGATCGGGAGGCGACGGTGGCTTCCCCAGGCTCTGCGCCAGGATCAACTCGACAAGGCGTGCTCGCTCGGCGCGGTCACGCTGCTTCATCGCTTCATCGTCGGCCCGTGTGAAGACGGGCGCACCATCAATCCATGTCTGCTCGCACCGGGCATATGAGCTCAGCGGTGGGTGGTTCCAAATTGCCAGATCGGCGGCCTTCCCCTTCTCCAGCGATCCCGTCAGATGATCAATGCCCAGTTGCCGTGCTGGGTTCAGGCAGACAAACTTCAGCGCTTCCATGGGCGCGACGCCGCCATATCGAACAGCCTTGGCCGCTTCGTCATTCATGCGTGTGGCCAGTTCACTGTCGTCGGAATTGAACGAAACGACCACACCCACGTCATGCATGATCGACCCGTTGTGGGGGATCGCATCCATCACTTCAACCTTGTACGCCCACCAGTCGCTGAAGGAACTGGCGCCCGCGCCGTGGTCGGCGATCGCGTCAGCCACCTTGTAGCCCTCGAGAATGTGCTGGAGCGTGCCGATGCGCACGCCGTACGCTTCGCAGGTCCGCAGCAAAGCGAGAATCTCGTCTTGTCGATAGGAATGGCAGTGAATCAGCCGCTCTCCAGCAAGGATCTCGGCCAGCGTCTCCAGTCTGGCGTCCCAGCGTGGAGGCATTTCCTTGAGTTGCTCTTCTTCACTCAGCCCATTCCATCGATCCCATGTGTCGGCGTAGTGCGAGGCGGCCGCGAATCGATCGCGGATGAACGACTCGACACCCATGCGGGTGTCCGGATAGCGGCCGCTTGATCGCTTGACATTCTCACCCAGCGCAAACTTGATGCCGGTAGGCGCACCTTCTACAGGGAAGGCCCGAGCCGGACGCCCCCATCGCAACTTCACCACACTGTTGCGACCACCAATGGGGTTGGCACTACCGTGCAACTGGTTCGCCGCTGTAAGGCCACCGGCCAATTGCCGATACCAGTTCATGTCGTCGCCAGCGACCACATCGCCGATGCCTACGTGCGCTGTGCAGGCGTTGCTGAATTCGTTCACGCCGCCGCTGATACCAGTGTGACTATGACAGTCGATGAGGCCAGGCGTGACATGCATGCCCTCGGCGTCGATGACACGCTCCCCATTTGACTTTGGGGCCGTGTGAATCGGCCCCACGTAATCGAGCAGACCATCTCGGACCACGATGCATCCATCCTCGATCAGGCCATGAGGGCCGCAGGTCCAGAGCGTGGCGTTCTCGATGCGTACGTCTTGGGGCTCTACTGGTGAGAAGCGACCGCGAGCACCAAGTGGAAAAGGGACTGCTTCGGGGATGCCGGCATAGCGGACATCTGCTTCTGGTTCGTCTTCTGAAGTCTCGTCACCGGCTTCAGGAGCGTCCTCTCGTGATGCCGAGAGCGGCGCTTCGCCCATGGGCCCGATCGCGGTGCCGACCATGGCATTGCCGGTGATCGTTGCATTGAAGCTGGCCTCGCCGCCACCCGGGAGGCCGCGGGAGATTCGCAGCGTGCCGTCAGCTTCGTTCCAACGGGCATCTTCCACCGGCATCTGAGAGTCCATGATGTCGATCGTGCCTGTTACCTGCGCCCCATCTCGCTGAAGTTCGAGTCGGAATGGGGGCGCGAACTCGGCGCCGGGGATCTCCAACTGGCCAATCCAGATGCCGGCGACGGGATCAGCATCTTCACGCTCCGCAACCTCAACCGGCTGCTCATCGGGAGTGGCATCCTCGCTTTCGACCTCGTCCGTGAGTGCGAAGGACATCGGCAGGCTGGTGCCGTCGGGCCGCACAGCGCGGCCTGTAATGCCCTTGTCCGTGATGACCCCCGCCAGTCGAACCCAATTGGTCTCGCCCAGCAGCCGGCCATCTACCGCTGCGCTGATTCGATGGCCCGTGCGGTTGAAGGCCTTGGCCTTCACCTTGGTCTCGTCCGCGAGCGTGAGCGAGATTGACTTCTTGTCGGTGTCTACCTCTGCTGGGGCCCTGTGGTCGCCGATGTGCAGGACACCTTGGCTCTTCATCGAGACGAGTGGATCGGGATTCAATTCCGTAGGCCGTCCACCAACCCAGACGCTCTTGATCTTGGCATCCTTCTCAAAGGGTGCATCGCTGCGCACAACCAGATGGGCCGCTTTGCCCGGTTCGATGGTGCCGCATCGTCCGTCGATTCCCAGCAGGCTGGCCGGCTGGGTTGTTACGGCCGCCAGTGCCTGATCTGGTGTCAGTCCTGCAGAGATGGCCCCTCGCAACGCTCCGACAACCTTGTCGGGGGCGAGGCCATCGCTTGTCACGACAGTTCGGATGCCTGCATCACGCAGTCGTCGTAAATTGGTCGGTGCCTGCTCCCAAGCCTGCAGCGTGCGCAGGGATGTTCGCTGGGCGGCATCGATCGTGTCGAGTTTGGGGCGATCGGGGTACTTCACCGGCACGATCACAGGCGCGTTCAGCGAGGCGATTCCGTCGAGGTCGCGGTACTCGGTTCCGTTGCCTCGAATCCAGATGTCGAGCCCGAGTTCATCCGCAAGGGCGCCTGCTCGCATGGCATCCTTCACATCGTCGGTCTCAAAGAGCATCGGATGCTCACCCAGTGAGGCGGACAACAGCGCCGCCAGATCATCTCGCCGCGCCGGTGGCTCAAGTCTGTTGCGTTGAGCTGCAGACTCGGCGGCCGCCTGCCAACGCGCATCCATGAGCACCTGTCGCATGAGCGCCAAGGCGCCCATGAGAGACCCCGGCCCGGAGCCACCGCCCCAGCCGCCCCGATCAGTGCCGGCGCATTGGGGAAGCAGACCTTCGTACTGCAGGCGGTGCCTGGCAGCCTCGTCGGTCGTCGTGATGGTGCCAGTGCCCCGCAGAATGCCATTGCCCGGATGGACGGCGACCACGCACCATCCCGCCTCCCGCAGCGCCTTGATGTCGCTCTCACCTAGAGAGCCGCCATGCGCCGTGGCCAGATCCGTCTGCGGGTGGATCATGCCGTTCCAATGTGTGCCAGCGCCGGCTTCGTGATCGACGTCGATCAATCGAGCCGGTTCGATAAACCCTGCATGCACGACGAGGTCGTCGCAGGGCCAGAGCCTTGCGTCTGGTGGAATCGTCACGTCCGTTCCTACGGCCTCGATCACGCCGTCGCGAACGACGATGGTGGCATCCTCGATCACCTCGCCGGGGCGGACAATGACATCGGCGCCGGTCAGCGCGTGGCAGCGATGGGCCCGTTGAAACGGCCCATTGGGCCTCGGGGCCGGATCATCTGCAATGGTCGGCAAACAGATCACCGCTGTCAGGGCGGCGGGAAGCATGGCGCGCAGCATTCTGGGTTCCTTCCGTGTGGGGGCAAGGGGGAACCGAGTGTACCGCCATGAAAGGTCGGCGGCAGGCCTCCGTCAGGACTTGCGGGCGAAGGCGATCAGCGTTGTCTTGAAGGGCCCTGGCAGAATCCGATGCACGAAGGCACCCAATCGGTAGACCAGTGGAGAGAAGGTCAGGTAGGCGGGCTCACCTTCCAACCGCCAGACGGCGGCCTCGCCGAATCCGGCTCGCTTGAGACCCTTGCGGAGGGCTCTCTTGGAGTTGCAGCGGTATCGCACCGGAAAGACATCTTCTTCCTCACGCCCGGCCTGAACGGCGCCGGTCACCTTGCCATGCATCTTGTTGGGAATGATGCAGGCGGCAAGGCTCACGTAGGACCAACGATTGGGGGTGCGCAGTGCCAACAGCCCGCCGGGCTTGAGCACTCGAGCCGCTTCCGACAGGAATGCCGTGGGGCGATCGACATGCTCCATCACGAAGTCGCTGAAGACCACATCAAACCCCTCATCCTCGACTGGCCAGTGGTCTACGTCGCTGATCTTGTGGAAGGCATCCAGCGATGTATTGCGCTCGCCGGCGTCGTCCACGTCGATGCCTACGACTTCGCGGGCCTTGCCCTTGAAGTTGCGCAGCCCCACACGCCAAGGGGAGTCGGTGGGGGTGTGCAGGTAGGAACCACGGCCACAGCCCACGTCGAGCACGCGATGCTCGGGCGTAACAAGCGCATTGAGCCTGCCGTAGAAGGCGACGGTGGTGTCGCATGAGGTGTACCCGCCGAATGCGTGTTCGGGGTAGACGCGGGTCACCAGCGGTTTGGACTGCGGTTCTGACACGAGGGAGCAAGGAGGTGGATCAAGCGGCGTGAACTTGTCAGCACCGGTCCCCATGGTAGACATCAGGCAGCCTCGGCGTGCAGGCGGCCGGCCTTGCGGACCAGGCCCTTGGGGATCCAGATTCGAAACCGATCGCCCAGCACCTTGATGTAGAGGCACCCGTCACGGTGCTTGCCTCTCCAGGTCGCAAGGCGGCCGTCCCAGAGGGTCAGGATGAGCGTGTCCGATCTGATGGCTGTGCTCCGGTCCATGGAATGACGATGCACCGGCATCGGCCGTTCTTTCGACCATCTGCACCATCAATGCTGGAACGGGTACAGATTTCCCATGTCCTGCATGGAGGTGAGCGCGTCCAGGGCCTCTCTGGAGGTCTCAAGCAGGGTTGGGTCGGCCAAATCAGCCGGATCCAGTGCACGCGGGTACCAGCGATCGACCCACGCTTCGAGGCGATCGAGGGTGGGGCCGTCGATCCTGAACCCGGGGTGCACCTGCTTGAGCTCATCTGCACTGAGCGGTACTCGCAGTCGAAGGCAGGCAGGGCCGCCGCCATTGCGCATGGACTCCTGCAGGTCAAGCATCTCAACTCGGGCCAGATCACCTTGCGCCTGCCACTGCTGCACGAGGGCGGCGGTGCTCGCATGGGCCGCTACCTGCGCGGGGCAGATCAAGACATATCCCTCGGCGGTGTGAAGCAACTGGCTGTTGAACAGATACGTGGAGACAGCTTCGTCTACGGCGAGCGCCGCTTCTGTGACGACAAGCGGGCGGAACGCTTTGCCCAATCGGTCCGCCAGAGCCTCAAGAACGCCGGGTGTATCGACGAACGCCCGCTCATGCACCAGTAGCAGTGCGCCCTGTCCGACGCTGATGACATCGTTGTGAAAGACGCCCGCATCGATGGCGGCTGGGTGCTGCTGCACGAGCACCACGCATTGCGCTCTCAACTGGTGGGCTTGGGCGATGGTCGCGCTGGCCAGCCGTGTCTGGCGAGCCTCGAATCGAGCGGGCTTGAGGGCATCGGGATCATCGTTGTCCACGCCCCATGCGAAGAGATGTACCACCCCTTCTTCGGTCTGGAGCCGGGTGTGATTGGCGGCGCCTTCGTCCCCATGGGCTCCATCAGCGGGCAGGGGAGGGTGATGCACCGCAAAAGGCAGAGCGGTTCGCAGCAACTTCGCAGTCATGGGCCCTTCGATTGCCCGATGGGCCTTCGAGACCAGGTTGGCGCCCGTGACGTGCACCTTGCCGTCGGTCGAGTCGCACGACGGGGTGACGGTTGCGGCGTTGGCGGTCCACATGCTTGAAGCGCTGCACGCTCGCGCGAGCAAGGCAGGGTGCTCCCGAGCGGCTGCAGCCAGCACCGCTGCGTCATCGCCGCAAAGCCCCTCGGCACGGAGCGTGGCCAGGTCTGGTCGCTCCATGGGGGGGAGGAATGCCTGAGGCACACCAAGATCGTGCACCATCCGCATTTTGGCCAGGCCCTGCCGGGCAGCGGCATGTGGATGGCTGGTCGCGCCACCATGGGTGGTGGATGCAACATTCCCTCTGGAGAGGCCCGCGTAATTGTGGGTCGGGCCCACCAGACCATCAAACTGGACATCGAGCAGCATGGGGCGAAGCCTATCCGAGGCCTTCTCGTGGAGGCCAGACCGCGATAGAATGGCCGGTCTCATGCTCCGACCCGTCCTCTACTGCAAGTTGCACCACGCTGCCGTGACGCAGGCTGATCCCGAGTACGTTGGCTCGATCACCATCGACGCCGACCTGCTGAAGGCCTCAGGTCTGCGGGTGAACGACAAGGTGCTCATCGCCAACTGCCGAAATGGCGAGCGATTCGAGACCTATGTGTTCCGGGGCGAGCCCGGTAGCGGCATCATCGGGATCAATGGCGCGGCCGCGCTGTTGGCTCAGCCGGGTGATCGAGTCATCATTCTGCACTTCGCCCAGATGTCCGACGCCGAGTATGCCGAGCATCACCCCAGGGTGCTCGTGATGAACGCCGACAACACGATCGCCGAGTCGTGGAATTACGACCCCGACCCGGTGCTTGCGTCGGTGGGTTGATCGCCGCTGGCAGATCGCTCGATCTGCACCCACTGCACGCCAGCTTCGTCGAGCAGTTTCACGCTGGTCGTGATGGCATCGGCCCAGTGTTCATCGCCTGGGCCAGGCGCCCATGACACGACGCGTTCGATGCCGGCCTGGATGATCGCCAACGTGCAGGTGTTGCAGGGGAAGAACGTGGTGTAGATCGTCGTGCCTACGGTCGAGGCACCGTGACGGGCGCATTGCACGATCGCATTGATCTCTGCATGACAGATGAGGTCGTACTTGGCGGGCCGCTCCAGCCGCTCAGGCCGATCCTCAACCCCCTCGGGCAGGCCGTTGTAGCCCGTTGCGCAGACTCGCCGATCGGCCGCGACGATGACCGCGCCTACACCGCGTGATGGATCCTTGGACCAGGCGGCGATGTGGTCGGCCAACTCAAGAAATCTCAGATCCCAGCGTGCGGTGCTCATATGCCCGGGGATGGTAAGGTCAGTCGCAGGCCCCCACATGCTCACCTTCATCTTTGCCTTCGCCATCTACACGCTGCTTGTGCTCGGGGTGGGCGTGTGGGCGAACAACCGGGCAAATGCTGGTGAGGAGGAGTACTTCCTTGCTGGTCGCCGGCTGGGCCCCTGGGTGGCGGCGCTCTCTTCGTCGGCCTCTTCTGAGAGCGGCTGGGTGACGTTGGGGCTCGTTGGTTGGGCGTTTTCTGCTGGCGTTCGGGCCTTCTGGATCGTGCCGGCCGTGATCGTGGGTTTCGCTGTCAACTGGTTCGTCATTGCCGGGCGGCTTCGGGGGTACTCCCAGTCGTTGGGGGCGCTCACCATTCCGGACTTTCTGGCAAAGCGGTTTGGTACGACCCGGCAGGCCATTCGAGTGTTCGCGGTGATCGTGATCCTCATCGCCATGACGCTCTACGTGGCGGCCCAGTTTGCCGCTGCAGGGAAGGCCTTCAGCGCAGCCTTTGAGGGGCTCGACTACCTCTGGGGCGTTGTCATCGGCGCCGGTCTCGTGTTGACCTACGTTTCGATGGGCGGCTTCCGGGCGGCGTGCTGGACTGACCTCTTACAGGGCCTGTTGATGGTCGCGGTGCTGGTGCTGTTTCCCTTCTGGTTGATGCTGACAGGGCACGGCCCGCACTTCATTCGCGCTGGGCTGAGCGCGTCCGTCGAGAGCAACTCACTCATCGCATTCTGGCCGGCGCTCACCGGCAGCGCGTTCATCGGATTCCTGTTGGGGTCTGGGGCTTTGGGCGTGGGCTTCGGGTACATGGGACAGCCACACGTGCTGGTGCGATTCATGGCGATGCAGGATCGCCGCGACGCAGTGATGTGTGGTTTTGTCTCGATCGTCTGGGCTGTGTTGGTGATCTCGGGCGCCATCACCATGGGATTGATCGCCAGAGCGTTCGCCGAGCAGGGTGTGTGGTGGGCCGAGCCCATGCTCACTGCCGGGCCCGGCGGCACCATCGATGGCGAGTACGCCCTGATTCTCGCCGCCGAGGCGATGCTCCCACCAGCGCTGGGAGGCTTGACGCTTGCCGCGATCCTCGCGGCCATTGCCTCCACGGCAGACAGTCAACTGGTCGTGGGGGCCTCTGCCGTCGCATCAGACTTCATAGATCGAGTATTGGGCCGAGGTCCCAGAGGCGGCTCGCCAGTGATTCACCGGCTCTGTGTGCTTGGTGTCGGGCTGGTCGCAGTGGCCTTGGTACTCGACGAGCAAGTACAGATCTTCAGTTTCGTTCTCACCTATGGCTGGGCGATTCTGGGCGCTTCCTTCGGACCGCAAGTGCTGCTGGCGCTGTTTTGGCGTCGGGCCACCGGTGCCGGGTGCATCGCGGGCATGGCAACAGGGTTTGTCGTCGCTATCGGTTGGAAGTTGCTCTACACCGGCGATGTGGAGATCTACAACCTCCCCGTAGCATTTGTGGCGGCCACCGTGGTAAATGTGCTCGTCAGTAGGATTGTGCCGATGAGTCTTGAGGACCAGATGCGAACATGACAGTAGAGGTAGAACTGGTTGCGGTATCAGGCCCAGACGGCATGGTTCGGGCGTCCACCCAGATTGGGCGTTCAGAGGTGTCGTTGGGGCGAAGCAGCGACTGCGAAATCGTGCTGCCTGATCCAGCTGTGTCTCGTAAGCACGCTGCGCTTGTGTTGCAGGAGGATGGCACTCTGGGGGTCCGCGATTTGGGGTCGCGAGCCGGCACTACCGTGAATCTTGTTCGGGTGGATGCCGACGAGGTCGTGCGTCTGACCGATCGAGATCTGGTCGGCATCGGTCCTTGGCGTCTGCTGGCTCGGGTTACGGGAGATAGCCAGCCCGAAGCCACGCCAGAGAGCAACTCCGACATGGCCATGCAGCCGCGGCGGGAGAAGGAGGACGAGCACACAACCAGCCACTCGGTAAAGGGGCGATCTGATCCGCTCTATGCCACGCGAGCGAGCATCTTTCTCCGTCTAAAGGCCGACGGCACCGTTGATCGCGAACTGGGGTGGCAGGAGTTCGCACAGAAGTACTCGCGTGTGATTGCCGGGTTTGCACGCAATGCCGGCTTGCCGCCGCAGGAAGCTGACGATGTGCTGCAGGATGTGCTGCTGGGCTTCTTCAGAGTCTCGGATGCGTTCGAGTATGACCCTGAGAAGGGACGCTTTCGTGGATACCTAAAGCGGGTGACGCTCAATGCGATCCGAGCCCGGTTCAGGCGACGGCGCCCCGATGTGGGCATCGAGGATCACGCCGAGCCGGCACTGCCTGACGACATGGACGAACAGTGGGACCGCCAGTGGACCGAGCAGATGCTCTCCCGTGCCATGGCCCAGGTTCGGGACGAAGTTGAAGAGAAAACATGGCGTGCATTCGAGCTCTATGGGGTTAGAGGCACGCCCGCCACAGCCGTTGCCGCCGAGACCGGCATGAGTGAAGCTGCCATTCGGCACGCGAAGATGAGGCTCACCAAACGTCTTCGAGAGGTGGTCGATCGCATGCGGGCTGAAGAAGGCTGAGTCAACTCGGATCCGTGCTGTCGACTTTGAATGCAACGGGTGGCTTGAGTTGGGCCACGCCCATCGCCACCAACACGATGACGCAGCCGCCAAGCATGGTCGGCGTGAACACCTCACTCAAGAGGAGCCAGCCGGCCAGTGCGCCAAACACGGCCTCCATCGACAGCATGATGGCGGTGTGTGCTGGTGGTGCGTCCCGTTGAGCCACAACTTGAAGCAGAAAGCCCAGCCCAATGGCCAACGGGCCTGAGTAGGCCAGCGGCCACAGGCACGCTTCGATCTGACTCCACGACGTCTGCTCCGTGAGCGCGGCAATGAGCAGTGCAATGGCGCCACCGATGAGGTTCTGGCCCGTTGCCAACATGATCGGATTCATGCGTGAGGCCACCCAACCAATCACCAGCACTTGTCCGGCCCAGCAAACGGCGCCTCCAAGCACCAGCAAGTCGCCCGGATTGAAGACTGGCCGCCCGGCGACGCTGAGCAAGTACATGCCGAGGGCTGCGAGCACCACCGACACCCAGGTCGTCCAGCGCACGCGATAACCGATGCACAAGCCAAGCAATGGAACGATCACCACGTAGAGCCCGGTCACAAAGCCAGCAACGCCTGCCTCGGTATAGACCAACCCCCACTGTTGCAGGATGCCACCTGCCGCCAGCAGCATGCCTGCACCACCCATGGCACACCAGGCCGCTCGTCTTGAGATGGGGGGCGTCGTCGCCTTTGCGTGTGAACGATTGCGTACCGCGAGCAGTGGCACAAGCACCAATCCCCCGATGAACAGCCGCAGCGCCGCGAAGGTGACGGGGCCGATGGCTCCCTCTCCTTCCATCGCGACCTTCTGCACGACAAACCCCACGCCCCAGATCAGGGCGACCAACAGCAGCAGGGCATCAGCGCGAAGGACTCGTGCGGAAGTCATGAATCGGGATCTTCGCAGGTCGCCTGCTAGGGTGCCTGAGCATGGAGTGGCTCGACATTCTGGTTGGGACACTGCCCTTGGGGCACATCCTCGGGCTGTTGGGCATAGGGATGATGGCCGGCGCCCTGGGTGGCATGCTGGGCATCGGAGGTGGCGTGGTGATCATCCCCATGATCACCCTCATCTTGGGCCACGAGATTCACCTCGCTCAGGCAGCGTCGATGACAACGACCCCCTTTGTCGCGATCGCTGCGGCGCTCGGTCATCGTCGTGAACGAGCCGTGTGTGTCGGAGCGGTCAAACGCATTGCGCCGGTGGCATGCGTGGCGATCATCTGTGGCGTTACGTTGAGTATCTGGATTCCCAATCTCTGGTTGCAGATCACCTTCGGCACCTTCTTGATCTACGTGGCGTGGACCAATCTCAGTCGGCTGATGCGGCCCAGAGGGGGTGAAGACACTTGGAAGGCCCCCTCCTATGTTCCCACATGGTCAAGATGTGTCGTCGTGGGGTTGTGTCTAGGGTTCGGGGCCGGCATCCTGGGCATTGGCGGTGGCCTCATTACGGTTCCTCTATTGGGATTCGTCTGCTTCCTCCCACTGCGGCAGGCGATCGCCACCTCAAGCGCGATCATGGTGTGCACGTCGATTGTGGGGGCCATCTACAAAGACGTCACGCTGCTCGACACGCCGGGTCTGGCGGAGTCCGTCAAGTGGTGGGATCCACTGGAGATTGCTGCGTGGCTCGTGCCAGCGTGCCTTCTGAGTTCTTGGTGTGGAGCCCGCCTGTCCCACAAGATGCCGCTGCGGGCAATCCGCGGGGCATTCGTCGTGCTCGTGGTGGCTGCTTCGATCAAGCTGCTGTGGGGCGCGGCAAGCGAACTGCGGTCATCGCCCCAGACGCATGGGGGAACGCACGATGAAGTCCGCCACGACGGGTAGATGATCAGAGGCCGCGGCGGAATCGCCCGGCTGCATGCCCAGATCGCTCAAGACCGAAGCTGAACACTCGTCGGTGGCCAGAACAAAGGCATTGGCGATCTCAAGGCTCGATCCTGTAGCCGCGATCCAATCGAGGCGGCCTGGGGTGTATCGCTGACCGTCTTTCTCCCAGGTCTGCATGCCGCCGCCCGCGGGCCGCATGGCCTCAGCGATGATGAGGTCGCCGCTGCCCCCGAGCATCGACTCGCCGTTGTCAACCAGCAACTCAAGCGGAAGTGAGGATCCCACCAGATTCAGATCACCGCCAATGATCAGGCCGCCCAGTGGGGCGCGGTGATCAGCTTCGGTGATTGCTCGACGAACAGCCAGCACCTCGGCGATGCGGGTCATGTCCTCGGGGCCCTCTGCTGCGCCGCAACACTTCAGGTGCAGTGAGACCACGCCGATGTCTGGTGACAGTGCGTTCTTTACGGTGAGACCGGCGCCGCGAACGCCCCGATCATCGCTGTCGCGCCGCTTGAGCGTGTCGAGTTCAGGAAGATCGGTCGCTGAGAGTCGAGTGGCGACGGCGCTGCGGAGGCGGCCGCCTACGGGGCCCAGATCAACCGTCCAGTTTCCGGGAACAGCGGCCTTCAGCAGGGCCTCGATGTCGCCAGCGCGCTGGTCGGGCTCCAACTCCTGGATCAAGATCACATGCGGCTTGAGCGCAGCCAAGATGCGTTGAAAGGGCGCCGGGTGTTCCAGTAGCCCGCCGAACTCCACATTCCAACTGACCACTCGGATGCCGCTGTCGGGGCAGGTCGGCAGCGTCTGGAATGCCGGTTCAACCTGAGGTCGCGGCTGAACCGCTTGAAGTAGCTGCCCTTGGGTGCCGAAGGGGCCTGATCGATGGAGCCTCACTCGACCGCCTACGGTGACTGGGCCCCGTGGCGTCTCGATCGAGCGGGGAATTCGGATCTCGAATCGATTGGATGCGGCGGTCGGGGCGAAGACCAGATCGACAGCGTCTGGGTCGAGCCAACCATCCTCCAGGCCAGGAAGCTGTATCTGGACCCCGCCGCTGCGACGCCCCGTCTTGGGGCTGAAGTGCAACTCCAGATCGGTCCCCCGATACGGCCCGGATCTTGCTCCGGTGCCTTCGTCGTGATCCAGATCGATACGCAGGACATCAGGAGAGGCGAGCCCCTGCAGATTGGATGGGCTGCCGGGCGCAGGCAGATGCACGTAGACAAACCGGCCGTCCTCGGCCACCGCAAGTTCGTTGGCAGCCACGCCTGGCCAATCGTCGAATCGGCCGTCAATGACGATGGGGGTTGCATCGGCAGCAACAGAGGAGATCAAGGCGACAGACATGAGGAGCGGGTGCATCATGAAACTGATGGTATTCGATGCCATCGGTTTGAGTGATCTGCTTCACGCATGTCCGGGATGACACAATTGTCTGGCGGCTTGCAATTGGTGATGGCCGACGGGCCTGTCACGCCCGACTTGTCGGCCGGTTTCGACCGGGCCGAAACGACGATCGGTCGAGGCGATGCCGCCGACATTCAGCTTGATCACCAGTGGGTGTCTCGAGTGCACGCAGTCATTCGCGGTGAGGAGGGCAACTGGCATATCGAGGACGCCAACTCGACTACTGGAACACGAGTTGACTCCATGCGGATTGAGCAGGGTGAACAAATGCCGATGCACGACGGCATGGTCATCGAGATCGGGCCGTGGTGAATTGGATCGATCTCGAGGCCGCTACGAAACTGCGCTGGAGGCTTACGACGCGGCGAGAGAAGTGTTGGAGCAACTCGACGCCGAGCGGCCCGACGTTCGGCGTTGGATGGCGGAAGTGGATCTGGCTTGGGCGACGGTCGCTCGTCAATTGCGAGTGCAAGCCGAGCAGTCGCTGGCCAGAGTCACTTCAGCAGCCCATGCACTGGACACGCTTGCCATTGCTAACCAGGGCCTGTTGCGACGGGCGACATTCGCACACATGGAGCGGGCCCAACAAGCCGCCTAAAAAACCAAAACTCATGTCACAGATCACGTCGGGCCTTGTACTGACTTGTGGGGGGCGATTCTGGCGGTGGATTTCCAGTCCAAACACGCTGGGCCTCTCTTTTTGCGAGTGGGCCCGTCTCTGGTGATGGCAACAGCGCCCGTCTTCGGGCCCGCTCCACTGCCAGCACGATGGCACCCAACGCTCTCCCTACGCCGAGCCCGACCGGGGCACTGTTGTTGGTGCCATCGCTCACCTTTGCCCCCGCCATATCCCTAATCCGCATGGCTTTCGGCTGGATCTCGCATGGTCATCCAGGTCATCCAATTCCGGCCCTCTTCCAGGGCCTTTGTTTGCGTGTTTGCGATCACGGACAACGGCCTCTGCCGGATCCCTCCGGGGACGCTCGTTGGCTTTCCACTTGATGGGTCAACGATCCGCAAGGACATGCCCGGCCACCTCGGTGGCCGTGCATGGCGGGGGCAGGTGCGCCTAGACTCGCAGCATGGATCTTCTGCACGATGACGCCATCGCCGATCTCCCCAAGGTCGAATACGCAGGCCCTGCGTCCAAGGACCCCCTGTCATTTCGTTGGTACGACCCAGATCGACTCGTCGAAGGGCGTCCAATGCACGAGCACCTGCCGTTTGCTGCGTGCTTCTGGCACGTGATGCGAAACACGCTTGGGGATCCCTTCGGTCGAGGCACAGCTCTTGTCCCGTGGGACGACGGCACGGACTCACTCGACAATGCCGAGCGACGGGCACGAGTCTTCTTTGCGCTGCTGCAACGACTCGGCATTCGCTGGTACTGCTTTCACGACCACGACGTCGCGCCCGAAGGCGACTCCGTGGCCTCACAGCGGGCTGCCATGGAGCACATGACCGGCGTGCTAGATGACCTGCAAACGCAAACCGGCATCGGCTTGCTCTGGGGCACAGCCTGTCTGTTTGCTCATCCCCGGTACGCCCACGGAGCAGCAACCAGCCCAGATGTGCAGGTGTTTGCCCATGGTGCCGGGCAGGTGCGTAGGGCAATCGACGCCACCCAAGCGTTGGGTGGGCGTGGGTACGTGTTCTGGGGCGGGCGAGAGGGGTACTCAACGCTACTCAACACCGATGTGGCCCGGGAGCGGGCGCAATATGCCCGCTTGCTGCATCTGGCGATCGAACACGCTGATACCACCGGCTTCGAAGGTACCTTTTACATCGAGCCCAAGCCAAGAGAGCCAAGTCTGCACCAGTACGACAGCGATGTTGAGGCGACGTTGAATTTCCTGCGTGAGTTCGGCCTTGAAGATCGCATCTCCCTGAACATAGAAACCAATCACGCCACGCTTGCGGGCAAATCGATGGGGCACGAGTTGCGCATGGCAGCAGCCGCGGGCATGCTCGGGTCGATCGATGCCAACATGGGCGATGCGCACGCTGGCTGGGACACGGACAGATTCCCGACCGACCTGTACCTGACGACTGACATCATGTTGGTTCTGCTGGAACATGGCGGACTTGAAACAGGTGGCTTGAATTTCGATGCCAAGCGACGGCGTGAGTCAATGGAGCCCATCGACCTGCTGCATGCTCACATCGCCGGCATGGACACTTTTGCGCGAGGTTTGCTCGTCGCGGCGGCCATTCGTGAAGACGGGCGGCTCTCTGACTTCATGCACGATCGGTATGCCTCTTGGGAGAGTGATCTGGGCCAAGGCATCATGGCCGGTACCGTGTCTTTGCGTGATCTGGAATCACAGGCTGCTCAATCTGAACCCACACCTCGATCAGGTCGCCAAGAGATGCTCGAGGCGATCGTGAACGACATCCTGCTGTCGGCCACATGAGCGGTCTACCTGGCCGAGTTGATCTTGGCGTCCGAAGCACGCCTGTGTTCAAGGCGTTCGATCTCAAGCCCAACCTGTGGATCAAGGATGACGGTTGTTCGGCGCCGGGCTACGGCGGCAACAAGCCCAGGAAACTCGAGTACTTGCTGTATGAGGCGCCTCGGCGCATTGTGACCATGGGAGCGCAGGGGTCTCATCATGCGCTGGCAACAGCCGTGCACGGTTCGAGGCTCGGCCATGATGTGCACGTCATCGCCTTTCCCCGTCCGGAAAATGAGCATGTCGGGGCCGTGTTCGAGGCAACAGCAGCATTGGCAACCGTGCACATGGCGTCTGATCAAGATGCCGCCTGTGAACTGCTCTCTTCACTTGCCCAAGACGCACTGGCAATCCCCGCCGGCGGCTCAAGTCCGGTAGGGGCACAGGGATTCATCCGGGCCGGGCGGGAACTGGTGTCACAGATTCGCGACGGGGTGCTGCCCCAGCCGCGTCGGGTGTATGCCGCCATGGGAACAGCCGGAACAGTCGTTGGTCTGGCCATTGCGCTGGAGGAGGCGGGGTTTTCGACTGAGGTGATCGGGGTGCGCGTTGTGCCTGAAGACTGGCTCAGCCTCGCCGATGTCGAGGCTTTGTCGCAAGAGGCTGCGGCGCTTGCTGGGCTCGACCCGGCGATGCCCGTGTGCGTCGAAGACCAACTGGGTGAGGGATACGGCATGCCGACCGAGGCCGCGGAAAGTGCGGTGGAGGCTGCGGCGCGGCTGGATTCGTGCGGCTGCCGTCTTGAAACGACCTACACCGGAAAGGCGCTTGCTGCGGCCTTGGCGGACGAATCAGATGAACCAATGCTCTACTGGCAAACGCACAATGCCCATTCCATCAGCGACATTGCGGAGGCCGTTTGAAGTAGATCCGAAGCGACGAGCCGGGAAAACGCGGCATTCGGGCATCCGTTGGTTGAGTGAGTGGCACTGATCGTTAGACTCGGGGCTTGGAGGATCGAGTTCATGTTGCACACCTTGCTGTTGACATCCGTGATGACTACCCCTGCCCAGTTGCCGGGCGCCGCCTATGACTCGCTTGCAATGAACAACTTGAGCACAGGCCCAGATGTGCTGCATGTCGATTGCAACTGGATCATGATTGATCCGGGCGACACATCAACGCAGGCTCTGATGGCGATTGCTGATCGATGGGGGCTCGATGGCCAAGCGTTCGAAGACTCCAGCGTTGGGCGGCTGATCTACGCGCCTCTGCATCGCCCGATGACTGGCCTGCAGGTGCTGTCTCTGGTGGACAGGCTTGCTCGATCGGGCGCAGTCACGTTTGCCTCACCGCTGTTTCTTGGTGGCACACGCATGCTGCCCTGGGCGCCGACAAACGAGGTGCTTCTCCAACTTGAGACCGGGGCCGACCCCGCTGTTCTTGAGACGCTGATCGAATCGCACAATCTGCACTTGATAGACCCGGATGTTGGTGGGCAACGCATTGTTCGGCTGGGCTCGACACGCACGAGTGCAGTCGACATGTTCTCCTTGTGCGGCGATCTGGAGCGACACCCACAGGTCTCATTCGCTCACTCCAACGCCATGCGATGGACTCAGACGTGCGAGATTCCCAATGATCCTGAATTCGGATCGCAGTGGGGGCTGCACCAGAGTTCAGATCACGACATGGATGCACCCGAAGCCTGGGATATCACGAAGGGCAGCGGCGACATTCAGGTGGTCGTATTGGATAGCGGCATCGATCAGAATCACGCCGACATCAATCAGCTGCCCGGAGCGACATTCACCGGCTCCAGCAGCGACGGGCATCCGGGAAATGACTGCGACAACCACGGCACTGCGGTGGCCGGGTGCGTTGCGGCGACCATCAACAACGCAATCGGCGTGGTAGGTGTGGCGCCGGAGTGCATCGTGCGGGCCGGCAAGGTGTTCAATGAGATCAGCATCTTCGGCTTCTGCCTGGGCTTCCTCGAATTCCAGGACGCCTGGGTGGTTGAGGGCATCGGCTGGGCCGCCGATCAAGGGGCCCGCGTGACCAACTCATCCTGGGGAGGTGGCTCGGCTTCTGGATCGATCTCGGCCGCATTCAATCAGACACATGAGGCGGGCGTGGTGCATGTAGCAGCCGCTGGAAACGATGGGTCTGCCAACATCGGCTGGCCGGCGAATCTTGCCAATGTGCTTGCTGTGTCCGCCATGCAGTCCAACGGCACGCTGGCGAGTTTCAGCACCTACGGGAATGGCCTATTCACCGCGGCACCGGGTGCGGGTATCCGCACGACCGACCGCAGTGGATCGGCGGGCTATGACGGCGGGGACACCACCACGATCGATGGCACGTCGTTTTCATCGCCCTATGTCGCTGGTGTGATGGCGATGGTGCTGTCCATGGATGCGTCACTTTCCCCGGAGGCTGCAGCTGATCTGGTTGCGGCGACCGCGGAGGACTATGGGGCCGACGGATGGGATACGCAATATGGCCATGGGTTCGTGAATGTGGCTGCCGCTGTCGAGGCGGCTGATCCTGGCACAGACTGCCCTGCGGATGTGACAGGCGACGGTGTCGTGGACACACACGACATCCTGCAGGTGCTCTCCGACTGGGGCCCGTGCGAGGGCTGTGACAGCGACATCGACGGAAACGGTATGGTCGACGTCGATGAGATCCTCGCAATCATCGCCAGTTTCGAAGGCTGCTGAGCCCGACGCCTCCAAGCGACCGGGCCGCGCCTTTCTGGCGGCGCTGGGTCCGGGCCTGATCTTCGCAGGCGCCTCGGTAGGCGTGTCTCATCTGGTGCAGTCCACCCGAGCCGGTACCGGCTGGGGGCTGTCGATGTGGCTGGTGATTCTGGCAGCGCTCGTCTTTAAGTACCCCCCGTTCAGATTCGCCCCCCTGTGGACAGCGGCGACCGGCCACTCACTTCTGGAGGGCTATCGGCGTCTGGGGCGTTGGTCACTGGTGCTGTTCGCTCTGCTGACGCTGGCGACCATGTTCGCTGTGCAGGCCGCGGTCACGGTGGTGACGGCGGCGTTGTTGCACGATCGTCTGATCAACTGGGGCATCGGCTCGCCTGGAATTGCCTGGCTCAATGCAGTCCTGCTGCTCGGGTGCGGTGGCCTGCTCGTCACCGGGGGCTATCGCTGGCTGGATCGACTGACAAAGGTCCTCGTGCCCTTGTTCACAGTCTTGACCATCGTGGCGGCCGCAATGATGGTGCCTCATCTGGGCGGCGAGTCGCTGTCATTCTGGCCCACAGGCTCTGCTTGGCAGACTGCTGGCACCATCGCATTCGTGGCCATGCTCATTGGCTGGATGCCTACAGCGGTTGATCTGGCTGCATGGCAGTCACTCTGGGTGTTGGAGCGAGGAAGACTGGTGGGACAGAGGCCCAGTGTTCGCGGTGCACTGCTCGATTTTGACATCGGGTACATCTGCACCGGGCTGTTGGCCTTCTGTTTCCTCATTCTCGGCGCAGGCATGATGCAACAGGGAGTGGCCTTTCCTTCAAAGGGCACCGAGTTTCCCGCGTTCTTCATCGGGCTCTATGGCACCACCGTGGGGCCGTGGGCTGGTGGCATCGTTGGCGTGTCGGCGCTGGCCGTCATGATCTCGACAACGATCGCCGTGTTGGACGGATTCCCTCGCGTGATCGCAGTGCTCTTGCGCCGCTTTCGAACTGAGGAGACAGCATCGGGATTCGAGGTGTCCCCGGCCGGGTCGGATGCAGATGGTGGGCGACGGGCGTATCTCTACAGCATGATCGTCATGGCGGTGGGGGCGTTCGCCCTGCTTCAGTTCCTCGGCAACGCGCTGCTGCCGATGGTGGATCTGGCGACGATCGCCTCCTTCCTGACAGCTCCGGTGCTCGCCTGGCTGAATCATCGGGTCGTGACAGGTCCGGACATGCCCCAGCCGCACCGTCTGCGCAGGGGGATGCTCGTCTGGTCCTGGGCGAGCATTCTGTTGATGGGTGCATTCGCCCTGTTCTATCTGGTTTGGCGAGTAGACATGTGGCTCGCGCCACCTGCGTAGAATCTGTCCCGATGCAACTGCCGGTACTGGAGTCACCTGTCCCCGCTGAAGCCGTTGCCGAATTGGCGCGGCGAATTGACGGTGAGGTTCGCTTCGGCGACCACGTACGCATGCTCTATGCCACAGACGCCTCGCCATATCAGGTGGAGCCGCTGGGAGTGGTGCAACCACGTCACCACCGCGACGTCGTCGAGATCGTGCGCTGGTGCAATGCCCACGGCTTGAGCATGTTGGCCAGAGGCGGTGGCAGTTCACTGGCCGGACAGACGGTCAACCGGTCTGTGGTCATCGATTGCTCAGTACACATGCGTGACTGCCGGATCGACCCGGAGCAGAAGATCGCATACGTGGGCCCCGGCGTTGTGCTCGATGATCTGCGTCGAGCAGCGGCCCAGTACGGTCTCACCTTCGGGCCCGAAGTATCCACCTCAGCGCAGGCGACCATTGGCGGCATGGTCGCGAACAACTCAGCCGGGCTGCACTCGCTCTGGTGGGGCATGACGGGTGACCACGTCGAAGCGATGGAAGTGGTCCTTGCCGACGGACGAGTGGCGCATCTGGGCGAGGGGGCCTCAGCCTGGGACCCGATCGCAGGAGATCTTGCTCGAGATCTGCGAGTGCTGCTGCACGACGAAGATCGAGAGATTCGCGATCGCTTTCCCAAGGTCAGCCGCAACAACGGCGGGTATCGCATCGACTTGTTGCTCGATCAGTTCGATGAGTCCACCAGAGGCACGCTCGATGCCGTCAATCTGGCGCGGCTCATCTGTGGGTCGGAAGGAACACTTGCGCTTGTCACTTCGATCGAGTTGCGGCTTGTGGAATTGCCGGCAGCCCGCGGTCTCATCGTGTTGGGATTCGACACGGTTCCACAAGCATTGGGTGCCATGCAGCGTGTGCTCGATACCGAGCCTTCCGCCGTGGAGTTGCTCGATCAGGATGTTCTGGATGCAGCGGAGGCGCATCCATCTTGGGCGCAAACCGCGGCAGAACTTCCGGTGCCTTTGTCCGCGCCCTCGCCAGCAGTGCTCTACGTCGACTACTTCGCTGATCATGCAGACATGCTGGCAGAACGAGCCACGGCGCTACGTGAGGCTGTTCCCGAAGCCAAGGCAATGGAGGCCTTCACGCCCGAGTCGCAAGATCGGTTCTGGTCGCTTCGCAAGATCGGCCTCGGCCTGCTTGCCAACACGGGATCGGATCTACAGCCCGTGCCCGGCGTCGAAGATTGCGCGGTGCCCGTGGAGCGGCTGGCAGTCTTTCAGCAGACTTTCGATGCCATGCTGGAGCGGCATGGCGTTCGGGCCACTTGGTACGCCCATGCCAGTGTCGGTCTCTTGCATGTTCGGCCGCGTCTGAATCTGCGGGAACTCGATCAACGAGAGACATTCCGAAGCATCACGCGTGAGGCCCTTGATCTGGTCGAACTCAACGGCGGCACCATCAGTGGAGAACACGGAGACGGCAGGATTCGCTCGGCCTTGATGCACACGCTCTACGGCCCGAGGGTGATTGATGCAATGCGGGCCGTCAAACAGCTGTTCGATCCCGAGGGCCGACTCAATCCTGGAGTGATTGTCGAGGCCCCCGATCTGCTCGAGGCACTTCGCATCGACTGTGAGGGTGCATGTGATCCACCTTCAGGGCCGACGGGATATCACTGGCGCGACGAAGGGTCGTTTGAGCAAGCGGCCAAGGGGTGCAATGGGCAGGGGCATTGCCGTCGGGATGGTGCCGGTGCGATGTGCCCGTCCTACCGGGTGACCCGCGACGAACGCCATTCAACCCGCGGGCGGGGCAATGCCCTTCGGCTGGCCGTGACTGGCCAAGTTGTCGATGGCCCGGCAAACGAAGACGTTCACGAGACGATGTCGCTGTGCCTCGGGTGCAAGGCATGCCGATACGAGTGTCCTTCGCAGGTGGACGTCACCAAGCTGAAGTCCGAACTCGATGCCATGCGATGGCGGCGGCGCGGGGGCGCACCATTCAGAGTTCGAGCCCGCGCAGCAGTGCGGCATATCAACAAGTTGGGATCGACCTTTCATCGCATCGCCAACGCCGTGATCGGGTTTGGGCCGACTCGGTGGGCTGCACGTCGAGTGTTGGGCATACATCCCAAGCGGTCGCTGCCAAGGTTCGGTCCTGGGTTGCAGGGATGGGCCAAGGGGCGCTATTACCTCTCCGAGTCTCCGGTCGTCTTGCTGTACCCCGACTGTTTCACAATGTGGAGCGAGCCCCAGGTCGGGCGATCGGCGGTGCAACTGCTCGAAGCATTCGGCTACAGGGTGCTCATCCCAAATGCAGATTGCTGTGGCCGCACCAGTTGCTCCGCCGGCTTGCTGGAAAGGGCCGCGGGGCAGGTGTCATCGTCGGCGACAACGATTCGTGAGGCAATGCTCAAGCACAACGCGATTGGCGTCGTCACCGTCGAGCCCACGTGCACGACCGCGATCGAACAGGAGTGGCGGGAACTTCGACTGGGTGATGCCGACCGCATGGCCAGGCAAGTGTCCGATGTTGCTGACTCCGTTGAAGGATTCCTGTTGGAGCACTGGGATGACCACCCCTACACGCCCAAGTTCACTCCGACAACCTTCCCGGTGATGTTGCATGTCCATTGCCATCAGAAGCATCGGGCCGATGTGACAGAGCGACTTCTGAGGCGTTGTGGGTTCACCGATGTGCAACGGCTGGACAGCGGCTGCTGCGGCATGGCGGGGTCGTTCGGTTACGACCGATCGACATTCGACCTCTCCATGCAGATCGCAGATCACAGCCTCGGGGAGGCGATTCGCGGCCGGAGCGGTGCGATTCTGGCGGCATCAGGTACGTCCTGCCGGCATCAACTATCCGATGCCTTTGGTGTGGAGGCACACCATCCCGTCGCACTCGTACACGGCGCCCTGAAACGAACGAGGCGGTAGGCTCGGGGCATGAGATCACCCGGGCGACTGTGTTTGTGGGCGGTAGTGGCGGCAATTGCGGGATGTGTCTCGGTGCCAGGTACTGGTCGGAGTCAGTTGTCGCTCATGCCAGATGCGACTGTCGATGCCATGGGGCAGGAGGCGTTTGAGTCGATCAGATCAGAGGGAGATCTTGTCGAGCATGGAGACCAGTTCGACAAGGTGAGATCAGTGTCTAGGCACGTCATCGACGCAGCGATCCGTCGGCATCCGGGCATGGGGTTGGAGGATCACGACTGGGAAGTGGTGCTCATCGAGGATGACACGGCCAACGCCTTTGCCTTGCCCGGTGGTCGCATCGGTGTGCATACCGGCCTGCTGAGGGTGACTGGCACCGACGATGCCCTTGCCATCGTGCTCGGTCACGAGGTAGCCCATGTGCTTGCGCGGCATGCCTCGGAGCGATTGTCACAGCATCTGCTCATTGTCGGGGGGACGGCCTTGGGCGCGGCACTGCTCGACTTCGATGATGAGGAAGATCGCGAACTGGCGATGGCGGCGCTGGGTGTCGGGGCGCAGATCGGCGTCACCCTGCCCTACAGCAGGCTGCACGAGTCTGAGGCCGATGAACTGGGTCTGTTCATTGCTGCTGAGGCCGGATACGACCCCGGGGAAGCGATCGGCTTGTGGCGACGAATGGGTGAAGACGCACCCTCGGACTCCTTCGAGTTCCTGTCAACCCATCCACACTCGGACACCCGCATCGAACAGTTGAAAGTGCTGATCCCGCAGGCTCGGGCGATTCGTCGCGGGGCACCCGTTCAGCGATAGGCACGCTCAGCAACGGATCGGCTCAGTCAGGTCTGCTCCGAGACAGCACCTTCGGCGGGCTTGTCGCTCTTTGCTTGGGTTCCGCCTAGATTCACCATGGCGACCCCAATGATGATCAGGCCGATGCCCGTGATCTTGATTACCGGCATGGTGTCATTGAACAGATAGACGCCGACGCAGGCCACGAGAATCGTGCCCAGCCCCGCCCAAAGTGCGTACATGACACCCAACTGGATGTACTCAAGCGACTTGGACATGAACAGGAAGCAGACGATGTAGAAGACCAGCATGAGCACAAAGGGCAGCACGCGTGCGTCGTCGTCCCAGCCCGGGATGCCGTTTGACAACTTCAAGCAGGTGGCCGCAGCCACCTCCAGACAGATCGCCATCGCCAGATAGAACCAACCAATCAAGAGGATCCCTCCGCGGGTAGCCGAGTGTACCTGCCCGCGGATCCTCAGTTGAGTGGGCCTGCCTTCCAGCGGGAGGTGGATGCGCCGCTCAGAAGGCGGGTAGTTCAGTTGGCCAGGCCAATGAGCCCGCGGCGCGTCAGGCCGGCGGCGGGGGGCCGTCACTTCCGGGGCCCCCATGGGGCGGATGATCATGCGGCGGGTGCTCATGCGGTTGCTTGCCGCCGGGGCCTCGACGTTCGCCACGGGGGCCGCGGCGAGGGTGGTGCAGCCCGCGTTCGAGCAGCGCCTCGCGGAATGCCCGGCGTTCATCAGGACTCAGCGTTCCATCGCCGTCTGCATCGAACTCCTCGGCCATGGCCTGCCGCCGCTGACGCAGTTCCTCATGGCGCTGATGGACCAGTTTGCGGGCCGCTTCGTGCTCGGACTGGTCAATTTCGCCATCACCATTGACATCGAACTCGGTCAGGTCGGGCAGAGGCGGGTGATGACGGCGGGAGGCCTCGCCCAGTCGACGTCCCAGTCGCCGCCGTTGATCGGGATCGAGCATGTCAATAAATGAGCCCAGATGGTCGGCGGCCAGCGCCCGGGCGGATCTTCGCTCGCCTGCAATCTGGTCAGTGAGGTCTCGAACACGATCGATGTCCGGGCTCTCAGTTTCGAGTTCGTCTGCCAGTGCCTGTTGCAACTGAGCAATGCGTGCTCGAGGCGCGGCGGTCTCCACCTGCAACTCGGTGCGCAACTCATCAAATCGAGTGCGTTGCAACTGCGTCAGGTCGAGCGATTGAGCGAGTCGCTCAGCCGGGTCTGCAGTGGCGACAGTGCCGGGCCCAAATCGACCCAGCAGAAAGAACACGTTGAAGATCAACGAGAGTCCCAGCACGATGAGCAACATGGAGCGGCTCATGAGGGAGACTCCTCACCGGGAAGCAACAAGGCCAGCAGATCGTCGTCATCAGTTTGGCCGGTCAGGCCGACGGCGGCCAGATCGGCGCCGGCATCCCAGTTGTGGGCCACACTGCGAGATTGAGCCATGGAACTGCCGATGTGGAGGCCGACAAAGGCGACTGCCACGGCCGCCGCCGCGGCGATCGACCAACCGCCAATACGCCCCAGTACCGATCCCGGAAGCAGCCGTGGGGGCTGCAACGCTACCAGCCGAGCTTGCAGGCTTTCGCTGGCCACATCTTCTGATCCAGGTAGCCGGTCCAGTCGCAGATCTCTCACCAGCGCACGCAGGCCGCTGTCAGCAGCCATGGCCTCCAGTACCCGGTCCGGGCAGGGGGCGGCGGGATCATCGATCCACTCAATCAGTGCTGGCAGTGCTGGCAGCGTTGGATCAGGCTCGATCCGATCGGAATCAACATGTGACGGCTGCTGGTGCATTTCGTCTCCATGAGGTTGTACGGGGGGGGTGGGTCATGCCATCCCTCCTGTGGGATTGCCTTGGGGGTCGGTCGTTTCTGAAAAGTGGGCTCGCAGCCGCAACATGGCCTTGTGCCTCGTGCTTCGGATGGTTTGGGCCTCGACGCCGAGCACCTGAGCAACCTCTGCTACGTCTAGACCATCGTCGTAGATCAGCCTCAGCACCACGATCTGGCGATCTGTGAGCAGATCGGCAGGGAGGGCCTCGATGACCGATTCACGGTGTTCAGGGGCTTGGTCCTCGATGGGCACTGACAGGGCCGCCTCGGCAGGCACCACTGGGAGGCGCTTGCGGCGTAGGGCGTCGATTGTGGTTGAGCGGGAAATGAGCGTGATCCAAGTCGAAACCCCGCTGCGAGCGGGGTCGTACTGCCGCATCAGCCGCATGTCATTTTGCAGGAGCTTGAGATAGACCTGTTGAACCAGATCATCCACGTCGAGGGACGGGGGCCCGGATGGGCCCAGTGTTCGTCTAACGGCAGCGATGACCAGCCCCGCTGTGCCGCTGACGAATGCCGACCAGGCCCTCGAATCGCCCGAGAGGCACGCTTGAAGATCGACAGATTGGTGGGAGGGCTCTGGCACGCGGCAATGGCTCTACGATGGCTGGCCTGAGGACCATACCCACCATCGCACCTTCCTCGGGGGATGTCCGGGCGATCGAGGCCGTAGCACCCGGTAGCCTCTGCCCCGGCCTGCATGGACAGGCCAGTCGGGCTTCAGGGCCCAAGAAGATGAGTTGCGTGTTTGGAGTACACACCGCCATGAAGTACCGAATCTCGTTTAGAAGCCTCCGATCATTGGGCGTGTTGGCCCTGACAGGCGCATTGGCTGGGGCACTGAGCCTCACAGAAGCAACTTGGGCCCAAGATCGTCCTCAGCGTGATCCCGGAGATCGAACCGGCTCGGAAGGCCGTGGCGAGCGAGGCGGCGGCGATCGAGCCAGAGGCGACCGCGGCGACCGCGGGGATCGAGCCCGAGGTGATCGCGGTGGTCGAGGTGATGGTGCCAGGGGCGGTCGCCCCGGCGGTGAGCGAGGGCCTGGTGGATTCGGCCCCGGCGGCGGCCCCGGCGGCAATCCGATGGCCATGGTGGCTCGGTCGATGTTCCGACCGCTGTTCATGACCCGCGATCTGCCGGTGTTTGTTGAGATGCTCGACCTGCAAGATGGTCAGCAGGAGATCGTGTCGCTCGTGCTCGAGGACTACGACGCAGCATTCCGAATGGCGAGCGAAGAGACCCGTGATCAGATCGACGCCATGAACGAGACCCTCAGAAGCGATGAAGCCACACAGGAGCGATTCGAAGAGCTCCGTGGCCGTATGGAAGAGATTCGCACTGAGATGCGGGCCGCCCGAGAACAGATTCGCGATGCCCAAGAGGCTGGCGAGTCAATGACGGAAGAAGACCGCCAAGCGATGCGCGATTCGTTCCGGGCTCGCATGGAGGAGATGAGATCGGCCTTCCGAGATGAGATGGAGACCCGCGCCGATTCCGAAGAAGTGCAGGCCTCGTGGGGTGAACAGCGAGCGATCTACGCCAAGTTTGATGCCCTGCGGCGGAGCATGAACTCACAGACCGAGGATGCCATCGTGGCCGTGCTCGATGAGGAGCAGCAGTCGTTTTGGGGCGACGTCATGCGTCGCATTCGGCGAGAACGCATGTTGCCCGAGGGCCGAATCTCAGGTGAGTCGTTCAACATCGAGCGACATGCAAACGAGGCGATGGTGGGCGGTCTGGATGAAGCCTCTCAAGCTGAAGCGCAGAAGGTGCTCAAGCTCTGGGCCATCGATCTCGATGAGGCGCTGGTCCGTCGAGACAGTCACGACGCCAGCGCCCGCGTCAAGGCGATGGAGTTGCTGGCCAGCCGCGATAGCGAAGCCCTGGAGAAGCTGGTCATGGACCGCCTCCAATTGCAGCGGGCCGTGCGGCGTGTCAATGACGAGGCCATCGACGCCTTCGCTCAGACGCTGCCGGAAGGTGAGAGGGGCCAATGGGAGCAACAGGCGCTCAGTGACGCCTATGGCCGGTGGTTGCGTCCGTCCCGCTCATCTAGAGCAATCGAGGCAGCGCTCCAACTGGAAGACTTGGAAGAGGACCTGCGTCAGGCAATCAGCGAGTTGCAGTCGGAGTGCACCGTTGCGATGGCCGAGCAGGATGCCCGAGTGCTTTCCGCTGTCCGCCAGTGGGAGGAGCCTCGAGAGTTGGGGTTCATTCGCCGTATGGCTGCCGACGGCCCCTCCGCTGAGCGAGAGGAAACTCCGCTGGACGAGGCCACCAGCCGCCGGGCCGAGGTGGACCAGGAGTACATCGATGCGCTGACCGACCTGCTCGGCGAGGAGCGAGCTCAGTCACTGCCGGGCATGCGTACACGGGGTAACCGTGACCGCAATGGCGGTATGGGCCGCGGTGGCGGCGACCGCGAGGCCATGCGCCAGCAGTTCATGGAACGCTTCGACGCCAATGGCGACGGCGAGATCGATGAACAGGAGCGTGAGGCAATCCGCGAGGCATTCCAGAACCGTGGTGGTCGAGGGGGTGAGGGTGAGCGACCCCGCCGTGGAGACAACCCTCGCCGCGGTGGGGGTGAGCCTGTCTGAGCAGGTAGGCCACCTGACAACCGAGATTCTTCTCCGCTGCACCTCTGCAGCTTCGCAACGCCATCGGGACGCGCTCCGGTGGCGTTGCGGTGTTGTGGCATCTACCCGAGCCTCATCCGGTGGAGAATTCAGGGCGTTGGCCTAGAATCTCCGCCCCCATGGAGCAGCAGGACATAGGTGAGCCCTCCGGAGCTCGGGTGCACCCGCCACGATGAGCAGGTCCCTCGCAGACATGCTGGTGCGCCGCGCTGTGTGGATCATCTTGATCGGGGTGGTTGTGGCCGTTGCCGGGGCTGTGGCTGGGCTCACGGGGGTGAGGCTAGATGCCGACACAGACAGTCTGATCTCCCCAGATCGACCGTTCATGCAGGACTATCAGGCGTTCAAAGATCGATTCGGCGATCTGGAGCGCATCTGGGTCGTAGTCGATGCCCACGGGAACGAGTCACAAGCTCGTTCGGCCATCGATTGGATCGAGCCCCAATTGCGCACGCTCGATCTTCCGCAGATCGTGGCTCGCATCGATTCGCAGGAACAGGCTCGCTTGACCACTTGGACAGCGCCGCCTGAGTCAGTTGAGGCGATCGCGAGCGCATGTGCCATCCTGTCGCTTGCCAAGGATGGGCCTGACGCGTTCTTGAATGCAGCCGCATCGTCGCTGGAGTCGGCGACGTCGCCAGCGGGCGGCGATCTGGATCAGCGAGAGACCGAGGTTCGCGCAGCAGTCTCCGCGCTGTCGATGCTCACCGATGCCGAACTGGTTCCGACCGACCAGTTGCTGACGTCGCCTTCTGGGGAACTGCACTTCATCGGCATCCTGCCTCACAAGGACTACGGAACGCTCTCCGTAGTTGAGGCACCACTGGCTCGGATACGGGCCGTGCTTGAGTCAGCCCAAAAGCGGTTTCAGGGTGTCGAGATCGGGCTGACCGGGAAGCCTGTACTGCAGGCCGATGAGATGCGCACCACCCAGGAAGACAACCGCAAGGCGGCTGTCGTTGCGTTGGTGCTCGTATCAGTGCTGGTGATCCTGATACTCCGTGAAGTCAAGCGGCCGCTGTTGGTGCTGGTGGCATTCGCCATCGCGGTGGGGTGGACATGGGGCTTTGTCGCTTTGGCGATGGGGCGACTGACGCTCCTGAGCATCGTATTCCTGCTGATCATGATCGGTGTGAGCCTCGACTTTGGTGTGCACGTTGTTTCGCGTCACCGGCAGTTGAGGGTGAACCTGTCGCTTGAGCAGACCATTCGGACACTGCTCGCCAAGACGGCCCGTACAAATCTCGTTGCCGCAGCAACCTCGATCGTTGTGTTCCTCGCCTCCTTGGTTACGGACTTTCGCGGGCTGCAGGAACTGGGCATCATTGCGGCGGTCGGAATTGCCTTGAGCGTGGTGGCCATGACCACGGTGCTCCCCGCGCTACTGGTCTGCTTCGATCGCCACCTCAAGCCTTGGAAGGCAAGAACAGGCGTGCCGCCTCGAATGCCGGCCCGAGGCGTGGTTCTGGTGTTGGCGGTGGTCACCGGGGCGCTCGGTTGGGTCGCTGCAAGTGACCTTCGCTTTGAGACCAATCTGCTTGCGTTGCAGTCAGCCGATCTTGACGCGGCCCGCTGGGAGCGGCGGATTGCTGATGACTCTGGTGCACCTACCTGGTTTGCCGCGATGCAAGCGCCCTCGCTGGAAGCTGCCAAGAAACTTGTCGATCGAGCTGGGAAGGAGCCAGCTATCGGGCGGGTCGGTGGGATCTTGTCGGTCATCGAGCCACCCGACGAAGGTCGCGACGCGGCGCGGCGAGTCATCAGCAACTGCACACACGCTGCTGAGGCTGACACCAAGCCGGGTGGGAAGGAGCGGGTGATCGCGTCGTTGAACACGCTGTCTCGACTCGCAGTGGGCCGCTCTGTTGAGGAGGCCGAGCAGCTCAAGGCGTTGGCCAAGGCAATCGAGTCAATGAGCGATGCCACGCTGCGGGAGGCAGATGATCAGTTGGCCTCCTTCTTCGCCCATGTGCAGGATGGCGCGAGAAGCACATTGCGTCAGGTGCTGCCGGAGGCCGTTGCACGTGAGTCGATGGCGCCTGACGGAACAATGCTCGTTGTCGTGCATCCTGCAGCAGATGTGTGGGATGAAGCTGCAATGAGTGAATTCGTGGCAGCGGCTCGCAGAGTTGACCCGGACGTGACGGGCGTGCCCATCACGCATCTTGAGTCTCTGCGGGACATGCGGCAAGGCTTCTATCGAATGACCATCTGGGCTGCCTTGGCCGTCGCGATCATCATGTTTGCCGAGTCTCGGCGTTTGTTTGAGCCGCTTCTCTGCATGGGCGTGCTGGTGATTGCCGGCGGGTGGACGCTGGGCATCGCGACACTCGTGGGCCTCCATCTGAATCTGGCCAATTTCTTCGCAGTACCCGTGCTGCTCGGGTTGGGGGTGGACGGCGCGATTCACATGGCCCACCGACTGCGAGAGGGTGAGACCGACTGGGCCACACGTCGTGCGGTGCTGTTGACCTCGCTGACTACCATGGTGGGCTTCGGCAGCCTGATCATGGCTTCTCATCGGGGTCTGGCCAGTCTGGGGGCGCTGATGGCGCTGGGGTGCCTGGCTTGCCTGATTTCGGCCCTTGTCGTGGTTCCGGCGGCATTGCAGCCACGTTCTAGAACGGGGCTCGACTCGCACTGATCAGGTGGTAAGGTGACGAGTCGGCCAACCCGTGGGGAACGGAGAGGAAAATGCTGAGTCATCTGGTGCTGTCGATCATGGCGTCTGGCGGGACTCCCGAGATGCTGCCACAACTGCTCGAAGGCGACTCACGAGGGCAGGTCATTCAATTGAGTCTCCCAAGCGACTCGATTGAAATGCAGTTTGAGCGAGTTCGGGTGCTGGCACCGGGCGTCGTTCCCATGGTGGCCTCAGCGTCAGGCGAGCGCCCGGCGGATCTGGGCGACCTGCGTATGTGGCGGGGCAAAGGGGCAGATGGGGCCCGTTGTTTCATCGGTGTGAGCAAGTGGGGTGTTGCAGGCTTCCTGCAGCACGAGAATGACGTGCACATCATCAGTTCCGGTCTGTTCGCCCGGTCGCGAGGTGAGGTGACGAGCGTAGATGCTTCATCACTTCCACCTTCGACCTTTGAAGTGCCTGAGTGTGAAGTTCGTACGCCCCCTGGGTGGACCCCGCCGATTCCCCGGCGCGGTGGTGGTGAGGATGCGCCCTGCCGTGTTGCGACCTTGGCCATCGAGACCGACTGGGAGTACACCGAGCGAATCTTTGAGGGTGATCCAGATGCTGGCGCCACCTACGCCATCGTGCTGGCCGGGGCCATGACCGAGATCTACACGACCGAACTCAATGTGCGATTCGCCGTTGGGTTCCTACGCACCTGGGCTGACGACAGTGATCCGTATGACCCAGACAGCGATGTGGACATGCTCGATCAGTTCCGCAGTCACTGGAATGCCGAGATGACGCATGTCGAGCGAACAGTGGCCCACGTGCTCACTGGGCGAACCAATCTGCCCTATGGCGGCGTGGCATGGTTGTCTGTGCTGTGCAATGAGAGCTTCGGGTATGCCGTGTCGGGCTATCTGCAGGGCTGGTTCCCCCAGCCGTTGGAGCACAACAGTGGCGACAATTGGGACCTGCTGGTGATGGCCCACGAATTGGGGCACAACTTCGGAACACTGCATACGCATGACGGCTTCAATCCGCCGCTGGACAACTGCGGTAATGGAGACTGCACCGGTGCAGAGAACGGCACGATCATGTCGTACTGCCACATCTGTCCGGGCGGGGTTTCCAATATCGAGTTGGGTTTCCGGGAAGAGGTGCGAGAAGTCATCTTTGGATACCTCGAGGCCATCGAAGGCGGATGCAATCTCGACGCTGGCGCTGCAACGGCGGTTGACGATGACGACTGGACGATCATCAACACGCCGATCTCCGTCGATGTGCTGGCCAACGATGGGGCCGCAACCTGTGACGACACGGAGATCGCCATCGACTCGTGGGACGACGTGTCCGAGGCCGGTGGCACAGTCGTGCTCGAACCAGATGGCCCCGGTGGCCGCGACGTTCTCGTGTACACACCGCCCATGGACTTCATCGGGCTGGATGCCTTCACCTACACCATTCCCAGCGGTGACGTGGGGCAGGTGGAGATCGAGGTGCTTGATCTGCGCGACCCCGACAGCCATGGCGCACTTGAGCCGGGATTGGCATGCGCCTACTACGCACTGACGGCGCCGACAATGCTTCCTGCCTTCGACGATTTGGATCCCTACCTGAACTCCACGGTGCCGCAAGTGAACTTCCCCAGCACTGACGGCGCATTTGCCAGCAGTGGCCGCAGTGATGAAGTTGGCGCCGTGTTCGAAGCGTTGATCGAGGTTCCCCTGGATGGCCTGTACACCTTCTACACCGAGTCAAATGACGGTTCGAAGTTGTACGTGGGTGACCTTGAGGTTGTGTCGAACGACGGCGTGCACAGCATGATCGAGGAGTCGGGCCTGATCGGTTTGGCCGAGGGCCGGCACCGTGTGCGAGTGACCTTCTTTGAGGCGACAGGTGGGGCCGGGCTCATCGTTCGTTGGTCGGGGCCTGGCATTTCCAAGCAGATCATTCCCGCGGCACAGTGGGCTCACGATGTGGGTGCCACGGATTGCGTCGAGGATGTCAACGGATCCGGCACGATCGACGTGGACGACTTGTTGGCTGTGATCAGTTCTTGGGGCCCCTGCAGTGGATGCGCAGAAGATATGGACGGCGACGGTCAGGTCGGTGTCGATGAGATTCTCGCGATCCTCTCCGTGTTCGGCGACGACTGCTGAGGTACGTATCAGGTCTGCGCTCAATCGAGAGGTCAGTGATGATTCGTTTTGCTGTGGGTGGCAGTTGCGCGATCGAGCGCCCGCCGTGCGATCGCTGCGAGCACGACGAGCACAATCACGGCCACAGCGATCCCGGCGAACATCATCCACCGGCGCTCCGACGTCTCCATGAGGCCGAGCAGGCTCTGGGCGCCGGTCGCTGACCCGGCAGCGCCAAGTGCCACGATGATTGTCGTTCTGGGCAACATGCCCAATGCCGTACCTGCCAGATAGGGCATCCAACGAGCCCCGCAGGCGGTGAGCGCCAGATTGCTCAAGGCGAATGGTGAGTTGGGTGGCAAGCGCAGCAGGGTGATGATGCCGGTCGTGCCCCATGGGCCACGGCGAAGCAGAGCGTCTCGGACCGTGGCGGCCTTGGGCGACCCATCCAGCACACGTTGCAGTTCATTGCCTGTGAGACGCCCAGCCACCAGTCGGCCGATGCATGCGCCGCCCACAAAGCCGCCGAGGGCACCGAGGGCCCCGGCGAGCGTGCCGAATATCCACCCGCCTGCCAGCGCCTGCGCGTAGGTGGGCAGCAACCCCAAGCCTGACGTGCAGGCGAAGACGAGTATGTAGACAACCAGACTCCAGCCTCCCAGCGACTGCAACCATTGGGCTGCCAGATCGAGCCGAGCCAACAGAAGAAAGCCCAGCGCCATCGGCAGCACCACCCACGCCCCGCCGAGGGTAAGTGTGCGTGGGGCCTTGCGCCATTCGGGAAGACCTGCCTCGTTACTCACGGCGCGGCCGCTCCTGATCTGAGGTGGGCCCGGGCGGCCGCCTTGTCGACAGGTTCGAGCTCGGCGCCGGGTGCCCGTATCTGCTCAAGCTGCTGCGAAACCACTGCTGCCAGGGCCAGCAGGCCCTCGTCGGTTGGGTGCAGTCGATCGTGCTGCAGGAGTCTGGGATCGGGCCCCCAAGAGACGCCGCCTGCAGTCACACCCTTGCCTTCCTGCATGGTGGCGATCAACTCGGCCAATGGAAGCAGATGCACATCAGGTCGCTCGGCGGCCCAAGCATGAATGCGTTCATTGAGCGCCTTGAGCGTGTCTTTTGCGGGCACTTGATTGGCTCGCAAGAATGCAAAGGGCTTGGCTTCAAGCGCACCGGACATGTCGGGCAGATCTCCCACGATGAGCGGAATGCCAAGTGCGACGATGCGGTCCAATTGCGTGAGCCCTTCCTCGAGCCGTGCGGCGCGAGCGGCGCCGCGCGTTGTCTTGTCCACACCTGCGACGTTTCCGTAGGCATACCAGAACAGCACGTCCACGCCGATCACCGCCTCGGGGCGTGCTTCGATGACGGCGTCCATCTGAAGTGCACGGGTGGCGTTGCGCTTGCGGAAAAAGAAGGGGTCGCCCGATTTCGTCACCACCCCAGGAAGGTCTTGATCGATCGCCTCAAGCGCCCTTGCAAGCGTCACGTGCCGAAATCGACGGCCTTCTGATGGCTTATCCAGCGGCACGATGACGCCCCAGCCCGCTGTGGCGCTGGCGCCGATCAGGCCGATGCCTGCTGGTGGCGTTTGCGTCTCATCAGAGGAGATGGCTGTTGCTGGCGCCAGTGCGATCGCGACCAGCAACATGATCAAGTGGGCAGTCAATCGCACAAGTCAATCTCCAGTGCGGCCTGAGCAAGATGCTCATTCCAAGGCTCGGGCATGTCGGGGGCTAGATCCATGAGCGCCATCATGACGGCCTGCGGCTGCTGGCTTGTCAGGCACACGCGGTCCTTGAGAATGCCCCCGGCGATGGCGAGCACGTACCAGAGGCGGCCTCGATCGGCCTCGTCTTGAGTCGATGCCGAGGCCACGAGTGCTTTGGCGGCCTGATGCACCCGGGCCCGGTCAGTTCCTTCCACATCAGGCCCAAGGAGCACCGCCTCGGCTACACCTTCACCGACCGGCGGTTGGGAGAGGGCAGCGCTGGCCCAAGCTCCATCATCACGCTGCAATCTTGCCAGCAACGCGGCAATTGGGGTGCCGGGCCTGCCTTTGGAGGTATCGAGCAGGCGAGAGAGCCCCGGCAGGGGGATGGACTCCCAAGGATCAGTCATTGCATAGCCTCCAGCAGCGTGTCGATTTCGCCGTCGAGATCATCGCTCGGGGCGCCATCGGCCACCAGTCGATCGGCCACAGCGGCTTTGAATCTGGCCGTGGCGGTGCGAACCATCACCGCGCATCGGCCCGGCGTGATGCCCATGTCCTCCGCGATGGTTCGATAGGGCTGCGCGTCAAGATGGTGTCTTCTGAACACGGACCAGTGTTCTGACAAGCCTTCGTCATTGCATCGCGCTTGAGCCTCTTTGCAGGCGGTGGCAACAAGGGCGCGGGCCCACGCGCGATCAACGGCGCGGTGGTCAACCTCAGGCGCATCGAATTCCGGCAGCGGCTGGGCTTCATCGCGCCGGGAGCGGCGGTACAGCTCCTGCAGGTGAAATCGAAGGGCGTTGATGAGCCAATATCGAAGCCGTTTGCCACTGTCTCGCCACTGCTGAAAAAACTCGGGCTTGTCCAGTCTGCTGGCGAAAAACCCGTTGAGGATGTCGTCCACCTCGCCGAATCGACGCCACGAGGAGCCCTGCAGGTAGATCTGCAGCGGTAGGGCGTAGGTGGTCATGACGTGGGCATTCACGTCAAGACGGCCACTTGGACCGGCATCGAGCCGTTCATTGATCCAGGTCTGGAGGGTGGGGGGGAAGGCGTCGCGGGCCACGGTGCACTCAGATTGGGTGGGAGCGGTAGGCTTGAGGTGCGTCCGAGTCGGACGCCAGGAGTTCAGTGGGTGGACGATCTGCAGATCAATCGCCGCCTCACGATACCTAGAGGCGATCTACAGGTGGAGGCCACCGTCGGATCCGGTCCCGGGGGGCAGCGGCGCAATCGAGTCCGCACTCGAGTGGTGCTGAGACTCGATCTGGCGACATGCGAGGCCTTGGGGCCGCACCGGCGGGGGCTGTTGTTGGCCCGACTGGCGCCTCGGCTGATTGGTGGGTCGGTGGTGCAGGTGGCCTGCGGCAGACATCGCGAGCAGACTCGAAACCTCGCTGAAGTTCGCAGTCGGCTGGCCAGCCTGCTGGCCGAGGCCTTGCAGCAGCAGCGAACCCGCAAGGCGACCAAGCCCACGGCGGGCTCCAAGCGGGCCCGCAAGGAGGCCAAGCAGCGTCAGAGTCGTCGGAAACAGGACCGATCATGGCGGTGGTAAGCCCGCTCAGGAGGAGGGGCTGTGGTATCTTGGATCGTCGGCTCCGCTGGGATCAATTGGGGGTTTACTTGCCCTGCGGAGACGGCATTTGAATACAGCACCTCGTCAGGAATGCCCCTGACGGGGGGTGAGGAGATACGGATGCGACCCAGCACCGGCATGCAATTGACTTGGACGATGGCCGCGGTATTCACGGGTTCGATGCTGAGCCTCGGGCTCGATGCACAGGCGTCGGGCCTTCGGGCTGGATTGACGCCGATGAAGGTGCAGGCCCCGTCGCATGATCTGGCTACCTGTGATCTGATCGTGAAGTTCAAGGACGCCAGTCGAGTGCGGGCGTTCAATGGTCGTCTCCTGAGTCTGACCGCTGCAGATCTGGCACCTATCCAGACGTTGCTGGATGCATCCGATGCGACAGTCAAGCCACGCATCAAGATGTCGGAGTCAGCGATGCAAGAGGCCACGCAGCGTGCACGTCTGCGATCAGGCCGACCTCAGCCGGACATGGCTGGCATTCTTACGGTGCAGGTTGCGCCCGACAAGATGGTCGCATTGGCGCAGGCCCTCAACGCCCGCCACGAGGTGGAGATCGTTCAGATCGTCGCACCTCCCGTGAACACGGACATGCCCTGCAATCAGACGGACTTCCCCCCTCCGACCCCCGACTTCCGCATGCATCAGACGTATCGCGGTACCGCCGCAGAGGGTGGCGTGCGACTGGCTGAGGCCCGGGTGACCCAGTTCATCGATGTCGATGAAGATGGTGCCGAGGGCATTTTCGGCGAGGGTGTCGCCATTGGTGATGTCGAACAGTGCTACTTGACCGACCACGAAGATCTGTGCTTCATCATGTTGGAGCCTGGTCAGACGCCTGCTTGTCCGACGGGCCCGGATCATGGCACGGCAGTTTTGGGTGTCATGGGCGCGATTGAAGACACCGATGCCTCTGAGCCCAACATCGGCATGGGTGGTCTTGCACCCATGAGCGACTATTGGTTCTTCCCGGCGATCAGCCTTGAGGAGAATGTCCGGATCGCCGCTGCGATCATGTCTGCAACTATGATGATGCCCTCAGGGTCAATCCTGCTCATCGAACAGCAGCGAACGGCCTACCCACAGGATCCCTTTGGCGATCCGTTTGTCATTCCCTTCGTTCCGGCGGAGACGTCATTTGACGTTTGGCTTGCAACGCGGCTGGCCTGTGACGCGGGTATCGTCGTGGTGGCTGCCGCCGGCAATGGCACGCAGGATCTCGATGGTGGCGAGTGGGTTGGTCCCGACGACAGCCCGACGTTCTTCCAGTACTACGGCTTCTATCTGGGCTGGGGCGACAGCGGCGCCATCATGGTGGGCGGTGGTTCATCGAACGCAGACCATGACCGCCTTGGTTTCAGTACGTTCGGTTCACGCATCGACATGCAGGGGTGGGGCGAGAATGTCGCGACACTGGGGTATGGCGACTTGCTCCCGGTAGACGGTCTGGTAGACGACCGGCAGTTCTACACGACGAGTTTTAGTGGTACGAGCTCTGCCACGCCGATCGTGGCCGGCGTTGCGGCAATGCTGCAGGGGCTGCGCCTGGAGATCGACGACGAGGCGCCTTACAGCAGCGAAGAGATGCGTGACCTTCTGGTCAATACAGGCCGGGACGCCGGAGCCGGATGGCTTGGCGAAGATGCACCCGCTTGGGCCACGTCACCTCCCTTCCCGGACGCATATGCCGGCGCGACTGCTGTACTCGATGGCGATGTGGGCCCCCAGTACGGCGCCTGCTGCATGGACGACAACACATGCATGCTCGTTGATGTTGATCTCGCAGACAACTGCTGGCTGGTCGGAGGTGCCTGGCGAGGCGCCGGAACAGTGTGCGCCGATCACTGTGGCAACAGCGGTGAGTTCATTCGCCTGATCTACCCCGGCGCTGCAGACAACGACCAGATCGGGTCCGCAATCAAGATGACTGATGCTGGAGATTACGCCGCAGTTTTGGCGCCGTCGTTCCTGCGTATACCGCCTAATCCCATGCGGTTGATCTATGCCCAGCATCCAGTCAATGGTTGGGAGTTGGACTCGCAATTGCCCGGCTCAACAGGCGACACATCGATTTCGATCCATCGCGATGGGGCAGACACGCTGCTCGCGGGCGTTGGCTCGATCTTGGAGTTGAACTCCGAGGGCGACCGGACCGGTACGGCCACCGTTTATCGCAGGCTGACCAACGGTGTTTGGGAGTCGGAGGCGGCCCTCTTTCCCGACTTGGGTGACCCAAGCGGCCTCTTCGGGACGGCAGTGGAACTCGGTGACAGCCTGGCATTAGTTGGCGATTGTGGCTGGACCGCCGAGAATTTGCCCGGCGACGTTGAATATTCAGCAGGACGGCAGGTTCACATTTTCACCCGAAGCCCACTTCGGGTGTGGAGCGAGTCGGACATGGTGGCTTATCCCGGGCCGCAGATCGTATCCTCGCGCTTCGGTGATGCAATTGCCATGGCAGGGGATCTTGTGTTCGTGGGGGCACCGCAGCACGGCATGCCTGAAGATGATTACTTGGACGTGGGTGCCGTCTACATGTATCGGCTCAATGGGGACAACCTCGACGGGTTCTCCCTCTCGCCAGTGGACGAAGATGGCGATGGGGCACCTGATCAGTTGATGCCACACACTCCGGTACAGCTGGGCTATTTCGGTGAGGCCATAGATGCAGCTGAAATGGCAGATGGCACGATTCGTGTCGCCGTTGGCTTCCCCGGCATTCAGATGGACTCGGTGCGCCAGGGGTGCATCGAGGTGTACGACATTGATCCAACCACGATGTCTATCACCCAGATGGATCCGGTTCTGCCCACTACGCTCGGTGCCGGGGATCGTTTCGGCAGCTCAGTAGACCTCGACGCTGATGGCCTGCTGCTCACGGGCGGCACCGATCGCGGCCAGACGGAAGAAGGACAAGACACCGGCTTCTGCTGGGCATGGCACTGGCGTACGGTTGGCAGTTCATCTGATTGGCGAGAGATCGTCCGCTTGCAGAGCCGGTTCCCCGGCAATGGCGATCGAGTAGGAGCCTCTGTTGCGATCGGGGTCACGGCCGACGGATCGACCCAGGTACTTGCTGGCGCACCTGGGGCAGTTGGTAGCCTCGAAGACTCGGGTGCAGTGTTGGTTTGGGACAGTGAGTTTGTCGATTGCGACGTCGACGGTATCCATGATCAGTTGGCAATCGCTCAGGGCATCGTGGATGACATCATGGGCGATGGAGGCGCCGCTGGCCCCGACGGCATTCCCGATGACTGCAACGCTATGGCTGCTGCAGATCGATCGTGGGGCGACTGCAATGAGGACGGCATTCCTGACTGGGTGCAGGACATTGTTGACGTGAACGGCAACGGCCGTGACGATGCCTGTGACAAGGCTTGCTTCAGTCAGTGGTCCTGCCCCGCGGATACCCGCAACGGCGATGGTGTCGTCGGGCGAGACGATCTCCTTGCAGTGCTGGAGTATTGGGGTGCCGATGCCTCTGACAGCCTCGCTCGCCGGTGCGACATCTGGCCGGGGGCTGGCCCGTCTGTGCTCGATGGCGACGGTGAGATCAACGTGCTCGATCTGATCACAGTGATTCGATCCTGGGGCGCCTGCGACGAAGAGGTGCTCTCGGACTCCTACTGCTTCACGCTTGACGTCAATTCAGACGGAGAGGTGGACGTGGTGTTCCCGGGTTACTACCGATGAGTGCCTGAGCCCCGATTGGGCCATGGCAGAGGTCATGGCCGCCAGCCAAGAAAAAAGAGTCGCAATAGATGCGGATTCACTCACACATGACGGCGGAATCGGGCCATAGATGATGGGGGGACCACCGTGACTCAATACAGCACCACTGTCATCTCGGCTTCCTTGATTGGTCTGCTCGCTTCAAGTGCAGCAGCTCAAGATGGCGTTTATCACAATCAGACCCTCGCGATCCCAGGTGAGGCAGTCGGTTTCGGTGCAGCCTCCGCTATTGATGGCGACCAGATCGTTGTAGGCCATCAATGGCATGATGATGACCAAGATGGGGCTTCGGCGGGGCGAGCTACATTGCTGCGTCGAGTGCAACAGGGGGGCGATCCAACTCGCCCCTGGGGCTGGGTGCCTGTGGGTGTGATGGTCCCGACGCAAGGCGATTGGGCAGACAGTTGGTTTGGGGCGGCGCTGGACATTGCAGCGGACACAATTGTGGTGGGGGCGCCCCGTTGGGATGAGAGCGGTGGTAACAGTCCGCCTCCGCCCAATGCGGATTGTGGGGCGGCATGGGTTTTCGACGCTCAGGTTGTCGCCAATGCACAAGGTGCCGCACTGCCACAGGCACCATTGATGTTGTCACAGCACAAGCCTGGTGATCACTTCGGCTGCGCAGTTGCAGTTGATGGGGACAGAGCCATCGTTGGCGCATGGGGCCGCGACAGCAGCCCCGACGAACAAGACAATTGCGGCGCAGCCTTCGTGTTTGAGCGTCAACAGAGCGGCCAATGGGCACTCGTCTCGACCCTGATGCCACCGGCGCCTCAGGCGGGCGAGCGTAGTGGCGTTGCAGTGGACATCAACGGTGATGTCGCCATTGTCAGTGCCCCGTACTTTGGCAATTTTGACGGGCGAGTGCATGTCTACGTGCGCTCTGGCGGAAGTTGGGCATGGCAGCAGACCATCGACAATCCCGGCACGGTCGGCGCGAGATTCGGTTCCGCCGTTCATCTGGCTTTGGCCCCTGGCAACTCAGGCGGAGTTGATGGTGGGGTGATGATCGGTGCCCCCGGTGACTCTGGAGCAGGCCCTCAGGCCGGCGCCGCGTGGGGGTTCAATCGACAGCAGTCAGGCCACTTCAGTGTCCTGCCAGACTACGACGTCACCCCGTCTGACGTTCAACCGTGGGATGGCGCTGGCGCCTCCGTAGAGGTGATCGATCTGAATGCCCCCGATGCAAACTCAGAAGGCGCCGTCTTGCTGGTGGGGTCACCCAATGCATCCAACAATGCCGGGCGGTTTACGGCATTTACTATCACACAGGATGTCCTGTATGAGGAGTTCTCGCTTGGCCCGCCGGATACTGTCGAGTCCCACGGCAGATACGGCCATGCCCTCGAGGGCTCTGTGCACATCATGCCCGAGTGGGGTCAGCCATTGCTGACGTTACTCGCCTCAGCGCCGGGCGATCCCGACAGTTCAGTCGGCGGCATGACGGTTCATGAGGTGATTCTGGCGATTGATGGGGGAGATTGTGACGGCGATGAAGTCTGGGACTTCCTCGCCCTGCATCAGGGGCTGGGCGATTGTGACGGCGACGGCGTCTATGACGCTTGTCAGGTGAAGGAAGATTTGGACTCAGACTGCAATCTCAACGGCGTCGTTGATGTCTGCGAACTGAACCCCGACACCGACTGCGACAACAACGGCCTGCTTGACGAGTGTGAGCCCGATCTCGATGGTGACGGCATTACCGACGCCTGCGACGATGATCGTGACGGCGACGGCCATCCCAACGGCCAGGATCAATTCCCCGACGATTCCACCGAATGGTCAGACCTCGACGGTGACGGTGTCGGCGACAACAGCGATCCCGACATTGACGGTGATGGCCATGCAAATGGCGTCGATGCCTTTCCCATGGATCCCTCCGAGTGGGCTGATCTGGACGGCGACGGCATTGGCGACAACGCCGATCCAGATGACGACAACGACGGCATTCCGGATCATTGCGATGCAGACTTTGATCCAGCGAGCGACTGTGACGGCAACGGCATGATCGACAGTTGTGAAGTGGATTCCACAACCGACTGCAATGCAGACGGCGTGCTCGATCTCTGTCAGCTGAATCCGATGACCGATTGCGATGGCAATCAGGTGCTCGACGCCTGTGAGATGAACAGTGTCTCGGACTGCAATGGCGACGGCCTGCTGGACCTGTGCCAACTGGATGCAGTGACAGACTGCAATCAAGACGGTGTGCTCGATGCATGTCAGATTGATCCGGCGACGGACTGCGACGACAACGGCGTGCTGGACGAGTGCCAGGGGGGGCCGGGTGACGACTGCAATATGGACAGTGTTCCGGATGTGTGTCAGCTCAATGGGCAGACCGACTGCAACGGGAATGACATTCTCGATGAGTGTGAACCCGGCTGGGAAGACTGCGACAGCGACGGCGTGGCAGACCTCTGCCAAATCATGCATGACCCATCGCTTGACTGCAATCAAGACGGCATACTCGACAGTTGTCAGACCATCGGCGATGTCGGTGATCCCAGTTGGTCCACCGAGCGGTTCTTTGGAGACTGGGATCTGAATGGGCTTGGGGTCACACTGACGCCCACGGCCAATCCCCTCACCTGGGACACGTGCACGATCGACACGGGAGGCCAGTGGCTGTTCGATCCCGCCATTGGAACAGATCTGCCGCTAGGTGACGATCAGGCCATCGACCTGACCCTGCCCTTCACCTTCAACTTCATGGGGCAGTTTTTCGACAGCGTGTACGTCGGTAGCAACGGCTATCTGACGTTTACCACTGCCGATCACGCCTACTCTGAGACGCTCGAGGCACACTTTGCGATGATGCGCATCAGCGGCCTGTTCGACGATCTCGACCCCAGTGACACGGGCACCATTCGCGTCGGACCCTCAAGCGACGGCCAGCACATGGTCTTCAGTTGGATCGACGTTGCCCACTATCGGTATGACCCGAGTGATCCGCTGCGCAAGAGCAGTTTTCAGATTGTGCTTGGGGCTGACGGCCTGATCGATCTGTGCTGGGTTTCCAGCGAGGCCAACTCGGCGCTCGTGGGGCTGTCGGCTGGCTTGGGACGGCCACCGGCATTTGCAGAGACGGACTTGTCCAACGCATTCGACTGTGTCTTCCGGGTGCCAGATGGCTACGGCGACTGTGACGGCGATGGCACCCCCGACAATTGCCAGGTCCCTCTCAATGGCGACCCCATCTATCTGACCGAGCAGTTCATGACGTCCTTCGATTTGGTCGGGCATGTTGCTCAACTCAATCCGACGGGGAACAGCAACGAGCCCTATTACACGCTCTGTACGGATGGATCCGGTCCAGCGGCGTTCATTCCACCGTCAGGCGGAGTCACACTCCCGCCTTCAGATGATGCCCCTCAGGAAGTCATCTACGCCAGTGCTGACCCGGCCCTTTCCGGCTTTGTGTTCAATTACGACGGGGTTGCGACTGATCGTTGTTGGGTCTCGCCTAATGGCTACGTCACGTTTGATCGAGGTGACTCCAGTTATGACGAGACGCTGGCAACCCACTTCGCCCAGCCCCGGATCAGTGGGCTCCTGCATGACTTGAACCCAGTCAGCGGCGGCTATGTCCACGTGGGGGCGGGGCCGGCAGGCTCCTTCGTGGTGACCTGGAATCAGGTGCCGAGCTTTGGGGACCCATCGCGGCTCAGTACCGTTCAGATTCAATTGCACCCCAACGACGCCATCACGATCGTCTGGCTGGGTGTGCAGACGCCTCATGCGATTGTGGGTGTTTCCACCGGAGGCGGAGTGCCATCGAACTTCCTCGAGACGGACTACTCATTGGCCCATGGCTGCGAGTTGCACCCGTCACAGGAAGACTGCAATGCCAACGGGATCTTTGACTCGGTCGAGATCATGCTTGGCTGCACTGTGGACCAAGATCAGGATGGCGTGCCCGACGAGTGCTTTGGGTACAACGGCAGTTGGGACCCATTCCCCTGCGCTGGCGACAGTGATGGCAGCCGGTCGATCGACATCGTGGACCTCATCGGCATGCTCCAGTGTTGGGGCAGCACGCAGGGTGCCTGCTATCGGTCAGACATGAATGAAGACGGCACAGTGGGGCCTGCAGATGTCCTGTTGCTGATTGAGCAACTGGGAACCCCCTGCGACTGATTGTCTATCATCGGGGGCATGCCTCCCATGTCCCTCAGTGCTCTGCTGCTGTCTCTGGCCATGGCCGGATCGTTGCTGTGCCGCTACACCATCAGGGACGTCGGCTTTGTCTTCATCGGCGATCCGCTCGTTACCTCAGCGGGCGACGAACTGCACCGGGCGATTGATGGTGAGACCATGTCAGCCGTCGGAGTCGATGTCGATGGCGGCGCAACACGACGCGCACTTGCCCAGCAACTGATCGAGTCAGTGGCTGTGATCTTGATCATCGACGAGGCACCAACTGGACGGCTGCATGAGGCGGCTCAGGGTGCTTGCCGTGATCTGCAGGACATGAGTGATGCCCTTCGATTGGCCAGGCCACTCGATGGCCCGCTGCAGGTGCAGGCGCTGGACGTTGACAAAGATCCCGCAGGCGCATTCGCGCTGGGATGGTCGCCTGGAGATGGTCCCAGCGCTATCGTGTTGTTCGGACGTGGACGCACAGCAGGAGGTTTGCTCAAAGGGCCGGATGCGCATCGCACGTCCATGTTCGACCAACTCTCTCTCGTCGCGGAGAGTTGTGAGTGTGATCGGGCGCGAGATTGGATGCACCAGCGTCATCTCCCATTGCCATGGGATGAAGACCTTCGCATGCGGGCGACTGACCATCTTGGATTCGATCCCGCCAGCCCGAGAGTGCGGGCGGAAATGGACCGAATTCTGGCCCGTGGTCCCGGTCGATCCACTGAGCAGCCCGCATTGGCGGCAAGCCCAGATCCGTTGCATGGATATGACGAGGTGTTGTTCCTGCCGGCACCTGAACAAAGCACAGAGCCTTCTGCCATCGGCGAGGAGCGACCCGCTCAGTTGGAAGCAAACGTCGAGAAGTCCGGCCACGATGAACCCGGCTTCAGCACGGGGCTCTTCTGGTTCATCATCGTGCTGGGGGTTGTCACGCTAGTGGCCGTCGGTATGCACCGGATGGACCCGTCCTCCCCCTGACCTATGCGCCTCTTGAGTCTGATTCTGAGTGAACTTCGCTGGCGATGGGCGACTGCCTTCGTGGCTGGTGTGCTGGTGGTGTTCGCATGTGTTGCGGTGTTGTTCACGGACGCACTCGCCAGTGGGGCGGCCAACGCCACAAGGAAGATCCAGAGGGACATCGGCCCCAATCTGGTCATTCTGCCATGTGACACGGATGTGGCCGCCTGGACGCTTGATCGTTCGACCCACGGCACGATCGCTGAGGCAATGGTGGATGCACTCGAAGCCGAAGGTCTCGCAGGGAGGCTCATCCCACTTGTGCAGGCTCCCCTGGAGATTGACGAGCATCGGTTCTTGCTCACAGGCGTAGGGCGAGAGCGAACAGGCGGCAAGCGGCCAGCCCTTGCACCCGACACCAGTGACGCCGGGGCCATCATCGGTGCCCATGTGGCAAACACGCTGGCCTTGCAAGTTGGTGAGCCACTCGAGATTCCCGGCGGCGCCGTAGAGATACATGCCATCATGCAGCCGCAAGGTTCAATCGAGGACATCAGTATTCACCTGCCGCTTCCCGATGTGCAGCAGCGATTGGGGCTGGCAGGCCGACTGACGCAGATCGACGCCCTTGAGTGTCGCTGTGGTCCCCAAATCGAAGACCCATTGGCTTGGCTGCAATCGCGGGTTCACAGCGTGATTCCAGACGCTCAAGTGGTTCGCCGTCACGCGCCCGCTGAGGCACGCCGCAAGCAGCGGGCCCTGACCGAGGCGATCGCTCGCGTGGCTGGTCCTTCTGCAGCGCTAGTAGCAATGTGCATCGTTGCTGGTCTGGCCTGGCTCAACGTACGGGAGCGCCGCAGTGAGTGTGGGGTTCTGCGGGCGTTGGGGCATCGTCGAGTCGAGGTGCTTGGACTTCTCTTGGGGCGTTGGTGCATCATTGGGATTGTGTCAGGGGTTGTCGCCCTGCTGGTGTCGGCATCGCTCATCGATGGTTGGACTGATCAGTGGTGGTGGGTTCTGGCGGGAGCTCCGGCAGCAGCAATTGTCGTAGGGGCGCTGCCTGCACTGATCGGGGCATCGGCCGACCCGGTGGAGGCGTTGCGAGAGTGATCGAACTGCACAATGTCTGCCGAGTCTTCAACATTGGAGCCGGTCCGATCCGAGCAGTCGATGCACTGTCGCTGCGGCTCGAACAGGGGGCTGGATACGTCGTGCGTGGTGCAAGCGGAAGTGGCAAGTCAACGCTGCTGCACATGCTCGGTCTGATGCTCAAGCCCACTAGCGGGGAGGTTGTTCTGGACGGTGTTGATCCATGGCGGGGGAGCCCTTCGTTCCGCGCATCTCTGCGGAGGCGCCGCATTGGATTCGTCTTTCAGAGTGGTCATCTGCTGCCGTGGCTTTCGTTGCATGGAAACGTGATGGTGGCCGGCGCAGATGGGGCCACAGCTGATGCACTGCTCGAACAGGTTGGTATCTCGCACCGGGCGGCCCATCACCCCGGGCAGGTGAGCGGTGGTGAGCGGCAGCGGGCAGCAGTCGCTCGTGCATTGGCCGGGTCGCCCGATGTGCTGCTTGCTGACGAGCCCACTGGCACGCTCGATGACACCGCGGCTGAAGGCGTCTTGGGCCTGCTGGAGCAGGCCCGGGCCGCTGGAACACTTGTGGTGCTGGCCACCCATGGCAAGGCGGAACCGGGCCCGAATTGGCGCACCATCGAGTTGGAAGAAGGCCGTATCGTGGGCGGTTCGGAGGACCCGGTTTGCTCCTGATGTCACTGACACTGCTGGTGGGGGGCATGTCCGCTGCAGGCGACTCATCTACGTGGCCCACCTGGGGTGGCGATGCGGCTCGATCGCATGTCTCTGATGTGCCGCCTCCCGACAACCCTGTTGAGGCATGGCAGCGAGATGTTGGTGCCGCTCCTGCGTGGCCTGGGCCTGCTCGGCGCGACGCCTACAACAAGGTTGAAGATCTCAAGTCTCGCCTGCGATTTGATGACGCACCGCAGACGGCGATCGTAGATGGGATCGTCATCGTCGGGTCGAGTCGCGACGACACAATCGAGGCGATAGACCTGGAGTCGGGCGAGAGCGTCTGGACCTTCTGGACCGAGGGGCCTGTTCGCTTCTCACCGACCATCTACGGAGATGCCGTGCTGGCAGGGTCTGACGACGGTCACCTCTATGCGCTGGATCGCGGCACAGGCCAAGAGCGTTGGCGTGTTCGGCCCGGCCCGGTAGACCGACGGGTCGCGGGGAATGGCCGCATCGTGTCCACCTGGCCAATTCGAACCGGCCCGGTTGTCATCGATGGGGTTGTGCACGTAACTGCGGGCATCTTTCCACCCGAGGGTGTCTGGGTGTGCGCGTATGACGCCGCCTCTGGTGAGCAGCGTTGGGCTGTGCGGCACACAGACCTTCCGGCGCAGGGGTATCTGGTGGGCAGCCCCGAGCGGCTGTATGTGCCCGCCAGTCGAGACCGCCCGGTGATCCTGAATCGGGCCGACGGCACGCGGGTGGGTCAGTTGGATGGCCAAGGTGGAACGTGGGTGCTGCTGACGGGCGACGGTGTGGTCTACGGGCCGGGCAAACAGGGGCGGCTGGGTGACCATGAGCGTGACGGCGACGAACTTGCCACGTTTCAAGGGCTGCGAATGGTCGTTGCCGATGGCCGCTCCTATCTCCTCGATGCCGACTCGCTCTCGGCGCTCGATCGCGATCGGTATCGGGCATTGGCTGTTCGTCGTCGAGACCTTCGGGTTGAACGCAAATCGCTCGATGCCCCGATCAAGCAGGGAGATCCAGAAGCGAATGCCCGAGCCGAGGAGATCGCAATAGAGCTCGATGCGATCGCGCAAGGCATGCGTGAGTGTCTGCTCTGGCGCGTTGACGCTGCTCACCCTCACGCGCTCCTCTTGGCAGGCGGTGTGCTCGTCGCCGGTGGAGACGACGAAATCGCGGCCTTCTCCATGACCGACGGCAGCAGGCTCTGGACCCGTCCAGTTGATGGTGCAGCCAAGGGCCTCGCTGTTGTTGATGGGGCGCTCGTGGTAAGCACCGACCGAGGGCAGGTGCACTGCTTCCGCGATGGAGGGCAACTGCATTGAAGTGGATCGCCCTGCTCTTGTCGACTTCGGGCCAATGGACGCCTGCCCAGTTGGATGGCGGGCCTGTTTTGAACCACGAAAATCCGGCGATGGTCGGGCGTGTGGAAGGCGCCGCCCGCATGCTTGAAGTAGACGGCCTTCCGGTGCTGGTGCTCGATGGGGGATCGATGGTTCGCATCGGCGACCAGAAGACGATCCACACACTGCCCTCGGAGGCCTTCACAGTGGAGGCATGGGTGCAGATTGACGACCCGCAGGAGTGGGGCGGCATCGTTTCGGCTCTGCAAGACAACGGCAGTTTTGAGAAGGGATGGGTGCTGGGGACGCGAAAGGACCGATTCACCTTCGCGCTTGCGAGCGAGCAGTATGGCGATGCCGACGGCTCCATGACGTATCTGACAGGGCCCACTCCATTCAAGCCTGGTCACTGGCATCATGTCGCCGGCACGTGGGATGGTCACACGCAGCGTCTGTTTGTCGATGGCGTTCTTGTGGCGGAGGATGAGCATCAGGAAGGCCCGGTGAGGTGGCCCAGTGAGGCTCCGTTCACGATGGGGGCGTACCACGATTCGAATGAGCGATACCCGATGCGTGGGCTGCTCGGCCCAGTGTCGATTCAAGACGGCGCGGTGGGCAGTTCGCCGGGTGAAGTTGACTTTCGTCTGCTGACTTCCGGGCCTTCGGAGGCCACGTCGCGACCGCTGGTGGAATTGGCATTGCCGGGGAGGCAAATGCGCTCCTTCGAAGGTGGTCGGATTCCTGGAGAGGACTCCAGCCGAGTTGTCCGACTGCCAAAGTCCACCATGAAACAGGACACCCTGGAAGTCGATCTGCTCCTTCGTCTCGACTCGGCGTCAGGCAGTGGGGCTCTGGCGGGCGCCAAGAGTGGCGCAGGTGATGGCTGGTCGATAGAACTAGAACGTGGCGTACCGGTGTTGCACGTGTCTCGGGCCGATGGAGAACAACTGCTCCCGGGTTCGGTGCCATTGGATCGCGGCGTGTGGCACTTGGTGCAGGTGCAGGCGGATGCCACCAGCGCAACTCTGATTGTGGATGGCGTGGCCACCATGTCCCGTTCGCTCAAGGGGCCACTTGCAGGGGCATCGCACCGGCACGTCGTACTTGGTGGCCGCCGGGCCGACACGGCCGGGGGCACGCTGGGGCTCGACGTTCGGGCATTCAACATGTACGAGGGGCGTCGATCGCCCGAGCAGGTAGGCAACTCATCTCAAGCGGCGCTGGCCACTTTGCCGCCGCCACCAAGCGTTGATGTGGGGCCCATTGTGCGAATGGGCACCAACGACTGGATGTTCCACTGGCACACGCCCGATGGCACGGAGCAGGTATTGCAGTGGTCGATCGATGACGGCCCTGTGCAGACTTCGCCTGCTGATGCTTTTGACGGGTGGCATACGGTCTATTTGGAGGCGCCCCGGCAACGTGCCTCTGATGACGGATTCCTCCAGTACCAGATCGTGTCACGTCTGGAGACGGGAGAAACGACTCGGGGACCGATGCATCGGGTGGCGATCTCGACCGACATCGTGAGTGGCCCCAAGCCCGGCTACGTGCTTGTGTATCAACCTGCAGGGCTCGACGACGTGCTGAGCGTGCTGAACACCGATGGCCGTCAGATCACGGTGAGTACCGATGACGCTGAGTTGGTGCAGGCGATACGGCGGCATGCCAAAGAGGCCGAGTTGGGCCAAGGCCGTCTCGTCGTGCACCGGCGCACTGAGGACGGGCTGCCCTACGCCCCCTGGCTCTTCAATCAGATCCACGTGGATCATGAGCGGTTGACTGGCGGCGAACTTGCGTCACTGCTCGAGTTGGTGCGGCCGGAGGGTGGTCGAATCTCTGGCGTGACAGGATCGCCGCCAGAGGGCTTCGAATTGACGAGTGCAGCATCCGACTCCGATCAGCGCGACACATGGGAACGCGGCGTTGTGCCCGGCGCCCGTTGGTGGTCCCGGCAGTATGCAGGACCAGGGCACACGTCTTGCAGTGAGGATGATCTGGTCAAGGGCGACCTGCACGTGCTCTGGTGGGGCAGGCCCGGCCCGCGGCCCATGCTTGACCGCGGCGCTCGAGCGCCTTCACCGCTAGCTTCACATGGTCAGTTGTACGTGCAGGGCAATAGGAGCATCTTCTGTCTGGATGCCTACAACGGAGCGCCCCAGTGGGTGCTCTCAATACCAGACCTCCGTCGCACCAACGTGCCGCGCGATACTTCCAACATGGCCGTGGACGAGCATGGCTACCTGCATGTAGCTGTCGGAGACGATCTGCTCAAGTTTGGCCGCCACGGGACGCTGTTTGAGACCAGATCAACGAACGTGGACGATCGCGAGTGGGGCCTCGTGGATCCGATTCCGGGTGGCGGTTGGTTGATGACACTTGTTCCCCCAGATGCCGTCTACCGGGGCGCCGAAGGTGAGTGGTATGACGCAGGTGGTGCGGAGTCTTGGCGTGTCGCTGGCGATGCGCTGGTGCGGATCAGTCCATGGGGTGATGAGGCGTGGTCCCTGAGACCTGAGGGTTGGATTCTGCACTCGACCATTGCTCGCGACGACCAGTTGGTCTATTTCGTCGAGGTGCCCGAGGTAGAACTCGCAACAGCCGGGCTGCTTCCTCAGTCTGTACTGGCAAAGCAGGATCTGGTCTGTGTGAATCTTGAGACTGGTGAGGAGCAGTGGCGCCAACCGCTCGATGTCGGGCACTTCGACCGCATGACGTATGTCATGCTCGCTGACGACACGGTTCTGGTGTGTGGATCAAGTGACAAGTTCCACACACTGACATTCGATGCTCACACCGGCGATCCTGGATGGGCCCGAGATCATGCATGGGGCCGAGATCATCATGGCGGTCCATTGCAGCATCCGGTGGTGATCGATGACATCGTCTACGTGGAGACGTGCGCCTACGACGTCCACACAGGCGAACTATTGAGGCGTGACATCCCACAGGGTCGCGGCTGCGGCACCAAGACAGCGAGCAATCACCTGATGGCGTTCCGCCATCACTTCCACTCGTTCTGGGATCCCCAGAGCAATGAGTGGACGCAGTGGACCGGCACGCGAGGTGGTTGCTGGTTGGGCTTGTTGCCCGCCGGGGGCATGTTGCTTGCGCCCGAGACGAGCAGTGGCTGCTCGTGCACCCACGCCATTCAGACGAGCATGGCCTGGATTCCCTCCCATCTGGACCACACTGTCGAGGGTGATGACTGATGCTGTTGCCAGCAGTTGCATTGGCCGCAGCCACGGCCGCTGATCCGCTGACGATGTTCTGCGCTGCGGGCGTGCGCGGCCCGGTCGAGGCGGTTGCCGAGCAGTGGATGCAGGAGACGGGCCAGCGGGTGCAGCTGCAGTACGGGGGATCAGGCACGCTCCTGAGTAGTTTGCGCATCACACCCGACGTTGACTTGTATTTGGCTGCGTCAAACGACTATCTCGATCAGGCAGCTGATCGTGGCCTGATTCAGGAGCGCATTCCACTCGCATCGCAGCGGCTTGTGATCGCAGTTCCAGAGGGGAACCCGAATGATGTGCAGTCGCTGGATGATCTGCTCGATGGTCGCCTGCGCGTGTCGCTGCCCGATCCCAAGGCGGCTGCGGCGGGCCGCACGGCGCAGCGGGTGCTCGAGGCAGCGGGCATCTGGGATCGCCTGCAGTCATCGGTCTCGGTGACCAAGCCGACGGTGAACGAGGTAGCCCTTGACGTACGGTTGCGAGCCGCTGATGCGGCGATCTGCTGGGATACGACGACTCGCCTCATGGATGGTGTCGATGCGATCAGTGATCCTCGCCTTGCGCCCTCACGAGAGTCCGTCGGCATCGCCGTGACAAGTGCGACCAGGCAACCCACCCAGGCACTGCGATTTGCTCGCTACCTGGCCGCTCGAGACAAGGGGCTGCTGACCTTTGCAGACGCCGGCTTCACGACGGTCAAGGGAGACGTATGGGCGATCGAGCCGAGGCTGAAACTGTTTGCCGGAGGCATGCTGCGTCCGGCCATCGAGCCAATCATCAAGGCCTTCTGTCAGCGTGAGGGTGTGCAGATCGATCGCTCGTACAACGGGTGCGGCATTCTGGTTGCCCAGATGCGTAGCGGCGACATACCCGATGCCTATGCCGCCTGTGATCAGGAGTTCCTCGACATGGTGCAGCAGCACTTCGAGGACGGCACGATGCTCAGCCGAAATGACCTTGTACTGCTGGTGCCTGCCGGCAACCGAGCCGGTCTCAATCGAACGGAGGACCTGCTCAAGCCGGGGTTGCGGCTCGGTCTTGCCAGCCCCCAGCGAAGTGCCCTGGGCAAGTTGTCGGTGGATGCGCTTCGTGCAGCAGGCGTGATGGATGCGCTTCAGGACTCAGGCAATGTGGTTGTCGAATCACCCACAGGTGACTTTCTGGTGAATCAGGTGCGAGCCGGGGCGCTCGACGGCGCAATCGTGTATCGCAGCAATGCCAGCGCAACCGAAGCCGTCCGGGAGCACACCGACATCGTGGAGATCGACCTGCCCGGCGATCCCGCGCGTCAGCCGTGGACGGTGCGACGCAATGGAGATCACGCCAACACGCTGGGCCGATTGCTTGATCGAATCGTCGCGGCCAGGGCCAATGGGGCCTTTGCTTCGCTGGGTTTCCTTCCCGTGGGGCCCGCCTCGCCGTGAGCCTGCCATCGCCCCTACGCCTGACCGGGCGAGAGAATCTGCCCTTTGCGTCGGCGCTCTTTGGCATGACTGGCATCTTTGTGCTGCTCATCGTTTCTCTGCTGGTTGCGAATCTCATGTTCGTGGAGGGGCGGCATGTGCGGGCTGTCTTCGAAAGCGAAGAGATCATGGCGGCGGTCAAGTTGTCGCTGGTGACATGCACGATCACCGCGTTGCTCTCCGTACTCGTGGCAATTCCCGCCGGCTATGTGCTCGCTCGTGTGCCCTTTCGTGGGCGTGTGATCGTTGATGCGCTGGTTGATGTGCCCATCGTGCTGCCGCCCATCGTCGTGGGGTTGGCGCTTCTGCTGCTGTTCAACCAGACCGATATCGGCCGGTGGTTTGAGAGCGTCATCTCAGCCGTGCTGGCCTGGCTGGATCGCCTCATGCCGGCCGTCATGGACTGGCTTGGCCTTGGCGGGCCCGCTCGGCGTGGCCTGACACATGATGTGCCCGGCGTGATTCTGGCGCAGTTTGCCGTGTCGTCTGCGTTCGCCATTCGAACGATGCGCGTCGCATTTGAGCAGGTTGATGATCGGCGTGAACGCGTTGCATTGGTGTTGGGGTGCACGCGTCGGCAGGCGTTCCAATGGGTGGTCCTGCCCGAAGTGCGGCGGGGTACGTTGGCCGCTGGCACGTTGGCGTGGGCTCGGGCCATGGGGGAGTTCGGCCCGATTCTGGTCTTCGCTGGATCGACCCGGATGAAGACTGAAGTGCTCCCGACAACGGTCTTCCTCGAGATGAGTGTGGGAAACATCGAGGCGGCTGCAACCGTTTCGTTGCTCATGGTGGCTGCGGCGATGGTGGTGTTGCTGGGGGCTCGGGCAGCGGGCGCGAGGGTCGGCGTGTGATGATCGAACTGCGTTCCATCACGATTGACGCGGATGGCTTCCTTCTGGAGGGCGTCGATTGTGCAGTGGAAGCTGGCACGTGGGCGACCATCATGGGCCGCACCGGCTGTGGCAAAACCACGGTGCTGGAGGCAATCTGTGGTCTGCGGGCGGTGACAGCGGGGAGCATCTGGATCGACGGGAAACCGGTGACACATCTGCCGCCTCGCCATCGTGGCATCGGGCTCGTGCCTCAAGACGGGGCTCTGTTTGCGGGCATGCGGGTGGAATCCATGCTGGCCCTGCCGCTTCGCGCCAGAGGCGTTCGGCGTCAGCAGCGCCGCCGCCAGGTGCAGGACATGGCGTCTTCATTGGGCATCAGTGATTTGTTGTCTCGGTCTGCCAAGGGGCTCAGTGGTGGTGAGCGGCAGCGCATCGCTTTGGGCCGGGCGCTCATTCACAGTCCGCGAGTGCTGTGCCTTGATGAACCGCTCTCAGCACTCGATGGAGAGACACACGCATCCGTGTCGTCGTTGCTGCGTGAGGTTCGAGACGCTGGTCAGGTGACGGTTGTACACGTGACGCATGATGAAGCCGAAGCGAGGGCACTGGCCCATACCATTTGGCACATGGAGGCGGGCCGGCTGGCCCGATCGAGTGATGACGTCCATTGAGATCGAGTTTCTGACCCAACTTCGGGCCGCGGCGGGGTGTGATGGAATGCGTCTTGACTCCACCGAGGCCATGACAGTCTCGACCGTCATCGTACAGGTCATCGAAGCGCATCCAGTGTTGAGAGCACTGCTGGTTGATGAGGCCGGTAGCCGACACGGTTGGCTGATGATCGGTGTCAATGACGCCATGGTCGCCCGAGGCAGTGATCCACCCATCGCTCCCGGGAGCACAGTGGTGCTGGGTACGCCGGTGTCTGGAGGCTGACCGTGAATCCTCGATCAATGAGCGAGGAAGAGCTCGCCATTTATGAGTGGCAACTGGACGTGCCTGGCCATGGAGTGCCCGGGCAGGAGAAGTTGGCCGGTGCGACAGTCCTTGTGTCACGGGTCGGCGGGCTCGGATCGCCGGTTGCGTATGAACTGGCGGCCGCCGGTGTGGGGAGGTTGGTGCTGGCCCATGCTGGTGTGACCAAGCACTCGGACCTCAATCGGCAGCTACTCATGACCCATGCGAATCTGGGATCGAGTCGCGTGGAGTGTGCCTCAAGGCGATTGAAGGAACTCAATCCCCGTCTGGACGTGGTTGCCATCGACGCCAACATCAATGAGCGCAACGCTGCCGAGTTGGTGGCCATGGCCGACGTCGTGGTAGATGCGGCACCACTCTTTCAGGAGCGGCTGGCGATGAACGACGCGGCGTTCGCAAAGGGGATTCCCATTGTTGAGTGCGCCATGTACGACCTGGAAGCCACGATTACCACCCAACAGGCGGGGCGGACCTCGAGCCTGCGTGATCTGGTGCCCGAGCCTCCAGACCCCTGGCAGCGCCGATTCCCAGTGTTCGGGGCGGTCAGCGGGGCTGTGGGTTGCCTTGGGGCGATGGAAGCGATCAAGTGCATCACGGGGCTCGGTGAGCCGCTCTTCAACCGCATGTTGTTCATGAACCTGCGAAACATGCGCATGCGCACCCTGTCGCTTCAGGCGCCCTGACCGGACTCAGGCAGTCTCCATCTCCTCGTACCGCCTCGCGGCCTCTTCGATGATCCGAAAGGCGTCCACACGGTCGGACCAGCCGTAGGTGTCCGCGAACTTTCCTTCTAGGTCCTTGTAGATGTGGAAGAAGTAGTCGATCTCGCGAAGAACATGGCGGGGTACATGCTGCAAGCCCTGCATCTCGTCGCGGCGTGGATCGCCGGTGGGCACGGCCAGAATCTTGTGGTCAAGCCCCTTGTCGTCCTTCATCTCCAGAACACCGATCGGCCGCACCTCGATGAGCGCACCTGTAAAGCAGTGGCCATCCAGGAGTACCAAGACGTCGAGTGGATCGTCGTCTTCGGCGTGCGTGCGTGGGATGAACCCGTAGGCGCCCGGGTAGTGCACCGGGCTGAACAGTGCCCGGTCGAGCTTGAAGACGTTCATCGCCTTGTCGTACTCGTACTTGTTCCCGCTGTGTGGCGGGATCTCGATGATCGCGTTGAGGATGCGAGGAGGCTCGGGGCCGATCGGAATGTCATCGAGCAGATGGGCCATGGGTGGGCCGATGCTAGCCGATCGAAAGGCCCCCCGGTCAGGCGACGGCGCCCAGCACCTCGCCAATGCCGGCGATGGCATGGTCGATGCCCTCATCGGTGACATCCAGATGCGTCACGGCTCGCATGCGTGACTCGCCGATAGCCAGCATTCGCACACCTCTCTCGTCGAGCAGATCCTGCAAAGCCGGGGCCCGTCCTTCGGGCACGTCGAAGTAGAGCATGTTCGTCTCGACCTGATCCGGGTCGATGCCTACGCCCGGAACCGGGTACAGCGCCTCTGCGAGCCGCCGGGCTCGAGCGTGGTCATCAGAGAGTCGCTCCATGTGGTGATCAAGCGCATGCAGTGCCGCCGCGGCCAGCATGCCTGATTGGCGCATCGCCCCCCCGAGCAGTTTGCGAATACGGTGGGCCCGGTGCATTGTTTCCGCGTCACCGGCGAGGATCGATCCCACCGGGCAGCCCAGCCCCTTCGAGAAGCAGCAGCTGACCGTGTCGAAGTGCCGGGCCCAGTCTGCGGGTGCGGTACTTGTCGAGATGCAGGCGTGCCACAACCGGGCTCCATCGAGGTGGCAGCGGAGTCCATGTCGGCGAGCTGCCGCCGTCACGGCAGTGATGCGCTCCATGGGCCAGATCGCTCCGCCTCCGACGTTCTGGGTGTTCTCAACTTCCAGCAGGGTGGACTCGGGGAAGTGGTGGTCAGCAGGGCGAATGGCTGACTCAACGTCGTCGGCGTCAAACATGCCTCGCTCACCGCGGAGGAAGGCGAACGAACAGCCTGAGATGGCCGCTGGGCCAGCTGCTTCATATCGATAGATGTGACTGTCTTCGTGGGCGATGATCTCATCACCAGGGCGGGTCTGGGCCCGGATCGCAGCCTGATTGGCCATCGAGCCGGAAGGCACGAAGACGGCGGCCTCCTTGCCCAGCAGGGCTGCGCAGCGATCCTGCAATGCGATGACGGTGGGTTCATCGCCCAGTACGTCATCACCCAGGGGGGCATCCATCATGGCCTGCTTCATTGCAGGCGTGGGTCGAGTCACAGTGTCACTACGGAGGTCTACGATCATGATTCGATGGTATCCAGCCCTGCGAGCGGCGGCGCAGATCGCTATTGTCGCTCGCTATCCGCTGGAGGCGGACGAGAGAGGCATGACAATGACAACCGACATGGCGACTGGAACCTCGGGGCCGAAGCTCGATTGGAGCATCGGCATGGGGTGGCGGCTCTCCCTGATGATGTTCCTGCAGTACGCCATCTGGGGTGCCTGGCTGCCGCTGCTCTGGTCCTTTCTTCAGGACTACCGTGGGTTCACGGGAACTGAAATCGGCTGGATGTTCACGGCTGGCGGCGTGGGGGCGATCTTCGGTCCATTCATCGCCGGGCAGATCGCTGATCGCTGGTTCAATACCGAACGGTATCTGGGCATCAGCCACATAGCCGGTGCGGTGGTGGTCTGGTACATGGCGGACGTCTCCAGTTTCTGGGGATTCCTCAGCATGGCCATCGTGTACTCCCTGATCTACTCGCCCACTATCGCGCTGACCAATTCGCTGTCCTTCCACCACATGCCCAATCGCGATCGCGACTTCGGCTGGGTGCGACTCTGGGGCACGGTCGGATGGATCGCGGTGGGCATCGGCATCGGCCAGTGGCTGCTGTACCACTACACACCGGAGTACGCTGACGCGGTCGCGAAGACTGCTAAGCAGGCCATGGGCATGCAGGATGCCTTCAGGCTCAGCGCGATTCTGGGCGTGATCATGGGCCTGTACTGCTTCACACTGCCCAGAACTCCACCGCAGAAGGGTCAGGAGAAGTTTGCATTTGCTGAGACGCTGAAGGAGGTGCGGGTGAATCCGTTGCTCACCCTCTTCCTCATCGCCGTCCCGGTGAGCATGATCCATCAGTTCTACTTCATGTTCACAGCGCCGTTCCTGGGGGCATTTCAGAATCAGGCCGGAGAGACCGCGGACGCGATCAACACCGTCTTCGGCGTCGGCGGCGGCGGTTTGATGACCATCGGGCAAATGGCCGAGATTCTCGTGCTCTTCCTGATCCCCTTTGTCGCTGCGAAGTGGTCTCGGAAGTCGCTGCTGGTGATTGGGCTCTGCGCCTACGCTGCGCGCATGTTCCTCTTTTCCCAGGTTGAGTGGTTGCATGCTCAAGTCGGGATTCCGCCACTTGCGACGCTCATCACCGGTGTCAGCCTGCACGGGCTGTGTTTCGGGTGCTTCATCTTCGTCGCATTCATGGTGGTCGACGAAGAGACCTCCAACGACGTTAAAGCTACGGCGCAAAACCTATTCAACCTCGTCATCGTGGGCATTGGCGTTGTGGTTGGATCCATAGTCTCCGGCTGGATTCACGCCTGGTCGCAGGATCCGGTCATCGAGGGCGGCATTGCGCTGGTCGGTGATGATGGCAAGCCTATAACCGTGACGAATTGGATAGACCTCTTCTCAGTGCCCATGTATGCGGCGCTGGCCTGCCTGGTCCTGATGCTCATCTTCTATCCGGGCCGCAAGGCTTCGGCATGAGTGTCGTTCTGCGGCCGATGCGCATGGATCTCGCAGACATGCGAATCCTGTGCAATCTCCTCGAGTTCGATCGCAAGGAACATGAGCCCATGCGGCCGCCCCAGCAGCGGCTGGAAGACCGGCAGGCGGAGGGAGCCACGTCGGTAGGGACCATCGCCATTTGTGATGGGGCACCTGTGGGCGCCGTCTCTCTGATCAAGCCGCCTGCAGATGTCATTGAGACCGCCATTGGCATCTGGGTGGTCGTTGATCCAGCGCATCGTCGAAGCGGCATCGGACGGCGGCTCGCCAATGCTGATGTGGATGCCTGCGTCGGACTGGGCCTCACACGGCAGATGACAGTCATCGCGCTGGGGGAGGCAGGGTCGATCGAGTTCGCCCGGTCGGTGGGCTTCCATGAGGTCGATCGCGGCTATAAACTCGTCTTCGACCCGACCCGATGGAACTCGGAAGAAGGGACACGGGTGCTGCAGGCGGCCATCGACGGCGGTGTGGAGTTCCTCTCAATCAACGCCCTGGCAGCTAGATACAGCGACTGGCACGTGCAACTCCACGCATTGGCGATGGAGATCTTCGGCGACATCCCGGCGCAGATGGAGATGGAATCATCAGCCTGGATCGGGCAATCGCCGGACCAGTTGGCAGCCCGCATGAATGCAATGCGACTGGATGGCGAGGGTTCGAGCGTTGCCCTGGTGGACGGTACATGTGCGGCGACTACCTGGGTGACGCAGCCCCGCGATGGAGTCTGTCATGTGCCGCTGACGGGATCTGGTCGCTCGTTTCGTCGCAAAGGACTGGTTCGAGCCCTCAAGCAGGCGACATTCGCCTTCTGCAAGGCCAAGGGCGTGACTCGACTGCAGACGCATCAACACGAGTCGAATCGACCCATGCTGGAACTCAACAAGCGCCTGGGATTTGAAGTCCAGAGTGGACACGTGATCATGCAGCGTGATCTGGCCGATTGTCAGGCCGGGTCCTCTGTAGGGCGTGCAGATCGCAGAGATTCCACGAATGCCACGATCGCATCGACCGCCGCATCGCTGATGGGGCCCAAGCGACCGTCTTGTTCAGGCCCGAGCTGATGTCCGATGTCAGGCAGCATCCGGACCTGCACATGCTCCAGAGTGCCGTCGGTCTTGAGCGCTGCCAGAATCGGTGCGTGGTGGGCTTGTGCTTCGTCGAGGCTGCCGTACAGCGCCAGAGTGGGAATGGCTCGATGGCCAAGTGAGTCTTCGCCAAAGGGCATGCCGCTATTGTCGTTCGATCGATCGGTGATGTCGGCTCGTGCGCCGGCCGCCAGCGACGCCGACAACTCCCACACTCGCAGCTGGCCATCCTGATCGAAGTCCAGTCCAGCGGGGATCTCCGAACCGGTGACTGCGCCGTCGCCGTCGATATCGAGCGACTCCAGACGATCGACGGCTGCTTCCTTGTGCAGGTTGCGGCCGGAGTCTCCTGGGCCGGTCCGTGTCATCTGGGCTCCCCCCAGAAGCACGAGTCCCTTGACTCCGGGATCTTCAGCCGCCTGGGCACAGGCCCGCTGTGCACCCATGCTGTGTCCCAGCAGTATCAGGGCATTGTCGTCGGTGGCGGGATGTGCTCGAACCGCCTCGGCCGCATTCCGGGCCATCTGCAGCAGGTCAGCCGGCGAAAGCATCGTCATCTCGACGGGCCAGCGATCTCGCTTGGGATCCTCGCGTGCGATCGTCGAGTAGTACATGACGGCGTGGCCGCTACGGGCCAGTGAATCTGCGATCCGTGGCGCATCGGCATGCGTCGTGCCGTCGATGGTCATCTGCAGATGTTCCCCATTCCACTGGATGCTTCCCGGAACGGTCCACTCCAGATCATTGCCCAGTCCACCCCCGATCATGAGTACCGTCAGCCCCGACGGTTCGTCGAGTGGCTCCACCAGTCGGGCGTCGTATGTCCAGTCGCGTGGCCCTGGCAATGTGAGGTTGTGCGTGAGTGGGCCCGACGCAGCGAGCAGCAGGGCGATCATGACGGATCCACGGCTCTGTACGCCGCGATCAATGCAATCTCCCCTTCTCTTCCACCGCGGCTTTTGCCGTGTTCCATGCCGACGATGCCGTCGTAGCCACGCTTGTGCAAATGCTCGAAGACATTGGCGTAGTTGATTTCGCCGGTGCCGGGTTCCTTACGGCCAGGGTTGTCGCCCACCTGCACATAGGGCATCCATTGCCAGATCCGATCGATGTTCTCGATCAGATTCCCTTCCGATGCCTGCTGGTGATAGATGTCC
>JAKVBU010000013.1 GCA_022446885.1 Phycisphaerales bacterium | reverse complement strand
TACGCACGGATACAGCATGATCATCGCTGTTGCAGGCGCACCCTTCCTGTCTCCTTGGCTCCCCGAGTTCGGTGCGGCGGGAGGGTTGTACGACCCACGTGGCGTGGTCGAAGAAGTCGGCGGCGTGTGTCGGCCATATGGCCGATTCGGCGTGGCTCCAATTCGCGGCGGTTTCGCTCCGCCCCCCGACTCCAATCAACTCGGCAATGCCCAGTGGGATTTGGTCATGCTCACGCAGGTCATGACGAGGTTGCTGGGTGTTTCGCCGACCGACGACTACGGCTACGACGACTGCTACACCCGTCTGTGCCGCGGCATGGGGGCCCGGGTGGATTGCGACCTCTACTGGTCCGATCCGATGGCCTGGGCATTGGGTGACATGGCCTCGACCATCATGAGCAACTGTCTGGCATGCGAGGGCGGTCTTGCGAATCTACAGATGCGATTTCGATCGGAGATTGCGGCCAGAATCTACGCCACCGCTGCAGGGGCCGAGTGTGCCGCCAGCACGATGCTGGCAGAAGATTCACCCGCTGTCGCCAACAACGACGTCTTCTCCGTGGCAGCAGTGGGGCCAAGCACGCTTGATGTGCTCTTCAATGATGTCCCGGCCGGCTGCCAATTGGAAGTGTCGTCGGACGACATCGAGTTGGGGGACAGCGCCGATCACCCGCTACCGGCATGCGTGAGCGATCCCACTGCGGGCACGCTGACGGAACAGGGTGGATACGCCTGCCGCGATCAAGACCTCGAAGGCTACGAGTACATCCGATACACGCCCCCAAGTGACTTCTGCGGCGTGGATCGATTCACGTACATCGTGGAAGAAGGCGGTACTGATGCATTTGCCACCGTGCAGGTGGCTTCCCGCGGCAATACAACGCTGGCTTCAGAATGCGCAGTTTCGCACACGATCGTGTGCGATCCAGATTGTCCCGTCAGCGATGGTGAGGCGGCCGATCTGCCCATCCCGCCCACGGCGGGCGATGCCAACGTCATCGTGATCGAGGCGGGGGCCCTGTCAGGGACACGTGTTGACTCGATTCGCTGGCAGGATGTGCAATTGGAGACGCTCGTGTCCTCGAGCCTGTCCGCCCATGCCACGATGCGATTCTGGTTCACGTCCCAAACGGGTGGGGCTGATCTGGACGTGTACTGGGACATCATTCCATACGGTGACACACTGGCGATTCAGTGTCTCGACGGGCCGGTCCCACTGGGCCTTGGTGGTGGCACCCCCGGGATACATGATCCGGTCAGCGGCATCTGCGACGCCCCGGCCACGGCGGCGCTTCTCTACGTGCCCGACGATGGCCAGGTACTGGTGCAGTGCTTTGAGCAGCTGGACGAAGACAACACGCAGGTTGACGCCCGATGGATCGGCGGTTCTCTGTGCTTGGGCTCGTCCAATGTCGGATCACCCGGCGCCTGTTGCCTGGGCGATCTGTGCGTGGAGGTCACCGCCAATGAGTGTGCGGCGCTGGGTTGGGCCTATGACCCGCTCACAGGCGGCTGGATTGAAGATCCAATCGCATCGGGCTTCTTCATGGGTGAAGGGACCTCCTGTGATCGCGACTGGTGCTCGCGTGAAGCGCCTTGTTGCCTTGGCACCGAGTGCATCACAGTTCCCCCGGCCAATTGCGGAACGCTGGGCGGCATTGTTTTGCGAGGCGGCTACGGCCCCTTGTACGACACGCCCTGTGCCTTCACAGTGTGTCGCCTCGGTCTGGAGGAACAGGCCAAGGGTGCCTGTTGCATCACGACGGACACTGGCCTCAGGTTCTGCGTTGATCTCACCGAGCCTGAGTGTTCCCGAATGCCGCTGTTGGCTCCGGCTGAGTCTCACTGGAAGGCTTCCTGGCAAGTGCGTGCCACCTGCGCCTACACCCCTTGTGGCAGTACCAATTGGAACGATGATGGCGGCGACGGTGCCTGTTGCTTCCCTGGCGCCTGCTGCACACAGTCTCTGATCGAGGAAGACTGCAGTACTGCTGGCGGCGTCTGGCTTGCCAGTGGTGACTGCAGCGACTGCCTGAGCGTGCAGCGTGGTGTGTGCTGCGTTGGTGCCGCCGGGCCAATTGCTCAGGGCGATCTCTCGGCCTGCGCCGAGCACATGTCGCAGGAGGCATGCTCGCTGGCAGGAGGTACTTGGGTAGGTGGGCTTGACACCTGCACTGATGGTGCGCCTTGTGCCACCTATGCGACTGGTGATGCCTGCTGCATTCAAGGCATCTGCATCGATCTGTCAACTGAAGACTGTGCCATTGCAGGTGGTCGGCTCATTCGTGGTGTGACGTGTGCCACAGCCGGCGCATGTGCACTGGGTACCTGCTGTATCGATCGTGTCGCGTTGCCCGAGTCGGGTGACTTCGGAACCGCATTCCAAGCTGTGAATCAGGCCACCTGTGAGGCCTGGGGCGGGCGCTGGCTTGGCCCAGGCGGCGGCACCTGCATCTTCACGGGTGGTATGCGGGCCGCCGATCTCGACGGCGACGGGCGGGTGGGTACGTCTGACGTCCTCCTGCTGCTTGCCGCATGGGGTGATCGAGGCGGTCCCGGTGATCTGGATGGTGATGGCGTGGTCGGGTTGGGTGATCTGCTCAGGTTGATCGCGGCCTGGTCACCCTGACACGTTGATGGGTCCTGCCTTGACCGGAATTCTGCATTGAGCGGCTTCTCGCCAGCTGCACTGGTTCTGTCAATTGCGCTGGGGGCAGTTGCCCAAGTGCTCTGGCTCTGGTCTTGGCTTGTTGCGGTTGGAGCCCCGGCCCTGCCCGCTCGTGCCATTTGGGTCTGGCCCATCGTCTGGGCCATCTGTGCAGGATCAGCCTGGGGACTTTCGGTCGCGGGCAACGCGTTGACCAAGGAGGGCACGCAGGGGCTGGCGCTGGCAGGCGGTCTCATCAGCACGCTGCTGGCTCGCGTGCTGCTGGTGGGGGTGCCCCTGCTGATGTGCTTCTTTGCAGCCGCAAGCGTGATGGCCGCGACCGCAGGACCGCCTGCCTGACTTCAGTACAGGCCTGAGTTCCGGATGGGCCCGAGTTCAACTCAACGCGGTACTGAGGTTGAGAGATCAGCCACCCGCTGGCCGATGTCCCTTCGGAAGAACGCGCCGTCGAACGCGATGCGCTCGGCCGCGTCATTGGCGATGGCCTGTGCAGCTGGAAGATCGTCGGCCAGCGCCGTGACCCCCGCGACCCGGCCGCCGTTGGTCACGAGTTGCCCCTCGTGATTCACGCAGGTGCCAGCATGGAAGACGATCACGTCATCGCTGGCGGCATCGTCGATGCCGCTGATGGGCCGCCCCTTTTCGTACGCACCGGGGTACCCCTCGGAGCAGAGCACGACACAGCAGGCGGTTCGTTCGTCAAACTCAATCGACGCTTGGGACAGGCGGCCCGCAGCAGTGAGCCAGAGCACTTCAACAAGGTCGCCTTCGAGCCTGGCCATGAGTGGCTGACACTCGGGGTCACCAAAACGAACATTGAACTCCAGCACCTTGGGGCCACCAGGCGTGAGCATCAAGCCTGCATAGAGCACGCCCCGGAACTCGATCTCGCGACGGCGCAACGCATCGACCGTCGGCAGAAGAATTGTCTGTTCGATGATCTCAAAGGTCTCTTCATCGAGCAGAGGCGTGGGGCAGTAAGCGCCCATGCCACCGGTATTGGGGCCGACATCGCCCTCACCTACCTGCTTGTGATCCTGACAGGGGTCGAGGATCCAGATCGTCTCACCGTCGGTCAACGCGAGCACTGAGACTTCCTGGCCCTCAAGTTTCTCTTCGATGATGACGCGGTCGCCGGCAGCGCCGAAAACTTTGTCTGTCATGATCTCGTCGATCGCCGCGAGGGCTTGAGCTGTCGTCTCACAGACGACAACGCCCTTGCCCGCAGCCAGACCTGATGCCTTGATCACGACCGGGTCCTGTCGGACTTCGATAACCTCGCCCAGCTTCCCCTCCAGAGGGGGCATCGGCACTTCGCCGCGATCATCGGCTGTGGTGAGCCATCGCTCCATGAGCACTGACTCCGCGCCCAGTCCCAATCCGTGCAGTTCACGATCGAGGCTTCGCAGCAGATACCGCCGGGCAGCATTGGCAGACTCGAATGACCGCCCCTCGGCCGTGGGGACGGATGCCTCGCGCATGATCTCCTTGGCGAAGACCTTGTCGGCTTCGAGTCTGGCCCCCTCCTTGCTCGGTCCGAATACCAGTCTTGTGTCGGTAGACAGGACATCAGCGATGCCCTCTGCGAGTGGTACCTCCGGGCCGACCACGACGAGATCGATGCCCTGTTTATCGCACCAATTCGTGAGTGGGAAGGTATTGCTTGCGTCCCACCGATGTGGGCAGGGCTTCACCAGCGGGGCCAGGCCGCCGTTGCCAGGATCTGTTGCCCAGATCGTGCCGCAGCGGGGCGACTGCTTGAGCTTCCATGCCAGTGCATGTTCTCGACCACCGCCACCAATGAGCAGGATCGTGCAGGTTTCGGGCATCGTGAGTTGACGGCTGGAGTCGGCCATCAGGGCATTGTACGGGGCTCAAGTCTTGTACTGGGCTGAAGTCCTGTACTGGGCTCAAGTCTTGCGCCTCCGACCCTTCGTAATGCCAGCTCTGGAACGGGGCCGCCCCGCCTTGCCAGAGCGCTTCGACCCACCCTCGCCGGGATCGGGCCGCCCGTCTCGCAGCGCCTTGACCCGATCTCGGCAACTGGCGGCCAGTTCAAACTGCAGCGCGTCAGCGGCAGCGAGCATCTGAGACTCCAAAGACTCGATCAGGGCCAGGCGATCGTCGAGGTCGCCTTCCTCGCCGCTGATGACCCGCTGGGCCATTCGGCGGGCCTCCAACTCTCGCTCCATCCCTCGCCGAATCGACTTGACGATGGTCGTTGGCGTGATGTCGTGGGCAGTATTCCAGTCTTCCTGAATGGTCCGTCGCCGCAACGTCTCGTCCATGGCGGCCTGCATCTGCTCGGTGATGGTGTCGCCATAGAGGATGCACCGGGCATTGGCGTTGCGTGCCGCACGCCCGATGGTCTGTACGAGGCTGGTTTCGCTTCGGAGAAAGCCCTGTTGGTCGGCGTCGAGCACGCAAACGAGTGCGACCTCCGGCAAGTCGAGCCCCTCACGCAGCAGATTGACGCCGACCAGCACGTCGAAATCGCCCGCCCGCAGGTCAGTGAGGATCTCCAGCCGGTCAAGCGTGTCGATGTCGCTGTGCAGCCAGCGCACCTTGAGCCCTCGCTCATCGAGGAAGCCTGTGAGGTCTTCCGCCATTCGCTTGGTGAGCACTGTGGCGATCGCTCGCTCACCTCCCGCGGCGACCTTGGCACAAGATTCGACAAGATCCGGCACCTGCCCCCGGGCAGGCCGCACTTCAACGACGGGGTCGAGCAGCCCGGTGGGGCGTATGACCTGTTCGGCGCTCACGCCTTGAGACTGCTCCAGCTCCCAGGGGGCGGGCGTGGCCGACACGCAGACTGCGGTGGGGACGATCTCGAGGAACTCATCGAACATCAGCGGGCGGTTGTCCAGACAGGAGGGCAGCCGGAACCCATGATCGACGAGCACCTGTTTTCGGGCTCGATCGCCGTTGTACATGGCTCGAATCTGAGGAATGGTCACATGAGACTCGTCGATGAACAGCGTCCACTCGCGTTTTCCGCCACCGGGGACATGGTCGAAGTAGTCCAGCAGAGTCGATGGACGAGTGCCGGGGGCTCGTCGTTCCAGGTGGCGGGCATAGTTCTCCACGCCAGGGCAGTAGCCCGTCTCACGCATCATCTCCACGTCGTAGCGGGTGCGGGCCTTGAGCCGCTGCGCTTCAAGCAGGTGGCCTTCCTTCATGAGCTGCGCCACCCGCCTGGTGCACTCTTCGAGAATGTCGGCGAGCGCCGCTTCCAATTGATCTTCGGGAAGAACGTAGTGCACCGCCGGGAAGATGAACACCTCTCGCTCGCGAGCCAGAGGTTCGCCAGACACCGGGTGGATCAGTTCGAGACGTTCGATCTCGTCTCCAAAGCACTCGATGCGAACAGCGTGCTGCTCGTGGGCGGGAAAGACCTCGACAACATCGCCCCGCACCCGGAATCGACCGCGAGAGAACTCAAGTTCGCCGCGGTCGTACTGCATGTCCGTGAGTGCCTTGAGCAAACTGCGTCGGTCGATTCGCCCGCCCTCTCGCAGGGCCAGCACTCGTTCGCCGTAGGTCGAAGGTGATCCCAAGCCAAAGATGGCCGAGACACTGGCGACGATGATTACATCACGCCGAGAGAGCAGATTGCTCGTGGCCGACAGCCGCAGCCGGTCGAGTTCGTCGTTTCGGGCCGCGTCTTTCTCGATGTAGATATCCCGCTGGGGGATATAGGCCTCGGGCTGGTAATAGTCGTAATAGCTCACGAAGTAACTGACGATGTTGTCAGGGAACAGCGCCCTGAACTCTTCGTACAGTTGGGCCGCAAGGGTCTTGTTGTGGCTGAGCACGAGGGCGGGACGGTCGAATCGGGCGATGACATTGGCCATTGTGAATGTCTTGCCGGTGCCCGTGGCGCCCAGAAGGGTCTGCCAGCGGCGTCCGTCTCGTATTCCCTTCTCAAGCGCATCGATAGCCGCGGGCTGATCACCCGTGGGCTCGTAGTCGGCACTGATGTGGAAGGCCATGGATACGCCTCCCGGGGCTCGAAGGGGTTCGATTCGTGTCAGACTGGGTAGCGGCCTTCGTAGGTGGCCGCGTCGAGCAGGGCGTCGATCGGCGACGTATCGGAGGTCCTGATCTTCACGAGCCAGCCTTCACCGGCGGCATCGCGGTTGAGCAGGGCGGGATCATCGATGGCTGCCTGGTTCACCTCGATGATCTCGCCGCCGATGACCGAATAGACGTCGCTGGTGGTCTTGACGGACTCAACTTCACCCACGGCATCGCCCGCCGACACGGAAGAGCCCGATGGTCGCATCTCGACAAAGGTGACATCGGTCAGTTCGTTGACCGCGTACTGCGTGAGCCCGACAGTGACGACGTCTTCATGGACTTCGAACCACTCATGGCTATCTGAGAATCGTCTTTCGGTGGTCATGGGTGCTCCCTGATGCAGCCGGGCATGGTAGCCCCAAGGGGGTCGCCGCGGCGAACCCCCTCTGCGTGGATCCGCTATCCTCCTGCGGCTACCTTTCTGGACCAGATAGACCGCATGACCCTGCTGCTGACCCTCACAACCGGATCCGTGCAGCCCCTGTTGAAGAAGGGGAGTCGCCCGGATGATCTTCACACCGTGCCGGCGTTGGCCATGGACCAACTGCAACTTCGCGGGCTGAATGTCGATGCCGATCAGTTGGGCGGCTGGAGCGCCCGTGATCTGGACAAGCTCCGTGATCAGGCGGACAAGGCAGCCTGCCCCTGCCTGGTCCTGGTAGACCGAACAAGCCTGCGATTCGGCCACGATGAGGCTTCCAGCATGGCCTCAAGCGATCGGATCAAACGGCTCGCCGCGGCAGCAGATCGCCTCGGCTGCAATGGCGTGTCGGTTGTGACGGACGTGTCCGCGACTGATGAATCTGCCCAAGAGCGGGCCGTGACGGAACTTCGAGCTGTCATGAACGGCATCGAGTCGAGAGAGCTCAATCTCCTGTTGGCCATCGGCAAGGGGCTCTCCTCGAAGGCTGACGGCCTCATTGACCTCGTGAAGCGGGTTGGTGGATTCCGCATCGGTGTGCTGCCCGTGTATGGCGATGGCGATGATCCAGTGGAGCACCTGCGTCGCTTGGCCCCGTATGCCGGGGCGGTCCACATTCGGGTCGAGGGCTTCTCGCCCAATGGTGGGCACAAGGGGGCAGACTTGGCCGCATCGATCCAGACGCTCAAGCGTGTGGGATACCAGAACACCGTCGCTATCGAGTTTTGCGGAGCGTCGAAGGTCGAGTCGTCCATCGAGACGGCCCGCGACATTCTGCAACAGGCCATCGACGCCGAAGACGGTGAGTGAGCCGCTGATCATCACAATCGACGGCCCGGCTGGCACCGGAAAGTCAACGGTGGCTGCCGCGCTTGCTGGCCGGCTGGGGCTGGCACGTCTCGACACCGGGGCCATGTATCGCACCGCAGCGTTGATCGCCCTGCGTGAGCACATCGACCCAACCAATGGGCCCGCCATTGCCGAGGCCTGTTCGAAGCATGCCATCGAGTTCGACACGAGTGTCGATCCGCCGGTCATGCGACTCGATGGTGTTGACGTCGAAGCTCAGATTCGATCCGGCGAAGTTGGCGCGGTGGTGTCCGAGGTGTCAGCTGCGCCCGAAGTTCGATCACTGATGGTACGGATGCAACGGGCCGTTGCTCAGGCCTGTCCTCGTCTGGTGTCCGAGGGGCGTGATCAGGGGTCCGTAGTCTTTCCCGATGCCGATGTTCGCTTCTATCTGACGGCCGATGTGAAGGAGCGAATTCAACGTCGGGTGCAACAATTGGAGCGTCGAGGGCAGGTGGCCGACGCACAGGCCGTGGCCGACGAAATCAATCACCGCGACGGCATAGATGCATCCCGGGCCGCTGCACCACTCGTCGAGCCCGAGGGTGCCCTCAGGGTCGACTCCACCGGAATGACCATCGACGAGGTGGTGCAGATGATGGTGGAAATGGTGGAGGCGGCCTGAGAGATGCTTTCCGCACTGCAGTTTGGCCGTCGCAGCAACTGGTTTGGCTGGTTTTCACTGCTGTTTTGGTGGACCACCATTTCATTTGTCGTGCGGACGATTTTCGGCTTCGTTTGGGGGCTGCGCTGCAGCGGTAGAGCGCACCTGCCCGCAAGCGGACCGGTGCTGGTTGTTTCCAATCACCAGTCGCACTTCGATCCCATGCTCACCGGTTCACTGCTCTGTGATCGAGCCCCACGCTCACTTGCCCGTCGTTCCCTGATCGACGGAGCGGGTATTCCCGGCTGGCTGATCGGAACTGCCTATGGGTCGATTCCCATCGAGCAGGGGCAGGATGACACGGCCGCCATGCGGGCCATGATCAACGAACTCAAGCAGGGCCGGGTGGCGACGATCTATCCCGAGGGCAGTCGATTCGCAGATGGTCGGGTACACGAGTTTCAGCGGGGGGCGTGGGTCCTCATCAAGCGTGGTGGCGCGCCCGTCTTACCGATGGGGGTCGCCGGAACGGGCGACATCTGGCCGCCGGGACAATCTCGGCCGCGGTTGGGCGGTCGGATGGGTGTGTGCATCGGAGCCCCCATTCCCTGCGAGGAACTTCTGGAATTGGGTGAAGAGGCGGCGCTGGAACGTCTGCACGCAGAGGTGACGCGACTCTCGGAGGAGGCTCGCTGGTGGGCTTGATGTTGGCGGTGAGTGTCAACGCCGACGAGGCGTCTGCCATGACTTGGGTGCTCATGGGTGACGTCGTGATCCTCCTGGGCGTTGCGGCGCTCATGGGCATGATCTGCGAGCGTATCGGGCTCAGTTCAATTGTCGGCGCCATGTTGGCCGGCGTGTTGGTGGGCCCCGGGGCGCTGAACTTCGTCGGTGAAGGAGACGCGCTGGCCGCCATTGGCACCGTGGCCGAGGTGGGCGTTGCGCTTCTGCTGTTCACGATCGGTTTGGAAATCACGCGATCGAAACTGAAGGCATTCGGGGCATCGGCGGCGCTGGCGGGCATTCTGCAGATTCTGATCACGGGGGCCGTGTGCGCGGGTGTGTCGATGCTCTTGGGGCTGGGCCTCAAGAGCGGCATTGCCATCGGTGCGATCGTTTCATTGAGTTCGACTGCCGCCGTTGCCGGGCTACTTGCAGATCGCGGTGAGACCGAGTCGCCGCACGGTCGCCTGTCTCTGGGCATCCTCATCACGCAGGATGTGGCGTTGGTGCCGCTGGTGCTGCTGGTGACGTTCATGGGTTCGTCTACCGAGGGCCAGAGTGTGGCCGAAGCGCTCGAGCAGGTGGCTTGGGCGCTGGTCGTTGTGGTTGCCGCGGTGCTGATCGCGGGGCTGTGGGTGTTGCCGCATCTGTTCAAGCGTGGCAACACCAGCGGCAATCACGATCTGCCGGTGGTGATGGCTGTCGTCGCGGGTTTGTTGGCTGCGTTCTTCTGCCAGCAAGTTGGGCTCTCGCCGGCCTTGGGGGCTTTTCTCACCGGTTTGGCGCTTGCCGACTCGCCCTTTGCCCGGCAGATCCGCAGCGACGTGGCCGTGCTCAAGGCAGTGTTCTTGACGCTCTTCTTTGCGAGCATCGGCACGCTTGCTGACCCTGGTTGGATCGCGCAGGACAGCCACTTGTGGTTGGTGCTGGGTGTGGCGCTCGCCTTGATCGTGGGCAAGGCGCTGCTGGCGGCGACTGCGGCTCTGTTGAGCGGCGCGACACTGGCCGCAGCGATCGGGGCCGGGCTTGTCGTTGCCGAGATCGGCGAGTTCTCCTTCGTATTGGGGGCTGTGGGCAGAGACGCCGGGCTGCTGGACAAGGCGACGTTTCAGGTGCTCACCAGTGCATCACTGTTCACCTTGCTGGCGGTGCCGGTGCTGATGTGGGCGGCTCGGCCAACGGGTGAGGCTGTTGCGCGTTGGTGTGGTCGGGAGGGGAAGACGGTAGAAGCACATGGCACGCAGCGCAGCGGCCATGTCGTGATCGTTGGTGGTGGCCCCTCAGGCCGAATGGCCCTGCAGGTGCTCATCGAACATGGGTATGAAGCGGTCGTGGTGGACATGAATCCGCGCACCGCCGACATCCTGCGGCGCATGGAACTCGGTGCCGTTGTTGGCGACGCCACACGGCGTGACCTGTTGCACGAAGTTTCACTCCTTGATTCTGCGGCGGTGCTCGTGACCTTGCCCGACCCGGTCAGTGCCGTGCGTGTGATTGAGAATGTGCGCTCTTTCGCCGCCGACGTGCCGATCATCGCCAGAGGCCGATACAACCGCCACAGCGGACTCCTGCTCAAGGCCGGCGCCGATGTGGTGGTCAATGAAGAGGATCGAGTCGGTGACGTGCTCGGCCAAGAGGTCGTCAATCGTCTGGGCGTGCGGCCGCTGTTCTAGAGGCCCCTGGTGGCCAGGAGCGGTCATTGCACGCGGTTGTCGAGAGTGCGGTGCTGCAGGGCGTCGATGCCCTGGGCTGTCGAGTCGAGGCAAGAGTCTCAGGCACGGGGCGTGATGTCACCCGAATTGTCGGGTTGCCGGATACGGCTGTTCGTGAGTCGATTGAACGGGTCGAAGGGGCCTTGGCGGCGGCGGGTCTTCCGGCGCCCGGCGGTCGAACGACGATCAATCTGGCGCCGGCCGACCTGCGCAAGGAGGGTCCGTCATTTGATCTTCCCATCGCCTTGGCGCTGCTGGGGGCTCAGGGTGTTCTGAACGGCGAAGCAAGAAGTCGGTTGGCCTCAAGTCTGGTCGCTGGGGAGTTGACGCTGGAGGGCACGATCCGCCCGGTTCGGGGGGCTGTTTCGCTCGCTGATCTGGCACGACGCACCCGGTGTACGTCCTGCATCCTCCCGGCGGAGGTGGCGCCAGCAGCTGCGTTGGTGCCAGGCGTGAGTGTGCACGGCGCCAACTCCCTGCTGGAGGTGCTGGCGCATCTCTCAGGGGCCCGACCATTGCCGCGTGCCCGACCAGTGGTTGGTGAAACGCAAGGCGATGCATACCCCGATCTGATCGAGGTGCGAGGGCAGGCGCTCGCTGTTGGCGCACTGCGGGTTGCTGCCGCTGGTTGGCACAACCTGATCATGTGCGGCCCTCCGGGAACGGGCAAGTCCACCTTGGCCCGCTGCCTGCCTGGCATCCTGCCACCACCTTCACCAGAGGCCATGTTGGAACTGACGCGCATTGCATCGGCTGCAGGTGAGGTAGGCGCCGAGTCTGGTTGCGTCGCATGCCGGCCCTTTCGGGCGCCGCACCACACTGCCAGTGGGCCCGCGCTCGTGGGAGGGGGCTCCGTGCCCAAACCGGGCGAGTTGACGCTCGCCCATCTGGGGGTGTTGTTTCTTGATGAGCTGCCGGAGTTCCCCCGCAATGTGCTCGACACGCTGCGGCAGCCTCTGGAGCGTGACGAGGTCATCATCGCTCGAGCCGGTGCGAGCGTGCGGTTGCCCGGCCGAGTGCTGCTGGTGGCCGCCATGAACCCACCAGAAGGCGCTCGCGGGCGTCGCTCGCTCAAGACTGTGCTCAGTGGTCCATTGATCGATCGCATCGATCTGCAGATAGATGTGCCGCCTGTATCCGTCGAGGCTCTGGTGTCACCTCAACCCGCGGGGGCACTGGACTCGGCGACCGTGCGGGAGCAGGTGGCCGACGCCTGGCGCCGGCAGGCAGCGCGGCAGGGGCGTGTGCCCAACGGTCGCCTGACGGGCAAGCAACTTGATCAGCTGGGGGCCTTGGAGCCCGCGGCCATCTCGCTGCTTCGTGATGCCGTGAGCAGGCTGGGCCTCAGCGCCCGAGCGTGGGACCGCCTCCGTCGAGTGGCCCGCACCATCGCTGATCTGGATCAGTCTGACGCAGTGCAGCGATCACACATCGCCGAGGCCGTGCAGTACCGCATGCTGGACATGAGCGGATGAAGAACGCTTGAAGCGCCCCATGCTCACAGACCTGGCGCGAAACCACGCCGCATCGTGTTCTCGCAGATGGCGCGGGGCACGGTGAATTGCGACAGATAGTCTCGCCCGCCCGCCTTTGATCCCACGCCTGACATGTCGAATCCGCCGAAGGGTTGTCGTCCCACCAACGCTCCCGTGCAGGTGCGATTGAGGTACAGATTGCCCACGCGGAAGCAACGCTTGGCCAACTCGAGATTGGACGGCCGCCTGCTGTAGACGCCGCCGGTGAGGCTGTAGGGCGTGCTGTTGGCGACCTCCAGTGCGGTCTCAAAGTCAGGCACCTTGATCACCGCCAGCACCGGTCCGAACACTTCTTCTTGCGCCAGACGAGCATCGGGCGCGATGTCGGTGAACACATGGGGCGACACGAACGGCAGCCCGTGGGCGTGCGTCAGGCCTGGGGGCAATTCCACCGATGCTGCCAGCGTGCCTTCTTGCTTGCCGATCTCGATGTACTCGTTGATCTTCGCGGCGGCATCCGCATCGATGACCGGGCCCACGTCGGTGCCCGGCTCCAGAGGGTCGCCCACGACCAGCGTCTGCACACTCGGCCCCAGTCGCTCGACGAACGCGTCATGGGCCGACTCCAGCACGATGGCTCGGCTGCAGGCACTGCACTTTTGCCCTTGGAACGCAAATGCGCTTTGCCGCACACCCAGCACAGCTTCGTCGAGGTCGGCTGAGGCATCGATGATGATGGCATTCTTGCCGCCCATCTCGCACACGACCCGCTTGACGTGCGTCTGGGTGTCGGGTGTCACCCCACAAGCCTGCACGATGTCGAGCCCGACGGCCCGCGAGCCGGTGAAGGCCACAAGCCCCGTTCGCTCATCACGAACAAGTCGTGCCCCGACGGTTTCGCCCTGACCGGGAATGAAGTGCAGCACATCGCGGGGTACGCCTGCCTCATGCAGCATGTCCACCAGCAATTTGGCGATGCCGGGCGTCTGCTCGGCGGGCTTGAGGACCACAGTGTTGCCCGTCACCAACGCCGCAGACGTCATGCCACAGCAGATGGCCAGCGGAAAATTCCATGGGGAAATGACGACCGCCACACCGCGGGGCTCGTGAAACTCGGTGTCCAGTTCACCCACGAAGGCGCCGAGACGTCGAGGGGTGAACATGCCAATGGCTTCACGGGCGTAGTACTCGCAGAAGTCGATGGCTTCGCACACGTCCGCATCTGCTTCGCGCCAGGTCTTTCCCGACTCGCGAATGATGACGCCGGCAAGGGCATTGCGGCGTTGACGCATCAATGAGGCGCACCGCACCAGCATGCCGGCCCGGTCTTTCACCGATGTGTCGCGCCAGGCGGTGAAGGCCTTCGCCGCTACAGCCATGGCCTGATCCGCCTGATCTTCTGTGGCGTTTATCTCCACAGTCGGAACAGACGCGTCAGCGATGTCGCTGGCAAAGGACGTTCTCTCCTCAGACCGCGAGAAGTCGCGCATGGGTTCGGTAAAGAAGGGCCGGCCATCGCCGACCTCCTCGCAGGCTGCCGACAGGGCATGTCGCTCCGGGGCAGAGGCGATGCGGTCAACGCCGGGATCGTCATCGGGCGATCCCCCGTGGGGCGACTGGAGCAACTCACTCGCAGATGCCGAGGCGACGGATGAGCCACGCAACCACGACTCATTGCTGGTGTTCTCCAGCAGACGCCGCACGAGATAGGCCATGCCGGGAATCATCTCACCCACGGGCACATACTCACGCAGGCGCATGCCCCGAGCGACGGCCATCGACTTGAGTTCGTCGGCCATGCCATGAAGCATCTGGAGTTCCAGCGCTTCTGGCGGCAGGCCGCGGTCTTCAAGCAGCGCCAGTGCTGCAGCGATGGAGCGAAGATTGTGCGAGCCCAGTGCGAGCTTCACGCCGCCCTCATCCATCGAGGTCGGCATGGCACCGATGAAGGCCGCTGTCATACGCTCAAAGCAGGCGTCGGTGTCTGCCTTTCTCGACCAGACGGGCACCGGCCAGCCTTCCATCTCGGCTTCGATCGTTTCCTGATCCCAGTAGGCACCCTTGACCAGACGAACCGTGATCTGCCGACCCGTTGCTTTGGCCCACTCGATCATGCGGCGGGCGTCATCGTCTCCGCTGCGCAGATAGGCCTGCATGGCAAGCCCGGCGGGAAAGTCCCATGCCTCGCAGCAGCGTTGGAAGAGCTCAAGCGTGAGGTCTTTGAAGGCATGGTGCTCCATGTCGAAGTTCACCAGCACACCTTGCTCCGCTGCCCGCTTGAGGATGGGCTCGAGCCCATGCATCAGGCCCTCGATTGATCCCTCAGTGTCGATCGGATCTGTGCGGGCATGCAGCGATGAGATTTTGATCGAGACGTTCGTGCGGGGTATCGGGCCCAGATGGTCGCGTTCGAGGCGCTCGTTGGCGGGCCAGTGCGCGGTCGTCCGGGGCAACTGATCCACCAGATCGAGATAGCGAGCTTGATAGGCCCCAGCTTCTTCATCGCTCACACAGGCCTCACCCAGAAGATCGACCGAGAAGGCGATGCCGTCTTTCCAGAGTTTCTCCAGCATGGGCGTGGCGCTGGCGGCGTCTTGCCCGGCGATGAACCGCTTGGCCATCGCCTCGATTCGCCCGGAGACGGTCTTGGACAGCGTGCCCTTCATGAGCCCGCCGGCCTTGAGCCCCAAGCCCAGGCCCGGCGGCAGCGTCACGCCCGGTTGAGTGAGGTAATCAACCAAGTGCTCATGCACGACTTTAGGGGTGCGTAGTGTCGGGAAGCAGTCCACGTATCGGAAGAGCTGCACCTTGAACGCCTCGTCCTTCATGGCCCAGTCCATGAGTTTGTCCGACCAAAAGGCCGACGAGAGCATGCCGGTGCGGTGGCGGGACGCTTCGGCCAGCAAGTCATTGCCGATGCGATGAATGGCCGACTCAATGGCTGGTGAGAAGGGGCTGGAGGTTGCGGCGACTGTGGTGTCCTTGGTGGACGCCTCTTTGTGCTTGTGCTTGGATCGGCGGAAGAAGGGCATGGTCCTTTTCCTTGCAGGTCTTTCGGCGCTGCGTTTGTGCTGCATCAGCCCCCATGAAACGGGGTCGCTTGCACAATACAGAACGCTCAGGGCGTAAACGTTGGCGTAGGTCGTAGATGTCGAAGGTGTGGGGAGGCCGGATGAGGCGACAGGCGTGTCGCCAGATCAGCGCACGGGCGGCCGCATGGCCCGCAAGCACTCTTCATAGGTGGTCTTGCAGGTGCGGGCGGCGTCATCCCACGTGAGTCGGCGCAGGTCCAGCGGCCCCGAGCGCCGCAACGTGCGGCCCAGCGGTGGGTATCGAAGCACAGCCAGCATGCGATCGGCCATGGCTTCAGTATCCCAGAAATCGACCTTCAGGGCGTGGGTGAGCACCTCACTGACGCCTGAGGATTTGGAAATGAGCACCGGCACGTCGTGGCTCATGGCTTCCAGCGGGGCGATGCCGAAGGGCTCGGACACCGATGGCATCACGAACAGGTCCGCCATGGCGAATACCCGCTGAATGTCGCCGCCACGCAAGAAGCCCGTGAACAGGAAGTGCTGTCCGATCCCCAACTGGGCCGCAAGTTCAACACAGCGGCTGTACAGATCGCCCGATCCGGCCACGATGAAGCGAACATCCTGGCGAAGTTCCAACACCCGGGCGGCCGCCCGAATGAAGAACTCCGGGCCTTTCTGCCGGGTGATCCGGCCGAAGTAGAGAATGATCTTCTCCTTTCGGCCCACGGGCGCAAGCCCCGACTCAAGTGGATCGATATCGACACCGTTGTAGACCACCCGCACCTTGTCTGGATTCACACCGTAGCGCTCCACCACGATATTGCGGGTGAGTTGGGAGACGGTGATCACTCGCATGGCCCCCAGCATGCCGCGGCGTTCGATGTCGTGAATCACCGGGTGCACATGCTCACCGGACCGATCGAACTCGGTGCTGTGTACATGCACCACCAGCGGCCGCCCTGTACGGCGAGCAATCCGCAGCGCCGCCGGCCACGTCAGCCAGTCATGGGCATGGATGCAGTCGAAGTCCAGATCTGCCGTGGCCGACTCGGCAAAGCGAGCGTAGCGACGAACCTGATCGATCAACTCACCGCTCTCATGCCCCTCGGACAGGTTGTCCAGATCGGCGTCCAAATCAGGGGGCGTGCCTTCGTGGACATCCGGTGCCTCGGTCTGCGGGGCTTGCGGTGCGTGCAGCGCAGGCCCTGATGGCCCCGGCGAAACCCCACAAGGCTCGGCGGCGCATTGGACGTCCTCTATTCGCTGAAGGCCGGGCTCGACGCCGGCTTCGACCCCGCTCGCGTAGGCACTGCCGATCGGGCTTGGGCTTTCGGAGGCGCCAGAAGATGGCGTTTGAGGCGTCAACTGGCGTGTGTGCGACGCTGTGGCATCGTGATCGTCTGCAGGGGACTGGACTCGCTCAGCGCTGTGCGTTTGTCCACTGCCTGCAGCGGCGGTATCTGATTCGCGCTCAGCACGGCAATGCTCAACTGAGGGGGTCCGGGGCTGGTCGGTCTGCCCGAGGCCAGCGTCGTGCTCCACGCGCTGGCCTGGTGCGATGAGCGTCATGTGGCTGACCTGGCTGGGGTCGGCTTCGGTTGGCAGCACGAAGGTCAGGTCGGTGCCTTGGCGAGCGAGCGCTCGGGTCAGCCCGGCACAGGCCGTGCCCAGGCCACCGGTGATGAATGGGGGAAACTCCCAGCCGAGCATCAAGACACGCACGAACCAAAACTCCTGTGGTTTCGCTTCCAAGTGAGGCGGCATGGTACGGCTGAGAGGCTTCGATGCAAGGCATTGATCTCAATCTCAGCCCAGGTGGCTCATACCATGCACGCCATGTCATCAATGTCCGATGTCACCTGGACAACGCGTGCCCTGCTGGAGTGGATCGAGTCGCATCTTGAGGCGCGAGGTGTGGACGGCGTGAAGGTCGTCGCCCGCCATCTCGTGGCAGAAGCGTTGGGGTGCGACGTCATGGATCTGTTCACCGATCCAGATCGCCCCGCCTCAGAGGAGGAGCGGGCCAGCCTGCGCCGTCTCGTAGCTCGCGCGTCCGCGGGTGAACCCCTGCAGCAGATTCTGGGTCGAAGCGGCTTCATGCTGCGAGATTTCAAGGTGACCAGTGACGTGCTGGTGCCGCGTGATGCCACCGAGTCTCTGGTGCGGGCTGTCATGACCTTCACTCGCGGCGTAGACCCCGAAGATCGACCCCAGCCGTGGCGAATCGCTGACGTGGGTACCGGCTCAGGCTGCATCGCCATCACGCTCGCCTTGGAATTGGAGCAATCGCAGGTCAAGGCGATTGACTGCAGCGAGGCGGCGCTGGCTGTGGCCGGCGCCAACATCGAGCGACATGGTGTGGCTGACCGAGTGGAGGTGCTACATGGCAATTTGCTGGAGCCACTGCAGGCGCCCCAGCACATCATCGTGTCCAACCCGCCCTACATCAGCGATGCCCGCTGGGAGCAGCTCGATCCAATCGTGCGCGACCACGATCCGGAATTGGCCTTGCGCGCTGGCGTGGACGGGCTGGACGTGGTGCGGCCGCTCATCGGGGCAGCGCCAGATCTTCTCGAAGCAGGTGGTCTGCTGGCGCTGGAGGTAGATGACTGGCACACTGATCAGGTGGCTGAGTTGTGCACGAAGGCCGGGCTCGTCAATGCTCGTGTGCTCAAGGATGCCTGGGGCGATGACCGCTGTGTGCTGGCCGAGGCGCCTCTCGATTGAGTCAGATCAACTGACTTCTACGCCCAGTGCCCCATTGACGGCATCGACCAATTGGCCCACGCGGAAGGGCTTGAGCAAGACGCCCTGCACGCCCTCGGCGCTGGCCCGCACGATCGTGTGGTTGGGGTCGTACCCAAAGCCCGTCATGAGCAAAACGGGCACGTCATCGCAGGCATCGCGAGCGGCCGTGAGTACTTCATAGCCACTGGCGTCGCCCAGCCTGATATCGCTGATGACCAGATCGGGCTTCAAGCCACGCTCCAGTCGGCTGAAGAAGGCTTCACCTCCGGCGAAACTCGACACCCGGCAGCCCAGTTGCCGCAGGATCCGAGCGACCTCATCGCGAATGCGCGGCTCGTCTTCCACGACCACCACCATTCGGCCTGCCAGAGCTGGTTCGGTCTTGAGTACCCGCAACTCCTGTTCGGCATCGATCACGCTGCGGGGGCCCGAGGCACACTGTTCGATGCCTGAGCGGATTGACTCCAGCGCACTTTTCAGGGCAGCCTGAGCATCGGGCTCCAGCCCCTCGGCGAGCGCCTCGAGCGTGCCCAGGGCCGGGTCGAGCGCTTCAGAGAGGCGGCGGGCCGTCTGCTCCGACGTTGTGATCCGCTCAACCACAAGCAGATCGAGCAGGTGCAGCACGCTGGCGACGTACTCACCAAATCGCACCGCCATCTCCAGATCCAGTTCGTCAAGGGCGTCAGCCGCATCGCACTCGATGTTGAAGACGCCGATGACGCGGTCGGAAACCTTCAGCGGCACAGTCAGTGAGCACTGGGCTTCGTCCAGCCCTTCGCGATACAGCGGATCCGTACGGACATTGCGACACAGATATGGCCGCCCGGTGGCCGCGACCCAACCACTGATGCCGTTGTCGGTTTCCTTGGCATACAGCACTTCGCCGATGCGCATCGGCGACAGGGCTTCGGAAATCACCAGCTCGAGCCGGTTGGAGTCGGGGGAGAGCAGGCGAATCTCAAAGTGGTCGAACTGCAGATTTGCCTGGACGGCTTCGCGGATCGAACACTCGAGTTGCTTGAGTCGATCCGCCACCGACAACTCGGCGATGGCCCGGCGATCGAGTCGAAGCAGCGACATGCCGGCGGCGTCGATGGAGGCGCGTCTGCGAATCCGCTCGCCGGCAAGGGAGGCATCCACGAGCAGGACACCTACGCCATCACAACTGAGCCCAGCCACGTGAAGTTCCCAGAGACGATCCTCCAATTCGAAGCGGACTCTGGGAGAGCGACGATTGGCAATCTTTTCGCGGCAGGCTGCCTGGACGGTGGGGGGGAGGGCGTCGAAGCGTTCGTCGCTCCAGAGCACCGACCCATCGGTGCCAATCATGGCCGCTGCGGTGCCCAGGCCCTGAAGCAGGGTCGATGCCCCGACATCAGCGATGGTGTCGCCTTCGCCAGCCTGGGCCAGTGCCTCGGCGCGAGATGTCACGAGATTGACGATTTCGGAGGAGGTGCAGCCATCACCGCCCGCCAGAGCCGGGGGCATCACCACATGGACCTTGGGCTGCTGTTCCGTCATGGGAACTGACACTCCAAGCCTCCCCATCGGAAGAGTACACCCTCGGGCGCCAACGGCAAGCAGGATTGTTGCACAGACGGCTCGACCTGCGGGGTGCCCGACGGGTACCGTTGGCATCCGATGCTCGAGGCCAAGGGTCTGACACGGCGCTTCGGTGCCCTTCTGGCGGTGGATGACGTCAGCTTCACCGCCCAACGCGGTCGAGTGACCGGCATGCTCGGCCCCAATGGTGCGGGCAAAACGACCACCCTGCGGATGCTCTGCGGTGTCCTGTTGCCAGATCAGGGCACGGTGCTGCTCGATGGAAAAGACCTGCACCGATCGCCTCCAGCTGTGCGGCGAGGTCTGGGCTGGCTGCCAGATGCAGCGCCGGCTTGGGACGAACTTCGAGTTGAGCAGTGGCTCACGCTTCGAACGCGGCTCTATGGCGTCGATCCCTCTGCCATCGAGTCAGCGCTGGACCGCTGCGATCTCATGTCGGTGCGAAGCCGCATCATCGGCCGACTATCCCGTGGATTCCGTCAGCGAGTGGCCCTGGCAGCGGCCATCGTGCACGATCCGGCCGTGCTCGTGCTCGATGAGCCCGGGACAGGGCTGGATCCCCTGCAGCAGCGAGCATTTCGGGCGCTGATCCGGGAGTTGGCACAAGACCGGGCTGTGCTGCTGTCCACCCATCAGGTGGGCGACGCCCAGGCAATCTGCGACGATCTGGTCGTGCTCTCGGGCGGGCGAGTCTGCGCTCAGGGCGACCTGGAGACGCTTCGTCAGTCGGTTGCTGGTGGTCGATTGCTGCTGGAGACAGAGGGCGATCCAACGGAGGCGCTGCAAGGCCTCGATGGCATCGAGCGGGTGCAGGTTGAGCCTCTGGAAGATGGCTGGCACCGAGCCACCATCGTGCCCCATGCCCACGCAGATGATCTTCGCTCAGCCATTGCGGCGGCGGTCACGGCGGCTGGGCTCAAGTGGCGACAGTTGGAACGGGCCGTGCCAACACTCGATGCCCTCATCGATGCCCCCCAGTCGAAGGTGGCCCCATGAGCAACGCAGGGCAACCGCCGATCTGGCCGGCGATTCGGGCGCTCGTGACCCGGGAGGTCAGGGCCTTTCTATTGGCACCCTCCGGATGGGTTGTGCTGGCTCTCTTTGCTTTTGGCTCCTCGCTGGTCTTCCTGATGGGTGTCTTCCAGAGTGGGCGGCCGGCCACGATGCGGTTCGTGCTCGAGTTCGACGCCATCTTCATGATGCTGGCCGCGCCCGCCGTGACCATGGCGGCGATCGGCGAAGAACGCCGTCGTGGCACCTGGGAACTGTTGTGCTCAGGCCCGGTAGCGGTGTGGGCGCTGGTGCTCTCCAAGTTTCTGGGGGCGGCCATCATCGCGGGGCTCATGCTGGCCCTGCCGTCGATCTGGCAGATCATGCTGCTGGAAGTGCACGGTCGCCCCGATCTGGGGGAGGTGTTCTGTGGGCTGGTGGGTGTCTACCTGCTCACGCTCGCCGTAATGGCAAGCGGTCTGCTGGCGAGCGCCTTGACCGGCGGGGCCACCAGCGCATTTCTGATCACCGCGCTGAGTTGGGTGCTCACCGTAGTCGTGCTGGAGATGGCGCTCCCCGCCGTTGTCTCACCGCAATGGGCCCATGTGTTGAGTGATCTTGATCCGGTGCGTCGGCTGCAGTCGTTCACGCTGGGCTTGTTCGACACCGGCAATGTCGCGTACTTCCTTGGGTTGATCGTGTTCTTTCTGGTGGGTGCAAGGGTGATGGCTGTGCCAGGTCGAAGGCGTCTGGACGCCCCCGGGCTGGCGGCGCTGGCCTGTGGGCTCGTCGCAGTGGTGGCGCTGGCTGGCATGGCGCCCTTCAACTGGCGGGTAGATGCCACCAAGTCGCGGCTCTACTCGTTGAGCCCTCGTACGCAGTCATTGCTGGGAGATCTCCCCGGCGACTGGCGCATTGCGGTACTGCTGGTTGAAGACCGTGCCGACCCGGCGCTGCTGGAGCAGGTCGACGAGGTACTGGGCCGCTATGCCGCAGCGGCGCCGAACCTTCGAGTGCAGCGGATCGACCCGACTGACCCGGACTCAATCCTGGAATTCGAGGAACTGCTGGCTGATCTGCGCACGACCATGCGAACCGAGACCGCCACATGGGATGCGGCGCTGGATCAAGGCGAAGATGCCCTGGGCGATCTCGTGCTCTTTGCGCAAAGTGCAGCCGCCGCCCTGCGTGAGCGAGCGATGCGGGTGACCGACGACCAACTCCGCGATGCCCTGCAGGTTCGGGCCGCGGCGCTGGCGCTGCTGGGCGCCGAAGGTGGACGTCTCGTAGACGCAGTCGCCAAGGCTCGAACAGTGACGCCGGCTCATCCGCTGGCCGACCCGGGCACGGCCATCTCGATTCTCAAGCAGGCGCTGGGGCAGTGGGCCGAAGAACTTGATGCCACGGGGCGTTTGCTCACGCTCATCGACGAGGACGAATTCGAGTCGAGCATGTGGCGTGAGCGGGCATCGGAACTCGCTCGGGCGGCAGACACGCTGCAGCAACTGCCCGAGTCGGAACTCTCGACGATGGGCCAGCTGCTCGCCCAAGGCGAAGCGGCCCTCATCATCGGCCCCGATGGTGCGGCGGTCGTCCCGGCAGCCCAGTTGCTTCCTTCGGCACTGGGGGAGGCGATCGGCGGTATCGCCATTGACCAGCGGTTCAGAGGCGATCAGGTGCTGGCCTCAGCCATCCGGTCAATCAGGGATGGAAGTACACCTCGGGTTGTCTTTGTGCACGCTGAAGAGGGATCCCTGCTCGATGGATCCCAACCTGCTGACGTGTCTGGCCCGGCCGCCATGCTGGCTGCGTCTCGCATTGAAGTGCAGGAGTGGCGTCCATCGTCGGGTACGCAACCGGAACCATGGCGATCTGGCCCGACGGCATGGGTGATTCTGCCTCCGACCCGAAGCGGGGGGCTCAAGCCCACCGAAGCCGAGCAGGCCTTGACGCATGCGGCAGTGGATCTGGTTGGTCGCGGCGAGGGGGTCATGATCAATCTCAATCCATCGCTCATGCCTCGCTACGGGCAGAGCGATCCATGGGCGAGGTTGTTGCGGTCGGTAGGCATCGAGGCCGACACATCCAAGGTGCTGCTACAGGCGCTCCCATCTCGTGACGGGGGAGAGGCGCTCTCTACAGCAGTGCATCTGGCTGACTTTCCGGCTGATCACCCGGTGGCAGCGGCGTTGCACGGACAGGATCTGCGATTGCCCATGAGCGTGCCTCTGGGTGTGCTCGACGATCGGGCCATTGCGCTCGGGGTGCGGCAGGTTGAAGAGGGCATCTGGCTCGAGGGCGACTGGCGGGTGCTCACCATGGGCGAGTCCGTGCCGTCACATCGTTTGCCGAGATTCGACTCCAGCGCCGTTCCAGAAGAAGACGTTCCGGTGGTGGTGGCATCCGAGCGAGACACGATCTCCGGAGGGAGCGGTCGGGTGCTTGCGGTGGGCAGCGGCCCATGGCTGCGGACCTCAGTTGCCGATCAGGCGGTGGGCGCCGGCGGCGGACGCATCGCGCTGGCCCATCCGGGCAATCACGAACTGCTGCTGGCGGGCACAGCTTGGCTGGCGGGGTTGGACGAACAGATTGCAGCTGGCCCACTCAGTCAGGAAGTGGCCCGCCTTGGTGCCGTCAGTCGAGGCGCCCGCACCTTCTGGGGCTGGATGTTGCTGGGCCTTCTGCCGGTAGGTCTGCTGGTGGCTGGCGGTGCTATTCATGCCGGGAGGCGATCGGCATGACCATTCGCACTGTTGCGATACTCTGGATCTCGGCCATCGTGCTTTCGGTACTCGCCCTCGTGCTGAGGCAGAGTGAGCGCGATACCAACTCGACGGACATGCGGGCTGCGACCCAACTGCCGTCCTTGACGGCCCTCAACGCCATCGATCTGTCCCGCAGCGATGGGCACTGGCGATTCGAGCGAGACGACACCGGCGTCTGGTGGCAACGCACACCGTTCGAGCACCGCATGGATGCGTCCAGGCTCATGGCCATTCCTGAGTTGGTGCAGGTGATGAAAGCGGTCGCTCGAGTGCCGCTTGATGCGTCGCAGGCGAGTCTCTTGGGGCTGTCTCTCCCCGACGGTGGACGTGATCTTGCCCTGTTGCGGCTGGAGGGAGAAGACGGCAGCGCAACGGAAGTGCATCTGGGGCGGACCGGGGTCGGCGGCCGCGGTTGGATCCGAATCGACGACTCGCCTGAGGCGATGGTCGTCGATGATGATCTGCACACGATGGTGCTGCAGGAAGCGCCTCGGAACTGGCGAGACGGGCGGCTGCTGCACGGGGCCAATGCCGATGCGGATTCGATCAACTGGTCGCTGGCGGGGGAGAACATCCAGTTGAAGCGAAGCGGTCGTCGCTGGGCATTCGAGTCGCCTCTTTCCACACGGGCCGACGCTGACGCGGTGGCGGCCCTGCTGGGCGTGGCAGCTTCGGCTCGTTCCTCCAGTGTGCTGCTTGACGCACCGACCAATATCGAGGCCTTCGGGCTCGAGCCGCCCATGGCTCGGATTGAGATCGGGCAGCTTGGCGGCGACTCCGTGGCGCTGCGAATTGGCGACAGGCTCGGGGGCGCAACCGGTGATCGGTATGCCATGATCGAGGGCGTGCCGTCGGTCGTTCGCGTCGATCAGGAGACTGTGGCCACCTTGCTGGATGACCCGGTTGAATTGGTAGACCGCACTGGCTCAGGGGCGTCGCCTATCGATGTTCGTGCCATCCGCGTGCTGAGAGACGACGGCACGCTGCGCCTGGAGCGCACCCTCGACACGTGGTCATTCGAAGACGGTTCGCCCGCTGACACCATGGCTGTGGTTCGTCTGCTGGAGACGCTCACCTCGCTTCAGGGCACCGAGGTGTCGCTGGTCGAGACCTATCCCGACGAGTTGGAACAGGCCGTTGTGGTGTTCGAGGGCACCGATGGGCGTCCCATCGACACGGTGCGGGTGTTGCAGGAACCGATGACACCACAATCTGGAGGCCGGTGGGGCCTTGAGAACGGCGACGGGGTCATTCGAATCCTGCCAGCAGGCACGTGGTTGGGGCTGGAACGAGCCCACTTGGCTCAGTAGATCGGGCCCGGTTCAACACATGTATCGAAGCAGGAGGTCGTCGCCGCGGCGGTGCACCCCCAGCAGTCGCAACGATCGCCCGTCACGCACAAGTGATGGGGCAAGCCCGGTCAGTGCGGGCATGGCGGCTCCGTCGCCCAGCAGCCGCGGCGCTACGAATACGGCCACCTCGTCGATCAAGGATGCAGCCATGAGTGCGCCCATCAATCTTGGCCCTGCTTCCACCAACACCTCGCCGATGCCATGATCTTGCAGCAGCCGCTGCAGCACCTCGTTCAAGTCGAAGCCACCACTGCCGTGGCAGGGCATGTCCATGATGTCTGCACCTGCTGCCTGCAGGGCTCGGCGGCGATCTTCATCCGCTCCTAGGCGGGCGACGATCAGCAGGGGAGCCTGCTCAATGGATGCGACGAGGGCGCTCTGAGGCGGTGTGCGAAGGTCGCGGTCGATCACGACGCGGGTGGGTGTTCGGCGGTAGGGCACCCCTCGAACCGTGAGTTGGCAGTCGTCTGCCAGCACGGTTCCGATGCCAGTGAGCACGGCGTCTACACGGCCTCGCTCGCGGTGCACCAGTCGACGTGAGATGTCAGAACTGATCCAGCGGCTGTCGCCGGTTCGGGTCGCCACATGGCCATCGAGCGTCTGGGCCCACTTGCAACGCACCCAAGGGCGGCCGTCTTCAGTGCGGCGTCGGTGGGGCGCGATCAGATCGGCCGAGGGCTGATGGTCGACCACAGTTACATCGATGCCCGCTTGCTCCAGGGCATGCACGCCACCGCCCGCGGTTGGGTTGGTGTCGAGGGCACCGACGACGACCCGCTGTACGCCAGCATCAACAAGGGCTGTCGTACACGGCGGTGTGCGGCCTTGGTGCGTGCATGGCTCCAAGGTGACGTGGGCCGTCGATCCAGCAGCACGGGCACCAGCGATAGACAGGGCCGCCGCTTCGGCGTGGGCTTGCCCGCATGAGCGGTGCCGGGCCAGGGCGATCAGGTCGCCGCTGGGCGCCACCAGCGCGCAGCCCACCGGTGGGTTGGGGCCAACGCAGCCGTGTCCTCGCGCTGCAGCTCGCGCGGCGAGGTCCAGCCATTGCTTCTGGACGCCTGTGCTCACGAGCCCGCGAGGACTTCCTTGGAGAGATTCGGCGGCATGATGCGGTACTCGGCGGGCTCCATCGAACTGCTCGCTCGGCCCTGCGTCATGCCTCGAAGCACGGTGGTGTACCCGAACATCTCTGACAGCGGCACGTCGGCCGTGATCACCCGCACGTTGCCACGCAAATCAGACTCGTTGATTTGTCCACGACGGCTGGCCAGATCGCCAGAGACTGTGCCGAAGAACTCTTCCGGGGTGAGGATCGTCACCTTCATGATCGGCTCCAGCAGGGCCAGGCCGGCCTGCGTGCACGCTTGGCGGAAAGCCAGCGCACCTGCCTGCTCGAAGGCGACCTGACTGGAGTCAACATCGTGGTAGGAACCGTACGTGAGCGTCACCTTGACGTTCACCATGGGATATCCGCCGAGGATGCCGGAAGTCGCAGCCTGACGGCAGCCCACAGCCACCGACGGGATGTACTCGCGGGGGATCACGCCCTGGCTGATGTCGTCCACGAAGGCGACGCCGTCCTTGACCTTGATCTCATCGGCTTCAGCCTCCGCTGCGGTGCAGGGCTCGACGGTGATGACCGCATCGCCGTACTGACCACGGCCGCCGGACTGCTTGGCGAATTTGCCCCGCACGTCGGCGGCGGTTCCGGTGATGGTCTCGCGGTAGGAGACGCGCGGCTTGCCCACGTTGACGTTGATGTTCATGTCACGCACGAGCTTGTTGCGGACGATCTCGAGATGGAGTTCGCCCATGCCGGAAATGATGGTCTCACCGGTCTCCTCGTTGTACTGCGAGCGGAATGAGGGGTCTTCGCGGTGCAGGGTGGTCAGTGCCTCGCCGAGCTTCTTCTTGTCGTCCTGCGTGGCCGGTTCGATGGCCATCGAGATCACTGGCTCGGGGAAGACCATGCGCTCCAGCACGATCGGGTCGTTGGTGTCGCAGAGTGTGTCGCCCGTGACAGAATTCTTGAGGCCGATCAGGGCCACGATCTGTCCGGCGTAGACCTCATCCTTGGCCTCACGATCCTTGGCGTGCATCTCGTAGATACGCGAGATGTTCTCCTTGCGACCGTTGACCGGATTGAGCACGCGTGAGCCCTTGGCCAGTGTGCCCGAGTAGATACGGGCGTAGGTGAGATCGCCGTGCGTGTCGGAGACCACCTTGAAGACCAGCGCCGAGAAGGGGGCGTCCTTGGTCGAGGGGCGGGTCATCTGGACATCATCATCCTTGGGATCCATGCCCTTGACGTCCGGAACCTCGGTGGGGTTGGGCAGGAAGTCGATGATTGCGTTGAGCAGACGCTGCACACCGATGTTCCGCAGGGCGGCGCCGGTGAGGACGGGCGTGCAGGTTTGGTCGAGCGTGCCCTTGCGGATCGCGGCCTTGACCTCGTCGGTGGTGATCGAGGCTTCGTCTTCGATGAACTTCTCCATGAGATCGTCATCGATTTCAGCGGCCCGCTCGATCATGTCGTGTCGCCAGAGTTCGGCCATCTCCTGCATGTCTTCGGGGATGTCCTTCTCGGTCACGACTGCACCCAGTTCGCCCGAGTCGAAGTAGTAGGCCCGCATCTCCAGCAGGTCCACCAGCCCTTCGAGTTCATTGCCCGCTCCGATGGGGATTTGCAGCGGGATGGGGTTGGCGCCAAGACGCTCCTTGATCGAGTTGAACGAGAACTCGAAGTCGGCTCCGACCTTGTCCATCTTGTTGATGAAGCACATGCGGGGGACGCCGTATCGCTCGGCCTGTCGCCAGACGGTCTCGGACTGCGCTTCGACGCCTTCCTTGCCGTCGAACACAGCAACGGCACCGTCGAGCACACGCATGGATCGTTCAACTTCGATGGTGAAGTCAACGTGCCCGGGTGTGTCGATGAGGTTCACCGTGTAGGTGATGCCGTCCTTTTCCCAGGGGCAGGTCGTCGCAGCACTCTGAATGGTGATGCCTCGCTGCTGCTCCTCTTCCAAGAAGTCCATCGTGGCCGTGCCCTCGTGCACCTCGCCCATCTTGTAGGACTTGCCCGTGTAGTAGAGGATCCGCTCGGTGACGGTGGTCTTGCCCGCGTCGATGTGGGCGCAGATGCCGATGTTTCGTACGGTCGAGAGATCAAGTGCCATGGCGGTTGTCATCGTTGTTCAGGGGGGAAAGGGGGGAAAGGGGGGGAAGGGGGTGGTTTGACAGACTGTGGAAAGGCCATTTTGGGAAGGACTGCATCCGTCCCGGGTGTGGTGATCGCACCGATGCGCTCTTGATGGAGAGGGGGAAAGAGGTGGGATCGTTTGAGTTGTCGGTTTCGAGTGGCCCGGTCATCGCCGGGCGGGGAGCCGCATCAGCGTGACCGGGCGTCGTTGTCCTCGTCGCTGGGCATGAGCAGAATCCTCCTCGAACCCAATGCGGGCTCGAACTTGCTCGAAGCACGACATTGTATCGGTTCCAGGGGGGCCGTCAATGGATAAAGTCGCTCAGCGGCTACGCACGAGGGCCTGGGAATCCAGCCCTTGATCAGCCAGGACGCCCTGCACCGAGGCCAGCCAGCGGCGGCCGTCTTCCACATAGCCGGCGGTAGGGGTCAGATCGGGCATCAGATCGCTGAAGAACCGATTGAGCCGAAGCATGAACAGCTCTCGAACCAATTTTGCGGCCATTGAAGCCAAGGCTACAGGTAGATGGGCCCCGTCGGCTTTGGCTCGCACGTGCAGATGCAAGGCGGCGTCGCTGCCGCTGGAGGGCTCCATCCGGTAGTCCGAGGATGCCGTGTCGCACCGGATCGTTTTGATGGCGGCTTGAGGCCAACTCGTGCGCAGGTCCCGCAGGTAGTCGCTTCGGCCGCCGTGGCGGTCCATGACCAGATGCAGGCCCGGGTGCGATTGCCAGAATCGGTCCATGAGCGAAGCAGCGCACTCAAAATTCACTCGGCTCTTGGACCCACAGCCCTCGACCCGCGTGTTGTACTCGGGCACGTCAAGTGCCCGAACTGTCAGGGCGTGCAGTTCTACACCCGCTGTGTCCATCGCTGATTGAAGCCCTTTGGCGTCAAGTCGCAGAAGGCCCGCGTCATTGCCCAGCGGTAGGGGCACAGCCGAGCCTTGAAACCAAGGGGCATCGGGCATGCGAACGCCCAGTCGATCCAGCACATCGATGTCATGGACATCTCCGAGCCACGATCGATCGCCATCGAGCATGGCCAGCATGCACAGCACACCGCGTTCCAGATGCCGCAGTGGGTGTCGCTTTGCGTTCGAAGCGCCTTTGAGCTTCTTGGAGTCATCGATTGCGATGCGGCGACGTGGATCTCGGCCGGCTCGAGTGACGGCTTGATCCAACATGGACCACAGGCAGGGCCGCTCAGTAGTTTCATGGCTCAATGAGAACACGGCGCCGCCGACGCACAGGGGCCCCAGCATCGGCCCGTACCCGGCTTCGTCGATGCCACCGTAGAACATGAGGGCATGCTACAGATGGATCGCCGCAGGGCGGCTCAGCCCGCTAGATCAACTTACGACAGCCTGTCCGTCTCGTCGGCAATCACTGGCGCCCATCCAGGCCCCCGCGTGCCGCATGGCGATCTGACCGCCGCCGAAGGACACGTCCCGTGCTTTGGCAACATGTACCTTGTGCCCCATGGACCGCAGAGATTCCACAACGGCGTCGGGCATTTGTGGTTCGACGCTCACTCGAAGGCCTCCTTCGAATCGCCAGCGGGGGGCATCGAGCGCGGCCTGCGGATTCCATCCACGGCGAATGCGATCCAGCACCTGCAGGTGCCCTTGGGGCTGCATCGGACCACCCATCACGCCCATCGCCATGTCCACCTGATCGCCGCGGGTTGTGAACCCCGGAATGATCGTGTGATAGGGGCGTACACCCGCCTGCAGCGTGTTGGGATGGCCCGCTTCAAGGACGAAGCCGGCGCCCCGATTCTGCATCGTGATGCCTGTTCCGGGAACGACGATGCCCGAGCCGAAGCCTTCGAAGTTGCTCTGGATGAATGACACCGCTCGCCCTTGTTCGTCTCCGCAGGCCAGATAGACCGTGCTGCTCCACTGGGGCACGGCGTCGCAGATGTCTTGAGCTCGTCTTGGATCGAGCCTGCCTGCATCGGCATCGAGCGCTTCTGGCGACAGGAGCGAGGAAGGGTCGAGCGTCAGCCGATCCGGATCTCCGATGTGGCGCCCACCATGGGCAAAGCCGATCTTCATCGCCTCGATCTGCAGGTGCAGTTGCAGTGGATCAAGCGCCTGAGCTTCAGGACTGACGTGCCTGTCGAGCACGCCCGCAGCGATCAGGGCGGCGAGCCCCTGGCCATTGGGCGGCAATTCGTGCAGTTCTACCTCACCGAATGGAACACACAGGGGGGTCACTTTCAGGGCAGTGTGGGCTTCAAGGTCTTCCCTTCGCAGCGAGCCTTGAGCAGCGCGAGCGGCTGTGTCGATGGCCTGTGCGATCTCGCCCTCGTAGAAGTCCCGGCCTTTGGTCTCGGCGATGGCCTGCAGGGTGCGGGCATGATCTCTCAGGCGAACGATTGTGCCTGGGGCAGGCGCGTGGCCTTCTGGCGCGAAGGTGGCCATCCAGTCTGGGAACGACCGGTAGCGGTCAATGGCCCGCGCCCAGGACCGAGCCGTTTGCGGAGAGAGGGCAAACCCGTTGCGGGCGTACTCGATCGCCGGTTTCAGAAGCGTCGCGAATGGAAGCACGCCTTGGGCCTCGTGAAGTTTGGCCCAACCTGAAACGGCGCCGGGAACGGTGACGGCATCCCAACCCAATCGCGGGATGCGGCCCGCTTCCCAAATTCGATCCGTATCGAGCCCCATGGGCGCACGGCCCGAGGCGTTGAGGCCATGCAGCCTCTCGCCGTCCCACCAAATGGCAAAGGCATCTGAGCCAAGCCCGTTGGAGGTTGGTTCAACCACCGTGAGGGCGGCTGCTGTCGCGATTGCTGCATCAATGGCGCTACCGCCGGCATCGAGCATCCGCAGCCCGGCCTGAGCTGCCAGCGGCTGTGAGGTGGCGACCAGACGGCGACCCATCACGGGCTCTCGGCTCGAATTCCACGGCAGGTCGAAACGCATCACGAGTTTGATTCAAACGACTCGCTGGGGGCCAGCGTGCCTTCGATCCAGCCGCCGCAGCAGACGAGATCACCCTGATAGCACACGATCGCCTGCCCGGCGGCCACGGCTTCCTGAGGTGTCGCGAACTCAACCTCCAGCGCGCCCGAGTCTGTCGCCCGCACGCGTGCAGGGAGCGCATCGCCATGGGCCCGCACCTGGGCTCGACATGGAAGCCAGTCAGCCTGCGGCTCGATGTGCCAGACCGCATCGCGAGCGACGCACCCTGCGGTGTTCAGCGAAGATCGAGGGCCGATGACGACGGTGTTCGTGTCGGGGTCCTTGGCCGTGACGTAGCGAGGTTCACCGAATGCCAGATTGAGCCCTCGCCGCTGACCGATGGTGAAGTTCTGATGGCCCTCATGTGTGCCCAAAGTGCGGCCGGACTCATCGACAATTGGACCGACCATGAACTGTTCAGGGGCTCGCCGCTTCAAGAGCCCGGCGTAATCCGTGTCAGGAACGAAGCAGATCTCCATGGAGTCGGGCTTTGATGCCACAGGCAGACCTTCGGCCCGTGCGTGTTCACGAACCTGATCCTTGGTCATGTGCCCCACGGGCAGCAGCATTCTCTCCAGTCGTTGGCAGCCTTGTCCAAAGAGTACGTAGGACTGGTCCTTAGGCAGATCGGCGCCCCGTTGCAGGCGGGCGCTGCCTGAACTGTGGTCGATTCGAGCGTGGTGGCCAGTAGCGACCCAGCTTGCGCCCATGGCCTGTGCGTAGTCGAAGAGCCGCCCGAACTTGAGCCAGTCGTTGCATCGCACACAGGGATTGGGTGTGCGGCCGGCGTGGTACTCGGCTTCGAAGTACTCGACAATGCGGCTGAATTCATCGCTGAAGTCGGCTGCGTAGAAGGGAATGCCCAGCAAGTCGCACACGCGACGGGCATCACCCGCATCCGAGATCGAGCAGCAGCCCCGATGGTGCAACTTCACCTTGGAGCCAGCTGTGGAGACCGACTCGCCCAGCTCCCCGAGTCGCATGAAGCAGCCGATCAGGTCGTGTCCCTGCTCCAACAGGATCGCGGCGGCGACCGCAGAGTCAACACCGCCGGACATGGCTACGAGCACACGTTCGCCTGAGACGGGAGGCATGGGAGGACGATAGTCGAGAGATTGGGGCAGAGCGCCCAGATCAGGCGATCGTGACGGAATCGTCCAGATAGACGTCTTGGATGGCCTCGAGGAGCTCGACGCCTTCCTTGAGCGGTCGCTGGAAGGCCTTGCGGCCCGAGATGAGCCCCATGCCACCGGCACGCTTGTTGATCACGGCGGTCCGGACAGCTTGGGCAAGATCGTTCTCACCCGATCCGCCGCCGGAGTTGATCAGGCCAGCTCGGCCCATGTAGCAGTTGGCTACCTGCCAGCGGCACAGATCAATCGGGTGATCCGAGCAGTGCATGTCGTACATGGCCTGGTCGTACTTGCCAAAACTGCCGTTCTGATTCAGGGCCACATAGCCTTTGTTCGACTCAGGCTGCTTCTGCTTGATGATGTCGGCCTGTATTGTGACGCCCAGATGATTCGCCTGACCGGTGAGGTCGGCTGCGAGGTGATGATCATCGCCATCGATCTTGAAGTCGTTGCTGCGCAGATAGCACCAGAGGATGGTGGCCATGCCTCGATCGTGGGCGTGGGCAAAGGCCTCGGCCACTTCGACAATCTGGCGGCGGCTGTGCTCCGATCCGAAGTAGATGGTGGCGCCTACCGCGACAGCGCCCATGTCCCAAGCCTGATCGATGGTGCCGAACATCACCTGGTCATAGGAGTTGGGCGAACTGAGCAGTTCGTTGTGGTTGATCTTGACGATAAAGGGAATGCGGTGGGCCCACTTGCGAGCGACCATGCCCAACACGCCGAAGGTACTCGCAACGGCATTGCAGCCACCCTCATGGGCCAGTTCGACGATGCCCTCGGGGTCGAAACAACGAGGATTACTGCTGAATGTGGCACCGGCTGAGTGCTCGATGCCCTGATCCACGGGCAGGATCGACAGGTAGCCGCTGCCGCCGAGTCGTCCATGGTTGTGCAACTGCTGCAGTGATCTGAGCACTTGAGGCGAGCGATCGGAATCAGTCCAGACGCGATCGACGAAATCGCCCCCAGGCAGGTGAAGTGAATCGGAAGGGACAGCGCAGGTGTGGCCGAGCAGGGAGTCGGCTTCAGCGCCCAGCAGGTTGGTGATCTGGCTCATGGCGGAGCATCTTACTCCCCCCGAGCGAAGTAGTCGTGCAACGGCTGTAAGTCAGCCGGCGGCGACATGCCCCTCAATGCGACGACGGCGTGCTTCCCCAGCCTGCTCCCGGCGAGCGCGGGCCATTTCGTCGGCGACGCGGCTTTGTTCGGCTTCCGCATGGTCTTCACCGAAGCGAACCAGCCGCAGCGAGTTGGCGATCACCACCACGTATCCAAGTGCGTAGTAGAAGGGTGCCAGCCAGAGGTTGAGCAGGGTGCCCGTTGCTGCCAGCGCGAGGCCCACGACAGCCAGCAGCAGCGACATGGCGATGTTCTGTGAGATCACGCGTCGAGCGCGGCGTGCCAGCGACAACAGGAAGGGGATGTTGCGAAGGTCGTCGTTCATGAGGGCGACGCCAGCCGAGTTGGTGGCGATATCCGAGCCCGACAAGCCCATGGCGACGCCGACATCGGCAGTCGCGAGAATGGGGCCGTCATTGATGCCGTCGCCCACGACCAGTGTGCGGTGACCTTGCCGCATGAGGTGCTTGAGCTCCTCGTGCTTCTCCTCTGGCAGGCACTCTGCTTCAATGGTGTCCACACCCACGGCGGTTCCAACGCGGCGAGCGACGGGCAGCCGGTCACCGGTGAAGATCGCCAGTCGACGGCAGCCCAACTCCCGCAGGTCGCTTACGGCGTCGGCGGCATTGTGGCGGAGTTTGTCTTCGAGCCCTACGGCGCCCATGTACACGCCATCACGCAGCACATGCACGCCTGACATGCCCGCAATTCGATCCTCAACGGCATTTACGGCATCAGAAATCGATGGATCGAGCTCCATGAGCCAGGCGGCCCGTCCTGCGTGGGTCGTTCCAGCCTTGGTCACGGCCTTCACGCCCCGACCGTGGATTTCTTCGTAGTCGTCAATGTCCGCGGGTTCGATTCGAGCCTTTTGGGCGGTCTCGAGGATGGAACGGGCCAGCGGGTGATTGGACGACTGTTCGGCATCTGCTGCAGCCTGCAGCAGATCAGCGCCCTCAACGCCGTCAGCCGGGGCCAAGCGGGACACTTCAAATACGCCGGTCGTGAGCGTGCCCGTCTTGTCCATTACGACCGTGTCGATGTCGGCCGCGGCTTCAAGTGTGCGTGTCTGCTTGATCATGATGCCGAGCCGGGCGGCGGCCGCGAAGGCCGCGACCATGGCGGTCGGGTGGGAGATCAACAGGCCGCCAGGGCAGGTCACAACGAGCACGGTGATCGCACGCAAAGAGGCTTGGTTGCTGATGGCTTCGTCCGCATGTCGGGTGGTGAAGAACCACACCAGCGCCGCAACCATGATGACCACCCAGAAGTAATAGCCAGCCAGTTGTTCAATGACTTCCTGGCGATAGGTGCGTGACGACTCGGCTTCACGGATGAGCTGCTCAACCTTGCCGATGGTTGTTTCGCCAGCCACCGCTGTAACAGCTACGTCGAGACGGCCTGTCAGGTTGGTCGTACCGGCGTAGACGGGCTTGCCCTTCTGCACCTCGATCGGCACAGCTTCGCCAGTCAGCGAGGCCTGATTGATGCTCGACTGACCGGCATGCACCATGCCATCCACCGGGAGATTCTCGCCCGGAAGCACGCGGACGATGTCGCCGGGGGACAAGTCACGCAGACGGACCTCCGACTCGGCACCCTGATCATCTACCCGGCGGGCGATGTCTGGTGTGAGTCGAACCAGATCGCGGATCGCTCGCTGGGCGCCCCAAGCCGTTCGGCTCAGGATGAGATTCGCCATCCAGAGGAAGAGGGCCAGGAATCCAGCCGCCAGGTAATTCTCCGAAGACATCGCGGCCAGCACAGCGAGCGTGGCGAGTGCATCACCGCCAGGGCGGCCAGCGGAGAGTTCCTTCCAGGCCCCCATGAGCAATGGGGTGACCAGAATGAGTGCTCCCAGAAAGGCCGGCAACTGACTGATGCCCTGATCGACGCCCACCAATGAGCCGATCCACGACGCGGCCAGAAGGACGCCGCCTCCCAATGCGATCAACAGTCGCCGTTCGAGGCCTGCGGCTGAGGGCAGGTCTTCGACGACGCCGGACAGGGCTGGATGGACTGTGGCGGCGGCTTCCGGATTGGACATCTGGGCTCGACGCTCCTGGTTGGAAAAGGGCTCGAATCAGGGATCGGTGGAGAGGCAGTGTAGCCACAATGACGTCGCTGCCCGATTCCGGAGGCGAATGGGTCCTGTACGCCTTGGCTCATTGGTGGTTCGATTCGATTGCCAATCGAGGGATCAGCGGTTTGAATGCCCTTCATGGCAGATTGCATCACAGTGCTCGGTTGCGGGCAGATGGGCCTGGTCATGGCTGACGCCGCGGTCGGGGCCGGGGCTGGCTCGGTTCGAATCTTGGGCTTGCCTGGGGCGATGACCGATCAACTTCGCCGCCAACGCGAAAACCCCGACCGGCTCCCGGGATTCCGGCTGGATGAATCTGTGGAGGTGTTCGATGATCCCGCTGGGGCGCTGTCCGGGGCCGATCTGGTCGTGCACGCCATTCCGGTGCAGACTTCGGCGCTTGCATGGTCTTCCTTGGCATCGAGTTTGGAGCCCGGGGCGATCGTCGTTTCGACTGCCAAGGGCATGGAGGTGGACTCGGGGCGGCTGCCATGCGCCATTCTCTCGGATGCCATCAAAGCGGCCCCAGTTGGTGGCGTCTGTGTCGCCGCCTTGTCGGGGCCGACGATCGCCACCGAGCTCATGCATCGCAAGCCGGCGGTCATGGTGGCGGCGGCGAGCGACACGTCAGCGGTTGAACGCATTCAGGCTGCCTTGCAGGCGCCCTGGCTGCGGATCTATGGATCGAGCGATCTCATCGGGGTTGAAGTTGCAGGGGCGACCAAGAACGTGATTGCCATTGCGGCCGGTATCTGTGACGGGCTTGGCCTTGGAGACAACACCAAGTCAGCCGTGCTGGCCCGTGGGCTGGCTGAGATCACGCGATTGGGCGAGGCGATGGGCGCCCGGCCCGAGACATTCTTCGGTATCGCGGGAGTGGGGGACCTGGCGACGACTTGTTTCAGCCCGCATGGTCGCAACCGCACATTCGGGGCGGCGCTTGGCAGCGGTGAGTCGCGTGAGGCCTTTCTCGATCGCACGAGGGCGACCGTGGAGGGCATCGCCACCACCAAGTCGCTGGTTACGCTCGCCCGATCATTGGAGGTTCAGATGCCCATCACTCACGCCGTGCACGACGTTCTGTTCGGAGGTGTCTCCGTGGAGGCGGCGCTCGACGCCCTCATGCAGCGAGAGGCTGGGGCTGAGTGGTAGGGGCCGCCTGTGAGTTCGGCTCAGTCCGCCTCGCTGAAGCCACCGCGAACTAGAGATTCCAAATCATCGACCGCGGCTTGGGCGTCGGTGCCAGAGGCCTCGATGACCAACTCAGTTCCCTTGGTTGCAGCCAGCATCATCAGGTGCATGATCGACTTGCCGTCCACCAATTCATCGGTGTCACTTCGGCGCACACGCACGTCGGCTGCATGGGTCTGTGCTCGTTCCGCAAAGAGCATGGCGGGACGAGCGTGCAAGCCGAGCCGGTTGGGCACGGTGACGGTGATACTGGCGGTTTGGGACACGATCGGATTGGGGCGGTTGTAGAAGTGGTGAAGCCCTGAACTGGAAACAGTCCGGACTGGAATCAGCCCGATCTGGAAACAGCCCCTTCTGGGGGCAAGCCGGACATCAACTCAAGCGTTGAGTTGACGCTCGTCGGCATCCTCAAGGAGCGTGACGATCTCATCATTGGACTGTGCTTGCCGGAGGAATCGCCGGAACGTCTCCTGACTGAGATGCCCGAAAATGGCTTCCATTGCCTCCAGGTGCGCCTCTGGTGCCTCCTCTGGTGACAGCAGCAGCACGATCGAATGCACCGCGCCGCGGTCGAGGGCATTGAAATCGACCCCGTCGGGCACGTTGCCGATGGCTGCAACTGCTCGATCGAGATTCGGGAGTTTGGCGTGAGGCACCGCCACGCCGTGTCCGAAACCGGTCGACCCGCGACGTTCCCGCTTGACGACGGCTTTGATGCACTCATCCCGTCGATCTGCGGGGACCGCACCTCCTTCGATCAACAGGTCAGCCAACTTGCCAATGGCGTCGTCTCTGGATCCGGACTCCAGATCGGCACATATGGATTCGCGAACAACGATGTCGAGCAATTTCATGGGGCGCTCCGGGCGGTTTCAGTGGTGATCGTCCCTGATCCTACTCTTGTGGTCGCTGAGTTGCCTCACTGCGCGGTCTGTGCAGTGGTCGATTGCGGCGTAGAGGTCCAGATCGTCGGCGTGGCAGATCATTGCATCGCCGTGATCTACCGAGATGATCATCTCGACATGGTGTGATGATTTCTGCTGGTCGAGGACGACTTCAATGGCCGAGATCCGATCGTAGAAGCGTGGCAGGCGGGCGGTCTTCTTTGAGACGTAGGCCTCGATGGCCTCCGTGCGTTCGCCATGGCGGCAGGTGATGGTGGTGTTCATGTTGAATCCTCCTTCTTCACGGTGCCCTGATCGTTCTCTTCATACGCCTCGGCTGCGGGGAGCAGTTCGGACGGAGGCCGCAGGACGCCGCCACTGATGGTGAATCCAATGGCCTCCTCGACGGTCAGGGGCAGATCGATGGTGTCTTCTTTGGGAACGGTAATCGTGTAGCCGGTGAACGGGGTTGGCGAGGACGGGATGAAGATCGTGATGGCACTGTCGCCTGCAAATGGGTGCATGCTCTTCATGACCCTGCCCGTTTGGAATCCAACTGACCAGATACCCTTGCGTGGGTATTGGACAGCCACCACCCGGCTGAACTTCATGGCCTGCTTGTCTTCCTGTCCACGGAAGAGGAAGTCAACGACCTGTTTGATCCACGAGTAGATCTTCTTGACCACCGGAAGCGAAGTAATGACCCGCTCCAGCCAGCGGTAGGCCAGCCGGCCAACGAGCCCTCCGACGAAGCGGCCCGCCAGATACACGCCGATGATGGCAATGATCAGACCGATCAGCCGAAGTGGTGGAATCGACGACCACCATTCTGAAGTTACACCCTGGTAGTACTCGGAGATGATGGTCGAGTCGCTGCTGGTGTCGGTCGGGGCCAACTCCATCGCCCGCCGTGCATCTTCCATCACCTGGGTGGACGGTGTCAGACCCAGAGAAGTGGACAGGCCCTGCCAGTGCGTGAACAACTCAACGAGCAGCGCTCTGACGCCTGCGTTGATTGGTTGGGCGATGGAGCGATCGACCCACAGGTAGGCCTGCACCAAGACCCAGAGCGTGAGTGTGGCGGGAAGCACCACAGCCAAGCCCCGGAGAAAAGAGCGGCGGAAGTTGCCGCGACGGCTCTTTGTGTCACCCATCAGAGTGCAGTGTACCAGTTGGCATCAAGCACGCCAGAAGAGCGGGTGAGGCCATCGCTCGCCCTCTGATGCAGTCTCAACTGCGCCTTGTTGCAGTTGAAGCCGCCCTTCGAGGGCATGTCGAACCGCAGCAGGGAACGCAAGGCACTCAAGATCGAAGACGCGGCCTGCGAGTGTCTCGGCATCATCGCCGGGCTCGACTGGACAGGACTGCTGCAGCACGATGGGCCCGCGGTCGTAGGCTTCGTCAACAAGATGGACTGTGCACCCGCTGGAGGCATCCCCCGCTTGCAGGACGGCTTCGTGCACGTGCATGCCGTGCATACCTTTGCCTCCGTGTCGTGGAAGCAGAGACGGGTGGATGTTCAAGACTCGGTTCTTGAGTGTCTCAGGGATGTCCAACCACCGCAGGTATCCACACAGCAGCACCATGTCCGGATCAGTCGAGTGCAGAAACGCCGTTGCTGCGGCATCGACAGCACCATCAGGCAGATGCACCTGCATGCCGATCGCTCGGCATCGCTCGACTGCTGCTACGCCGGGTCGGGAGACAAAGACATGCTGGAATTCGACTTCGCTGTCGAGCTGACTGGCCCGCAACGCATCATGCAGATTCAGCACGGTACGCCCGCCGCCGCTGGCCATGGCGACGATCTTGCGAGGTGGTCTCACTGGTGCGCATCCATGCCGGCGGTGGGAGGGCTGTTCCACGGGATCGCCGTGCCGGAGGGATCAACTGCCACCATGGTCATCGTGGCACCGGTCACCTCCACCTCTTCACCGGTGCTGGTGCGTTTGGACACGACACGCACGGCAATACGGATGGAAGTTCGCCCGAACGAGAGTACTCGCGAGTACAAGGACAGGCCGTCGCCGATGTATACCGGAGCCAGGAAGTTGACGGCGTCGATAGAGGCAGTGACGTAGCGATGCCGCCCGTGCTTGATCGCCTCATGGAAACCCGCCTGGTCGATGAGTGACAAGATGGTGCCCCCGAACACCGTTCCCAGATGGTTTGCGTCCTTGGGCATCATGTGCACCCGTAGCGCCAAGTGCTCCCCGGTATCCGAGGCAGCGGCAGATTTCTTGTGGTCAGCGTCGCTCACGAGGGCATGTTGACGTCATCACTCTCCAGGTGCAAATGGTTCGGAACCTGACCCCATCGGTGCAACTGTGGTAGGCGCATGGCCTGTCGCTTGCAAGATCTGCGAAAGTTTGGCGTCATCTTCGCTGCCTGACTGCAGTGCCTGAATCAGTGCACGGAGTGTGCCCTCAGAGAGCATCGCCGGCCTGAAGCCATCTATGTTCAGCAGTGAAACAGCCATGGAGATCCGGATGGCCTGGCCGGCACGCTGCGCTTGAACTTCCAGCAAAGCCGGGTCGTCGTTCAACAAGGTCAGCAGGCGAGGCCCTCGTCCACCAGGAGGCGCTGCGGCGAGCCATGCCCATGCGCCGCGGCGAACATCCGCACTTGCGTCGGTGATGCCCGAGAGCGCACGGGCCTCATCAGACGCCGGAATCAACCACAACGCCGCCGCGCCGCCCAGGATCACCGCGGCCAGGAGCGTCAGTGGCAGCAGGTGCACCCTTGCCGGTGATCCAGATTTCACGCTCGGGGTCTTTGCGTGAGGCATGAGGGGCATCCTCGTCGAGTTGGAGCAAGCCTGCCAGCAGCGCCCGCGCCGAGGGCGCATCAAGGCCATGGACGCCCCATCCAGGACGCTCCAGAAGCGCCTCAAGAACATCGCAGGGCGCAAGCACGATGCCAGCCGACGACGCTGTAGGGCGACGAAGCAGCAGTGGTAGGTCTACCGCCCGCTCTGGACAGGTCTGCCGCGAATACGGCCGCCACCGTGGCGCAGCCGCTCCGGCAGGCCACCAGGGCCGAGCCAGGTGTCGGTCACTCACGGATCGCAGTACATCGCGGGCGAGCGAGACATCGCCGCCCTCACAAGCGATCAGGACCGGCCTCCCCGCATCCGAGTGGGTCACAGCCCGCGTCCACAAGTCGTCGGCTGCCCACTCACGCCCAGCGACAAGAATCACGCCGCTGGAGTCGTCAAAGGACCCTGCCGACGAAACAAGGCGGTCGATGCAGGGGCGCGGCGGCAGTGGCCCCCAGTCCATGATGAGATTGGCGTCAATTGGGGTCGGGGGCGCAGGCAGGGACAGTCGTGGGTGAAAGGGCATGCGTTCTGTTGCGGTGCCCCAGGCATCCAGCAGCGCGTCCATCATGGAGTCACTCCATCCTCCATTGCGGTCGGGCCGATCCAGCACCAGCCAGGCGACGAGTCTGCCGTGCGCTGTGAGCAGGTGGGCTGGAACAGGCCGCGATCTTGCAGGCGCCACTAGATTGCGTGGAGATCGACCAGGCGGGGCGTTCTGCCATCGTCGTGACGAAGTTTGCTTGCCCAATGCAGCGCGAGCTCGTTTGACGAATGCTCCACCTCGACCGGCGAAGACCACCGTGCCTCCATGGTCAACATATCGCCGCAAGGCTTCAGAAGCTGAGGGCTCGTCTATGCGCTCCAGCCCTGGGGGGACCAACAACATCGGCGCCTCCAGCCACGTCTCGAGCGAGTCTTCAACGGTGACTGCCTGCCAGGCATGCCCCTGTTCACTGCGGCTTGAGAGGCGATTGACGACCATACGAACGAGGCTCGGCGGCGGATCGTTCAAATCAGGGACCAGCACTGATGCGCACAGTGGCACTCGGCCTCGATGCAGCACCAACAGGCCAAGGCACAATTGCCGCAGGCCACCTGTTCCCTTGAGACTTCTCTTAACACGCCCTTCTTCATCGAGCAGTCGGGCAATCAGCGTGCGGGCACTTGCGGCGAACCAATCGACACCACCCAGCGTGCGACGTCCTGTCTCCATGGCCGTTCGCTCAAGCGCGTAGAGCCAGTAGGTTGGAAATCCGCGAGATCGCCCGCCGCCTGGGGGCGGGTGGGGCTTGAAGTTGTCGTCGAGCCATCGCATGCCACCGCGAACCGCATCAAGAGCAGTGCTGCGGTCTTTGCGCACACCCATGTTCGTGTTTGTGTCCATCGCCAACAGGATTGAGGCCACGGCAGCGGCCGTCATTGATCCCGTCGAGGCGTCGCTTTGTCGGTAACTCCATCCACCATCTGGACGGACTTCACTCAGCAGCGCACTCGCAGCTGCGCCGACGACTCGTCCATCAATCTCGATGCCGGCATCCGCAGCAGATCGAAGCGCCAGCAGTGCCATGTGCCGCACTGACGGTGAGATTGTCCCACGGCTTGTACTGGCGCCACAGGCATAGGGCCATCCATGTCGTTGGGCATCGAATCCAGCGAGCAAGGTCTGCACATCCGCTTCAAGTCGAGGGCGAAATCGATCAGGCAATGAGGCAAAGAGCAGAACCCGCAGGGCAACGGTGTACGTGCCCGTACCCTCTCCCTTGGACAGCGCGTCGATCGCACTGCGCAGGGGCTCGACATGCCATGGGTGTCCAGCTGTGACCAGCGCGAGGCAGGCCAGCGCCGTATACCCCCCGACACGTTGCCTTGTGCTCTCGCCCGTGGGCATCTTGGCAGGATCCCAGTGCCGCCTCTTGTGATGGCGATCGATGATCGCCGTCTTGATCGTGTCGATCGCAGCTCGAATGTCGGAGTCGCTCAGGCCCGGTGGGTCGAGCCGAGGCCAGCACAAGGCGATCAAGATGCAGATGGACGACATGCGTGTGTTGTCGCATGACCTGTCCCGCACTCGAACAATCACTGCACAAAGGCCGTGCGAATCATGTGGGGCTTTCAGGTTGAAGGCTGGAAGTGGCTGTTAGAATTGCCTTCATGCCGATCGTCATTCTCGAACACACCTGCATCTCCAGAGCCAATCGACTATCTGACGTGCTGACGCGGTACGGGCACCGCCTCGACCATCGCCGTGTGCACAAAGGCGACCCGATCCCCACGAATGTTGATGGCATGGATGGCCTCGTGATCATGGGGTCGCCGGATCGGCTCACCGACGGCTCCGCAGCGCACGCCGATGCCGAAATGGATTTGGCCCGCCTCGCCCATGAAGCGGGCCTGCCGGTACTTGGCATCTGCTTCGGGGCACAGGTGCTCGCGCAGTCACTGGGTGGAACGTTGGGGCCGCTGGAAGGCGGCGTGCGAGTGGGCATGCACGACATCACGCTCACGCCAGCGGGGCGAGACGATCCGCTGCTGGCGGGCTTGCCTTGGACGATGTCCTGTCTGCATTGGAATCGCGATGTGGCTACCTCGCTGCCGCCGGATGCCGTACTGCTTGCCTCCGGCCCGGCGTCAGACGTACAGGCCTGGCGCCTTGGCACTCGGACCTACGCCGTGCAGTTTCACCCTGAGATGCACCCGGGCGTGATCGACGCGATCATTTCCGAAGACCGCCCCGACCTGGATGAAGCAGGCACTGATGGCCCAACCGTTCGAGCGCAGGTGGCCCAAGCATGGCCAACCTACGAGCGACTGAGCGAACGCCTGATGGCCAATGTTGCCATGTTGCTCATGCCGCTTGATCAACGCACGCTCGATGTCGTGCGAGATCTGCACCACTGACGAGTCTCACTGCGAGCGTGCCCTCAAACGAGGTTCGAGGTGGGCGCTTGCTTGGTGGCACAGCTGGGTGCCATGGCTCTGAGCCGGGTGACGATGGAGGCCGTATCGATGCCGGCCTCCATGAGCTGCTCAGCTCTGGAACCCTGATAGATCCACCCGTCGGGCAGGCCCGCTCGCTGCAGTTTGGAAGCATCCAGCCCCAGTGCAGAGGCCTCTTCCAGGCACGCGGCCCCGAAGCCGCCGACGATCGAGTGGTCTTCCACGGTCAAGACCGCCCCGCCTCGCTCCAGCGCCGAGATGAGCATCTTGCGATCAATGGGCTTGGCGAATCGGGCATCCCACACTTCGATCTGCAGTTCATCAACGAGTTGGTCCGCTGCCTCCATCGCGGTGATGGCGCACGTGCCGTATGCCAGCACGACGACATCGGGTGCGTCGCACCCTCGTAGCAGGCGTCCACGCCCACGCTCGAAGGCTGGGCCGGGGTCGTCAGCAAATCGAGTGGAGACGTCGTCGCGGGGGTAACGAACGCAGGAGAGCCCGTCATCCCACGTGCGCATGAACTCCAGCGCACCACGCAGGCTTGCCTCGTCCATGGCGGCGCAAAGGGTTGAGCCCGGAAGCGTCCGCAAGAGGGCGATGTCGCAGAAACCATGGTGTACCGCGCCATCGCCACCGACCACGCCGGCTCGGTCAAGGCACAACCGCACTGGAAGCCCTTGCAGCGAGACTTCCTGAAAGGCCTGATCGAAGGCCCGCTGCAGAAAGGTCGAGTACACGGCGAAGAAGGGGCGCAGGCCGGTCTTGGCCATGCCGGCCATCATGTCCATTGCATGCGACTCACAGATGCCCGTGTCGAATGAACGCGTTGGGTGGGCGTTGATCACGGTCTTGATGCCCGTGCCGTCGGGCATTGCGGCCGTGCAGGCGACAACCCGTTCGTCGCGGTTCATCACTTCTTCAAGGGCATCACCAAACGCCGCAGTGAATGATCGCCCACCGCTCTTGAGCTCAACGCCGCAACCGGTTACCGAAAATGGCTTGGGTGAGTGGAAGGTGGTGGCATCTCCCTCGGAGAAGTCGAATCCCTTGCCCTTGACGGTGTGCACGTGAAGCACGATCGGTCGATCGACGCTCTTGATTGCCGTGAGCATCTCAACAAGTGCGGGAATGTCGTGGCCGTCTATCGGCCCAACCGTGACCAGGCCAAAGTGCTCAAACCAAGCGTCTTCGAGCAGGGCATCTTTGGCCATCTCGCCCATGCGGTGGCCGAGATCCTTGAGCGCGCCGCCTCCGGGAATGCGGCCCAATGCGCCTTTGGCCGCTCGCTTCATTGACCGATAGGTGTCGCTGACCCGCAGTCGATCGAAGTAGCCCGCCACTGCGCCCTGTGGCTTGGCGATGCTCATGCCGTTGTCATTGAGAACGACAAGGAACTGCCGATTCAGGGTGCCCGCGTTGTTCAGCCCTTCCATGGCTACGCCGTTGACGATGCTGGCATCGCCGATCAGGGAGACCACGTGGCGGCCGTTGGGGTTCTCCCCCGACACGGCTTCGCCATTGAGCTGGTCGCCGCGGGCCATGCCCACCGCAGTGGAGATGGCTGTGCCCGCGTGCCCCACGGAGAACAGGTCGTAGTCCGACTCGCGCGGCTCGGGGAAGCCAGCCATGCCGTCGCGTTGACGGAGGCCCTCGAGCAGAGGGAAGCGGCCAGTGAGCAGCTTGTGTGGATAACACTGGTGGCCCACGTCGAAGAGGAGCCGGTCGTGTCCAAAATCAAAGACCCGGTGGAGGGCAATGGTCAGTTCAACCACCCCCAGATTTGGCGCGAAGTGCCCGCCAGTCTTCATGATCTGGCCGCAGATGGCACTCCGAATCTCCTCCGCCAGCGTGGGCAACTGCTCCAGCGGCAGGGCTTTGAGGTCTGCAGGCGACTGAATGCGAGGCAGCAGGGTGAGGTCCATCTTGTCGGTGCTCCGGGCCACAGCGGACAAGTCTAGGCGGCCCACGCCGCCGCGTCGAGATGAAAGCGCGGCGGGCGCCTGTCAGCGAGTTCTGACGGCGAGCGTACAGGCCAGATTGGAGAGGCCCTCTCCGGCACGTCCCAGAGGTTCGATCGCATGAGCCGAAACCTGAAGCAGTCGGTCAACTTCCCGGCGGGAGGCCTCGATCCCCAGCACCTGGGGCCAGTTGGGGCGACCCTTGGCGGCATCCTTGCCCACCGCTTTGCCGATGTGCGCCTCGCTCTGCTCAACATCGAGCAAGTCGTCCACGATCTGGAACATCAGCCCGATCGCCTCGCCCCAGTCTTGCAGAGCGGCCTTGTGATCAGGATCAGCGTCGGCGACCACAGCGCCCATCAAGACAGCACCACGGATCAGGGCGCCCGTCTTGCAACCATGCACAAGCCGAAGTTGATCGACAGGGCTCAACTCTTGGGGGCAACCACCGAGCGTGTCGTACACCTGCCCTGCGACCATCTGCACCGTATCGTCCGCGAGCATGCGCACCAATTGGGCTCGAGTCGAATCCGGCCATGAGGCTGTGGCCAGCATTTGAAAGGCCTGGGTCAGCAGCAGGTCGCCAGCGAGAATGGCCATGGCTTCACCGGCATGCACGTGGAGGGTGGGGCGCCCACGGCGAAGTGCATCGTCATCGAGCGCCGGGAGATCGTCGTGCACGAGGCTGAAGCAGTGCACCATTTCGAGCGCGGCCGCTGCAGGCATGGCAGTGTCGGGATCGCCTCCGCAGGCTTCACATGCGGTTAGCACGAGTGTGGGGCGAAGTCGCTTGCCGTCACCGAGTACGCCATATCGCCCGGCCTGTGCGAGTGCCGCGGGTAGTTGATCCCACTGGGGCCATGCCTCCATCCACGACTCGACTTTGGCGGCAGCTGATTCCAGCAGCGCCATGCCTCGATCTGCAGCCTGCTCCAGGCGGATCGTCGAATTGTGCTGGTCAGCTGTGGACATCGGCAGGCTCGTGACGGCTCACCGTACCATGCAGGCTCCATGGCTGAGCTGTTCAATGAGTTGGGTGCGTTGTTCTCGCGAGGTGGATACGTCATGTATCCCCTGGTGTTGTTGTCGATCGCGAGTGTCACGCTGGTGATCGAGCGTACTGTGTTCTGGGTGTCGGTGAATGGTCGCGCGAGTCTGCGAAGAATCGCCCGACTCAACAGGGCGCTGCGTGATGGGAATCGCGATACGGTGGCCGAGCTCATCGAAGGGGACACGACGCCCTACGGCCGACTGGCAAGACGCCTGTTCTTCGAGGGCGTCACCGATGCGGTCGCTGCTGAGGCTGTGGAAGATGAACGCGGTCGCCTCGATCGATACATGGTGTCACTAAGCACGATCATCACGGCAGCGCCGCTGCTGGGCATTCTGGGCACGGTGCTGGGCATCATTCAGAGCTTTGAGTTGCTCGGGAGCAAGTCCACGCTCACCGATCCCACTGCAGTAGCCGGCGGCATCGCCGCAGCACTGCTCACGACAGCCTTCGGCCTTGTGGTGGCCTTGGTGACGCTGTTCCCCTACATGGCGTTTCGAGGGCAGGTGGGCCATGCCTTGGGTCGAATTGAGGCGATGGTCGCTGCAGCACAAGAAGGCATGGCGGCGTCGAACGAGGAGTCGTCACAATGAACGCTATCGCTCTGACCGCATTGTTGGTGGCAGCCTCGGCCCCGGAGCCTTTGGTTTGGCTCGGGGCGACCCGAGGAGAATCCCTGCAGTCGCTGCACACCGCTGCACGACGATATGTGCACCCCGAAGGCCCGTCACTGTTGATTGTGGGGGTGGCCCATCTTGGCGACGAGGCTTACTACGACGACATCGAAGATCTGTTGAGTGAGGCGGATGTCGTGGTATACGAAGCGGTGCTCTCCGAAGGGGCCCGTCCGCCTGGTGGCCTCGACAATGAGGCGCGGGCTCGATCCACCGAGGCTTCTTTGCGGTTCCTTGCCGACGCGATGGGGGAGTTGGATGACCCTCCAGCGGACATGAAGGCGATGGCTGATGCGCTCGTGAGCCGACACCGCGTACTGGCCAACATCGCAGGCGCCCTCCAGAACGATGGGTGGGGCAATTCGGTAGAGATCATCACCGATGCCTCGGGTACGCGGCTGCGCAGCCTCGGCGCCGACGGCGCATTGGGTGGGCGTGACTGGGCGAGCGACATCGAGGTGTCAGTGCCTGTAGATGCTGGGCCGGCCCAATCACTGCAGGCTGAGTTGGCCGAGGCGCTTCGCCTTCGATTTCAACTGTCGCAACTGCCCTATGAGCAACCGCATTGGGTGCTGGGCGACATGAGCGCCGAGGAAGTGTCAAGGCGGCTCAGTGGTGGCGGTGGCACGATCGAACTCGGCGGGCTTCTGACGGGGTCTAGCCTGTCGGGGCAGATGGCCATGGGACTGGTTCGCATGTTGCCGTCGATCGACGCCTTCTCGGGCGGCCGTGCCATTGATGGGCTGCGACTGCTGATGATCGAGATGCTGTCAAATCGCAAGCTGGTTGAAGAAGGCGTCTCGCTCTACGGCGAACAGCTTGAACAAGTCATTTTGCATGACCGCAATGACGCCGCAGTTGAAGAAGTCATGCGTCAGGCTGCCGCCAGGGCCGGCGATGAGACCATCGGCCTCATCTACGGCGCCGCCCACATGAAGGGCATCGATGAAGCCCTGCAGCAGAAGGGTTGGACGCCCATCGACACTCGATGGCTGGCGGCGATCTCAGTTGATTTGGACGCGTCCAATCTGACGGCGGACGACGTTGATGCCATGCGAGAGTGGTCAAAGATGGCCGGCTCAATGTTCGGTGGGCAGTGAGTTTGAGCCTCAGCGGCGGGGCGCCGAGACGGTGATCTGTTCCACCTGTCCAGCCTGAATCTTCTCGATGCCGCTGCCCAGATCACCGATGGGATCCGGCGGCACGATCTCCACGTTCTTCTCGCCCAGTTTGGCGTCGCCGGCTTTGACGCGGTCTTGAAACGCAAGGCACTCCGACAGGAGCCGCTCGAGGATCTCCTCCTCTTTGACGTTGGCGACGCGCTGGCCCTGCACATAGATGATGCCCCGGCGGTCGCCTGCGAACACGGCCACGTCTGCGCCTTCGGCCTCTCCCGGGCCGTTGACGACGCACCCCATGACCGCGACCTTGATGGGCAGATCAATCTTCTCGGCGAGCGTTGTGCGCACCTCCTGCACCAGTTTGAACAGATCGACTTGAATGCGGCCACAGGTCGGGCAGGCGATCAACTCCACGCCGCGGCGCTCTCGCAGCCCCAGACAACAGAGCATTTCAATGCCGTCTTCGACTTCGTAGATCGGGTCACTGGCGTAAGACAGCCGGACAGTGTCGCCGATGCCCGAGGAGAGCAGTGCGCCCAGCGCGACCACGCTGCGGATGGTGCCGGTTTCCCGTGGGCCGGCGTGCGTTACACCCAGATGCAGCGGGTAGTCGAAGCGATCGGCGATCTCCGTGTACACATCGATCACGAGGGCAGGGTCCATCGACTTGGCACTGATGATGACATCGTGAAAATCACGGGCGTCGAAGATGTCCAGATACTCTTCGAGCTTGGCGATCATCAAGGCGATCAGATGTCCGCCCTTGCGGTCGGCGAAGAACTTGCCCAACTCCTGAGCCCGCGCCTGCTTGTCCTTTCGTTCGATGATCGATCCTTCATTGACGCCGACTCGAATCGGAATGCGCCGTTCCCGACAGGCGTCAATCACCGAATTGACCTGATCCCGGTCGCTGATGTTGCCTGGATTGAGGCGGATCTTGTGTATGCCTGCCTCGACGGCTTCCAATGCTCGTTTGAAGTGGAAGTGAACGTCGGCCACGATCGGCACGCTCGTTTGGGCGAGGATCTCCGGGAGGGCCTCCGTGTCTTTACGCTCGGGCACCGCAACGCGGACGATGTCTGCTCCGGCCTCGGCCATCGAGTTGATCTCGCGGACGCAGGCGTCGATGTCGTGGGTGTATCCGGCGGTCATGGTTTGCACCGAGACCGGCGCGTCGCCGCCGATGCGCACCAATCCGGTTCGCTCGTCGCCGACGGTCACCTGGCGGGTTGATCTGCGCTGCGGCATCAGGACATGGTAGACCCGATGGGTCGTTTCGGCCCGGGTCAGACCTGCTTCTCAGCCAATGCCTCAGGATGCAGTTCCAACTCTTGTTCGCTTCCTGGGAGCATCAGACTCTGCAGCGACTCACCTTCGACGACGGGTGTCTTGCCATCCGTCCGCATCAGCACCGGCGGGGGATGGTCTTTCTCCTGCTGGGCCAACGCCTTCTCCAGGGTGGCCTGCACTTCTTCGTCAAGCGTCGACCACTTGCCTCGCCCGCGGCACTTGGGGAACTTCGAACATCCCAGCCAGGGGCCACGTTTTCCGTTTCGCAGATTCAGCGGGCTGTCGCACTTGTCACAGGTGAGTTCAGTCGTGAGCGGTGGTGTTGCGGGGAACTTGAGGCCGCCGGTCTTCTTGTCCATGTTCAGGACGAGATCACCCTTGCTGTAGTCCGCGGCAGCGATGAATGGGCCGAATCGTCCATTTCGCAGCACCATCGTCTCACCAGTCGTGGGGTGCTTGATGTCCACACTCTGCACCAACTGCGGCAAGCCATCGCGGTCTACGCTGCAACCGAATGTGCAGTCGGGATAAGCGCTGCACGTGAGGAATCGACCGCGGCGGCCCAGTCTGTAGGCCGTACGCGCTCCACACTCGGGGCACTTCCAATCGGCGGGCTCGGTCTCCGCCTTGGCATGCGTCATGTTCTCTTCGGCGTGCTCCAAGGCCTCTGTGAAGTCGCCGTAGAAGGCCTTGAGTTCGGCGACCCAGTCGAGTTCCCCATCGGCGATTCGGTCGAGTTCTCCCTCCATGTAACGGGTGTAGCCCAGATCCATGAGTTTGGGGAACGCCTCCAGCAGGCGATCGGTCACTTTCTCGCCCATGTAGGTGGCGCGGAAGTTGCGCTCCATCTTCTCCACGTAGCGTCGTCGCTGAATGGTGTCGATGATCGATGCGTAGGTGGACGGGCGGCCGATTCCCTCCTTCTCGAGGTTCTTGACGAGGCTCGCTTCGGTGTATCGCGCCGGCGGCGGGCTGAACTTCTGTTCAGGTTCGATGCTGAACGGGCGGACAATGTCGCCTTCCTTCAGCGGCGGAAGCGTCTGTTCCGAGTCGGTCGAAGGTATGCCAGCGACTCGATAGAACCCATCGAAGCGAAGTACACGGCCCGTAGAGCGGAAGGAAGCTCCTGTGCTTGTGTCACTTCGCTCCAAGGTGATTTCTGTGCGATCCCAGACGGCTGGCGTCATCTGGCTGGACACGAATCGATTCCAGATCAGGCGATAGAGCCGCCGTAGATCTTCGTCGACCGATGCAGGCAGATCATCAGGGTGTCGAGTGACGTCAGTGGGACGAATGGCCTCGTGCGCCTCTTGTGCATCCTTGTTCGCTGATGTGTAGACGATCGGCTTCTCGGGCAGATACGCCTCGCCATGACGCTCGGAAATGTAGCCACGAGCCATTGTCAACGCATCGGGAGACAGGTGCGTGGAGTCTGTCCGCATGTAGGTGATCAACGCAACCTGACCCTCGCCGCGAATCTCCAGGCCCTGATAGAGCTTCTGGGCGGCGCCCATCGTGCGCTTGGCTGTGTACCCGAGCACGTTGGCCGCAGACGCCTGCAGACTGCTCGTGATGAACGGGGCATGCGGTCTCGATCTTGACTGCTTCTGCTTGATCGACGCCACTGTGTACCGGGCATCCGGATCAAGCGTGCCTTCCAGTTTGAGTTTGCGCCGAGCCGGCCCCTTGCCGTCCGGGTCGTCTTCCATGTGAAGCACCGGATCGGTCAGACCCATCGCCGACCCCATGTCGAGCAGGTGTTGCCGATGGGCGGCTTCCTCCGGGGCGTCGATCGCCCATCCCTCGGCGGGCAGGTCCATGGAGGCGCTTGCTTCGGGCAGTGCAGCCAGCAAAGAGCCCAACGCACCTTTGTCGGCCATCCAGTTGAATCGGTCTTTGCGGGTGGGTCCGTCGGGCGCATGCGACTCAATGAATGCCTTCCACTGAGATTGAATTGCGTCAATGTCGGCGTCTTCAGGGAGGAACCGTCCGATCACCCGCCATGACTCGTCGGGGATGTGTGCTCGAATCTCGCGCTCGCGTTCAACGACCAGCCGCACAGCGACTGACTGCACACGTCCGGCGCTCAAGCCCGGTGCAACTCTCCGCCAAAGAAGCGGTGACACCTGATAGCCGACGATTCGATCGAGAATGCGGCGGGTCTGCTGCGCATTGACATAGTCCATGTCGATCGGGCGTGGGCTGGCGAATGCCTCGGCGATGGCCTGTTTGGTGATCGCGTTGAACGTGACCCGCTTGGCGTTTGCGGGGTCCACCTTGAGTTCTTCTGCCAGATGCCAGGCGATTGCCTCGCCTTCTCGATCGAGGTCCGTCGCGAACCAGATCTCTTCTGTCTTCTTGGCGAGCTTCTTGAGCTCCGTGACGACCTTCTTTGAATCCGCCGACACCTGATAGGAGGCGTGAAAGTCGTTTGCGACATCAACGCCGGGTACGGGATTGCCCTTCTCTCGCTTGGGCAGATCACGAATATGGCCGACCGAGGCCTTCACGACCCATCCGTCGCCGAGATAGCGCTCGATGGTCTTGGCCTTGGCGGGCGATTCCACGATGACAAGATTGGTGGACATGGTTGCTCAGGCGGGATTCTTAGAAAGCCCAAGGGGGGCTTGTCAAGCCGACCCTCTAGAATCGGCCCCCAGGGGGGATTCCTGCAGAATCCACGCAATTGCCTTGTCTGCAAGGGATTGTGGCTCTAGATCGGCCGCACTCAGCCACAGGGACCTGGGAATCGCCCTGAATCGGCGCAGCCAGGTGCGTTGCTGCTTGGCAAAGCGACGGGTGCGAATCTTGACCTGCTCCAACGCCTCGTCGAGGTCATCATTGTCGAGCAGTTGCCGATAGCCCAAGGCCTCACGAGCCTGTGGCCCAAGGCGAGGGGCCAGGCGACGCACCTCCTGAGCAAGCCCCGCTTGAGCCATGGCTTTGACTCGCTGGTTGATTCGACTGTTGATCGCCTCGGTGGGCCACTCCAGCCCCACCAGCAGGGCGTCTGAACGGGGCTCGGCGTTCCACTGTGTCTGGAGGCTCGAGATCGTGGTTCCTGAGGCAGCTACCTCCAGCGCTCTGATCGTGCGGCGGCGATCTGCTCGGTGAATGCGTTGGGCCGCTTGAGGGTCGGCCGCTTCAAGTCGAGTACGTAGCGTGTCGTCGTCGAGGGCGTCGAGTTGGGCCCGCAGGCCCAGGTCTGCCGGAGGGCCTTGGAGCAACCCGAACAGCAGGGCCTGCACATACAGATTCGACCCGCCCACCACAATCGGCCATGCGCCCCGCGATCGAACATCTGCAATCGCCTCTTCGGCTTGCCGATGCCAGTCTTCCAGCGTGAATGGTGTGTCCGGGTCCGCCACGTCGAGCAGGTGATGTGGGACTCCACAACGCTCCTCCATGGTCGGCTTGGCCGTGCCGATGTCCATGCCGCGATAGATCTGCATCGAATCGGCATTGATGCACTCGCCGGGAACGCCGAGCCCTCGAGCGATCGAAACAGCGAGATGTGTCTTGCCACCGGCTGTCGGGCCGACAATCACGATCACAGGTCGTTGTGGGTTCGTCTGCGACATGGCTGGACGCTACCGTACGCGACTCGGGCCACTATCCGAGGTAGGAGTGTCCAAGGGCATGGGCGTCAAGACTGTCGGTGATTTGAAAGTCGAACCCGGACAATCGGTGCTGATTCGCGCCGACTTCAACGTGCCGCTGCGGCCCGACGGGTCTGTGCTGGACGACCGTCGCATTCGCATGGCACTGCCCACGATCGAGACGGTGCGAAGTCAGGGTGGTATCGCGGTGTGTATGAGCCATCTTGGGCGTCCAGCGGGGCAGGGCCCAGAGCCAGGGCTCTCATTGTCGCCCGTGGCTGACTCGTTGCAGGCCCAACTGGGTGATGCGGGGCAGGTGCATTTTGTCGAAGGTGCCTGCCGAGGCCCAAAGGCGGCCCAAGCCATTGAGGCAGCGGCGCCTGGTGATGTGGTGCTGCTGGACAATCTCCGGTTCGAAGCAGGCGAGAAGGGGGCTGACGAGGCCTTCGCGGCGGATCTGGCCAGACTCGGCGATGCCTACGTGAATGACGCCTTCGGCACGGCCCACCGCCACGATGCATCGATGGTGGCGCTGCCCCGCGCCATGGCTCCACGCCCCTGCGTTGCGGGCCTGCTGCTCGAAAAGGAACTTCGCTTTCTGGGCGAAGCGATCGAGTCTCCCCGGCGGCCCTTTGTGGCGGTGCTCGGTGGTGCAAAAGTGTCGGACAAACTCGGTGCCATTCGCCACCTGATGGAACGCGTGGACACCATTCTCGTGGGCGGCGCGATGGCCTACACCTTTTTGGCCGCTCGCTCGGTGGACGTGGGCGACAGTCTGGTCGAGCGGGACATGGTGGATACTGCCGCAGCGCTGCTCGATGCAGCCCAGTCGCCCGAGGCAGCGACCATCGAACTGCCGGTGGATCACCGCACGGCGCCGTCCTTTGATGCCGTGGATCAGGTGGAGACGTTCACAGGGGCGATTCCCGAGGGGCGAATGGGGCTGGACATTGGCCCTGCCTCAATTGATGCCTTTGCGGCAGTGGTTCTGAAGGCGGGCACCATCGTGTGGAACGGTCCGATGGGCGTCTTTGAGCGGCCCCCGATGGACACTGGCACTCGGGCGTTGGCTCAAGCCTTGGCGCAGGCCACCAAGAACAGTGACGCCGTTTCGATTGTGGGTGGTGGCGAGACTGCCGCAGCAGTGGAGATGGCTGGCGTGGCCGCATCCATGTCTCATGTCTCAACAGGCGGTGGGGCGAGCCTGAAGATGCTCGAGGGGGCGTCCTTCGAGGCTGTTGCCTGTCTGGATCAGGCCTGAGTGGCACGCTCAGGGCCTATACTCGCCTGTTCAGATGATGGAGTCTTCGAGATGGTTCTGACCAGATTTCCTGTCGCCTTGATTGTCCTTTTGTGCACCCTTGGCACCGTCGAGACAGCTGACGCCTTCCAGCGTCGGGGCAGTGACAACGAAGAAGTAGCGGTTGGTAATCAAGCGCCTCCCTTGCCCGAGGGCGTCTGGGTCGGCGAGAAGCCAGACCTGCAGGCGCCCACCGTCAAGGTGCTCTTCTTCTGGGAACCCTCGTACACGGGAACTCGTCTTGCCATGCCGCTGCTGAGTCAGTTGCAGCAGCGGTGGGGCACCAACCGACTACGCATATTGGGATTTGGTGTTGAGCGACCGCCAAAGGACTACAACGCCGAGAAGGTGCCCACGGTCGAGCCCTTCGTGATTCGGCAGGGGCCACGAGTCAAGTTCCCCAATAGCGTGATCCAAGATCGCGATGTCAGTCGAACTTGGATGCGCAAGCGGCCCGAGCCCTACTTTCTCGTGATTGTCGTCAACGAGGAAGGCAAGATCCAGGCGATCACTTCTCCGCTGGATGAAGAACTCAACGACATCGTGGCCAAGCTCATCTCAGGCCGGTACGAGGTCAGCGTGGAGCGTTTCGCTGAGCCCTACCGGGCCGAGATGGAGAAGTACCGCAGAAACCGAGACTGGACTCAATACAAGCTTGTGCTCGGGAGGCTCGTTGAGCGTGGATCCAAGTACTTCGCCAAAGAGGAACTCGACTATCTCGTGTCCGTTTTGACTGAGCAGGATGACCCTGTTTTGGGTCAATCGCAGGTGTCTCAGTGGATCATGGAGCGTTCCACGACCGACCCCGACTTTCTGGGCATGCTCGCTGAGCGGCTGGCCAACGATCCGCTGATTCCCGACGATCGACGCATGCTCGCTCTGGCGGCCCAAGCGGCTCTGGAGTCGCACAATGCAGCCGAGTCGTCTGAGGCGAGAGCCGTTGCATTAGGCCGTATGGCGCTGGTCAATGTGCGACAGGGCAATGATGCCATCGCTCGCGAACAGGCAAAGACGGCCTACCGAATCGCGCCGGTGCACATCAAGCCGGACCTCAAGGAGCGTTGGCTGTATGTCAAACAGCACACTGAACCAGGTGGCTGATCGCTCCACCTTTCGTTCGCCCGCATCTACGGCGCAGGTTGCCGCATCGGTGCTCTCTGCCGACTTTGGTGCACTTGCACAGGATGCCTCAGCGGCCGTCGCGGCTGGGGCTGACATGCTGCACATCGATGTCATGGACGGGCATTTTGTGCCCAACCTCTCAATGGGCCCGGTTGTGTGCGGCGCGATGCGTCAACACCTGCCTGACGTTATGCAGGATGTCCATTTGATGATCGACAATCCCGGTGAGCGAATCGAGTCGTTCGCCAAGGCGGGGGCAGACCACCTGACAGTGCACATCGAGGTGCTTGAAGACGCACCCGCGATGGCGCACGCCATTCGCGAACTGGGCTGCACGGCTGGCATAGCCCTCAATCCCGGGACCGATGTGGCGTGCGTGCTCGACGTAGCGGAGGCCTTTGACATGACGCTGGTGATGAGTGTTGTGCCGGGCTTCTCAGGCCAAGCGTTCATGTCCGAGGTGCTCGAGAAGACTCGCCGTTTACGGGACCGGCTGGGGCCCCATGCCCACATTCAGATGGATGGCGGTGTTTCCCCGGTCACGGCACCTGCTTGCCGAGATGCCGGCTGCAACGTATTGGTGAGCGCCTCAGCGTTGTTTGGCAGTGACGACTACACCGCGGCGGTGGCCGCCTTGAGAGGGCCTGCGTGAACTTTCCAGCCCAACGGGCTTGACTCGCGGACTCAGAACCCGATCATGCCCACCAGCGGCCTCACTGGCCGATGGAGTGCACATGGCCAAGGCCGCGCCCACACCTCGATCCTGGACTGATGACGACGTTCAGTCTGCCACCCGCAAGAAGCCGGTTCCGGAAGGGCTGTGGCTGCGGTGTCCTGACTGCGCTGCAATTCTGTTCAAGCGAACATTGGAGAACAGCCTGAGTGTGTGCCCGGAGTGCCGGTACCACTTCCGCATCTCGGCCCAGGCTCGGATCGATCAACTCTGTGATCCCGGCACGTTCGTCGAGTTTGATGACGACGTCGTGGGCCAAGATCCTCTGTCATTCGTGGATCTGCGGCCTTATCCCGACCGGCTTAAGGACGCCCGCCGCAAGACCGGGGTCAATGAGGCGGTGCGGTGTGGCACTGGGTTCGTGAAGGGACGAAAGACCATCTTCGCCGTCATGGATTTCCGATTCCTCGGCGGATCGATGGGGTCCGCCGTCGGAGAGAAGATCGCTCGGGCGGCCGAGGCTGCCACCGCAAACGATTTACCGCTGGTAGTCGTGTCGTCTTCCGGTGGGGCTCGCATGATGGAGTCGGGTTTGTCGCTCATGCAGATGGCCAAGACGTCGGCTGCACTGGCCCGGCTCGATGACATGGGTGGCCTGTTCATCAGCGTGCTCACCGACCCGACGACCGGCGGTGTTACGGCGAGCTTTGCAATGCTGGGTGACTTCATTCTCGCCGAACCCAATGCGCTGATCGGCTTCGCAGGGCCGCGTGTGATCAAACAGACAATCCGGCAGGATCTTCCGGAGGGGTTCCAGCGATCGGAATTCCTGCAAACCCGTGGGTTTGTTGATCGTGTCATCGATCGCAAGGATCTCCGCAGTGAGATCTCCAGCATCATCGACTATTCCGGGAAGTGATCTGAGTTGGGAGCGCGGGGCCTCGATGGCTCAGGTCACGCGGTGGCTGTGCCTGTCGGCGCTGTTCTGGTGGTTGTCCATGCCCTCAACTGCCCAGTCATGGCAGCCCGTTGAGTTCGCCAGCGCTTTCGTCTGGCCATACATGCTTGTGCGAGCAGCGTTGTCAACCGACAAGTGTTGGCGGTGTGCCCTGATCGCTTGGGGGATCTTCCTCATCCCATGGTTGATCATGCTGGCGTGGGTTCGCGAAGTGTCTGTTGCCGGTTGGCCTGCCTTGTCGGTCTACTCCGCAAGTTGGGCGGCGTTGACGGTGCTCGGGGTGGCTGCGCTGGCTCGAGCGCGTGGGCTCGCACGGGTGCCGCTGCCGCTGGTCGCTGCCCTCTGGTTCACGGCGCTGGAATACCTGCGGGCCGAGGTGATCTTCGACGCCTGGCCCTTCTATCTCACCGCCCACCCGATGATCGGAACCCATCTGGTGCATGCCGCGTCGATCGGCGGTGTCTGGCTGGTGAGCTTCTTCGTTGTGTTCCTGTCGGTCTCACTGGTGAGTGTCGGTCGTGGCCGAACTGGGTTTTTGCTTCCCCTGGTAGCGGCCGGGCTCTGGCTGCTTCCGTCACTGTTTTACGCCTCGGGCTCGAGTGAAGCGACGCCGCTGCGGGTGCTGGCCGTTCAGACCAACTTGCCACAGAACAACAAACTCCAGTGGACACCTGAGCAGCAGCACGTGGATGTATCCGGCTTCGTCGAGCACACGCTGCATGCACTCGATGAAGAAGGCCCGGTGGATCTGGTCATCTGGCCCGAGACGATGGTGCCGGGGCTGGGATTTGATGTCGATACCCGCAAGAAGCTCGAGTCGTTCGGTCCGGGGGCTGCCCACTTGCATCTGTGGCCCCGCACGATCGAGAAGTTGGCCAAGGAAACCCAGACGCCTTGGCTGGTGGGTTCGCCCACCTGGGTCGAGGTGAAGCTGGCAGACACCGGTTCGCTCGACGCCATGTTCCAATTCAACAGCGCGGTGCTGGTAGACCCAGATGGCACCCATCAACGCTACGACAAGATCTTCCTCACGCCGTTCGGAGAGACGATGCCTTGGATTCGCGCTTGGCCTTGGCTGGAAGATCGGCTCATGGCACTGGGCGCCGCTGGCATGGCCTTCAGCCTCTCGCCCGGCGACAAGCCAAAGCAGCTGTCAGTGGACGGGAACTGGGAGCTGGCCGTGCCCATTTGCTTTGAGGACACCGTGCCCAGCGTCGTGCGGCGTTTGGCCGTGACCGATGGCCAGACCACAGCAGATCTCATTGTCAACCTGAGCAATGACGGCTGGTTCGGAGACGACGATGCCGCCCGTCGAGCGCATGAGGCAGCGGCGGTCTTTCGCGCTGTCGAATTGAGGCGGCCACTGCTGCGGGTTGTCAACACCGGCTGTACATCGCTGATCTCGCCCTCGGGGCAAGTGATGCTGAGCCTGCCAGCACGAGATCCCATCGCTGTGCCCCTGTCCATCCCTCGAGCTGCCCAAGTGACCACGAAGTATGCTCGTTGGGGTAACTGGTTTGCTTGGCTGTGCGTCGGGTTGTCGGCAGTCGGGATTGTGGTTCGTGTCGTCAGGGGGCCCTTGCGGCCGATGAATGAGTCGATGGAATATTCCACCGAGCAAGTCGCATGAGCAGATGGTGGACAGCAGGGTTGGTGTTGGCGGCCGGTTGCGCCGCCCCTGCGCCGGTTGACGCGCCGCCGCCACCGACGGCAAAGGAACTGCTGAACGCCGCGGCCAAGGCCGATCACCCACAGGTGCGGGCAAATGCCATCGAGGCGCTCGCTCCCGCGCCCGATGCACAGGCCTCTGCCCTCTCCTTTGCCTTGGTTGATGAAAACGAGGGCGTGCGTTTTGTCGCCGCGATGAGCTTGGGAGATGGGGGGCACTGTGAACTAGCCGATTTGGTGCGGCCGCTGCTCGAGGATCCGTCTCGATCGGTACAGGCCGCGGCCCTGTACGCCCTGGCCAAGTGCGACGAAGAGGTCGATCTGACGGTGCTGGCCTCGATGCTGCTGGGCCAGGATCCCACTGAGCGTTCCAACGGGGCGCTGGTACTTGGCAAATTGGGCGATGCAACGGCTACAGGATTGCTGCGGTCCTCGCTGGCCCGGCCCATTGTGGGGCTGGATGCAAGGCGGATTCGCCTCGTCGAATTGACCACAGCCGAAGCCTTGGTGCGGCTGGGCAGCCTTGAGCATCTGGAGGAGATTCGGGCTGCCTTTTTTGGGTCTGCCGAAGATGGCGAAATCATCGCGTTGGCCGCTCAGATGGCTGGTCAGCTCGGTGATGCCGGGCTGGGCTACTCGCTGGAACAGATGGCCTTCAACACCGGCCCCAGGCCTGTTGGAGAAGAGCTGCAACTCATCGCCATAGAGGCCTTGGGGAGACTGTCGCCGGAGGCAGCCCAGCCTCGTCTGGCGCTCAGGTACGTTGACCACGAGCAGCCACGTATCCGGGCCCAGGCCGCCGCGGCGCTGGCCTTTGGTGAAGCCAACGGGCAGGACGAAGCGCTCGCCAAACTTTGTCTTGACGACAACCCCCTCGTACGGGTCCGTGCGGCCGGTTCAGTCCTCCACAGAGCCGCTTCTAGGGGGGTTGCGAATTGACGTATCGCCTCCGGGAACCTACAAAGCCCACTTGCCGAATCGGCTTCCATCGCATCTGCCCCGTGGGAGGGGCCATCACGGAACACACTCGTGCACATTCTTACCAAGATCTTCGTGATTCTCGTCTGTCTGCTGGCCATCTTCATGGTGCCGCTGGTTGTCGTATCTACGCTGAATCAGGCTCATTGGCGAGCCGCTGCCTTGGACAGCCAGACCCAATTGCAGGCTGCCCGCAGTGACCTTTCCCAGCACCGACAGCAGGCCGAGGCTCGCATGGCCGCCCTGCAGCAAGAGTCAACCATCTACAGCCAGCGTGCACAGGCCCAGACCGCTCAGATTGAGATGCAAGCCATGCAGTTGGTGCAGTCCGAGCACGAGGTGCTCGAAGCTCGAAGCCAGCTGGTCAGCCGTGAACAGCTCGAGCGTGCCCTGACGCAGAGCCTTGAGACCACGACCGATCTGAACAAGATGCTCATCGATGATCGCGATGACATGCGAACCCGCACGGTCAGCGCCGAAACACGCACCATCGAGATTAATGAACGCTTGGCCCAGACCCAGGCGGATCTGCTCGCTTCCGAAGATGCCCGCAAGGCGCTCAAGGAAGACAACCAGTCACTGCGGCAGGAACAGCAGTCCATGGAAGAGATCGTGGCTCGCTTCCAAGCAGGCCTTGGAGCCATGGACGGCGTCGAGTCGCTTCTGAACGAAGGCATCGCACCTGATCGCACGCTCGATGCGGTCGTCGTGAATGTCGAGCGTGGTGACAACACGCTGGTCGAGATCGATGCCGGTTCGCGTGATGGCGTGAAGGAAGGCTGGATCATGACGATCGGTGACGGCGGCACGTACATCGGCCGACTCCGGATCAGTCATGTTGACCTCAATCGCTCTACGGGCGTGCTGACGCTCGAGGATCCTCAGCGGGGGCTGGCCCGACCTGGCCATACGGCCCACGCCTTGGAAGGTGACGGCTGAGTCTCATGAGTCGCTTCTCATCTGCAAACGGATCTGTTCGTGCTCGGCTGGATATCTACACGGCCGTGTCCGGTATCGCGCTGATCGTGATGGTGTTGGGCTGCTTGTACCTGGTGTTCCACAACATGGAGCATGGTTCGACCCGCGAAGGGGTCGAGGCGGGCACACCCTTCGAGATCATCGAATCGCGCTGATCGCTCATCCGCCTCTGATGTCGCCTTTGCTGGATTCACAGGGCCTCTGTGGGACATCTGGCACTTGATTGAGCCGCCGCCCCAGCGACGGCGATCCGGGGTGTCTATGATGCCCGTCCACCTGTTGGAGGGAAGACCGTGGTCCTAGACCGCATACTCGGCTGGTTCAGTGTTGACATGGGCATCGATCTGGGGACGTGCAATACGCTCGTCGCAGTTCGAGGTGAAGGCATCATTCTCAATGAGCCTTCAGTCGTCGCTGTGCACAAGGGCACCAATCGTGTGCTCAATAATGGCAACGCTGTGGGTTGGGACGCCAAAGAGATGCTGGGCAAGACCCCGGGCTCCATCAGCGCCATCCGCCCACTCAAAGATGGCGTGATCAGTGATTTTGAGATCACAGAGGCGATGCTCGCCTACTTCATTCGAAAGGCGACCGGCAAGGCCCGCATTGTGAGCCCACGCGTTGTTGTAGCGGTGCCCAGCGGCATCACGGCGGTGGAAAAGCGAGCCGTGCTCGACTCGGCTGAGCGGGCAGGCGCCAGACGTGTCTTTCTGGTCGAAGAGCCCATGGCTGCAGGCATCGGCGCTGGGTTGCCGATTGCCGAGCCGACCGCATCGATGGTCGTGGACATCGGCGGCGGTACGACTGAAGTCGCGATCATGTCTCTGGCCGACATCGCCACGTGTGAGTCGGTTCGCACCGCCGGTGACGACTTCGATGAAGCGATCATCGGCCACATGAAGAAGACCTACAACCTCACGATCGGTGAGCAGACGGCCGAGCGAATCAAGATCGAGATTGGTTCGGCTGCAGCGACCGGTGACGACACCACCATGGAGGTTCGTGGCCGTGACAACCTCTCGGGCCTTCCCAGGAAGACCGAGGTCACAAGTGAGGAGATTCGTGAGGCACTGCAGGAGCCGATCCGAGCGATCGTCGATGCGGTGAAGCGCACGCTTGAGCGAGCGGCTCCGGAATTGGCAGCGGATCTTGTGGACAACGGCATTTGCCTCGTTGGTGGTGGAGCATTGCTTCGCGGCCTCGACGTGGTGCTCAACCGCGATACAGGGTTGGATGTGACCATCGCGGAGGACCCTCTGACCTGCGTGGCCCGTGGCACCAGCATCTACCTCGAGAATCTCGAGATGTGGAAGGCGACCATGGAGTCCGACGTGGACGATCTGTGATCGACCATGTTCAGCCGGCGTCGCCTGGCATTTGGAATCGTATTGGCGCTCACGCTGGTCGCCGCGCTGCTGCCACCGGGGCGGTCGAGGTGGACGGCCGACGTCGCCGATTTGCTTCGAGTAGGGCAGATGCCCTTCGCCCGAATGGGCGTGCTGCTGGATGATTGGCTGAGGCCCAGGAGGCCACTCGCTCTGGAGGGGGTCGAGCCGGGCCATGTGGAACTGCTGAAACGAGAACGAGACCGCATTGAGTTGCTGTTTCGTCAGGAACGCATCCGGGCCGATGAACTGGCCCGTCGTGTGCGTCTGTTGGAGTCACTGCCCGACACGGCGTTGCGGGCGCCCGTACCCCCAACCACCATGTCACGGGTCGTAACGGGCCGCGCCGTCTCTGATGCCACGGCCCGGATCGAATTGCAGCCTCCTGAGGAGACGCTTGGCCGGATCGCCGAGGGTGACGTGGTCGTAGCCGACGAGGCCCGAGTGGTTGGCCGTCTTGAGCGGGTCACGTCGATGCGGGTGCTGGTGCGACCGGTTGCGCATCCCGACACCGGTCCCATCGAGGTTGCGTTGGTGCCCGATTCGGAGCATTCGCAAGCGCCACTCAATCGACTGCTGCTGCAGCCTACGGGCACGGGCGAATTCGTTGCTCAGATCGACCGTCGCATCGACGTTGCCGTGGGTGACGAGTTGATGCTCACGGATCCAGGGTGGCCATGGCGGGTGCAGGGGCTCGTGCTGGCTCGGGTACAGGCCATCGAGCCCATTGATGAGGCCCCATTGCGACAACGGGTCGTCGCCGTTCCGGTGGCGCCACCAGCCTCTCTGGTGCAGGTTGCGGTCGTGTCCTCCCGGCAGGAGGACGCGCCATGAGGTGGGTGGTCTTCATTCCGGTGCTGATCGTGTTCTCCGGCCTCGACTCGGGCGTTGGGGGACTTCTGTCCATCGGATGGCTGGCTGGTGCGGCTCCGTCGTTGGTTGCCGTGCTCGTGGCCTTCGTGGCCTTGCAGGCTTCGCCCACTTCGGCGCTCTGGGCCGGATGGTCTGCCGGCCTTCTCCTTGATGCCGCGCCCGGCAGTGGATCCAGTGGGGCAGCCCTGGTCGTCTTGGGCCCACATGCGTTGGGGTGTACAGCGGCAGTCTGGTTCGTGCTCCTGTGCAGAGGCATGCTGTTTCGATCACGTGGGGTGACGTTGGTGGTCGTGTCGGGTGTTGTCGCAGCCTCGTCTGCGCTGGTTGTCGCTTCGGTAAAGACGCTTCGGTTCTGGCTGCCCTGGACCTCGGCGGCAACGCCTGAGCCGGCCTCTGACGTGCTGCTGCGGCTTGTCGGAGACGGTGGTGCCACGGCTGTGCTGGCGATTCTCGTGGGCTGGGTGTTGCTGGCCTCCACTCGGGCGTGGCGATTCGAGACGCTGCCAGGCCGGCTGGACTATGCTGGCCGCCGCGGAGGCTGACGTGCCCACACTCGTGATCTTCGATGACGGTCGCGGCCAGCTCGGGCCGATGACGGACCTGCGTCCGGCCTTTGAGCTTCGAACCGGTGCCCATCGATCATTGGAACGTATCGAGCGGCGGCTGGGGCAGTTTCCCGCAGCCTGGTGGGTGCCTGCGCACCTTGCCGGTGTCTGGGCCCAATCGACAGAGCATCCGGTCAATGAGTTGCCTGAAGGCGACACGTTGCTGCTGGTCAATGGCCGATGGCTGGGATTGGGCGAGTTACCTCGGCTGTCGCCAGGGCAGGCGGCGCTCAGCGAGGACGGGGCCATCATCGGCGCTTGTCTGGAGCGTGCGGATGCAGCCGTTCTGCTCGGTGGCGGTGAGTTGCCGGATGGTGTGGACGTGCAGACGGTCGATCTGCCCATGCTTGAGCATCCTTGGGATCTGATTTCGTCACTGCCCTCGTGCCTGCTCGATGATCTGGAACACGCTTCGACGCCCATTGGAAACCCAACGCACGTGTCCGTCGTCGGCACGGCACCGGTGCGGGTGCATCCGGAAGCAATCGTCTTTCCCGGTGTTGTAATCGATGCCAGTGCTGGCCCGGTGGTGGTTGCCAGATCTGCAACGATTCGTCCCGGCGCCGTACTCACTGGCCCCTGCCACATCGGACGGGGGTCTACCGTCGTGGATCAGGCCGTGATTCGTGGTGGCACGGTTGTGGGGCCACACTGCAAAGTAGGTGGAGAGATTGGCTCAAGCGTGCTGCAGGGTTGGTCAAACAAGGCCCATGATGGATATCTGGGCGACTCGTGGGTGGGCGAGTGGGTCAACCTGGGTGCAGGCACGACCAACTCCAATCTGCTCAACACGTACGGTGAGATCAGCATGCGAACCACCCCAGAAGGGCAACGGATTCGTACGGGCCGGACCTACCTTGGCGTCATCGTCGGCGATCACGTCAAGACCGCGATCGGCACCAGACTCATGACGGGCACCGTGATCGGTACCGGTTGCATGATTGCTTCCTCGACGCCTCCGCCGACCTGTATGGGCCCGCTTCGCTGGCTGACCGATGAGGGTGAGACATCCTGGCGTTTGGGGCGGTTTCTTGAATCGACTGAAGCAGTCATGGCACGCCGCGGCCGCACGCTGGATGCCCCGCTTCGCAGTCGCATTGAGGCGCTGGCTGGCGCATGACACGCACGCTCTGCCTGATCGACGGGTACTCCCAGTTCTTCCGCGCTTACTACGCCCGCCGGCCCTACCAGAGTTCCAGCGTTACGGGGGAGCCCACAAAGCTGGTGGCGGGGTTCTGCGACATCCTGCTGCATCTGCTTGAGACCGGGGGCCCGACGCATCTGGCCGTCGCGCTTGATGTCTCAGGAGACACGGGCACGTTTCGCAGCGAGATCGACGAAGACTACAAGGCGAATCGTGAGGCGGCACCGGATGACTTCCATCCGCAGGTTGAGCGATGTCTGGAGGTGATCGAGGCGCTCGACATTCCGCTCTTGGGCGTCGAGGGTGCGGAGGCCGACGATGTCATCGCCACCGTTGCCCGCCGCGTCGCCAATTCGACAGACGACATGCGGGTCTGGATCATCTCCGCCGACAAAGACTTGACGCAGATCGTTTCTGATCGTGTGCAGCTATTCGATCCCCAGCGTGATGCAATGCGCACACCGGCCGACGTGTTCAAGACGGAGGGTGTTGAACCCGAACATGTGATCGACATGCTGAGTCTGATGGGCGACTCGGTGGACAACATCCCGGGTGTTCCGGGAATCGGGCCCAAGACCGCTGCGAAACTCATTCTGGAATACGGCAGCATCGAGGGCATCTACGATCACATTGATGAGATCAAGGGCAAGCGCCGTGAGAACCTCGAGGGCGCCAAAGAGCGGTTGCTGCTCAATCGGGATCTGGTCACATTGCGTGACGATCTTGCGTTCGACTTCGACATTGAGAGCGCCCGCGTGGATCTGGCCTCACTGTCGCTGGACCGCCCGGCCGCCCTCTTCAAGCAGCTGGACTTTCGCCGTACGCCCGCTCAGTTGACCAAGCTCATCGAGGCTGCTCGGGCCGAGGCCTCTGGCGGTGGGGCGGATGATGCCAACGCAGCGTCTGATGCGGGAACGCTCTGGGGTGGTCTGTCGGATGAGCCTGCTCGCCAAGGCGACCCCGACGCCACCTACACGTGTGTTCGAGATCTGGAAGCGCTCGGCTCGCTTGCCGCACAGATCGCTTCGGCTGAACTTGTGGCCATCGACACTGAGACAACTGGTCTCGACCCGATGACCTGCGAACTCTGCGGCATCTCGATCGCCCTGGAGGCTGCTTCTGGGTACTACATCCCGGTGCGGTCGCCTCAACCGCAAAGCCACTTGGATCAGGCCACGGTGGTTGAGGCTCTGCGGGATGTGCTGGAACGCCCGGACCTGTGTTGGGCAGCGCACAACGCGAAGTTCGACCTCAAGGTGTTGCGGCGAGCTGGCCTGCATCTGAAGGGCCGCTGCATCGACACCATGATCGCGTCGAACGTAGCTGATCCCTCCAGAGGAAGCCATCGAATGGATGCGCTTGCGTTGGGCCTGTTGCAGATCGACTGCATTCCCCTCTCGTCACTGATCGGGTCGGGGAAGAACCAAGTTTCCTTCGACACCGTCGAACTGGATCGAGCCTCCACCTACGCCGCGGAAGATGCCGACATCACGCTGCGGCTTGTAGCTCCGCTGCTGGAAAAGGTGTCCGAGGAAGGGTTGGACAGCCTGCTTGAAGATCTGGAACTGCCGCTGGTACCTGTGCTGGCGGACATGGAGTACACCGGGGTCCGCGTGGATCCCGATGAACTCGATCGGCAACGCAATCGTCTGGTGGGCAAGATGGAGTCGCTGCGAGCAGCCATCCTTGAGGCGGCGCCCGGGCCGCTCAACCCAGACTCTCCCAAGCAACTGGCCGCAGCTCTGTTCAATGCGCCAGATGACGAGGTTCCGGGATTGGGCCTCAAGGTGATCAAGCGACGAAAGACCGGCCCATCGACCGACGTGGAGGTGCTCGAGAAGCTCGATGCCGACCCAGACGTTCTGACGCCTCTGCCGGCACTCGTGCTTGAGTACAGGCAGTTGGCCAAGCTCGTGGGCACGTATCTGGTGGCGCTCAAGACGTGCATCAACGAAGACACCGGACGCGTACACACCCGCTTCAATCAGATTGCCACGGCAACAGGGCGCCTGAGTTCCAGCGATCCCAATTTGCAGAACATCCCCATTCGAACCGATCTGGGGCGGGCGATCCGCAAGGCGTTCGTCGCCCGAGAAGGATTCATGCTGGTGACGGCTGACTACTCACAGGTTGAGTTGCGGATGCTGGCTCATCTCTCCAAAGACGATGGCCTGATGGCTGCATTCGAAGCGGGAGAGGACATTCACCGGGCGGTGGCGGCAGAGGTGTTTGGAGTGGCACCTGAGGACGTCACCAGCGAACAGCGTGGGGCGGCCAAGATGGTCAACTTCGGCATCGTCTACGGCATCACGCCCTATGGCCTCTCGCGGCGTTTGGGAGAGGGCACGTCGGTCGCCCGAGCCGCCCAGATCATCGGCGACTACAAGGCTCGATTTGAAGGCATCGAGTCGTTCCTCGAGGACTGTGTAGAGACTGCTCAGCGTCAGGGTTGGGTTGCAACGATGCGAGGGCGTCGGCGCTGGATTCACAACATCAACTCAGCCAATGGCCAGGAGCGGGCCCTGGCGGAGCGACTGGCGATCAACTCCGTGGTGCAAGGATCAGCAGCCGATCTCATCAAGATCGCCATGATCAATCTGCATCGGGATCTTCCGGGGCTGCACCCCGATGCTCGATTGGTGTTGCAGGTGCACGACGAACTCGTGATCGAAGTGCCCCAATCGGTAGCGGAGGAGGGGAAAGACCTGCTCGTCGATCGCATGGAGCATGCGATGGATCTGCGGGTGCCGCTTCTCGTCGATGCGAGCGTGTCACGCGACTGGTACGACGCCAAGTAGGCGACGGAAAAAACGTCGACGCCCGGCCTTTCAGCACGGGCGTCATCGTCCTTCCTCTCCGCCGCCATCGTGCACGCGTGATGCGTGCGCCTCTCTCGTCGGGAGCACCCGTTGGAACCACTCTCCCGATGGTTCCTGAGCTGATCTTCAGATCATCGACATTCTCAGGCGTCGAGTCCCGTGCCATGTCGCCGAGCGTGAACCCACAAGGAGCTGATCTGCTCGGCAGGCGTCCTTCCGCGGAGCCCATCCGGCTGTCGCCGGTTGTCCGGGCGGACGGCCGTGGTCACGGCCCGGGTCACCCCCACAATGACCGATTGCCCGGCTGATGCAAGTACTCAGCCGTCGATTTTTCAGACGATTCTCACGGCTCGGTGGATTGTGCCGGATTCGAAATCGCCACCGGCGCCCCGGTGGCCTTGTCGATGCTCATCTGCAGCCCCGTGCCGGCGGCGACGCGCCGGAGGTGCTCCAGTAGCAACTCAACCTGCTCAGGGTGATCCTGAGCCACGTTATGCGCCTCGGAGATGTCCTCTGACAGGTCGTAGAGCTCCACGCTGGGGCCGTCGTGGTAGAGCAGCAGTTTCCACCGCCCTACCCGAATGGCAGTGAAGGGCTCGATGCCAGGGCCGCTGGCGCCCCACTGATGAGGCTGATGCCACACGAGCGGGCGATCTGGGTTGGCCTCACTTTCCAGCACGCTCCTGAGGTCCACGCCGTCGATGGGGTGGGTTGGAGGGAATGCCGTTCCAGCAGCCCGGGCCAGCGTGGGGGCCAAGTCCTGCGTGATCACCGGCGTATCGATACGAGCGCCAGCCTCTGTGACGCCGGGCCAACGAATCACCCACGGCACTCGAGTGCCACCCTCGTAGCTTGAGCCCTTGCCCGACTTGAGGGGGGCATTGTGTGTGTGGGGTTCGCCGCCGCGGGCGTGTGCGCTGAGCCCGCCGTTGTCAGAGGTGAAGACGACGATCGTGTTGTCGGCGAGGCCGTGGTGGTCGAGCCTCTCAAGAATGCGGCCCAGTGCCTGATCCACCGACTCAATCATCGTGGCGTAGGCCGCTTCCTTGGGTTGCAGTCCGTCGTAGCGGCCCAGCAAGGGGCGGTTGGCCATGATCGGCACATGGACGGCGTAGGGGGCAAAGTGCAGAAAGACCGGCTTGTCTTCGGCGACTGCTTGGTCAAGCGCCTCGATGGCCTCATTGCAGAGTGCCTCGGTGAGATAGATGTCCTGTCCGTGGTACTTCTCAAGACCGGGAATGTCCCACACGCTCTTGCCCCCCGGATCCGCGTTGGGGTTGTTCGCCCTCTTGCGGCCGGCCGCAGAGAAGTTGTGCGTGCCGTAGAAACTCGCTGGCCCGCCCGAGCCGTGCCCTGCGATGTTGACATCGAACCCAAGCGTCATCGGATCGCTGCCGGGCGTGCCGTGGGCGCCAAAATGGGCCTTGCCACAGTGAATGGTCCGGTAGCCGGCGTCCTTGAGCAGCGCTGCCAAGGTGGGGGTGTCGGGTTGAAGCCCCTCCTTGGCCCAGTCAGGGGCCTTGATGCGTGGGTGGTTTCGAGACGTGTCGCGGTCGTGGTGGAGCGTCCAGTAGGTGATGTTGTGGCGGCAGGGCATCTGGCCGGTCATGAGGCTCACGCGGGTGGGTGTGCACACCGGTGCGGCCGCGTAGCCATTGGTGAGCACCGTTCCCTGACTGGCGAGCCCTTCCAGTGCCGGGGTGTGCCACTGGTCGTTGAGTGGCGTTCTCGACTCGTGCATGGGCACGGAGACGTCTTGCCAGCCCAGATCGTCGACCATCACGATGACGATATTGGGCTGAGATGTAGCCAGCAGGCACAGTGTCAAAATGGGGGCGAGCATGGATCGAGTGTACGGGGCCAGCGCTGCCCCTAACGCTGGCAAGCTGGCCTGTTGTAAGCCGCCCAGACTGGCCTGAGGGGGGCAGGGCGATTTCAGCGGCCTGAGCTCACCTCGCCGGCTGAACACAATTTGAACATGGCGGCAACGGGGCATGAGCCCTGAGCTGGTCTCATGCTCGCCATCAATGCTCGTCGAGCCTCGGGCGACGGGCGTCTGGAGCAAGTCTCTCGATGACAGTGTCGAAGCCGAACTCAATGCCGAAGATCCCCACGACCAAGGTGCGACCCTTCTGGTGGCACGCCATGTGGGCGCTGGTGGCCCTGTACTTCTTCCTCTGCGCAATCAACATCATGGGCAGTGGGCTCAAGGTGATTGGCAAAGAGACCAGCTGGCTGCAGACGGCCATAGCCGAAGGTGACAACCCACTGGTTGCGCTGCTTGCGGCGGTGCTCGTAACCGCCATTGTGCAGTCGTCGTCGTTCACTACGTCGCTCATCATCACGCTGGTGGCAGCCCAGGAGATGAGCGTGCGAACAGCCGTGTTCGCGGTGATGGGCGCCAACATCGGAACGAGTGTCACCGGCATCATCGTGTCGCTGGGAACGATGCGGATCCGCCGTCAGTTTCGACGGTCCTACTGCACGGCCCTCATGCACGCTGTGCCAAATGTGATGACGGTGCTTCTGCTGTTTCCGCTGGAGTGGATTACCGCGGTCATGGCCAAGCGCGGCCCTGACGGTGAGCCAGGCGTAGGCATACTCACCTCGACCGCTGAGTGGTTGACCAGTGCCATCGGGCTGGGGGAGATCGGGAAGGGCACAAGCCCGGTGAAACTGATCACCAAGCCAGTGGTGAGTGCAGTGAAGGATGCCATCAACTGGATGACCGAAGAAGCCGCGGTTCTGGGAGGCGTGTTGATTGCGGTGGTGGGCCTGGTGACACTCTTTTGCGGTCTTGTCGGGCTCGTGCGAAACCTCAAGGGGGCCATGCTCACCAAGATGGAAGGGCTCTTCAGCAAGGTGATCTTCCGCAATGACTTCCTCGCCTGGATTTCAGGCCTTGGTACGACCGTTGCTGTGCAATCGAGTTCGGTGAGCACGAGCCTGATGGTGCCCATCGCCGGCGCTGGCGCGGTGAAACTCCGTCGCGTGTTCCCCTACATGCTCGGCTGCAACATCGGTACTACGGTGACCGGCGTACTGGCCGCAACGGCCAATCCAACCGCCGGGGCCGTGTCAGTCGCTATCGCCCACGTGCTCTTCAACATCACCGACAATCTCGTCTGGTATCCGCTTCGGATGATCCCGATCCGGATCTCCAAATGGCTCTCATCGCTGGCCGCGAGAAAGCGTAAGCACGCCTTCATCTTTCTGGCCACCGTGTTTCTGATCGCTCCGGTCATCGGTCTGGTGATCACGGAACTGTTCATCTTCTAGTCTCTTCAGCGTGGCTCGGGCGGCGCTACCATCGCCCGAAGGAGTTCGACATGTTCAGCCAACTCATCGCGGCCTTGCGGGCCTCCGACAAGCTCGACGCGGCGTTCAACGAGTTCGCCCAGATGCTCGAGGCCGCTGCCTGGATGTTCGACGAAGCCAACGATGTTCTTCGCCGCACGAAGCCCGCCGCGGATGTTCGCGAGGCCCTGTACGCCCGCGATCAGGAGATCAATCGACTGCTGCGGTCGCTGCGTGGCAACATCCTCACCCACCTGACCGTGAACCCGGTCGCGGACATCCCTGGGTGTCTGGCCCTGATGAGCGTGGCCAAGGACGCCGAGCGGATTGGCGACTACTGCAAGAACGTGTTTGAAGTGGGCCGGTTCTACGAGGTTGACTATCAGATTGAGCAGTACCACGAGCCGCTGGAGGACATCCGCAGCCGCATGCAGACGCTCTTCACAGATGTTCGCGACGCATTCGCCCAGTCCAGCGTGAAGCAGGCCAAGCAGGCGATCAAGGCAGCCGATCGGATTCGTGGTGAGTGCGACGCGGTTGAAGAGTCGCTCCTGCGCGACAAGAGTGCCGTGCCCACCCACGAAGCCGTGGCCTACTCACTGCTTGGTCGTCACTACAAGCGAGTGGCCTCACACCTGGCCAACATCGCCACTGCGGTGTTCGGCAAGATCGAGGAACTGGACTTCCGCAAGCCGAAGAAGGACGGCAAGCCCGACGACGTATGAGTCGGCAGCGGGTGCTGTTCCTGTGCACAGCCAACAGCGCTCGGTCCCAGATGGCCGAGGCCCTGCTGCGGCATCTCGCCGGCGATCGCTACGAGGCGTGCTCAGCCGGCACGCACCCCTCGCAGGTGCATCCCATGTCCATTCGGGTGCTCAAGGAGGCGGGGGTGTCCACCGAGAGCCTCTCGTCCACCTCTATCGAGGACGCCCTGTCTGGCGGTCCGGTGGCCCATGCATTCGCGGTGTGTGCAGCGGCGGCTGAATCTTGCCCTGTGCTGGTGGATGCCGTCGGGGCGATCACGCTCTGGCCCTTCAACGATCCGCAGACGAGCGGGCCCGAAGATGAGCAGCTCGCCTCGTTCCGAACGACCCGTGACTTGATTCGCGCCAAACTCGAGGCCTGGTTGGCCGAACACTGACCTGGTCAGGAACGAAAGCAGCCCCCGCACAAGCGGGGGCTGTTTCAAGCGAGGCGGACGGGACTCGAACCCGCAACCACCGGATCGACAGTCCGGGACTCTAACCAATTGAGCTACCGCCCCAGTTGGGGAGGGGCAGTCTAGCACCTTCACAGTTGGATGCAAAGGCCCCGGCGGTGTCTCCCCCGGCCTCACGGAGGGGGGGTGTTCAAGAAGTGCATCCTTGTGCTTCACGCCCTCCGCGGGGTGCCCTCATCCAACCCCACCGCGATCAGGTCATGCTTGTGTCGATCGCGTCAGCTTGGAAGATTCGGCCCCTGGCCCACAGTGGGCCCGGGCCTGCTCGTGGGGCGTCAGAGTCGGTCTGGCCTGATGGCCCCAAGCCGGCCAGCACGGCCAGCATGTCGTGCACACCTCTCCACTTTGCATCTACAACGCCACTGTGACGAGTGCTGCTGCGATAAGTTGCCCACATGACTCGCACCAGAAAAATCATCGCCGGGCTCATTGTGGCAGTGCTCATCCTGTTGCTGGTGGCGTTCATGTCAATTGACGCTATCGCCGCGTCTGTGATTCGCTCTCAGGGCACCACCATCCTCGGTGTGAAGACCGATGTTTCATCGGTCAAGCTGGGCATCTTCAGCGATGACACGCAGATTCGGGGACTGAAGATCGCCAACCCCGAGGGATTTGAGAAACCCGACTTCGTGCAACTGACGTCCGCCGATATTGCCGCATCGATTGGCACGATGCTCTCAGACAAGATCGAGATTCCCACTGTCATATTGCAGGGACTGACGCTGGATCTGGAGCAGATAGACGACCGACTCAATGCCAACGTCATCGTGGAACACGTCAGCGCAGCCACTTCGTCAGAGACGTCCACCGAGCCCTCGGAGCGGGTCCACCTGAACATCGGCAAACTGGAGATTCATGACATCCGTCTGACAGCGACTGGTTCGATCGTGAATCTGGCCGGTGGCAAACTCGATGCCGAGATTCCCAGTTTTACGATGGAGAACGTCGGTACCAAGACAGAGGAAGGTGACATCACATCTCAAGTCGTGTCTCTGGCATTGAGCATTCTTCTCAAGCACATTCAGGACAATCCGGTACAAGGTCTCAGCGGCGCAGCCGTTGGTTCGATCGCGACCGCGTTGGAGTCGGTTCCCGGATTGCGCAAGATCGGGGTGGGCAAGGCCCTTCTCGAAGTGAATCGCGGTCTCAATGAGGGATTGGGAAAGGCGACTGATGAGATCAAGAATCTCGGCGACAACATCGGCGAGGGCCTGGGTGGACTATTGGGTGGGGGCAAGGGGAAATCGCCCTCAGGGGAATCATCCGATGAGGGCAAGAAGGAAACGGACAAGAAGGAGTCGGGTGGGTGATGACGATCGCTCTGTCCATCCTGCTTGCGGTAGTGAGCGTTATGGGGGCTGATGACGGCCACGCTTCAGCGCCTGTCCAAGGGCAGAGGCTGCCACCAGCACTGAAGAAGACGATCAACACCATTCGGCCCAAGCCGCAGTTTGATGGCTGGGCGGTTCCCATGAATCGGCCGGACAAGGCCCTTCGGGCCGTCGTCTACCGCTGGTTCACGTCGGGCTGCCCATGGTGTCGTCGGTCACTACCGGCCCTGGAGCAGTTGCGTCAGGAGTTCGGGCCTCGTGGCATTCAGGTCGTGGCGGTATTCCACCCAAAGCCACCGTCCCCCGTCGTGGGCTCGACTGCTGCAGCAACAGGGCGGGCACTGGGGTTCAATGGCCCTGTGGCGATCGACGAGGACTGGTCAGAACTGGGGCGGCTTGCGGGGGCCCCAGGGGGGCTGTCCGCGACGAGCGTGACGCTCGTGCTGGACCCGCAGCGGCGTCTCGTTCATGCCCATCGTGGGCCGGAGTTCTATCCGAGTGATGATCCACGCAAAGCTCGGGCAGATGCCGGCTATCGAGCCCTGAGAGGGGCATTGGAGCAGTTGGCGGCACCTGAGCAGGCCCCGGCCTCAGAACCGGAGCCTAGACCAGAGCAAAAAAACGGCCCAAAAGCTGCTTGAAGATCGGCCTGAGTGACCTAGGCTGTAGTCCGCCTTGGTGCTTTCCATGGCTCGGGAGAGAAGTTTGGTTCGTTGCACAGCAATCTTGACGATGCTCAGTTGCGCTGCCGTCGCGGCGGGTGATGTGGTGGTCGATCCGACCGGAGACATCGCCACCGGGAATCCCAATCTGGACCTCACTGCCGTGTCGATCACGGATGACGGCACCGATGTCTTCTTGTCCATCACAGTTGACAACCTAGACGGTGACTGGGGCAAGTACATGCTCTTCCTCGACTTCGATGGTGATGCCGTCGGGTCTGGAGACAACGACAACCCCTGGGGGCGAAATGTCTCGGGGCTGATGGGCACCGACACATTCGTTGGCATCTGGTTGGATGGCGGTGGTGGGGTCGACATTCAGGACTACAACGCCGGCGGTTGGTGGGAGGGGTCTTCTGGATCCGTCTGGGCCAGCATGTCGGTTGACTGGGCTGCCAATGCGATCAACCTGACGTTCCACAATGCCGTGACCGGGTCCATCGCCGACGGCTACACCGGGTTCGACATCGAGGTGGCCACCACGGGTGGAAACTGGGGCGATCCCGCGATCGATCTGCTGGGTGAAGAGGGGACACAGGATGGTTGGGGTGGGGGCTCACACAGCACGGAGCAGTATCACTACACCTTCAGCGTGGTACCTGCTCCGAGCGCATTGGCGCTGCTGGCGATCGCCGGCGTGTGCCGGCGCCGACGTCGCTGAAGATCGCGTTCAGACCCTGCTGCCTGATCTGAAAATCGACTATGGTCTGAGCCATGTTCGAGCTCTTTCTGGGCGCATTTGTCTCGCTGTTTGTGATCACCGATCCGTTCGGCAACGTCGGGATCTTTCTCAGCATCACTGATGGTGATGATGCCAAGTTCAGGAAGCGGCAGGCGTTCAAGGGCAATCTGTACGCGCTGGTCCTGCTGCTGGCCTTTCTCTTCGGAGGCACCTACATCCTCGAGTTCTTCGGGATCACGCTCAATGCGGTGAATCTCGGGGGTGGGCTCGTGGTGGGCTATGTGGGCTGGGGGCTGCTGCACCCCAAGGAAAAGCGCAAGCACACCGACAAAGAGGAAAAAGAGTCCAAGGCCGCTACGGACATCTCATTCTGCCCCCTGGCCCTTCCGCTCATTGCCGGCCCGGGCGCAATTGCGGTAGTCATCTCTCAGGGTGCAAAGCTGACTGATCCCAACAGCATCAGACATTTGACGGCCCACGGCATGAAGCTCTGGGAGGGGTGGGTGGCCGTTGCCGGGGCCGTTGTAGTCGCCATGTTCGTCAGCTGGATCTGCCTTCGATCCTCGGGTCTGGTGCTGAAGGCGCTGGGGACGACGGGCATGAACGCCCTCACCCGAATCATGGGCTTTCTGCTGGTGTGCATCGCCGCCCAGATGATGATCTCCGGCACAGACGGTGTTGTACGGGACATTGTGCAGGCCAATGATGCCCATGTCGATGCCGCTCACGTGCACGACAAGTGACCTGACGACCTTATGAAGGTATTTGTTGATCGCGGTGGCACGTTCACCGACGTCATCGCTGTTGATGACGCAGGTGAGTTGCATACACGCAAGGTGCTGTCGGTCGATGATGACGTGGTTGATCCGGTGTCGGACGCGATCAGCACACTCAGTGCAGTGCCTTCTCTTGTGCACCTTGGCACAACTGTGGCGACGAATGCCCTGCTCACGCGCAGCGGTGTGCCTACCGCGCTTGTGCTCACGCAGGGGCTGGGAGATCTGGCCTGGATCGGTGATCAGCGGCGACCGTCGCTCTTTGATCTGAACATCAGGCGACCTGCACCCTTGCATCAGATCTGTCTCGAGGCGCCCGAGCGTCTGGCAGTCGATGGTCGGGTTCTCTTGCCGCTCGATCACGACATCATGCGAAGCCGTTTGCAATCGGCGCTGGATCAAGGCTGCAGCGCTCTTGCGATCTGTCTGCTGCATGGCTGGGCCCATGGCGGGCATGAGCGGCAGATTCGAGATCTGGCTGTTGACATGGGCTTTGATGCGGCCCGCGTGGTGTGCAGCAGCGACTGCCCCGTTGAGGGGCTCATTCCTCGAATGCAGACGCTTGTCGCCGACGCAGCACTTACGCCCGTTGTGCAGCAGAGCCTCGGCCCGCTACGGCGAACGCTGGCTGGAGCTGATCTGGCCTGCATGCACTCCGCTGGGGGATTGGTTGACAGCAGTGCGTTTCGAGGGGTGCAGGCGGTGCTCTCCGGTCCCGCTGGCGGAGTGGTTGCAGCTGCACAGGTGGCCCGGGCCGCTGGCGTGGAGCGGACGCTCACCCTGGACATGGGCGGCACGTCAACCGATGTGGCCTGGATCGAAGGTGAGTTGGAACGCAGCCCCGAAACGCATGTCGGCGGGCTTACGCTGGCCGTGGCGGCTTTGAAGGTGGAGACGGTTGCTGCCGGGGGAGGGTCGATCTGCCATTTTGATGGCGTCCGACTGCGGGTGGGGCCCGACAGTGCGGGGGCCCATCCCGGGCCGGCCTGTCATGGTCTGGGGGGACCGCCGACCATCACCGACTGTCTTGTGGTGCTGGGTCGTCTACCTGCGGATGTCCTGCCCTCGACCTTCGGGCCAAACGGCAACGCACCCGCCGACGCACAGGCATCCAAGCGGGCACTTGAAGTGCTGCACGCCGAAATGAAACGGGTAGGGGCCGCGCTCGGGTCAATCGAGGCACTGGCGCAGGCCTGCTGCGATCTGGCCCTAGAGCACATGGCCGCAGCCTTGCGACGAATTTCCACCGAGCAGGGCCGCTCTCTGGCCGATGCGGCGCTGGTGGCGTTCGGCGGTGCCGGGGGCCTTCTGGCATGTCCGCTGGCTGCAAGATTGAATATCGGCTGTGTCTTGTGTCATCCGTTGGGCGGTCTGCTATCGGCGATGGGCATCGCCCAAGCTCGGCCGCGGCGTATTCACCGCTCGAGTGTTCGGGTTGATCTGCATGATCCGTCGGCTCGAGCGCAGGTCGAAGCGCACGTGGATGCCGATGCCACTGATGTGCACATCGAGGTGGCCATCGAAGACTGGGACCGAGCTGTCACATTGCCAGCCGTCTTACTGCGTGATCCAGTAAGAGCGCACCAAGCATTTCGTGAGGCTTGCCTGAAGCGCTATGGCTGGGATCCCGGTGTGTCCCCGGCGGTGATCATCGCGGTGCGCAGCGAACGCGTCGACGCAGCCCCGGCATCGATTGAGTGGAGTGACGGAACCGACGATACGCCTGCCCCTGCAGGGGATCGAATCTACAGACATGAGCTTCGTACCGGGCATCGCATTCTCGGGCCGTGTGTCGTCGTGGAAATAGGATCCACGGTGTTTGTCGACGAGGGCTTCGAAGCCCTGGTGTTGGCCGGGGGTACGTTGCAGATTACGCCTCGTCAGCGGCCGCCTCAGCCGCTGGTTGCGGATGATGCCGCCGGCGGAGCCTTGGCCGCGAGCCGACTGTCGGCCATCGCAGATGAGATGGGGGCTTTGCTTCGATTTACCGCTCGTTCGGTAAACATCCGCGAGCGACTGGACTACTCCTGCGCGATCTTCACCCCCGAGGGAGACCTAGTCGCCAATGGTCCGCACATGCCGGTCCATCTTGGGTCGATGGGGGCGAGTGTGCGACATGTGATGGAGACCTGCTCCGACGCCGCCGGGCCGGGCGACGCAGTGTTGCTGAATCACCCGTTCCGCGGCGGCACGCACCTGCCCGACCTCACGGTGGTGTCAAGAGTCTTCGATGAGAACGGGGCAGCGCTCGCATGGGTGGCCTCCCGGGGGCACCACAGTGACGTTGGCTCGACCGTTCCAGGGTCAATGCCGCCTGATGCGACAACGCTCGAGGAGGAGGGTGTGATCATCGACGCCCTGCCCCTGGTGCGAGATGGCAAGTTGCAGGAGGCTTCGCTGCGGCTGGCACTCTCCCAGAGCAAATGGCCCTGCCGGGCTCCGGATCGAGTCCTTGACGATCTGCGGGCGCAACTGGCCGCCAACCAGCGTGGCATCAATGCCATTGAGGCCTTCGCATGTCAGGTCGGTCCATCGATGGTCCGTACCCTCATGGGTCGGGTGCTCGATCAAGGTGAGGCCCTCGTTCGACAGGCGCTCAAAGGCTGCTCGGGAGGAGAGACTGCAATGCTGCTTGATGAGGGCGGTGAAGTGCAGGTGCGTGTCGAACCTGAAGACGAGGCGTTGACCATCGATTTCAGGGGCACTCGGCCATGTGCAGAGGGAAACACCAATGCGCCTGAAGCGGTGACACGGGCGGCGGTGTTGTATGTGCTGCGGGCCCTTGCCGGGTCTGAGATCGCCCTCAACGACGGGTGCCTGCGGCCTGTGCGAATCATGCTCGAGCCGGGCAGTTTGCTCTCTCCGCCTTCGGGGGTCGCCGTTGCGGGCGGAAATGTGGAGACCAGCCAGCAGGTGGTAGACGCGCTGTTGGCGGCGCTTGGGCTTCAGGCAGCCAGCCAGGGCACGATGAACAATCTGGCCTTCGGTGACGGGACGCTGCAGCACTATGAGACGATCTGTGGCGGAACCGGGGCCGGGCCTTCATTCGATGGGGCCCACTGTGTGCAGGCCCACATGACGAACTCACGCCTGACGGATCCTGAACTGCTGGAGCGTCGATTCCCGGTGCGTCTGTGGCGTCTTGAGCGGCGGCTTGGATCAGGTGGTGAGGGGACGCATCGAGGTGGCGACGGGGTGTGCCGAGAAGTCGAGTGGCGAGCGCCGCTTCGAGTGAGCCTGCTGTCCAGTCGTCGGCTGATTGCGTCTCCTGGTCTGGCAGGTGGTGCTGCGGGGCAGTGCGGCCGTCAGTGGCGGGTGCTGCCCGACGGCAGCGTTGAACCGCTGGAAGGCCGCTGCGTGATCGATGTGGAGGTGGGTGAGCGGCTGGTCATCGAGACCCCCGGAGGCGGCGGGTGGGGCGCCTTCGGTGATGCTGGAGAGGCTCTTTGAGCGAGAGGCGCAATGACAGACGCCGCCGGATGACCGGCGGCGTCTGCTTCAATCGAGTGTGGGGTTGAATTCAGCAGTCGTTGCCGAAGTTGGCCAGCACCGTAAGGATGTCGTCCACTGTGTAGTCGGTGCCGAATCCGGCGATGCAGGCCAGGATGTCGTCCACGTCCACGGTGCCGGAACCATCAAGATCGCCCGGGCAGGTGTTGCACTCATCCGGCACACCGTCTCCATTGGCATCTTCGGACGTGCCGTTGGCGATGTCACATGAATCTGGAACACCATTGGCGTTGCAGTCATTTGTTTGGGACCACGTGATGGTTGATGAGGCAACCTGTTGCCACGGTTCATTGGATGCGTCGCGACCTTGCAGCAGGCCGTCGAAGGTGACGGTGGCGTTGTGCCCGATCGCGGTCAGGCGGGCAATGAGCACGCCGTGCTGCGTGTCGCAGTCACCACTGACAAACTCGCGGGCTTCACCCTGATCCTCAGAGGGGAGGATGAACCAAGTGCCGTTTGTCACCGACAGGTCTCCACCGTTCTCAAAGGTGGTCCAGTCGATATTGATGTTCTGCAGCTCATTGGCGGGGAACGGATCACCACTGGCGTCCAGGGCGCCGATCGTCACGCGAGAGTCGTGGGGCAGGTTCGGGAAAGCGCCGTAGAGATTTGGATTGATGTCCATGGACGTGGGCCCACCGAACTGGTGCTGGTAGAACGACGTGCTGCACGAGATCGTCTTGGGCTGCGACTCGGTGCCGGCAACCGCGTCAATTCGCCAGCCGTCGTCGACTACGGCGTAAAGATCAACCGTCCAGTCGTTGGTGACGCCATCGACAGCATCCTGAGCAGAAATGACTGACTTGATCACGATGTCACCGGGGGGATCATCGCCGCAGTCAGTACTGCTGCAGTTGGAGCCATCGCCCTGATAGTCGCCGCCGCCGGAGTAGCAGACGGTGCTGGTGAGATTGTCGATGCAGGTCGTGCCGACGCAGCAGGCGCCCGTTTCGTCGGGTTCATCACAGTCGACATCGCTGCAATCGGAGCCGTTCCCGTTGTACGTCCCGCCGACGGTATCGCAGGCGCTCTCGGGGCCAACGATGCACTGGCCGCCGACGAGGCAGCAGGCGCCCTCATTTGCGGTGGGATTCCACGAGTCGAGGGTGGTCGCGTTGCTGTTGTTCGGATCGAGATAGGGCTTGAGCGAATTCCAACTGACCGAGAGTGAGCGGCCATAGACGTCGTCGTCGTCATTGGTGCAGTAGGACCAACCGCCGTAGAGTTGCCCGATGATTCGATTGTTGCCGTCGAACAATGGGGAACCGGACGACCCGCCGGCCGTGCGGCCCTGATCCCAGTTGACGCGCCAGAAGTTGTATCCCCAAGCGTTGTAGGAATAGATGTCCTCTACGCTGGAGATTCGCTTTTCAGCAGTTGCCGGGTGGTGAATGCTCACACCTTCACTGGGTGTGCTGGAACTTCGATTCCAGCCTGACCAAGTCAACTCCCAACTGTCATTGGGGTCACTGTTGATTTCGACCAGGCAGCAATCGGTAGAGGAGGCATCTACTTTCCAGGTCACGCCGCTGCTGTAGTCGTTGTAATGACCATTGCCGTTGTTGCCGCTGGCACTTCCGGTGCGACAGGTGGAATTCTGGTGATTCCAGTACACGACCATGGTCTGGTCGTTGCCGGTGTTGATCCCGCAGTGATCGGCGGTGAGGAAGAGCATGCGTTCGTCCTGCAGCGTGTTGTTGATCAATGCGCCGGTGCAGGTCCAGTACCCCGAAAGCGAGTAGACGCCGACCGATGGGATTTCGTCCCACCAGTTATCTCCCAGTGGGCACATCACGTCTACATTGCAGGACTCAGAAGAGCCGCGTTGGTCAGGGAGATCTGGTGGATCGAATCCACGGTAGCCTACGTTGATCCAGGTCAACTGGACATCCTGTTCGATCAAGTGACGCTCGGCGATGTCCACCTCGATTTCAATGATGACGTCGTCGCCCCACACGAATGGGGTCCAGAACTCGCCGTGCGTGTCATTGGTGGACTGGTCCCATGGGCCACGAACATGATCGCCACGGGCGCTGGAGAGCCAGACACGTGCTGAGGGAGGAAGGGCCCAGTGTTCGAATCCGAAGTTCAGATGCATGGCATCGCGGGCCACGATTCGCACCTGCCAGAGCAATCGTCCTTCAGGGGTCAGGTTCCATGCGCCGGAGGTTGCGGCTGTGATGGCGGCTTTGGTGGGCACCGCGAATCGCCAGGGCTGGCCCATTGAAGCTCGCTGGTTGTCTTCTTCCCACAGTGCGGCGTAGTCCGGGCCGGCCACCTCGTATGTTGGAATCGCTTCGAGAGCAGATTGCGATGCGCTCCAACTCGGGGGCAGGGCCTCGCCTGCAGCGATGGTTGATGCAACAGTGGTTAGAGCGAGGGTGAGGCACGCGTGGGTGGCCAGTTTCATGATCTACAGGTCCTCTCGAGTCGGATCGATTCCGGGGCGGTCTGATTGGCCCTTATCATCCCGAGGCGTGGGATTGGAGCCGCAAAAACTTGATTGGGGCCCGTCAGGCAGTCTCCTTCAGACTGCTCGGCCAATGGCATCGGGCACTACAGAGCATTGCACGATTCGAGCCCCAGAGCCATCGAGATCCCCCGAAATCAGCACTGAGGGGCTCAATTCCCGGATCCAATGTTGATTTGAGTGTCGGCGAGGGCGGTTGATGGATCGTATGCTCCGCTCATGCTGATGTTGGGCATGCTGCTGGGCGCGATCTCAAGCCCGATTGGGGGGCTTCCAGCGCCAATGCAGGGGGGCGGCGTATTGTCGATTGATGGCCCGCTAGGGGTGCTGCAGGCGGTCGAACTGACCGGGTTGGGCCGCTTTGAACTTGCGCAGGAAGCGATTCTGGGGCTGGAAGCGACCGGTGTGACGCGAGCACCTTTGGATGGCGGCGGCACGTTGATCGTGCGACGCCATCAGGGGCATGTCGCTGGCCGTATCACGACTGAGACGGGGGACGTGGTTGCCTTTCGGGGTGGGGTGGATGGTCGTCTCACTTGGCAACTGGGCGAGCCGGTCGTGGATGCCATGTGCCCCTGTGGCAGCCTGCCCCATGGCCATGCTCATGGGCAAGCGGGTGATGTGCCAGCACTGACGCGTTGGCGTGCGTCGGGTGCTGGTGGGCCACCGGCGCGGGATGGCGCTGGTGATGACGGGGCGATCATTGACGTGCTGGCGATGTACACCACAGCCGCTTTGGCCGACTTCGATTCGCCCCATGACCTTGAGACCAATGTGCTCTCCTGGTTCGACGCGGGCAATGTGACACTGTCGGACAGCGGCATCAACACCCAGTTGCGGGTGGTGGGCATGGAGCTTGTCGAGGGCGCTGAGAGTGGAGACTTGTTGGCGCAGTTTCGGGCCACAGCCGACGGGGTGTTCGACGAGGCCCATGGTCTGCGCAACGGGCTGGGGGCCGATGTCATGGTGTTGTTCGTCAATTCAACAGACGAAGACGGCAATGGCGTCAACGACTACTGCGGCAGGGCGTACGTGATCAAGTCAGCTGGTGGGTCGCCCTCATCAGCCTGCGCTGTCATTCAGACGACCTGCGCCGCCACCGGGTACACCCTGATTCATGAGATGGGGCATCTGCACGGGTGCGCTCATGATGCTGCAAATGCCGGTGTGTCCGGCATTGAACCCCATGCCTATGGCTGGGTGTTCTGGGGCGCCGATGACTCGTGCGATGATGATCGTTGGTGCACGGTGATGGCTTACGGTGGGCTCGATGAGATTGACGACTGCCCTGATGAGGGTGACAGCGAGTTTGTGTGGACGCAGCGAATCGGGTTGTTCTCAACGCCTGATCTGGACCACGATGGCACAGCGGTCGGTGACGCCGTCGAGGCGGACAACGTGCGGGTTTGGAACGACCGGGCGCCGGTCACTGCCGGATATCGAGCGAGCCTGATTCCATTGGACTGCCCTGGCGATGTCGATGCCTCGGGCGAGGTCGACATGCTGGATTTGATTCAGATGCTGGGTGCCTGGGGAGTGGTCTCGGGCGGCCACGGGGCCGACATCAACGAGGATCTGCAGGTGGGTCTGCTGGATCTGCTGGTGCTGCTGGATCGCTTCGGTCGCTGCACTTGAGGGCGAGGGCTGCAAGCGAGGTTCCTACAGGCCACACAGGGAATCTGGCGCCCAAGCTCGTTCCAATTCGCAGCAGGGCGTTGGCCCATTTGGGAACACGGGGGAATTCGTCTTTGGGGAGCCGATTGGATCGAAGCAGCCGAGCACGAATCAAGCCCGGCAGGACCATCGAGGGGAAGATGTATCTCTGGTGCTGGAGAGTCCACCTGCCTTGAAGCAGGTGATCTCGGAGCGTGCGCCGGTCATAGCGGCGTTTGTGGCCGAGGCGATCGTCCCACGGAGACCAGAGCCAGCGGTGGGCGGGGACCAGAATCAGAATCCGACAGCCGGGTGCCGCAACTCGGTGGAGTGCCTGCAAGAACTGGGCGGGCGCCTCAATGTGCTCAAGCACATCGAGCATCGTGATGACATCGGGGGTGAAGGGGAGGTCTGTTTCATCCGGTCCGCTTGGCCCCATCGTGCCAACTTGCAAGCCGCGATCACTCGCTCGCTGCACGCTCTCAGGGTCGATGTCGAGCCCGTGCGTCCGCTCCCGGGGGACGCCCGCATCGAGGCAACTGGCCAGAAAGCCACCTGCGCCGCAACCTACATCAAGGAGTTTGCCGTCGAATCGCCTGCCTAGGCCCAGGAGCCGGCGAGCCAGACGGTGGCGAGTCTGAAACCACCAGTAGTGCTGGTCATGGTCAGCCAGCGTGTCGTAATGCGCTCGATGCATGTTCATCTTCGCTGCGCCACGACCCGGTAGGCAGACCACGGACACCATCGACCTGGGACTCGGCAAGGCCGCTTGGGAGAGAGGCGAGTGCGGCGAGCAACACCTGGGGGCACGAGGCCGACGTGGCAGGGCACATGCAGGCGACCCACTGCTCGTCCGTAAAAGCGAGGTGCCCAAAGCCGCGCTTCCTCACGAAGCCGCATGCCACTGGTCAGGATGATCTGTGGCAGGTACAGCAGATTGAGGGGATTGGGTTCGAGGAAGGCGGCGCCCTTCCATGAGCGTTGGCTGGCTGCACGCATCAATCGGGTTTGAAGACCATCGAGCGCCGCTCGGTCGAGATGATGCAGCACATGGAATCCAACCACGGCATCGACTTCATCAGGTATCACTGCAGCGGCATCGGAAGCGGAAATCCTGCATGTTTCGCCAACCTGCTGGACCAGTCTGCCCCGCAGCGTTTCATCAGGCTCTGCTGCGATGACGCGGAGTTCTCGTTGCAGCAGCAGCCTCGTATAGCGACCCGTTCCAGCGCCCACTTCCAGGACACAGTCCCCCGCTGAGACACCAGCTTCATGCAGGACTGCGTCAACAATCGCCTGTTGGTGCGGATCATCGATGGGCTGATCGAGATAGCCGTGGGCTTCCGGATCCCGATAGAGGGTGGGGGGCGTCAATTCAGGCTCGTCTCGTGGGCGATCACATAGAGCTCGCGAGATTGAACAGGCGCCGGGTTACGGCTGACCATGTAGGCGAGAATTGTGAGGAACACCGCAAGTACGCTCAGGCTGAAGAAGATCAGCACGACCAGCAGCGGAATGCCCTCTACCGCGACCTGGCCGGTCAGTTTCAGGATCGACATGACGATGGTTGCGACTACGGACAGCACAAGGGCTGTAGCGCTGATGCACATCATCAGATACAGCGGCAGGCGTGAATAGCCAAACAGGGCGCCGACGGCCAGCCTGACAAGCCCCTTGATGCCAACACGAGAGTGTCCGTCGCCTCGAGCGTCTCGCTGCAAGGGCACCGCGATCTGCTTGAACCCAACCCAGGCTCGTAGCCCAGGAAAGAAGACGTTTTCATCTGCGTTGCGGAGGATGGCGGTGGCTGCTGGCAGATTCAGCACTGAGAACGTGCCGGCATTGGGTGGTACCGGGCTGCGGGCCCACCGGGCAAGCAGGCGATAGAAGACCGATGCTGCCATCTGGAACAAGGCCGATTCACGGCGCGACGCTCTGACGGCATAAGCCACGTCACACTCGGCCGTGGCTTCGAGCAGGTCTGGTATGTCTTCTGGGCGGTCCTGCAAATCGGCGTCGATGATTGCGATCCGATCTACATCACGTTCATCTGCGAGTCGCAGTGCCACATCCAGCCCGGCCATCAGGGCCCGTTGATGCCCGAAGTTTCGACTGAGCTGGATCAACTGGATCTGCATTTTGGCGGGATCAATGTGGGCCGCCTCGGCAGAAAGCCGCTCGATGGTCTCGTCGCTGCTTCCATCATCGACCACGACCATCGTCCACCCACCGGGGCTGACAGCGGCCGTCCGTTGCAACAGTTGATCGATGCTGGCGGCCTCGTTGAACACTGGCACAACAATGATGCATGCCTCAGTCACGTGGGGCTCCAGTTGGCTGATAGATCGCCGTGAAGTAGGACCAGACGGGCAGACCCAGAACGCAAATCTCAAATGGCTCCATGCGTATGAGCGTCCATCCAGCAAGCGTTTCGAAGAATGACCGTGGACGAATGTACTGCCCGCGATCCAATCGTTGGAGGGTACGGCACACCGAGTGGTTTTGAGGCTCGGACCGGTGATCGCAGATGACCAGTGCCTTGCAGGCCTCGGCAGCATTCAGCAGCGCCGCAAGCGTTTGGTTTGGCAGATGATGGGCCACGCCATTGAGCACGACGATGTCCAACCTGTGCAATTGCCCAATGACTGATTCAGCGTCGCCTGGCTCCACCTGGCCTCGCTCAATCCCCTTTGCACGTCGAACAGAGGGGTCAACCCCTAGATAGTCCAGATCGCAGGATCGGGCGACTCGAGCAAGCCAAGCAGGACCGCAGCCCACGTCAACCACCCGCTTGGCATCATTGACGCAACTCAACGCACGTTTGACAGCCAGGGCTCTTGGTCGCCAGTGAAACAGCGCCAGCAGTCGGTACAGCATGGCAGGCATGATAGGTACGTGACTTGAAGGCTCAACTCAGGCTGGCGGTGGCATGGGCGGGTGCGGATTGGGCGCTACTGGACCTTCTGGCCTGTCTGGCGTGTCCGGCAAGAATGGACCGGGAGGTGTGCTCGGTTGCGGAGGTGACAAGGGTGAGTCAGTGTCAGAGTGGGAGCCGCTGGGCGGTGCAGCAGGGCCGGGTAGACCGCTAGGGTGATCTCTTCGATTGACTGCATCAACTCCTTCCAGCAACCGATGGCAGTGTGCCTCGCCGATCAGGGAGCAGATTGCCTCGATCGTTGCCTCGCCCTGGGCGCTCAATCGCGCCTCGTTGTCGGCTTGTTCTTGTTTCAGTCGCCTGAACACGTCATCGCGGCCCAGCCGTTGTTGGATGGGCGCCAGCAGCATCTCGGGTTCCAGCCGACGCTCAAGGGCCTCACGTTGCTCGTGAATGAGCTCAGTGCGCTGTTGGTAGCCTTGAAGTGTCCGGGCCACAGCGGCCTTTACTGCCTCGGTGATGGATGGATCGGCGGCCACAGCTGCCGCCAGCACATCCACAGCGCGGCCGTCTCGGACATGGAGCCGGGTGGCCCGCTCAACAACATCGGCCAGTGCCGCTGCCTGTTGGGCAGGGAGGGTTGTCTGGAGAAGTTTGACGTAGCTCAGGTTCGCATCGCGAATCGCCACCCTTGCGTCGATCCAGCCCTGCATCCATTCAAGCGCTTCATTGAATTGCCCCGCCAGCATGAGCGCCTGGACTCGGCTGGGGCCCCCGATGTCGTAAGCAGTTCGCCGCTGGAGTAAATGGGCCAGATCTGCTTCCCAGGCACCGATCGTGGAAGCTGAGGCGACCTCTGCACCCAGGTCACGCGTGATGCTGCGCAAATCAAGCGACTCGCCTGCAAGTTGCCCGTACTTCAGGCGTCGCTCCATGAGCAACTCATGCTGGAGGCGAGTCCACTTGGCCTGGTCTTCGGGCTCGAGCAAAAGGTCCATGTGCTCCTGCAGGATGCTGGCCAGTGCAAGTTGAGTTTGATTGAAAGCGATGAGCCGATCGGACAACGCCGTGCTGGTGGGCCCATCCTTGAAACTGGTCAGGTCCGACCGGAGCGACGCGGCCGCTTGGGCCCATTGCGTCTCATAATCAACGAGTAAGAGTTCGATGATTTGGCCATCTTGCGCACCCTCCAGACCGAGTCGATCGATGATCCGGGCCGCGTCACGGGCCGCGTAGATCGGTGCGGGGCCGCCTGATGGTGCGGCCCACATTGCACAGGCGAGGGCAACAGTCAGGATCGCGGGCATGGTCTGATTGCTACGTCGATGAGGTGCAGTTTGGTCGGAGGTGACATGCAGTCCAATTATCCGGTCTGGATATCAATTGGCACCCGTGAATTGTGCTCATCTTGGGGTCGTTAGGGCCGATTAGGAGGTTTGCTCTCACAGACGGAAGCTACTGTACTATCTGGTAGTGAGGGGTACTGGCCACGTAGGGCCATGCCCGAATTGAAGAAGCACTCGCAGGACCGGCCCGCGGAGCCCATTCTGGCCACTGATGGTCACGCATCTCTTCTCAGGTCAACAGATGAGCTCTCCTATGAGAGGGCCAGTAAGGGTCAGGAACAGGACCATGACACAACAGGCAAATCGATTTCAAGGACTGGCGGCGCTGGGATGCATCGGCGCATTGGGGATTGCTTCGGCCTCTCAGGGGGCGGCAACGGGCTTTGAGTACGTTGTGACCGAGGTGGATCAGTCTGGATGGTCGTCAACAGACCCGCGAACGTTGATTAGCGTCAGCGTCTACATCACCTTTGACGACCCATCTGACCGGCTCATCATCGTCAATGGTAAGCCTGCAGCGAACATGTCGATCTCGACCGATGATGCCAGTGGGTTTTTTCATTCTGCCAATGGCAGTTCTGACACGAGTATGACTCGTACCACGGCAATCATCGGAGCGTTTCCGTCTGCTCAGGCAGACAGCTATGTGAGCATTGGTCTGCTCAACAACGATTCGGGAACCGATGCGCTGATCACGACCGGAATGGACTGGGCCACATTCAATGCAGGCGGGGCGCTGGCGCCGATAGATGCCACCGAGGGCGGTGGTTGGTTCATCACGCCCGAAGACAGCCAAGGGGACGCGACTGACAATCGGGTGTTCATCGGTCAGTTCACGGTGGCGTCTGGATCCACGGTTTCGGGCACGATCAACTACATGTACAACAACGCCGCTGATGGCGAAAATGTCGAGGCGGACGGGCAAAGTTTCTCCAAGGTGGCCGAGCCGGACGCCCCTGAGGACTATGACGCAGCCAATGATTTCAACGGAGACGGCAAGAGCGACATTCTCTGGTGGGGTGAGTACGGTGCCGGCGGCGCTGGAGTCTACGAGGGATCCATGATCAGTTGGGTCAACTGGGATGGGACCGATCAGGGCTACGATTCACACTTTGTCTATGACGGACTTGATGCTGGCGCGACTATTCCAGAAGAGTGGTTTGTTGCCGGTACCGGTGACATGAACTCCGATGGTCGTGACGACATCATCTGGCGAGATGGTGACGGCAGCGTCATTGTGTGGTTCATGGATGCTAACGGTCATGATTACACCAGTCAGTGGTTGTATTCAGGCGCTATTCCAGGCTGGTCTATTCCTGCGATAGGTGATTTTAACGGCGATGGCGACGCCGACATTCTCTGGATGGGGGACTATGGGGTCGATGGCGCTGGCGACTATGCGGGTTCCTTGATCACCTGGACCGATTGGGACGGCACTGACTTCGGGTATTCGTCCAACTTCCTGTACAACGGTGATGCTACCGGCGCACCGGTTCCAGAGGAGTGGATCGTGTCTGGCGTTGGCGACATGAACGGTGACGGTCGGGATGATCTCATCTGGAGAGATGGTGACGGTAGTGTGATCGTCTGGTACATGGAGGCCTCTGGCCATGACTACACCTCTCAGTGGTTGTACAGCGGTGCGATTCCAGGCTGGTCCATCAGGGGACTGGGTGACTTCAACGGCGACGGCAACTGCGACATACTCTGGATGGGGGAATATGGGGACGAAGGCGCTGGCGATTATGCGGGTTCCTTGATCAGTTGGGTCAACTGGGATGGGACCGACTTTGGATACGATTCCAGCTTTGTCTACAACGGTCATGCTACCGGCGCACCGGTTCCTGAACTCTGGTTTGTCGCCGGCGTGGGTGACATGGATGGCAATGGCCGTAGTGATGTCGTCTGGAGAGATGACGATGGCAGCGTGATCGTCTGGTTCATGGATGCAAATGGCCATGACTACACCTCTCAGTGGTTGTATTCGGGCGCCATTCCTGGTTGGAGGATCGACGCACCAACGGGACCACACAACTGATCCAGCGACGGTGTCTTGACGAGGGGGTCCTCTCTCAAACATGCACAGTCCCCGGCAGGCGCATCCTGCCGGGGACTGTTTCTTGCCCGTGTTTGAGTGTTGGTTCGTGGGTGAGAGGCGATCCGCCCTCACATGTGCTCAACCGCGGATGGACCAGCCACAGTCTGTCTCAGCCCTGCTCAACTCCCATGCGGGCCAGCCGCAGCGCTTCAAGCCCCAAGGTGGCACACAGGCTGCAAATCACGCCGGCGATCAACAGGACGGCCGCCCATGCAATCATTGGCAGTCCGTCTCCGCGGTCTTGATACTCGCCCACAATGGTCAATGGTGAATCTGCCAACTGCGCCTGAATTCGGGTCTCATACTCGCTGAGCGCAGATTCCGCAGCAGTCACGGCTTGCGTGGCCTCCGCCTGTTGCGCTAGGAGGTCACTCTCAAATGTGGCCGCCTTCAGACGCTGGGCACTGAGGGTGGCGAACCACTTGTCCTTGTCAGCTTGGGCCTGCTTCTGGCTCTGAATGAGCTCGAGTCGTTCGCGAGGTATGGCGGTCTCCAACTCCAGGCGCAGACTTGCCACACGATCAGCGAGGATCTGGGCCATAGCAGGGTCGCTGGACTCTTCCGGGGACATGGACTGGGTCAATTCCTGTAGCAGGTTCTGCAGCACAGGGGCCCGTGACTCGATCGCGCTGCGACGAGCCATCAGGGAGTCCAAGGTGGCATCTTCTCGATCGATCGCGGCCTGGGACGTGGCGATGGCGGCTTCAGACTGGCCCCGCAGCGCAGCCACATAATCTGGGCTCGTGACCTGCTGCAGTCCATCTTGCGCAATTCGAAGATTGTCTCTGAGACGTAGACGGACCTGTTCGCGCTTTACGCTGGACATGGCCTCTGAGATGCTTTTCAGACCGGCCAGACCTTCTTCGATCGCCTGTGTGAGTTGATCTGCGGCCTTTGCATGATCAAAGCGAAAGGAGACCAGAATGTCCCGCAGATTTGCCAGTGATGAGGCCGCGTTCGCGTCTTCTGAGTCCAGACTCAGGTCATCAACCTCCACTTCAATCTCTGGACGCCATGGGGCCACGCTCGCCTTGGCAATCGGAATGATCGAGTGCTCAAGTTGGGCCAACACGTAGCTCTGGGTCAGAACGCCAGGGCGAATCACAAGTTGTTGCTGGAGGGATCCGGGCACGAGCACCTTCCATCCAGCCGCGGCGATGGCCAGCAACATGATGAGCACCGAAACCCATCTCCATCTCCAGATCGGGGCCAGCAAGGTCGGCAGGTTCACCGAACGACCGCCATCGTCTTCGGCATTGACCAGATAGACGATGGGGCGGTCAGACGCCCCATGGGCGGATGGGGAAGCGTGTGGGGTGACGTCAGTTGATTCGGCCATGGGGCTGAGTGGTCCTGGGCTCAGAAACTGCCTGATGTGCGGGGTCATCCCATTGTGGCTTCGGACGCTGACGCCACTGCACATCATGAATCTCGTTGGCAGGAGCATACCCGGCTACGGCCTCGTTCAGCACGCTGCGGATGGCGGCGCAATCTCCGGTGGCAACAGCCTGCTGCAGCACCATGAGCCAAGACTCAACTCGCTCCCATGGTGGAGCCTCTTCGTCACCTCGCATGATGCGTGGGTGCACCGTGCCGCACACGTCATCGCTGATGAGCAACTCTTCATAAAGCTTTTCGCCCGGACGCAGGCCGGTGTACTCAATGGCAATCGAGCCATCAGGGTTGTGCTCATCGCGAATCGTGTGGCCCGAAAGTTGGATCATGCGGCGAGCGAGATCCAGAATCGGGACCGGCTCTCCCATGTCCAGCAGGTGGACCTCGCCGCCCTCAGCCATTGAGCCGGCCTGGATGACCAGCTGTACAGCCTCTTCCACGGTCATGAAGAACCGGGTGATCTTTGGATGCGTGACGGTGACGGGGCCACCCATTCGAATCTGCTCGCGAAACAGGGGAATGACGCTTCCACTGGAGCCAAGGACATTGCCGAATCGAACCATGGAGAATCGGGTAGTTGAGGTATCACGCTGCGTCCCCATGAGCCCCTGGAGCACCATTTCGGCCATGCGCTTGGATGCACCCATGACGTTGGTCGGCCGCACCGCCTTGTCGGTCGAGATCAGCACGAAGGTCGAGACATGGTGTTTGAGCGCAGCGGTAGCGGTGGTCCAAGTGGCAAGCGTATTGTTGGCGATGCCCTCGGGCACATTTTCTTCGACGATGGGCACATGCTTGTGGGCGGCTGCGTGATAGACAGTGTCAACCGGCCAGGTGGAAAAGAGCCGTTCCACCAGTGCCTGATCACCTGCCGAGCCCAGCAGGGAGATCAGTTCGACTTCGCCGGCGGCGCCAGTCTCCAATACCAACCTCTGCCGCAGTTCCCGGTCGATGCTGTAGAGCGCAAACTCGCTTCGTTCCAGCAGAATGAGCCGCTTGGGGCTCAGAGCCAGGATTTGGCGGCACAACTCACTGCCGATCGACCCACCCGCTCCTGTCACCAACACCGTCTTCGCCTCGATGTTGCGTCGCAGCAGGCTCTCGTGGGCCGGAATGGGATTGCGGCCGAGCAGGTCAGAGATTGACACCTCACGGACCTCGCTCTCGGAACCACGGCCCGAGAGAATCTCCACAATGCCGGGCACCGTCTTGATCGACAGACCCAAGGGCTCGAGGCGGTCCAGTATGCGCCGCCGCTGCTGTCGTGAGGCTGATGGCAGAGCCAGAATGATCGTCCCTACTTGCCTGCGTTTGGTCAGTGAGGCAAGACGATCGGGGCTGATGCACGGCAGGCGATTGACGATGCGCCCCCAGAGTTTCCGATCGTCATCGACAAATGCGACGGGCGTCCAGCGGCGATGGGCGTGCAGGGCCTGCGCCAATTGAACGCCGGCATAGCCCGCACCCCACACCACGACGCGATCGGCTTTACGTGATCGACCGGTACCGAACCACGATCGCATTGCGAAACGGCTCGCACCGATGAAGGCGCAGGCGATGACAAAGAAGTTGACCATCACCGCCGCCCGGAACATGGTCACGTAGTCAGCCAGCAGGGCCGTTGCGGGAATCACAAGCGCCAGTGCGGCGACGCCCACGAGGATCTGCATGGCTGCACGGGCGCCGATGTACCGAATGACCTGTCGATACAGGCCGCAACCCACAAAGATTGGCACCGCGGCGGGAGGCACCGTGACCCAGAGCCACCACCACTGTTCGACAAGGTCAGGCAGCGGTTGATCGCTGTGCCGCAGCAACACCGCCAAGGTGAGAGCGAGGGCAATGGCAACCAGATCGAAGGCCACCATGCAGCCGAGTTTGGCCCAGCGGGGAAGGCTCAGCAGCCTTCGGCGCGTGCCGTGGTCGAGTCGTTGAATGCGTCGTCGGATAGTCATCGATCCCCCCGGGCTCCAGACAGGGTGTGTGTAGTCCTGTGGATGGTCAGCGGGGGTGAGTATAGCCCCGACACTCAGCCCTGCAGCACCTGATGTAGCGAATCGATGACGTGGCCTTGTTCTGACGACGTCAGAGCCGGGAATATCGGCAGAGAGAAGCAGCCGCGCCAGATCGCCTCGGCTCCGGGAAACTGCTCCGGGGTGCAATCGAGTTGCTCGATCCAATACGTCATCCGGTGCAGTGGCTTGTAGTGCACCGAACATGACACACCAAGGGCTTGCAGCGCATCGATGCAGGCATTGCGGTTGATCGGTGCATCAGGCTCGAGCACGATCCAGTAGAGATGCCAAGCGTGTTCAACCGAAGCTGCTGTCCGCCTGCCGCACCGTCGCAGGTTTGGCAGATCGCCAAGCGCTTCGTCATAGGCGGTGGCGATGGCCCCTCGGGCGTCGCGGTCACAGTGGCGGCGGTCCAATTGCGAGAGCCCGAGAGCCGCAGCGATGTCGGGCATGTTGTATTTGTAGCCCGGGGCGACGAGGTCGTACTCCCAGCGTGCCGTGTCAACCGTGAAGCGGCCCCACGCATCGCGGTTCATGCCGTGCAGCCGCATGACCCGAGCTCGGGCTGCGATGGCATCATCATCGGTGACCAGCATGCCCCCCTCGCCGGTGGTAAGCGTCTTGTTGGCGTAGAAGGAAAAGCAGGTTGCATCAGCGAGCGTGCCTACAGGGCCGCCCGTGTCGGCGGCCGGGAGTGCGTGGGCGGCGTCATCCACAATTCGCACGTCATGTGCACGGCATATGTCGCCAATGGCCTGCATGTCGCATGGGAGCCCACCGAAGTGCACCGGCATGCACACGCTGATGTCGGGGTCTCGAGCGAGCGCAGACTCGACGACTTCTGGTGTGAGCAATGCCGTCTCAGGGCAGACATCGGCAAGAACCGGATCGGCGCCCAGATACCGCACCACCTCGGCGGTAGCGGCGAAGGTCATGGTCGGCACAAGCACTCGATCTCCCGGGCCCACGCCCAGGGCCTCGAGGGCCAGATGCAGCGCGGCTGTGCAGGAGTTCACGGCGACGGCATGTCGAGCGCCAGTGGCCTGGGCAAAGGCTGCTTCGAAGGCCTGCACCTTTGGGCCGCTTGTGAGCCACCCGGAGGCGATGACTTCGTCTGCCGCTGAGCGCATGTCATCTGTGACGTCAAGCCTGAAGAAGGGGACCTGCATGGGCGGATCGTACCGGGCGGGCCGTGGCGAGATCGCGGATAGAATGGCCCGATGCAGATTGCAATTGCAGCAGCGCATGTGGAGGCCAGAGCAACGGTGCAATGGCTGTTCGAGAACTCCGGCCATGACGTGCATGCCATGACGCTGTCGGAGGCAGCGCTCGCTTGCCGCAGTGGTGGTTGGGACCCGGCCAATGTGCCTGGGCTGCCCGTGCATCGAACCCAAGACATCAACTCGGACCAGTCACTTCAGTGGCTCCAGTCGCTGAGATTGGATGCACTTGTCGTGCTGGGATGGAGCCAGATACTGGGCGCGACGGCGTTGAGCGTGGCACCCTGGGCAGTGGGGGCACATGCGTCGCCGCTGCCTCGTGGGCGTGGGGGATCTCCTGTCAACTGGGCGATCATCAACAGGGAGACCAGATGGGGCAATACGCTCATGCGGCTGTCGAGCCGACTGGACGGCGGGGACGTGATTGGTCAATCTCTGTTTCCATTGGGTGATCAGGACACGGTTGCCAGTGTCTATGAGCGGGTGGAGTCGTCGAATCTGGAGCTTGTGCAGTGTTGGCTGGCCGATCTGGAGGCGGGCCGAGTGGATACGCGGCCGCAGGAACCATCGGCTGAGCCGCCATTTCGGCGGCGGTGTCCGGACGACGGGAAGATCGATTGGAACTGTGAGGCGGGCCAGATCGACGCCTTGATCCGCGCGACGACAAGGCCATATCCAGGTGCGTGGAGCACCTTGCGGGGCACTCGGCTCTCAGTTTGGTCCAGTCAGGTCTGCTCTATGGAGGCTGATGGCGGGGTGGTTGGTCAAGTTGCCGCGATCGAGTCGCGTAGTGGGTCCCGTTGCCCGCTAGTACGATGCGCTGATCGAGGGCTGCTCCTGACCGATGTCACGACAGTAGATGGAAGTGAACTTCCTGCCAATTGTTTCACTAAGGGAGATCAACTTGTCTGAGGAACAGACGCGAGTACTGGTGATTGCAGCCCATCCCGATGACGAGGTGCTCGGGTGTGGTGGGGCGATGGCCCTGCACAGGGATAGAGGTGATGAAGTGAAACTACTCATCGCCTGCGAAGGCGAGTCGCTTCGATATGGCGAGGCAGGCGTGGGGCAGCATGGCCACATCGAGGCTGCAGCAGCCGCCTTGGGCGTCAACGACTGGTCACTCTTGGGATTCAATGACCAGACGCTCGATACAACACCGCAGACTGCAATCATCGACGCCCTCATGCGTGCGACGGAAGGCTACGAGCCCAACGTCGTGTACTGCCAGTCGGGCGAAGATGTGAATTCAGATCACCTTGCGCTGTTTCGAGCAGCGCTCGTGGCCTTTCGTCCGACGGCTGAGTCAGTGCGGTCATTCCTGACCTGGTACACCGCAAGCAGTACGGATTGGGCTTTTCCTCGTACGTTCACGCCAGACACCTGGGTGGACATCAGCGAGGCGATCGATCGAAAGATCGAGGCCATGGCCTGCTATGAGAGTGAAGTGCGAGCGTACCCCCACCCGCGCAGTCTTGAGTCGATTCGGGCGCAGGCCCAGTTCTGGGGTACGCAGGCGTGTCTCCCATTTGCAGAGGTGTTTCGAACGGTTCGTCGTGTCGAGTTACCTACTTGCGCAGATTGATCGACATTTTGATCGTCTCGATTGCAATGGTCGTGACGATGCCAATCTGCATCGTCGCGGCGGTTGGCATTCTGGTTTGTGACCCGGGCCCGGTGCTGTACCGGGCACGGCGCATGGGCCGCCATGGTCAGGTCTTCACGATGCACAAGTTCAGGTCCATGCGGCGGCAGGATGGGCCGCGCATCACCGCTGGATGTGACCCACGCGTCTTCTGGTGGGGGCGGGTATTGCGTGCCACAAAGATCGACGAATTGCCGCAGCTGATTGATGTGCTGCGGGGCAAGATGGCGATCATTGGACCTCGGCCTGAAGATCCCGGTCTCTCGGCTGAGATTGATGACCCTCGCTGGCAGGCATTGCTTGCCTATCGACCTGGTTTGGTCTCGTTGGGGGCGCTGTTGGTGTATCGGATTGAACATCGGCACGATGCTGCTGACCCGGAAGCCTTCTATCGCCGTCGGGTGCTGCCTTGGCGGATCAAACTGGATCTGGACTATTTTCAGCGGCGGACGCTGATCTCAGACACTGGACTCATAGCCGAGACCATACGGCTGATGTCTGTCCAGCTGTGTGGGAAGAGGGGAAAGCATCCGGATGAGTAAAGGCATCATGATCTGTGTGCTGGGGGCAGCAAGAACAGGCTCACGATTTGTTCGGCGGGTACTGGCCGAGGCCTTTGATGCAGCTCAGGTGCCTTGGGATGCCAATTACGTTTGGATGCGAGGCGCGCGGGGGCCATCCGATCTGCGTGGGGAAGATGAGGCCACGCCCGCGCTGGGGCGGCATTTTGACCGCTGCCTTCGCTCGATCGCTGGCAGCACAACAGGCGCGGTCATTGAGAAGACCGTCTCCAACAGCATTCGGCCCGGCTTTGTTCGTCGAGCGCTACCGGCCGCTCGATTGGTGGCGCTGTTTCGAAGCCCCTCTGCAGTGATTCGATCATCCGCGCGGTGCTGGGCGGGGGAGGTGACCGCTACTGACGCAAGACGGAAGTTCGTCTCCATATTGCGATGGAATCCCGGATTCCTGACCGATCGCATATTGGAGCGAGTTCGGCGATCTCCTCGCATCTGGGGCGTGCGGTACCCGGGTATTCAGGAAGATCTGCTGCATCTGTCCACAGACGAGGTTTGCGCCAAGCAGTGGGCTTGGTCGGTTCGTTCTACTGCCAATTGGATTGCCGCCAACCCTGAAGCGTGTGAGGCGGTTCTCTTTCACGAAGATCTGAGCCATCCAGGTGCTGTCCAAGCGGCACTGGAACCCATGGATCCGCAGGCCGCTCGAAGAGGGGAGGTGTTTGCACGATCAGCCTCCAAGCCCACACCTACAGTTGCGCCACCCGATGGCCTGTCATCTTCCGTGGTTGGGGATGTGCAGGATGCGATCACGGTGCTGCGGTCACTGAACTGTCTGACCGATGAGCAGAGGGTGCGGGTTGAGCGATGGAGTTTGGAGTACAGCCAGAATGGTGAGTCAGGCTGAGAGCTCTGCGAAAAACTCGGACCAGCGATCGAGCATGGTGCTTCGTCCAAACTGATCCTCGGCAATCTGTTTGATTCGTGATCTGGATCGGTTGGATGCTGAAAACTTGGTGACTGCAGTACGAATGGCCTCAGCAAGCGCGTCGGCATCATCAGGAGGTACCACGATGCCCAATTCAGCCTCGACCACCAGGCGGCCCAATTCGCTGTCTGGCTCGACGGCGCACAGCAGGGGTGTGCCCTCCTCAAGATAGAACATAGTCTTGCTTGGGTAGGCGTATCGAATAATCTCCGGCTGCAGCGAGATGAAGCCCATCTGTGCATTGCGGACCAACTCGGCAGCTGCTGCAGCGCTCTGGTGGGGGAGAAACTCGATGCGTTGATCTTTCAACTCGGCCGCCTGTTGCTTGAGGCCCTCAAGGGCCTTTCCGTCGCCAACAATCTGCAGTTCGACATCAGTGGTGGACTCGACCTTCCCGAGTGCTTCAAGGAGCGTCTCCAAACCCTGGAAGCGACCTACATTTCCGGCATAGATGATCTTGAAGGCACTTCCTTTGGCGTTTGACTCGGGGCGTCTCTCGGCCTCTTTGCCTTCGTTGGGGGTTGTGAAGTTGTTGAAGATGTGTACCTTGCCGCTCAACTCTGGTAGAGACTCCAGCAGCGTCTGCCGCATGTCCTCAGAGAGCACAATGATGCGAGCTGCGCGGTGTCTGGTCTTGCGCTCGATGCGATCGAGCATTCGATTGGCCAGTGGGCTACGAACCACTCCCGAGCATCGGGCCAATTCCGGGTGCAGATCCATGCAGTGGTAGATCAATCTGGCTCCGGACAGTCGAGCTGCGATTCGGCCTGCCAGGCCGGCGAAAACTGCGGGGGTTGTTGCAGTCATGACAATGTCGAACCGTCGTCGTCTGACTACAAACAGCGTGATACCGAGCAGATACCGAAGCACATTCCAAATCTTGAACAGCCCACCTCGGCCCACTTCACAGCCCAATCGCATCCGTGTGATACGAACGGGGCCGTCTTGAGAGACACGCGGTTGGCGCAGTGACTTGGACGTCGCTTTGTAGCACGGCTGTGTACTCAACACCTCCACGTCATGGCCATCATCCCCCAGCCGTAAGGCAATCTGGCGAAGGATGTGGCCGTAGGGAGGGGTGTCCGGCCAATAGAACCGGTGAATCAACAATACGCGAGCCTTGGGTTGGGGGGGCATTGGTCTATGTGCCTGGCTGGATCAGGGGCAGGCCAGTCTGCTCCAGAATTCGAGTCAACTCGATACTCAGGGGCGACACTATACGACTTTGGGATAGGGGATCGATCCACTGATCCAGCAGGACTGGCGCCGGGCTGTGAGGTAGAATGAGCACGCTCAAGCAGGGCGCACCGGCTGCGTCAGGGTTAGGAGCATTTGCCACTTGTCCGGTGCAATAGGTGATTGACGTCGGGACGACCGGGCCGGGAGTGCGCTGGGAACCATGTGTGGAGTGACGGGCATCCTGGCGCCGAGCGAGTTGCTCGATCGATCGCCACTAGACGACATGGTGGATGCCCTGACCCACCGTGGGCCGGATGATCGAGGCGTGTGGGTGGATCATGGTGCTGGCGTCGCTTTGGGGCACCGGCGGTTGGCGATCAGGGATCTCTCTCCAACTGGCCATCAGCCTATGGTCTCGGCCTCCGGCGAGACTATCGTCGCATTCAATGGCGAGATCTACAACGCAGATGTCATCCGTCGTGATCTGGAGTCGCTCGGACACCAGTTTCGAGGAAGCAGCGACACAGAAGTGCTGTTGGAGGGCATCGATCGTTGGGGGCTGAGAGAGACAGTCGATCGCTGTGTTGGCATGTTTGCCATTGCCGTGTGGGACAGTCGCACCCAGCAACTCACGCTTGTACGTGATCGATTGGGGATCAAGCCGCTGTACTGGGGGAAGTTGGCTGACGGCTCGGTTGTGTTCGGGTCTGAACTGAAGGCACTACAGGCGCATCCGAGATTTGACCCGTCCATCGACAGTGCGTCTGTAGCTGCCTATTTGCGCTGCTCCTACGTGCCTGGGCCGAGGTCCATCTGGGCATCTTGCTGGAAGGTCAAGCCAGGCCACATGCTCGCACTGCAGTTTGGCAACGGGCGACTGAGGGTTGAAGAGACGCGTTACTGGGACCTCAAGGATCATGTCGTATCTTCTGAAAGGGATTTTGACGCCACCGATGCGATTGAAAGACTGCATGCCCTCTTGCGCCAAGCCGTGGGTCAGCGGCTGGTGTCTGATGTGCCACTGGGCGTGCTGCTCTCGGGTGGGATTGACTCAAGCCTGGTGGCCGCGATTGCAGCAGAGCAGGCATCCGGCGCTATTCGAACCTTCTCCGCCGGGTTTGAGGATGGCCGGCTCGACGAGTCAGTGCATGCAGCGAGGGTTGCCCAAGCTATTGGATCAGACCACACCCAACTGGTCGTGACCGAGTCGGACGCGCTCAATGTTGTGCCGCAACTGGCGACGATGTACGACGAGCCATTTGGGGACTCATCACAGATTCCAACCCATCTTGTGTGCGCTCTCGCTCGGCAGCATGTCACAGTAGCGCTCAGTGGAGATGGCGGTGATGAGACATTCGGCGGTTATCACATCTATGGCCGGCTGCACCAGCTGGCCCGCACTGCCAGGCGAATACCCCATGCCTTGCGCCGTTTGATCGATGCAGCTACCTCACTCACGCCTTCGCTCGCTTTGGGGGCTGTGGCTCGTGTGCTGTCGGCAGGTCGCGGTCGGGTCGATGCCAAACAACTTCGAACGGCGACGAGGATGCTCTCTCTCATCCCGTCCGATGCCGCCCATGCGTGGGCCATGTCTTCACGGACTGATGTGAGCGTTGCGATGATCGATCCTCCGGACGCTGGTTGTACGATCGAAGCTGCCGCCGCTCGTCTTGAGTGCCCGGACTTGGTCGAACGGGCGATGTTTGCCGACTCGGAGACCTATCTGATTGACGACATTCTCACCAAGGTTGATCGGGCCAGCATGGCCTGCTCATTAGAGGCCCGAGTGCCTTTGCTGGATCACCGAGTGGTGGAGTACGCCTGGCGCACGCCTGTGGCATGGCGGCGGCGGGATGGGGTGGCAAAATGGCCGCTGCGTCAGCTACTCGGACAATACGTACCCAAGGATCTGTGGGACCGACCTAAGCAGGGCTTCGGTGCGCCGATTCAGGCTTGGCTACGTGGACCGCTGCGTGAGTGGGGGCACGCATTGTGCACATCCGATCTTTCTGAACGGGTGGGCATCAAACCAGCATTCGCACGCAAGACATGGGCTGCGCTCGTGAGAGGGGATCGACGTGCAGTGCGGCCAACATGGACCATATTGATGTTGCTTGCCTGGGCGGATCGATCGGAGTCAAGGTGAGCAGATGCTCTGGCTTGGCTCTTGCGCCTCTGAACTCTAGACTCTGCGTCATGGAGATCCTGTTCGGCCTGCTCCTGTCACTCAAGATGAGTGGCGCTTGGCTGTTGTTGACAACCGCGGTTGGCTTGCCCATCGCTGCCGGCACGGTCAGTACGCTGATCTGCTGCCTGTTGTATCTCCTGATGCGGGCCAGGTCTGTGTTTGCTCTATTCACGCGTCAGTTGGTTGTTGCTTGGACGCTATTTCTGATGGCGGCGATCATCATCGGCGCTGCTGTCGCGGGCCCCCACTCGATCTCGGGTGTCGGGCGATTTTTAACTCTCCTCATGCTGTATCTCGCCACATTTGTGTGGGGGAGTCGAGTCAGCCCGTCAGTTGCAAGAGCCACGTTTTTTCTGGCGGCCGGCCTGGTGTTGGTCGCTCTCGCGGTGGACTATCAGTCGAGTTTCATCTCTGACACTGTGTCGGCCGTCTCTGGGAAGAACTATGAGAGTGGCGGGCGGCTGTCAGGGTTCTACTTGCAGCCAAACATGGCCGCGAGTCAGTTGATTCTGCTGTTCGTGGCCTGGGGGCTACTTGCTCGAAGGACTTTTTGGTGGACAGTCATTGCCTCAGTGTCACTCCTACTCCTTGTCGCCTCGACCGGATCTCGCGCCGGTGTTGCAGTGGCGGCCTTGGTGGCCATGCTGGCAGTCTTGACGCAGCAGTCGGGACTCGCTTCTAGAGCAGTCATGCGATTGATGCAGGCCGCTCGTGCAGCGGCACTATTGATGGCGATACTGGCACTGATAGCGGCAGCGCAGTTCATGCCACTGTCGTCACAATCTTCGGACAAGACCGGCGAGAGCATCAAGCGGGCATTGTCCGTGGTCCAGTTCGACAGGTCCTTACAGTCGCAAGAACAGGATCGAAGCGTGAGCCGCAGAGTCGAGGCGGCCCGGGGCTATCTGGATCGCATCGAGCAACGCCCCTGGTTTGGGCATGGGATGGGTGCGTCTGAGGTGCTACAACGAGAGGAGCGTGTTCGCGCCCCTCATAATGAGTACCTGCACCTGGCTTACGAGTTTGGCATACCAGTGACGGGCGTCTGGGTTGTGTTGTTCCTTGTGCTCCTGGCCAACCGGCATCGATCGAAGATGGAGTGGGAGATTGGCTCAAACGTGGTGTGGCAATTTGTGCTTGCCGTGCTAATCCTCGGATTCGCCTCCAATTCGATCGGCACACTTCGACCGACCTGGATCGTCTTGGCTCTGATCTGTGCAGCTTTGTACAAGGGGCCGATCTTCGCCCGCAGAAGGACCGGGTTTCTCATCGCCGATCGCCCTTGTTCTCTTGAGAGTGAGGCGTTGGTGAGTGGGATGCCGACTGAAACCCGTTGGGGTGGACTCAATTGAACTGCCCGAGAGTGTTGCATCTGATTTACAGCCTTGGATCTGGCGGCGCTGAGCGGCAGGTTTCGATGCTGACTCAAGGATTGATTGAAACTGGTGTTCAGACCGCTGTGGCTTGCTGCAGGGGTGGCCCGAATGAGGCCAACATTCAAGCGATGTCCAGCGAAGCCGTCATTCGGCTTCCATCGCAGAGTCAATTCGGTGTCTCGAACATCTCATCAATTCGCCGGTTGATCAGGACTTGGAAGCCAGACATCCTGCAAACATGGCTGCCGATGATGGACATTCTCGGTGGGACTCTGTGTCCAAGCAGACGAGTACGCCACGTCCTCTCCGAGCGGTCGCAGGCAGGGTCGTATCGCCGCCCCTTGCGAGATCGCCTGCGCCGGAGGATCGGGCGTCGCGCAGCCGCAATCGTGGCAAACTCCAGTGGTGGGGCTCAGTATTGGCGGGGCGCTGCTCACGATGAGCGAGTCCACGTGATTCCCAACGGCTTGCGGTTGGAGCAGATCAAGGCTGCTCGGGCGATTGACCGCAAGGTGTCTGGCATTCCGGTCGATGCGAGAGTGATCCTCTATGTTGGCCGGCTGTCAGACGAAAAGAACATCCCTTCCATGTTGAGGGGAGTTGAACTGTTGCTTGAGCGACATGCCGATGTGCATCTGGTGATGCTCGGCGTCGGGCCTCGTCAGGATCAGGTCAGGGAGTTGATCGCCCGGTCGGCGCATGCCTCGCGATTGCATCTGGTCGGCTGGTCGGACCAAGTGTGGTCATGGATGCACGCAGCGGATGCACTTGTGGCTGTCAGTCACTTCGAAGGGGATCCGAACGTGCCTCTGGAGGCAGCTGCCTGCGGGTGTCCTCTGGTGCTGTCTGACATCGATGCCTACCGATCATTTTTCGGTGAGGCAGGGGCGACGCTGGTGGACAAGGATGCCCCTGACTCAATCGCTGCTGGTTTGGAAGAGGCCTTGTCGGGTGGGGCGCAGATTCGCTTGCGTGCGGCAACCGCTTCGGACCTTGTCGCAGGCCGATCTCAAGGGGCGATGGTCCAATCTTATCTGGACCTGTATAGGTCACTCCTCAATTGACGGCGCCTCTTCGGGCGAACTGATGGAGAGCCCGGGCAACTGAATGAGCAGGTGGTCGGTATCGAGCGGGCGGGCCACCATGTAGTCGCGCAGGTTCGAGGCACTGAGCACCATTCCTCCAAGCATGGCTGCCAGCACGATCGGCCAGGCACGCCGGGCACCAGGCACAAGCGAGAGCGGAAGCGCGGCGAACAGGGCAAGCGTGGCCAAAGGAACAACAAGCACTGGATAGGCGTAGGGGTGAATGGCGACTGCCTGAGGGAAGAGCAGAAAGAAGGGCAAAAAGCCCAGCAACAGTAGCGCAACTGCATGGCAGATGCGACCCAAGTCTCGTCGGCGAGTGCCCAACAGCAGCACAACGCCTGAAGCACAGAGGCCTGTCAGCCAGAAGATGCGCGATGTGACGCCCACTTGATTGCCGGGTTGCAGGTTGGACTTCGCGATGAATCCAAATGCGCCATCCCAGATCGATTGGAAATACCGCGTGTCTCCATCCAGTCCTGTTCGGAAGAACAGGCTGCTGCCGGCAAACTCCGCGTTGGGTGTGCCAATCTTGACGATGAGGAATTGGCCTGCAATCAATGCGAGGGCGATGCCCGCAGGCACCAGTACAGTTCTGCCCCACTGTTGTGATCGAAACAGCCGGGGGGAGACAGTCACTGTCAAGATCGCCCATCCTGCGAGCATCACAGCTGCATGAGGCAGGTCGGCCAGCAGCATGCCTGCGACCGCAATGCCGCGCATCCACGGCCGCGATCGGCCACCTGGCCAAACCAGTGACAGTAGCAGCAGCACCAGTGGCAGCGTGAATGCGTGCTGCATGTAGAACCCCCAGTAGGCATCAAGATTGATGGGGGCAGTCTGCAGGACGCTCTGGCAGGTCAGCCCCAACAGCAGCGCATGACACCAACGCAGTTTCATGTGCCTTGCCAGCATGGTGGCCGAGAGCCCCAGCAGCAGAGCGGTTAGCAGGACCACGATCTGGCTGTACCAAACCATGGCCCAGACTCGTGCAGTGCCTCCAGCAACTTCCGTGACGACTACTTGGCCCACATGCAGGGGAAGCAGCCAGAGCATCGTGTTGGAGCGATAGAAGTACTCGCTTTGCGGGTTATCCTCCGATCCAAGCCAGAACTGGAGTCCACCGCCCTTGCGCCACTTGTTGAACCAATCGCATTGGTTCAGGTAGTAGAGGCCGCCATTGGCCCACCAACCATCCGATCGCCAGTGATCCGACAGTTCGTTCCACCTGCTGTCGAATCGACCACCAACTTCAGGTCCGGTTCCGAAGTTCTGTGCAGACGTGTCACGGTTGTGCACAGTTGCAAACAACAGCAGCAGTAGCAAGACGCCCGCTGCACTGTGCACCAGAACTGCTCGAATGGGGGTTATAGGCCAACAACGCACGGGAGGATGATAGTGAGCTTCGAGATCGCTCAGACTTCTTGGCGTGGCCGTACGCCTGTCCACTCTGAGGCCAGTTTGGCTGTTCCCAGGATGAGGCTGCAGACGCGTTGGGAGACGTTCGAGATGCAGTACGCATCAGGAGTCGGTGGGCGATGGCCCGATGCCCACTGGTTCGTCGTCCACGCAATCGCATCCACCACAGTCTCGGAGTCCAGCCCGGTCAGCATGATGCTCCCCGTGTCCATGCCTTCGGGACGCTCCATGGATCTCCGAAGTGTCACTGCCGGGAACCCGATGATGGACGACTCTTCTGTAATGGTGCCGCTGTCAGACAGCACGCAGAATGCAGACATTTGCAGTCGGCAATAGTCAAGGAAGCCCATGGGCGGACTGCATCGAATACCGTCCGCGTCGAGATTACGCCCCAGTGCCTCCAGCCGATTGCGGGTGCGCGGGTGCGTCGAGAGAAGGACCGGGCGATCAAACGTCGTCCTTGCGGCTGAAAGCGAGTCCACCAACTGGGTGAGATCGTCAGGGTGATCGACATTCTCTTCTCGGTGGAGACTGGCAAGGAGGTATCCGCCCGGTTCCAGATTGAACCGGCCTAGCGCATCCGAGGCCTCAATGGCGGATCGGTGAGCGTCGATCACTTCCAGCATCGGTGATCCTGTGAGGATGATCCGGCGTTGCGGAAAGCCCTCCGCGATCAGATGGCGTCGAGCATGTTCGCTGTAGACAAGATTGAAGTCGGCCAGATGATCGACGATCTTGCGATTGACCTCTTCGGGGACATTGGCATCGAAGCACCGGTTGCCGGCTTCCATGTGGTAGACGGGTACGTGCAGTCGCTTGGCCATGATCGAGCCCAGTGCGCTGTTTGTGTCTCCAAGAACGAGAAGCGCATCTGGGCGGACGTCTTTGATGGCCGCTTCGGTCTTGGCCAGGATGTCGCCCAGCGTCGCGCCCAGGCTGGCGGTGTCTACCTCAAGGTGAAGGTCGGGTTGTCGAATGCCCAGGTCATCGAAGAACACCTGATTGAGTTCGTGGTCCCAATTCTGGCCGGTGTGGACGATCGTGTGCTCGGTACAGGTGTCAAGTGCCGCCATGACCCGAGACAGCCTGATGATCTCCGGGCGTGTTCCCAGAAGAGTCATGACTCGCAACTGCTTCATTTTCGGTTCGCCTCTTGAAGATCTACCGGTGCCATGCAGGTGTCCGGCTGATCCGGGTCAAACTGCTCATGTGACCAGAACAGCGTAAGCAGGTCGTCTTTGCCAGTGTTCTGGATGTCGTGCGTGTGCAGGGTAGGCATGTCGATGAAGCAGGGCGAGTCACCGGATACGTCGAACGAGACGATTGAATCTGTGAACATCCTTCGGACTCGAATGCGAGCGCTGCCCTGCAGGACAAGGAACCGTTCGACCTTGAATCGATGATAGTGGCCGCCTCTGAAGATCCCAGGTCGAGTGGTAGACAGGAAAGCCTGGCCGCCATGATCGGTCTTCACACCTTCAAACAATGCGCCGCGATCATCGGTGTGGAGCATCGGAAATGCGGGCCAGTGATCCGGAAAGCGAGCGCTACGCCACGTATTGAACAATCTGAGCGTCAGCGGATCACCCAGGTGAGGGATGATCCGCTCCGAAGCGAGTGACTCGAATCGGTTCAACTGAGACAGCAACTCGGAGACGCGCATCGGTGCCCCCTCGATGCGGGTCTCAAGAACGGGACTTGTGTTCAGAGCGTCGATGATCGAGTCGGCAAGATCCTGAGCGTGCACCAACTCCAGGGCCCCATCATGCTGGATGGTCGGCACCTCTCCTTGGGCCAGTTGGTGGCAGAAGGTCGCCACGACAGAGTTGTAGTTCGGCCGACCACACTCACCAAAGACATGAGGAATGATCAGGCAACTGAAGGGTGCACCTGTCCGGTCGGCCCATGAGCCCAGCGTTGAACCAGCCTTGCGCTTTGAGCGGCCATAGGGAGTGTCACTTGCCTCATGGGTGGATGACGCGTAGATGACCCTTGGGCGGCTGTCGGTTGCCTCCATGGCGGCTACGAGCGACTCGGCGATCTCGACATTCTGCCGTTCCAGCGTGTCGTCGTCTTCAGCTCTGTTGACGCCGGCCAAGTGAATGACCACGTCCAGGCCGTCCACGAACGACTGCAGCGACGCTTCAGATGAGAATGTCTGTCTGGTCGCGAGTCGTGGGGGTGTGAGGCCAGCCACATGCATGGCGCATCGCAGGTGCCAAGCGATGAAACCGTCGCCGCCGGTCAGTCCGATTGACTGTTGCCGTTGGTCTGTCAATCTCTGGCCCCACCCGGAATGCGGTCCTGGACATACTCGATGCTTCGCAGCAGTGACTCGACCTCAGGTACGCTCAGTTGTCTTGCATTGTGTGAGTGAAATGGGTCCGTCTGGGCTACGGATGTCTCGCCTTCACTGAAGAACTTGGCATAGTTCAGGTCTCGATCGTCATAGGGAATGCGGTAATAGTCGCCCATGTCTTGCGCATGTACGATCTCCTCTGCAGAGGCGAGTGTCTCGAACACCTTTTCGCCATGTCGGATGCCGATGACCTTGATGTTCGGCTTCACACCCATGACGTTTGCCGTGGCAGTTGCCAGATCTTGAATCGTGCAGGCCGGGGCCTTCTGGATGAACGTGTCTCCCTGCTGGGCGTTGGCGAGCGCGAATTCCACCAAAGAAACCGCATCTCGCAACGGCAGCATGAATCTGGTCATGCTGGGCTCCGTGATTGTCATGGGCTCTCCGGCGAGGATCTGGCGGATGAACAGGGGGATGACAGAGCCGCGGGAGCACATGACATTGCCGTATCGAACGCATGCCACGATGGTCCCGCCTTCGGGGATTCGACGAGCCGTTGACTGGACGACCTTCTCCATCAGGGCCTTCGTCATGCCCATTGCATTGACTGGCTGGACCGCCTTGTCGGTGCTCAAGCACACGATTCGCTCTACACCATGCTTGACAGCCGACTCGACCACATGTCCGCTGCCCAGCACATTGGTGCGGACCGCTTCCACAGGGAAGAACTCGCAGGAGGGCACCTGCTTGAGCGCAGCGGCATGAAAGACGAGATCCACGCCAGCCATGGCCAGGTCCACTGAGCGGCGATCGCGAACGTCTCCGATGATGTACTGCACTCGTTGGTCGCGGATTCGATTGCGCAGGGCATCCTGCTTTTCTTCATCACGACTCAGAATGCGAATCTCAGGGCAGCCCAAGTCCAGGAGACGATGGAGCATTGTCTGGCCGAATGAGCCTGTGCCACCGGTGATCAGGACGGACTTGGTGCTGCTCATGTGGTTGACGCTCCGTTCATTGAGGTGCTCGAATCTGAGCCGCTGGCCTCAGACGTGTTCCGTGCCTTGGCGATCAGCAGGATGTTTGGCGAGAACGCCCGTGAATTGGGCACCCATCGCAGGGCAGCTTCGGCGACGAGCCCCGCTCCCCGGACAATTCTGAAGGGTAGTCGCCCCATTGCTCTGAATCGTTCGTACACGCCGCAATTCCACAGGCCGACGTGCTCTACATATCCGCAATGGAGTAACTCGAATCGGTTGGAGTCAGGCGATCGTTCGAACGCATCCTGCAGGTCATGGGCGCTCATGCGATTGTGGATCTCCCACATGGGCCGGTTGACCAACTTCATCAGTCTGCCGCGTATCGAACTGTGGTTCGGGATTGAGATCACACAGTAGCCTGCCGGGCTCGTGAGTCGAAGATGAGCATCAATTGCTGGCGAAGAGTCGTCAAAGTGCTCGATCAACCCGGCGCTGAACACCACGTCCCACTGAGTGCCGGTCGCATTCCACGAGTCATCAAACAGATCGCCGTGAATGATCTCAGCCGGAGTCTCTCGAGTCTCAAGCATCTCTCGGCACTGGTCACAGCTCTCTTGAACGTAGTCGATCCCGGTTACGCAGTGTCCATGAACCTTGTGGAAGTACTCCAAGAAGCCTCCGGGGAAACAGCCGATCTCCAGGGTTCTGACTGTGGGCCCTTTGGGAAGAAGTCGCTCCAGCAAAGTCCCTTGCTGCCGAAAATTCGGAGACCGGCGGAACGCATGGCGACCAGCCAGTCTTTGGGCGTCATGTCGCCCGGCCCATGTAGATTGGCTTGTCAAGTACTTCATGGATGATCCACTGCCCTGCGGGGGCGTTGGGAATCGTGCCAATTCACGGCTGACTACTCGGTGAGACTGAGGCTGTGTGAGAAGAACCACATGTGGAGGCATGGCCCTCAGGTGCATTGGATCCGAAGTGTCGGTCGATCCACGATGCGTCCTGCTCATAGCCAAACTGGCGCAGAATTGAGCCATCGATCGACTCAAGTAACTCAGCTGCATCCAAGTTGAAGTGGTTTACCCAGTCACCTGCGACGCCCTTACGCACGAACCGACGGTTGTCTGAATCGCCCGGTAGTCGTTTCTCCCCGTACATCCGTTTGGTGTGTGACTCAAATGAGTTCTGCTGGACTGCAGTCTCTACTCGATCCGGGTCGATCACGACATCAAGTGTCGCCAAGATCTTGGTCAACTCTTCACCGGCGTCAGCCAAGCAGTCTTCATACCGGACGACATGTGTGTCTGGTTGGCCATGCCAACTCTCGACAAACTCACGGTACATGAATCTAGGGAAGGACTGGTGAGTCAGCTTGGCACGAAGAAACGCTGCAAAGTCCTCTTCAATTGGCCTTCCGACGTCGTGTACATAGTGGGGGGCCAATTGAATGGAGGCCGGGCGGTTTTCATAGTTGTTGGAATAGTGATAGAACGAGGTGTATGCGTCTCTCGGATCACGGATAACGATGACTGCTGGGCGCATCCAGCGGCGGCGGAGCCGGTGGCTCTGCAGGACCGCGCCGCTGGGAATTCGTCTTGAGTTGATGTCGGTGTGAGGAACTTCGAGATACGTTTCAAGCATGTTGCGTATCCATGATGCGCCACACTTGGGGTACTCGACGAGGTGAATCAAGCCTTGGCGTCGGCCGCTCAATCGAATGTGCAGGTGATTTCGAATCTGGCGGAGTCGATTGGTGAGGAGGCCGCCTGCTCTTGAGCGGATTGAGTCAGTGACAGTAGTCATGAATATTGTCCCATTGGACGTGGGTGGCGGCAGTGTATGCGCAATCAACTTCGAGGGCGAGGCCCCTCATCGCCTCGCATTCAGGTCCAGATGGCTCCGTAGGCCTGTCGTCCGCTTGACAGCTATTGCTTCCGCTAGGGCGCATGCAGTCATCACTCCAGCGACCACGCCGGCTGCGGCGGTGATGCCACTGTGTGAGGCTGCTACCCAAAGGAGAAGCAAGCCGATGCTGG
>JAKVBU010000012.1 GCA_022446885.1 Phycisphaerales bacterium | reverse complement strand
GTCGCGGCCGTTACGACCCTGCCTAACCCGGACGCCATGAGTTTCGCCCTGAGTGAGGCCTCTGCTGAGGGCGAGAACCCCTGGATGGCCCGGCATGAAGGCATGCAGGCGGCCAGAAAGCCCCTGCAAGATCGAGTAACTCGGGCCAGACGTGAGTTGGTGGCACTGGGTGGCGACAGTTCGCCCCGGCCTGTGCGAGACATAGACCACGCCAACATTGGCGAGTTTGGTGATATCGAAGCCAGCATCGTTGCCATCGAAGGCGATCTTGGTGATACCGAGAGCGCAGTCATCAGTTCCAGTTTCGCCATCTCAGGTGATGCGGCAATGAGCTTGGGCGGGCACTTTGGTGGAGTACACGGCTATACGCCTCTTCCACACACCCTCCGTACACGGCTGGTGAGAGATCTGGAACTGGATGCCGCCGGGCAAGCCACGCTCGACGCACTCATCGCAGACCACGCTCAGTCGCTTCAGGACAGCCGGCGGCAGAATACGGACGAGGCCAACGAGCCTGCCGGGGTCCACAGGGTGTTCATCAGCGTCAGCAACAACAAAGAGGGCATTGAAGCAACCACTGCGGCCGATGATGCCTTCTTCAGCCAGGTTGCACTGCTCGGCGACGCCCAAGCCATCGAACCGCATCAGCAGGCCCGCCAGCGCAGCCTACAGATGAGCGGCGGGGGCATGTTCACCATCGGCATGACAAGCGGACAGGTGTACCGGGCTGACCCAACAGAGGCCTTGGAGCAAGCTGGCATCGACGATCACCTCGTGACCGAAGCCCTCCGCTCGATGGGCGATTGGCATGCATCTGCAACCGCACTTGCCGAGACCTACAACAAGGCCAACCGAGCCCACGATGAGATCATGCACGCCCAGATGCAAAGTGCCTTTGAGGATGCCGAGGGTGGCGGTGGCGTGGCAAACATTTCTTTTGACCTGACCGGCGGCAGCGGTCTAGACGAGGCCATGGCCACCGCGGAGAAAGCCAAACGAGCCCTTGCCCAAGCCAATGATCGCGGGTTCGAATTGGCGAAGGCGAGCCTGCCGGAGATGGCGGCTCAAGCCCTCGAGCGGTCTTGGTTGCAAGCCGCATGGCCATCAATCATTGGCAAGGGAGACCCAATCCAGTCGAGTTTCGACGCGGTCATGGCCCTCGAAGACCTGACAGACTCCCAGCGCGGGGCTATTGCCATGCTGAGAGTCCAACATGATGGGGCCTGGTGGGCAGCGTCCAAGTCGATCATCGATGGGCAGCGTGACCTGCCGGACATCTCGATGATGCACCAAGTTGACGACCACCAGCAGGCCCTGGACGCTTGGGGAGCCCTCCAGCGGGCTCAAGAGGAGACACAGCTGCAGAAATTCCGCCGACGGGAGGCTGTTCTAAAGGTGCTGGCACAACTTCGAAGCGAACTCACCCCAGAGCAACTGCAGCAGGTTGGTGGCTTGCCCGATCCCTCAGAGTCGAGTCGCCATCAGTTCATCTTCCAATGATCTGAGGCGGCCGGACAAGACCCGGCACCTGCCAAGGTGCATCTGCTTCTCCAATAGATCTATCCCTGATGCCCAATTGCACCGCCGTGTCGGTGTCCAGGTGCCAGAGGCTGTCCCTTTTGAGGGCAGCCCCTTGCTCCTGAGCGGGGAATCTCGATACTGGGGCCCCTATGACGCCCCCTCGCGACAAACCCATCACATTGCAGACGCTCCGAGCGATGACTCGGGCCGGCACGCCTTTCGCTTGCCTCACCGCCTACGACGCAACCACCGCCCGCTGGCTGGAGCGTGCTGGTGTTCCTTTGCTGCTTGTAGGAGACACGGCTGCCGAAGTGGTGCTGGGTCTGCCCGGCACCATCCATTGCCCGCTGGATGTTCTCTTGGCACTGACCGCCGCCGTCAAGCGAGGTGCTCCAAGCACGATGGTCATGGGCGACATGCCCTTCATGTCGTACCAGGCCGACGAGTCGGAGGCCATTCGAAATGGCGGTCGGTTCCTCACCGAGGGCATGGCCGACGTCGTGAAGCTCGAGGTTGATGGCTCTTGGGCCCCGCTGGTGAAGAAGCTCGACCGCGCTGGCGTTCCCGTCGTGGCCCACATTGGCTCACGCCCCCAACGAGCGAAGCATGACGGTGGGTATCGAGCTGCGGGCCGCACCAGCGCCCAAGCCGCGTCGCTCGTCGAAGATGCCCGCAGGCTCGAGGATGCCGGAGCGAGCATGCTTCTTGTCGAGGCGGTTCCGGAGTTGGTCGCCGAGCAGATCGTCGAGCACACAACAGTGCCGGTCATCGGTTGTGGGGCCGGACCTGCCTGCCATGGACAGGTTGTCGTGCTGCATGACATCCTCAACCTCACTGACTGGCAGCCGGCATTTGCTCGACCGCTGGGCGATCTGGCCACGCCATTGACCGAAGCTGCAACGGCCTGGATCGAGCGAGTCGCCGCCAGAGACCTTGGAACGCATCCCTACACAATGATCGACGGACAATCGGCGTCTCCTGCCCCTGCCTGATTGCCTTCAGGGGTGTTTCAAGGCACACTTGAGGCATGAGCTTTGACGCATACCGCCATCTGGCTTTCCCCGCTGCTCTGATCACCACGTCGGCGTTGGCCATCGTGGGAATTCCGCACCTGATCGATCAGGCTGAAGGGCACCGAGACCGAGTGCAGGTACATCGAGCCAGCCGGCTGCTGGCCAGCGGCATGGACGCCGACGTGCTGCAGCAATTCTCCAACGCGACACGTCAGATTGCCCGGCGGGTGGGGCCATCGGTGGTGCACGTCAGTTCGGCACAGATCATTCAGCGGGGGCCGCACTCGGGGCTCGAACTGGTGGGGTCCGGCAGTGGCTGGCTCTGGGATGAACAAGGGCATGTCGTAACGAACTGGCACGTCGTTGAGGGGGCCAGCCGCGTAGATGTGCAGTTACACGACGGTGAAGTTCGTTCGGCTGAACTCATCGGCGCCGATCCACTCACCGACGTCGCGCTCCTTCGAATCCCCCCGGGCGGGCTGGTCTCGGCCACGCGGGCCCCAGACTTTCGTGAAGTGGAACAAGGCGATCTGGTCTTCGCATTTGGCTCCCCACTGGACTTTCGATTCTCAATGTCGAGCGGTTTGGTGTCAGGGCTGGGCCGCTTTGCAGGCATCATTGGGTCGTTTCGACGGCCTGGCTATGAAGACTTCATCCAAGTAGATGCCGCTATCAACCCCGGCAATAGCGGCGGGCCACTCACTGATGCTCGTGGCCGTGTGATCGGGATGAACACGGCCATCGCGACCAGAGACGAAGGCATCGACGGTACTGGCCGATTCAATGGCATCGGCCTGGCGATTCCACTGCCGATGATCGAGTCGGTCGTCACTCAGTTGCTGGAAACCGGTGATGTACAGAAGGGGTACTTGGGCGTCATCATCGCCGAGCCCGAACAACCAACACGACGTCTGGGAGGCCCTGATGCCGCCCAAGGCGTGCTTGTAGGCTCTCGACAGGCCGAGGGCCTGACGCCAGGGGACATCATCCTGAGGTGCGGCGACTCTCGCGTCCACTCCGAAGCAGAGTTGTATGCCGCGATTGAAGCCGATGAAGACGGTGTTGTTGAGCTGTTCGTTGTTCGCCACGATGTTCCAGACCAGCGCACCCTTGAAGTGGCCTTGCCCGAGACGCCTTGGCCCGAGACCTTCTTCGACTCGACCGAGCCACTGCATCTCTTTCTGAGGCAATACGACGCACCCCCTGGTGGCGTGATCGTTGCATTCTGTGAGCCAGGTTCGCCTGCTGCTGAGTGCGGCTTGAGAGTAGGCGACTTGATCCTGCAGATAGATGGGCGATCGATTCGGTCGCTGCCCCAGTTGCGTAGTTCCGTCTCAAGCGTGCCACCGGGCAACCAGGTGAAGATCAAGTGTTGGCGTTGGTCCCAACCAACGATCACCAGTACACGTACGGCCACGTTGATCGTGCACCCAGATCTGTGAGCGAGTCAGCCAGAACGCCGCTACTTGAGGTGTGCGACCTCGTCGTGGAGTTCCCCTCAGCGGGCCGCGTGCTCGATGGTGTCACACTTTCGCTCGATGTCGGCGAGCGGCTTGCGTTGGTCGGCGCGTCGGGGTGCGGCAAGACGACCTTGGCACGGGCCATATTGAATCTGCAGCCGCCCACATCAGGTGACATCCGCATCGGCGGCGAGTCGATCTACGCCCTCAAGCCTGCAGCATTGAAGGCACTGCGGCAGCGGGTTCAGGGCGTCTTCCAAGATCCGGGTGGATCCCTCAATGATCGCATGCGAGTTGGCACGATCGTGGGCGAGCCCCTACTGGTGCTTCGAGGCCTGCGTGGAACAGAGCTGGCGCAAGCTGTGGGTGATCTGCTCGAATCAGTAGGCCTCGAGCCCTCCGACGCGAAGCGATGGCCTCATCAGTTCTCTGGCGGGCAGAAGCAGCGGATTGCCATGGCGCGAGCCCTGTCGATCGAGCCTGACCTGCTGATCTGCGACGAGCCCACCTCTGCCCTCGATGTCTCGGTGCAGGCCCGAGTCCTCAACCTCCTGATGCGGCAACAGCGTGAGCGATCCATGGCCATGGTGATGGTGACCCACGATCTGCCGGTTGCGGTTCAGACCTGTGATCGCATTGCCGTCATGGAGAATGGGCGGATCATCGAAGACCGGCCGGCCCGTGAATTGGTGGACTCGCCTCGATCCGACACTACTCGAGCCTTCCTGATGGCGTCACACTGATCTCTCGGGGATATCATGCCCCTCGATGCAGACCTATCTAGACCTGCTGCAAGATGTACTTCAAACGGGCGCCCCTCGTAGCGACCGCACTGGAACCGGCACCAGAAGTGTGTTCGGAAGACAGATGCGATTCGACCTCTCTGCAGGCTTCCCTCTGGTCACAACCAAGAAGGTGCATCTCAAAAGCGTTGTAGGTGAACTGTTGTGGTTCCTACGCGGCGACACGAATGTTCGCTGGCTGCAAGACCAAGGCATCTCGATCTGGAATGAGTGGGCCGATGATGAAGGCAACCTCGGGCCGGTCTACGGCGCCCAATGGCGATCATGGGCCACCGCAGATGGTGGCTGTATCGATCAGGTAAAGGCTGTCGTGGAGACGATCAAGACCGACCCCGACAGCCGACGGCTCATTGTCTCGGCATGGAACGTGGGTGAATTGGAACGCATGGCCCTGCCCCCCTGCCATCTGTTGTTTCAATTCTATGTGGCCAACGGTCGCCTGTCGTGCCAGCTCTATCAGCGAAGTGCCGATCTGTTCTTGGGCGTGCCCTTCAACATCGCTTCATATGCCTTGCTCACTGCGATGATCGCTCAGGTCACGGGCCTGGAACTGGGCGAGTTCGTCCACACAATCGGTGATGCCCATATCTACGAGAACCACGTCGAACAGGTACAGCTGCAATTGCAGCGTTCACCTCGCCCATTGCCCACGCTCCGGCTGGATCCCTCAGTAATCGACCTGTTCGAATTTACTCCGGAGCACATCGTGGTTGAGGGATACGACCCACACCCTCGAATCTCGGCGCCTGTTGCCGTCTGACACCGTGAGTGATACATCCGACATCGTGATTGTCGTGGCTGCTGCCGAAAACGACGTTATTGGCCGAGATGGTGGCATGCCTTGGCATCTCCCGGATGACCTGCGGCACTTCAAGCGAATCACCACTGGCCACAGTGTGATCATGGGGCGTCGAACCTGGCTTGAACTGGGCTGCAAACCGCTGCCCGATCGCGTCAACATCGTGCTGACGCGCGATAGCGATTTCGACCCTGCCGGAGCCATCGCGGCAGACTCACCAGATGCCGCGCTTGAACTCGCTCGGCAGGCACATGGAGAAAGGGACGTGATGGTGATCGGCGGCGGGGAGATCTACCGACTGTTTCTCGACCGCGCCAACCGCGTCGAGTTGACCAGAGTGCACGCCAGCGTGGATGGCGATGTCACGTTTGGGCAACTGGGTGATGCGTGGACCTGCGTCCAATCAGATCGCCACGAGAAAGACGATCGACACGGATACGCCTTCACGTTTGAGACGTGGACAAGGCCATGAGCGAACCTACTCGCCCGTAGTGGGAATCGAGATGAACCCCACCAGAGGGGTCTCTGGCTCAAACTCCAATTCGACCAGCCGGACTGGCATCGACGGACGGCTCGACAAGAACCCACCCCCTGGATACGACTCTCCGTCTTCATCCCAGAACGAGAAGAGGTCCAGCGTAAGCGTCTGCCCCGGCGCCAATCCGTCGATGGCCCGACTGAATCGCTGATTCAGCCAGAGCCTCGATGGCCCCCAGGCCGAAGCCGTCGAATTCACGATCGTGATGTGGGTGTCATCTCGAAACACCTGTACGTCTACCGTGTCCGTCGTGTGCAGGTCGAACGGGTAGTGTGGGCCCGCCATGGAGGCGTCATAGCCGTGGAAGTTGCAACCGGTAAGGGCCATGCACGCCACGGGAATCGACAGGAACGGTCGCTTCATCACGCGAGGATTGTATGAACCCTCGCGGGCTGCGACACTATGGAAATGAACGCCGATCCCCAGCCCGAAGGCCGCGACCAGGCCCAGATTGAGCGAGCTGCCTCCATTGCTCGTGACATCGTGCCTGATCCACGTGTCGAGGCGATCGTGCCCGGATTCAATGCCCCCTTCTTTCAAGCGGGGCTCGCCGGGTATTCCGACGGCGCCATGCGGCTCATCGCTCGGCGTCATGGGTGCCCCTACTGCGTCACGGAGGCGCTGCTTGATCGCACCCTGATTTCAGGGGGAAAGGGGCGTCGGCGCGAAGACCCGGATCTGCTCGCTGAGGAGTGCGGCATGGGCGATCCGGAGGCCAATCGACTCGCGGGGCTCGACGACCACCCCATCGCCGGGCAGATCATGGGTACGCAGCCGAATGAGATGGCACAAGGGGCTCAGATCCTGGTTGAAATGGGCTACGACACCATCGACGTCAACCTCGCTTGCCCCGTCAAGAAGATCCGCCGACGACGACGCGGTGGTCATTTTCTGCAGGCGCCGGATGAGGCACAGTCAATCCTCACGGCAGTGCGACGTGCCGTACCCGACCACATCCCATGCACAGTGAAGTTGCGCCGCGGCTTTGACGACACCCCAGAGATGGCCGCAGCATTCGAACGAGTCTTCTGCCATGCCTATGACGTGGGCTATGCATGGGCCACAGTGCACGCCAGGACAGTCGAACAAAAGTATGTGGGCCCATCGCGATGGCCGTTTCTGAGTGAACTTGTCAAACGGCATCCTGACAAGATCATCTTCGGCAGCGGAGACATCTGGCAGGTGGAAGACATCTTTCTCATGCTGGACGCAACAGGCGTACATGGTGTGTCGGTCGCCAGAGGCTGCATCGGGAACCCGTGGATCTTCCGTCAAGCCCGAGCACTGATGGCTGGCGAAACTACGCAAGGGCCGACGATCGAAGAGCAGCGCGACGCGTTAGCCGCTCACTTTGACTACTCGGTGCAACTGCACGGCGAGCGACGGGCCTCAAGAATGATGCGTAAGTTTGGTATCAGATTCTCCGCCCATCACGCAGACCACGAGACAGTGCGGAAGGCATTTGTTCAGGCCGCCTCAACTGAAGACTGGCATGCGGTCTTGAACGAACACTACGGGGCGGTCAACGCCGCCGTGGGTCCATGATCACTCTTCGAACGGCGGCCCGCTGACCTTCCGTCAGGTGCCGATCGATCGAAGCCTTTGCCGTCTCGAGTCGAACCTGCCGATCACCGCTTGCTTGCAGGAAGGTCCGCCTCAACTCGGTGGCCTCCTGATCGGCTCCGACAGCATCATGTTGCAGATCCACACCTTGTTCGAACCCTTGCCGCAACAAGTCGGCCATCTTCGCAGCCACAGGTCGGCACGACTCAACCCACAACTGGTGCGCCTGCACCACTGCTTCTCTCTGCGCATCACTTCCATTTCGAGACACCCAGTCACTCGTCACCTGCAGCCGATGGTCGTCGTACAGGCCTGGAAACCTCGCCTCATGTGCCCGCTGCAGCCATGCGGCACGGGCGGCGTCTCCGCCCGATGCCTGCGCCAGTCCCGCAATCTCGTTGATGGCAACAGCGTGAACCGCCGTCTGATCTCGCCATCGCTGAGCTGAAGCCCGCATCGTCTCGAGCCGAGTCTGGTTGTCGCTGGCAATCTCGGCAAGCGCATCTTCGACATTTGCCGCCCGGGCCCCGACAACCCAGCCCTGAAGCTGGGCATCGATCTGCGCCCGCCACGGGCCCAAGGCAGCCTCGATCAGCGACTGGTCAACCGCTACCAATTCCTCAGCTTGCGCCTGTGAAACAACTGCAGTCAGATCGAATCCCATGGCAGCAGAGGCTGCCGTTCCGTCGTCAATCACTGAGTCAAGCAGGACCCTTCTCATGAATGCCCGCTTGGCAGATTCAACCCGGTCGGGAGCATCTGCCGACAACACGGCGAGCGTCTGAGTGAGTTGACTCAGCGCAGCATCTACCTCTGGCCAGGTCTCTCGAGGTGCGGAATCGACATCTTCACGAAGTGATCGAATGGCATCCATCGACATGCGGCGCCGACCGGCGAAAGCATCATCGAGAGCAGCGCGTGATGCCGCGACGCGATCCAGCATTGCCTGGTGCATGTCTCGCATCGAGTCTTGATAGTCTTCGATGACAAACTGCACGGTGTCGAGTTGTTGTTGATCAAGCCCGAGCGCGTCCATGTAGGTTCGCACATGATCGGGCGTCGCCACGGGCAGCACGCCATTGGCAGCCATGGTCGATGGATCGGAGACGACAAGAAGAATCGACAGGTGAATTGCGGTCGTAATCATCACCCTTCAGTGTAGGGCGCCCCCGTCAACATTGGTCAGGCGGATCGACGTGCCTCTCTGGGCAGGTGATTCATGACCACATCTCGCAGATGACGGCTGTCAACATGGGTGTAAACCTGCGTCGTGGCGACATTCGAGTGCCCCAACAACTCCTGTACGACACGGAGGTCGGCGCCACCCTGAAGCAGGTGGGTAGCGAATGAGTGGCGCAGCATGTGGGGATGTACATCGCCCAGCCCTGCCCGATCGGCGTACCGGCGCACGATCTGCCACACGGCGACCCGAGTCAACGGTCGACCAGTGTGTGACAGGATCAGGCGGCCCTGATCCCGACCGTCATTGAATCGCCGCAATGTTGGATACAGCTCTTCCAGATAGCACTCCACTGCACGAACGGCCGGCCTTCCCACAGGTACGAGCCGCTGCTTGTCTCCCTTGCCGTCCACGAGCATTACGGCGAGTGAAGGTCGCCAACCGCTGTGGCCAAGCAGGCCAACCTCAGAAGCACGCAATCCTGCCGCGTACATCAACTCGAGCATCGCCCGGTCTCTCGACCAGAGTCGGCCAGCGCTCGAGTCGGCCGCTTCTATGAGCGTCCGAATTCGGCCGGGTGAAAGAACGCCGGGCAGCCGCTTCCAACGTGTTGGTGGCACCAGTGGGCCCGCTGGGTTGTCGTCAATGCACCCGTCGGCCTCCAGCCACCGGAAGAACATCCTGATCGAGGACAGGTGCCGAGCAATGCTGGCCGGTTGAAGGCCACGTTCGCGATGAAGCAACCGCAGATGTTCTGCCAGATCTTGCGGCTGCACCTGATGGCAGGCCCTGACGCCCCGTGCCTCGAGAGTCTCCAGCAACAAGGCCAAATCACGGTGGTACGCATCCAGCGTACGAGCCGACAAGCCCGCCTCTACCTTGAGGTGAGAGAGGTAACGGGGCAAGGCTTGAGAAATGGTCGTGGCATCAGCCATGCACCGGCACATCGACCGCTTGCCAGGGGTGGGTCCAGAGATTCAGGCCAGCAAACCCCTGAGAGGGCCTCAAAGGCGTTTCAGCCCAACTGAACGCTTCGAGGAAAGAACCGTAGCTTCGCGGCGTCCTTGGCCATGGCCAAGGTCTCCTCACAGGCCTCATTCGCCTTGCGCGACCCATCCAGCAGTACGTCCATCACATCATCATCCGAAGCCCACTGCTCCCGACGGGCACGCATGGGATCCAACAGCGTGTTGATGGCATCAGCGACCAGCATCTTCACCTCACCGTCGCCGATGTTGTCGCCTTGGGCATAGCGGCGACGAATCTCATCGACCTGATCCGAATCATCGACAAAGGTCTCGAGGTACTGAAACAGCGGGTTCTTGGCCGGGTCCGTCTCGCCCTTGTCGGTGGGCTGACGTGAGTCCTGGCCGGTGTAGATTCGGCCGATCTTTTTCTTCACCTGCTTCGGGGTGTCGGTGAGATGGATCGCATTGCCAAGCGACTTGCTCATCTTGTTTACGCCGTCCGTTCCGATCAGACGGCCGACCTTACCCACGTCGGCAACGGGAATCGGAAACACGCCGCCGAGTGACTCGTGCTCCTCATCAGGCGCCTTGTCCGCAACACCGCAATACATCTTGTTGAACCGACGGGCCACCTCTCTGGTGAGCTCGAGGTGAGGAACCTGGTCCTCTCCAACGGGCACGCCGTGGGCCCGAAATGCAAGGATGTCCGCACACTGTCCCACCGTGTAAAGCGGGAATCCGAATGAGTAGTTGTCCTTGAGATCCTTGACCTTCAGCTCGTCCTTCAGCGTCGGATTTCGCATGACCCGGTTGTATGGCAGCAACATGGCGAACAGATAGGTCAGTTCCAGGATCGCAGGCACTTCCGTCTGCAGAAAGATCGCAGCCTGTTCCGGATCGACGCCCATCGCGATGGCATCTCGAGCGATCTCGATACAGTCGCGGCGAATCTCGTCCGGGCGATCGGCGCGTGTCGTGAACGCATGCAGATTGGCGATGAGGAAGAAGCACTCGTGCTTCGACTGCAGTTCCACACGACGCTTCACCGACCCCACCCAGTGTCCGATGTGTAGGTTCCCGGTCGGCGTGTCGCCGGTGAGAATACGTGTCTGTTGAGCTGCCATGGCGGGCAGTGTAGTCAGCCCGTGATCCACGGCACAGCCAACAGGAGGTTGCCGATGTTGAAGAGCATGTGCATCGTCACGGCAGCAGCCAGTCGTCCCGTTTGAGCCTGAACCCACCCGAAGCCGAGCGACAGCACGAACAAGCCGGGCAGTGCGTGTACTTCGACGGCACCCAAGTGCATGAATACAAACAGGGCCGACGTCAAGATGATGCAACGCCACGCCCCCTTCGCCCGACCGAAGGAAGATCGGCGGAGACTCTCCTGCACCAAGCCCCGATACAGCACCTCCTCCAGCAGCGGTGGAATCAGGGCTACCAGCAGCAACAGGCTCCAAGCCCATTGGCTCGGACCAGCTGAGACCAGTTGCTCCAAGACGCCATGGGCGACAGGATCGGGCGGCTCACCTTGCACCCAGCCGCGGACCATGGCACCCAATACGACGATCGCATGAGTCATTGGCCAGAAGAGCAGCAGGCCAATCACGCCCATGCAACAGGCGCCGCCCAAGGTGGCCCTCCGATGCGCCCCGCTGTCTCTGGCGGCAGGTCGAATAGCCTTGGACACAAGCAGCGCCAACACGACGAGCGACCATCCGATCCAGAGCCCCCCAAGCGCCCACACCGTGTCCCTGAGAGAGATTCCCCCCGTAGTGAACTCAAGGGCGATCGAACCGCCGATCAGACCAGCCACCAGCATTGCCAGAGCCCCTGCCAGCCCGACGGGTGGTGAGAAACGCCAACCCAATCTGACGCCACGGCCCAGTTCGTGCCAGCGTGTTCTCACCAACAGGACCAACGCGGCAAATCCGAGCAACAGCCACCAAGGGGACGGGTTTCCTGATTCAAGCGGCGCAGCATCGCTCGAGGCGACTACGCTTCCCTCTCCCAACAGGACCGCACCAATGCCACCCACGCTCCAGGAGATCCTCGACGCCACCCGGGCTGAAGTCGCCCGCCGAAAGCAGGACACGTCTGTAGAGGCGTTGCGCGATCGAGTGGCCGGGCAGTCGGCACCCCGCAACTTCTTCGCAGCAGTAGCGACCGGGCAAGGGCCCGGAGGCGTCAACGTCATCGCAGAACTCAAACGACAGAGTCCGTCAGCTGGTGCAATTCGCGCAGACATGGATCCGATCGCCATCGCCCTCCAGTATGAGCAGGCCGGGGCTGTCGCGCTCTCCGTGCTCACGGATGAACGCTGGTTCGGCGGCTCTCTGGAAGATCTTGCCATGATCCGCGATGCCGTGCGGCTCCCTGTCCTCCGAAAGGACTTCATGGTGGATGCTTGGCAGATCTGGGAGGCACGTGCGGCCGGAGCAGACGCCATATTGCTCATTGCCGAAGCCCTTCCAGAGGGACAGGTGGTGGACATGCTCATCCTTGCACAAGAGTTGGGCATGACCGCATTGGTAGAAGTGCACGACGTCGAGAACCTCCTCATGATCCGACGCCATGTGGGCTTCCCTCATCCGGGCTACATGTTGCTGGGCATCAACAACCGAAATCTGGCAACAATGAAGACCGATGTCTCCCACGGCCTTCGCATGGCGGAACTTGTCGAGGAGCACCTCGACATTCTCGTGGCCGAGTCAGGCATCTCCACCCGAGCCGACATCGATCGGTTCAGACGTCGTGGCATTCACCGCTTCTTGATCGGTGAGTCGCTGTTGACTGCAGACGACCCTGGCCTTGCGCTGCGATCACTGCTGGGAACGCCTTGGAATTGAGGCTGCGGGTATCCTGCCGAAATGTCTGATCTGGTCCTTGTTCGAGATCAAGCCGACGTTGTGTTCGTTGAGCTCAACCGACCTGAAAAACGCAACGCCCTCTCCATTGACTTGATCGAGTCGCTTCAGGGAGCTCTGGACACGATCGAGCGTTCCTCTGCTCGTGTCCTGGTGCTGGGCGGAACCGGCGCCTCGTTCTGTGCAGGAATGGACCTGCGTGGTGTGCTCGACGATGCCCAAGCGATGGGCGGCATGCTGCACGGGCTGGCTCGGGCCATGCGACGGATTCGCCGGCTGTCGATTCCGACCATCGCGCGAATACAGGGGGCGGCTGTTGGTGGTGGATGCGGTCTGGCCGTGGTCTGTGATCTGGCCCTCACCCACCCTGATGCCAAACTGGGCTATCCCGAGGTGTCGCTGGGGGTGTGTCCGGCAGTCGTGGCGCCTTGGCTGGTTCGCAAGATTGGCCCCGGCCCAGCACGGGCAATGCTGCTGCAAGGGGGAACGATGTCCGGACAAAGCGCCCTGGAACATGGTCTCGTCGATCGAGTCGTTGATCGAACCGACCTCGAAACGACGGCCGAATGCATGGCCAATGAACTCGCCAAGGGTGGCGTCCAGGCCATTGCCACGACCAAACAGTGGCTCAATGAACTCGATGGCTCCCTCGAAGACGTCCTGCTGTCTCGAGCAGCTGATTTGTCTGCGCAGGTCATCGCCTCAGAAGAGGCTCAGAGCCGCCTGAGGGCACTTTTTGGGGATTGACTGGGGACACGCTTGAGCGGTCTTTTCGCGGCCAATTGGCCCTGATTCCGCTAGAATGCACCGTCAGTGGCAGGCTACGCCGCTGGATATCAGTCGAGACGTTCGAGCCACCCCCTTGCCTTCGATTCGCCCACCATTCCCGCGGGCTGATCACCCCCGAATCCGGACCTTGCAGTCGCTGCGGCAGAGCCCAACGCGACACCTGCAAGGCCCTGCGGAGATCCCTCCTTCATGACCGACACCGCCATGGCACCGTTGAGCATCGAGCGGCTTGATGATGGTGGAGCCATCATCGCCCTGGATGCGGGCGATCGACCAGTTGTCGTCATGAATCGGTCGTTGCTGGCACGTCTTGATGCAACGCTTGACGAACTGGAAGCGGACCAGGCATCGTGGCTCGTGCTGAGGTCAACGAGCGAGCGGTCATTCGTCGCGGGGGCCGATCTCGCCGAAATCGCGTCGCTGGATGACGAGGCGCTCGAGGCATACATGCACGAAGGCCAACGCGTCTTTGGCCGCCTCGCACAATGGCCTGTCCCGGTAGTTGCTGCGCTCGGTGGCGCCGCTCTGGGAGGCGGGCTGGAGCTGGCCCTGCATTGCCATGCGATCGTCGTCGCAGTCATCGGCCAAGCGGGCAAACCATGGCCGATCGGCCTTCCGGAAGCGGGCTTGGGCCTTTGCCCGGCTTGGGGCGGCACTCAGTTGCTGGCCGGCCGCATTGACCCCATCGTCGCAATCGAGGCGACCACGCAGGGGCGACCTTTCAAGAGCGACGCCATGCCAGATGGGCTTGCAGATCGAACCCTCGAGACGAGCGAGACGCTGCTCGAGGCGGCATGCGATCTTGCCCGCACGACTACAGCTGCTCCACCGACAGCCTGCGCAGCCCTCGATCCGGCTGTCATTGAGTCCGCTTGCGAGCATGCTGCGGCCATTGACACACCCGAGGCAAAGGCCGTCATCGATTGCATTCGAGTTGGAGCTGCCCAAGGGCTGCCCGCCGGGCTCGAAGCCGAACGCCGGAACATCATCACCCTTCGGAACTCGCAGGAGACCAAAGACCGCATCGCGGCCTTTCTGAACCGCGGCTGACCGCCGCACCCCAATGAACGCCATGACCAGCAACCTCGCCGACAAGCTGAAGAACGTCTCTGAAAAGGATCGAAAGCAGATCCAGCAGGCCCAGGAAATGTTGGGCCCCGACCCGGAAACCATGGGGTTCGTCAAGAACCTCTTCTGGGGAAACTTCCGCAATGAACTGGTGTTTCCCTACCCGGAGGTGTCTCCCGAGGAGACGGCTCGGTGTGACCAGTTGCTCGCGGAGTTGGATGCCTATCTGGAGAACGAACACCCATCGAACCAGATCGATCGAGATCAGGAGATCCCGTTCTGGTGTGTGAAGCGTCTCTTCGACATGGGCGTCATGGGAATGATCGTGTCTCAGGAGTACGGCGGCGGCGGCTACGGCATCACCTCGTACAACCGAGTACTGGAGCGCATCGGCCAGAGTTGCGGATCTACGGCCGTGATGGTGAGCGCCCACCAGTCGATTGGCTGTGGCGCGATCATGCTCTTTGGCAACGATGAGCAGAAGCAGCAGTGGCTCCCACGCATCTCGACCGACACCATGAGCGCCTTCTGCCTCAGCGAGCCAAATGTCGGCTGCGACGCCGGCGGGCAGGAGACACGATGCCAACTCAGTGACTGTGGTGAGTACTACATCATCAATGGCGAGAAGAAGTGGGCAACGAGCGGCGCACTCTCAGGCATGTTCACCGTCATGTGCAAGCATGCGATTGAAGACCCCGCCACCGGCAAGACAAAGGACAAGGTCACGGCACTCGTCGCCACGCCGGACATGGAGGGCATCGATGTCTTCAGCCGCAACCGCAGCAAGTGCGGCATTCGTGGCACCTGGCAGGCCCGCATTCGCTTCACCAATGTGAAGGTGCCCAAGGCGAATCTTCTGCACAAGGAGGGCCGTGGCCTCAACGTCGCATTGACCTGCCTCAACTACGGCCGCTGCACACTCTCAGCAGGCATGGTTGGCGCCGGCCGCGCGGCCTACCAGCAAGCCCTGAAGTGGGCCGAGACACGCTACCAGTTTGACCGCCCCATCGGCGAGTTCGAGATGGTGCGTGACAAGCTCGCCACCATGGGGAGCTATGTCTACGCGATGGACTCCATGCTCTACATGACAACCGGCATCGTTGACCGAGGCGATGAAGACATCATGCTTGAGACGGCCATCTGCAAGATCTTCTGCTCGGAGATGGGCTGGCGGACGACCGATCACGCACTGCAGGTGATGGGCGGCGAGGGCTACATGACGGAGCACATCGTCGAGCGTCTGTGGCGTGACTCGCGCATCAACGTGATCGTCGAGGGTGCCAACGAAGTGATGCACTCCTTCGTGTTCGCCTATGGGTCCAAGCAGCTTGGCGAGTACATGCTCGGCGTGAAGTCGGCCCCACTCAAGCACATCGGGCCCGCGATGAAGCTTGGCTTGGAACTGTTCCTTGGCATTCGACCAGCCGCGCCCCAAGTGCAGGGGCTGGACGCATCGCTGCGACACCACGCCGACACCATCGGCGGGCTGGTCCGCGAATTCAGCCATCGGATCAAGACGTCCTTCAAAGACTTCGAGGAGGAGATGATCACAAACCAGATGGTGCAGCGACGGCTCAGCAGCGCCTGTGTCTGGATCCACGCGGCATGTTGCGCCCTCTCGAGATTCGACCACGATCTGCGTAATGGCCTTGAGGGCGATCAACTCGAGCACGACCGGGCCATGGTTGACCACATCGTTGCGATTGCATCCGAGGTGGTGCGTGACAACCTCACCCGCATCCGCCACAACACGGATTCGACCATGCGACAAGCGGCTGACGCCGCCTGGAAGCAGCTCAAGCACATGCCCCACGGCGATTACTTCATTCCCGAACGCACCAAGTGCGAGGCTGCTCTGGGCAAGGGTCGTGCGGTTGACACAGAGACCATCCAGCAATTCGGCGCCGGCTCACTCGCCCCTGAACTCGCCGAGACATTCGAAGGGGCACATCAGGCATGAATCACGGAGAATCCATGCACACGCTCGAGACGATGACGCAGATGGGCCATGAGCGCGTCTGCTTTCATCAGGACCCCGAGTCGGGCCTGAAAGCGATCATCGCCGTCCACAGCACGAAGCTCGGCAATGCCCTCGGTGGCACTCGCCGCTGGCACTACGCAACCGAGGCCGACGCCCTGCAGGATGTGCTGCGACTCTCGCAGGGCATGAGTTGGAAGTCGGCATGCGCCGGTCTTCCTATGGGTGGCGCCAAGAGTGTCGTGCTGCTCCCAGAGCAGGGGTTCGAAGCCACCGAAGCAGAAGCTCGAGCCATGGGCCGATTCGTTGACACGATGGGCGGCGTCTACATCGCCGCCGAGGACGTGGGCACATCTACCCAATACGTGGACTGGATGGCCCAAGAGACCAAGCACGTGCGAGGTGGCGAGACGGCCTGTGACGGCGGAGACCCGTCGCCTTGGACCGCCAAAGGCACCTTCAACGGCATGCGAGCATGCCTGGCCCACATGGGCCAAGACGGGTCCTTTGAAGGCCTCACCGTAGCCATCCAAGGCATGGGACATGTTGGCATGGTGCTGGGCGAACTGCTCAATGATGCCGGCGCCTCGCTCATCGTCTCCGACATCAACCAAGACAGCGCTGCACAGGCCGCCGAACGATTCGGCGCCGTTGTCTGTGATCCGGAGTCGGTCCTCGAGGCAGAGTGCGACATTCTCGCACCGTGCGCTCTGGGTGCCGTAATCGGGCCGGAACAGATTGGCAGGATCAATGCCGACATCCTCTGCGGCGCAGCTAACAACATTCTTGTCGATCCAGACCGAGACAGTGCACTGCTCGCTGACCGTGGTGTCGTGTATGGGCCCGACTTCGTAGTGAATGCCGGAGGCGTCATCCACTTGGCGGGTCTCTATCTGGGGTACACCCTCAGTGATCTTCAGGAACGAAACGACGCCATCGAAGACACCACTGCTCGAATCCTCTCTGAGGCAGCTGGCGGATCGAGTTATGAAGCCGCCGTCACGCTAGCTCAGTCACGAATTGCATCGGGTAACCCGCTGCAGGAGAGTTGTCATGCCAGTTGAATCCGCATTCGAGACCACAATCGAACACGTCTCGATTCTTGACGAGCATGCGAACTTCGATGCCGAACTCGGCGAGGGGTTGATTCCGGATGATGACCTTGTCGCCATGTACCGTCACATGCGCATGTGTCGTCAGTTCGACCAGATCGCATTCAAGCTGCAGCGGTCGGGCCGAATGGGCACCTATCCGGAGAACCGGGGCCAAGAGTGCCCGTCCTTGGGCGCCGCATATGCACTGACCAAGAAAGATTGGCTGGTGCCCTGCTACCGGGAGAATGCCGGGCTCTTCTGGCGTGGGCTGCCCCCGGAAAAGATCCTGCTCCACTGGATGGGTGACGAACGCGGCAACCAGATCGATCCAGAGCTTCGAGTGACGCCAATCGCAATCCCGATCGGCACGCAGATGCTGCATGCTGCAGGGCTCGCATGGGCCTCCAAGTATCGCGGCGATGGCGGCATCGCCTGCACCTTCTTTGGAGATGGCGCAACCAGCGAAGGCGACTTCCACGAAGCGATGAACTTCTCGGCCAATCTCGATCTTCCGGTCGTATTCATGTGCCAGAACAACTCATGGGCCATCTCAGTGCCGACCAAGATCCAGTGCTCGGCGCCGACGATCGCACAACGCGGCCTTGCATATGGCATGCACTGTGTGCAGTGCGATGGCAATGACTTGTTCGCGGTCGTCAAGGTTGTCCGGGACGCCGCCAAGCGGGCTCGTGAAGACAACCGGCCCACGTTCATTGAGGCGATCACCTACCGGCTCGGCGACCACACCACGGCAGACGACGCTCGTCGATACCGAGATGCCGAAGAAGTCGAGTTGTGGCAAGGCCGCGACCCGATGATCCGGCTCAAGGCGTTCATGATCGAACGAGGCCTGTGGGATGAGTCTCGCGATGCCGCGATCAATGAGCAGGTTGAGCACGAGGTCGCCCAGATCACCGAGCGAGCCGAGAACATTGAAGCCCCGTCGCGTGATGACATCTTCAACTACATGTACGAGTCGATTCCCGACAACCTGCGGGCGCAGCGAGACACGATGCGCACCAGCAGTATCGGACAGGACCCGACCCAGATTGACGCCCCAGTGGCGCAGCCCTCTTGAGGACGATTGACCAATGGCCCAACTCACACTTGTCCAGGCGATCAACCTCGCGCTCGAGCAGGAGATGGAGCGAGACGATCGCATCATTCTGCTCGGAGAGGATGTCGGCCACAATGGTGGCGTCTTCCGGGTAACGGAAGGTCTGCACGGGAAATTCGGCGCCGATCGGGTGGTGGACTCGCCGCTGGCGGAGTCTGGAATCATCGGTACCAGCGTGGGCCTTGCCATGGCTGGCTTGCGACCGGTTCCAGAGATTCAGTTCGAGGGCTTCCTCGGGCCCGCGTATGACCAGCTCTGCACGCACGCGGGACGCATGCGAACTCGCACGCGTGGTGCCCTGACCTGCCCTCTCACAGTTCGCGTTCCTGTTGGCGGGGGCATTCATGCACCGGAACTGCACAGCGACAGCCCGGAGGCGATCTACACGCACAATCCGGGCATCAAGGTCGTCATGCCCAGTACACCATGGGATGCCAAAGGCCTGCTCACCAGCGCCCTGCGTGATCCGGATCCGGTCATCTTCTTTGAGCCCAAGCGGATCTACCGGGCGTTTCGTGAAGAAGTCCCGGAGGAGTCCTACACCGTCCCGATTGGAGAAGCCCGTGTGGTCCGAGAAGGATCGGAGATGACGATGATCTCCTGGGGGGCCTCCATGGTGCAGTGCATGAACGCGGTAGATGCCAGCGGGCGTGACATCGAGCTCATCGATCTGAGAACGATCAACCCGCTCGATTGGGACACGATCATGACCTCGGTGCGGCGCACCGGCCGCTGTGTGATCGTGCACGAGGCGCCCCTGACCTGCGGCATCGGTGCAGAGATCGCCGCCCGCGTCATGGAGCAGTGCTTCCTCCATCTGCAAGCACCGGTGCAGCGTGTCGCCGGATTCGACACGATCATGCCCTATTACAAGCTTGAACTGGAATACCTCCCCGACGCCGAGCGTGTCGGCAAGGCGATCGAGGAACTGGCGGCGTATTGACCGCGGAACGAACCAATGGCCACCAAGCAACCAGACGACAAGAGTCACTTCATCCTGCCTGATCTGGGCGAGGGTGTGCACGAAGCCGAACTCGTCAAGTGGCGTGTCAAGCCCGGCGACCGAGTTGACGAGCACCAAACGATCGCTGAGATGGAAACCGACAAGGCGCTGGTTGAAGTGCCCAGCCCCTGGTCGGGCGTGATCAAAGACCTCAATGGTTCTGAAGGCGAGATTCTCAACGTCGGTTGCGTGCTGGTGACCTATGACGTCGCCGATGCGCCCGTCCAGACCAATGAGTTTGCTGGCGAGACACAGGTTCCAGAGGCCTCGGAAGACGCGGGAACGGTTGTCGGCTCTGTCGATGCCACGCTCTCTGTGCCTGCGAGTTTTCGGCGCGAGGCAACGGAAGCACCAAATCCAGCCCTGAAGCCGCTTGCCACACCAGCTGTGCGACGAATCGCACGCGAGATGAGCGTGGACATCAACACTGTGCAGGGCACCGGCCGAGGCGGCCGAGTGACCGCTTCAGACATCGAACGTGTCGCCGGGGGCTCGGCGGCCCCTGCTGCTCGAAGGCCTGCAGCCACAGCGCATGGCACTGACCAGCCTCACACTTCGACGCCCGCGGCGATTCCTGCCGCGCCGGTCGCAGCATCTCCAGACCCTGCGACGGCAGACGCAGACCTGCCTCTTGCCACTCGCGTGAGCACACCGCTTGAAGGTGTGTCCGAGCGGATCCCATTCCGCGGTGTGCGTCGCAAGATCGCCCAGTCTCTGCTCCACAGTGTCCAGACGACCGTCCACTTCACAGTCGTCGATGAAGCCGATGTCACGGCGCTGGATCGAAAGAGGCAAGGGCTGGAGCAATTGCTCGGTCGCAAACTCAGCCTGCTGCCCTTTGTCATGAGCGCCGTGTGCCGTGCGCTGCGAACCCACCCAACGCTGAATGCCACGGTCGATGACTTCGTCGATGAGATTCTCATTCGAAGCGTCGTGAACCTGGGCTGCGCCGTAGACACTGACCACGGCTTGATGGTTCCCGTGCTCAGTGATGCTGACAACATGAGTGTGGTGCAGCTCGCCGATGCCGTACAGGCAGCCGCCAAGGGATGCCGAGACCGAACAATTGACCGTGAGCAACTCACTGGCGGCACGTTCACCATCTCAAACGTGGGCAGTTACGGCGGTGCCTTCGCGACGCCGATCATCAACTACCCAGAGGTCGCGATCCTTGCAGCAGGTCGAGCCAAGGAGAAGGTGCTCACCAGAGATGGCGCCTTCTACGCCGGCCTGGTGCTTCCACTGAGCCTCTCCTGCGACCATCGAGTCGTGGACGGTGCCGAGGGCGCACGGTTCCTGAACACACTCGTCGGGCTGCTCGAAGCGCCAGACAAACTGCTTCCGGACGTCTGAGCCTCCCATGACCATGTGGAATTGGACACTGCTGCGAGCCGGGGGGCTCCGGCTCGATGGCGGTGGCATGTTTGGGATCATTCCCAAGGCCTTGTGGTCGCGGCTCGTGGCACCGGACGATCGAAACTGCATCCCCCTGCAAACGAACTGCCTGCTGCTTGAGCGTGATGGCCGCCACGTGCTCGTGGAGACGGGCTGCGGAGACAAGTGGACGCCCAAGGAACGGGGCATCTACGGGATTGAAGAGCGATGCGTGCTCGACGCATTGGATGAGATGGGTGTGGCCCCGGAGATGATCGACCGCGTGATCGTCACCCATCTTCACTTTGATCATGCAGGGGGGCTGACACGACTGCTTGATGGAGAGCCAGTGCCGTGCTTCATGTCTGCCGACGTCGTCGTGCAGCAACGTGAGTGGGATGACGCTCTGGCGAACCGCTCCACCATGACCGGCACCTACCTTCGAACACATCTTGACCCAATTGCCGATCGCCTCATGCTTGTTGAAGGTGCACAGGAGATCGAGCCGGGGATTCGAGTCACGCCCGCCCCGGGGCACACATGGGGGCAGCAGGCCGTACTGATCGACACGGTGGATGGCACGCTGTGCTTCCCTGGCGATCTGATGCCAACAGTGCATCACCTGGGAGCGCCTTGGAGCTGTGGGTACGACATGGAGCCATGGCAGACCAAGCAGACCAAGACGTGGCTTTTCAAGACGATCGCGGACAACAACTGGCTACTGGTGCTGGATCATGAACCGGGCGATGCAGTCCATCGACTGGTTCCCAATGAGCGAGGCTGGTACGACCTTCAAACGCCCTGAACAGCGCTTGGCGCATTCGCCCTGACGAAGGCAGCAACGGTTGTCACGATGCGTTCCTTCTGGGCTTGGGTCAACTCAGCGTAGATCGGCAGTGCCAGACTCTCGTTGGCCGCGGCTTCGGTGTAGGGAAGATCACCTTCTGCGCCGCCAAGAGACTCGAAGCAGGGCTGCAAGTGCAGCGGGACGGGGTAGTACACCTCATGGCCAATCTTCTGCTCGACCAGATGGGCCCGAAGTGCATCCCTGATCGTTGCTGGCACTCGGATGCAGTACTGATTGAAGATGTGCTCAGCCTGTTCCGCGGCGGGGCGGGCCGGGCAGAGCAGTGGCAGTTCGCAATCACTCAGCTGCTGCGCGGTATCTCCGGCGCCCGCCTCCGAGAACATTCGATCGTAGTCATCCGCATTGAGCTGGCGGGCACGCGCCCAATCATTCAAGTGCGGCAACTTGGCATGAAGCACCGCCGCCTGCATGGCATCAAGCCTTGAATTGAGGCCAACCTCGTGGTGGATGTACTTGGGCTCCATGCCGTGGTTGCGTAACCGCTTCATGCGAGCAGCAAGATCGGCATCGTTCGTCGTGATCAGCCCACCGTCGCCGAATCCGCCCAGGTTCTTGCTTGGGAAGAAACTGAAGCAGCCGGTGGTGCCCATGCTCCCGGCCATCCTGCCTCGGTCATCACGGCACCCTATGGCCTGAGCGGCATCTTCGACAATCGGAACGCCGTGGGCCTCCGCGATCGGCTCGATGGCAGCCATGTTGCATGCCTGACCGAACAGATGCACTGGCATGATCGCCTTGAGATTGCTGCACTGATCAGCTGCCGTTGTGATTGACTGAACGTCGCTCTGGTAGGTGGTTGGATCGATGTCCACCCAGACAGGCCGCGCCCCGAGCCGCCAGATTGAACCCGCTGTCGCAAAGAAGGTGTATGAAGGGCAGATCACTTCGTCGCCGGGGCCAATGTCGAGGGCCATCAGCGAAACAAGCAGTGCATCAGAACCGCTGGCGCACCCCACAGCGTGAGAGGTGCCGCAGTAGTCGGCCATGGCCTGCTCGAATGCGTCCAGCTTCGGCCCGCCGATGAACCACTGGCTGTCGGCGACATCGTGCATGATCGGCTCAACAACGTCACGAAGAGCGGCGTATTGGGCCTTCAGATCGAGCAGTGGGATCGGATCATGATCGGCTGACATGGCGAGGCTCCCCCCACCGTAATAGCGCGGTGGAAACCACGCATGATATCCGCAAACCGACCGTCGCCGGGTAAACCTGTGCCTCTGTCAGAGTTCCAGATTCTGCAGGTATTCGAGCAGCTCTTCGAAGCTGTCTACGCCATCCGGCCAGGTGCTGGGGTCATTGGGATCGAAGTTGTCCGGCAGGCCCCCGGACGAGCCTCCTGAGCCGCCCCCGGTGGACCCGCCATCTGACGAGCCTCCGTCGTCGCCACCCGATGAGCCGCCAGAGCCACCGCCAGTGGGGTTGCTTTGGCCGCTGTTGGTGCCTGACTGACCGTCTGGGCCGCCATATTGATAGACGTTCCCCGGATAGAGGTAGTCATAGTGTCGGTTCAGCAATGGTGGGGTGAGCGTTCGAACTGCGCCCTCGGCGTCGATCAAGTATGCCATCTCCACAGCCGTAGATGTGGCAGTCGACGTGCTGTTTCGGTCGCCGAACTCAGCGATGAGCGCTGCATTCGCTTCCTGCTGCATCAAGATCGGAAGGCCCGAGAGCAGCGTTGATCGAACATGCTGAGAGTCAAGGTGGTCGTCGGCGTCTTGGATGTCTCCGGCAGACTCAACCATTGCATCAATCGCTGCCGTGACTTCCAGCGGATCAGCGCCTTCAAGCAACGCAAGCTCTGCAATCGGCTCCAGCAGATCGCCGAGCAACCCCTGAGGCACACTTGTCACACTGCTACGCGCCGGGAGGTGATAGAGCGCCACCTCGTTGCCCGCCCGCAAGCCGATGATCGAATCGCGTCCGTCGTTCCGGGCGAATGTCCCCAGCCGGCCAGAGGGTGTGGTCATGGTCAGGTCCTGCCACGTCACAATGTCGTCGGAGAGGATTGCGCCCTCTTCGGTACGCCAGATCTGCAGCATGCCCACTTGGCGACCATCGCCCCGCTGCACCAGCAGGTCGTCCTCGACACCGTCGCCGTCATAATCGCCGCTACCCATGACGTAACTGTCATCTGTTGGCATCCACAACTCGCCACCGGAGGATGCGAACCAGTTGAGTTCAACGACAGAGGAAGCGTCTCCATCGGCGAGGCGTGCCGTGGCCCAAGTGTCGCTACCGGTGTCCATCCAGACCAAGCGAGCGCCGCCACCGTCTGTCTCAAGCGTGCCCACGATGCGGAATCCACGGCCAAGCTCAGGATGCGTGACCTCCCCACTGCCTGCTCCGATCAGATCAGCAGCGGCAGCGTCAAGGGACCACACCACCAGTTGCTGGCTGTCAGGATCGCTCCAGAGAAGTTCCTCGCCGTCCAGCCCGTCAAGATCAGTCACTGCTGCCAATTGCCAGCCCTCATGCGGTGCGGCGATGGCCTCATCACGAGAGACCATGCCGTCTTCAAAGAGCAGCACTCGATGGGGAACACCCTCATCTGCCGATCGCATGAGCAGGTCGGCGTCGCCATCTCCGTCCAAGTCGCCAACATGACCACTCCACGAACTGCGCGGGTTCGTCATCTGAAGGGGCAAGCCTGAGTTGTCAAAGACTCGTGCCGTGGCAGTGCGCGATGGCACTTCGCCGGCGGGCCAGGCATCAAGCGACTCAAACAGCACTGCTTCGAGATCAGCGTCTACGCCATCGGCACCACTGATGATCGGGCTGGAGTGATAGTCGTAGCCGGAGCTTGTGACGTTGACTTCGGAGATACCCCCCTCGCGGACAATCTCGTACTCGAATCCAGTTCCAGCAACTTCGGGGCTGATGATCGGATCGGCTTGATAGCCCGAGCCGCCGGGGTTGATGCTGCCGGGATTGGGAACGGTGTCGTACACGGAGCCGCCGAGGAAAGCCTGCAATTGTGCCCCGCCCCCTTGCGTCGCCCCTAGAACGGACAGATCAGGTGTCTCCAAAAAGCCGGAGCCCGACTCGACAAGGTCTACTTGGATGATCGTGCCATCGGCGCCCACATGGGCCAGTCCAGCCATGGGGTTTTCGTATGCCGACTCGTCGAGGAAGTTGGCATTGATGACGGCAAGTTCGGATCCGGGCTCATAGCCCGCCCCCCCGTCAATGATCTGTACCTGTTGCACTGCGTCAGAGTCGCCGGGCAATGTCAGATAGAGGAAGTCCATCCCGCTGCCGCCGGTATCTGTGTTGTCCACATTGAATGTGCCGACACCACCCACGTGATACCCCAACCCGCCATCGAGAATGTTCACGGCGGTCACAGAGCCGGTGACGTTGTAGGTGCCAGCCAGACCGTCGCCTCCAGACCCCAGATTGTCCACGACCAAATCTGCTGACCCGCCCGTCACGCTGTAGTTGCCACCCCCGTCGTGAATCATCACCGAAGCGATTGCACCCGGACCAAGCACTTGGGTGCCGCTGCGATCAACGACATCGCGCAAGCGAAGCATCGACATGCCAGACGGGTTCATGAACTGCACCCACACTTCGCCGGTAACCGTGTCGAGCCAGATCAGATCATCGGTGCCGTCAGGTAGCGATTGGGCGGTGGTTGCACCCATGTCGCCTCGGCCGATCGGGACTCGATCTGCCAGAGCAAGTGGGGGCATCGCGAGAAGGGCTGTAGAAACGTACAGAAGGGGGTGTCGCAAGGGATTCATCCAGGTCTCTCGTTCAAGAGAAGGCTCAAAACGGTATGGGTGGACCAGTACAACCCTACTGCGAGGCAGGGATTGCAGTGTCCAGACAATCTTCAGTATCGGCTGACCCCCCTTCTGGGTTCGAGCCGGGACCCTGATTGGGGGCCAATTGAGGCCCTCTTCGTACACTGATCGCACCTGGGAGGCCCTGATGGCGTCAAAACAGCGATTGCTTGTCACCGGTGGGGCTGGGTTCATCGGCTCGGCGTTCGTGCGGCACCGACTGCGATCGCACCCCGGATCTCCGATTCGGGTGCTCGATGCCCTGACCTACGCCGGTGATGCTCGTCATCTGGCTGGGCTTGATGGAGAGGTGGAGCTCGTTGTCGGGGACGTGGCCGAGCGCAGTCATGTCGAGGCGGCGATGGACGGCTGCTCTGGTGTGGTGCACTTTGCCGCCGAGAGCCATGTGGATCGCAGCCTGCGAGACAAGGACCCATTTGAGCGGACCAACGTCGAGGGCACCAGCGTCCTGCTGCAGGCGGCCAGCAAGGCTGAGGTGTCACGATTCCTGTTGGTTTCGACTGACGAGGTCTATGGTGATGTCTCGGGCAAGACGCGGAAGTCTCTGGAGACTGACCCACCGCATCCAGGCAACCCCTACGCCGCCTCCAAAGCCCGCGCCGAGGCGCTCGTGCTCGAGGCAGCCGCCAACGGAATGGACACGTGTATCACCCGCGGCGCCAACACCTGCGGTCCTCGTCAGTATCCGGAGAAGGTCGTTCCTCTCTTTGTCACGAACGCTCTGTTGGGGCTGAACCTGCCGGTGTATGGGGCAGGCACGGCTCGCCGTGACTGGCTGCATGTCGATGACCACTGCAGCGGCATTGATCGCGTGTTCGAACATGGAAAGGCTGGCGAGGTCTACAACCTCGGATCGCGAACAGCGACCTCCACGATGGAGCTCGCTCAGATCATTCTCAACTGTGTGGGGAAGACCAATTCTGAGATTGTGCACGTGGCGGATCGCCCGGGCCATGATCTGCTCTATGCGGTTGATCCGAGTCGGGCGGAGTCACTGGGGTGGTCGCCGCTCCATGATCCGGTGTCGGCTATCGCTGACACTGTTCGGTGGTATGTGAAGCATGAGGATTGGTGGCGCCAGGCGCGTGCTTCGGAGCACTTCCAGACTCACCTGCGGGCGTGGTACATCGAGCGTCAGGCCTGAATGAGTCGATGCAGATACTCGGCATAGGAGGAGGGTTCCATGCCGCGGGCCTGCTCCTGCACCATCTCTGAAGAGATCCACCCCTGCCGCCAGGCGATCTCCTCCAGGCAAGCCATGCGTAGACCTTGTCGTTCCTGCATCGCTTCGACGAAGTGCGCCGCATGCAGCAAATCAGCATGGGTGCCCATGTCCATCCAGGCATCGCCTCGGCCCAGCGACTCGACATGCAGTTTGCCCGCATCGAGATAAGACTGGTTGAGCGACGTGATCTCCAACTCACCGCGGGCGGATGGGGTGAGTGATCGAGCCCGCTCAGGTGCTTGGCTGTCGTAGAAGTACAACCCAGTAACGGCCAGCGCGCTTGAAGGCGTCTCGGGCTTCTCACAGATGCCAGTGGGCTTACCCTGACCATCGACGTCCATGACGGCGAATGCCGACGGGTCGCTCACGGGATAGGTGAAAACCGTGGCGCCATCCGCTCGATCGTCTGCCCGGTGCATTCGATCAGGGAGGCCCGTTCCGAAGAACAGATTGTCGCCCAGCACGAGGGCGCTGGGGTCTCCGTCGAGCCACTGCTCAGCGACAAGCAGGGCATCAGCCACCCCTCGTGGTTCGCTCTGCGTTTCAAACGAAAGCTCAATTCCCCACCTGCTGCCGTCGCCCAACAATCGCTGAAAGAGCTGCAGTTGTCCGGGATCACAGATGACCAGCGATCGCCGGATGCCGGCCAGCATCAGCACACTGAGCGGGTAGTAGACCATCGGCTTGTCATACACCGGCAGCAGTTGTTTGCAGACACTCCGGGTCAGCGGGAGTAGTCGCGAACCACTTCCGCCAGCCAGCACGATGCCTCGACGAGTTGTTGAGCTGGTTCTCATCCGGTGGCCAATCTACCCCGCAGCCGCTGCAGAAGGTGTTTGAAGCAGCGTGTCCACCTGTTCACGCACCTGAAGCGCGTGCAGGCCTGGGATCATCAGCCGTGGATGCGACAGCAGGTAGACGCGGCCATCCCGCTGTGCAGGCGTTGGAAGTGACGCAGCCGCCTCCAGTGGGGCATGTTCCTGTTCCGCGAGAACGAAGATCACATCTGGTTCGAGACGAACCACATCTTCTGCGCTCACGCCCACCCAAGCCCGGTCTGGCATCACAACCTGCGCCCCCGCGGCCTGCACTATGTGGCCCAACCAGGTCTGACCACCCCATAGCAACATCGATGGGCCTGGCTGCAACAACATCACTCGGTGATGCCCGGTGGGCTTGGGTGCAACTGCTTCATACAGCACCTGATGCAGATCACCCCTGCGCTGCTGCAAGATTGCATCGGCGCCATCAGGATCCATGGCCGACACAATCGAGTCGATGGCCTGATGCAGATCATCCATATTGTCTACTGGAACGGCGAGAACCTGCGCCCCAGCCATTTCGGCCGCCTCGTGCAAGCCCGCCGGGGGCGGGGCAGCCGTCTGCTGATGTATGAGTAGATCGGGCTGCAGTCGAACAACAGTCTCTACATCTACACCAGAGAGGTCTCCCCCAACTGGAAGCGCATCGACGCCCCGGCAAAATGCGCTTCGCCCTACCAGTCGATCATCAAGAGACAGGTCACTGAGCAGAAGCGTGATCGCAGGCGAGAGGCTGACGACACGTTCTGTTCCCGCAGGCTGGGGAGGTGCCTCCCCGCTGCCCTCACATCCAGCCAGGGCAGCAATGCAGCAGATGAGCGCAGCGGCCCTGTTCACGATCGCTCAATGTCTTCACGCAGCCCCGGTGGAAGGCCAAGCGCAGAGAGGTCTTCCCAGGTTCCGCTGTCTTCCAAGGGCTCGGGGCCGCCAAATAGCAGGTGGTGCATTGCCAAGAGCATCTCACGGCTTCGGGGCTCAAGCAAGGCAGCCGCTGACTCGTTCAATTCCAGCCGCCACGTGCGAGGCGTCTCTCCAGGTACCGGTCGAGCTGGAATGGCCCCCTTGTACTCGCGAGCCCATTCAAGGCAGCGTTCGATCGCCCTAAGGTCCCCGCTGACCAGTTCTCCCATCAGCACCTCACCCGTGGCTTCGAGTTGGGCCTCTTCATGAACCCAACTGGACGCCTTGCGATGAGCCGCCAGCATCTCCTCAAGTACTCGTATCAGCAACTTGTTGGGATTGTCGTTCATGGGAACCTCGATCAATGGCCGGGAAGGCGATCATCCGCCTCGAAGTCTGCGCGAAGCTGACTGCAGTGATAGACGCCCGCAGGTAGAAAGTTCATCGGCACAAGCTTGAATTCGACCGTGTCGAACACCCGACGATACATGCGACGGTAGTACCAGGGAATCTGGGTGATCTGGGTGAACACCCCCGATGAGCATCGCCGCTTCCAGCACTCGAACAGGGCACTGTTCACGGTCTTTGGCAAGCTGGGTACAGGCAGGCAGGACAAGAAGCAGTCGATCTTGTCGATGCCCCGATCATCCAGAAACTCATCAAGTTGATCCGCACTGCCCAACTGAATGTCGACCTCGGGACACCGCTCTTGTGCCAACTCGTGGAGATCTGGGTCCAGTTCAATTGACAGAAATCGACTCTGTGGGTGCATCAACTTTGAGATCATTGCTGTGACCGGCCCCACGCCGGCCCCCAGTTCAACAATGGTCTGGGGCTTGGATGCATCGATGTCACGGCACATGGCCCGTGATAACCACCGGCTCGAAGGGGTCAGAGAAGCAATATTCCGACCATGTCGCAGGAACTTCCCTGCCCACTTCAGGCGTCGTGTGGCGACCGACATTCTCATGAGGATTGAAGTCTCCAGGGCGTTCCTGACCCCATGATAGCCCTCCCGACCATCTGGTCCGATTTTTCCAGTCTCGCCAGTGAGCGCGAAGGTAGGGTCGGTCCATGCTTCATTCCACAGCACACCTGATCGAGTCCTGGCGCACGCGTCGCAGCCTTCGTAGGCTCTCTGCTTCCCACATGCGTCCATAGACGCACAGACTCGTTGCGCCGCACTGTCATCGCGGCCCTTGGCTGTCCCCCTTCATTCGAATCTACATCAGGAGGCAAACCATGCCCTTGAAGACAATCGCCCCAGCGGCGCTGACCGCAGCGATGTTGACCTCCGGCCTCTTCGCCCACGGCTCGATGGAGTCGCCGGTCAGTCGGGTCTACGCCGTCTATCAGGCGAACCCAGAAAACCCGACCCACCCTGCCCACATTGCGGCAGTGCAGTCTTGTGGCACACAGCCGTTCTACGACTGGCACGAAGTATCACGAACAAACGGCACCTACGGGAGCCATCTGTTTGCTGGTGGAGACCCCGACACTTCGGTCTATCAGGACATGATCCCAGACGGGGAATTGGCCGGAGCGGGCCGCGACAAATATGCCTGCCTCAACATGGCCCGGGATGACTGGCCTGCAACGAGTGTCGCGGCAGGGCCGATCCACTTCGAGTTTCACGCACATGTGCCCCACGATCCGAGCATTTTCCATGCGTGGATCAGCACTGATGGTTACGACCCCACGCAACCCTTGTCCTGGGACGACCTCGAACCACTGGAGATCTCGTCGCCCGTTCGCAATGGCATGATGTACGAGTTTGATGCCGTTCTCCCCTTCCGAGATGGCCGTCATGTGATCTACGTCGCTTGGCAACGGATTGACCCCGCCGGCGAGGTGTTCTTCTCACTCAGCGACGTGGTCTTCGGCGACGACGACGGCGGTGACAATGGCGGAGATGACGGAGGTGGTGACGGGGGCGACGGCGGCGGTGATGATGGAGGTGATGACGGTGGTGGTGACGGAGGCGATGATGGTGATGTATCCACCAGCGTCGTTGACTTCAGTGCAACTGATCAATGGGGCAGCGGCTACACAGCACAGGTCAGCCTCACATTGCCCACCGACGCCGAGCCGTTGAACGGCTGGGCGATCTCCTGGGCCGGCACCCCAACTGTGCAGCAGGCCTGGAACTGCATACTCAGCCATGAGGGCAATCGAACGGTGCTCTCCAACCCACCGTGGAACCCTCTGGTACTTCCCGGAGAGACCGTGACGATGGGCTTCACTGGAACCGGCGGCTGGCCAGCCAGCCCGATAGATGTGCAGGTGAATGGACAGAGTGTCTCTTCATCCATCGACGGTGATGGCGATGGAGGCCCCGGCGATGAACCAACCGATGACTGCCCGTGGGATCTCGATGGCAGTGGCGAAGTAGACGTGCCAGACCTCATGGCGGTCCTCATGGATTGGGGCGACTGCATCGACTGCTCGGCTGACTTCGACGGCAGTGGAACAGTCACGATCTCTGATCTGCTCATGGTCATCTCCAACTTCGGCCCCTGCCCTGATGACGGCGGCGGCGACGACGGTGGTGATGATGGCGGCGATGATGGCGGCGATGATGGCGGCGATGATGGCGGCGGCGACGACGGCGGCGACGGTGGTGATGACGGCGGCGGCGACGACGGTGGCGACGATGGTGGTGGTGATGATGGAGATGAACCCGATCACGACAAGCGTGTTGTTGCCTACTACATCGAGTGGGGCATCTACGGTCGCGACTACCACCCTGCAGACATCCCGTTTGAGAAGATCACGCACATCAATTACGCCTTTGCCAACATCGACGGAAACGGCCGTGTCGTTGTCGGCGATTCGTGGGCGGCCATTGAGCGGTCCTACCCCGGTGACACGTGGGATCAGCCGATTCGTGGCACGTACAACCAGTTGAACAACGTGCTGCGCGAGCAGTATCCGCACATTCAAACACTGATCTCAGTGGGTGGGTGGACATGGTCGGGCCGATTCAGCGACGTGGCGCTCACAGAAGAGTCAAGAGAGACCTTCGCTGAGTCCGCAGTGGAGTTCATCCGAACCTACAACTTCGACGGCGTCGACATCGATTGGGAATACCCGGTGTGCTGCGGGCTCGACAGCAACACCTACCGGCCGGAAGATCGTGAGAACTACACACTGTTGATGCAGGAACTCCGCGAACATCTGGATGCAGCCGAAGCTGAAGATGGCCGTGAGTATCTGCTCACGATCGCTTCCGCCGGCGGTGTGGACAAACTGGAGAACTACGAACTTGCTGAGTTGGCACAGACCCTCGACTGGGTGAACGTCATGGCATATGACTTCATGGGCGCCTGGGATCTCTCACTCACAGGACACCACTCCGGCCTGTATGCCAATCCCAACAACCCTTCAGGCAATGACAACGTTCGACTTCACTACAACAGCGACGGCGCCATCCAACCTTGGCTGGAGGCTGGCGTAGATCCGGACAAGATCGTCATGGGCGTGCCCTTCTACGGTCGAGCCTGGGGTGGCGTCACCAACATCGATGCGGGCTTGTTCCAATCAGGCACATTTGTGCCGCCGGGAACCTGGGATGACTGGAGTTCTGGTCCCACAGGCGTGAATGACTTCACGCAGATCGAGGAACTGCTCGAGTCCGGCGGATACACCGTGCACCGCGACCCGTACGCGATGGTGCCGTGGGCCTGGAATCCCGATGCCCATGGTGGGCACTTCATCTCCTATGACGACGCCCTGTCCATGCAACACAAGGTGGACTATGTCAACGATCTGGAGTTGGGTGGGGTGATGTTCTGGGAGGTCACGGCCGACCGAAACGAGACGCTGCTCGACGTGATTCATGAGGGTCTTGAGTAGTGCGCCAGGGTGGCTCGCCGCGGGGGCAAACCCGCGGCGGGCCCTCCCGTTAGACTCTGCAGGTGCTGGAGGTGCACCATGCATGCAACGCTCAATGATCTTCCGGCTGAGTCACGAACCAATCTTTGCGCCTTGCTCAATGCACGTCTGGCCGACACCATCGACCTGACATCCATGGCCAAGCAGGCCCATTGGAATGTGAAGGGCCCCCAATTCATCGGTCTGCACAAGATGTTCGACGAACTCTGGGATGACCTCAACGACTGGGTCGATCTCATCGCCGAACGTATCGTGCAATTGGGCGGTACCGCCAATGGAACGGTTCGAGACGCCGCCGAAGCATCGAATCTGGAGGAGTACCCCCACGGTGCCGTGACGTGCAAGGATCACGTTGCCGCCGTTGCTCAGCGGCTGTCCGTTGTCGGCCGCACCATAAGGGCGGCGATCGGGTCATCGGAAGATCTGGGCGACGCTGACACTGCCGACCTGTTCACGGAAGTTTCCCGAGGCCTGGACAAGTGGCTCTGGTTCGTGGAAGCCCATCAGCAGGCCGAGTCCTGATCCGCACATGTCCGACTCGATTCCAGTCACTGTCGTCGTTCCAGTTCGGAACGAAGCGAAGAATCTGCCTCGATGTCTGGAGCGATTGACCCGCTTCGAGCGAGTCGTGGTCGTGGATTCCGGAAGTACGGACGGCACGCCTGACATCGCGCGTGAACATGGTGCTGAGGTCGTGCAGTTCAAGTGGAATGGGAAGTTCCCCAAGAAGCGAAACTGGTATCTCGACAACCACACACCCGAAACCGAGTGGGTGCTGTTTCTGGATGCGGATGAGTTCATCAGCGACGCCTTCTGTGATGAACTCGCTGCGGTTGTTGAGGCAGATGTCCATGTTGGATGCTGGCTCACGTTTCACAACTGGTTCATGGGGCGTTTCCTCAGGCACGGTGACCCCTTCTCCAAACTGGCCTTCTTCAAGCACGCAGTCGGCCGGTACGAACGAATCGACGAAGATCGCTGGAGCCATCTGGACATGGAGGTGCATGAGCACCCGGTGCTGAAGGGATCCATCGGCACGATCAAGTCTCCCATCGACCATGACGATCGACGTGGGCTTGACTCCTACCTCGCCAAGCACAACGACTACTCCGCGTGGGAAGCCCGCCGATACCTGGCCCTCGGCCCCAAGGGCAGCGAAGCGTGGCTGGCGCTTACTCCAAGACAGCGCAGCAAGTACGCCAAGATAGAACGCTGGTGGTTCCCGGCGGCCTACTTCGTGCTCTCGTGGATTGTGAAGCGGGGCTTCCTTGACGGGCGGGCCGGTCTCGCCTTGGCCCGTCTCAAGATGCAGTACTACGGGCACATCCGAATGAAGATCCGCGAGTACCGCCAGCAGGGCGATTGACGCCCTCTGCTGCACGAACGTGTCAGAGTGAGATGAAGTCGATGGCGTGGGGGGTCGTACCTTCCAGCGCGAGGTCTGCCAGTATCTCGCCGATGACCGGTTGGAACTTCATCCCATGGCCACTGAACCCCGCGGCCACAACCACGGCGTCACTCTCTGGATGCCGCCCTGTTCGAAAGTGCCCGTCGGCCGAGTTGCCGTAGAGGCAAATGCGCATGTCTCGCACTTCCCCCTCGGCTCCTGGCAGAAACTCCCGTAGATGAGGCATGAAGTCGTCCGCATCATCCGGGTGCGTGGAGCGATCGAGGTCGTCAGGGTTGATCGTTGCAGCAGGCCAATGTCTGGCAATCTTGAACCCCGTCGGGCCGGGCAGGCCGCTCATGCGCGGGAACCCATACAGCACTGACGTGTCTTCGAGTTCCAACGCCCAGACCGGCAATTGCCCCAAATCAACCGGCGCAGCCTCTGGCGCATCGACCCAGCCGAGCACTTGCCGAGACGGTCGTATTCCCAACCCCTCGACCTGCGCCAGTTCGCGCGACCACACGCCCGCCGTCAACACGAGACCATCAGCCTCAATGGAGCCCTCTGTGGTGTCAACCTGCACACCTGCGCCATTTGCCGACCATCCATGAACCTGCACACCATCTCGCAATTGGGCCCCGTGCTGGCGAGCGATCTGGGCATGCGCCTCGATCGCCCACTCCGGTACGACGAAGCCGGCAGGCCGTTCGACGAGCGCAATCCAATCTTCGGGCACTCTGAAGATCGGAAACCGATCTCGCACATCGGCGGCATCGAGCAATTCGACATCCAGCCCGTGTTCAACAGCGGCTGCGTGGGCAAGGCGAACGAAATCTGCGCCTGGGGCCGCCAGATACACACCTCCCACCGGCTGATAGATGGGCCTGGCCGTTCGCTCATTGAGCGACAGCCAGAGATCTCGTGATCGCTTGAGCAGTGGCACGTAGTCCGGATGCTCGTAGTAGGCCAGCCTGAAGGCACGCGACTGACCACCATGCGATCCAAACTCATGTCCGATTGTGAACCGCTCAAGCCCGATGACTTGGGCCCCGCGCTGTGCAAGATGCGCACAGGCGGCGCTTCCCATCGTGCCCACCCCCACAACGACAATCCGCGGCCCGGCCATGCATTCACCCTAGCAGGGCCATGAAACCGAGGCTTGAAGCCTGCCGCACGTCGGCGGCGGTGCAGTCGAAGATCCGATGGCTGCATCGTGAGATCCAACGGCCGATGGAAGCGCAACACGAGAGGATCGGAGCCGTCATACGTGAGGGCTCCGATCCAATGCGCGAGCGGGTCACAGCTCAGACCCGTTTCGCCTCAGCCATGAGGCCGTCGCTTCAGCAGTTGGCTGCAGCGCCGCCTGGCCGTCTCGCCAGTTGGCCGGGCAGACTTCACCGAACACGTCCACATGCTCAATGGCATCGAGTGTTCGAAGGGTCTCGTCGATGTTTCGCCCCAGCGTCAGGTCGTTGACCAGCATGTGACGGCAGACGAGATCCCGATCCAGCAGGAAGGTGGCCCGTAGCGCCGGGCCATCGATTGAACGCACGCCGAAACGGTCGGCGATTGTGCCGGAAACGTCACTGACCATGGTGAATCCGACCGGGCCGATTCCGCCCTGATCCACCGGCGTGTCTCGCCAGTGCTTGTGACTGTAGACCGAGTCGATGCTCACGCCGACAACCTTGCAATTGCGGTCATTGAAATCCCGCAGGCGATGATCAAATGCCAGAATCTCGGTCGGGCAAACAAAGGTGTGGTCTAGTGGCCAAAAGAACAGTGCCACGTAGTTGCCTTGAAGCTTGGAGAGGGTGAACCGCTCCATGACAGTGCCGTCAGGGTGAACCGCCGGTGCGTTGAAGTTCGGTGCCCGGCGACCGATCCAGGTTCGTTGAATCGAGTTGCGCATGACAACCTCCAATCCGGGGGAAGTGCCCCTCAGAGTGCTACGCGCGAGCGTTGATGGTCGTTCAGATGATCAGATCAAATGACTTCGACGGCATGGATCGGTGGCAGGTGGCGATGCACACAGGACCAAGTCTTACCCGAGTCCTCGCTCACAAACAGGTTTCCGGTTGTTGAACCGAATGCCAACACTGTTCCGTCACCCGAGACATCGAGGGCATGGCGAAAGACGAGATCCCACGACGAGTCCGGCAGGCCGTCGTCCATGATTTGGAATGACTTGCCAGCATCCCTCGTCATTGAAACGACCATTCGACCGTCGACCGGAATACGCTCCTCATCACTCACGGCGGGTATGAACCATGCTGTGTCCGGATCGTGCGGATGCGATGCGACTGCGAATCCGAAACCGGAGGGGATAGCGCTCGTCAACTCGGCCCACGATCGACCGCCATCGTCACTTCTGAACACTGCATTGTGATGCTGCACCCAAAGCCGGTCCGGATTGGCCGGGCACCGAACCATGATGTGTGGATCCTGCACGTTCTCGCTGAACTCAAGTTCCTTGGGCAGATAGGCCGCCCGCATGCCCGTGCATGCCAGCTCCCACGTCTGCCCGTCGTCTTGCGTGTGCCAGACGCCTCCGCAGGACACCGCGATCGACACATTGGTGCCATCGCGGGGGTCTACACAGATGCTGTGGATGCCCGGTTCCTCCATGCCACCAGCAAACCACTCCTCTCGCCGCTCGTCCATCCAGAGCGACTCGCACATGACCCACGATTCCCCGTTGTCGTCACTCTTGAACAGCCCAACCTGGAAGCGTTCCCAGCCAAACTCTCCCGGGCTGGGCCTCGGTACCAAACCCAAATGCCCAGATCATTCGCAGCCGCCACGCCACAGGCTCACCTTCTACCGGCCTGCTCTTGGGCGACCACCCTTCCGGCGGGTCGCTGGTGAGAGTCGCACTTCGGGCATGGGCCCATTGTGCCCGGTTCAGGATCCAGATGTGGCCGAGGAGGTTTCAACAGGCTGATTTGGCCCCGGCCAAACCAGCACTGAGATGCCGCGGTCATCAAATCGCTCGTGTGGGGGCAGGTGCGACAGGTCGTCAAGGCCCCAACTGGGCCAAATCTTGGTCAAGGCCACCACGACTGGGCCAGATCGCCCATTCACGATGGATGCCAGATCTTCGGGGCCCACGATCTTGGATGCGTTGTGCTCGTAGGTTTCGAGCCCCCACTTGAGTTCGCCAGGGCCACCAAAGATCACCACATCACGCGGTCGACGCCAAGCCCATCCCACCGCATGTGCCAGATCTTCGTCACCCAACAGAGCGGCATCGGGCCACTTGGCGGCAATTGGGTCGAGCACATGCTCGGGAACCTTGCTCACCTGCATGTAGCCAGTGGGCATGAGCATTGGAACGAGCACAAGCATGGCCACAGGCGCCATCCCGTTGAGAAGCAACCGGCGGTCTGCAGATGAACTCTGATTGGCTGCGATCTCGATGAGGCCCCACAGGACAAGTGCAATCGCTGCGACGGGAAATCTCCACGTACCGCCGTCTTCCCAAGGGCCCTGTTCCGGCGACAAGACAAGCCAGACAACCACCGCAATGAACGCGAAGACAAAGAGCAGTAGTGCAGGCAGGAAGGCCTTGAACGACGGCGCGGGTAGAGGTCGGGTGAACCATGTGTAGAGGCCACAGGTAATCACGATCGCCAGTGGCGGGAAGAGGGGCAAGATGTAGGTCGGCAACTTCCCTGAAGACACGCTGAAGAAGGCAAGTGGCAAGGCGATCCAGCACAGCAGCAGCTTTGACCATGGCGAGCCAAACCCACGTCGAGCGGCCCCTGCCGCCGCGAGCGGAGCAGCGAAGATCCAGGGGATCATGCCTACCGGGAGAATCGCGAGGAAGTACCACCACGGCTCGGGGTGTTGCGCCTTGGCTCCACCAAGGAACCGATTGATGTGTTCCACCCAGAAGAAGTAATGCCAGTAGTCGCCATTGGCACTGTGCACCGCCAAAGACCATGGCCCGGCCACGACGAGGGCCCCGGCCAGACAGATCCATGGCCACAGAAACAGCGCTCGCCACTGCTGACACCATGCAAGCCACGGTGCGAGCACCATGCCCGGAATGACGAAGCCCAAGAACCCCTTGATGAGAAAGGCCGCGCCCGCAGCACCGCCCGCCGCAGCCAGCCACCAGAACCGAGGGGCGCCCTTTGATGAGAATCCCATCCAGAAGCAGCCGATGGTGAGTGTCACGAGCGCCGAGAAGGGCGCGTCGAGTACCGCGGTGGTTCCCAGAATGGACGGTTCAATCATCGTCAACAAGACAAGCGATGAGAGTGCTGCGAGGTCTCGGCGGCCGGTCGCCCGGCGAGCAATCACGAAGACAACAATCGCCGCAAGAGCCGACGCTAGTGCCGATGGTAAGCGCAAGGCAAACGTGTTGTCACCAAAGACTTGAAACGCGGCGGCCGTGAGCCAGTAGCCCGCAACAGGCTTCTCGAAGTATTCAACACCCAGCAGATGCGGTACTGTCCAATCGCCGGTCTGGATCATCTCCAGTGGGATGGCCGCATATCGAGCTTCGTCGGGAACGACCAGCGGCCGCCAGTCCAATGCCACCAGATAGATGAGCACGAACGCAATCACCGCGATGATCGCTGGCCAATGCCACTGCGCATCCGGAACGCGGTTCTCTTTCAACTTCATGTGACGTCAACCGCCCGCATCGCTACCCAGCCGTCACGGCCGGGAATCCAACCGGTGGTCATGTGGCCACTCTCGACTTGATCCGGAACAAGTTCACCCAGCGGCACGAACGACCAACCCTGGTCGATCATGACGTCGAGGAATTGCTCGAAGTCGCGAGCCGCGGCGCCTCCTTCACACTCGGCATGCACGGTCAGCACGTTGTACCCGTCTCTTCGGATGTTGGATGCGATCGCTGGAAATGCATCCAGACGTGTGCACTTGTTGACACCGATCACCTCATCCCACGTGGGCAGATTCACCGGCACCTGTGGCGGGCCTGCAGGTTGATCCTCCACGACCGGCTGGAACACACCCTCACCTCGACAGTCACTGGCGTAGGCGTACCCAAACTGCTCCCGTGTCGAAAGCAGTGATTCTTTGCAACGCCAGCCAGGGGCCGCGATACAAGTTGGAACGCGGCCGGTAGACAGTGCAATCGCCTCGTGCGCTCGCTCAATCTGCTCGATCACCCGCTCTCTGGGCAGCCGGTGGGCTTTGGCCTGCCACAGGTGGTGATCCCATGCGTGATTCCCTATCTCATGCCCGGTATCACCGAGCCGCCGGATGCTCCATGCCAATCTTCGATGAATGACAGGCCCAGGCCACAGTGTGCCTCGCAGCAATATGTCCCACCCGTACAGAGAACCGGCGCCGCTTCTGAACATCTTCAGCAGGAAGGTTGGCCTGAAGATCCGCCGCAGGTGGCGTCCCATGTTGTCGGGGCCCACGGTCAGAAAGAACGAGGCACAGATGCCACGGCGGTCCAGCGCATCTTGCAGACGCGGCAGCCCCGTCCGGGTACCACGATAGGTGTCTACATCGACCCGCAGCCCGATCTTCATGTGCGCATCATCCCACGGGGAGGGCGGCCTGTGCCAGTTTGCCCTCGTGGTCTCTCAGGAACCAGTCGAGCGTCCGCTCGATCGACTCCTCGAATCCAACCTTGGGAGTCCACCCCACCAAACGCTTGGCATTCTCGATCGAGGGGCGGCGATGCTGCACATCTTGATAGCCCTTGCCGTAATAGGCACCCGACTCGATCACTCTGTACCCGGCAAAGGGCGGGTAATTGCCACGCAGTTCATGGGCGTCGAATTTCGCGACCAGCGTCTCAGCCAACTCCCGAATGCTGTACTCGTGCTCCGGGTTACCGACATTCACAATGCCACCATCCACTCGACCTGAATCGTCAGCAATCAAACGATAGAGGCAATCGACCCCGTCATCGACATCGGTAAAGCAGCGCTTCTGCTCGCCGCCGTCCACCAATTGAATGGGTGTGCCTTCCACCAGGTTCAGGATCAGCTGAGTGATGGCTCTTGATGAACCGATCCGTGCCGAATCGAGCGAATCGAGCCTGGGACCGATCCAGTTGAATGGCCTGAACAGCGAGAACCGAAGCCCATCACGCTGACCGTAGGCCCAGATCACCCGATCAAGGAGCTGCTTTGAGCAGGAGTAGATCCACCGCTGGCTCTTGATGGGGCCCGTGACAAGCGGTGAGGTGTTCTCGTTGAAGTACGAGTCTCCACACATTCCGTACACCTCGCTGGTGGACGGGAAGATGACACGGGTTCCATGCCGGACACAGTCGCGAATGATCCGCAGATTCTCTTCGAAGTCCAGTTGGAAGACTCGAAGTGGATTCCTCACGTATTCGATGGGCGTTGCAATGGCGACCAACGGCAGCACCACATCACACTTGCGGACGTGGTACTCGATCCACTCACGATTGATCGAGATGTCACCTTCGTGGAAGTTGAAGTGCTCGGTGCCAATCAGGTGATCCAGATTGGTTGAGTGCAGATCCATGGCATGGACCTCATAGCCGCCCTCGCTCAGCAATCGCTCAGACAGATGGCTGCCGATGAAACCGTTTGCTCCAAGAATCAGGACCTTCTTGCGGCGGTCCGCCCCTCGACGATCAACGGCGTGGCCAACACGCATGCCGTCTACAAAGTTCATGTCCTCCGCCAGTTGCACGCCTGTAGACCAGACGCCGTCAGCTGGCTGACCTGCATCGATCCGAATGGCGTCTTCGCCACATGCGATCACGAGGGCATCATCGGTTTGCAGCACGGTGCCTGGTGCGACGCCTGGTGCCCCAGGCATGACGGTTGCCTCCCAGACGTGGAAAGTCCGGCTGCCAGACTCACTGAATGCGCCCGGCCATGGCGCCGTCACGGCCCGGATGAGGTTGCTCACGGCATGGGCAGGCTGGGACCAGTCGATGCGGCCATCTTCGGGACACCGGCCGGGCATCGTGGTTGCAATGGAATCGTCTTGAGCCGTCGCCTCGATCGTGCCGTTGATGATTGCCCCAATGCACCCGCGAAGCAGTTCGCCTGTGCTCTCGCAGATTCTGGCGGTGAGCGTCAAGGCTGTGTCGTCTTCATCGATCTCAACCTTGCGTTGGGCGATGATGTCCCCTGCGTCCGCCACCGCCGTCATGTGGTGCAGCGTCACGCCGGTGGTCGTCTCGCCATTGACCAGCACCCAGTTGATCGGGCATCTGCCTCGATAGGCCGGGAGCAGTGATCCATGCAGGTTGAAGCAGGCCCCGGGGCAGAGTGATCGTATGTCCTCGCCGAGCATCGACCGGTAGTGGGCCGACAGGATCATGTCCGGAGCCAGTTCGCTGATTCGCTCCACCCAGAGTGGGTGATTCGGGTCTTCAGGCGCATGTGCTGGCACACCATGCTCGGCAGCCAGCCGAGCGACTGACCTGAACCAGCCGCCCTCGGAAGGATCATCCCGATGCGTGAATACCGCGACGACATCGATGTCACTGGTGAGCAGTGCTTCCAGCGCCGCAGCACCGACTTCGTGATAGGCAAAGACAACGGCTCTCATGACCGACCTTCCCTTCCAGCCGCAGCAATGGCTGCGGTTCTGCGTGCCGGCTCACCATCGAGGTGGGTCGTGCCGGCTACATGATCAACGAAGTATCTCGGACGACCACGGACATCGTGGTACACCCGACCCAGATACTCGCCGAGGAGCCCCAGCCCGATGAACTGCGCTCCGATGAAGATGAACAGAATGGCGAAGAGCGTGAACACACCCTCGCCGGCCCACTGTGCGCCCATGACCAGCCGCAGGAAAAGCAGCAACAGGCCGAATGCGATACCCGAAATCGAAATGGCCAAGCCCACCCAGGACAGCAGGCGCAGCGGCGTCGTGGTCATGCTGGTGAGCAGGTCAAACTGCAGATTCACCAACTTCCACAGTGAGTACTTGGACTCGCCTGCCGCTCGCTCCGCGTGCCCCACTTCTATCTCGACGAGCCGCTTGGCGAATGAGTTGGCAAGTACCGGAATGAAGGTGCTTCGCTCATGGCACTGAAGCATGGCGTCAACCACCGGGCGGCGATATGCGCGAAGCATGCAACCGAAGTCGCTCATTGGGGAGCCTGTCGCTTTCTGAACCATCCAGTTGATGCAACGAGACCCCGTACGGCGGAACAGGCTGTCTTGTCGATTCTGGCGAATCGTGCCCACCACATCGGCGCCGTCCTCAATGCACTGCACCAATCGGGGAATCTCCTCTGGTGGATTCTGGAGATCAGCGTCAATCGTGATGACGACTTCCCCGCGCGTGTGGGCGAAACCACACATGATTGCCGCGTGCTGGCCGTAGTTTCGATTCAGAATCACGCCCCTGATGTGGCCATCGTGCTGCTCGGCCAGTACTTCGACGCGTTCTGTCGAACCGTCTTGACTGCCGTCATCGACAAGGATCAACTCCCACCGATGCGGCAGTTCACCGCAGGCCGACAGCAATCGCTCGACGAGTGTGTCGATGTTCTCGATCTCGTTGTAGACCGGAACCACCACTGATACGGACATGCTCATGCGGGCACCTTGGCACAAGCCAGCGCCGCACGGATTGAGTCCAGTACGGAATCCACATCTTCATCAGTCATGTCAGGAAAGAGCGGAAGTGAACAGATTCGATCACTGTTGTATTCGGTGTTCGGTAGTCGGCCGCTCCACTGGGCCATGTTGTCCCGATACCAATCGTGCGTATGAACGGCGAGAAAGTGAAGGCCGGTGCCGATGTTGGCGTCTTTCAGCCGGCGCATGAGTTCGTCGCGATCCATGCCCGCCTTCGAAGGCTCGACCCGAACGATCATCAGGTGCCGCCCGTGGCGGTGCGTCCATGTCGGATCGGCCACGGGCGAGATGCCATCTATTGAGGCCAGGCCTTCTCTGTAACGGGCGGTCAGCGCGTCACGGCGATCGATGAACGCATCGAGCCGGTCCAGCTGTGACAGGCCCAGTACCGCATTCATGTCAGGCAGATTGGCTTTCAGGCCCGGCTCACGGACTTGAGCTGTTGGGGTGCGGCCATGCTGCCTTCGATCATGGGCGTCGGCTTCCAGCCCATGAAATCGCAGCCTTCGCACTCGTCGGGCCAGATCTTCGTCGTCAGTTGCAAGCAGGCCACCTTCGCCGGTCGTGATGGTCTTGATCGGGTGCAGCGAGAAGATTGCTGTGCCTTGGCCGCCAACTTCAACCCCGTCATAGGAAGTTCCAATGGCGTGAGCGGCGTCTTCAATGCAATACACACCGTGCGTCTGGCAGATCGCACGGATGGGGTGCATGTCGCAAGGCGCTCCGCAGTAGTGCACCGGAATCACGGCCCGGGTTCGGTCGGTGATGGCTGCTTCAATGGCCTCGGGAGTGACCAGCATCGTGTCTCTATCGACATCGACGAACACCGGCGTGGCCCCTCGGAGGGTGATGAGATTGACCGTGGACACCCACGTCATGGAGGGTGTGATCACTTCATCTCCGGGGCCGATCTCGAGCGCCCGCAGCACCAGATCCATGACGGCAGTGCCTGAAGCCGCGGCTACGACCTGCGCCCCATCCAGCCGAGCGGACAGCGCACCCTCCAGCGCGGCGCATTGCGAGCCGGTCGTGATCCAGCCACTACGGAGCGTCTGGACCACGGCCTGAATGTCCTCCTCGCTGATCGAGGGGCGGGCGAATGGGAGAAAATCGGTACGCATGTCAGGTGCCGCCTGCGGCGGGCATTCTACTGGCTGGGGGGTATCTGAGGCCGTAATTGGACATCGCCACGAAGCAGCAGCAGACCCCCCACGAGGGCCCAGGTGAGTTCCAGCAGGCGATACAGCACAAGCGTGCCCACAACCTGATTTACGGTGGCCAATCCCGGTGTTGCCAGCAGGGCGATACCGATTGCTTCCATGACGCCCACGCCCTGCCAAGTCAGCGGCACGGCCGCCGCGAGAAACAAGACGGGCATGGCTGCCAGCATGACCCAGAGGGTGTGCTCCGAGCCCACCGACCAGGCGCAACCGGCGGCTGCGGCGGCCAGACACAATTGCACCAATACCGACACACCCGTCGCGCCGCAGATGGCCCAAGGATGGTGGCCATAGGATCGAAAGGCGGCCTCCAGTTTGCCGGGGAGCCCCCCTCCAAACCGGGCGACGACTCCAGGTAGCCGCAGCCAGCCTCGAAGCATGGCGGCAAATGCGCCGATACCTCCGACGAATACAACAAGCAGGCCGATCCACGTCCAAGCGCCAATCTCCCGAGCCAGATCTGACTCCGCCAGCGCGAAACTGAATACGGCAGCCAGAATCGCGAGCCCAACGAGGCCGGTGATGCGATCGAAGACGACGCTCATGACGGCGTCCATCCTGCGATCGGTTCCCTTGGCAGCGCCCCAGGCTTTCACCACGTCGCCGCCTTCGGTGCCCGGCAGCAGGAAGTTGCTGAATGCCCCGATGTATACGAGTCGCAAGGTGCGCACCCACGGCGCTCGCAGCCCACGGACTCGCATGAGAATCCACCATCTCGTCGCCTGCAGAGGATGCACGCACCCAACCACCAGTAGAGAAAGCACGAGAAAGAATCCACCGGCGTCAGCGAGCATTCGCAGGATGCCCGGCCGAAACACGGCTTCGTCAACAACCACCTTCTGCCCGTCCTCGAGCGTGACTGACCACATACCGCTATCTAGATATGCCGCCCCTTCGACCGGAACGTATCGCGATGCATCCTCCGGAGGCAATGTGCCTAACTTCCAACCGGCGGTCACCTCAACGCCGTCGCCCCAGTGCACAGCAATCACCACTACCGCAATACCGGCCGTGATCAGGAAAAGGCGAATGAATTGCAGCAGTCTGGGAGACCTCACGATCCGTGATCCCGGTTCGAAGGGAGCTCCGGCAACTTCACCCGCACTTCCTCCTCGCCGGCGATCAGGCGCGCGCCACGTTGATGGAAGATCGCCTGAATGGACCACTGCACCATCACGCTGATCCGATTGCGGAACCCAACCAGGAACATGATGTGAACGAGGCCCCAGATGAGCCAAGCCAATCGACCGCCGACACTCAACCCCCAGATGTCGGCCACCGCCCTGCCGGAGCCCAGCGAGGCGAGTGACCCTTTGTCGAAGTACTTGAACGCCGGTCGATCAGATGTCTTTCCCCTGATCTCTTTGGCAATAATCCGCCCGACATGCCTGCCCGTCTGGATGGCGCCCTGTGCCACTCCGGGAACAGGCCGCCCTGTCTTGGCGCAGGTTGCAGAAGCGACGTCTCCGATGGCAAACACATTGGGGTGCCCCGCAATGGCACAGTCTCCCCCGACGGGGATCCGCCCGGCGCGGTCCACTTCAATGCCCATCGTGCGAGTGATGGAGGGCGCCTGCACGCCTGCTGCCCAAAACACGTTTCTCGCCGGCGTGAAATCGTCGCCCACGAAGACACCCTCTTCCTTGATGTCGGTTACATGCTGGTTCAATCGCACCTCAACGCCGAGCCGCTCGAGGATGCGCTGGGCCCGCGCTGAAGTCTTGGGAGAGAACGTTGGAAGGACTCTGTCGCCACCTTGAATCAGAACGATGCGTGCGGTTCGGGTGTCTACGCCACGAAAGTCACGCGGCATGCTGCAGCGGGCGCACTGGGCCATCGACCCAGCCAGTTCGCACCCGGTAGGCCCACCACCAACGATCACAAATGTCAATTCGGCACGACGACACTTGTCGTCACCCTCCACCTCTGCATTCTCGAATGCGAGCAGAAAGCGTGACCGAATGTCAATGGCGTCTTCAAGGGTCTTGAGGCCCGGTGCCCGTTTCGCCCAATCGTCATGCCCGAAATAGGCATGATGAGCGCCGGTGGCGATGACGAGCCAATCAAATGGCATCGGTTCGGCTTGCCCCTCGTGCACGCCCTCCAGCATGAGTTGCTGTCTCTCAAGGTCGATGGCGGTCGCCTTCGAAAGCACCACCACCGCGTTTTGTTGCCGGCGCAGCACTGTTCGAATGGGCGAGGCGATGTCACTGGCATCAAGCGTCGCCGTTGCTACCTGATACAGAAGGGGCTGGAACAGGTGGTGATTGCAGCGATCCACCAGAATCACGTCGGCATTGCTCTTGCGCAATTCGCGCACGGCCGCCAAGCCGCCAAAGCCGCCTCCCAGCACAACGACTCGCGGCCGCCCGTTCGGCTGGAGGCGGATAGACGTCCGCCCTGCGGTCGATTCTGTTCCCGTCACGAAGACTGTCCCATCAGCGGTGATGGTACAGCGGTGGTGTGTCAGGGCGTCGTCGGAACGTCGGCTGTGGCCTCCGGAGCATTGACCCGCTCGTTGAGGAGTTGCACAATCATCGCCACCAGCGGCTTGTCTTCCTCGGGCGCCTGCCCAGACTGGGCGATGAGCATGTTGAGCACCAGTGGAAGCTGCTCAGCGGGAATCTGGCTCATCTGAGCCTTGAACTCCTCGTACTGTTCAGCCTGCTCTGGTGTGAGGTCGTCGATTGACACCTTCATCCGGAGAATCTCCGGGGTGTCGTCATCCTCGCCAGTTGCAACCCACGTCTCGGTGGCTCCGAAGTCTAGACCGCCCTTGTCGCGGACCTGAGCTGAGGAGTCAGCGATGGATGTGCCGATGGGCTCGAGGCGGCCGCCGAGATGCTCGGCGAGAAACGCCTCTGTCGCAGCATTGAACGCCATGTTGTTCTGAGGGTTTCGGAATCCGTGCCCTTCATCAGGGAAGACGATGTAGGTGACGGGCAAGTCGCGCTCGTTCATCGCCTCAACGATCTGATTGCTCTCGGACACCTTCACACGTGGGTCGTTTGCGCCCTGACCGATGAGCAACGGCTTGCTGATGTAGTCAACGTGAGTCAGCGGTGAGATCGCGTCGAGCCAAGCAGGTTCGTCCAACGAACCGACCCGAGACTCGAACATCTTGATCGCCGGTGCCCAGTAAGGCGGAATCGTCTTGAGCAACGTTCCTACGTGCGATGGGCCGACAATGTCTACGCCGCAGGCCCACAACTCGGGATCGCGGGTCATGCCTGCCAACGTTGCGTAGCCGCCGTATGAGCCGCCCATGATGGCGATGTTGTTCTCATCGGCGTACCCCTTCTTGACCATCCACTCGGCGGTGTCGTTGAGGTCGTCCTGCATTTTGCCGTACCACTCGCGGTCGCCGGCATTGACGTGGCCCTTGCCGAAACCAGTCGAGCCTCGGAAGTTCGGGCTGATGACCGCATAGCCACGGTTGGCGAGCCACTGGTGCCATGGGTGGTAGCCCCAGCTGTCACGAGCCCAGGGGCCGCCGTGAACCAACACGATCGTGGGAACGGGTGTGCCTTGTGTCCAGTTCGGTGGAAGCGTGAGATAAGACGGCAGCACCAGCCCGTCGCGAGCCGTGATCTCAACACCCTGCATGGGCTGTAGTGGTTGGCCTTCCAGATCTGGCCATGTGGTGAAGAGTTTCTCACCCGTCTTCGTGTCTCGGTTCCACTTCCAGTAGGTGGGCACTTCGTCAGGGGCGCCGAACACCACGATCCAAGTGCGGTTGTCCTTGGTGCGATCGGAGACGGAGAAGTCCTTGCCGCCCAAGCGTTCAAGTGCGGCGAAGTCTCCCGACAGGTCGTCACTGTCATCGATCACGTGCCACTCAGGTTGCAGGTAGTTCACCGCGACGGCTTCGGGCTCATGTGTGTCGGGGTTACCCATACCGCCACTGACGTCGGCCTTGTCCGACTCGAACACGACGGTCGGGTTGTCGCCGCCACCCTTGACCGGCGACCACCAGACGAGGGCGGTCTTGTCGCGACCGATGGAAGATGCGCCAAAGAGTTTGTCGCCGGCCTTGTTGAAGGAACCCGGCTGTGTGTTCATGGAGTCTTCCTGGCCCACCTTGAGGAACTCGAACCACTCACCGGTTGTTGGATCCTTGAGTTCGGTGAGGTGCCCGCCGTCTTCCGTCATGTTGACGCGACCGCGCACATTCCACTCGGTGTCGAGGAGATAGCCCGCATAGCCATCGTTCTCCTGCAAGAGTGTTCGATCCCCGGTGCGTGTGTTGACCACGTAGAGATCGTGGTAACGAGCGTCACGGTCGTTGATGCCAATCACGATCTGGTCCGGACGATCCTTGCTGGAGCCACTGATCATCGCAGCAACGCCATCGATGGGTGTGAGGTCATGCACCTCGGCGTCATCAATGTCTACCGCGTAGACGTGGTTGTTCTCATCGCCGCCTTTGTCCTTGGTGAAGAGCAGTTGCTGGCCATTCCATGACCAGTTGAGGTTGCCGATGGGGCGATCTGTGAACTTCGTCAGGGGGCGAGCTTCGCCGCCGATGGGCTGGACCCAGGCATTCATCACGCCGTCGACCGGGGCTCGGAAGGAGAGGGTGGAGCCGTCAGGACTGATTCCGACGCTCGATCGCTCGGGGTTGCCAAAGAGAATCTCACGAGGAATGAGGGGGGTTTCGACGTTGAGGGCCGCGGCGGCGACCAAGGCAAGGGGGTCCATGTTGTCCTCCACGTGTGTGTTGTCCGTATCCGTGTGGTGACGGGGTTGTGGGCTAAGGCGGGCCGGCGCAGGTAGTGAGGCGGGCCGATCAGTCTAGGTGCTGTGAACGTGCTGTGGTGCGCCGTGATTGCTGATCTGGCCGTGATTCAGTGGACATGGCCTTTGGGAGGGCTTCCGCGACGTGTTGGTGTGGCTGGCGATTCGAACCAGTTGGCCGATCAGCCTTGGGAGCGATGATCCGTTGTGATTGCTGATCCGGCGGAGACTCAGTGTGCATGGCCCTCGGGAGGATTCCCGGGGCGTGTGGGCGGGGGCGATGCACGCTTGAATGGTGCGATGAACAACTGGCTGGTGCCGCTTGATCCGCGTTGCCCGGTCCAGATCATGTATTGGCCGTCTGGACTGAAAGCGGGAAGGCCGTCGAAGCCCTCCCCCTGCGTGATTCGGCGGGAAGTTGTTCCGTAACGGGTCGGTTCATCGGGGGTGCCACTTGCTGCGTCGATCTCGAACACCTCGTAGTTGTGATGCCCCATGCGACTTGTGGCGAACACGAGACGCTTGCCGTCGGGGTGCCAGAATGGTGCCCAGTTGACGTGTTCATCGTCGGTCAACTGAAAGGTGCGGGATAGACCGATGATGGTGCCCGCTTCGTCAAACGCCAGCTCGCCCACGAAAAGTTGCAACAGGTGATCGCTGCGGCGATCGCCACGCCAGATGATCCGTTTGCCATCGGGAGAGAAGAACGGGCCCCCGTCGTAGCCTGGGGCGCTTACGAGGTGAGCCCGATGGCCGGTGACCAAGTCCTGGGCGTATAGATCGCCATCGCCGGTGGCCAAGTCGGCGAAGAGCACGTGGCGGCCGTCCGGGCTCCATGAGCCTTCAGCTTGGTAGCTGGCGTCGTCGCCAATGAGGGGTTCAGGGCGGGCGTTCTCGCTGTCTATTCGCTGCTTGACGATCCGCATCTGTGGCGGAAAGGCCCAGCGATACTTGCCGGAGGCGCGTTGATAGCCGGGGGTGTCTTGAGCCACAGGTGGGCCGAGCGTGCTGGCGTAGAGCACAAGCCCTTCATCGAGTGGGTGAAACCAGCCGCAGGTGTTGGCTGAACCCTCCGGGCTGATGCGTCGGATGTTCTCAAGGGTGAATGCGGGCTGATTGCCAGGCACCAGATCGGCCAGATACATGCCGTAGTGCTCGGATGGCTCTTGAGGTTGACCAGCCTCTGGCTGAGGAATGGCCTGAAAGATGACCTTGGACCTGTCAGGGGAGATGTAAGACTCGCCAGCCTTGTGAAACTGGCTGGGAAAGGTCAGTTGGGTGATGGGCCCGAGCCCGGGCTCAGAGAGGCAAAGGCATAGATGAGCGAGCAGCAACATCCCCCCACCCTATCGCCCCCCCTACAGGCCCGTCGGGTCATTTATCTCATTGACTCAACACCACTTATGTCCGGCGCCTGTCATAACTCGTTGCTGCCACCGAAGATAAATGACCCGACGGGTCATTTAGGAACATGTTAGGGGAGGGGCGCGGTGCGTGGCCAGCCCGGGTACTGGGTCGGCAGTTCATCGACGCCCAACTGCGGCCTCTTCCAGCACTCGAACGTCACCGACTTGCTTGGCATGTCAAACCTGACGATGCCGTAACCAGGCATTCGATCATGCAGATTTGCTGGGACACGACCACTCTTGGCCGGATTCGCCACAGCATGCACTCGCACCTTGTTGCCAAATCCATCCTCGTACTCCCCTGTGTATCGAGGTTCCCCTTCCACATGATTCTCGCCAGATGACGGCGGCCACCAACGCCGCGGCCAAGTGTTCGACACCGCAGGTACACAGAACCCCCAACCCGCATCGCCGTGCTCATGCACCCCGTACTCAATCAGCGAGCCCAGATGTTGATCACCGCACACATGCACCGTGCCGACCTTCGCCATTCGCTCAAGTGCCCGATTGCGTCCCGACTGCGGCCAGCCGTTTGAGTCACCATCCGTCGCCAGCACCCAATTCTCCGGATACTCACCCGGCTGAGGGAATCCCAAACCGGGCAACACACCACCACTCTTGGCACCCGGCGGCAGCGTCGCCATGTTGGCGAACAGTGTCTGGCTCAACACACATGACGCCCACCGATCATCCTCGCGTGTTGCCCACGCATCCAGAAACGCCTCCTGCCGATCGCCCAAGAGCGGCGCATCTGGCACATCCGCCTGCGTCTTGGCATCAAATCCCTCCGCCTGTGGCCACCCATTGCGGAACTCACCCTCCGGACAGGCCACCGAGGGCGACTCCTTGAACATCCGATCCGCCAGCACGATGAAACTCACGCCGCCCAAGTCGAAGTCGCAGTGATAGGTAGTGATCCCCTGCTCAATCGGCGCTGAGTCAGTCGATTCAGGCAAGTGCGATGTCTGAGTTCGATGCACCGCATTGACGAACCGCGGCGGCATCTTGTAACCACCCGAGTCCTGTGCAGTGAGCCCATCACGCTTGCGCGCCTTACGTCCACCCGCACCCCAGATGTTTCCATGATTGACGTCATGATCGTCGGGAATCACGATCGAAGGTGTCACCCGCGTGAGATCACGGAAGCTCCAGCAGAATCGCAGCCACTTGTAGAGGTAATCGTCGATGGTGATCTTGCCACCTCGGCCATCCACGCCAACGAAATCACCCTCGTAGATCTGGTCCCCGGCGAAGAACAAAAGATCTGGGTCATGCGCCGCCACAGCCTGCGTGAGCTCCACATGTGGCATCCAGATCCCCTCGTGATTCCACTTGAGCCCGCCGGTATAGACCTTCTGGCAGTTCATCGCAGCCAGATCGACATGCCCATCAAGCGGCTCGGACTTGATCACACCACTGAAGGGGGGCGCGTCGTCACCCTCAAGCCTGATTTGAAACGGCACATCATTGAGCGTGTCGATCCCTTCAACCCTGAATGTGGCCGTGTTCGAGTCGGCGTCGATTGGCGCCAGCGCAACCTGATGCCAGCCGTCAGCATTTTGAAGATCCAGCGCTGCCACCTGCCCAGCTCCGATGGGCCCAAACTGCCCTGTCAGCTTGAGCGTGCCATCGTTCACCGTGTAAAGCGCATTGAGCGCCGGCCCCCATGCCCGGTCAGGGTGATGCAGCAATCCCGCCCCCGAACCATGCAAGTGCTCAAAGGCAAACCCAGGGCCCTTGGGCGACGGACCTCCGCTTGAAACCAATGCCACCGCTCCATCGGTGAGGCTCGCATCTACAGGTCGGGCCGATGCCTTGGAGATGATCTCACCGCTGCCATCCAGCGCCATCACGGTGGCCAATCCGTCTTCCAGATCCAACTGCAAGCGACATGAACGATCAGCCCCGTCCGCAAACCCCTCCCCAGACAACTCCTGATCCTCGAGCAACGGCAAGGCATCGAAGCCCACGGGCGTGTTGATCGACCAGAGCGCCGTTCCCTTGAACGGCTGGTCGAATCGCCGCAACGCAACACGACCATCACCATCCACGACAGCGAGCATGCCGCCATCTGGCGCGGGCACATGGTGCGCCAACGCGCTGAGCCGGTGGTCCACATGGGCTCCCCCTGTGCCGATCAGGAATCCAGCAAACGCCTCTGGTGGCGCAACGGCTGCATCCGCAGACTCGATATCGACCGACAGGTGCACCGAACCGGCCTCCGGCTGGAGACTTCGGGAGATCCAATGCGCCGTGCGGATGGGCTTGCGTGGGCCTGCCTCCAGACACACAAGGCGACCATCCTGCAGAGCCCAATCCTGCAGTCGATTTGCCCACCAGTCACGCCCGATCCAGGTTCGGTCAGGTGTCACCAGCCACTTGGCTGTGTGCACGGTGTCTTCGGTGGCAGCGGGACCCATCAGCGCAGTGGCGACAACGATCGTTGATATCGACATCTGCGCACCATACTTCGGTTCTCAAACGACCGACCGGCACTAGGATGAACCTGTGGATGTCCTGTCACTGTTCGTGGGAATTGCCATCGGGGCCACTGTTGGGGCCCTTGCGGTGGCAGCCCTGCGCCGAGGCGAGGGTGAGCGAGTTGCTCGGGCCGAAGAGGCCGCTAGACAACAACATCAGCAACTTGAGTCGCTCACGGCTCAGGTGGAGTCCGCACGAACCGGGGAAGCACGCGTCCGGGAGCAATTGGCTGCCCTCGAGCCGGAACTGGCTGCCGCCAAAGCCCGCTTCGAGGAACAGAAGCAGTTTTTCGATGAAGCCCGCAAGCAACTCGTCGACTCGTTCTCGTCAACTGGACAAGCAGCGCTCGCAGCAAACTCGGAGCAGTTTCTGAAACTCGCTGACAAGACGTTTGCCCCGATGAAGGACCTGCTCACCCAGCAGGGCCAAGCCGTTCAAAAGCTCGAGGACAATCGTCTCAAGGCATATACCCAGCTCAGCACGACCATCGAGCATCTCATGGCTGGTCATCGCCAACTCGGGGAGACCACAGGTCAACTGGCCTCAGCGCTGCGGCGACCTGACCAACGAGGCAAGTGGGGCGAGATGCAGTTGCGCAACGTCGTCGAACTGGCTGGAATGGTCGAGCATTGCGACTTTCAGGAACAAGTCTCGGTTCAGGGAGAAGATGGTCGGCAGCAGCCGGACATGGTGGTTCGCCTCCCCGGTAACGGCCAACTTGTGGTTGATGCCAAGGCGCCACTGGAGCGATACCTCGATGCCCTCGAGGCCCCAGCAGGGCCTGACCGCGACGCGCTCCTCGCGCGCCATGCCGATCAATTGTCATCACATGTGAAAGCGCTGTCGGCGAAGGCCTACTGGAAAAACTTCGATCCGGCCCCGGAAGCCGTTGTGCTCTTCATTCCGCTGGAGTCCGCCCTCACCGCTGCCCTCGAAACAGACCCCACCATTCACGCCAAGGCACTCGAATCGAAAGTGCTCATCGCCACACCGACGCTGCTGCTGGGCCTGCTCCGAGCCGTGTCATTTGGCTGGCGACAGGAAGCCGTGGCCCAAAACGCCGAACGCATCGCCAAACTGGGCCGTGAACTGCATGACCGCATTCGCGTCTTCCTCGAATCGTGGGATGACGTGGGCCACAAACTCGACATGGCCGTTGCCGCATACAACAAGAGCGTGGGATCAATGGAAACCCGTTTGTTGGTCAGCGCTCGAAAGCTGCAGGAGCTGGGCGCTGCTACAGATCAAGAACTACCCGATGCCAGCGGCACATCCAACGACGTGCGCCGCCTCAGCAGCGATCTGACCGAGCCGACGCAGTGACCCCCTGCCGGGCCTCACTCCGGGCCTGTTGGCAAGGGCCTGCCCCACACACACACCTGGCAGGCAGCCCTGCTCGTAGGGTTGTTGTTGTGGATGCCCTTCTGTTGGTTGCTCGTGGCAGACTATCCATGGTCCGAGTACCGATGGTTCTGGGTGGTTCGTTGGCCAGTGCTGCCCGGACTGGGGGTGCTTCCTCTCGTTCGGCCCCTGGGCGTTGAGACCACCGCAGGCGAAACCATCGCCATGGGCCTGATGACACTTGCACTTGCGACCATCGCCACGGGGCTTGCCCGCAGGTCGCGTTGCTGGCTGGTGGGCGTTTGCAGTGTGCTGGCGATCTACGGCGTCTGGATGCTCTTTGCATCTCACGCTGTGTTCAGAGCGTGAGCGCCTCTTCCAATTGCGCCCGTAAGCACAAGATGAGAGGCTCGTCATCACCGGCGGAAATCTCCAGCGCCCATTGTGCCTTGGGCCTGACCTTCTCAATCGCCGCCCCTGACGCATTGGTGTAGTTGTCGATCTGATCAGCGAGTTTCACAGCCCTGCCCTGCCATGGGCCCGCTTCAAGCTGCTTTCGATATCGCGCCTCTCGGATCTCCTCGGGTAACCGCATGTCTTTGGTCATGACTGCAACCCAGTTTGCCACATCACCGCCGAGAGCCTCTGCGATTTCGTCCCAATCGACGGTCGAGTCTTCAATCACGTCGTGCAGAAAGCCCGCTGCAATCAACCTCGGATCGGCCCCCGCCCGAGCCAACAGCACTGCCACGCGCGCCGGATGCTGCACATAGGGTGATCCGTCATGTCGCTGCTGCCCCTCATGTGCCTGCGCCGACATGGCCGCCGCAGTTGTGACGAGATTCCAGTTCTCCAGCGCCATCTGGTTTGTGGACATGGCTTGAGAGTATCCCCGATATCTCGATTGGAGGACCTCCCCACATGGACGCACTGTCAGGCGCACTGCTTGTCTGGTTCATCCTCACCGCCATGTCGCTGATCTTGGCAGGATGGGACCTCGCTCGAAACACACCTGTGTCCTGGGTGCAGAAGCTCGCCTGGCTGTTGGTCATCGCCTACACCGGACCTGTGGGGCTGGTGGTCTTCCTGCTCAGTTGCCGCAGCCCGGGTGAAGATATGCATGACGCCTTCACCAAGCCGACGTGGAAGCAAGCTGTCAATTCTGAGATGCACTGTCTTGCTGGTGATGCCACCGGCATCGTGGTGGCGGCGGCGGTACTGTCGGCATTCACGATCGAGTGGTGGTGGGAAGTGACCATCGAGTACGTCGCCGCCTGGATCACGGGGCTGTTCCTTTTTCAGGCGCTGATGATGCGGTCAATGTTCAGCTCTTATGGGCAGGCCCTGAAGCGCACCGTGTTCGTCGAGACCGTGTCCATGAACATGGTGATGGTCGGCATGATCCCGACCATGATCCTTCTGGCAGCACTCTGGCCCCAGAGCACCTCGCCATGGCACATTTCGTTCTGGTTCCGAATGGGGCTTGCGTGCATCGCCGGCGGGCTGACTGCGTTCCCGATCAACCACTGGCTGGTCGCCAAGGGGCTCAAGCATGGGTGCATGACGGTTGGTATGGATCACTCCAAGATGGACCACAGCGGGCACGACATGGCCGCCATGGATCACTCCAAGATGGACCACAGCGAGCACGCAATGTCGATGAAAGCGCTACCACCTTCACAGCAGGCCCTCTGGATCACGCTGACCGTGATCGCGCTTGCTGGGGCAGTGGGGTTGACTGCGTGGCTGCGACCACTCGTCGCCACCTAGAGCGTCAGTTGATCTCCGGGCTGAAGATTGCACACCTGCGCCTGCTCGGGCTGGAACCGATTTAGATCTACCTCGATGGGCGGCCACGTGCCGTGGTGAATTGGCACGACCTTCGGCGCCCCCACCAGATTTGCCGCGATGGACGCCAATTCAGGCCCCATCGTGAACCGATCGCCCACTGGAAGCAGTGCCACTTCGGGCTTGTACAGCTCGCCGATCAACCGCATGTCGGAGAACAGGTCTGTATCGCCAGCGTGATAGATGGTGTGACCACCCACATGCAACACCAGTCCACACGGCTGCCCCATGTACCGGCCGTGATATGAACTGCTGTGATAGGCACGGGTGAGTGCGATCCAGTCATTGCCATTGAGTTCAACTCGACCACCAGGGTTTCCCGGGCTGATATTGGCATGCCCTTCTTCAGCGGCCCAGTTGCAAATCTCATAGGCAGCGACAAGCGTGGCATCATTGGCCTTGGCAATCGCAATCGTGTCGCCAACATGATCTTCGTGCCCGTGCGTCAGAGCGACATGTGTACATCGAACATCTTCAGCCGCCATCGAGGCGACGGGGCTGTCCGTCAGAAACGGATCGACAATCACCTGACTGTCTTCGCCCTCGACAAGGAGGGCTGCGTGGCCCAGAAAGGTCAGCGTGGTCATGTCCGCCTCACTTCTGCTTGGTGTAGACGATCTGCATCATCTTGTAGCGCTTGCCATCAGGCCCGTTCCGCCAGAACTCCATTTGCTGGCGACCATCAGGCAGGTCCTTCGCCACGCCCCATGTGGTCTCATAAGACTTGGTGACGGGGTTGGTCTCCTGAAACTCCCACTGGATCGTTCCATCCTTGTCCTCGGTGCCGGTTCCCCGAGTCATCGATGTTGATCCTGAGTCGCACCAATTGCACTGCCAGACTTTCATGGTGTTGTCCCAGCCGAGCATCATCTCGCCGCGGAGTGGTTGACCCATGAGTTCGGTCGTCAAAACCTGATGCAGGTACCTGCCACTGAGCACGATCGATCGTTCTGAAACCCCTTTGGACTTCTGCGCCGGCCCACCGGGTATTGGCCAGAAGGAAATGTCCGCATCCCACTTGCCGACGTCCTTGGTCAGGCTTCGCTGTTTGTCCGTGATGGCAGCGGCGTCCTGCCAGGCTTGCATGGCCTTGATCTGCTCAGGCGTAAGTGGCCCGCCGTCTTGAACCGCCAGTGCGGACACCGCCGTGGTACAGATCAATGCGCCAGCCAATACGAGGTTTCTCTTGAACATCATCGTCTCCCTTACTTGAGTTGACGCGGGCTGCCGAGCATACCTCCCGGCTCCTGATGCTGCGGCTCAATCAGCCACCATCCCCCTTGCGGAACAACCGGCCGAGCCCCAATGCACGAATCTGCCCTCCAATGTGCTCAAGCAGGCTGATGCGCCGTTTGGCAGAGGCGCTCGCCTGCAGCACAACCAGCGTCTCATCATCATCGGCCTCACCATCGCGCCATGCCACCATCGCATCGTGCAGGCCATCTCTGAACTCATCCGCCTCAGCCGTGTTCTGAGAAGCCGCCAATTGAAGCAGGCCCTCCATGCCGACGACCCGAAGCGACTCCTTCACAGACCTGTTGCCGCCACAGATCTCCATGCACCTCAGGTCGTACACGCTGCTTGTCAATGCACCTCTCCCGCCCGAATGAACACGGGGAACGTGATAACTCTGGGCGATTGCCCCCACAACGCTCGAATTGGTCCTTCCAGAGCTGCGACTGGGTCCTGCTGCGTTCGCGCCTTTTGGTTTCTGACCCCAGACCACGTTCGCAGATACCCGAGCAAGCCCTCCAGTGGCCACTCAACCTGCAGTGAAGGCGTCGGTGGTGGATCGAGATCTGAGAATGGAAACTCCAGAGTTGTATACCTGGCGTCAACGAAGCCACGCCGCTCGTCCCAGTCGCCCCGGACATCGTGATAGAACTCGTGGAGCATTGTGTCGATGGCCTCGTCGCCGATCACCAGCAGGTCATATCCGATGAGCGCCACCCGGCCCTCTGGTGATCCGACGCGTCGGCACTCGCGACTGAAGGCGTCCATGTCAAACCAATGGGCTGCCTGAGCTGCAAAGATGAGATCCACAGATTCGTCGGCTGCCGGCGTCGAGTCGCAGGTACCGACAGCCCACTGCACATTGTTGATGGCAGGCGCCCGCTCAATGGCCGCAGGCGCCGGATCGGTGGCGATGACTTCCTCAAAGTGACTCGCCAAGAGGGACGTCGCCTGTCCGCTCCCACACCCGACCTCAAGGGCCCGTGTGTTCCCACGTGAGAGGCTCGCCACGGCAGTGATCACCTCATCACTCCAACGCGGGCGATAGCGGGCATACCCCTCAGCCAACTCATTGAACACTTTGCCCGTGTCCTGTCTCATGTGTGACGCTCCAGCCACTCTTGTACACCGTGCAGGTCATCAAACACCAGCGCATCTGCCTCGAGACAATCGTCGATCGGAATTCCATGATTGAAGCCGCCTCGGACTGCAAGAAAGGGAACACCCGCTGCCGTCGCCGCGTCACGATCGGTAACTGAGTCACCAACCAGCACCATGGGGCCACCGCCGCCCAGGCGCTGCGCCTCCTTCAACATGGTCGGGTCAGGCTTGCGCGGCCATACGTGGTCTCCTCCATACAGCCCATCCACCGGCAATTGGGCACCCAATGCATCCATGACATGCTCCAAGGCCGACTGTGGCTTGTTCGTCGTGATCGCAGTGTGCACACCGCGACAGCGCAGCATTTCAAGGCATGCACCGGCCCCATCCAGCACTCTCGTGCGCACATGCCCACACGCTGCGTAGGCCCTACGAAACTGCTGGACCGCCTCGGCATGCAAGTCTTCAGGCGCATCTTCATGCATTGACCCCATCAGCGCCCGATGCACCAGACGCGGCATGCCATTTCCCAGATAGGACGCAACCGTTTCGATCGAGTGTTGCGGTCGCCCCAGTGCCGCCATTACTTCGTTCACAGACCACGCGAGATCTTCACTGGCATCGATGAGTGTTCCATCTAGGTCGAAGCAGACAACACAGATGCGGTCAGTCATGGCTGCACACGCTCCGTGCCTGATCAGGCAACCCAGCCAAACGAAGGGTGTCGCGCCGCTTGAAAGTCCAGAGTGTCACGACCAACATCAGACCGGCACAAATCAGAAACCAAAGTGCTGGGTCACTCCCGGTCGCTGGAGCGACGACCGCAAAGAGAACTGCCGTAATCGACATCGCCAGATAGGTGCAGAAGTTAGAGGTGCTCACGCAACGAGCCCTGAATGACGTCTCAGGCAGATGCTGCAGAAGCGCCATCACCGGGATGACGAAGAAGCCGGCTGCTATCCCGGTGTAGCACAGCAGTGCCCAGAGACCCGTAAATGAGGCGTCCAACAAGCCCAGCAGCACAAAGCCCACTGTCATCAGCGCGGCGCCCAAAGGCACCAGTTGGCCACGAATACGATCGCCGGAGCCCAAACCCGCAGCGATGCCACCAATAGCAATGCCAACGCCTGGAGCGGCGAGGAGAATGCTCGCAGACTCATTGGTCAGGTTCATTGGCCCCTTGTAGTTGGGCACGATCGAGATGATCAGTGAGCCGATTCCATAGAACCAGCACCACGCCAAGGTCGCCACAATGAGAGGCGTGCCCTGCATGGCTCGAATCGTGCGAAGGTGCGTCGAGAAGGTCCGCGGGGACATCTTCAAATCCGGCTTCCAGGCACGTCCGCGTGGAATCGCCAGTGACGCAACGAGTCCGATGAGGGCCAGTGCCAACATCACGAAGCCAATCCAGAATCCGCCATCCTGAAGCAGATAGCCCGAGGCCGCAACGCCGACGAGGATCATCACATTGGTGAGCATGCTCAAGACGCCATTGGCTCGACTGAGGTGCCGATCCTCGACGAGGTCGGGCACAATCCCGTACTTGGCCGGCGAGAAGAGCGCACTCTGCGCTGCCATGCAGACGAGAGACAGGCAGGCAAGCACCAGGCTGCCCACTGCGAATGCCCAAATGACCATTCCGGTGAGCAGCACTTCGAGCACCCGCGACACGAGGATGACTCGCTGCCTGGGCCACCTATCCGCGATCTGCCCGGTGACTCCCAGAAGAAGGATGAACGGTGCGTACAGCATGGCCGTCACCCATCCCGTGCCACCTTCTCCCAGTTGACCCTCCCACATACCTCCGCCCCCAACAGGTACGGCGATCAGAAGCGCCCCTCTGAGCAGATTGTCATTGAAGGCCCCACACGACATCGTCACCAGCAACGCTGCGAAACCACGTCGCGGAAGTTCATTGGTCTTCACCTGAGGACCCAGAGGCATCGATGCGAGCATAGACGCCCCCGTGATACCGTGCTCAAGAGGAGACACCCTATGCCAAGCCCTACTGAGACCGGCCATGAACTGCTTCGCGACCCCGCCCGCAACAAGGGCACGGCGTTCACAGAGGCAGAGCGAGTCGCGCTGGGCCTGACCGGCCTCCTGCCCGCCGCCATCGAGACACTTGAAGAACGGATCGCTCGCATCCACTGGCAACTGGACGCCTGTGCCACCGATCTTGCCCGGTATGTCCTTCTGGCCCAACTCATGGATACCGACGAGACGCTCTTCCATGCCGTGCTTGCAAGCGCCCCTGAGAAGATGCTGCCCATCATTTACACGCCGACAGTAGGCGCCGCATGTGAAGAGTTTGGCCATCTCCTCCGCCGAGCACGTGGCCTGTTCATTCCGATCACGCTCAAGGGCCGCATCAAGGAGATACTCGGCAACTGGCGACAGCCCGACGTGCGCTTCATCGTCGTCACGGATGGTTCTCGCATCCTCGGTCTGGGTGACCTTGGGGCCAACGGCATGGGCATTCCCATCGGCAAGCTGGCCTGCTACAGCGGCGCCGCAGGTGTTCCCGCCGACAAGACGCTGCCCATCACACTTGATGTCGGAACAGATCGTGACGAGTTGCTTGAAGGCCCCATGTACATCGGCCTCCGCCAAAAGCGGCCAGCTGAAGACGAATACTACGAGTTTCTTGAGGAGTTCATCACCGCGGTCGAAGAGACTTGGCCCGGCTGCTGCGTGCAGTTTGAAGATTTCAATATCCACCACGCGGAGCCACTTCTGGAGAAGTACCGCAATCGCCTCTGCTGCTTCAATGACGACATTCAGGGAACGGCAGGGGTTGCGGTAGGCGGTCTGTACACGGCATGTCGCGCCAAGGGGGAGACCATCGGTCAACAGCGTGTGCTCTTCCTTGGCGCAGGCTCCGCCGGGTGCGGCATCGCAAGCCTGATCGAGAAGGCGATGGTCGACGACGGATGCACCGAGGAAGATGCTGCATCTCGTGTCGCATTGTTCAACCGCAGTGGGCTGCTGACGAAAGACCGTGATGATCTCTCCGACTTCCAGATGGCCGTCGCCATCGACCATGAACCGGCGTCGGACTTCGCCCAGTTCATCACGTCATTCAAGCCTACGGCAATCATCGGCGTGTGCACCGTAGGCGGGGCATTCAATGAAGACGTGCTGAAGGCCATGTGTGCAGTCAACGACAGGCCGATCATCTTCCCCTACAGCAACCCCACCAGCCATAGCGAGTGCACCGCCGAAGAGGCCTACGCCGCATCCGACGGAACATGTCTGTTTGCCAGCGGCAGCCCCATGCCTCCACTTGAACATGAGGGCCACACCATCAATCCGGCCCAAGGGAACAACGTCTATATCTTCCCGGCGATGGGGCTGGCGATCTACGCCACCGAGGCCAAGCACGTCAGCGACGAGATGTTCCTGCGAGCGGGCCAAGCCCTCTCCCACACGTTGACGGAGGAGGAGCTCGCCCTGGGCCTGCTCTATCCCGAACGAAGTCGGTTGCGTGAGTCTTCTCTGCACGTGGCAATTGAGGTCGCGAAGCAGATCTTTGCCGAGGGCGCAACCGACATGGATGAGCCAGATGACATCGCCGCCCATGTCGCCCAGTGCATGTGGCAACCTCAGTATGAGCCGGCAATCTGATTTTGTCTCGCCTTGCACTGCCATCGGTGCTGGTTGCGACCGGGCTTCTGAACGGATGCGGCCCGACTGTGTCGAACGCAGTACGTGTCAAGGCGTTTGCCCCTGATGGCACGCCGCGCATGGAACTCGACGAGTCCACCTTCAAGGATCTCCAGTCGCGTGGGTTGATCATCGAGTATCAGCCCGGCGACACTGTGCACCTGAACATGCAGGTTGACTCAGATCTGGTAGAGGTCGAGGGTGGGCAACTGGCCCCGGTCACACTCATTGTGCGGCAGCAGATCTGGCTGTACTCCAGCCCGGAAGGCATGCTGCTGAGCACCGATGGGAGCACCTTCAACTCATGGCGAGATGCAATTGACGGCGGCATCTCTTTTGGGGTCGGTCTTGACGGGAAGAACCATCGAAACACGGCCTCGCTCAACCTACGCGGCCGTCTGGACCGTTGATTGAGCACACCTGAGCACTGATCGCTTGACCCGATCCGACCCCCATCTATCCTCAAGGATCCCTGAGGAGTGATGCGGGTGCCCGACAGGCCAATCACAGTGATCACATTTGCGGTGTGCCTGCTCGTGTCCGGGCATCAGGCCACGGCTGATGTGGCGTTCGCGCCAGCACGTGTGGGCCTGGCTCCAATCGCAACCCGCATCGCTCACGAAGACTGCCGTCTGCTGATCATTGGAGATTCCAACACGGTCAAGTCAGCGTTGCACAGCACAGTTGGAGGGGTCTGCCGAACATGGCAACCAGACCAGTTTGTCGGCAGAGTGTCCAGCGGAACGCCGGCGTCTGACGAGGGCTTCGTCATTACCACGGCACAAGGTGGCTTCGATCTGTTCCCACGGGCCATCTACCACGTCGGCAGCGGCAACCACCACGTGTGGAGTAACGGCCAGGATGCCTTCGTTCCCAACAGAGCCCTCGACATGGTCACAACCGGCACTGGGCTGTCATCGAACGCCCACTACTGCGCCGGGGCGCTGACCCGACTCGACGAGTATCCGGGTGGGGATTGGACATCCAGTGGACACCTGAAGGCGCGGCTGATGTTCGCTCGTGATCCATCGGGGCTTTCGGAACTTCGCTATCGCGCACTACGGGGCAACGCGAACGGGCCTTGGGTCTCCCTCTCGCCTCGAAGCGAGGCAGACCGGGCGTGGATTGACTGGGTTGACGCGACTATTCCTCAAGGCAGTGGAACTGTTACGACGCAGGTGCGCACACCAGAAGGCTGGACCAGCGACGGTCAGGGCGGCGCATCACCCTGCCCGGACAACTGCACTGCAGGTGAGACGTTCTATCACGTCGGACAGGTTGTCTGGCGCACAGACGTTCAAGGGCTACAGGTTGACTCGATTGCCGAGGGCGGCTTCACCGTCGAGCATCATCTGACGTCGGCCGGTCACTATGACGATGAGGCGCTGGCCAGGTACCTGGATGCGACACGTCGGCCCAACTGCTTCATGCTGCTGCTCGGGCAAAACATGACGTGGGAGCAGATGCAGGATGTCGAAGGTCTGTGGCGCGACCATGTGTTGGCTCTCATGGAGCGATACTCGGCCGCGGCCCTCTCCCTTGATCTTGATGCAGATCCACTGTTTCTGCTGGTCGCTCCTTGGTCTACCAATGATGACAGTGATCGACACCATCGCATGGCGGCGGTCTTGTCAGGTATCGCCGCTGATCGCCCTGACACCGGATTCGTCAATCTGCATCTCGTTGCGGGCGCCCACAGGTATCTGCACGGCGACACGCTGCCCGACGGCGTTCACTACGGAGATAATGAGGCCGCTGATCTCATGGCCGGCTTGATGTGGGAGCAGATCGAGCGCGAGTTGGCCGGCGATGTCGATGTACTCATTCAGGCACCCAGTCAGGATCTCTCTACCCTGGACCCCCCCGATGGCTCGATCGTGCACATTGCTTCAGGCGAGCACGCTGGCCCTGTGTTGGTTGCAGGTAGAGAGATCGAAATTCGCGGGTGGAGTGAAGACACCTGCAGTATTCAAGGCACTCAGACCGGTCCGGCACTTCGCCTGCAAGAGGGTGCCATCGCCGATGTTCGCCGAATCCACCTCATCGGTGGAGCAGGCGTAAACGAAGGCGATGACGGATGGGCAGGCGGATGCCTCCATGTTGAGGACAGCGAGTTGTCCTTGTCGAACGTCAGGTTGATGGGATCTGAAGTCGACCGAGGCGGCGCGCTTGCCCTTCGAAGTGCCATGTGCACCATTCGCAACTCAACTGTGCAGGAAGGGAGTGCCTCTCTCTCGGGCGGCCTCGTGGACGCCCTTGACTCCACACTGGAAGTGCAAGACGCACTGTTCACTGATGGCAGTGCTGCACACGGCGGAGGCCTCCATGTCGAGGGTGGTGATCTCCACATGGTGCTGTCATCAGTTCGCAACTGCTCCGCTGAGACGGGTGGGGGGATCGCACTCCAGTCGGCGGAGGGCTCGATCACAGATGGGCGTATTCGACACAACGTCGCGCAGACGGGCGGTGGTATTTACATCGAGTCGGCATCGCTTCAGCTCGAAGGCACCGAGGTGTGCAGCAACACCATTGATGATGTCGACGGTGAGTGGATCGATGGGGGCGGCAATGCAGTCGGAGGCAATTGCGCCTGCCCGGGCGACTTGGATGTCGATGGGGACACCGATGTCGTCGATCTGCTGATCGTGCTGTCCGGCTGGGGCTCAGCCAACGGAACAGGTGACGTAGACGGTGATGGCCATACCGACGTGAGCGACTTGCTCATCATCATTTCCGCATGGGGGCCGTGCCCCTGACAGGCTGATCACTCGACGATCACCTTCGCTCGCGGGGCTGCTGCTTCGACAAGTTCTTCGAGCGGATACCCGCGGTTGTGCAGACCATACAAGGGGCACACAACAAACTCGCCCGCCAGCAACAGCTCCTTGGCTTTTTGGAATTGCCACTGCGAGTTGTCGAAGTCAGGGTCGTACCCAGAATCTCCAGGCGCCTGTCCAAAGGGCCATGTGATCATGTGAATCGTGCGGCCTCCGGCGGCCTTGATCTCATCTTCTGTGTACCAGACCTCCGGGTAGTTACCGAAGTTGGTCCAGACTCGATGCTCCGCCACTACGTTCATGCCCAGCAGATGGGGGTGCGATCGCTTGGGCAAAGACTCAATAAACACCTCGATGCCGTTCTCCTTGAGCGCGGGGACCATTTCAGTCAGCCAAGGAGAGCCTGCCGGGTGGTGAATCGAGGCATCGTGCCCGAGTCCGATGAAACGGGAGTCGATGAACTCCTTGTAGTAGAGATCCATCTTGGTCTTGTCACCGTGAGACCAATCCGTGTCGAAGGGCATGCCGCCAGGCGTACCACTTCGCTCATAACTGCGAGGCTGACCGATGTAGCCATAGAGCTGCATGCCCTGTGTGTCGGCGAACTCTCGCAATGGAGAGAAGTCGGTCAGCGAAGGGATCTGCTCACGAGCGTACATGAGTTGCTCGAACGTCATTACCTCGGTGATCTCATCGCTGGCCCAGTAATAGTCGTGATCACTCCAGTAGCCGCACACATTGTGCCCCCACCAATCAAATGCCCCGACGCCGAGACGATTGGCCAGCGGCTTCACACGTGACTCAACGATCAGATTCCACCCATCTTGCTCATTGAACAACAGTGGGTGAATCCCGGCCAGACCCTGATGGTACGAGCCGCCAATCGTGAACATGCAGATGAGACGCTTGGGCTGTGGCTGCCCATCGATCGGCCAACCCTCGTTGAAGTTCGACAGCACATCGAGAAGGTCTTGAACGTCCACCTTGCCGCTGTCATCGACATCTGCCGCCAACACCTCGCCCTCAGGGGCTTCGTTACCGAAGTTCAGGGCGACGTTGACGATGTCTGTCGCCTGAACGGTGTCGTCGTCATCCGTGTCTCCGGCAACAACTGCCCGGTAGACATACACCTCGTAGTCGGCATTCGCCTCGTCACTGACAATCTCAGCCTCGAGTTCGACACCCAGATCAGTGTCGATGACTAGATAGGGATACCAGTCGTCCTGTACGTCTTCAGCGATGAGATCACGCTGATCACCATCAACACGGAACAACCGAAGATCGACGTTCTGACGATCTGGCGCGACCACGGCGATCATGTAACGGCCATATCGATCGATCGAGATCGGCTGCACCTCATAGAACCGCCCATCCGCAGTCTCGGTGACGGTGTCTCCTTGGCCAGCCAAGCCACCAGCGTCGCGAACCTTGGTTCCCCATCGGTCGTTCAGATCATCACGCCATTGATCGCGAGCGAGTTTGAGGATGTTCGCCGGCATTGCTGTGACGGACTCGCCCTCCTGGATGCCGTAGGTCACGTGCTGCTGGCCGTCCGTCTGAATCGTGCCAACAACCTGACCATCGGTCTTGCCCCTGAATGCCACCCCGTGCACCCCCTCCGCCAGCGGTACGTACACCTTCCCTGTTGCGGCTCCGTCCGGGTCGTCGAGGTCTGCCACAACCTGACCATCGGACTCGACAACAAACAGATACCACCCGTCAGCTTCGATGTCGATGGGCACCTCCGTGGTGAACCCGTCTGAGTCCCCATCGCCCCCCTGCCGGCCAGCTTCGAGAGAGGTCAAAGGAAAGAACTCCCTTGCCCGCTCCTTGGTCAGTACGACAACATCGTCGCCAGCCTGATCCTGAATCTGTCGTCGCCACAGTGCGATCAGCGCATCCATGTCCCCCTTGCCGCGGATCAACTTGCCGGAGTGGTAGAGCTGTTGCACTGAGGCATTCCAGAGTGCCAGGCGATCCTGCAACGCACCGAGGGCGGCACCTTCCATCAGCTCCTCGAGCAAGGTCGATCGCTGAGCGAAGTTCACGCCTACACCCGTGGGAAAGCGTTGCCCATCGACGATCGCAAAGTTGACCGCACTGAGTACGCCCACAACTTCTCCGGCTCCGTTGATGATCGGGCTGCCACTTGCGCCGCCCGTTCCCGGAATCGAGTGTTGGACAAGCGTGTTGCGTTGGCCGGGGCCTGTTTCAGACTCGTCTTCAGATGTGTTGAAGAAGGTTGTCAGCGCCGTTACTCGGCCAATCTGTGACTGGGGCACAGGACGCCTGACATTCACGCCCTCCATCGCCATTCCCTCCATCGGGAACCCGACCGATGCGATGGCATGACCGGGGGCGAGCGACGCCTGATGTACTTCGCTTGCCATCGGAAGCGGTGGGCCCAGCGAAGCGCCCTCGGCCACACTCAACAGGGCGACATCACATGCCGACCCAGCGCTGCGGACGGGGTCAATGCCCTTGCTCGCGTTGAGCCGAACAGGCACATAGTCGCGCCACAGTTCTGCAAACGCGTCATATCCCGGGTGAGCGGCGGCAGAGATGATCGCGATGTCCTCGGGATCTTCTCCGTCTTCGGCAGCGCTGCGAAGTACCAATTGGTCGCCGACCTCCAGACGATCATGCCAAGCTGCGACATGGGCGTTGGTGGCGACAGTCGTTGGCCCAACGGCAAAGGCGGTGCCTACGCCAGTCTCGCCACCATCTGCAGCCCGGTAGACCACCAGATACACCGACTCTCGCGCGCTATCCATGATTTCCGGCAGATCAGCACCGAGCACGATGAGGTCGTCTTCAATCTCGTCGGTTCGACCCTCAAGCGAGCCAATGGCCTGATCTTGTTGGGCATCGGCAACCTGCAGATCCTCCACGTCACTGCGGGTGACGAAGAACACCACAAGACCGACGGCCACGGCGAGCACCGCGATGACCCCTGCAATCACACCAAGGCGGCGGGAACTGCCCGCTTCTTGGGCAACCTCTTCGACATCCATCTCGGTGGCGGCCCGACTCGATCGGCGGACGACCTCTGACTCATCGATCTGTTGATCAGCTGTGCTCTCCATCTGGGAGTGCCGAATGACCAACAACTTGAGCCTGGGGCCGTCTGGACCGATTTGCAGTTCGCATGAGTCAGGCAGAGGGGACCCACGCTCGAGCATCTGATGCCCGTCGAGTGTGACCCGCCGATCGGCATTCATGTCGATCAGATACCGACCACGCACCCGTGCAAGGGTGCAATGCTCACGGGAGGCCATTCGGGCATCCGGAGGCAACACGATCTGGCAGGTCGATGGATCTCGACCGATCAGGATTGACTCGACATCGTCATCGAATGTCTGGGTGCGGCCTTCAAACTGGCCGTCCATGTGACGAACTGTCAGTGGCATGAACCGTTCTCCCTCCGCCGAGCATTGGAACTGAGTGTTGTGTGCGCCGGCGTACCGCAGATGATCGCGCTGACGCCGATTCTACTCGCGCGATCCGCAAGGTCGGCCCTCACGGCATTGAAATCGCTGCTTGCTCTTGTTTCAACCCAGATTGAATCTGAAGTTTCCCCCAGCAAGACCGGCCATAACGCCGGTTCACAGGAGCTCGCCATGTCCAAGACTGATGTGGAATCCCCCCGGCTGACCCATTGCACACGACGTTATGGGAACCCCCCTTTCAGGCTGCAGGTGCGGCCATGAGACCAATACGCCCGATGCCCTGGCGCCGACGCTGGTCAAAACGAGTGACGCGGCGGCGATGGGCACCCCATCGCCTCCTCAGGGCGTCTGCTCAGGCCCAGCCAGCTCACCGTGATAGCGGTTCTGCAATGCGTTGTTGAACATGTTGAGCATGTGGATGTACCCCACGAGCATCGTCAGCTCGACCGTCCCGGCATCGCCGAACTGAGCGTGGACTGCCTGGAACAGGGCCTCATCGACCGCATTGGCGTCGCGCAGTAGTTGAAGCGTCCAGCGGCATGCGAGGTCTTGTTCCGGGGTCCGCTTCGTAGGGTCTTCAAGCAGACTTGCCGGGTCATCTGACACCCCGATCTGGCGAGCAATGTCCAGATGGCTCTGCGTACAAAACTGGCAGGCATTCTCGACTGAGGCGGTGAGAATGACCAACTCCTGCACTCGGCGACAAATCGTGCCGCCTGGATAGACCGCATCGCACATGGCTGCAAAGCCTCGCAGCACATCCGGGCTGGCCGTCATGGCCTGAATCATCTCAACAGGCATCTGGCCTGATCGAACCAGCGCGTCGCTCTCAGAGAAGACGGGGGCATCCTGAACCGCCTTGAAGGCCGAAAGAACTGCCTCTCGGTTCGGCTTGATACGCATCTGGACGTTCCCAAAGGAGGATGGAGAAGGTGTGCCCTCGCAGGCTGCCCAGGGGGCAGCCCGAGCAGACAGACTGGGCCCGGTGGGGCTCGAACCCACACGCCCCGTACGGGGCTGCGGCTTTTAAGGCCGCTGCGTCTGCCAATTCCGCCACAGGCCCACGGGCAGTGTAGGCGGCCTGCATCACGATCCCCATGTCTGTGCACCGCTTGAGCGAGATGATTCTGGGCGAAAACCCCCCTGCAGTGCAAGCGTGCCCCATGGACAGGCGTTGATCGGGCACGCTGCCCGGGGCCCCTGTACGATCGACCTCCCCCTTTGGCCTGATCAGCCGCCAGAGTTTCTGCACCACGATTCGGAGCCGTTCATGCATCGCCTCGGGTTCTCAGCCTCCGCCATCAGCGCAATGGTGTTCGTCTTCGCCAGTTGTGCGGCGCCGCCTGCAAGCGACGAGTCGGCTGAGACGGGCACCGCAGCAACCACCCCTGCTGCGGCCACAGAGCAGACACCTGGGCCACCAGCTGCCACAGTCACGATTGACGCCAGTGCCAAGCCCGTCCTCGACCGACTCATCGCCCAGTACAAACCTCTCAAAGGCGTCTCAGTCGTGGCCATGCACCAGATCAAGGCGCCCAATCGGATTCTGGATGAAACCGCCCGGGCCATCTGGATCGAGCGGCCCAACAGATTCCGGGTGGACGCTCAAGGCGTGACGTTGGCCCAATGCGATGGGAACACATGCACCATTTTCAATCGTCAGACTGGAGCGATGGACGTCGTTCCAACTCCCGCCGACCTTCCTGATGCCATCAAGCAAGTTCGGGTACTTGGTGGCGGCTCGATCGCCGGCTCCGGCGCCATTGTGTCTGCGCTGCTCTCACCAGAGCCGCTGAAGACGCTGCTGAACAATGTCTCTCGAGTCGAGCACACCACGCACCGACAAGACGATGTGCTTGTGTTGCACCTCCGTGAGGATCGCGGCACTGTTCGCGCCGGCACCCGGGTCGCTCTGTTCATTCCCCACAGTGGGCCGGCGTGGATCGCACAGGCAGATGTGATCCCGAAAGACATCGTTGTTCATACACGCATCGCATTCCAGGATTGGACGCCAGTAGAGCCGACCGGCCCTGCAAGCGACCAGCCCCCTTCAACAGACCCCTGACAAACCACTGAGCAGGAGACGTACATGCTCGCCACCACCATCGTTCTGACCGCCGCGATCGGCGCCCCTGAGATTGCGCCCGACGCCAAGCCCGTGCTTGAGAGGATGTACGCCTACTACAAGAGTATTCCCGGCGCCAGCGTCAAGATGACGGCCAAGATGCCCTTCCCGGGCGCCCCTGACCAAGTTGTCAACTATGCCGCAATCAAGCCCAATCAATTTGAAATGGTTACAGACCTCTCGATGATGGATCTCGGCGTGCTTGACGTGCGATCGAATGGGACCAACGTCTGGACCATCAGCGAAAAGAACAAGATCTACAGCGAACAACCAGCACCCGCCGGCTTCGACAAGATGGATGAAATCGTTCAGGGCGGGTTCGCCGGGCCATTCGACATGTTCTTCAGCCTGTTGGCACCCAACCCTTCGGCCACGTTCACGAAGGGCATGAAAACTGTCGCATCTGGCGGTACCAAGACGATTGACGACGTCACCTACGACATGCTCACCATCACGCCCGGGTCCGATGGTGACATGATGCTGCCAGAGGGCCTGACGATCGACATGGTGGTCGGTCGTGGTAAGACGCCATGGGTCCACAGTGCTGTCATGAACTTCGTGGACCCGTCCGGGCAGGCACCCCCGATGTCTGTCACCTTCAAAATGAGTGACTGGAAGGTGCTCAAGGCAAGCGAGAAGCAGTTCGCCTTCACGCCGAAAGCCGACGACAAGAAGGTTGACGATGTGCTGCAGGAACTCTTCGCCAACGGGCCCGGAATGGAAGAGCCGAATTTCGACGAGATGAAAGGCCAGCCGGCACCGGACTTCTCTCTCAAGGACCTCGACGGCAACACCGTCACGCTGGCCAGCCTCAAGGGCAAGACCGTCATCCTCGACTTCTTTGCAACTTGGTGTGGCCCATGCAAGATGGGCGTACCTGTGCTCATGGACATCGCCAAGGCCCGCGCCGATGACGGTGTTGTGCTCTACGTGATCGACCTCGACGAGCCCATTGACAAGATCAAAGACTTCCTCACAAAGAAGAAGTGGGACGTCAACGTGCTGCTCACGGGTGGCACGAAAGTCGCAACTGAGTACAAGGTTGGCGGCATCCCCCACACGGTCGTGATCGCCCCCGACGGCAATATTCAGTTCGTTGAAGTCGGCTTCATGGGCAAGGAGCACACTGAAAAGGCGATCAACGAAGCCATCGACGCCGCCATTGGCAAGAAGAAGGTCGCCTCCACGCGCTGAGGTGACAGAGGCCACCCAGTGCATAGGTTCGATGGCATGATCGCAGCGGGGCTCAGTCTGAACCTGTGTGTGCAGATTGCGACGAGTTCAGTTGGTGCCAATTCAAGTACTGCAGGCACGGCATCGGCCCCCGCCGATGTCGTGCTTGTCGTTGTAGACGATCTGGGCTGGGCGGATGCCAGTTGCATGCCTGATGGCCGCCATGAGACCCCTGCAATCGATGGGTTGGCCGAAGCTGGAACCCTCTTCACCCATGCAAGTGCCAATGGGCCTAATTGTGCTCCGGCACGTGCCAGCTTGATGACGGGGCTCTGGCCACCGAATCACGGTGTACTCACCGTCGCTCCAATCAAGCGAGGTCCGGCATCCTTGCGAAAGATGCACCTGCCTCCCTCGGCATTGCAGCTTCAACCTGGGCAACGGACCATCGCCACAGCACTCAGGGATTCGGGGTGGCACACCGTTCACATAGGAAAGTGGCATCTGGGCAACGACCCCACCAAGCACGGCTTTGACGTGAACATTGGTGGCTCGAACAAAGGACACCCCAAGAGCCACTTCTCCCCCTATCTCAACCCGACACTGCCAGATGGCCCTGAAGGCGAGTGTCTGACTGACCGCCTGGTTGACGAGGCTATCGCCCAATTGAGTGAAGACCGAGATGAGCCGGTGTTCCTGCACCTGTCCTTCTATGACGTGCACACGCCGCTTCAGGCTCACCCTGACTGCCTGCAAGAGACCAAAGAAGAACAGTCAGCATGGACCTTGCGCCAAGCAAAGTACGACTGCATGGTGCGCCGCACCGACGCTGCGATCGGCCGGCTGCTCGAGCATGTGAAGGACGACTCGCTGATCCTGTTGTGCTCAGATCACGGCGGTGTGGGACGGCTCGCACACAGCGGGCAGTTGCGTGGCTGCAAAGGGCAATTGCTCGAAGGCGGCATTCGAACACCGCTGATCATTGCCGGGCCAGGAATTGAAGCTGGACGAGTGTGTGACACGCCGATGTCGCTGCACGATCTCGTTCCAACGATCGCTGATTGGTTTGGCCTCGAGGTTGTAGACAACTGGGATGGCCACAGCCTTGCCCCACTGCTGCAAGGTCGATCGATGGGCGCAAATGCCCCCGCCCAATACTGGCACTACCCCTACTACCTTGGCGCAGCAGGAGCCGTAGCGGGCCAATGGCGGACCACGCCGGTCTCAGCAATACGGGTAGGCGATTGGAAGCTCATGGAGTATCTGGAAGACGGCAGCCTGGCGCTGTTTGACCTCCATGACGATTCCGGAGAGCAGGTGAACCTCGCGGACCAACGGCCAGCCATTCGAGACACGATGCTGCTCCTGCTTCAAGCTTGGCGACACCGGGTGGATGCGCCGATGCCCACCCCCCTCTGATCGCTCGGGCCTCAGGAGGCGGGGTCGTCGATGGTCGCCAGAGGAAACACCTCTGAGGGCACATGCGATGAAGCCATTACCTGCGCCAAAATCGCGACCACTTCTGGGTGCGCATCTGCCACGTTGGTCGTCTCTGCCGGATCGTCGTCGAGGTTGTACAGCTCGATCGTCAGATCACCCTTCTTGAGTCTCGACCTGACCCCCTTCCACTTGCCCAGCCGCACAGCCTGTGATCCGGTGGGGGCGAACTCGCGATACAGAGGCCGAAGCGGGGCATCGCCACCAGCGAGCACTTCGCTCAGATCGATGCCATCAAGGCCGGTAGGAATGTCCGCATCAGCCGCTGCTGCGAACGTCGGCAGCCAATCTTCAAAGCCGCTGGGCACGTCGATCGTGGTTCCCGGCGCAATCTGCCCCGGCCACCGCACCACCGTCGGAACTCGCAAGCCACCTTCCCAGATCTGTGCCTTACGCCCACGCAGTCCAGCCTGCGAATTGAAGAACTCCAGATCAACACCGCCTACCCAGGATGGGCCGTTGTCGCTTGTGACAACGACGATGGTGTTGTCGGCCTGCCCCGTCTCCTCAAGTGTCGCCATGAGCCTGCCAATCTCCGCATCGAACGACTGAATCATCGCCGCATAGGCCGCGCGAGGCCGCGGATGAGGCAGATACGCCCTGTCGCCCAGATAAGGCGTCTCTTCAAAGTGATCGAACGGCTCCAGCCGTTGTGGTGGCACCTGCAGCGCCAGGTGTGGAACCGGGCTTGCATAGACCAACAGGAATGGTTCGTCTGCTTCGATGCTCGATCGAATCCAGTTGTCGGCTTCGTCGATCATCGCATCGCAAGACCACGTGCCCGCAGTGAATCGATCCCACCAGTCTTGCTCGGTCTCGAGCGGCGCAGCAATCTTCTGATGTGCGTTGAACCACTCTTCGTTTCCGGGGAGTGGGTCACGAACGCCGTTGCGCCACAGATGCGTCGGGTAGTAGTTGTGCGCTACACGTTGGCACAGATACCCGTAGAAGTGATCGAACCCCTGCCTGTTGGGATGCCCGTGTGTACCGGGACCACCATTGCCCCACTTGCCCACAAAGCACGTTCGATAACCTGCGTCTTGAAGCAGGGTGCCCATGGTCTGGGTGCCCTCCGCCAACGGGTACTGCCCCTCGGGTTGATCAGGCCCCCATCCAGCAACCTCCCAATTCCCTCGCACCTGCGCGTGCCCTGGATGCAGCCCCGTGAGCAACACACAACGGGCGGGGGCGCACACCGGGCTACCGCTCCAATGGGCGCTGAGATTGCACCCCTCCTGAGCGATGGCGTCAATGGAGGGGGTAGGAATGTGCGCCTGCCCGTTGCAGCCCACTTCGCCCCAGCCCAGGTCGTCGGCCAACACAAAGATGATGTTGGGCTGATTCGCCCCTGTCGCGATAGAAACGGTCATCACTGCCAGTGATTGAAGCATGAAGGCAGCCTACCGCCTGTTCAGCCTCAGATGCCTCTACCCAACCCCTTGCAACCACCTCAGGATCAGGTACGGTTGGGGGATCGGCAAATTGTGGATCGCCTCACTGAGAGAGAGCCAGAACATGCATGCAAAGACCCTGACGGGATGGGGCCTCGCGATGAGTGCAGGCGTCGCCTGCTCGACGATGGCCGGTGACATCGGCCCTGACGTCGTTGCCTTTTACGTGGCCAACTCGATCAACACGCTTGGTTCGATTGACGGCATTGGCGGATACGCCATTGGCACAACCTCGTGCAACTACGGCGATGAAGTAGCCAACTGGTACTCCGGAACAAACCAGACGCCGTTGATCGGTCAGAACGCATACCGATACCACCAAGGTCGCTTCGAACAGATCGGTCTCTCATGGTTGAAGCACTCATTCTGCGCCCTGTCCGAAGGTGGGTGTGGCGATTGCCAGCCAACCGATTGTTCAACGCTCGGCATCGGATGCGCCGACACCTATGGCGCCGGTCTCAACACCAACCCCAGTGGGCCTCGCAGTGACGCCAACGCATTCAGTGGGTATTACGACTATCCCTTCAACGTCTCTCCCAGTGGGCCGAGTGCGCTGCGTGGCAATCTTCAGATCAAAGACAGTGACCTCGAACCGGCGAACTACCCCGGCGCCCGGTACTTCTTTGAGGGCTACTACATGAGCCCGGATGATGCGGCCGAGGGCAACCACGCCAACAACGCATCTTGGCGAGAGTTTGAAACCAATGGGCCCGGCAGCGTGTGGGCCATCGGAAGCACGCAGGTCGAGATTCCGGCAATTCGAGTCTGGAAAGACATCGATCCTCTGGTTGACATGAATGACGTGCACGTGCCCAGTGACGGCCACTTCATCGCAGGCGCACGCGCCACAGACATCGGCAACGGCATGTGGCACTACGAGTACGCCGTGTGGAACCACAATTCCCACGCCTGTGCTGGTGGCTTTTCGGTCTTTGTGCCGCCAGGTGCAACAGTCCAGAATGTCGGGTTCAACGATGTCGATTACCACTCCGGAGAAGTGCATGACAGCACCGACTGGGAAGTCACTGTTCTGCCAGGGTCGATCACCTGGCACACGGACTCCTATGCATCCAACCCCAACGCGAACGCGATTCGCTGGGCCACCATGTACAACTTCCGATTCGACTGCAATGTGGCACCGTCGAATGAGTCGCAGGTGAATATTCACACCTTCCGCCCGGGCTATCCCGAGACGGTGAGCTTCGCGACGGTCGGCCCCCCGATGGAGAAGGTAGACCCTTGCGATTTGCCCCTGGGTGACTGCCCCGAGGACATCAACGGAGACTACGTGGTCGCCGTCGAGGACATCCTCGTTGTCCTGGCCACATTCGACACCTGTGGTGATGGCACGTTCCGCCCCGACGGCGACGTGACCGGCGACTGCTGTGCGGATGTGAATGACATTCTCGCGCTGATCAGCGCCTTCGGAACAGACTGCTCGCCAACTGGTGCCTGCTGCACTGCTGACGGCGCGTGCTCAGTCACCACTGAGGCCGATTGCATGGGCATGTGGCACGGCGCAAACACCAACTGCACGTGGGTTGTTTGCCCTCAACCAGGTGCCTGCTGCTTGACGGCGACGGACTGCGTATCGATGCAGGCTGACGACTGCGTGAATGCGGGCGGATCATTCCGCGGCGAGGGTGTGCAGTGTGAAGTGGTTGATTGCGATCAGGCTGAACTCAATGACTCGTGCCAAGAGTCTTGGTATGCCGGTCCCGGATCGCACGAGTTCAGCACACTTGACGCTTCGCCCAGCGACTTTGGTGAACCCAATGAGAGCATGTGCCCGGGCACCTATCTGGATTGGGAGGGAAGTCCGGACGTTTGGTTCCACACGACAATCGAGACCGACGGACTGATGACGATCAGCCTGTGCGACCCGGCGTCCTTTGACACGTCGCTCGTGCTCTACCACGGTGCCTACTGTGAGGAGCTCGTACAGGTTGACTGCAATGGTGACACCTCTGGCGAGAGTGGATGTCAGTCGTACTACAGCGCAATCTACGATCACCCGGTGACTGCCGGCGAGACGTACTACATTCGCGTCGGCGGATGGCAGGCCAACACCGGCAATGGAACAATGCATCTGGAAATCGAATGATCCCACTGCACATTGAATAGCCCGCCGGGAGGCGGGGAGAGAGCCCGGAGGCCCTGTCACAAGGGTCTCCGGTTGTTTTTGCCAGAAGCTGAACCGGGTAGGCTCTCGCTTCATGACGCTCTCAACACTACTGCTCTGCCTGCACTCCGCCGTGCTGCACCCGGTTCAGGTCGATGTCATCTCTGACGTGCGTGATGCCTGGCGTCGGTGGCGGCAATCGCGGGAACTGGCCCCGAGGGCAGACGCCTGGGCGCCACGTTTCCACTCTTTTTGGCCGGTGTCGGGTGGCCCGACTGGTTCATTGCCCGATCTCAAGTGCTGGAGAGTGGTGAGGATGCGATCGAGGGCGCTGGCTTCTTTGGTAGCGATTGGTCAATCGACGCCGAGCAGTCTGCCTGGAAGTGATACACCGCAGCTTGGAAGTTCCACTAGCATCGACTCAATCGCACCGTGGTGCAGGAGGGTTTGAACATGCGTGCAGTTTGTCTGTTGCTCTGGATTACTGGCATTGTCATGACGGCCGCATGCGTCGTTCTGGGGCTGCTTGTGGCCTGGCCGTGGTACTTCGGGCTTATCCTCGCCGCACCGTTTGCTCTAGTTGGCACTTGGGATCGTTTTCAACCGCATCACAGCATTCTCCGAAACTACCCCATCCTCGGGCACCTTCGCTTCTTCTTCGAGTCGATCCGGCCGGAGATGATGCAGTACTTCGTCGAGACGGACACTGAAGGACGCCCATACAACCGCGTCGTTCGATCGGTTGTCTATGAGCGGGCCAAGAATGTGGAGGGCGTCAAACCCTTCGGTACCGAACTTGATGTGTACGACAGCGAGTATCAGTTCATCACGCACTCGATTGCACCCAAGCCCGAGAGTGACGGTGACTTTCGTGTGACAGTCGGAAACCATCAGTGCAGCAAGCCCTACTCCGCCTCCATTCTGAACATCTCGGCGATGAGTTTTGGCGCCCTGAGCCCCAATGCACTGGAGGCACTCAATAAGGGTGCCAAGATGGGCGGGTTCTATCACGACACCGGCGAAGGTGGCTGCAGCCCGTATCACCAGAAGCATGGCGGCGATCTGGTCTGGGAGATCGGCAGCGGGTACTTCGGGTGTCGTGACAAGGAAGGCAACTTCGAACCATCGCTCTTTCAGGAGACCTCTCAACTTGAACAGATCAAGATGGTCGAGATCAAGGTCTCACAGGGTGCCAAGGCTGGGCACGGTGGCGTGCTCCCGGGGCCGAAGGTAAACGCTGAGATTGCGGCTGTGCGAAAGGTGCCACAGGGCGAAGACTGCATCTCTCCTGCCTACCACACTGCGTTCACGACACCGATCGAACTGCTGGAATTCACGGCGAAGCTCCGTGATCTCAGCGGCGGCAAGCCCGCTGGCTTCAAAATGTGCATCGGTCGCCCGTACGAGTTTGCGGCGATTTGCAAAGCGATGATCGAGACCGAGATCTATCCCGACTTCATAGTCATCGACGGTGCCGAGGGCGGAACAGGTGCGGGGCCGGAGGAGTTTCTCGACCACATGGGTGTGCCGCTGACAGAGGGCCTTCTATTCGCGCAGAACGCGCTTGTCGGCGCAGGCGTGCGCGATCACCTCAAGATTGCCTGCAGCGCCAAGATCGCAACGGCCTTCGACATCGCGTCCCGCATGGCTATGGGAGCCGACTGGTGCAACGCGGCCCGTGCCTTCATGTTCGCGGTGGGCTGCATTCAGGCTGAGCGGTGCCACACCAATACCTGCCCCGTAGGAGTCGCCACGCAGGACAAGCGACTGTTCCGGGGCTTGGTCATTCCGGACAAGGCCAAACGCGTGCACATGTATCACCGGAACACGTTGGAAGCACTGTCACAGGTTGTGGCCGCGGCAGGCCTCGAGCACCCTGATGAACTGACGCCTGACCACATCAGCCGTCGGGTTTCGCCCACTGATGTCCGAAATTACTCGAGCATCTATGAGTTCCTCCAGCCCGGTGAGTTGAAGGAAGGCGGCGGCGGAGAGCGATGGCAGAAGGTGTGGGCTCAGGCCGATGCAAGTACCTTTGACTGCAAGTAAGCCTCACTTGGTGCGACCCGGTATCCTCAGCGTCCCAGATCAACCCTGAGTAGGAACTCCACTATGGCCATCTTTCGCAAGTCGCTGTTCGCCCTGATGCTGCTGTCCGCCTGTCTTCTCGCCGGATCAGGCAACGCCACGGCCCATTGCCAGATGCCCTGTGGCATCTACGACGATGACGCTCGCATCAAGCAGATGCGTGAGGATGCCCTCACCATCCGCAAGGCGATGACCGAGATGCGCAAGCAGTACGCGGCCGGAACCGTAGAAGGGTTCAATCAAGCCGCACGTTGGGTCACGGTGAAGGAAGACCACGCTCAAGGCATTCAGGATGTTGCCTCTTCCTACTTCCTGACGCAGCGCGTCAAGGCAGCGCCAGCCGGTGAATCCGGACACGCCACCTATCTGGCGCAGTTGCAGGGATTCCACCGGGTGTTGGTTGCAGCGATGAAGTGCAAGCAACAGGTGGATACAGCCGCATGTGATGAACTGGATGCCGCGATCGACGCCGTCGCTCCCTGGTACGTGACGACTGACACGCCTGCCCCCGCCGCATTCAGTACGACGATCCACGATCACGAGCATGACCACTGCCACGATCATGACCATGAGCACGGCCATGATCACTCACATGAGCACGTAGCTGGCTCCTGAACAAGTGATGAAGGGGCGTCACTCAGACGTGTCGTCATCAAGTGGCAAGAGCAGTGAAAACGTGCAGCCGCCGCCTGGCGTCGCTGACAGTGAGACACTTCCTCCGTGCGCCAGGGCGATGTGCTTGACGATCGCCAGCCCCAACCCGGTACCGCCAACCTGACGGCTACGGCCTCGGTCAATTCGGTAGAAGCGTTCGAATACTCGGGCGTGATGCTCGTCGGATATACCCGGACCATGGTCAATCACGTTGATTGCCGCCAAGTCAGGATCAACTCTGCGAGCCTCCAACTTGACGGTTGAACCTCCGCCGCCGTAGCGGATGGCATTTGTCACCAGATTGCCAATCGCCTGCTCAAGCAGGGGCCTGCTCCCATTGCACACCAGCAGGTCATCACAGTCCACGCTCAGCGAGACTCCCTCCTGCTGAGCCTCCTCCTCTGATGCGCGAGCCACCGCATCGAGCAAGTCGTGAATGGCCACCGAAGACAGCACCAGTGCTTGAGCCTGAGCGGAGTCCTCCAGCCGTGCCAACGCCAGCAGATCCTCGATGATGTTCGAAAGCCGGCGGGCATTTCGCAGAATGACCTCGGCGTGGTCCGCTGGCCCAGGCTGCTCGACCAGCAACTCCGCGTAGCCTTGAATGGCTGTGATCGGTGTGCGCAACTCATGTGAGACATTGGCGGCGAAATCTGATCGAACCGATTCAAGGCGGCGCAGGCGAGTGACATCGTCGAGCACGAGAACGATGTCCCCGGCCGCAGCTGAGTGCACCGGCTCAGAGAGCATGACAACCTCGCATCCGGGATTGCCAGCCAAGGCTCGCTCATCTCGATGGGCGCCGTCTCGTGCACGTGCCTCCTTGACGAAGGTGCTGACCGCTTCGTCAACGCTCAAATCGCTCAGTGTCTGACCAGAGAGAGGCTGGCTGGGCAGTTGCAGTAGGTCTCGGGCGGCTGCGTTGATGTATCGAACCACGCCTTCTCGATCAACCGAAAGCACCGCGATGTCCATGGCATCCAGCATGCCGCGGACCTCGGTCAACTCACCCTCAAGTCCACGGCAACGGGCCTGATGACGATGGTGCAGCCAAGTGACCACACACGGACCGGCCAACACGATCGCAGCCAGAAGCATCCATGGCAGCCACTGCGCTCCCACGTCTGGTGCGTCTGACGCTGAAGTGGCGAGCCCCGTCGCGGCCAACCCACAACAAGCCGACCAACTCATCATGCGAGCAGCACCGACGTATCGATGCGATATCCCACACCTCGAACAGTTTCGATAGACCCGCCGCGATGCGCCAGTTTCTTGCGAAGGGCGGTGATGTGAACGTCGATTGTTCGCCCTGACATGATCACGTGGGGCCCATGAGCCGCCTCGATGATCTGATCTCTGGTGCGAACAAATCCCGGACGTTGGGCCAGGTACCGGAGAATCTGAAACTCGGTCAGGGTGAGTTCGACGGCCACCCCGTCAACCAATACCTCGTGGCGATCGGCGTCAATTCGAATGCCCTCGGCCTTGCGGCTGCGGGCATCCTCATGAGGTGCAGGTTCGTCACGCCGCAGTACCGCACGAATCCGCGCCACAAGCTCCCGGGGGCTGAACGGCTTGACCATGTAGTCATCCGCCCCCATCTCAAGTCCGGCGACGATGTCAGCCTCTTCGCCACGAGCGGTCAGCATGATGATCGGCAGAGATCGTGTCGCCGCCTCGTACTTGAGCCTTCGGCACACCTCGAGCCCGTCAATGCCAGGAAGCATGAGATCGAGCACCACAAGATCCGGCATGGTCGTCTCCATTGCTGACAAGCCTGCTTCTCCCGACGCGGCAGCCTCCGCCCTCATGCCGGCAGTGTCGAGATTGAGCGCAATGAGCTCCGCGATCTCAGGCTCGTCCTCAATGATCAGGATGTGCGTTGTGGCCATGGCGAGAGCCGCAGCATATTCGCAGGTGAACCCTGCTCTCTGGCATCAGGCCACACAAGCAGGCCGCACAAGAGCCCCGCAGCCCACTGTGGGAAGGCAGTACAACGACGGCAGATGGCGCAAAGAAAAACCCCCGAGGAACTCGAAGAGCTCACTCAGGGGCTTGAGGGGGGGCAAGTTGAAGGCCGCGGTGGGATTCGAACCCACGAATAACGGATTTGCAATCCGTCCCCTTAGTCCACTTGGGTACACGGCCCTGAATTGGACGGGGCAGGATACACCGCGAGCCACCGACATCTTACCAAACGCCAGCGCGATTGGAAGGGAAAAGCGGATAGGCTCCGAGAATGATGATTTGGCTCTGTTTGGCGCTGTGTGGGATGCAAGCAGACGAGGCCCCCATGCGGGCCCCCTTACTGCCGGAGGGGACAGTTGTATCTCAGGCTACGGGCGTCCTGAGTCCAGCCAAATCCGGAGGAGGACTGATCTTGCGCCTGACAGGGGATGACGCCCCCGCTGACGGCCGGCTACGAGAGTTTCATGTGCTTCCCTCCCGCGTGCTGGAGCGACTCGAATCAGTCCACGCCTCTTCCCCAAATGATCCTGTTGAAGTGACCGGTGCGTTGACGGTTTTTGCAGGTCGCAACTGGCTGCTTCCTGTTCATGTGGAGCGAGAAGAGGCGTTGGCCACCAGAGACGTGCCTACAGAGGTCCCTGAGATTCCTGAGGGACCAACTGATGCGGGTGATGACGAGAGCGTGGCCGACATCGTGGCTGATCTTGAGTCCGCAGTGTCCACGCTTCGGCGGGGGATTCGGGAACGACCAGACGATGAGATGAGCGCCGATGTCGCCGATGATCTGGTGTTGGTATCTCGCCGAGGCCGCATCAGCCGAGACAAGGCGGGTGCCTGGATCCTGCTGCTCGACGCCGACAGCCACCATGGCGCCGAAGATCGGCTGATTCTGCTGCCATCGAAAGTGCTCAACGAGCTCGTGCGCAAGACTCGGCAGACTGGGCCGGGCCAACCGATGCTCATCAGCGGAACCGTGCAGCACTATCGAGGTCGTCGGTTTCTGTTGCCTTCAGGCTGGCGAGTGCCGCGTGAGCGCGAGAACCTCAGCCGTTGAAGTGCTCGATATCATGCGGGGATGTCCTATCCCAAAGCACTGATTCAAACCTCGGCCGGCGACATCACAATTGAACTCTGGAATGACGTCGCCCCCAAGCACGTGGACAACTTTCTGAAGTTGGCCGGCGATGGCTTCTACGACGGCCTGAGTTTCCATCGAGTCATTTCCGGATTCGTCATTCAGGGCGGCTGCCCCAAGGGCGACGGAACAGGTGGTCCCGGCTGGAATGTTGATGCTGAGTTCAATGACCGCGAGCACCACGAGGGCGTGCTCTCCATGGCCCGATCAGCAGACCCCAATTCGGCCGGCAGCCAGTTTTTCGTCTGCCTTGGTCGAGATCACTGTCAACATCTCGACGGTAACTACACAGCCTTCGGCAAGGTGATTGATGGCTTGGACGCTGTCCGATCAATCGGCACCTGTTCCACTGGTCCGGGCGATGCACCCACTGAACCCCAGACCATGAACACCGTCAGCGTGCTGGAAGCCTGATCGCTCTGGGCCTCAACGCAGTCGTTCGATCAATCGAGTGCGCACCTTGGATGCGTCGGCGCTGCCGCCGCTGGCCTTCATCACGTGGCCCATGATCCGGCCCATGGCGGCATCCTTGCCCGCTGCGAAGTCTTCGGCAGCTTGTGGGTGGGCCGCGACGGCCTCGTCGATCCAGGCATCGAGCGCTCCGGCGTCGCTCACCTGAAGCAGTCCTAGTCGCTGGGCGGCATCAGCTGCGGGCTCGTCACTGTCGCACAGTGCCGTGAAGAGTTCGTCGGCAGCAGTAGAGCCCACATCGCCAGCGTGCCGCATGATTGACAGTTGCGCAACCTGCTCAACGGTGATCCCCACGCGCTCAATCGCAGATCCCCGGTCTCGAGCCTCTCGGGCTCCGGCATTGAGCAGCAGCTTCGCGGCAGCCTGCCCGGCGGACACCTCATCCATGCCACCTTTGACCATTGCCGCGACGCAAGCCTCAAAGAAGTCTGATGTCCGAGGCTCTTGAGCCAACGCATTTGCATCCTTGGCGCTGATCTGGAAGGTCTCCCGCCAACGCCCACGCCGAGCCATGGGCAGTTCCACAAGACGGCCGCCGATGCGGTCTTTCCAGTCCTGATCGATCACAAGTGGAACGAGATCTGGCTCGGGGAAGTACCGGTAGTCGTGGGCGTCTTCCTTGGCCCGCTGCAACAACGTTCGGCCTGCTCGCTCATCCCAGCCGCGGGTTGACTTCACGCCTGGGCCCATTTCAACGCCGTCCTCGAGCCACTGGGCCTCCTGACGTTCGATCTCGTGCTCGATCGACTGTTCCAGCGCCCTGAATGAATTGAGGTTCTTGATCTCGACGACCGGCGTTCGAACGCTTGAGCCATCTTCAAGCGTCAGTTCGAGGTTGATATTGGGCTCAAACCGCATGTGGCCCTTCTGCATGATGCCCTCGGTCACGCCAAGCGTCCGGCAGATGGCCCGCAACTCGCGGCCGAACGCCACCGCATCCGCGGCACTCTTGATGTCGGGCTCGGTCACAATTTCCAGCAGAGGTGATCCCGCCCGATTGAAGTCAACGATGGAGCCCTCGATTGTTCGCCCCCCCGGCAACTCATGGCCGCTCTTACCGGTGTCTTCTTCAAGGTGCGCTCTGGTGATGCGCACCTGCGCAGGTCCGTCGATGCCATCAAAGGTCATGCAGCCTGGCCCACAGATGGGGTGTTCATACTGGCTGATCTGATAGCCCTTGGGCAGATCCGGATAGAAGTAGTTCTTGCGGTCCCACTGGCAGCGATCGGCAATCCGGCATCCAAGGGCCATGCCCACGAGCATCGCCATCTCAAGCGCCTCGTGGTTCATCGTTGGAAGCGCCCCGGGAAGTGCGATGGAGACTGGATCGCACAGGGTGTTGGGCTCGGCGTCGTAGCACGATGGGTGTGCGACGTTGGCGGCAGGGGTGAACATCTTGGCCTGGGTGGCCAATTCAACATGCACTTCCATTCCGACGATCAGCCGTCGATCGACAACATTGGCCATTTCAGCCCTCCGCCCGGGTTCGAAGATTGTCCAGCACGTTCATGAAGTTGATGTAGGCGTCGTACGGGCTGTCGTATGGGCTGAAGTACTTGTGCACATCTCCATCGGCCCAGTACTTGGTGCACATGTAGTACAGGTGATCCGAGGTGGTCAACTTACGCCAGTCCTCGAGAATGTAGGGGTCGCCTGCGCCATGTGCCACTTTCACCGGCCCTTCAAGCCGATAGAGCTCTGCCCCAGCGTTGGTCTGCATGTCATTGCCCAACCACGCACTCAGATCCCGCTCAGTATCCGCCCAGGAGGTGGGCGTCGGCGCGAGCCACGAACCGACAGGCTCGAAGGCCTCCAGTGCTTCTGACACGGTCATGAACCCATTGGCCTTGGGCTGCACGTCAAAGATCTTCTCTGGCAGCGCGTCGAGGAAGTCGAAGATCCCCGTGTCGGCCCACTGATGCTCACCGAACGTCTCGTAGTCCATGAACAGGTTGCAACAGAAGCCATCGCCGTTGATCTGATCAACCCATCGGGCGAACTGTTCTGCCGAGAGAGGCCATTGCGACCAGTCCTGATTCGAGAATCGGAATGCGATGTCGTCGCTGAGCTGGAAGTTCTTCAGCAGCAGAGGCAGCCCGCATGCAGCATGATGGGCGTAGTTAGGCGAGCGGCCCTGAAGCAGTCGTTCCACCCCTTCACAGAGCATGCCCCGCCAAGTCCCCGTGGACTGCACCAGCTGAGCCACCTCATCGGAGAAGATCAACTCCGTGTTTCGGAACGCAACTGGTGTCACGCCCAGCACATCCTGCATGCGTTGGGTGTGGGCCTCCACTTGGGCCTTGAATTCAGAGGGAGACCACAGTGCCGCCAGCGAGTGGTGGCTTGTCTCTCCCAGAAACTCGACACAGCCCGACTCCGCTGCCTGGCGGAATAGATCAACGACATCTGGCGCCCAAGCCTGCAACTGCTCCAGCACAGTTCCCGTCACCGAGAATGTGAATCGAAAGCGGCCCTCGTGCCGCCTGATGAGATCAAGCAGCAGCGTGGTGGCTGGTCGATAGCACTTGTCGGCGACCTTCAGCAGAATCTCCCGATTCGCCTCGTTGTCGAAGTAGAAGGGGTCGCTTGAAAACACCGAATACCGGCGGAGCCGGCATGGCTGGTGCACCTGAAAATAGAAGCAAACTGCAGTCACGGAGGGGAAGCGTATCGAGTTGCGCTCAGCAGGTACCCTTCCACCCATGAACCGAGTTCAATTGGCCGAGAGAATCGCATCTTGCAGCGTGCTGCATGGCTCCTTCACGCTCCGCAGCGGTCGCACCAGCAGTTGGTACATCGACAAGTATCGATTCACGACGCTGCCTGACGTTCTGGAGGGATTGGCCAAGTTGGCAACGCAGGCACTTCCCGAGGGAACCGATCGTGTAGCCGGAGCTGAACTCGGCGGTGTCCCGCTGGCAGCCTCAGTAGCCATCGCCGCAAACAAGCCCTGCTTGTTCGTGCGGAATCAGAAGAAGGACTACGGCACGGCTCAGCGATTTGAGGGGGCTCTTGAGGACGGTGACGGCATTGTGCTGCTTGAGGACATCGCCACATCCGGCGGGCAAGCGATTGAAGCGGCCAAAGACCTCGAAGCTGCCGGCGCAACCGTGCTGGGGATTCTGGTGATGGTGGATCGTCTGCAGGGCGCCCGCGAAGCCGTGGAGGCCGCCGGATTCCGCTTTGACGCGCTGTTCGATGTCCGCGATCTCGGGATCGACCCGGACCAGGACTGACCTTGGGGCCTTCGTCAGCCTCCGCCTTGCAACTGCGCTTCCGCCACGCGTCGCATGAATGATTCGAGCATGGTTGCGAGTGTGTAAATCTTAGGATCGGTGCTCCGGAGCCCTGCGATCAACCGAGGATCGTCGAGCACCGTCTCGGGATCAGCTTGTGTCCCGATTCGAATCAGTATCAACCGCTCAATAAGCGGATCGGTAGACGAGTCGATGAGATCCCCCAAGGTGCCCAAACCCTCTCCCAGCGGAATGACCGTCACCAGCCATGCCTGCTGCGCCAATGAGAGACGAGGCCACTTTTCGGACAAGGCGGCATCGACCATCTGCCGCTGAGGTTCAGTCAGGGGCTGGCGTGAGACTGTGCCGTCGGCGTCTGCCAGCAGATGGGCCAGCACGGCCATCTCCTTGAGTTCACGATCCGTCTCTCGGCTCAGAAGGCGGCTGCAGATTGACTCAATGTCAGCTGGATCGATCCGCTGCCCTTCCACTTGGAATTGCCCTGAGTCAGCCACCATGCCCAGTGGACCAGGCACCGGCACGGGCTTTCCGGAGGCCGGCCCTGTTGCGATGCGTGGATTGAGGACGCCAACCAACTCCACCGTTGAGCCCACCAACACAGCTGAGTCCACCCTGCCGCCAACCCAGTATTCACGCAGATTGACTGGCACTCTCAGACGCTCGTGCGGCTCAAGCCTGATCCGCCTCCCGATGTCCACGAAGATCGGCGGACTCGGCCCCGGCTTGCCGTAGGGCCGCTGAACTTCCGGCTGCATCACGACCAGATCCCCGATCGGACCGCGCCGCCCGATCACCATCGGCACCTCAAGATGATTGAAGACTTCCAGATCGACGATCAAGGGGTCGAACAGACCGACTGTCCGTGCCCTGGGCATCAGCCGCATGGAGATGGCCAGCGATGGCTCTCGCCCATATCGATCCCATGCTGCGGCCAGCCCCTTGGTCTCCTGATCCAACTCGACCGCCGGTGACTCCAGCGGGAGGGGTTGCCCGAGCAATGCTTCCAACCGTAAAGATGCCAGTGCACCCAGAAATGTGCCCTTCTCGCTGCGGTGCAACTGAGCCAGCAGTTGAGCAGCGGCCTTGCGGTCTCCCTGTTTCTCAAGAATGCCCGCCAGCGCGATCGTTGCTGCAGCATCCTGCTTGGCCAGCGTCTCCAGAGCGGCTCGCCCACCAGGCGTGGGGTCACCCAAGGCCGCGGCTTGTGCATCCACAAGAGACCGCTCGAAGTCACTGGGCGTGTCTAACTGCCCCAGATCAGTCATGAGAACCTCGATTTGCGACTGATCAACGCCAGCGGCCACGGCAATGTGCAGCGCAAACTTCAGTGGGAGCGACCGCACGCCATCAGGCTGGTCAGTCTTCTCGCTCTGGACATCGTCCCACTTGATCGCCTCCACCAGATCTGCAGCGGCCTGATCCAGCTGTGCCTGCTGACCACTGGTCGAGGCTGAGAGAACGCCCATTGCGGCGATCTTTGGGGTCAGGGGCGCCTTCAGACGAGCGGTTTCGACGGGTGAACGCTCCGCGCCTTCGCTTTGAGCGATCCGCTGGAACATCTCATCGAGCATCACCCGCCGATTCTCGAGAACTGCCTGGGCCTCGTCTCTTCGGCCCGACAGCAGGAGCGCCATCGCCAGGTCTGCATCCAGATCAGCGCCTGAGTCCTTTCCAGCAGAGACAGCCAGATCGCGGGCAAGTGCGTAGAACCTCGCCGCGCCTGCGGCATCCCCGTGCTCCAGCAGCAGATTTCCTAGCCGCATCGCCGTCGCTCGATCGGCCGGATTCGCCTTCAGCAACGCAATGAGATGCCTGGCCCAGACAACGGGATCACCCTGTGCATGAGAGGTGCCGATCAGCGTGGCGATCAGGTCTGCATTTGTCCCGTCCAGTCGGCCGGACTGTTGCAGCCAATTGTCGGCGCCTTGTAGATCGCCGGCCTGCCGCTTGATTGTCGATAGATGAAGCGACAGACGGGCAGCCACATCGTGCCCGATGGCATCGGCGTTGTGGGGCTCGAGGATCTTCTCCAACAGGGCGATCTGCTCCGGAGCCGTCTGCCTCTGATCAACCACGGTCAGCAGCCGATTCAGCCGGGCAGACGAGTCGTTGGGATCCAACTCTGCCAGTCGCTTGATGCTTCGCTCGAGCAGCTCCGTGTCGTCCTGCTCGAAGGCGATATCCGCCAACAGTCGCCAGGCGGAGGCCCGGTTGGGGTCGAACACTGCAGCGTCCAGCAGAAAGTCTGTGGCAACATCCCAGGCCTCCTGAAACAGGGGCTCTGTAGAGAAAATCGCTCGAGCGTTCGCGACCAGGGTCTCAGACAGCCTGCGGGCTGCCGGATCGATGGTCACAGCAGCCTCGCCCCCAGTGGAAGTGGCATCAGCGTGGCCCTGAAGCCCCTCATCAAGGGTGGCGAGCGACGCCACAATCATGATTCCCGCGACGGTGAACATCCGTATACCTGATGGTACGCTGCGAACCCGTTCGCTGACCACCTGACAGGGGAGCCAAGACGTTGACGATTCTGCCTGTGACTGGTACCGTCGCCGGTCTTGCAACCGGCCTCAGGACTAGTCCGAGGGCCTGAATTGACCCACCTATGCGACGCTCACTGCTCATCGCTCTGATCCTTCTCCTCATCAGCCCCCTGGCCTTCGCGCAGGATGCGGTCATCGCGCCTTCGAGCCTGAGCCGGTATGTGGGGAAGTCTTCGCTCGATGCTGGTGACCTCGCCAAGATCAAGGCCTATGTCAACAACGAGGTTCCGAAACTGATGTCTGGAGAGGCATCGGAGTCCATTCGGGCCCGAAACAGGCTGACCGAAGACCTGATCGATCGAGGCGGGCGAGTTTCCCCGATCTTTCGTGAAGAGTACTCCACCATTCTGCTGCCCCACTTGCAGGAAGGAATCGAAGGTGATGACACCTCAACCGCCGTGCTGGCGGCGCAGGTAGCGTCGATCCTCGGAACCGATGCGGCCACCCGACTGCTCACTGACCACGTCGAGATTCAAGACGAACCTCGCCATGCCGTCAGGCTGTGGGCGACAGGTGGGCTGGCCATGCTCGTGGATGCCGACACCGTGTCAAAGCCAAGAGCCATTCGGGCTCTTCGGACTGTGGCCCGGGCCACGGCAGATGAGCCGGCCTGGCCGGTACACAGGCGAGCCTTTACCGTGCTCGCACGTGGTGTGGGCAACACTCGTGGCATGGACGCCGGTCAGGTTGAGATTCGAGACACAGCGCTTGAGTTGATGGCTGAGACCGCCCAGCAGACCCTCGAGTCGATCAAAGGTGGCGATGTGGAACTGGTCAATGGGCTCCCAGTCGTGACCGGCGTCATGCAGAACGTGTTGCTGCTAGCCGACACCCCCAAGGACCGCCTCTGGCTGAGCCAAGCCATGACACCTGTGCTGGCCAAGGGCCACGAAGCGATTCTGGCCCAATGGGACGAGATCCGCGCCGATCCACGAAGGCAAGACTCAGCCGCTCGATTTCTCGACGAGAGTGAGCTGCTTCTAGGTCTGATGACGGAGACGCCCGCTCAGGACACCCAATTGAGCGATGCTGTGCGATCAGGCAATCGGACTGACGTCGAAGCAGCCGCCCAAAGGTGGAAGCGCTTCCAAGGCTGATGGGTCCGGGCCGTCGTAGCATGGGGGCACGCCCGTGCATCGATTCCTCATTCCACTGCTGATCCTGATCGCGGCCCTGGTCGCGGTTCGTCTCATGGACGACCCCGCCCCGCCCGCCGAGTTCACACTGGCCAGTGAGAACGAGGTATTCACCCTCGATCCGCAACGGATGAGTTGGCTTGCCGACATGCGGCTGGCGAACGCGCTGTTCGAAGGGCTCACTGCCTGGAACACCGACGACTTCACGATGCGACCAGCGTTGGCTCGCTCTTGGACAACCTCGCCAGATGGACTGGTTTGGACATTCAATCTTCGACCAGACGCCCGCTGGAGCAATGGCGATCCGGTGACAGCCCACGATGTCATCTGGTCGTGGCGGAGATTGCTCCTGCCCGACACTGCAGCGGACTACTCCAACCTCCTGTTTGACGTGCAAGGTGCCCGAGACTTCTGGTCTTGGAGAACCGAGGCGCTCGCAGACTTGCCGCCAGATGACCTGATTGCGGCTGCAGCGCAAGCCGAGACCATTGAGACGGCCTTCGCTGACATGGTTGGTCTCAAGGCGCTTGATCCACACACGCTTGAGGTGAGGCTTGAGCAGCCCGTGCCTTGGTTGCTGGACCAGTTGGCCTTTGCACCTTTGATGCCCGTACATCGGCCATCGGTAGAGGGTTGGCCCAAAACGATCGACACGAGCCGAGGGTGGCACGAATCCACACTGCCGACGATCGAGGAGCGGGCATTTGTACGTCTGGATCCCAACAGCGGTCGAATCGAGCAAGACCCCCGCTGGGCAAGGCCGGGCACCTTGGTGAGCAATGGGCCATATGTGTTGACGCATTGGAGGTACCGTCGAGACATTCGTCTTGCGGCCAATGAGATGTTTGACGGCCCCCAAGACATGCCTGAATCGGTACTCGTTCGATCGTTCCCCGATCCGAACACGGCGCTCATGGCCTTTGAGTCGGGCGAGGTGGATTGGCTCACGGGCGTCAGCGCCGACTGCCGCAGCGACCTGCTCGCCCAGAAGGATCGCGGCCTTCGAAAGACGGTGCATGCCCGCCCCGCCTTTGCGACTGACTACTTCCTGTTCAATTGCCGCGACACGCTGCCCGATGGCCGACTCAATCCATTCGGGGACGCTCGCATTCGGCAGGCCTTTGCACTGGCAACCGACAAGCAGGCGATCGTCGATCACGTCACTCGACTGGGCGAACCACTGACGGGCGCGTTCACCCCACATGGGTCGATTCCCGGCTACACGCCGCCGGAAGGGCTCGGGTTTGACCCAGAGAGAGCCCGCGCTCTGCTCGATGATGCTGGGTGGAGCGATCGAGATGGAGACGGGCTCCGCGAAGATGCCAACGGCGAGCCTTTCCCACCAGTTGAGATTCTGTACACCACGTCCAGCGCCCGATTCCGCCGCATCGCGGCAGCACTCCGGGATCAATGGCAACGCCAGTTGGGTGTGACCTCCCGCTTGGTCGGGCAGGACTCCAAGTTCTTCGGCGCCGATCGACGCAAGGGCAACTTCATGGTGGCTCGCGGTCGCTGGTATGGCGACTGGGGTGACCCGACCACGTTTCTGAACATGTGCCGCAGCTCGGACGGGAACAACGACGGGGGCCTCTCTTGCGCTGCATTTGATGACCTGCTGGATCAGGCCGCAGCAGCCGATGAACCCGCCGCGCGATTGGATTTGCTGGCCGAAGCTGAGCGTGTGCTCATGGAAGAGCAGTTGCCACTGCTTCCCATCTGCCAAGTTGTCGAGGTGACGATGTATGACCCTGATCGATTCGAGGGCATGACCGAGCACCCCAGGCTGGTTCAGTATCTGCACGAGATTCGCCCGCAGGTGACCCAGCCATGAGGCGGCTGATATGGCATCGACTGGTGCAACTGCCTCTGGTGCTGCTTGCGGTGTACACACTGACATTCACGCTTGCGTGGCTTGTTCCGGGTTCGCCGCTTGAGAAGCCAGAGGGACGCCGGCCGCCTCCAGAGGTGCAGGCAGCAATGGCCGAGAGATACAACCTCGACGACCCTTGGACGTTCTATTGGTCGTATCTGGAACGAGCCAGCGGCGTCGCGTGGGTCACCGGAGAGACCTCCGGCCCGATCTTCGACTTCGGCCCCAGCCTGCGCCACGAGAACTGGTCTGTGAACGAGATTCTGGCAGGCCAACTGCCGGTCTCGATGGCGCTGGGGCTGGCGGCGATCGTGATTGCCGTTTTGTTGGGTGTGAGCACTGGCATTCTGGGCGGCCTGCGACCGGGCACGACGCTGGATCTGGTCACGCAGGGCCTCAGTGTGGTAGGTGTGAGCATTCCCGCGTTCGTGGTGGGCACCGTGCTGCTTCTTGCTGGTGGCGTGTGGACCGGCTGGTTCCCCGTGGGTGGATGGGGTGATCTGGCCCACATGGTGCTTCCGGCAACGGCGTTGTCGCTTCCCTTTGCCGCCTACATCGCACGCCTGACGCGTTCGGGCGTGCTCGATGAGATGCACTCCGACTATGTCCGAACGGCGCGGGCCAAGGGCCTGCCTGAACGAGTGGTCGTACTCAGGCACGTACTCCCGAACGCACTTCTGCCAGTCCTGTCTTATCTGGGCCCCGCCACTGCCGCAGCAATGACCGGCTCATTCGTGATCGAGAAAGTGTTCGCCATACCAGGGCTGGGCATGCACTTTGTCGATGCGGTGCTGGGTAAGGATCTCACCATGATCATGGGCGTAGTTCTCGTCTATGCAACTATCTTGGTCTTGATGAACCTGATGGTGGACGTGTTGCATGCATGGCTTGATCCCCGAGTGAGACAGGCAGGAGTAGCCCATGGCTGATGTGCTGTTCAGGAAGGGGCTGGTTGGATTGTCGCTGGTGGCACTTGCGCTCTCAGGTGTTGGATGTTCCACGCCGCCCCAGCAGGTTGAGTTGCAGATGTCGATGGCAGACACGAGCGCAACCGGCATGTTCACTCGACAGGTGGTCACGTCTTCAGACGAGGTGCTCTGGGCCACATCCGAGCCATTTCTGACCGAAGAAGACATCGATCAGGTGCGGTGGACAGTCGATGCCACAGGTGCTCCAGCGCTGTCTGTGAGACTCACTGAGGCGGCCGCCGCTGACATGCGATCGACCACATCGGCAAACATCGGCCGTCGCATGCTCATCGAGATTGACTGTGAGCCCGTCAGTGCGCCGCGAGTCATGAGTTCGATTGGGGGGGAGGGATTGATCACCGGCGATGGTGCGTCGCTGGCGACCATGGAGCGATTCGCTGCGGCCATGGGCGCCGCGCCTAGAACCGGGATGGTGCCAGGCAAAGGGCTGCGACCGCCGAGATGATCTTGGCCGTGAAGGTCTAGAGCCCGTACACGGCTGTTGCCCCCAGCACTTCCTCGATTCGAAGGAGCTGGTTGTACTTGGCCGTGCGATCGCTTCGGCATGGCGCCCCGGTCTTGATCTGACCACAGTTGGTGGCCACCGCAATGTCGGCGATCGTTGCGTCTTCACTCTCACCCGAGCGATGGCTCACGACGGCGCTCCAGCCACAGTGCTGCGTCATTCGTACGGCTTCAAGCGCTTCCGAAAGCGTTCCGATCTGATTGACCTTCACCAGCAGGGCGTTGCCACACCCTTCCTGAATGCCACGGGACACGAAATCTGGGTTGGTCACAAACAGATCGTCGCCCACCAACTGGCAACGATCGCCCAGCCGCTCGGTCAGGCGAGCCCAGCCGTCCCAGTCTTCCTCAGACAGACCGTCTTCAATGCTGGCGATGGGGTATCGCTCGCACCAGTCGGCCCACATATCGATGAGATCATCGCTGGAGACGACTCGGTCCGGGTCACTGGAGAAGAAGCAGTACCCCTCCTTGCCCTTGGCGGCTGCCTCATTGGCCAATTCGCTGGTTGCCGGATCAAGGCAAATCACGATTTGCTCACCAAACTCGTACGGGGATCGATCCACAGCGGCGGCGATTACCTCCAGCGCCTCCTCGTTGCTCTTGAGGTCAGGGGCGAATCCACCTTCGTCGCCTACGGCAGTGCTCAAGCCTCGCTCATGCAGCACGCTCTTGAGCTCGTGATACACCTCAGTGCCTGCACGCAATGCCTCGTGAAAGGTGGAGAACCCAACTGGCTGAATCATGAACTCCTGAAAGTCAACGGTGTTGTCTGCATGCTTGCCCCCGTTGAGAATGTTCATCATTGGCGCAGGAAGGACATGGGCGGCTGCCCCCCCGATGTACCTGAACAGTGGCAATTGCGATCCCTCGGCAGCCGCCTTGGCCACGGCCAATGACACTGCCAGCGTGGCGTTTGCCCCGACGTTCGACTTGTTCGCCGTGCCATCGATGCTGCAGAGGAGATCATCAATGCCCTCTTGGTCGCGTGCGTCCAGACCGAGCACCTCTGGAGCCAGATCCTCGTGAACCGCGGCTACAGCACCGTCAACACCTTTACCACCCCACTGCTCGGCGTCGCCATCACGGCGCTCCACCGCCTCGTGCTCTCCGGTGCTCGCCCCGCTGGGCACGATGGCTCGCCCGGAAGCACCGCCAGCCAGATGCACTTCTGCCTCGACCGTTGGGTTGCCCCGGCTGTCGAGCACCATTCTGGCCTGAATATCTGCGATGGAAAATGGCATGCGACGTCTCCGAGAACTTGAGTGAACGGATATCTGAAGCGGGGATTCTACCCGCTTAGGTCGAGTCCCAAGGCAAAGGCAACATCGCGAACCACCCACGACATTGCCTCCTGCGCAGCGAGGGTTCGAGATGCCGCGTGCGGCAGCAAGATGGCGTTGGGGCACTTGAGAAGATCGCTGCCAGGGGCCACCGGCTCGGGATCGTGAACATCCAACACCGCTCGCATCTTGGGCCTTTGCCGGAGCAGATGGGCCAACGCTGCCGGGTCGATGACGAATCCCCTCGATGTATTCACCAACAAGGCGTCGTCAGGAAGTCTCTCCAGAGCGACGGCATCGATCAGATGGTGGTTCTCACAGCGGCCATCGACGTGGACGCTGAGCACATCACTGCTTTCAAGCAACTGCTCCATCGGCAGGGGCTGCATGCCCACAGTCTTGTCAGGGTCAATGTCTCGGACATCGCACCAAGCCACCTGCATGCCGATGGCCTGCCCAACCTGCGCCACACGTGATCCGATCCGGCCAAAGCCCAGCACCCCGAGTCGGCATTGCGACAGTTGCCTTGAGGCCATGGCTGCATTGCGAAGTTCAGCCCAGCCGCTGGAATTGACGCCCTCCACCATCGGGTGCAGTGGTCGAAACTGGTCGCACAAGATCGAGGTCACGTACTCGACTACCGCTTGCGTGTTCGCATCGGGCGTGTGCACAACCTCGACGCCCCGCCGTTGGCAGGCGCCCAAGTCAATATTGTCAAGGCCGACGCCGGCGCGGCCCACCACGCGAAGATTGGGCGCCTTGTCCAGCAGCGCCTCATCCACCTGCGTATAGGTGCGCACGACGATGGCATTGGCCCCCTGCAGGGCCTCGTCGAAGCACGAGTTCTCCAGAGGCAACTGAGTGACATGCGCCCGTTGGGAGAGCCAGTCGATGGCCTCCTGATCAAGGTGCTCAGTGATGACGATGCGGGGAGCGTCCAAGACAGCCATGGTAGATCAGGACGCTTCAGGCGTCGATCAGCAACAGAGAGGCCTCAATGTTCTGGACATCAAGCCGCCACACCTCAGACACACGCTGCACATAGGCATCCAGTTGGGGGCGATAGCGGTCCATGGCCTGCTCAAGGTCCGTCACGCCGGACTTGAAGTCGAGCACAGCAGCCCGAACAACTTCGCCTCCACGACGGCCCAGCACCAGCCGATCGATCCGCTGCACACTGGACCCGTGGATCAAAGGTACCTCGCGCAGCACCTCCAACTCATCCACATTCCAGGCGTCATGGGCGTTTCGAGAGAGCGCTTTGGCCTTGTCCCCTCTCATTGCCTGCAGGAACCGAGCCGTGAGCTGCTCCCGCTGACGTTTCCCAACTGGGCGACCGAGTTGAATCGCCGCCCGCTTGAACGCCTCCTCAAGTTGATCTGGGCCGGGTTCCCCATCCTCAAGCCACTCGATCTGAGCGAAGCACTCGTGAAGCACGATGCCCTCTCTTCGTGGACGGCCCGATGTCACCTGGAGTTCAACTGCTTCGACGGGCGGCTGCTCTGGAGCCTCAATCTTGTTCAAGCCCACGGGCGAGGGCTTTGGGGGTTCCGGCAGTGGGTCAATGGTCTCGTCCAGCCAGGCCTTGTCATCACCCAGGCCCCACCAGAACGGCCCTTGTTCGGTGTCACCTCGCGACAGGAGCGCATTGTCCAAGTCCCCAACCGCAGCTCGAATGATGTTCTGGCCGCTGCAGGTCTCTTCGGGCCGGGGCTTCTTGGCGTTGTACTGAAACACCAGATGCAGGCCGCGCCGAGCCCGCGTCAATGCCACGTACAAACCGGAGAGACGGTCTTGGTACTGCCCCTTGAGCATCTGGTTTCGGAAGACATCAAGCACCGGCGCCGCCCATCGCACCTTCAGGCCGGTGCTGGGGGCGACTGCAGCGACTGGATCGAGCGGCCCCAAACGAGCGATCCGGCACCCCGCTTGCTCCTTCACGAGCGCGTCATGAAGTGTCGGCAGAATCACCTCGTCAAACTCCAGCCCCTTGGCCTTGTGCACTGTCATCACACGCACTTGGCCATCGCTGTCAGAACCCAAGCCGGACCTGCGGGCATGGTCAAGGAACATTGCAAGCGTGGAGGAGGCGCTCGCATCTACCGATGACCATCTTCGGGCCAGATGCACGAGTTGGTCGAGCGCCCTTGCGTTTCGGCCATCACAACTGTCTCGCACCTCTTCGACGAGTTCAGCAAGAAAAGCCTCAAGGCCGTCTTGCAACACAGCCAATCTCATGCGCGAGGCACACTGCTCGATCGCAGAGTCCTGTTCTTCTTGTGCGATGGTCTCAAGTGGAGTCAGGCCGACAATGGGCCCAAGCGGCGAGTGCGACACGGTGAATGCCGCAACTCGATCACCGGGGTGCTCGGCCAGATGCAGTAGTGCTGCAACCGCATCGAATGCATGAAGGTCTTTGGGCTTTGCAGCCCCTTCTTCGCTTGCCTCAATGCCTCTGGCTCGAAGTCGTGATGCGATCGCCGCCGCCTGCTTGTTTGTGGACACCAGAATGCCGATCGAACGGGCATGGGGCATTCGTGACTGGGCGATCTCCACAGCCAGGTCAAGCGGTGGCGTCTTGTCTTTGCCGGCCCATGGGGCCTGCCAAGCCACGACCCCACCGGTCATGTCTTTGTGCTGGGCTTCGTGAGGGGTCCACGGCCATGCGTCCAATGCAGATGCAATCGGACCAGACTCGCTGCCCAGTGCCCCAAGGCCGACGGCTTCGAGCTCTTGGGCAGATACGGGTGCCTGCTCAGCAGCCAGTAATGCCCCGTTGGCCTTCATGCCCGCAAAGACACTGTCAACGAACTCCAACACGCGAGGTGCACTGCGCCATGACTTCGCCAGCGACATTCGGTGCAACTCACTGCCCCCCAGCGACTCCAACTCACCCAGCAGTTGAGGTGTTCCCCCCCGCCAACCGTAAATCGACTGCTTCTCGTCGGCCACCACCAGCAGGTGCCGCGGAGTTTCATGCGACCCGTCACCGGCGAAGAGCTCCTGCAGAACGGGCTGCAGCACTTTGAACTGCTCCACCGACGTGTCTTGAAACTCATCCAAAGCGATGTCGCGCATGGCCATGTCCAGGCGGTACTCGATCCAGTCAGCACCGACCTTCTGAAACACATCACCACGGGCAAGCGTGCGGGCGATGTCGGCAAAGTCATACAAGCCAGTCTCGTGCTGCAAGCTCGACAGGTGTTCGTCGACGCCGCCCAGCAGCAGCAGCCAAGACTGCATCCGGGTCTTCAGCGAAGAAACGAGCACGGCCTTGGCGTGCCCGGCAAGTGGATGCAGGGCATCAACGAAGGCATCGGGCGCCATGGCGCCTCGGTACTTGGACCCAGTGCTGGCGGCCTGCACCAGCGTTTGGCCCAGAAGCGGCGGCCACGTTCCACTGCGGGCCGCCGAAACGATGTTGGCTCGCGCAGTGAGCCATGGCTTGGAAGGCTCCCCAGCTTTGGTGAGCGCAACGGGCGCACACTCGAGTTCTTCGCAGGCTCGCTCGATCTCGGACACCGTCAGCCGCCTTGCCCCGGGCGCAATCAGACTGTCTTCAATATCAAGCAACCATCGCCAAGCACCGGCATCGCCATCTTCACGCGACTGCCATGCATACATGACACCGGAGTCCCAAAGCGCGTCATGGATCGCCTCAGGGCCACGGCCCTTGAGCAACTCCTCTTCGGCTGCGATCACGATCGCGTCGATCGTGGCCTGCGTCGATGCCTGCAACAACTCATCAATGGCCTGCAGTCGCAACTGCCGCATACCTGACTCACTGGTCATCGTCCATCCTGCAGGCAGCCCCAATTCGCCTGCGCACGCAGCCGCGATGCGATGGAAGACTGAGTCGAGCGTTCCGATTTGCGCAGCGTCCATTGAGCCCACAAGGGCTTCGAGCACGGACGCGTACTGCTCTTGTGTTGGCTCGGGATTGAGGCCGACGGTGCCTTTGAACGCCTCGCGGAACACCTTGCTCGTCGCGCCTTGCGCCAGATGCTTGAGGATGCGATCGAGGATCTCGCCAGCAGCCTTGCGGGTGAAGGTGGCTGCGAGGATCCCCTCCACGCCAATCTCTCCAGTGGCCCGCCACCGCTCGATCATCCACCCAATGACACGGTTTGCCAGCGTGAACGTCTTGCCGCACCCAGCATTTGCCGTGGCCAATTCTCGAGGGTGAGGTGTCATTGGGTACATGCTTCTTCGACAACGAGGAGCAAGTCACTCGACGTCACGATGTCGATGATCTGGCCAGCCTCACGCTTTGCATCGTCCAGATCCGCCGCGGTGAATCGGGCCATTGAAAGCCCGGCGGCGCTCTCGCCAGGCGCCAGCAACATGTAGCCGAGACGATGCCCTTCAACGATGCGTCCGATCGACTCCATCAACGCGGCATACAGAGGCAATTGCAGGTCTTTCCAGTCGCCTCTACTGTCGCGGTGCTCTTCGTCTGGCCTCAATGACTTGCTCGACGTCTTGTAGTCGAGGGCCATCCACCCATGATCAGGGTGTTGGTCTATTCGGTCGATCCGCCCGGTAACAGGTAGCCCCTCACCTGAGCCTAGGCGGATGGGGTCGTGTTCATCACGACCGAACCCCCAAGCAACTTCGACTTCCATCACCCGCCAACCGTCTCCGGCATGGACAGCCTGCTCTTGAGCGAAGTGCCGCAGCCGATGCGCTGCGATGGCCTGCTGGAGACGAATGCCGGGGCGAGGGCGTTGCCCGAAAGTCTCCCGAGTGCAGGACTCCAGTACATCGAGCACCTGCGCCTCGATTTCATCTGCACACTCGGTTGCTTTGCCCCGATCGATCTCATCCTGCCCCCATCGCTGCAGAACCGTGTGGAGATGGGTTCCGAATGCTCTGGCGTCAAGATCACTCCTCGCCTCAACATCACGTGCCTTGATGCGTCGATCTCGTTGGAGCAGAAAGCGGTGTGGATCGCTGAGCCAGGTTTTGAAGGCCGTCACGGGAACCGATCGAATGTCCGGCTTTCCCTCGGGCAACTGCAGTTCATCGAACACGCAGGGGCCTGTCGGAGCTGGCCTGCGATGGGCCATGGTCGGGCCCGGCGACGAATCGATCAGATCGAGCGTTCGCTGCGCCAATTCCTCGCCAGTTTCACCGAGCAACAACCTGCTTGGAAGCAGCCCTTCACCCTCATCAGCAACTCGGGGTACGACGAATTCCACAACTCGACCGGACTGCAGCATGGCCTGCATGAGCCATGCATCGCGAGCCCGACGAGTCCGGGCGGTTGGCAAACCGATGGCTTCGCGAAGCCCCTGAGGCAGCCATGGGTCTGAACTGGGAGCCGCCGGAAGTACGCCCTCATTGACGCTGGTCATGAGGCATAGCGAGGCATCATCGAGATGCGCATCGAGCCAACCAATGCACTCGATGGCGCTGGGATCTGCATCAGACGGCAGATCTGCTTCTTCGAGCATCTGCACGAGAGCGCCGACAACCTGCGTGGCGGATGTGGTCAGAACATTCGGCGGCAACTCATACAGCAACTGAAGATGCGCCTGAATGCCCGTGAGCACCTCGGTGTCTGCCCGGCTCAGATCATCACATGGTCCGAAGGTCTTCTGCAGGATGGTTGCAACAGGGTCAGCCCAGTCTGAGGCAGCCGCCGGAGGGCCTGTGAGAAGCGGCCCAAGCAGATTCGTGACAGGGGACAGGAGTGCTGCGCAAGCTTCAGCCGACGGGTCATCGAGTGCTCGTGGTACGCACGCCTGCCACGCCGCGTCCCACTTGCGCACCGCGCCCGGCCCTGCGATGCGCTCCATGTCGGGGTGCCGAAGCAGCATGCCCCATGCGGAAGCATCGTCTGAGCACAACACGGCGAACAACAGACTGATCAGGCTGCCAACTCGACCGTCTACAGCACATCGACCTTGAGCTGGGCGAATTGGGACGTCGCCTGCCGCCATACCTCGAGCCAGCGAGGGTGTAGTCGTCTCTTCCGGCGTCACAATTCGAACCGAGGTCGGGTTGGTCACACTTCGCTCGGCCAACAGTTCAAGCAACACCGCCGCCTGATCATGCGTACTGCCACATGTGTGCAATGCATCTGAGGCCACCTTGGGGCGATGGTCTGCCCAGTACGCATGGTCGATCCAGCCATCGCTCGTAAATGCCCCCGCGAGATCTGCTTCTCGCCCATGGATGATCGTGGTGATCTGAACACCTGCCTTGTCAAGCGCTGCCAGCAATGATCGATCGCGGCGCGACGGATCAGCAGCCACCACCCAGAGATGCTGCACACCATCAACGAAGACATCGCCGCTGGTGATCGCGGTGGACTTGGCTTGGTCTTCGTCCATCAAGCCCATCTGCCCGAGCCTCTCCATGACTCGCCGGTGCATTCGGTCGATCGCTCGCCACTGAGACGCATGCATCGGCAGATGGTCCGCAGCAATCTTCGCTGCGACATCCGTGGCAGTTGTACCTGCGCCGGCCAGCTCGCCTACCAGTGCCGACAGCCGATGCGCCAGTGCAAGTCGCTCACGCTCACCAGACGAGACGCCATGCCCAGTCAGTTGGGCACAGTCCTCATCTGAAGCCTCCAACAAAACCTGATTCCAGATCATCGCCATGACCAAGGGCGGCGCCAGCATCTCACGAGGTACGACGCACCGAGCAAGCAGGCTGCTTGTGGTGAGCACCCCTGGAGGCAGGAGTACTCGATCGCCCGCGAGCTCGCTCAAACTCTGATTCAAACGTCGGCAAGACCGCGCCGTGGGAAGCACCACCGCGTGATCTCGCAGGTCGATGTCGCCACTGAATTGACCGATGAGCGCTCTCGCGATAGCGGGCAGCAGTGGCTCATCAGCGGCAAGGAAGCGGCGGTTGATCATCCCGGTTGGTTGCGATCCTACCTGCATGCCCGCCACTGCCCGCACGCAGGAGGCCACCCCCCCGTTCCAAGTGGATGGGCGGTTGATGATTTCGATTCCGGCAATTGGTGCAATCTGCCCTCAACTGGTGCGTTTGATGGGTGTCGGTGGCCGGGAGTCGCTCCCTGGACCCGGTCACCAACACCCCTCCTGAACTCGAAGGCGCCTGCTTGGTGCCATCTGACCTCCCGCTCCTCTCCCCTCTCGGACCTGATTGGTCCCACACGACCTGCCCGACTCGACCCATGTCAGTCGGGCAGTTGTCGTGTGCCACCGGGCTGGTACGCTCAGAGGCGTCAGGCGGGAGGAGATCGACCCATGTTGAGCACGTTTGCTCCTGCCTTCACGCTCGCCACAGCCATCTGTTCGACCGATGCACCTTCTCTGCAGGTGTTTCTGGAAGCCCACTGCACAGACTGCCACTCCGGGCGAGCACCCAAGGGCGACATCAACATCGAGTCGCTCTTGATGCTTGAAGACAACACAGCCGCGAACTCTGTGGAAGATCTACTGCGGTGGGATCGAGTGCGAGCCCGCATGCAGGCAAGAGACATGCCCCCGCGATCTGATCGACGCCCGAGCGCCGCTGATTTTGACGCTGCACTAGTGCATGTCGAATGGATCATTGATGAGATCGCGGCGGCACATGCGAGCCCGGGTTCACCTGCTGGCCGCAGGCTCAATCGAACAGAGTGGCGTCATGCCGTCGCCGATCTGACCGGCGTTGACATGGACGTCGATGATCTCCTGCCAGCCGATGAGATCGGACACGGATTCGACACGGTTGGAGACACACTGTCGCTGTCACCTCCTTTGCTGGAGAAGTTCATCGAACTGGCAGAGTTTGCGGCCGCCCGAGCAATCGCCGATCCGGATGCCCCTGTGTATGAAACGACTCGGATCGAAGGCGAAGGGCTCTCGGTCAAGGGGGCCGCTCGCCGATCGGGACAGGGCATCCGCATGCACTCCCGCGCCTCGGCCATCGGAGCAGTGGAGCTGCCCCGGGCAGGTCGATATCGAGTGGTACTTCACGCCGGAGGGCAGCAAGCTGGGCCTGATCCGGTGCGATTTGCATTGGATGCAGCTGGAGCTCGAGTAGCGCTGATCGATGTGCCTGAACGCGAGATCAGCCCACACCAGGTCGATGTCGAACTGCCCGGCGGGCGTGTCGAGATACGGGCGAGCTTCGTGAACGACTACTACCGTCCCGATGCAGAGGATCCACGGCAACGGGACCGCAATGCCATCGTGCAGGCGATTGAAGTGCAGGGGCCTCTCGACGAACCTGTACTCTCTTCGCTGCAGGCGTCACTGGAACCTGATCTCTCTGAGGCAGACACGCCCACGAGAAAGCGGCGGGCGCTTCGTCGTCTGGTGCAGACGATGCTCCCGAGAGCCTGGCGATGCCGACCCACCACCGCTCAGATAGACAGCGTCGTTTCGCTCGCTGTCGAGTCTGCCGATGCCCCACATGCGCAAGCGAGAACAGCCATCACAGCGATTCTGGCTCACCCGCGCTTTCTACTGCGACTGGAGTCTGATCCTGAGAGTGGACAAACAAGCCGCCACTTGAATGGGCATGAGATCGCCGCCCGCATGGCTCTGTTGCTCTGGAGTTCCGTGCCAGATGACCAGTTGTTACAGGCCGCTTGGAACGGCGAGCTCAACACACCGCAAGGCCGACAGAAGCATCTTCGCCGAATGCTCGATGACCCGCGAAGCAAACGGCTGGCAGAGTCGTTTGCGTCGCAGTGGTTGCAGGTTCGTCGGCTGGATCAACTGCACCCTGATCCCCGCCGCTTTCCCGGAATCGATGCCAGTCTCTTGCGGAGCATGCAACGGGAGACCATCGACACCTTCGATCACCTGATGCGCGAGGACCGCCCATGGACTGATCTGCTTATGGGAAGTGAGTCCATTGTTGATGCCCAACTGGGCGCCCATTACGGCATGAACCTTCCGCCCGATGGCACACACCTGATCAGCAGAGCCCACGACACGGGCATACTTGGGCATGCAGCTGTTCTGACGGCGACCAGCAATCCGACACGCACGAGCCCGGTCAAGCGAGGCAAGTGGGTGCTTGAGGCGTTGCTCGATGCGCCCCCGCCACCTGCGCCACCAGGAATCGACCCGTTGCCTGACGATGGGCACAGTGGCGCATCTCTTCGCGACATGATGATTGAACACCGACGCAATCCCAATTGCGCCACATGCCATGCGCGGATGGACGAACTGGGATTCGCAATGGAGTCGTTCGATGCAGTTGGTCGCCCTCGGCCCGAGGCTGACGACCGAGGTCTGCCCCCAGGCGATCCGCCGATCGAGGGCCTTGAGGGGCTGCGCGACTGGGTGCTGTCTCGCAACGCCTTGCCGCGGTCTCTAGCACGCCACATGCTCACATACGCGGTGGGCCGTGGATTCGATGTGCGAGATGAGACGGCCATTGACGCCGTCGCCGCCCATCTAGTGCAAGAAGGGCGGCTTTCATCACTGCTCGAAGCGGTTGTGGAATCTCCAGTATTCCTGAATCGCGGTTCCACCTTGGACGCCACCCCGTAGGATGAATCACGTGAGTTTGCCTCCACTTGACAGACGAACCATGATGCGGGGCATGGGCACCGCGCTGGCCCTGCCTTGGCTGGATGCCATGGCAGCCCCCGCATCGGCAGCCGAGCTTGCGTCGCCTACAAGAGCAGCATTCCTCTTCATTCCAAATGGTGTGCACCGCAGTGACTGGGCCCCTACCGGATCGGGCGGGTCCACCGTGCTGCCCAACATGCTTGAGCCACTGAGCCCACTCAAGAATCGGCTCACCGTGCTCACGGGCCTCGATCACAACAACGCCAAGGCACTGGGCGATGGGCCCGGCGACCATGCCCGGTCATCGGCTGCGTTCCTGACAGGCGCCCACCCGGTCAAGACCGCAGGCGATGACATCAGCGTCGGCGTGTCTGTGGACCAGGTCGCGGCGCGGCACCTTGAACGCGCCACTCGGTTTGGATCATTGCAACTGGGTTGTGAGCCTGCGCTCACCAGCGGCAGTTGCGACAGTGGGTACAGCTGCGCCTATTCGGCCAACATCTCTTGGCGAAAGGCAGATACGCCCATGGCCAAAGAGATCAACCCGCGGCGATTGTTCGAACGCCTGTTCTCGATGGGGCCCACTGGCGAGACGAAGGCGGCACGAGCGCAGAGGCTCGCCAGCAGAAGAAGCGTGCTGGACTTTGTACGGCGAGACGCTCGGCGGCTGCACGCACGTGTTGGCGTGGGCGACCGCGATCGTTTGGACGACTACATGGATGGCGTTCGTGATCTCGAGCGGCGCATCGAGCAAGTCGAACAGGTCGAACAGGCGCCCTCAGATCTGGCCGGCTTCGAGCCTCCCTCTGGCATCCCTGGCCAGTATCGCGAACACCTGCGACTGATGAACGAGCTGATCATTCTCGCATGGAGGCTTGACCTCACCCGTGTCGTGACATTCATGTGGGCCAACGAGGGGTCGAATCGTGCATACCGAAACTTGGGTATTGCCGAGGGGCATCACCACCTGTCTCACCATGGCGGCGAGGCGTCCATGGTTGACCAGATTCGCGCGATCAACCGATTCCAGATGGAGGAGTTCGCGTACTTCCTCAGCCGTCTTCAGGACACGCCTGACGGTGGCGGGTCGCTGCTGGACAATGCCATGGTGCTCTTTGGTGGGGCGATCGGGGACGGCAATCGACACAACCACGACGATCTTCCCATCGTCCTCGCTGGTGATGGTGGCGGCCTGGAACACAGCGGGCACATGCGAGCTCCCAAAGGAACGCCTCTGTGCAATCTGCACCTGTCCCTGCTTGATCGGCTCGGCGTGCCGGCCGAGACATTTGGAGATTCAACCGGCCGACTGAGTGGGATTTGACCCCATAGGAGACCGACAGAGGGGGATGGTTAAGTTCTCACTTGCGGCAGCCGGTAGCTGTCTTATGCTTGAGGCGTGGTAGAGGCCAAGTGAGGATTTGACGATGTTGGTGCTTTCGACCGTACTTGCAGGTTCGCTCATGACAGGCGGCGACTATGCCCAATGGGTCGTCGATGCCCAGAGCGCTGGCCAGAACGTTTCCTGGGTCAGCCCGACCGGGGTCGGGCAGAACTACACGTTCTACGAGAACTACTACGACATCTACGACATTCAGGCGTGGGTCAGCTATCTGGGATTCGAATTCGGCCCCTTCGACGTGCACGACATGCTCGATGACACCGATTACGACGCCCTGGCGTTCGGCCCACTCCCTGCGTCGTTTCCCGACCGGATATTCCTGACACCTGATCCACCAGAGGCCATGACTATCCAGTTTGACCTGCTGACCTATCTGGATACCGACGGCCATCTGCATGTTGACATTGAAAATGTCGAGATGGGCACGGCAGAGTACGACCTGGGTTGGCCCTTTGGCACGGTGACGGTCACCATGGAAGAGATCTACCTCGCCGCGAACATCTCGATAACGGCAAGCAATGATCTCTGCATTGGAGACACCAATGACGATGGTGCGGTCGACACGGACGACATACTGGCCGTGATCAGCGGTTGGGGCGAGTGCCCCGCTGTGGACCCATGCCCTGCCGACACAAATCTCGACTGGTACGTAAATGTGTCTGATTTGCTTTGGGTCATTGCCCAGTTCGGCCCGTGTCCCTGAACACTGGTTCTGCCTGTGGTTCATATATCTGGATGTGGGGTGAGTGATGTTGGAATTGCTGTTGGCAGGGTGCATCGTGTCCGGGGACGACTCACAGACATGGTCGATGGATGTCGCCTCTTCCGGCGGTGACATGTTCTGGCAGAGCTCGGGGACCATTCGCACTGATGCAGAGGACTATGGCTGCTCGATCTGGTCGCTATGACGGATCTACTGGTGCTCCTCGCGGATTATGGGCCCTGCTCCTAATGTGCGGTCGATTGCACTTGTCATTTGGGCTGGTGGTTGTACGATTTGCTATCTGTTTGATGCCCTCAGTAGTGGGAGTGAGGTTGAGATGATCGAATTGGTTCTGGCTGGCTGCCTCCTGACTGGCGCAGATGACGCGTCCTGGCCATGGTCGATGTACACCGATGGCGGAGATTCGTACTGGGAAAGCGACGGCGTAATCCGACCGGACGCTGAGTCCTACTACATGGAGCAGGTGGTCGACTCCGCGTGGGTCACGATCGAGTATCTGGGCATCGAGTTCGGCCCCATCGATGGCAGTGACCAGATCCCCTCGGAGTTCTACAACGACACAACAGACGGGCCTTGCCCGACAACCTTCGGCACCGAGTGGTACGTAACGCCTGAACCGCCGGAACCGGTGACGATTTCCTTCGATACCACCTCTGATCTTGATGAAGAAGGTGGCCTTGCCGTGTTGGTGCACAATGTCACGCTTGGTACGGCGACCTACGATCTGGGTTGGCCCTTCGGTGAAGTCACCGTGACGCTGGTGGACGTCGAGTTCCAGGGTGCGATCAACATGATCGCGACTGGCACCACCGCCTGCCCGGGCGATGTCAGTGGAGATGGAATGGTCGGCGCCGACGACATTCTCGCCGTACTCAGTGATTGGGGCGACTGCAGCGACGATTGCAGCGGCGATGCCAACGGAGACGGAAGCGTTGATGTCAACGACATTCTCGTCATCATCTCCGCGTTCGGCCCCTGCCCCTGAACTGGCCAGTCAGCCTCAACCTCTGAAGCGGCCCGCTATCCAGTACGTCAGAAACAAGGTCGCGGTGGCTGGGATCGCCCAAGCTGCAGCTAGTGCCAATCCGTAGAAGAAGTTTCCAAAGGTGGGGCCAAGCTTGTCCAGAAACGCAATCGGAAAGAACGCTTCCACACCTTCAATCGGCTCACCAAGTGGCTGCCAAAATGCCCACGTCCAGATTGCGATCCCCATCGCCGGAACAGAGATAGTCAGATGGGCGGCGATTGCCCAAGGTCGCGGCAAATGCCCGAACGGGTCATCGCTTTGCCCTTCTTTCATGCGTATGAGTGCAGTCCGCTGATCGTGAAGTTGATGATGATCCAATTGAAGATCATCGCGGCGCAGCCCACCAGCGCAAGCAACGCCGTCCACCACCCCTTGTCCTTTGCCGTCAATCGGATGTGGATGAGGATGGCGAAGATGAAGAAGCTCTCCAGTGCGAAGACCTCCTTGGGATCCCACCCCCAAGGCCGCCCCCAGGAGTGATCGGCCCAGATCGCACCCATCGCCAAGCCTGCCCAGAGCAAAATGGCCGCCAGCTCAACCAGGATCATCGTCGCGCCGTCCAGCACCTGCCCAAACGTTGTTGACTGTGCCCGCAACGCAGTTTCGCCCTTCACTCTGGGCACGATCAGGAAGCCCGCGCCTCCAGCCCGCGCCCACTCACGCGACAAGTCGATGTCCTGCCCCTTGATTCGCTGCGCCCCACGCCGCACCAGATACAGCAGGCCGGTGACGCTCGCCAGAAAGATCAGGACATAGCTGAAGATGATCACGTTTGTGTGGATGTAGAGCCACACGTCATGGAGCACCGGCATGCGGTTGCTGATGTTCAGATTCAGATTGACTGGGTCAAGGTGAGCGGCCATCAACGCAATCATGGAACAACCAGCTGCGCCCAACACGAACAACCCCGCAAGTCGGGTACGTGTCAACCATGGCTCGATAAGCACGACAAACACCCCGCCGAACCAGGTTGACGTGGTCACCGCCTCGAACATGTTGGTGTTGGGCCAACGCCCGGCCACGTACATGCGCAAGAAGACCGCGAATGTCTGGAGCGCAAATGCGATCAGAAACAGCCCATAGCCCGTCCACAGTGCACCTCGCCACCCGTACACGATCCACATGAGCAGCGCGATGATCGCCGCCAGATAGATGATCCAGCCTCGAGTCAGGCCACCCAAGCGGAAGTAGAGCGACTCACTCTTCATCCGACCTTCAGAGGGATATATGTCGCCGTTCACGGCTCGTAGCGCCGGAGCCAGCTTGGCGATGGCTGCGTTGACCATCTGAGCGTCGCCGCTGCGCCAGCCAGCCTGCAGAGACTTCCATGCCTTTGACACATCCGAGTCGGGGTTGGCCTCAAGCTCGGCATCAAGCGATCGCCAGGGCCGTTCGCTGGCGCCTTCACCAATCGGGGGCACCATGGCCAATTCCCGCCTGAGCACATCCCCCTTGGCGACGATCAGCGACGTTTGAATCTGCTCGACCGGCGTGGCGTATCGAAGTACGTCCTGTTGCAGATCTGAGAGCATCGTGGCCACGGCAGGGTGCTCGAGGAAAGCCCGCGGAGCAAGACCTGTTTCCATGAATCGCTGGAGCCGTTCATCGGTAGCAATCGCCGGCCGGTTGGATGCACCACGCAGTGCCTGCACAATATGCCCACGCATGGGCTTCTTCTTGACGAAGTGCAGGTCCACGTCGGTCCATGCCGCTGGCCGCAGGACAAGGTCCAGCAGCGCAACGCGGTGCGGCAGTCGGCCTGGGCTTCTGGGGCCGGACACATAGTTGAGTGTGCTGTTGGCGGCAGACTCAAACGACTTGAATCGACCTTCCTGCCAGACGGCTGTGCCGTCAAATGGCGACAGGTCCAGTTGGTCAAAGAACCCGCCGGTAGCCTCGGGCTGCGGCGCTTGGAGCGGCTCCTGACCGTGGGCCAGAGCCGTCATGCAGAGAGCCACCAGGATCATGAGCTGCCGCATCATGCGCCCGTCTCCAATTGGGTGGTCACGCGCTCCATCTGACGACGCCGCAAAACTGGCTTCACATAGAACGCCCAGATCATGCCGATCGTGCTGAGGACGGCGCCGAACAACATGGTCCAGACGCCCCAGCGATTGCCAACTCCGAGCACGGTGTAGTTTCGCCCCGCCGAGGGAATGCCGCCGGTTCGAGTGCCGCGTGGGTCGGGTGGATCCCACTGGCTCTGGAAGAACCAGAGCCCTGCGTAAGGCTGCGGATCATTCACGCTGACCTCGACAACATCACCACCATCGAATCGAAGTTCGCTGATCCAATTGAGCACGCTCGAAACAGTGCCCGTGAACCCGCCCACGTGCGATTTGATGCGGAAGCCGTCCAGCGTGATCTCGCCTCCGATGGGCTTCGACTGCCTTGAGTACAGCAGTTGCATCACACGTCCGTCGTGCATTCGAATCGTGGTCGGGGCGTACCCCATGCCCGGAATCGCCTGCTCCGGTGAGTCAAACGCGTACTGGTGCATGGACAGCCAGGCAGGAGGCGCGCCTGGCGTCTCCACCCGCATCATGCTGGCTCGATCCATGGTGCGTGGATCGCGCTGCGCCCAGGGCGTGATCTGAGGCCGCGTCTCACGACGTGTTCGCGGCGCGTGCCGCGTCACGGTGAATTTCGCGCCACCGGCAATCTCAATGGTCTCGCCAATCTCGACATCGAGCACATCGGCATTGATCGACATGCGGGAGATCAGCCGCAACTGGTTCTCGTCCGGGCCGGCAACCAGCACGAATGGCACGATGCTCCCGGTGGCGGGCCGGTAGGTGGTGACAATCCGCGGGTCTGCCGGAATGAGCCGGTCGTGACCGCCAGCATCAGGCTCTGCTGCCAAGTCGCCGTTCAGTGAGGGGTCTTCAAATGCCCATCGCTTCCATGTCATTTCACCATCGGTGAGTTCAATCTGGGCTAAGGGCCTGATCTGATCGGCAATCTTGAGTTGATCATCGATGAAGCGAACTCGCCAACTGAATGGCGTCCCCTCGACTTCTTGAAACTCAACGGCAGGGCTGGCGTCTGCAAGCCCGTGCACAGGAACAATGACATCCACCTCGTGCGCTGGCACTTCGATTCGAAGTTCGGGAGCCGTGCGAAGTGCGGCTTCGTCGTCGATCCACTCGAAACCGAATATGTCCGCCGGCGCAGTGTTCCCTTCAGGCTCCATCGCAAACAACTCGTAGGTGCTGGGTGCCCCGTCTCCGATCTGCACTTTCAAAGTCGCTGCGGGAGCAATCGGGCCGTCTTCAACAGGCACATCGCCCACCTTCAGTCGGGCATGTCGGAGATAGTCGGTGATTCGCAGATCGACCCCCTTGAGAGGGTCCTGATCATCCACCGGCTTCACCGTGATGTCGATCGGCGCGGCGAAGCGTGCGCCTTCGTCTACCCAGACCCGTTCCGGATCACGAACTCGGTCGCTGAATCGCGGCAGATCATGCACGGGCCGCTGAATCCAAGGGCCGATGTTGCCGCCAGTCACCTCGCGTACGTAGATCGCCGGCTCGGCCTGCAGGTAGAAGCGATCCGCCACAGCAGGCTGCAGCGACATCTTCAATGTGTCGTCTACAAGCGGCCGGCCCAACGTCTTCTTGGCCCGGGCCATCGGCTGGTGGGCATTGGAGGAGCGGATGATGTCCTCGGTGTACTGCGGATAGCCATCAAGCAACTGCCGCATGAACATCTGATGTTCATGCCCGGCGGGTGGCTGCACTGACACCGTCACGGCATGGGCACGCTCGCCCTTGTCGTCGCCCGAAAGAAGTTCCCACTCCGGATCGATCGACGTCACCCGAAATGACCAATCGCCCTCATCGGTGTGCACCTTTGTGGCGTTTCCGGGCATCGCCAGCATCGTTACGGGTGCTCCGCCAGGCACCTCAATGTGAATCTGAGCCCGAGCAACAGGCACGTCGCCTTCAACCTTGCTTGAGAAGTACACCACGCAAGCGACCGCCAGTGTGATGAGCCCCACGTGCACCATCCACACACCGGCGTTGATCCAGTTCAACGGGATGCGGCGGATCGTGGTCACTGCCATCACCAGACAGGTCAGGGCGATGAGGGTCACGAATGGCCACCACTGGAACCACTCCATCTCGGTCATTTCCAACCAAGGATGCTCGCGGATCTTCACCCAGGTGGTTGGCTCCCACAGGGCGTAGCTCACGGGGATGCCCGCCGAGCCCACAGCGCTGTAGATGATGAGCAGCCCGAGCAGCACCAGCCCCACCTTCACGCTGCTGAACAGGCCCACAAACCCGGTGGAGGGGTTGGAAATCGTTGATTGTGGGCGGGAGTCCATCATAGGCGAGAGGTGAATTGTACGCCCTTTGGACAGTTGGCGGCTGAATCTGAACCCTCATCCCATTGCTCAGAAGAAGGCTTGAATCTACTGCCTAATCAGTCAGACTGGAGTGCCCCTAAGCTTGCTCGATGGGGTGGAGGAGAGCCCAATTGTGACGTGTGTCGCCCACCATTTTTTGATGCTGTGCGCCTTTGCCTTGGTGTTAGTTAACACCTCGTGGGTTACAGCTGGTGAGTACGACGGCTTCGACATGGAACTTCCCGACGGCTCGATTTTGCTGGGCCCAGATCTCCAAGAGGGCGAGGGACTGTCGTTTGGGCAGACGATACGAACAACTCAGAACTGGCTCTTTGCCAGCATGCCGGGTGAAACTCCTGAACCGATCATCACGGTTTGGAAGATCTCTGATTTTGGTGAGGTCGAATTCATGCAGCGGGTTTTTGACCCGACCGGCGCATCGGGCACCCAGTTCGGTGCCAGCATCGCCGTTTCGCAGACTGCTGATATTTTTGCAGTGGGCGCTCCCGGCGATGATGTCGTTCATGTGTTCGCCGCAGTGCCACCGTTTGATCACAAGTTCACCATCAACACTCCGGACAGCTCATTCAACGGCTCAAGATTCGGTGCTGCAATTTCAATCGTGGACAAGCGACTCGCGGTGGGTGCACCCGCCTACAGCACCGGCTCCGCTTCTCAAGAAGGTGCGGTACTGCTCTACTCGATCGAGGGGAATGCCCCCACGTTGCTTGATGGCTCCGCTCCTTATGTAGGAGTCGAAACGGGCTTTGGATCTTCAGTGGACCTCAGGCGAGATGAGGATGGCAACCTCAGGCTGGCCTCAGGTGCGCCACTTGCGCCCCCCTTGGACTCTGGCCCCACAGGACAGGTGCAGGTTTTTGACTGCACCTACGACACCCTATCACTGGTAACCGTGATCACACCATCTGTCACGACACAACCAGCTCGCTTTGGTGAGTCAGTCGCCATCATTGACTCCCGCAAGGTTGTCGTGTCGACGATTCCTCTTTCCAAAGAGGACGCAAGTACGGTCCAGATCTTTGATGTCGCCCCCGGGGTTTGGGAACTAGATCAAGAGCTCGAAAACTCAGGAGCTGACTGGGGCGACTCCTTTGGTGCCGCGTTGACTGTAGGAGACGACGGACTGATCGCCGTAGGTTCACCTGGGGCTGGAGATCAAGGATACGGATCCGGCGCGATTGTGCTGTTTGAGTTTCTGTCAGGTGGCGGACGATGGATCGAGTCCGACAGAATTCTGGGGTATGGCACATCAGCTGGCGCTCATTTCGGAACGAGCGTGTCTCTTC
>JAKVBU010000011.1 GCA_022446885.1 Phycisphaerales bacterium | reverse complement strand
GAGCCAGAGCCTGCGCCGGAGCCAGAGCCTGCGCCCGAGCCCGAGCCTGCGCCCGAGCCAGAGCCTGCACCCGAGCCAGAGCCAGCGCCTGAGCCGGAGCCTGCGCCGGAGCCACTGGATCCCTTTATTGACCCGGATCCAACCCCTGGGCAGCCGCCAGCGGCCAACTGAGCCAGAATCCCCTGAGCGCCTGAGGGCCTCCGACGTGCAGCAACTAGAATGTGCACTTCGGAGGACATGCCCCAATGGCCACGCCAGATTCAACCAACTCGACGCGATCAGGATCCAGCGCGGATCCGTCCCATGTAAGCCTGTCGGGATACCTGATCGACCCGCTCTACGGGCCCGACAACGTTCCCACGACCACGCCTGGGGATGCGGCGCAGGTCGATGATCGCATCGGGACCCCAGGTCAGTACCCATATACGAGGGGCGTGCACCCGGGCATGTACCGCACGCGTGGTTGGACCATGCGCCAGTTTGCGGGCTTTGGAAGTGCCGATGACACCAATGCCAGATTCAAGTACCTCCTTGAGAACGCCAAGGGCACGAACACCGGGCTGAGCACGGCATTCGACCTGCCCACGCTCATGGGCCGCGACAGCGACGACCCCCTCAGTGCTGGCGAGGTTGGCCGCTGTGGCGTGGCGATCGACACCATCGAAGACATGCATCGGCTCTATGCCGACATTCCCGTGGACACCGTCACCGTCAGCCAGACCATCAACGGCCCGGCCTGTGTGATCTGGGCGATGTACATCGCCATGGCCAAGCAGCGAGATATCGATGTTGCAACTCTGGGGGGCACGCTGCAGAACGACATTCTCAAGGAGTTCCACAGTCAGAACGAGTTCATTTATCCACCAGAGGCTTCAGTCAAGTTGGTGGTGGACACCATTGAGTACGCCGCCCAGCACTTGCCACGATGGAACAGCGTTTCAATCAGTGGGTATCACATTCGTGAAGCGGGATCGACCGCTACGCAGGAGCTCGCCTTCACCCTCCGCGATGGCATGGAGTATGTGGAGGCCGCCATCCGCCGCGGGCTGGATGTGGACATGTTCGCGCCCCGATTGAGCTTCTTCTTCAATGCGCACAACGAGTTCTTCGAGGAGATCTGCAAACTGCGTGCGGCCAGACGCATCTGGGCAACCGCCATGCGTGAGCGATTCGGCGCCAAGAGCGATCGATCTCTGCTGATGCGAACCCACGTGCAGACTGCAGGTTGTTCGCTCACCGAGCAGCAGCCGCTGAACAACATCGTTCGCGTGGCATATCAGGCGATGGCCGGTGTTTTGGGTGGCTGTCAGAGTCTGCACACAGACTCAATGGATGAAACGCTGGGCCTTCCCACCGAGACGGCTGTCCGGGTGGCCTTGAGAACGCAGCAGATCCTCGCGGAAGAGACGGGTGTGACTCGTACAGTCGATCCACTTGGCGGCTCATGGTTCATTGAGGCGCTGACAGATCGAATGCAGGCCGATGCCGACTCGATCATCAAGACCATCGATGACATGGGTGGGGTGGTGCAGGGCATTCACAAGGGCTTCTTCCGTCGCTCCATTGCCGAAGCGAGCTACCGGTTTGGACAAGAGATGGAAGCGGGAGACCGGGTCATTGTCGGTGTCAACGCATTCCAGGAAGGCAACGACGACCAACAGGTCGAGATTCTGCAGATTGACCACGAGGTTGAGTCCACCCAGTGCGATCGTCTGGCGGCATTCAAGAACGCCCGAGACGACGACATGGTTGCAAGGGCTTTGGATGCCATTCGCGCAGCAGCAAAGGCAGATGAGAATGTGATGCCGACACTCGTGGAAGGTGCGCTCGCGAACTGCACGCTGGGCGAGATGGTGCAGGCGATGGGCGACGTGTACGGCAGGTACACATCTGGCCCGGAGTGGTGATGGGCCTGGGGCCTTGCGTCAGGATGTGCTGCTGGCGGTGAATGGGAATCCCCTCCAGTTACAACCGAGGCAGCCGTCTCTCTCCACAGAGGCTGGGGGGGGCCATTGGGAGCGACATGGCGCGGCACGTCGCCGGTGAGCCATGCTCAGCTTGTAGACCCAAAAACAACCGCCGCCCGCTGGCGAGCCAACGGGCGGCGGCATGATTCACTTTGTCAGTGATTGTCAGCCGTCTCGCTTGGAGAAGGCATAGATGATCACCATCAGGGCCAAGATGCCGGCAAGCGAGTGGTTGCCGAGGTCGCTGATGAAGCTGATCAGATTGCCGGTGATCTGCCCGAAGTACCAGCTGTGCTCATAGCTGCTGCCGAAGATAATGGTCACGACGACGCCGAACGCAATGAGTACGAGCGCCAGGTCGACGATGTCCTTCGCCCAACCTTTAATCGTTTGAATGGGATTCATGCCGCAAAGCCTCCGTGTTGCGGCGCTCGGCCGCTGGTCACGACGCCTCCCGACAGCACCCTGATGTGCAGGCGGGGGTGGCGTCCTCGCTCACGGGGTGGCTATCGGACGAACGCAACTGAATCCATGAATGATCTGACTCGAAGTTGCCAACGAGGCGGGCCAGGAATCCGGCCAAAACACTCTAAGTGGCTGTGAGGAAAGGACTTGCGACGCCAATCAATTGGTGCAACATCTGCTGGCGCTACGCGCTCGGGCGGCCGTCTTGGTTCAGAATCTCAGTTGACATTCTCGGACTTGGGCCCCTTTTTTCGCTACGCTGGAGCCCTTGTTGCCGACCGGGGCGGCGTCGCTCACTTGGGAGAGAAGGAGAACGTATCTCATGCAACGTCAGTTTCTTACCGCATCCTTGGCTGGTGCGCTCATGCTTGGCTCAACTGCGACGGCAGATCTGCAGGGCCTTGACTTCGAATTGCTCGGCACGAATCTGGTTGATCCAGCGCTGACCGGCAATCAAGACAATTACACGATCGACATCTGGGTTCGGCTCGATGCGGGCAATCGCATCGACGCGGTCGCAGGCAATGCCTCAACGACCAAGTTGATCTCCTCCAGTGGCACCTTCTACCAGTCCGCTGTTGCAGGGCCGACGTCCGCCAGCAACAACGAAATGGTCTGGCCGGCCTTTCCCGCGGCGGAGTTTGATTCGTACATCACGATCGGCTGCGTGTCTTCGCAATGTGGAGGCTTGGACAACGCCATTCAGAACATCGGAATCGACTTCAGCGACTTCGAGAACAACGGTGGCGACATCATCACGAACAACGGCACCTACTTTGTCACCCCGGATCAGCCCATCGGCGATGGCATGCCTTTCGACGCGTTGTGCCCAGACGGTGAGGGCGTGCGGGTTGCACGGCTGACCGTGATCGGTTTGGAGAACACGGTCGAATTCAACGCACTGATTCAGGGCCGTGAGGCCGACGGCTCCGGCTGGCCCGAACAGGTGCCGGTGTACGGCATGTTCACCTACAGCGCCGCCGAGTGGGATGACTGCAACGGCAACGGCATCAACGATGGCTGTGACTTCCTCAACGGCGATCTGAATGATGACAACGGCGACGGTGTCTATGACGAATGTGAATTCAATGACTGCAATGAGAACGGCGTGAATGATGCCGACGACATTGCGGACGGCACCTCTCAGGACTGTAATGGGAACAGCATTCCCGATGAATGCGACATTGCCGACGGCACCAGCAGCGACTGCAACACGAACGGCATCCCGGACGTGTGCGAGGTCGATTGCGATGGAAGCGGCACGCCGGATGATTGCGACATCGCCAATGGCGATGCCGAAGACTGCAATGAGAACGGTGTCCCCGACTCCTGCGACATCGCCAATGGTGGAGATGCCAACGGCAATGGTGAGCTGGACGAGTGCGAGATCTACCCCTACGTCAACCTGAATTCAGGTCTGGTGAGCGACACGGCAGCCGAGGCGGTCTTCGAGGCCGACAATGGCGACTCGATCGTGGCGTTGGCCGAGTTCTTCAATGAGGAAGACACCATCAACATGATGGGCAAGAGCCTGTACATGTCGGTTGATGAGGGCGATGCCAACACCACCGCATCCATCACGATGGCGCCTGGTGCAGTGCTTGATGGCGGAACGCATGTGTTCCTGCACGGCAATGTCTTCAGTGGGTTCAGTGGGAACTCGCTGATTCAGGCCGACCACCACATCGAAGCGACCGGGCTCACCTTCGTGCGTCCTGGTGCTGGTCTTGAGATGCATGCCTCCAGCCACGTCTCTCTCAGCGACAGCGTGGTCAATGATGGAGGAACGCTGGGTATCCTCGCTCCACTGAGCGTTGATGGTGCCATGACGATGCTCGGAGACGCGCACGTGTTGGCGACTTCAATGACCAACAACGACACCATTCGATCCTCAGGCACGTTGCTGACGGATCTCTTGAATTCGGCAGATGCCGAGTTCCAATGCGGTGCCGATACCGTGTTGTCCGGCAGCCTCATCAATGACGGAACCGTCTCGGTCAATGTGGGCACGCTGTACATTCTCGGCAGCCTCACCAACAACGGCACGATCGTCGGCGACGTCAGCGAAGGCCCAGGCTTCACCGGTGGCGATGAGCCCAACCCGGGCGATGGCTTCTCGGTCGGTGGTAGTTACCACGCCGGTCCTGATGCCCAGCTGCACATGCCTCATGCCAACTGGATGCTCTCCGTTGGTGGCGATGTCGACATTGCGATCAATGACAGTGCCAACTTCACCATGGACGAGGCGACGCTGGCAATGACCGGTGCCTCAGGTGAGATTCAGCATCTGGAGGCGATGAGTGTCGATGTGGGCTCGAGCACCAGCGGCATCGATCCGTCATTGGACGGCCACTTCACGCTCGGGCAACTGGTTGTCCGCAGTGGGTCGACGACGCTCGTCGTGGATAGCCACGACAACGCCGAGGGCGGCGCCGAGTCGATCTACGTCCGCCATCTGGTGGTGCAGGCCGGTGCAACTTTGGATGCTGGATCACGTGCCGTCTGGTACGAGACCGCCGAGATCAACGGCACCATCATCGGTGACATCGATGTCGTGATGGATCCCTGCCCCGGCGACGGAGACGGCAACGGCGAAGTCAACATCGACGACGTCCTGCTGGTCATCGCCAACTTCGGCGATCTGTGCCCAGATGGGTGCCCGGCCGACCTTGACGGCAGCGGCGATGTCGCTATTGATGACCTGCTGCTCGTGATCGCGAACTTCGGTCCGTGTGAGTGAGTGGTGGTCCGGTCGCTTCGGCGACCAAATGTGTGAATCCACGGGCGGGCAGCTTCGGCTGCCCGCCCGTTTCTTGCGCTCTGAGCGTTTTTGGGCCCTCTGATAGAGTGCCGCCGCATGGGAACTGACCGGTCATTTCAGCGGCCCAAGGGCACCCGGGATTTCCTGCCCGATGCGATGGCGGTCCGGCGACACATTGAGTGTGCCTGGCGTGATGCAGCCATTCGGCACGGCTTTGAAGAAATCGACGGCCCCACCTTCGAACACCTCGATCTCTACACGGTCAAGAGCGGCGATGGCATTGTCAGCGAGCTCTTCTCTTTTCAGCGAAGCGGCGGCGATGTTGACTACGCCCTGCGGCCGGAGTTCACGCCCACGCTCGCCCGCATGGCGGCGGCCCAGGGGCGGTCTCTTGCGACACCAACCAAGTGGTTCGCCATTCCCGATCTGTTTCGGGCCGAGCGGCCACAGCGAGGTCGGTTGCGTGAGCATCGACAGTGGAATGTTGATTGCCTCGGACTGCCCGGGCACGATGGTGACGCAGAGGTCATAGCCGTCGCCGTCACGGCCTTGCGCCAACTCGGGCTCACCTCAAGTGACGTTCGTGTTCGAATCAACCATCGAGGCACTGCCGCAGCGCTTTTGTCGGCGCTGGGGGTGCCGGCAACCGCAATGGATGCGGCCTTCACGTTGGTTGACAAACGGGCCAAGATGCCATCAGAGGCATTCGCCAAAGAGGCAGCGAGCCTTGGGCTCGATGCGGCGGCGGTTGAGCGTCTCGATGCAATGGCTTCATGCCGACTACCGGGGGAGCAGTCGCCGGTCAAACTTGCAACGGACAACGGTCTGCCGGAAGAGGCCCTCGAGGCTCTGGCCGGCTTGTCAGAAGCACTGGAGCGCCGCGGATTGCTGTCATGGTGCGATTGGGATCCAGGCATTGTCCGGGGCTTGGCCTACTACACAGGCACCGTCTGGGAGATTCACGATCTGGCCGGCGCCGAGCGGGCTGTTGCCGGCGGAGGTCGATACGACAAGTTGGTGTCGCTGTTCGGCGGCCCGGAGGTACCCGCTTGCGGATTTGGCATGGGAGATGTCGTGCTCGGGTTGCTCCTTGAAGACAAGGGCCTGCTGGACGAGTCTGTCACCGGTGGGCCACGCCCCGATGTGTTCATCGCTTCATCAGGATCCGATGAGGCTGAAGATCGTCTCATCCCACTGGCTACGGCCTTGCGTGATTCAGGCTTGCACGTGCGACACACGCACAAGGCCACTCGCAACATCGGCAAGCAATTGCGTGAGGCGTCTGGGTGCCGGGCACGATTCGTTCTGATCCTGGGCGACGAACTCTCACAGGGGCAGGTTGTGCTCAAGGACCTGGATGGGGGAACGCAGCAGGAACTACCGCTGGCCGATGTGCACATTGTTTTGCGTCGAACTGGGGGCTGATCGATGTTGCTGCTGGTGGCGGCTGTTGAGCAGGAAGCGCGGGCCATCGGGCAAGTCGAGGGGGCGCACCTCATCACTACTGGCATCGGCCCGGCTAACGCAGCGGCCGCAGTCGCGGCGTTTCTAGTGCAGCATCCGCATGTGAGTTGTGTTGCCAATGTTGGGGTGAGCGGTCTGCTTCCCGGGGCAGGATTGCAGATAGGTGATGTCGCCTATGCAGATCCCTGTGTGGATGCCGATCTGGGCATGGTGACTCCCGACGGGTTCAAGCGTGTCGCCCAGATGGGATTTGATGCCGGCCTGAGTGAACGCAACGCGCTGAACGCTGATCCCACGCTTGCTGCCGTAGCTGCCAACCTCATGCCGGGCGTACCCGTCGCGTCCGTGGTCACGTGCTCAGGAACCCACGAACGTGCAGCAGAGGTCGCTGCCCGCACCGGGGCAGCCATGGAGGCGATGGAAGGTGTCGCGGTGCTTCGGGCTGCGGCTAGAGCTGGTGTACCAGCGATCGAGATCCGAGCCGCCAGCAATACGACAGGCGACCGGAACGAACAGGTGTGGGAGTTGCCCAAGGCCCTTGAGGCACTCGCCGGCCGAGTTCGAGCGTTCGTCGATCAGGTCACCTGAGGGCCGGCAAAGGTAGCGCAGGCCGACCAAACCGCCTGCGCCTTGCAGGCGCATTGTTCCGCGCCACAGCACTCTCCCTCGAAATCCCGCCAAGACGTGTGCATGGCGCCTTCAGCAGGCACTGAGGCTTGCCGACGTTGCTGGAGTCCCGCTGGGCCTAGGTGCCCCTGGAGCCATCATGCGTCTACGCCTTCGAACCTCCAACGTACAACCCATCGCCATCGATTTGGGATGGTCATCGATCAAGTTGCTGCAACTTGAGGACGAGGCGATCAGTGCGACCACGGCGATCTCATTTCCTGAGGGAATCGAGGACGATCTTGAAGCGCGGGTTGGCATCCTTCAGAGCGGCATGCGAGATGCAATGGGATCCGGGCGTTTCAAGGGCCGCAGTGTTGTAGTTGCCATGCCGGCGTACTGCACCCTCCTACAGGCGATGCAACTGGAGCGATCTGCCCAGATGGATCTGGAACTGGCCATGCGGGCCAAACTGCCCCCCACTGATGACGAGTGGATGGTTCGGGCGATCGAGGTGGATACGAGTGGAAGCGTTCACCGCGATGTCATCTGTCAAGCGATGCCCCGCAGCGTTGTGCTTCGGCATGTGGAAGCGCTGCACCATTTGGGGCTCGACGTGGTGGGAGTTGTCGCACAGCCTTTGCCGATGGTTGCCGCGTTCGATCACGTCAATCGTCGAGTGGAGGACGGTGACATCGGCACTATGTACGTAGATATAGGGGCGGGTGGTACGACCTGTGTGATTGCACGTGGTCGAGAGATCGTTCAAGCAAGGAGCATCTCTGTAGGTGGCCGACACATGGACGACTGCCTGGCGCAGTCGCTGAAGTGCGATGTGATCGAGGCTCGCAAGAACCGTGTCTCATGGTCACCGGTTGCACCAAAGACACCCTCCGCCACACCCCTGGCCGTGCCGCAGGGCGCGGAAGAGGGCGGTGGCATGTTGGTGCTGGACCGTCGGGGAGAAGGGGTAGTCCCCTCCCTCGATCCTGTTGCGTCAGGATCAACTATGAGCGACATGCTCGGACCAATCAGGCCCGTCATCGGGCAACTGACGGACGAATTGCGCCTGTGCATCAGGCAACACCAGGACCGTTGGCCGGACCAGCGTGTCGATCGGGTCGTCTTCACCGGTGGGGAAGCAAGGCTTGACTGGCTCTGCCGAGACATCGTGCAGTCGTTGCATCTTGCAGGTCAGGTGGGCGATCCACTGGCTGCGATGCAGCCCTTACCTGGACTGGTGCAAGAGCAAAACCCAGACGAAGCTCGCCCGCACTGGGCGCTCGTCGCAGGCCTTGCATCCATGCAGACGGGAGGACGCCGCCGTGGCTCGAGATGATTTTCTGCCCAGTGAGTATGTCGAACATCGACAGGACGGGCGAACGTACCGGATCGGTTTCGTGTTGTTCGGCGTCGTGGTTCTGGCAGTCACGATTGCATTCCTCGTTCAGCGGTCAGATTGGATGCACGTCCTGCAGGCGAGGGATCAGATTGCTCAGCGGTATGCCGAGGCTGGGGATCAGGTTGAGGCCGTGGCCGAGCTGGAGGCTCGGTTGGCCACGATCCACGATCGCGCACTTGTCGCCGCGGCTCTGGTCGAGCGGCTTCCCAGATCGGTGTTGATCGCCGAGTTCATCAATCGGATGCCGGCGGGTTTGGGTCTGCTCGAATTCGATCTGCATGCGAGGGCTATCAAACCGCCATCGCCCACACCGACTCCGGGTCGAGCGTCGCGGGCATGCCAGGTCGATCCAGCACCACCCACGGCACCGCGATACCGCACAGACGTGGCGCTGTTGGGGTTTGCACCCACAGATCTACAAGTGTCGGCGTTCCTCGCAGCACTCAACCAGCACCCATTGATCGAGGAGGTCGTGTTGCAGTTTTCGGAAGAGACCGAGATGGAAGGACGCATGGTCAGGCAGTTCCGGATCACCTGCGCACTGGGGCCCGATGCAGACCTGCGATTGACAGGGCGTGAGCTGGAAGACTCAATCGCTGATGCAGGAGGTGCACCGTGACCGCGCGCACCAGACAGATCACCTTCTTCTGTGTGTTGGGTGCGATTCCCCTGGCGGCCTGGTTCTTCATCTTCAGTCCAAGAGGCGAAGACATCGAGTCGGCAATGGCGGACATCGCGTCTCGGCAGGCACGTCTGGACACACTCGCTGAGGTCATGGCCAAGGTGCCTCATCTGGAGGCTGCGCTTGAGGAAGGGGAACGACTTGTCAATTCAGTGGAGGCGAGGCTCCCCAAGCGTCAGGACGTAGAGGGCATTCTCGAGCGGATCTGGCAGACCGCGGCAAGCCATGACCTCAATGTCAGATCAGTGAAGACAACGAGCCCTGAAAGCGCAGGCCTGTACATGGAACAGCCACTTGATGTCGAGATGTCGGGGTCGTTCGAGGGCTTCTATCGATTCCTGTTGGAGTTGGAGCGAATGCCACGTCTGACGAGAGTCAGCGATCTGACCCTGAAGGAGGCCACGCGATCTGTCTCCGCTTCGAGCAGCGATGCGCCAGCAGGATCGGTCAGTGCGCGATTCACCCTTCGCATCTGCTTCGCGGACAGCGTGCCGAATCTGGCGATGGAGACCTCAAAATGATGTTCAAGCCACTCGCCGTGGATGAGCCTGAAGGTGATCTCAGTTGTGATGGTCATGTCTCTACAGAGAATCACGCCTTTGGAAGTCGCCGCCGCGGCTTGATGGCCGTTGCGGTGGGCGGTGGGGTGCTGGCAATCGTCGTCATGCGGTTTCTGGCAGGTGGACCGGCACAGGCGATAGCCCAGACGGATCTCGACAATCGGATCGATGGGTTCCTGGGTTCAGCTCAAGATCCTTCCTCCAGCGAAGGTGAGGCTGCGAGTCAGTTCAGCACCTTGTTGGAGTCCGACGTGCATCGTTGGCAGGTGCCTCTCTCTCAACTGCGATGCAACCCATTCCTGTCAGGAGGCGCATCGGCGTCGGCGGCAGCGGGCCAGCAGCCCTCCGCCGGAGGTGATGCGATGCTTCGGCGTCGAATGGAGCGGATGGAGGTGTCGATGGTCATGAGCGGCACCGTCACCGTAGCCCTTGTGGACGGCGTTCGAATGCCACTGGGAACGCAGGTTCGAACCGAGGACGACTTCCTCGCCACTTTGATAGCCGTGGGGGCGCATGATCTGGAGGTAGAGCTTGGTCGTGATGACGGCGTTGTCATTCGCGGTCGTGTTCCGATTTCGCCGCGAGGAGACTCCCCTTGAACATGTCTGATGATGCCCGAGCAAAGGCGGCGATTCGTGACATCTGGGCCCCCGGATCAGAAGATCAGAAGGGGCCGGATCTTGGGGCGCGATTGCTTGAAGCAGGCGAGATTCGGCGCGACCAACTCGATGAGGCGATGCGGGTCATCAAGCATGCGCCTGGACGACGTCTTGAGTCGATCCTCGTGGACATGGGGGTTGATGAGATTCGGGTGCAGGAGGCAGCTGCAGAAGTCGCGGGCATGTCCTTTGAGCGTGTCGCGCCCGATGCGATTGACCACGACGCCTTCGATCGTCTTGGCGCGATGTACTGCCAGGAGCGATCGCTACTGCCATTGAGGATGGAGAGCGACAGGCTCGTCGTAGGTACGACCATGGCCCACGAAGCCCACCTGATTGACGAAGTTCGCAGCCTGCTGTCTGTGGCATCGGTCAAGCATGTTCTGGTAACGAGCTCAGATGTGCAGGCGGCTGTTGATCACATTCGCGCTCAACAGTGCGCCGATGACGATGTCGAGGCGATTCTCGCTGATGTCGAAGATGAAGGTGTATCCGTGCTCGATACGCCTTCTGAGGAAGAGGACGAAGATGCCGACGCCTCGCCGGTCGTGCGCTTCGTCAATCACATCATTCAGACTGCCGTGCGAGATGGCGCCTCGGACATTCACATCGAGCCATGTGATGGCGACTCCAGAGTTCGGTTTCGAATCGATGGTGTGCTGTACGACGCACTGTCTCCGCCTCGACGAATGCATGCATCCATCACCAGCAGAATGAAGATCATGGCATCCTTGGACATTGCTGAGCGGCGCCTGCCGCAGGACGGGCGCATTCGCGTGTCGGTTCTGGGTCGGACTCTGGATCTACGTGTGTCCACCTGCCCTACGCCGCATGGCGAAAAGACTGTCCTTCGGATTCTCGACAACAAGGCCATTCAAGTACCTCTTGGTGATCTGGGATTCGATGATGCTGTGCTTGCTGGCTGGCGAGCGGAGGTGGCTCGGTCAAGCGGCATCATTCTCGTCACTGGCCCGACCGGATCAGGCAAGACCACGACGCTCTATGCATCGCTTCAGGAGCTGGATCTCGGTCGTTCGAATGTCTCGACCGTGGAGGACCCCATTGAGTACCGGATCGGCGGGATTACACAGATTCAGACGCACGAGCGCATCGGCATGACTTTCGCAGCGGCGCTGCGGGCACTCTTGCGTCAGGACCCCGATGTTGTGATGGTCGGTGAGATTCGAGACAGTGAGACTGCGACCATCGCGACGCAGGCCGCGCTGACGGGCCACCTTGTGTTGTCCACATTGCACACGAATGATGCACCCTCATCAGTCACTCGTTTGATCAACATTGGGATCGAGCCGTATCTGGTCAGCGGCGCAGTCAATGGTGTGCTGGCCCAGCGGCTGGTTCGCAAGATCTGCCCGGCGTGCACCACGAGCGTGGAGGTTCCTGAGGATGCAGCTGTGGCGCTCAGTACCTGTGATCTTGAACCCAAGCGAATCGCTCAGGGGGCGGGCTGTGATGCCTGTCGCAACAGCGGGTACTCAGGCCGGATGGGAATTCACGAACTGCTTGTGCCAGATGACACATTGCGTGACGCGATCGCCTCCAACCCCGCCGTCGCCGAGTTCAGGCAGCGATGCATCGCCTCAGGCATGGCGACACTGCGGATGGATGCGATCGCCAAGATGGCTCGCGGTCAGACGTCCTGGCAGGAAGTGCTCCGCGTGACAGACGCCTGATCAGTTCAGGGCCAGCCCGACAAGCAGAACCAACCAGATCAACCCTGCCAGCACTGCCTTGATGAGCGTTCCTGCGGCCCGCCCTGCGGCTGCCCCGGCGGCAGGCTTGAGCGTGGACTGCAGCGTACGAGGGGAACGCCCCGTCAACTCGCCGACACACGCCCCTGCAAATGCGCCCCCAACTGCGCCCAACAACGATCCGATGACCGGAATTGGAATGAGAAAGGTGCCCAGCAGCCCACCGGCTATTCCACCCAGCAGCGCCCCCCACATGCCACGCTTCCCGGCGCCGCCAGCCTTGGCGCCCGCTGCACCTGCCATGGTCTCTGCGACTTCGCCGCACAGGGCGAGTACCAGCCCCGCGCCGAGCGCCCACCAACCAGCCTGTGCATCTTCTCGCAGCCACCAGGCATCCGCCATCTGACAGCCACCCGCCAGCACCAGCATCAGCCAGGTCCCGGGCAACTGCATGATGACCAGTAGGATGCAACCGGCGCCGGCGACGGCAAATCCACCCACCATCAGCCAGTGAATCAGCTCGGTCACTGCCAGGCGGCAATCTGATCAAGTGACTTGCGAGTGATGTCCGGAACCTGACAGTCGTCGGCTGCCCATCCAACCGGGATGAGCAAGAAGGGGCGCTCGTAGTGCGGTCGTGAGAGGATGTCTCCGAGAAAGGCCATCGGGCTGGGCGTATGGGTGAGGGTGGCCAGCCCCGCATGAGCTGCTGCCGCGAGCAACATGCCAGTTGCGATGCCCACTGACTCATTGACGTAGTACACCCGCCGAGAGTCATTCTGCTGGATGTCGTCCTCCATGAGTTTGAAGACCACGATCAGCCAGGGGGCCTCTTCCAGAAAGGGCTTGTCGGCATCGGTCCCCAGCGGCTCTAGATCGCGGAGCCAGTCGGCGGTTGCCCGGTGGTCATAGAAGGTCCGTTCTTCAGCCTCGGCACCTTCGCGGATCTGTCGCTTCAGTTGTGGATCCGACACGGCGACGAATCGCCAGGGCTGCTTGTTGGCGCCGCTAGGGGCTGTACCGGCGGCTTGAATGATGCGCTCGATCAACTTCCTAGGCACATCACGCGTGGAGAAGTGCCGAACTGATCTGCGGGACTGCAGGCGGTCAAGACAGGCATCCAAGGCATCGATGGGCGAACCAATCGCTGCTGGAGGTTGATAGGCGACAGTGGGGTGGGGGGGCATTGTCGGGAGGATATGCTGATCAGTACCCAAGGGATGTTTGCATGCAGACGCTGTTCCTGATTCTGGCTTTATTGGTGGGCGATGTCGCAGACGAGTACCAACGTGTGCTGGGCAATCTTGAGCCCTGGGATGATGAGGTGGGGGTTCTTTTGTCGCAGCTGCACCACGGGATGCCGCCCACACCTGAAGCCCGGGCCGCGTTGGATCAGGCGGCTGCATCACTTGCGGCGCTCGAGCGGGTGGCCCGATCGGAGTCGATCGACTGGGAACTCGACTACGACCAGGGCCCGGAACTTTTGCTGCCTGAGCTTTCCACCATGCGGCATGGGACTCGGCTGCTGGACGCCAGGTTTCTGACGGCATTAGTCGATGGGCATGGCGATCGGGCCGCTGCAGATTTGAACACCGCAATCTCGATGAGCGAGCACATCGCCCAGCAGGAGCTGCTCATCTCTTCGCTCGTAGCGATCGCCAACGCATCGCAATTCGACAACTCGGTCTCTCTGGCGATCGACATGGCCCTGATCGACGCCGCTTTGGCGGAGGCACTCCTGCCGACGTACGAGCGTATGGGGCAAGGCGACTGGATTCGCATGAAGCAGGCGCTTAGACGAGAGCGAGACTGCATGATCAGGTGGCTGGATCGCAAACTGCAGGAAGATCCACAGGCCGTGACGGATCTGGGTTTGGGTTATGGAAACGCGGGGAACATCTTTGCCGTCGCAATGATGCGGGCGAATCTACAGACGGCCGAGCAGGCCTATGACCGTTTGCTGGCAGCGGTGCAGACAACCGATCACGAAGAGATGCTGGCCGCCATTGAAACGCTCGAACAGGAGGTACAGCGGGGAGACTTTGGCCCCATGGCGGCCATGCTGCTGCCCCCGATCTCTCCGGCATTCTCCCGGGCCCATGAGGCCCGCGAGCTGTTCCGGGAGCGCACGCGGGTGCTACGAGCAATCGCCGAGGGTGAACTCGAACCGTGGGAGCGAGCGCAGCGGCCGTGGTTGTGGGTGCTGGCGGCTCGAAGGGCAACGGAGGGGTCGGGTGCTTGGTGGCTTGATGATGACACGAAATCCGCCGTGCAGATTCGTCTGGCTCAGGCGATGGGCGCCAGTGACGGCCGCTATCCAGAATCCTGGGGTGAGCCAGAGGCGGCCGTTCCCTGGTGGCTGCCGGATCAGTGGGTGCTGCTCAGGGGGTTGATGGCACACGCAGCGACCCTGCTGGAACAGGGGAGAGGTGAGGCCGCGCTGGTGGACGTGTCGTTGGCATTGGACATCACTGGGACGCTCGCGCGTGACGGACGGCCGGCTCCGGCACTGGTCGCAGCCGAGGCGCTCCCCATGCTGGCCGATCTTGTCGATGGGCTCATCACAGCCCGGCAGGATGTCACCTCGCTGGCACCATTGGTTCGGCGACTCCCGCGGCTTCGAAACGCTGCATCACTTCTGAGCACGGGCCAGCATCATGGATCGATATTGCATGAGCGACAAGAGTCTCGTCGCCAGCGGCATGATCACTGGGCGTCGAAGGCATCGCAACTGCCATTTGAATCGCACCCAACACCACCTACGAAGGTGCCGCTGCTGGTCATGCCTCGAGATGCTGCGGGCACTGTCGCGGCATACGTAGCCATGCGAGCCCTGTCTGAACCTCACGTGGGACTTGAACCCGCAGGTGTCTTCGATGTGCCCGCGCCAGCGGGGGTTGACCCAACGGAGCTCAACGACATCGAGCAGTGGGCGCAGGGGCTGACTGTTGAGGGAGAGCCCCACGCTTTGCCTGCCGAGCCGGTTGACCCCTCAGCAGCAGCCGATGCTACGGCGCGGCTTCGAGCTGCGGTGATCCAGCCCTGACCCAGTTCCAACTCAGGGCGTTGCGTCCAGATCAAGACCGAGTTCATCCGCGACGTCCGAGGTGATGTCCAGGCCCTCGGGGTAGACCAACAGTGATCGCAGACGTATCTCGAGCGTTGCGTCGGCTGCATTGTTGCTCTTGAATGGTTCGTCGGTGGGAATGAACCGGTGAACCATGTCGATGCCCTTGGCTTCGGCAACGATCTTCACCGCATCGATCAACTCGCGATAGGCCCGCTCCAGTTGGGTGCCTGCCAACTGACTCTGGGCGATCTGGGCGGCCTGAATGAAACCGTCTCGCTGCTGGAGCAGGTTCCGACCCTCCTGCGCGAGCGCCTGTGTGTCCGGGTCGTCGGGCTCAAGCCCTTCAATCCGCTCTCGTACTGATTCCAGAGCGTCGATGATGAGTTGTTCGTCTTCTTGCAGTTGCTCGGCGAGGAGTTGCCGCTCCTCTTGAAACGTCTCGTCACGCATGAGGTGATCAAGCAGCGGGCCGATCGAGACCCAAGCCTCGCTCCAGGCGCGATCAGAAGCGCTGTCGCCCCAGGCCAGATGGCCTTCATCTGCTTTGAGCGTGACATCTGATCCCCCTCCATCAAGCACAAGTTCGGAAGCCGGGCCCAGTGGTTCAGGGCCGGCAAACTCAGCATCGGCTTCAGTCGACGGCCACAAAGCGATACCCACGACAAGTGCCGGGACACAGGAGAGGGCCAAGATGCGAATGCGGTCGGACATGTGTTGGTCTCCGGGTTGGTCAGCCGTCGCCCTGATCGAGGATCGCCAGAAAGGCGGACTGAGGAATGTTCACCGAGCCAATGCTCTTCATTCGTTGTTTGCCCGCCTTCTGCTTCTCGAGCAGTTTGCGCTTGCGGGTGATGTCTCCCCCGTAGCACTTGGCGGTGACGTTCTTGCGAACAGCCTTGATCGACTCACGGGCGATGATCTTGCCACCGATGGCCGCCTGCAGAGCGATCTCGAACTGGTGGCGGTCAATCTGCTTGCGAAGGGCTTTGAGGATGTTGCGGCTGCGCTGTTCGGCATTTTCGCGGTGGCATATGAGGCTCAACGCTTCAACCGGATCACCATTGACCAGAATGTCCACCTTTGACAGGCGATCGAGTCGGTACTCAACCAACTCGTAGTCCATGGTGCCATAGCCGCGCGTGATCGACTTGAGTTTGTCGTAGAAGTCGAAAATGATCTCGGCCAGCGGTAACTCGTAGGTGAGCATCTGCCGGCCGCTGGATACAAACTGCTGCGTCTTGAAGATGCCACGGCGCGAATCGCAGAGGCTCATGAGATCGCCGATCGTCTCATCGGGGCAGATGATCTCAACCTTCACGACCGGCTCGCGAATGCCCTGAATCTGAGAGGGGTCGGGGAGGTCGGCCGGGTTGTGAATCTCAAGCGTGCCGTCTGCGGTGGTGTCAACCTGATAGGTAACGGTGGGGGCCGTCTGCACGATCTCCACACCACCCTCTCGCTCGAGGCGCTCCTGCACGATCTCCATGTGCAGCAGCCCGAGGAATCCGCACCGGAACCCGAACCCAAGTGCCTCGGAGTGCTGCACCTCGTAGGTGAAACTGGCATCGTTGAGTTGCAGTTTTTCGACAGCCTCGCGCAGCGACTCGAAGTCGGTGCGTTTGCCGCCTCCAGCATCGGCAGTTGCCGGGTAGAAGTCGCAGAACACCATCTGCTTGGGCTCTTCGTAGCCGGGCAGTGGCTCTGGCGCCGGGTGCTTGTCCATGGTGATCGTGTCACCAACGCGAACATCTGCGAGGGTCTTGATCGAGGCAACGAGCCAGCCCACCTCGGCGGTGCCGATGCGATTGACCTTGACCGGCTGAGGCGTGTTTCGGCCAAGTTCGGTGATCGTCCAGGTGGTGCCGGTGCCCATCATGCGGATTCGGTCGCCGACCTTCAGTTCACCATCGAATACACGCACATAGACGATCACGCCTCGATACTCGTCATAGTGAGAGTCGAAGATCAGGGCTCGAGTTTCGTCCATGACCGCCTCGCGTGGCGGGGGCAACTCTTTGCAGATGGCATCGAGCAACACTTCAATGCCTTCGCCCGTCTTGGCTGAGCAATAGATGCAGTCTTCAGCGGGAAGGCCCAGAACGGACTCGATCTCCATGGCCACCGTGTCGGGGTCGGCTGCGGGCAGGTCGATCTTGTTGACGACAGGAATGAGGTCCACCTCGTTCTCAATCGCGAGATAGGCGTTGGCCAGCGTCTGGGCTTCGATACCTTGCGTTGAATCGACCACCATCACCGCGCCGTCGCAGGCGGTCAGGGCCCGCGAGACCTCGTAGGTGAAGTCGACGTGCCCCGGCGTGTCGATGAAATTCAGTTGAAAGTCTTCACCTTCGAAGGTGTGGTGCACGGTGACCGCTGAGGCCTTGATGGTGATGCCACGCTCGCGTTCCAGATCCATCGAGTCGAGCATCTGGTCGCGGTGCTCACGCTGCGTCACGGCTCGGGTGGCGTGCAGCAGCCGATCGGCAAGCGTGCTCTTGCCGTGGTCAATGTGGGCGATGATGGAGAAGTTGCGAATGGGCATGGTGGCCCCCGGAGCAGGGGAGCCACCATTGTAGCTTTCGCCCGAGGGGGCCGAATCAGCCGCAGGCCCCCCAATTCAGGAGCACGGCGATCAGATCGTGCATGACCACGGCCCCATCTCGGTCAGCGTCTTCACGGTCATCACCGTCGCTCTCGCTGCCCCAGGCTTCCAGCAGGGCGGTGACGTCGTCGGCGTCCACATCTTCGTCTGCGTCCACATCGCCGGGGCAGCACCAGTTGCCGAGGGTGTTGTTGCCTGCGTCGATCACTGCATCTGAAATCTCCTGCCCCGCAGCATGGTCACAGGCAGTCGAGTTTGTAAGTGTGACGGGATCCGGATTCGAGCCATGAAGGGCAATGCACTCAGGAGCAGTGTTCGGCGTGTGGTTGTTCCGGAACGAACACCGGTCAACCGTCACCAGAGCCTGTCCCGGATTGCACATCAAGGAGAGGGCGCCACCATAGCTCGATGAGCCTGACTCGAACTTGCACTCGGTGATCGTTGCATGAATCGAGCCGATGTCGGCGCCCCAAGTCTCAATGTGCAGATGGGCTGCGAATCCATCTGCACAGGAATTCGCCGTGAATTCCGTTTCACTCACCACCAGCTCAAGCAAGGTGGGCTCTGTCCCGGTGGACACCCTAAGGCCTGCGGCTCCATATGTAGAGGTGCAATTCTGGATGAGACAGGAGTCAACCTCTAAAGACCCACCAAACACGGTGGCCGCCCCTCCTGAGGCCAGATCAGAATCTACTCCTGCAGTACAGCCGTCAAAGGAGCAGAATTTGAGCGTGCAATCCACATTGTTCAGGCTCAGAGCGCCACCACTTTTGTCAGCTTTGCAGGCACTGAAGGAGCAATTGGTGCAGTTCAGGGTGGTTTGTGATGAACCGCCAGATTGACAAATGGCACCTGCGGTCATGCCGACGGCGGCGCAGCTCTGGAAACTGCAGTCTGTCAGATTGGCATCTGTTTGAAGGTAAGCGCCTCCCCCAAAGCGAGCTTCGCAGTCTTGGAAGGAACATGACTCAAGTTCAGTCAGGGAGAGATAATCCTGGAAGATTGCGCCACCTTTCCCACTGCTGCCTGTCGAGCAGTTGGAGAAGGTCGTCGTCTCAAAGTCAGTCGGGCTGTCAGACAGATAGACAGCACCACCATTTTCATCTGACGAGCAGTTTGAGAAGATCGTATTCTCGATGACAGCTGGGCTGCCAGACAGATAGACAGCGCCGCCGTCTGAAGATGTGCAGGCGGTGAATTGACAGCCGATCAAAGACACAGAATCGACGCCATCGGCATAGATTGCTCCGCCTCGTCCAAGCGACGCACAACTATGAACGTTGACGGTTTCCAGCGAAAGAGATCCACCGCTGACATTGAAGCAGCCGCCATTACTCTGTCCAAATCCATTGTGAATGGTCAGATGACTGATCGAAAGTGAAGTGCCAGTGGCGCTGATACAAGGCATCGTGCCGTTACCCTCAATCACCGCCGGTGAGTCGGGGTCAAGGGATGAGATAGACACTGGTCCAGTGAAGTTCAAGAGATTCACAGAGGAACCGCCGGCCAGAGTGTGGGTCTGTGCGGCGAGCTTGATCACGTAGCCTTCCGGGTTGTTCTCGTCTTGTGCGAATGCGATGGCATCAACGATCGTGGTGTACTCATGACTCGCCCCGACGGGTATCTGTGTCGGGGAGGAGAGCATCACGTTCAGCAGGAGTGGCCAGGTGGAGGAAAGCATGGGGTCTCCGAATTCAGCTCGGCGAACTGGCTGGGGAATCTTCCGGATCGTAAGAGGTAGCTTGCTCGACAGACAATTGACCTTCCCTTCGGCAGCCGAAGTTTGTTCCGATGACAGTCAGGTCAGCCATCACAACGGTGTTGTTGCACTTGCTAACCGGGCTCCCTCTCTGTCTTGGCATGCAGTTTCAGCGTACCTCGCCTATGCCCCACGACATGGCCTGTGTGACAACCGGAGACGTAAAACTGATGCTCGGATGCGGCTTGACCTCAGTCAGGACAGATGGGCATCAAGCACCCGCAGCCAATTCTCATGGGCAATCGCTGACAGGTCTGATTGAGAAACCCCCCGATCGAGCAGCCGTTGCAGCAGCCGCGGCAGGCCGGAGGCATCTCCGAGTTCATCACACATGGTCGCCCCGTCGAAGTCACTACCCAGGGCCACATGCTCGACGCCCATGACCTCGATCATGTGCAGCACATGGTCTGCCAACCGATCAAGGGGCATGTCGGGTTCACTTCTGCCATCGCCGCGTAGGTCGCCGGTGAAGAAATTGACGCCTACAACGCCTCCAGACTCGGCCACGATGCGTAGTTGGTCGTCTGTGAGGTTGCGGGCGCTCTGGCAGAGCGCATGGCAGCCACAGTGGGTGGCAATCAGCGGCTTGGTGGCGATCTCAGCCACGTCCATGAACCCCCGCAGATTCATGTGGGAGAGGTCGATCGCAATGCCCAAGTTCTCACACTCACGTACCAGCGTCCGTCCGGCATCCGTCAGGCCCGCACCGACATCATTGGAACTGGGCCACCCGAATCGGATGCCAGTGGCGAAGCAATTGGGCCGAGACCACACCGGGCCGATGCTGCGAAGCCCCCGGGCATACAGGTCGGGCAATTCGCGGCAATCAGGCGAGAGCATCTCGGCGCCCTCAATGTGCAACAAGATGCCCAGCCGCTGATCGGCAAGGCTCGCTCGGATGTCGTCAGTGCACAGGCACCGACGCAGCGACTGGGGATGCTGTTCGAACAGTTCATCCACCCCCTTGAGCAGCCGGGCGGTCTCCTGCAGGGCCCAGGCATGATCAATGGGCCCCGGTGTCCACGTCCACGCACCTCGCTCATCGCGGATCGGCTCGGTCGGATCGGCCCCCTCTGTCGGTCGAGGCCTAATGAAGAGCGCAAAGAACCCACCAGCAAGCCCGCCGTCTCGGGCCCGTGGCACATCAAGGTGGCCCGCATCGCCTCGATCCATGATCGACTGTGGGGCATCGCCCGTGCGCGGCAGCAGCCGTGTCAGCGTGTCGTTGTGACCATCGAGAACCCTGGGCAGGGATTGTGCAGGCGGCATGGGCCCAAGCCTATCCCATTGGGCAGGGGCCCCATTGCTCGATCAGGCTGATGACGTCCGTTGCGTCAACGACATCGTCAACGATCAGGTCCACTTGGCAGCGATCCCCGTACCAGTTGGACAGCATGGCGAGCAGGTCGTCGATATTGACGGTGCTGTCTCCATTGAGGTCGCCGCTGCAGGATCGAGGCAGATCGGCCGGGGATCGATCGTCTGGCAGGGTCTCAAATACGCTGAAGAAGTCCTGCCAGGTGGTCTCGTCTGAATCTCGCACCTGCAGCAGACCAGAGAATGACACAGTGGCCCCTTCGCCAACCAAGGTCAGTTGGGCGATCGTCACGCCATTTCGATCACTGCCGCAGCTGTCGGCGAAGGCCCACTGGCCTCCTTGTTCATCGAGCGGTGTGATGAACCACGAGCCATTGTCTCCGCTGATGGTTCCGCCACTTGCGAAGTCGGTGAAGTCGAAGCCCACAGCTTGCAGGTTATTCGCCGACCACGGGGATCCGTTTGCGGCGTGGGAACCGATGGTGACATAGCTGTCAAACTCAAGAGAGGGAAAGAACTCGAACAGGCCTGAGTTGGTGAACATGCTCGTGGCGCCGCCGAGGTTGTTCTGATAGAAGGTGCCGTTATTGGGCTGCAGCAACAGTGGCTGTTCTGGATTTCCAGCCACAGCTTCAAGTCGCCACCCCTCAGGCAGCACTGCGACGAGCCGGATCGTTCGGTTGGGAATGGGATCACCCTCATCATCCATCAGTGCGACGAGATTGGAGCCGATCACTTCAATGGCGATGCCAGCTTCATCGGTCTCCGGAATGCCTGATGTGGCCCAGGCGGGGGCCGTCAGTCCCATGAGGGTTGCGCTGATACAGAGGGGTCGGTTCATCATCGTGCTCACTCACCATCCAAGGCCCACAAGGGGCGATCTCCAAGCCTACCGGCACAATCGACCGTTCGGATCATGCGGATGAGTCGAATCAGCCGCTCTTCATTCAAGAAAGGGCTCAACCCACCACAGGAAGGCCCAGACGCCGTTCCAGATCGATCAGGGGCTTGGCGATCAGGTCGTATTCATCGTGATCGATGATTTTGCTTCGCACCAGCGACCCTGTGGGCAGGTCTTCGCGAGAGATCACCATCGTCATGGCATCAACATCCGGGGCTTGATGGCAACAGCGACCTCGAAAGGCCTGTTCACCGCCATCGAGCCCAGTTGCCTGAGCCGGGCCGTCAATCAGAACGTCGAACACTGCCTCCTGCTGGGCCAGCCAGTCGGCATTCTCGAAGGCGATCGACTGTTGCAGCAGCATGAGTTCAGATTCGCGACGGGCTTTGACCTCATCGGGCACATGCAGGGACGAGTCCTGATCCATGGTGCCCGCGACGGTGCCCCCCTCACGGGAGTACTGGAACACGCCCATGGCATCGAACTGCACTTCCTCGATGAACTCGAGCAGGGCCGCATGGTCGTCTTCGGTCTCGCCGGGGAAGCCTGTTATGAATGTCGTTCGCAGCGCCAGCCCATCGATACGGTCACGCAGGGTTTGAACCAGATCGGCTTGAGCGGCCGCGCTCACATTGCGTCGCATGGCCGTGAGCATGTTGTCGGTGGCATGCTGCAGCGGCATGTCGATGTACTTGACGACGTGATCCAGAGAGGCGATCGCATCGATCATCTCGTCACTGAAGTTTGTCGGGTAGGCGTACATCAAGCGAATCCACCCGCCGCCGAACTCGGCGGCGACATCGTTCAGCGCTGAGAGCATGCCCGGCAAGCCACCGTCGTAACCGGTGTCGCGCCCGAAGTTGGTCGTGTCCTGACCGATCAGGTTGAGTTCGAAGGCCCCGTCCGTCATGAGCCGACGAGCTTCCTCGACGAGATCGTCCATAGGCTTGGATCGCATCTTTCCCCGAATGGAGGGAATCGTGCAGAAGGCGCACTTCTGGTTACAGCCCTCACTGATACGCAGCCATGCCCAGTGACGCGGCGTAAGCCGCATGCGTTTGTCATCGCCCTCCCAATACCCGATCCCGCGGCCGTCCTTGCCTTGCACGGTGAGATCAATCGTCTCCCGGCCGCGTTGCCTGGCTGCCTGCAGGGCGTTTCCGGCAATCCAGTAGCGTGGGCCGGACGCATCCGGGCCAGCATCCCTCTCAGGTGCAGGTTGAACCGCGTCGCGAATGCGATCCCGGTCGAACACGCCCAGCATTGCGTCGATCCCCGGCGCCCAGTCGAGCAATTGGGCTCGATGCCGCTGCACGAGGCAGCCTGTGACGACAACCCGCTTGACCTGCCCGGCGTTCTTTCTCGCCACCGCCTCGTTGATGGTGTCGATTGACTCCTGCTTGGCGCTCTCGAGAAAGCCGCAGGTGTTGATCACGATGGCGTCCGCTTCGTCGTGGTCAGCAACCAGTGTGCAGCCTGACTCAGCCAGATCACCGAGCATCTGCTCGGAGTCAACGAGGTTCTTGGGGCACCCGAGGCTGACGAATCCAACCTTCATGCCCGCACCTCGTACAGCCCCTTGGACGTGATCCATTCGTGCAGGGACTCGGGAACAACGTCCAGATTGCCGGCTCTGGCAGAGGTGCTGCTGTCTTCGAGCCGTTCCAAGTCCAGCAGTCGTGCCTCCCAATGAGATCCCAGCGTCTGGAGCAGTGTGTCGGCCAAGTCGTTTGCACGCAGCATGACGAGCGGGGGGGCCAGTTCGATGATGTCGGCCCATCGGTGCCAGCGATCGAACGCCATGGCTTGATCCGACCCAATCAGCAGACGCCGTGGCCGTGGATCCTCCGCCTGCAACTCCAACAGCGTGTCGATGGTGTAGGAGGGGCCCGATCGACGCAGCTCACGCTCGTCAATGCAGGTGTGATCAACCCCTTCAAGTGCGAGGCGAAGCATGTGCAGGCGATCACTGGCTGGGGTCGGTGGGGCATCCAACTTGTGCGGGCTGATCGCGGCAGGCACATAGCGCACGGTCTGGGCGCCCACAGCAATCCGGGCTGCCTGCGGGAGCAGAACATGGGCCCTCGTGGGGGGGTCGAATGTGCCGCCGAAGACCAATTCCATGCCGGGTCGATCCTCTCGATCAGGCCTTGGGTCGGCTGACCACTCTGGCCTGCGTGAACTGACGAATGCCCAAGGGCCCACCATGGAAGCCGTAGCCACTCTGCCTGGCGCCGACAAAGGGAGCCCCCGAGGCACCACCGCAGCCGCGATTGATGCCGATCATGCCGGCGGTCATGCGGCGGGCAACGGACTCGGCCTCAGCTTCACCGAAGACGCAGCCGCCCAATCCAAATGGGGTGTCATTGGCCGCCTTCAGAGCGGCTTCGGCATCGGCCACACGTTGGATGCATGCGACAGGCCCGAAGGTCTCTTCAGTCATGATGTCCATGCCGCCATCGAGTCCGGTGATGACCGTAGGCGTGATCCAATTGCCCTCCAGAGATTCGCCGCCACATCGCACAGTGGCGCCGTTGGCTTTGGCCGAGGCAATCTGCGAAAGAACGTGCGTCTTCTGCCGTTCGTTGACCATCGGGCCCACATCGGTGCCTTCGTCAGAACCATCGCCGACTGTCAAGCCCAGTGTTCGCTCGATCACCTTCTCTTCGAATGAGTCGGCGACTTCATCCACAACGTAGATTCGCTCCGTGCTGACGCAGACTTGCCCGCAGTTGCGGAACGAATTTTCGACCGCAAACTGAGCGGCCTTGTCGAGATCGGCATCATTCAGAACGATGAGCGGGTCTTTGCCGCCCAGTTCCAGAATGACCCGCTTCAGGCCATTGCCGCATGCGGTGAGGATGTGACGCCCTGCCGCCTGAGACCCGGTGAACACGACCAGATCAACATCGGCTGCAACAAGTGCCTTGCCTTGCGCTTCATCGCCATGCACGATCTGCACGAGTCCTTCGGGCAACTGTTCCTGCAGGATTCTCGCGAACAGATCCCCGATGAGAGGTGTCTCTTCTGATGGCTTGAGCAACACAGCATTCCCCGCAGCCAGCGCCGGCACGACTGTGGCATTGGGCATGCCCAATGGGAAGTTCCAGGGGGTGATGACCGCCGCGACGCCGTAGGGGTCGAAGTGGATGTCGGTGACCGTTGCACCGTCTTCCAGATGGTCCGGCGTGAGCCCAGCTCGCATGTCTGCAAATTTCTTCTCACAGGCGCCGGCAACCCAATCAACTTCACCAAGCGCTTCGGCGGTGGGTTTGCCCATTTCGGCTGTGATGAGCGAGGCAAGCTCTTCCCGACGGCGCTTGAGTTGGTCGGCCAGTCCGAGCAGGGCATCAATTCGTTCGTTTGGAGGCAATGCGGCGAAGGCTTCGCCAGCTGCCCGTGCTCGCTCAACCATGGCGGGAATCGCCTCGACAGGGGTCACGTCAACTGTGCCGACGACAGCGCCAGTCGCAGGGTTCACTGAGTCAAGTTGAGCGTTCTGGGTATCAAGGGTGGTCATCTCGGAAGCCTCCAGCGTGGGTATTGGGGACCCCCCATTCTAGAGGGCTGCGTTGTCAATCAGCCGAACATCGCCGAGTCTTGCCGCAATCAGTGCCCGCAAGGGGGGAAGTGGCTGCTCAGAGGCTTCCAAGGTGGTGGCATTCCTGACAACGGCATAGTCGATCGCGAGATCGGAAGCCTCCAGATGGCCCCGCATCAGGGCCTCAGCCGCTGCCGAGTCTGTTGCCGACCGTGCCAACTCAAGGCTTCGGTGGAGCGCCAAGGCACGATGGCGATGGGCCGGGCTCAGGTGGACATTGCGACTGGACATGGCCAGCCCATCTGGCTCTCGTCTCGTCGGACAGGGCAGGATCTCAATTGGGAATCGGTCCGGGTCAGCCTCGACCATGGCCTTGATGACCTGCAGTTGCTGCCAGTCTTTCTCTCCGAAGATGGCTCGTTTGGGGGAAAGCAGGTCGAACAGCCGAGCCACGACCGTGCAGACACCGGTAAAGAAGTGCGGCCTCGAACCGTCTTCCAGCCTCGGGGCGCGGGCGACGGCGGGCAGGGGCGGGCAGTCAATGGCGTGGCCTGTCGGATAGATGTCTGACTCGGTGGGCAGAAAGACGGCATCCGCTCCAGCATCAGCAGCCGCCTGCAGGTCGGCATCAAGCGTTCGCGGGTAGGTGGCCAGATCCTCACTCGGGGCAAACTGCCGCGGATTGACGAAGATCGAGACGATAAGGGGGCCATCGCAAGCTCGACCGAGGCGAATCAGATCACAATGGCCCTTGTGCAGCGCGCCCATCGTTGGAACGAAGGTGCCGCCACGCCATGCATGCAGATCATCGAGGCCGTGTAGCGTGTCCATCTGGTGCCATGTGGTACCCGGTGCTTCGTCAATCCACAAGGCTTCCCGACCCATGACCGTCTATCTGGACAACGCAGCATCGACCCCGATCCACCCCGCTGCGATCGAGGCCATGATGCCGTGGCTCCAAGGGGAGGGTGCCAACGCCGCCAGCGTGCAGCACCAACCAGGGCGACGGGCAGCCAAAGCCGTAGGCGAAGCACGTGAGCAGGTGGCGTCGCTTCTGGGTCGGCAAGCGGGCGAGATCGTCTTTACGGCCTCCGCGACCGAAGCATGCAATCTGGCGATCAAGGGCTCGATGCGACCACGCCTGAGGAGCGGCGACGTCATTCATCTAGTCGCGCCCATGCATGAGCATCCCGCCGTGCTTGACCCCCTTCGACGACTGGAACGTGAAGGTGCGCAACTCACCCTTGTGCAGCCGCCTTCCAGCGGCGTCATGACGGCCGCGGAGATTGAGCCCCATCTGCGAGACGACACAGCACTGGTTGCTTGCATGCACGCCAACAACGAGATCGGCACGGTCAATGACCTCGCTACGATCAGCCCGCTGTGTCGTGATCGCGGGGTACTGCTTGTTGTCGATGCTGCCCAGAGTGCAGGCCGAGTCAACGTGTCGAGCATCGAGGCAGATCTGCTCATCGCCTCCAGTCACAAGATGCACGGGCCTTCGGGCGCCGCGGCGTTGGCCATCACCGGCGGTGCTGCAGGGGCTGGTCTTGCGCCCCTCATTGAAGGCGGCGGCCACGAATTCGGGCTGCGAAGCGGCTCATTGAATGTGCCGGCTATCGTCGGATTTGCGGCGGCTTGCCAGTGGGCAGAGACACACATGGTCGATGAAGGACGCCGACTCGAGAAACTGCGTGATCAGCTGGAGCATGCGCTTCTGGACATGTTCCCGGGAAGTCAGGTCAATGGCGATGGGGCAGCGCGGCTTCCTGGCATCACAAACTGCTCGCTGGCAATCGGGCGGCCTGAGCCGGTGCCCCAACTCCTGCCTGATGTGGCATGCAGCACCGGGGCGGCTTGTTCATCCGCTCAACCAGGCCCCAGCCATGTACTCGCCGCGATGGGGCTGAGCGAAGCGGCGGCATCTGCAGCGGTTCGACTGAGTCTCGGGGCACACACAACCGCGGCATGTGTCGAGCGTGCAATCAAGGCGTTTGAAGCGATCAGCCGTTGATCTGTTCGTAGATCAGCAGCAGGTCGTACGTGTCGGTGTCGCCATCGCCATCGATGTCGCCGATACAAAAGGCTGGTGCCTGACACCCGAGGTCATTGAGCACGATGACCAGGTCTTGCACGTCGACCAGGCAGTCGCCATTGAGATCCGGGCCACCTTCCACGTCGCCGGGATCTTCGCAGACATCAAGAATGCCGTCGAAGTCGCAGTCGCCACCAATCTCGTCGAGCTCGCACCAGTCCACAAGATTGTTCTCGTTGCAATCCGTTTCCCATCCCCAGGCGATCTCACAGTCGTCCAGCCATCCAGACTCATTGCAGTCGAGTTGCGGATCGTTTGCGATCTCACAAATGTCCGGGAGGCCGTTGGCGTTGCAATCTTCCATCGTCCCATCGAGCAACTCGCAGGTGTCCGGCTCTCCATTTCCATCGCAGTCGCTGTCTACGCCCATCGCAACGGCGCAGGCGTCGCCGATGCCATCGCCATCGCAATCCGCCTGATTGAAGTTGGCGTGATTGGGACAGTTGTCGAAGGGGTCGAGTATTCCATCGCCGTCGGGATCGTTCTCCGGGGCCGGGCAGCCACTGAGCAGCGTGCCGTTGACATCACGCCCCGGTGAGTTCGAGATGCCCGAGCACGTCCAATGATCCGTGACGGGGCCGGTGATGTCAGGGCAACGAACGGAAGAGATGCCAACGCCACTGACGGCACTGCTGTATGTGAGGCTGGTGACAAACTGGTTGTCGGCGTCACGCAGCGCGACGGTGTGTGTCGTGCCATCACCCGGGTCGGGAATCTGGTACAGGAAGCCCCAAGTGGCGGCTTGGAGCAGGCCGGTTCCGAATGCCGTCTCAGTGGGGCTGCCACCACCGGTGACTACCCCAACGCATCCCTCCGCGATGAGGCTGTCTTCGGGGAAGACGTGCCATGTGCTGCCGTCCAGCGTCAATCTCCACCCGCTGAGGTCGATCTCGTCGCCGGTTCGGTTGAGGATCTCAACGAAGGTGTCGGAAGCGTCAGCGAACCCGTCGCCATTGAGGTCTGAAGGCTCACTGAGCACCTCGTTGATGCTCAGTTCCTGGCATTCATCAGGGATGCCGTCGCCGTCGATGTCGTCGCTGGTGCCCTCGAGAATGTCGCAGGCATCGGGCAGCCCGTTGGCATTGCAGTCTTGAGCCGAACCGTTACCCAAAGCGCAGCTGTCGATGATGCCGTCTTCATCACAGTCTTCGGCCAGCCCGGCGACAATGTCACAACTATCGAGCTGGCCATTGTTGTCGCAGTCGGAGCCAGACCCTTCTTCCAATTGGCAACTGTCCAGCCGTCCATCGAGATCGCAATCAAGGGAGGGGTCTTCAGCGATTTGGCAGGCGTCCAGCGCCGCATCTCTATCGCAGTTTGGCTTGTATTCGATGACGAGCCCGTCGGCCGTGGATGTCTCGTTGATGTCAGCCCAAACCCACAGTGTGCCCGAGGCCTCCGACACGATCAGCGCGTCGGCCTCGTGATCCTCGACGCCGTCGAGATCATCGGGCATACCTGTGGCCCATGCGCTGTAGGACCAGGGCATGGCGTCATCCCAAGCCCATCCGCTCTCGGGCTGGGTGGCAGTGGGGCTCTGTGAGGCACCAAGCCAGAGCGTGCCGTCTTCATCGGGATCATGCTCCGATCGAGTTGCGACCCATGCGGCCTCGAGGGTTGCGTCGAGCGAGGCCAAGCCTCCGCCAGCAGCCTCAGCGAGCGAAACGGCGGTTGCTCGGTCGATTGGCGAACTTGGGGTGAACACCCGGTAGTAATTGCCGTTTCCACCAGCCGTCACGGGCCACTCGAACGCTCCAGGTGGTTCGAACTGGCAGTCGTCGAGCACACCATTGGAGTCGCAATCGAGTGCAGGATCGAATACGAGTTGGCAACTGTCGATCATGCCGTCGCCATTGCAGTCGAGCTCACCATCAAGCGCAATTTGTTCAATGTCGGGCACACCATCGCCGTCGCAGTCACATGAGACGTGCACCAGGGACACCGACCCGGCATCATCCGCCCCACCCAGCCAGGCGCCAACGGCGATGAACGAGCTGCTGACCGCAACCGCGTCGCCGTATCCGTCTCCGGGTTCCTGCCCCACCAGGCCTATGTTCAAGTAGGACCAGGAGTCGGCGCTGTTTGCAGCCCTCGTGAATGCCCACACCTGACCGGTGAACGACTCAACAACACCATTTCCGGGTCCGCCCACGACCACGGTGCAGTCCGTCATGGCAATTGATGAGCCCATCATGGCGCCACCGGGAATGCCCGGCGGTGTAGCCACCAGCAGGTCGAGTGATGTGACCTGTGTCCAGTCTGTGTCGCCGTCGAACGCCTGTTCGAGCACCCATGCCCGACCTCGCTCCACAGCGAATCCTGGTTCGCCAACCGCGATCGAGCTGCCATTGATGGCGACCGATGCACCAAATCTCGCGCCCGGTGTTGTGAACACGGGTGACTGCATCCGGTTGAGGCGCTGCCACTGGCCGCTTGAGGAACTGAAGACCTCAATTGCACCTTGATTGCCATTGCTGTCGCTGGTTGAATCGGCATTGGGAATGCCAACCACGAGCATGCCCGCATCGAGATCGATGCTCAGGCCGAATTGCTCGAAGTTGCCCGGTGTGGCCGAGGTCAACATGGCCTCGAAGGCCCATCCCGTGCCTTGTCGCCGATAGATCAGGACTGCACCGGCTTCGGCATACTGCTGGCCAGTCTTGCCGGCGAAACTCGCTCTCGGGGCCCCCAACGCAATGATGTCACCGTCGATGGCGACGGATCGGCCCACCTGCCAGCCGGACACAGAGTTGACCCCCAACTGGCCTGTGTTAGGAACCAGTTTGCTCGCGACCCGCCAGCCGCTGCCGGAACGCTCAAGTACAGCGCCGGCCCCGGCCCAACCTGCGGCCTGATCGTCGCCGGGCATGCCAGTGATGGCAGTCGTTCCATCGATGTCAACTGATCGTCCGAAGGCGTCGTCGGCTACTTCGGCCTCGTCGATCACGATTCGTCCCTCGCTGCCCGGGGCGAGAACGTCATCGGTGGGCCAGAGCGTGCCTGAAAATGTGTGGGCCTGCACAGTGCCAGCGCCTGCGCCGGAACTGAAGTCTGCAATGCCGATTGGCCGGTCGGCGCTATACACCCCAATGAGGAGATTGGAGTCGTCGATGGCGACTGCGCCGCCGAGTCGCTCACCGGGCACGATGCCGTCGATGCGAAGTGTGCCTTGTCGTGGTGCCGCTGGCAGATTCGACTGTAGTTCGAATGAGGGCTTGGCTGGCTTTGCCGGGGCTCGCTGGAGCAGATCGATTGGAGACATCGGCCGAGGCTTCGCCCGTACAGGGCTCCGCTGATGGGCGTGCACCGCGCCGATCACCAGCAGTCCCGACAGCGTTGTCGTCATTGAACGCAGCAGCATCGTCTCACTCTCGATCCAAGGCCCCCCTGGGTCAGACTCAAGTGTACCGGTGCAAGCCGGTCTCGAGTCCTCACAAAACGCCGGATCAGTCCACTCTGGACACGATCAACGTGTCATTTTGACCGCCGAATCCGAACGCATTGCTGAGACAGGTGTCTACTGGAGCGGATCGGGCTTCGTTGGGCACATAGTCCAGATCCAGATCCGGATCGGGGTCATTCAGATTGATCGTTGGCGGGATGACGCCGTCTCGCATGATCAGCAGGCAGGTGATGAACTCAACGGCGCCGGCCGCACAGATCAGGTGACCCATCATCGACTTGATGCTGGTCATGGGAATGCTGGGGGCCAGATCGCCGAACACCGTCTTGACGGCTCTGGTTTCGATCTTGTCGTTTTCCTGCGTGCCGGTGCCGTGTGCACTGATGTACTGCACAGGGGGGGCGTCAGTCGAATGTGAGAGATCGATGCCCGCATCGGCCAGGGCTTCACGCATTGCTGCGCAGGGACCACGCCCCTCGGGGTGAATGTCGGTGATGCGGTATGCGTCTGCAGTAGACCCGTACCCCGTGACTTCACCCAGAATCTGGGCGCCTCGAGCGCGGGCATGGGCTTCTGATTCCAGCACGATGATGCCGGAACCTTCCCCCATCACAAATCCATCTCGGCTGCGGCTGAAGGGCCTCGATGCGCGGGGGATGTCGTCATTGCGAGTGGAGAGCGCCGTCAGTCTGTTGAATCCTGTAATGCCCAGCACATGCAACATGGTGTGCGTGCCGCCGGAGATCATCACATCGGCGTCGCCTCGTCGGATGAGATCGCAAGCCTCGCCAATGGCCTGATTGCTGGCGGCGCATGCTGTGAGGCAATTGAAGGCAGGGCCTCGGATGCCAAACTCCCTGGCGATGTGGGCCATGGGCATGTTGGGCTCCTGAGCCAACTCGTAGGCACCGTCGATGGCATCAACAGCAGTGTCATGCCACTGGCTGTCGTTGATCGCCCGAAGGTCCTTGTTCCATGCCGAGAGGCTGGTGCGTTGGTAGGAATCGAAGTCGAGCACACCCTCTCCCGACGCGAGGTAGATGCCGATTCGACGTGGATCTGCCGCAGCTTCGTCGAGCCCGGCCATGGACCATGCCTGCCTCGCTGCGCCCAGTGCGAACCCGGTGTGGGCGCCGATCACGCCGTGGCGGTCTGCATCCTTGACCGAGGTCGTCCAGTCGTACCCTCGAACCTGATTGGCAAATGTCGTGGGGAAAGACCCGGCCTGAAAGCGATCGATGGGAGAGACGGCAGTCTCACCATTCTGCAAACGAGCCCAGACACTCTCAAGATCATGGCCTAGAGGCGTGATCCAGCCGGCACCGGTGACGACGACCCGCGTACGATCGCTCATGAGGCACCTCCCAGGATGACGGCCGTGTTCTGGCCGCCAAGGCTGGCGCTGAGCACCAGCATGTGGCGAGGGTTTGTTTGGCGAGCGTCAAGTGGGGCGGCATTGAGACCGTCGATGGCCTCACTTCCTCGGCGAGCAGGCAGCATGCCAGTCTTGAGGCACTGCACCGCCACGGCCAGTTGAATCGACCCATGCCCGCTGCAGCAGTTGCCGACGGCCGGCACCAGCAGAACCAGCTCCAGTTCAGCGGCTCGATCACCAAACACGCGGTGGAGCGCATCTCGCTCGGCGGTGTCAATCGCGGCAATGCCACTGCCAAATGGGATGACGGCATCGATGGCGTCGGCGTCGAGCCCGGCCTGTGACAAAGCCTGCTCGATGGCATCTGCGATCGACTCACCCGAGGCACCAACCCCGGTCCAGTCATCGATGGTCTGAGTAATGCCTACACCCTCGATGATCGCATCCACTGCTCGGCCTCGAGCGGCGGCGTGATCGACAGCTTCTACCACTACCAGACCACCACCTTCGCCCAGCACGCAGCCGTCGGCGTCAGGGTGGAACGGCAGCACCGCCTGTTCAGCGCCACGTGCGCCGTCGGTCAACCGGCCTGCTTCAGCCTGACGGTGGAATGCCAATACGTTCTGCCGACTCTCGGCGCCGCCAGAGAGGCACGCATCAGCAGCGCCTCGCTGAATGACTCTGACCGACTCAGCCAGAGAGAGGGCTGCCGAAGACTCCCAACAGGTGATCGTGTTGGATGGACCACGACAGTCGTGCACGATCGTCACATGGCAGGCCAGCATGTTTGGCAGAGACTTGAGCAGCCACAGCGGCGTGAGATTCTGCATCCCCTCGCGGCCCCAGTGGTCCAGGTCGAAAGAGCCGTCCTCAAGTTGACTGGTGACAAGTGCTGCGCCCAACTCATTGACGTCGGAGCAGATCAGCCCTGCGCCGATCTGGCATCCCATGCGATGCGGCTCGATGGTCGGAGGTGAGTCTTTGTCGGTGCCGGCCGTCGTCAAAGCTGCATCATCGAGCGCCGCCACTGCACCAGCGATGGCAAGCTCGATGTCTCGACACATCACCTTCGTCGCCTTGCGGTAGTGCTTTGGCACGATTGATCTGATCGAGAGCATGTCCGGGCCCAATTCAGCAGCCAGCGGGCAGCCAAAGGCCGACGCATCGAACTGGCCGACGGTATCGATCCCGGTGCGACCTGCCAGCAATGCCTCCCACAGAGGGTCGATGCCAATGCCGAAGGTCGAGACGGGGCCGATTCCGCTGATGCCAACTGTGCGTGACATGGGGCGGTAGTGTAGCCCCACCGGCCGCCCCGACCGGGCAGGTGGGAGGACGCAGCAGTGCCGTGGATTGTGTTCGTTTCAGCCGGTGCCCTGATTGTCGGTGTTCTGGCCGGCGTGTGGTTGTCACCGGGGCGTCGAGTTCGTGCTGGGGCCCAACATCTGGCCGGCGGTGTGGTGTTCGGGGCGATTGCAGTTGAACTGGTGCCGGTCATGGAGGCCCAGGCACACTCAAGCGCCATCATCGTCGGATTGGCCCTTGGGGCAGGACTCATGTTGGCCTTGCGGGGGCTGCGAGGGCGGGAAGATGATCAGGGGCGCGCGTCGGGCCACAGCGCAATCGCGGGCATCTCGATTGGCTTCCTGATCGCGTTGGCTGTGGATCTGGTGATCGACGGGCTACTCATCTCTCTAGGCGTCGCTGCAGGTGAGGAAGGGGGCCTGTTGCTTGGTGTGGCGGTGGCCATCGAGACCCTGTTCATAGGCCTGGCCGTCGCGGCGTCGAGCCGCGGGAAGGGACTTCAGGTGTGTTTGCTGAGCCTGGGGCTGGGGGCGATCCTGATCGGTGGCGGGGCGGCGGGTTGGCAGCTTGCAGACGCGCTCAAGGGTTGGTGGCTCACGTCATTGCTGGCATTCGGTACCGCGGCGCTCATCTGGCTGGTGATCGAGGAACTGCTCGTTGAAGCCCATGAAGGCGATGGCGAGACGCTGCTGGGGGCGGCGATGTTCTTCGTCGGGTTCACAACCGCATTGGTCGTTTGACCGGCTGCTGCAGGGCCATCAACTGCGGCGGGCCACCAGCATCGCCAGTTCAAGCGCCTGTTCGGCATTGAGCCTCGGGTCGACCATGGTGCGATATCCCTCATGGAGGTCCTGGTCTCGCAGGCCACGAGCGCCGCCGGTGCACTCGGTGACGTTGTCGCCGGTCAGTTCGATGTGAATGCCGCCGAAGACCGAGCCCAAGGCGGCATGCACCTCGATGGTCTGCTCCAATTCAAGCAGGATGTCTTCGAATCGCCGTGTCTTCAGGCCATCCGCTGTAGTGCGAGTGTTGCCGTGCATGGGATCGCAAACAAACAGCACCGTCTTTTGGGTCTTCTGGACAGCTTCGATCAACGCGGGCAGATACTCGGCGGTTTTTGCTGCACCGAAGCGGTGGATCAGGGTCAGACGGCCAGGCTCGTCGTCTGGATGCAAGGCTGCCAGCAGCTTCTTGATCCACGTGTTCAAATCGGCGATGGGCATGTCGGGCCCGACTTTCACCGCGATCGGATTCTGGATCTGGCTGAAGAACGCCACATGGGCTTCGTCCACCTGAGCCGTACGCATGCCGATCCAAGGGAAGTGGGTGGACAGCAGCCAGTGTCCCTGGCGGCGTGGCACTGCCCTCGTGAGCGCTGCCTCATAGTTGAGCAGCAGGCCTTCGTGGCTGGTGAAGAAGTCAACACGGCTTAGATCGGCCGCGTTGTGTCCTGAGAGCGTCTCCATGAATGAGAGTGAGCTGGAGATTCGCTCGATGAGCCCGGCGTATTCCTCGCGGCGGTCTGCATGCTGAACAAATCCCAGATCCCAGTACTCGGGGTGGTGCAGATCCGCGAAGCCACCACCCACCAATGCTCGGATGAAATTCAGCGTCATGGCGGACCGCTCATATCCACGCAGCAATCGCCAAGGATCTGGCCTGCGTGCCGCCTCTTCGAACTGCGGACGATTGACGTTGTCGCCATAGAACGAGGGCAATGTCTGGTCGTCTCGAGACTCGGTGCTGCTGGATCTAGGCTTTGCGTACTGCCCGGCGAATCGCCCTACCCGGATGACCGGGCGGTGCGTGCCGTGTACGAGCACCAGTGACATTTGCAGCAGGATCTTGAGCTTGTTGGCGATGACGTCCGACGTGCACTCCGCGAAGGACTCAGCGCAATCTCCGCCCTGCAACAGGAACCGCTCCCCCCGTGCGGCTTGGGCCAATTGACTCTTGAGCGTCTCGATCTCCCATGACGTGACCAGCGGCGGCAACTTGGCCAACTCACCTGTGGCCTCCGCCAGGGCCGCCTCGTCAGGCCATGGGGGCTGATGCGCAACTGGGAGCGATCTCCAGTCATCGATGTGCCGGGTACTCATGCCGAGAGGGGCTCCTGGAGAGGCTGCCACGAAAGGTACACTGCGGACGGGAGGACTCGAACCTCCACGGGTTGCCCCACTGGAACCTAAATCCAGCGCGTCTGCCAATTCCGCCACGCCCGCGTACGCTGGATGATCCCCTCATGAAAGGCCCACGGCAAGGCGGCCGAAGGACTTTGCGTCAATGAAGAAGTGCGGCTTTCGCTGCTGTGTGTTTCTCCTGCTCGCTCGAGTCGTGCTCGGCTCGGGGCTGTTCTTCGTCGGATGGCACCAGGTGACGGGTGAAGTCGAGTTGCCAACGCAAGATGTGAAACTGCTCGAGGGGGACCCAGCGGTCTCCACTGAACCCTCGACGGCAGGCGAGGACGGCGACAAACAGGTGAAAGCCGAAGCGGTGCTCAAGCGTTCTGGGGTGACAGAATCCGCTCTGCATCTGTACAAAGCCGGTGTGGATGAGGGGGCGCTGGTGCTGGCCTGGATCCTCGCCCTTCTTGCCTTGATCGGCGGGGCCCTGTTGGTCGTTGGGCTGTTGACACGAGTTTGGGCGCTGGGCTCAGCGATCGTGCTGGGCACGATGCTGTGGGCCCTCTCGATCGAGGGTGGGGCGATGTTCGATCAATCACCATTCCTTTGGGCCGCGAATACGCCGTCTTTCGCCCTGCTGTACATGCAGATGCTGGGGATCATTGTGGGGCTGGGCCTGTTGGGCTCCGGTCCGGGTCGGATTTCGCTGGATCACCTGCTGTTCGCCAGAACGGAACACGAAGGGGGATCCCCAGCCTCAGACGACGAGGTTCACTGACGCCCTTTGGGGCAGTGGACATGTTGTGCGGACACGTGAACGTATCCTGACACGACGTGGTTGATGCATCATCCAAGAAGACCTCTGGCACGCAAAGGCGAGCGGCCTCAGCGCTCCCCTGGGCTGTGTCGCTCGGGGTTCATGTAGCGCTGATTCTGCTGGGTTTCACCTTGACGTGGACCATCATCCGGATGGAGGAGCGAGCACCAGCGCCGATTGTCGAAGCCGGGCTGCCTGCTGCAGACCTGTCAGCCGTCGTAGAGGTGCAGCCACTGGAACTACCCGGCCCGGGCCCGGCCCCGAGCCCACCCACACCAGTTCCAGACATCGTTCAGGAACTGCCACCACGTCAGGCTCAAGCGCCGCTGGAATTGCCAGCTGGGCCAGTGGGAGCGATCCCCATGGCCACATTGTTCGCCGGGTCCGACCTGCCTCCGGGTGACGTCGTCTTCGTGCTCGATGCCAGCGGCACGATGATCCCCTGGTTCCACGATGTGATTGCTGAATTGGAGCGAGCGCTCAAGGGCATGCGGCCGACGGACGAGTTTGCGGTTGTCCTGTTCAAGGGTGACGAGGCGATCGTGGCCTATCCGGGCCGTCCCCACCCGGCCAAACCACGCCATCGGGCTCGAGCGCTGGAGTTCCTGCGTGACTACAACCGATGGGGCGGCGGACCGGGGCTGGGCTCCGACCCAGTCAAGGCGCTTCAGACTGCAATTGCATTCGACCCTTCGACCATTGTCCTGCTGTCCGCCGGCATGGACGCATCCACCAGTTTCAGTCTCGACACTGAGGAAGTACTTGAGGCGCTCCGTCAGGCTTCAGCCGCTGCCTCTGCTGGCGGTGCCTCCCGAACTCACATTCAATGCGTCCAACTTGTTGAGGACGCTCAAACCCAGCCCGACCCGCTGCTGAGCGCCATTGCTCACGAGCATGGGGGTGGGCCGGTGCATCTCGTCACATACGAGGAGTTGGATCCATGACCCTGTCCGTTCTGATGCTCTCGACCACGGTTGGGCCATCGAGAAGTTTTGCCGCCACCTTTTTCCTGAGCAGAAATGCCGATGGCGGGATCGAGATCATCGGCACGTCGGTCACCTGGCTGCTGCTGTGCCTCTCTGCCGTCGCACTCGGGCTCGTGTTGGCCATGCTCATGGACACGCGCCGCAGCGATCTCATTCCAGAGTCACTGTTCGGTGCCTTGCGGGAAGACTTCAAGTCGGGAAACTTCAAGGACGCTATTCGCCGGGTGAAGGAAGACCGGTCTTTTCTTGCGCGAATCCTCCGAGACTCATTCAGCCAAGCGCCTTCTGGGCATGCGGCCATGCGCCGAGCGCTCGAACAGGCTGCGGACGCCGCACTCACCGGCCGATCAAGGCGACTGGAAGTACTCAATGTGCTTGGTCAGGTGAGCCCGATGATCGGGCTCTTCGGCACTGTCTACGGCATGATTCTCGCCTTTCACGCGATCGTGATTTCGGGCGGCGCTGCTGATGCGGTTGAACTGGCCGGGGGCATCGGCACAGCGCTGACCACGACCTTCTGGGGGTTGGTGGTCGCAATTCCATCCATGGCGGCATACGCAATTCTTCGTCAGCGGCTCGACGGCCATGCCACTGAAGCGCTGCTGGGCGCCGAACAACTGCTCGGACGACTGCAGCGAGGCGCACGTAGTTCTGACAGCTGAGGCATGCGAACGTCACGTCAGCACATTTCGGTGCCAGGCATCACACCCCTCGTGGATGTGGTGTTTCTGCTGATCGTGTTTTTCGTGCTGGTGTCCCGAGTCGTCGATTTGGACCGCGTGCCGATGGACCTGCCCATGCCAGACCCGGCATTGAGCGCACCGCCGATGGAGCGGTCAACTGCCGTCGTCAACGTTGTGCCCGGTGATGATGGTGAGGCCGCGGGGTATCGGCTGGATGGCACGACGCATGCGACAGATCAGGATGGACGCAACGCGCTGCGTCACGCCTTGGCGGCCCATCTGTTGGCTGATCCCACAACAGCGGTGGTGATTCGCGCAGATCGGCGTGCTCGCAGCGGTGGCGTGCTGCCGGTGTTGCACTTGGCTCGCCGGGCCGCAGCAGAAGCGGGCCTTGCGGTACCAGTCCGCGTCGAATTGGCGGTGGAGCGGCCCCGATGAGGCGACGCACGCCAGTTCAGATGGGGCTGAACATCGCTTCGATGATTGATGTGGTGTTTCTGTTGTTGATCTACTTCATGGTGGCCACGGACTTCTCTCCAGCTGAAGAGACGTTCCGAATGGACCTACCTGATCGCCGCATCGGCAGCGAGGCGTTCAGTTTGAAAGACACGCCTCTCAGGGTGGAAGTGCTCGCACCTGGGTCACGAGCCAAGCCCCTCTACAACATCCCCGGCTACGGCGTGCCGACCGGGTCCGTTGTCAGCCTGCAGCAGCAGTTGGCCAACCTGCGTGGCGAGGGCGGGGCCGCCAAGTTCACACCTGACCACCCGGTTGAAATCCTCGTTTCACCCTCGGCAGGTTGGGCCGGCGCAGTGGAGGCATTCAATGCCGCCATCACGGCGGGCTATTCGAACGTGCGTATCGACGAGCGAGGTGGTTCGTGACCTCGGGGTTGTTCGCTTTGATGGCGAGTGTTGCCTCTGTGGCCATGGCGGATGCGCCAACCATGGAAGATGTCATGGCGGCGGCTCCGGCTGCACGGCCGGCGTTGATTGAGGCGCGGCTTGCGGCTGACCGCGCTGCGCTCGATGCAGCCGAGAGTGAGCGAGACCGGGCGGCAGCGGCCCTGGAGCTCAGTCGATCCCTGCTGACATTGGCTTGGTCTCAATCTCTGGCCCCCGAGCGTGTCCTTCTTGACATCAGCACACCGGCTGAGCGTGAAGAGACCGCCCAACTAGCAGGCGCAATGTTCGGTGCGCTTGAGGGTGTACTTGAGCCCGGGTCGAGACATCATCAACTGCTGCCGTTCCGCGCTGGGGCCATCACGCTGCTGGCAGCATTGGGTGAGGTGGCGCCAGCCGACGCTCACAATGCTTGGCAGGGGCTCTCATTGAGGCGAGCCCATCCGCGACTGCTTCGGCTTGCGGCGTGGGCGGCCGATGCGGCTGGGGATCTTGGAGCAGGCTCTGATCGCCACTCCATGCTTGTGCAGCAGGGCGAGGTGACAGAACGATGGTTGGCTCAACTGGCCAAGCGAAGAATGCTCGGGGCCGGTCAGTGGCCCCAGCCCGAAGCCCCTTGGCAGGTGCTCTTGTTTGCAGAGTCTCGGGCTCGAGATGTATCAGATGTCTCGGCCTCAGAGGCGCTGCTTGCCGACGCGTTGCCGATGCTGGTCGCGGGGGGTTGGTCGGAAGACGAATCTGCCGCGCTGCTCGCAGACCGAATGGCTGCACTACCTGAGGCGGACGGGCTTCCCTTTGCCCGAACGGCGCTGGGCCGCGCTACGCATGCAGCGGCCATGGTGACACGAGGCGATCTGGCCGCTTGGGCGTCGGCGCCGGTCGAATCTGCGGCAGCACCATGGGCTCGAGTGGCCTCTCGTCGGGCAGCGCGGGCACTGGAGTCGCGGGGCGAGATGACACGTGCCATGGCCGCGTGGGCCCACGCCGGTGCGGCGGGAGATTCGACTGCAGCCCGACGGGCAGCTGCCTGGGCATTGGGTCTTGCCGCCGATGCGGACGACGGTGGAGTGATCGATCGGCTCATCGAATTGCCTCAGAGAGAAGTGTCGAGTGTCGCGGCCGGAGTACAGGCTCGCCGCGCTGGAGACATCAAAGGCGCTGTCACGGCGTGGGTGAAGGTGCCACCGGGGTCGTCGCTGCAGACGGCTGCGCTTGCGGCAGCGGCTGCCCAGTTGGGGCGACTCGATCTGGATGCAATGGCCCCACAGGTACAGCGGCTTCGCGCGGCGGCGGCTGCCGCCATGACTGACAGACAGGACGCCAGTCGGGTTGAACTGGCTCAGTTGGCCGCCGGGTGGACGTTGGCGGCGCTCATCGATCATGCAATCGAACGCGATCGACTGGACGAGGCAGGAGAACTGCTTGACGCTGATGAGGCCGCAGTGCATCTGGACACAGGCGACGCACTTTGGCTCAGGGCCCGATTGGCCCTTCGACTTGGAGAAGGGGCTCAGCCCGTTGCCGCGCTCCACGCCCACGCGCCCAGTGAGGTTCGGCGGCTCTTGCTCGAGCGTGCGATGGCGGTGATGGGGGATGGGGCAGATCGATCACCAACACCTGCACCTGCAGACGCTCGAGGGCTTCGGGAACTGACGCCCTTGCTGCTGAAGTATCTCGACGATGGAGATCTCGCCGATCGGCTGCTGATCGCTGATGCACTCAGGCTGGATGGTCGCGGGGAGCCAGATCGCTATCGAGCCATCTTGCAGTCGCACCCTACGGCTGCGAATGCCATGTTTGGGTTGGCCGAGTTGCTGTCGGATGCCCCCGAGCCCGAGCAGCGTGAGGAAGCAATGGTGCTGTATCGAACGCTCGCGGCGGCTCCGGTGGATGCGGGGCCGGACCGGTGGTGGTTGGCACAGTTGCGGATGCTGCAACTGGCCCGGTGGGCAGGACGGCCGGATGCTGAACTGCGGGCGCGAGTGGAGCGATTGCGACATGCAGCTCCCGATCTGGGAGGCACAGTGTGGGCGGGGCCAATTCAGGCGGCAATTCAGTCGAGCAACTGACGGATCTCGTTTCGCAGGATCGCAGCGAGTTCGTAGTTCTCACTCGCCAGCGCTTCGGCCAATCGAGTCTGCAGTTCGACCCGTTGGGATGCAGGCAGCCGAGGCACGAGCAAGGCGTGCATTTCTCGTAGCGCAGCGACTTCCGGGCGGGCGTCGAACTGGTCATGTGGCAGGCACTGGGAGAGATCCTCAAGCCCGCTGGCGAGCGCTTTACGGGCGGCGTCCGGGCGACCAGCAGCCATCGCGAGTTCCGCCCCGGCCCGCGCTCGCAGTAGAAGCGCCTGTGGGCGAAGCGACTCGATTCGGGCGGCATCGTCGCCCTCGCCGTGGCACCAGTCCATTCGCTTTAGAATGCCGTCGGCGTCATGAAGCACCAACTGGGCAATGCCGAGGGCCCGTGCTGCTGCGACTCGTTGGAAGAGCTGGAGAATCTCGGCTCGAATCGAGGCTTGTAGGGCATCCTCGGTGAGCGATGAATCGCCTCCTTTGATCGCGACATCCAGCCAGGTCTCCTGGCCCTGCGGTCGCGTTCCATCGGGGCGACCGGTCATTTCCATCTGCAGCAGGCCCAGTTCCAGACGGACCTGAATCACCTGCCGGCCGTCGTTCAACTGGATCTGCCTGGCATTGAGCCCAGCGGGATCCCAGGCCCAGGCTTCAAGTGGGATTGAAATGTCATGCGAGTCGCTCACGAGGGGAATCCTGTCCTGATTTCGGGTGGTGCGGGCACTTGAGGCGAGAAACGCCCTCAAGTCCCGCAAATACGGCACACGTGGCTCAAGCGGCGGCATAGTCGAGTCGATGCTGTGCGCCGAGCCATGGCTCCACTGTCTGCCGGAGGCCCGCGTATATCGCGGCGGCAGACGGGCTTATGGAGTCCATGTCATGGACAGGGCATTGGAACAGGGACGACGCTGAGGCAACGATGGCACGATTCAACGACCGGAATCTTGAGACGTATCTGCGAGACATCAACGAGGTGCCCCTGCTGACCCCCTTGCAGGAGCGAGAACTCGGTTGGCGGATCATCAACGATGGCTGTCTGGAGTCCAAAGACCGCATGATTCGGGCCAATCTGCGGCTGGTTGTGGCGATCGGCAAGCAGTTCATCCACCGAGGCATGCCCCTGAGCGACCTCATTGAAGAGGGGAATATCGGACTCATTCGAGCGGTTGAGGGATTTGACCCCGCCCAGGGCGCGAGATTCTCAACGTACGCGGCCTGGTGGATCAAGCAGGCGATCAAGCGGATGCTGCTCAACGCCACGCAACCGATTCATGTGCCGGCCTACATGGTTGAGCTCATCGGGCGATGGCGCCGTGAGTCGGCGAGGCTGGAAGAGGACCTGGGCCGCCCACCGACGATTGACGAGACGGCCAAGGTGTTGGAGTTGCCACGCCGGAAGGCTGAGATCGTTGTGCAGGCGATGCAGACTCGCCGATCCGCTCGACGTACCGGCATGAGCGACGATGGCGACTCACTGGACTTCACGGAGGTCCTTGAGGATCAACGAAACAGCCGGCCCGAGACGAGTGTCGAACGAAACGACGATCTTGAGGTGGTGTTGGAAGTCATCGAGGAACTCGCCGATCGCGATCGCCGGGTACTGAAGCTGCGATTCGGCCTGGAGGGGCAGTCTCCTCTGACGCTCAAGCAGATCGGTGCCGTCATCGGGCTCACGAGAGAACGGGTCAGGCAGATCGAGATGGAAACGCTCCAGCGCATCCAAAAGCGACTCAGCCAGCGTGCCCGTCCGGGGTACGCCCAACGAAAGGCCTCCTGACGACGGTCGGCAGTACCCATCTGTGGATACCATTCCGCGATGGCAACCGCGACCGAACTGCAGACCACGCCCTTCCACCAATTCCACATTGACCACGGCGGGAAGCTCGTCGATTACTCCGGGTGGTCGATGCCCCTGCACTACGGGTCGATCATCGACGAGCACCGGCAGGTGCGATCCAGTGGCGGGCTGTTCGACGTCTCCCACATGGGGCGACTGCGATTCAAGGGTCGTGATGCAGTGGCGTTTCTCGACCGACTCGTCACCCGCAACGTGGTTGACATGGCTCCGGGGCAGGTGCGATACGGAATCGTGTGCAACGAGCAGGGGGGGTGCCGGGACGATGTGCTGGTCTACCGCGTGGACGAAGCGGAGTGCCTGATGGTCTGCAATGCGGCCAACCGCATCAAGATCATCGATCACGTCGGCGCCTGCAAGGGCACTTCTGTCTTCAAGATGACAGATGAGACGACGACGACGGCCATGGTCGCGGTGCAAGGGCCAAACGTGATGGACTTGATCGGGCGCTTCTCCCGTTCGATTCCTGACCTCAAGCGATATCGATTCCAAACCAAGCAGGTGCTCATCGCCAAGTTTCTCATCTCCCGGACCGGGTACACCGGAGAGGACGGCATCGAGGCCATCTTGCCACGGGCCTTGGCATCAAAGGCAGTGAAGATGATGCTCGGAAATCTTGAAGAAGGGCAGTCTGTGGTCAAGCCCTGCGGTCTTGGCGCCAGAGACTCCCTTCGACTGGAGGCGGGCATGGCCCTGTACGGGCACGAGATTGATGAGCACACGGATCCGTTGTCTGCAGGGCTGGATTTTGCGGTGAGCCTCGACAAGCCCGGCGGCTTCATCGGGCAAGAGGCGCTGCAGAAGATCCAAGAGGCAGGCCCGAAGACCACGCTGCGTGGGCTGCTGCTGGAGGGGCGGCGAGCTGCCAGGCAAGGCATGTCGGTGCAGGCAGGTTCATCGGTGGTCGGCACGATCACCAGCGGGTGCCTGAGCCCTTCGCTTGATGCTTCGATCGCCATGGCCCACATGCAGATGGATCACGCCCAGGTGGGGACGCAGGTCGAGGTTGATCTGGGTCGGTCCACCACCCCGGCAGTCGTCTGCAAACTGCCCTTCGACTACCGCTCGTCGTCTTGAGCCGCTGCGCTGCGCCTGTCGGCTTCACGTTCGAGCTTGCGTACTCGCTTGAGCAGCTGTGACAGTGACGCCATGGCCATGAAGTTCCGTTTGGCCTGATCAGCTGGAATTGCAGGGGCACCGCCCACAATCTGCCCGGACTCAATATCACCGGCGATGCCCGACTGGGCCAAGGCCCGTACGCCATCGCCGATTCGAAGATGGCCTGCAATGCCGACCTGCCCTCCGAGCACCACGTGATTGCCCATCGTGACGCTGCCGGCGACCCCTACCAGTGAAACGAGGAGACAATGTGCCCCGATGGTCGTGCCGTGGCCAATCGAGATGAGATCGGCGAATTTGGTGCCCTCTCCCACCACGGTCTCGCCCATGGCCGCACGCTCAATGGCGCAATTGCCGCCGAATTCCACATCACTCTCGACTCGAACCGTGCCCTGCTGGGGGATCTTGTGGTGCACACCGCCCGCTGTGGCATATCCGAAGCCATCCGATCCAACGACCGTGCCGCCATGCACGGTGACGCGGTCGCCCAATTGGACGCCGTCATAGATCACGCAGTTGGGGAAGAGCAGGCAACCATCGCCAACTCGGGCATTGACGCCGATGTAGGCCCCGGGATAGATCGTGCAGTCACGCCCAACCTGAGCCCCTTCGTCGATGACCGCGAATGGGTGCACCCGCGTGCCATCGCCGACCGAGGCCGTGGGGTGAACGGCGGCCTTCTCGCTGACGCCGTCGGTACTGGCCATCGGTTCGGGATGCTCACGCCACCCGTGGAGCTCGATCATCGCGTTGCGGAAGGCCAGATATGGGTCGTCGCACCGCAGTGCAGAGAGTCCGTCCGGGCAAGGTGAGCTTTGATCGATCAGGATCGCCGTGGCCTTGGTGGATTTGACATGGTCGCGGTAGCGGGCGTTGGCCAGAAAGGTCAGATCGCCAGCTTGGGCATCAGCGATGCCACGGCATCTGGAAACCACCGCTGACCCGTCGCCCTCCAGCGTGGCCCCGAGTGACTGGGCGAGATCCTGCAATGTTCTGGGGGCTGTCATGGTGCCAAGTGGGCAGCGTATCACAGCCCCCGGCCGCGGCGATGAGGCAGGTGGGCCGGGTACACTTCAATCAGCTGGAATGCGTCCCCTGATTGCGATCGTCGTTGGACTGCTTGTGCTGGCGGCCCCTTCAGGGCCCTTGTTCACACAGGTTGCTGTCGCCGATGATCAACTGGCAGATCGGCCGGTAAGCGACATCCAGTTGCATGGGCTTCGGCGTGTGTCCGAGCAGAAAGTGCTCAACAACATCCGTTCCCGGGTGGGGCAGGCCTATGACCCCGAGACCGCCCGTGGAGACGTCAATCGCCTGACCCGACTGGGCGATTTCAAGAGCATCGATGTCGTGGCCGAGCTGCAAACCGATGGAACGGTTGTGCTGCGATATCTCTTCCAGGAGGAGGAGTTGCTCGCTGAAGTCTCCGTGGTCGGGAACAGCATGCTCGATGATGGGGCGCTACTGGCTCCCACCGGGCTGCACCGTGGGTCGCCACGGGATGACTTCCTGATCCAGCGTGGTGTCCGCCTGATGGAGGACATGTACAAGGCCAAGGGGTTCTACCTCGTCGAGATCACCGTCGATCAGAAGCAGCTTTCAGACGATGGTGTGCTCATCTACGAGGTGATCGAAGGGCCTCGCGTGCGAATTCGAGCGATCGAGTTTGTCGGTACGCGGGCCTTCACCGATAAGAAGCTCCGGGCTCAAATCGAGACGTCCACTTGGATCCCGTTGCTCGAGCGAGCAGCGCTTGATGAGGACGAACTCACGAAGGACGTGGGCAAGCTCACGGCGTTCTATCGAGACCGCGGCTGGATCGACGTTCGGGTGGATCGAACAGTGGAGATCAGTCCGGATCAACGTGAAGCGAAGGTCATATTCCTGGTTGAAGAGGGGCAGAGGTACACGGTCGGGCGAATTCAGGTTCGCACGGTTGAGGGCGGCCCCACGGAAGGTCTCTCCAGATCGCAGGTCGCCGCCATGATGACCATCAAGGTTGGCGACGCGTTTCGTGCAGATCTCGTCCGCCGCTCAATGGACGCCGTGCGAGACGCCTATGGCGTGATGGGGTGGCTGGACACCCATGTCAGGGCAGAGCCAATTCGGCTTGGTGACACGACCGAGATCGACTTGCTCGTTCAGATTGACGAGGGGCGAGTTGCTGACGTCGGCCTGGTGAACATCACCGGAAACACACTGACGCAGGATCGGGTCATCCGGGGGATGACCCAATTGGCGCCAGGCCACCGATTCGACGTGCGCGAGCTCAAGCGGACAGAAGAGCGAATCACTCAGTCGGGCCTCTTTAGTGAGGCCAAGGTGCGGGTGCAGCGTGAGGACCCTGATCACCCCGGTGAGCGAGATGTGCTCATCGAGGTGAAGGAGAAGAACACGGGTTCGATCAACTTCGGCGTTGGTCTGGGGTCCGATTCGGGCGTGCTGGGCAACATCTCACTCACGCAGAACAACTTCGATGTGGCCGATGCGCCTCAGACGCTGGGCGAGTTCTTTGCCGGACGCGCCCTGCGTGGTGCCGGCCAGAAGTTTGCCATGAACTTCCAGCCCGGCACCGAGATCTTCTCGTACGACATTTCGCTGACTGAACCGCGATTCCTCGACACACCCATCTCACTGGGTGGTGCAGGCGGGTTCTACCGCCGAATCTACGAGCAATACACGGAACAGCGGCTCTACGGCGGGATGACCGTCAGCCGACGATTGGGTGACATCTGGTACGGCGATCTGAGGCTGGAGTACACCAACGTTCGCTTGACTGAGATCGCTGACGACGCCCCTGATCAAGTTCGTGCCGACACCGGCCCGGACAATCTGGTGAGCCTGGGTGGGTCATTGGTGCGGACCACACTGAATTCGTTCATGCGGCCGACAGCGGGAAGCCGGCTGGCACTGTCCTATTCCAACTACGGCGCGTTTGCGGGCAATGTGAAGTTCAACCGGTCTACCGTCAACTACACGACCTATCTTCTGCTCGACCGCGACTTTCTCGGGCGGCCATCAACACTCCGGCTGGACGGCCGCTTTGGCCTGATCTTTGGCGGAGCAGCCCCCAACTACGAGAAGTTCTACATGGGCGGTCGTTCCTTCCGAGGCTTCCATTTCCGGGGGATAGGCCCCAAGGGCACACTCAACGGCGTACCGGTGGATACGGTTGTCGGCGGCGATCTGATGTGCTTTGTCGGCGGCCAGTACCAGTTCCCGTTGGTGGGTGAGTTCCTTGATGGCGTGCTCTGGACAGATACAGGCACCGTCAACACGAGGACAGGTCTGGCCCCCTACAGGGCGTCGGTGGGGTTTGGATTCCGGGTGTATATTGCGGCGCTTGGCTCGGCTCCGCTGGCATTCGATTTCGGGTTCCCGATACTCAAGCAACCTGAGGACAGGACCCAACTGTTCAGTTTCGCTGCAGACCTTCCGTTCTGATGCCGCTCCTGCGGCAGGAGAAGCCTGATCATGTTTCGAATTCGACACATCATGCTCGTAGGAGCAGCGCTCATTGTCACCGGGACGATCGCCGTCACGGCGGCCCGGGGCACCTCGCACACGCTTGCTGACAAGACCGTAGTTGCTGTAGTCAATCCAACAGCCGTGCTCGAAGGGCTGCTTGAAAGGGCTGACGCCGAGGCGGAACTCCGCTCGAAGTTCGAGGAGTTCAAGTCGCAAGCGGACTCCCGGACGTCGGAGATTCGCCAACTGCAGGAGCGGCTCGAGGAGACCACTGATCCCGATGCCCAGCAGGCGATCATGGACGAGATCGACGCCAAGGGCATCAAGGCCATCGCATTTGATCAGTTCGCAGCCCGGCAACTCGATGTGGAACTGTCGCTGTTGCAGCAGAATCTCTACCAGCGAATCGTGGCGGCAGTGGGTGATTTGGCCCAGGCCAACGGAATCGACATCGTGCTGGTGAACGACAACGCGACACCGATCCGGGTCAATCCGGAGGCTCGCGTGGCTCGGGCTACACAAGTGGAAGAGCAGATCGCTCAGCGCCGGGTGATGTTCGCCTCTCCGAAGGTGGACATCACCGAGTCGTTGATCCTTCGCATGAACAACGCATACAACGAGACGGCCACGAGCCGCTGAAGCACCGATGGAGCATCTCATGAACAAGACGTCTGAATCACGCAGAGGTGGCCGCCTCCGCAAGGCGGCCGTTGTGATCGGTGTCCTCGCACTGGTAGCTGCCGCGGGCCGATTGGCCCCCAAGCCCACGACCGTCGCAGTCGTGGATCTTGGCACCGTCTTCAATGGGCTCGATGCCTGGACCGAGTTCCAGGAGGAAAAGGTGGCCATGGGCGAGGCGGCACAGGCCGATGCGGCAGCTCGTCGTACGTCGATCGAAGACCTGCAAGCCGACCTCGAAGACTATCCAGAGTCCAGTGAGCGTCACCGCAGTGCGCTGCGAGACCTGCAACTGGCCGCGATCGAGTTCGAGGCCAGCCTGCAGATGTCCGAACGGCGAATGCAACAGATGGAGTCTCGCCGTATTCGCGATCTGTACGAGTCGATTCGAGTTGCAGCTGGCACCTTCGCCAAGGCCAATGGCTACGACATGGTCTTGGTCGATGATGGCGTCGATCCAATTCCGGAGGACAGCACTGATCCCATCGCGATGATCTCTTCGAGGCGGGTGTTGTTTGCCGCCGAGTCGATGGACGTGACAGAGGCGCTGATCAAGGCGATGAACGACAGTCATCGCTCTGGTGGTTGACCCTTTGGTCGATGCAAAGTCCATGCGAACAACGGCTGGTGAGCTGGCCGGACTGCTCGAGGGAACCCTCCTTGGCGAGGCGGACGCTCAGTTGACCAGCATCGACGCGCTGGAAGACGCGAGCGAAGGCGCTCTCACATTCATTACTTCACAGCGATGGGCCGACCGGTGGACCGAGAGCAATGCCTCTGCGGCGCTGGTGAGCGAAGGCATTGAGGTCCCAGGTGGGGCTGGGGAAGGGCGGGCGCTGATTCAGGTGAAGGATGCCGACATCGCGATGATCGCGGTGCTCGAGGCTGCACATGGGCACATGCGCCCCGCCGTCGAACCGGGTGTGCACGACTTGGCCACCGTCCATCCTTCAGCGAAAATGGGCAAGAACGTACATGTGGGCGCCGGGGCCGTCATTGCAGCCGATGTCGTTCTGGGTGACGACGTACAGGTGCACGCCGGCGTGTATGTCGCCGATGGATGCCGAGTAGGAGCAAGGTCTATTCTGCAGCCCAACTGCACGATCGGAGGCGAGGGCTTCGGCTATCGACCAGATCCGGCAATCAATGGCTTGCGCCGAGTGCCTCATCTGGGCAACGTCATCATTGGCGAGGATGTCGAGATTGGTTCGGGCTGTTGTATCGATCGAGCGAAGTTCGGATCGACCCGGATAGGCGATGGCACCAAGTTGGACAACATGGTGCAGGTGGCTCACAATTGCACGCTGGGCCGAAACATCGTGATTGCCGCTCAGACAGGCATCGCTGGATCGGTGGAAATCGGAGACGGTGCCATGATCGGGGCCCAGGTCGGTATCGCCCAACACCTGCAGATTGGTGTGGGGGCCAAGATCGCCGCTTCTTCGGGCGTCATGCGGGATATTCCTGACGGGGCCGTCGTAGGAGGGACTCCGGCCATTCCATTGAAGGACAAATTGCGGGAGGTGGCCGCCCTGCGTAGACTTCCCGAACTGATCGCCTCAATGAAGGCGAGCAGTGGCTGATCGACTTCATGGAACGGCAGAGCACACCGCGACCGGTCGTCGAACCGCCAACCCCGACACAGCACACCGTGGCCGACACGGTGTCGGTCGAGGGTCGGGGGTTGATGTCAGGCGCGCCTGTGACGCTCTCTATCGAGCCGGCCGATCCAGATCACGGCATCGTGTTCGAGCGGACAGATCTCGATCCGCCGGTTCGGATTCCAGCCAGTGTCGATCAGTGTGTAGACCGGCCGCGGCGGTCAGCCGTGGCGTCAGGCGAAGTCGTTGTGGAGACGGTGGAGCACTGCCTCAGTGCGCTGGCAGGTCTGGGCATCGACAACGCCCTACTCAGACTTGATGCACAGGAAGTGCCGTTGGGCGACGGTAGTGCCGACCCCTTCATCGCAGCGATTGATCCGGTCGGACTCGTCAATCAGGAGGTGCCGCGGTCCACGATCAAGATTGAGGCGCCGCTCGTCATCGAAGAGGGTGACGCGATGATCGCTGCCTTCCCGGCTTCGGGGCAGGGTTTGCATGTCGTCTATGAGCTTGATTACGGGCAGCAGGCCGACCGAATCCCTCGGCAGGCATTCGCATTCGACCTGACGCCCGACAACTACCGACGCGACATTGCGAGAGCTCGAACCTACTCGCTGGCTGAAGAAGCGCAGGCACTGCAGTCCAAGGGTATGTGCACGCACCTCTCCCCTTCGGAGGTGCTTGTTGTGGGTGAGGAGGGGCCAATCGATAACGCTTGGCGGTTCGACGATGAACCAGTGCGGCACAAGGTGCTCGACATGATTGGAGACCTGTCGCTGGCAGGCGCTGCCATTCAGGGTCGGATCGTGGCATCTCGCAGTGGGCACTCGCTCAACCGCAAGCTCGCGGCAGCTCTGCGTGAACAAGCATCAACGAGTGTCGCGGCAACCGCCATGCGCGACACATGCATGATGGACATTCGTGCCATTCAGCGGATCATGCCGCATCGATACCCAATGTTGCTCGTGGATCGAGTGTTGGAGATGGAGGGCGATGAGCGTGCCGTGGGCGTGAAAAACGTCACGATCAACGAGCCGTTCTTCGGAGGCCACTATCCCAAGACCCCGATCATGCCCGGTGTGCTGATTGTCGAGGCCATGGCGCAGCTTGGCGGGCTCCTGCTGAGTCAGCGGCTGGAGACAATCGGGAAGATTGCCGTGCTCCTCAGTTTGGACAAGGTGAAGTTGCGTCACCCGGTCACGCCCGGTGATCAGTTGATTCTGGAGGCTCGCACAGTTCGAGCATCATCGAGGATGGCGTCCATAGACTGTCGGGCGTTCGTGGGTGACAAGCCCGCGGCAGAAGCCTCGATTCGTTTCATGATGGTCGATGCGGAGTCGGAGTAGCCTTCATGTCTTGCATCCATCCGACCGCCATCATTCACGACTCCGCCCAACTGGGCGAGAATGTTCAGATCGGGGCATTCAGCATTGTCGGCCCTGACGTGGAGATCGGTGATGGGTGCGTGCTCATGGAGCACGTGCATGTCAATTGCAACACGATCATGGGGCGGGAGAACACCATTCACCCCTTTACCGCGCTTGGCGGCGAACCGCAGGATCGAAAGTTTCATGGTGAGCGCACCGTGTTGCGACTCGGGGACCGGAACGATATCCGTGAGCACGTCACGATGCACCGCGGAACCGGAAACGGCGGCGGTGAGACTGTCATTGGGTCCGACTGTCTCGTGATGGTTGGCAGCCATGTGGCGCACGACTGCATCATTGGTGACCACGTGACGATTGCCAACCAGGTGATGCTGGCCGGTCACGTCATCATGGGCGACGGGTCCGCAATCGGTGGAGGCGCAGGCGTGCACCACTATGCGACCATAGGCCGTTTGGCATTCGTGGGTGGAATGGCGAGAGTGGCCCGCGATGTGCCACCCTTCGTGATCGTCGAAGGTCACCCCGCTGAAGTCAGGGCGGTCAATACGATCGGCCTCGTTCGAGCTGGAGTTGACGGCAACGACATCGACCAACTCAAGGCGTGTTTCAAGCGTCTATTCCGCGATGCCGCACCAGCAAAGGACCGGCTGCCAGATCTGCGGGCGGCGCACACCGATACGCCGATCGTGCTCGAGTTGTGCGATGCGATTGAGGCGGCTGGCGACGGCACACATGGTCGCGCTCGCGAGGCTGTACGACGTGACGATCGATGGTCACGAACTCGCTGAGTAGCGAGCATCAGTCTTCGTCGTCAAGATCATCAAGCCAGTCGTCACGATCATCATCTCGTGGCACATCTTCATCGTCGTCCAGATCGTCTTCGTCATCGTCGTGCTCGTCGAGCCCATCTGGATCCTCGTTAACCGGGGTTTCGTCGTCAGTGATGACGATGCGATCGGCGTCATCACCCTGCCCAGACGAGTCCTGCCCCTCTGCGTCAGATCGATCGTCGTTGTAGGTGTCGCTCAAGTCAGGTGACCCTTCTTCAGATGGGGGAGGTTCCTTGGGGTGATGAGATCGGCACGAGCCATGTGTCGAGATCATCGGAAATGAGCAGCCCGCCGCCAAGTGGTTTGGCGCGCCGAATTCTACCGGCCATCGGGAACAGGTCAATCGTCTCCATCAGGCGACCATGCTGGTCCAGGCGACGTACCTGATGGATCGTCCGGTCTTCCATTGGGAGCAGGGTGTCGTGCAGAACGTCACGGGCATGGAAGACGACGGTCTCATCGCCTGCCACAGTGGCCAGGATCGGTGGCGTGAGATGTTCGCCAGCATCGGCCCAGAGCGTGGCGCCATCCGCGCCAAGGCGCAGCACACCCTGATCGGTCACCACAAGAAGGCCATCGCCCAAGTGCAGCAAGTCGGTGACGACAGCCTCACTGCGTCCAAGGGGTGTCTCAACACGGCCCAGCAGCGCACCTGTCTCAGGGCTGCGGCGGTGAACCAGCGAGGTCGAAGTTCGGGTGATGATGGCGTCTGGAAGCACGATCGCGCCGCGGAGTGAATCTGTGGTCTCATCGCGAGCAGACCACCACCACGCATCGCCTAGAGCTGGAGCGAATGCGACCGAATCGGCATTGCCCACCGCGACGCCCCCGAGCGGTCCCCGATTGATCCAATTGGCATTTGGAATCATCGGGGGCAGGGGCCAATGATGGGATCGCCCTTGCTCGTCAATGACCTGAAGCACGGTGCGGCCACGTGTCTGATCATCGAGCAACAGCAGGAGATCACCGTGCACCGAGAGTGCATCCAGCGGCAAACCGGCAGGGGCCCCAGGTAGAGGTCTGCCAGCTTTCAGATCGACAATGGTGATGCCGGCCCGGCCTGCGAGGGCTGCGACGGTGGGCGTGGCGGCGATCACAATCGGCGGGTCAATGTCCGGCCCCAGTTGGTCCAGCTCCAAGTTCCAGATCAGATCTCCGGTGTCTCTTTGCCTTGCCTGAAGCCGGCGACCGCCGTCGAGCTCATCGAGTGTGATGACGATCTGATCATCGTCGATGGCAACAACCTCGTCAGGGGTTCCGTCGAGCACCATGGACCAGAGTGCATCGGTCAGCGGGGACTCATGCCATGTGATCGATGTGCCCTCACGCAGCATCATGCCCTCGTCAATTGGTAGAGATGCCCACCCGCCTTGCACCCGTCGAGTCTCCAGCCCGTCAGTCAGGGCCGGAGCCACCACGTCCCGCATGGCTTCAATGCGATCAGGATCGAACCCAGCCACATGCGCAACCGCAATTGCCTCCATGCCCTGTGCTCGTGACAAGAGGGCCAGGGCTTGGCTTCGAGACGCGTCACCTCTGGCAACACATGCCCGCAGCGCTGGCCCGTCTTGATCGGATGGCGGGGGCCAATTGGCAGCGTGGTTCAGTCCGTGCCGCGCAAGCCTGCGAGTCACCAGTGCAGCGACAGGGGCATGCACACCATGCTCAACGGCCCACGCCTCTGAGGCGGCCAACGCATCGGCTGCCAGCCAACTCTCAATCGCGGCGTCGGTACTGGTTGGCTCGATCCAGTCACCCCGAGCCAGCAGAAGGCGAGCCTTGTCAGGTGTGCCATCGGGAATCACTGCAATTGCCGCATCGATCAGCGCCTGATCATCGGGGAGAGATGCATCGAGCACCTGCATCGATGAGATGGCCAAATCTACCCCAGCGGATGGGTGCTGAGCCGACGCGGCGGTCATGGCCCCAGGCAGGTGCTTGCGTGTCAGATCTGCTCGAGCCGCTCGCACTACCAGCGCGATGATCCCGATGTGGGCGTCGATGTCATCAGGATCACGGCTTGTCCGAGCCCTCAAGCGAGTCAGGGCAGCGTTCAGGCCACCAAGCAGACTCAGTGACTGGCCCGACGACATTGCAATGAGTCCATCTGCGCTGATCGCGTGTCCTCCGCCGGGATTGTGCAGCGCTCGAAGTGGGCGTCCGTCATCCAGATGCAGGGCGATCAACTGGTCGCCCAGCGGCAGAAGCACTTCGGTGTCTGTGATGTGAGATCTGCCACTGGGCACAGCGCCAGAGTCGTCTCTCCAGGTCCAGACTCGTTCCAAAGTTCCCTCAGGCGTCACTTGCCATCGGTTCAATGATCGACCAACAGTCAAGAGGCCGGCCCCATCCAGCGCATGCACTGTGTGTACACCAGCAAGATCAGATTGGTCGCTCGTCTCATGAGATGCGTGAATGTCCCCGGTGCGGGGATCGAGCACGAGCAACCGTCTTCCGTCTGAGGCACGGGTAATCAGATGCCCCCCGATCTGAATCGGGGCGAACAACGCCCACGGCGGGGGCGCGGTGACGTCTCGGGCCCGCCAACGGCCCGGGGTCATCCGACGCAGCCAGTCGATGTCTCCCGCTCTGGGATCGATGGAAGCCAGCACCCCGGTTCCGGTCTGAATGAACAGTGCTCGTTCGCCTGGCAGGATGGTGTCGCCGGGCCAGACCACGCCTCGAACTGCCGCGCCTGCCGATCCCAGCCAACGGGCCCAATTCTGCTGGCCGGTCTCCAGATCCAGCGAGAGCAGCCATGACTCGACCTGCATCGCTCGGCCGTGACGACGCATCGGTATGAACACGGATCCGTCAGCAACGACAGGCCCTCCTGACGGTCGAATCAGGCCTCGCGCGTCATCGAGCTGGGCGGGGTCAAACCTCCACTGAACATGGCCGGTGTCGGCAGCCATTCGATACACCTGTCCGCTTCCCTCAAACCCCGTCGAAACCGGCTGCCCTCTCCAGACAATGAAGTCGCCGCCGGGTACCGCTGTGAGCATCTGGACACCACCGTGCGACGGCGTCGAAGAGAGGGCGTTCGAGGCCCTCTCCTCAACATGCCACTTCTGCTCCCCGGTGAGTACGTCGAGTGCTTTGATGTGATCAGATCCTGCGATGATCAACGTGTCTGGGAGCAACAGGGCCATTGCCTCGTTGCCGCCGCCTTCCCTCTGCCACATCGGTGCGTCCACGAGATCGTCGGGAACTCGATCGCCTGTGCGGATGGTGCTGTGGCCGTGGATCGCTGCTGGGAGACGCTTCAGTTGTGATCGAGTGGAGCCAAGTCCATCTGTCTCCTCCAGCCATCGGCGGGCCGACATGAGTGCGCCCAAGGCCGCAGCCCGACGTGCGTGCAGGATTGGATCGGTTGAGTCTGCAGTGATCGCCTCCATCAACTCAGGCCGCTCAGCCGCGATCTGCTGCAGGAGTGAGTCAACTTGCACGAATAGATCGGTGTCTGATGTGTCTCGGGGCGTCAGGCGCCTTCCGTGCTCCGTATGGAGTGAACGAAGCAACTCAATGCGGCGGTCGTGCTCGATCGACCCCTCCATGACCTGCTGCAGCGTTCTCTCGACCAGTGGAGCATGGTCCACGAATACAGCCTCGGCATCTTGGGCCGACAGGAGGCAGGTGATGACAGCAGGGAGCAATCCGAGCATGGCGCCCGATTCTACGGACGGACAAGGTCGGTGCAGTAGAGTGCCGCCATGCGAACACCTCCTGCATTCTGGCTCTGCATGCCCCTCCTCGCCGCCATGGGGTTCGCCTGCACCAGCGAGCCTCGCGTCTCTCTGGCGACCACAGGCGTCTTGACCCAGATTTCTGACGAGGCCATCGCCGGTGAAGTGCAGGTGAACATCAGGAATACAGGATCGCTGGAGATCGAACTGCTGGAGTATCACTACAGCGTTCAGTCGGGCGATCGAGGATGGACGGGGCGGCACGCGGGTGAATTGGTGCTCTCGCCAGGGATTGACCGTGAGGCAACGCTTCCGATCGTCGTGCGGGCGCCGGCTGGTGGCTGGCCCGGCGGAGCGCCGCCTCAGTCGCTGCCCTGCAGCCTGTCCGGGTCGCTGGTCTACATTGGAAACGGTGTGTTCGACGAGACGCTCGCGGAACTCGGGTACAGGCCGTCGGCGCCGTTTGGGGGACATGTGACGCTCGATCGCCCTGCGGAGGCTTCCGCAGAATCCGATTGATCCCTACTGCCGGCACGTGCGGCGCTCCACCGGGCTGCTGCAGGTGGACCGGCCGCGAAGTCAATCCGATGAATGCTCTGCCGAGTCTGTTTCGGTGGAGCGCTTCGCATGGATCTCATCGACATTCTGCACAAGGCCGATGAACTCGGGGCCAGCGACATCCATCTCGTCGCCGGCCATCCGCCAATCTTCCGAATCAACACGCAGATGACGCCCCAAGAGGCGCCCCAACTCGCGGCTGAGGTCGTAGAGCGGTGGATCGATGTGGTGGCCAATGAGACCCAACGGGCTCGTCTGTCTGAGCAACAAGACGTTGATCTGTCCTATGCCGTCGAAGGGCTGGGGAGATATCGGGTCAACATTCATCGACAACGCGGTTCAGCGGCGATTGCCATGCGGACCGTGAACGAGAAGGTGCCCCAGTTGGCATCGCTGAGTCTGCCTCCAGTCATCGAGACGCTCGCCCAACTACCAAGAGGCCTTGTGCTTGTCACCGGAGACACAGGCTCAGGCAAGTCAACCACGCTGGCAGCACTCATCGCCTGCATGAACGAGCAGCATCGAAAGCACATCATCACACTTGAAGACCCGGTGGAGTACACGTTCACCAGCGACAAGTGTCTGATCGAACAGCGTGAACTGGGCCAAGACCTGCCGTCCTTTGCCTCCGGGCTGAAACACGCCCTGCGGCAGGATCCGGACATCATCCTCGTTGGCGAGATGCGAGATCTGGAAACGACGGCGCTGGCCATGAGTGCAGCGGAAACCGGCCATCTGGTGATGTCCACGCTGCACACCGTGAACGCCTCCCAAACTGTCGAGCGCATCATCGACATGTACCCATCCGGGCAGCAGAACCAGGTTCGTTCAATGCTCGGAAACACACTGCAGGCAGTGGTCTCACAGACGCTCATGAGCCGGATCGATCGTCCGGGCATGGTGCCGGCTGTCGAGATTCTGCTCTGCACACCGGCCGTGCGAAATCTCATTCGCGAAGCACGCACGTTCGAGATTCCCAATGTCATTGAGACCAGCCGACGGCTCGGCATGGTCTCACTTGACGGATCAATCGCGGAGTTGTTTTTCAACGGACTCGTCTCTCGTGAGGATGCTCTGGCGCATGCCTCGCACCCGGAGGCGCTGGATCGGGCCATGGCCGCCTGAGGAAATGGACCCATGCCCGTCTATCGCTATCAGGCTCGCCTCGAGTCAGGCCGCATTGAAGGCGGCGAACTGACCGCCCAAAGTGCGTCAGCTGCCGCAGCCACGCTTCGTGAACAGGGACAGCATGTGCTGCGTCTTGTGCCCGTACCCATCTCGGCACGAGTCAATTGGCAACGTGTCTGGGAGGTGCTCAATGCCGGCAGTGGCCCCACTCGAAAGGACATCCTCGACTTCACCACCCAATTGGCGGTGATGATCCGTGCAGGAATCAATCTCCGGCAGGCGTTGGAGGGGATTGCCGAGCAGACGAGCAATGCGCGATTCAAGGGGATTCTCGAGCAGATTCGTGCTGATGTCGAAAGTGGCAAGTCGTTCTCCGAGGCGCTCAGTGCGCATCCGCGGCAATTCAATCCGCTCTATGTGAACATGGTGAAGGCATCTGAGATGTCCGGTGCATTCGGCCGAATGCTGGACCGCATCGCGGCTTTCCTGCAGCAGCAGCTTGAAACTCGAAAGATGGTGGTGGGTGCCAGCATCTATCCGGGTGTGATCGCGATCATGGCCGTTTCGGTAACCGTGTTCCTGCTCACCTTCGTGCTGCCGCGATTTGCGATGGTGTTCGACGGGAAGGAGGACGTGCTGCCTGGGCCGACACTCTTCCTCATGGGCCTCTCCGATTGGATGGTGTCCAACTGGTGGGTGCCTTTGATCGGGGCCTGCATGGGCGGGATCTCGTTTCTCGGTTTCATCAAGACAACGCCCGGTCGGCTCTGGTGGGACAAGTTCAGGCTCCGAGTGCCGCTCTTTGGCCCGATGTTCAGGGCGCTGTATGTGAGTCGTTCATTGCAGACCATGGGCGAACTGCTCAATGCCGGTGTGCCGGTGCTCGACTCACTCGATGTCACGGGTGACATCTCTGGGAATTCGCACTACAAGCGACTCTGGCGGAAAGTGGGCCGCTCGGTTCGTGAGGGACGACGGATCAATGACGAGTTGGAACACACATCGCTGCTGCCCCGAAGTGTCGTCCAAATGGTTGGGGCCGGTGAAGAGTCTGGCCGTTTGGGCGAAGTACTCGAGGAAATCGCCGAGTACTACCTCCGCGTGCTCAAGGACGCCATCAAGACCATGACCAGCATGATCGAGCCGATTCTCATCGTCGCCATGGGATCGCTCGTGGGATTTATCGCAATGGCCATCATTCTTCCCATCTTCAAGATGAGTTCGATCGTCAGCGGATGAAGCACACAGGAAACAGACTGCCCCGACGAGGATTCACACTTGTCGAGACGGCATTGGCGGTTGTCATTGTGGGCACGGGCGTGCTGGCGATGGTGCTCGTTCAGGAAACGGTCCATCGGCAAAACCGGTGGGGTGAGCGTGCGGCGCGTGCCGCTCGTCTGGGCAATGAGATTCGCGAGCGATGCTTCAATCTGGCCCCATGGGATCCTGTTACCGGGACAGCGTGGTGGGGCCTCGAACCGGGAGAGACGATTGTCGCCGACTTCGACGACATCGACGATTTTGACGGATGTGTGTTTGAGGGAGCCACGGGGCCCATCGACGGCGGTGGCAACGTGATTCCAGACATGGATGGGTGGCGACAGGAGGTCACGGTCGAGCCGGTGGACCCCGGCGATCTCTCAGTGGTCGTACCTGCCGGAGCAACTGATGTGCTTCGAGTACGGGTCGATGTGTCGGCTCCGCCTGGTCCGGGCGAGGCTCCAGAACTGGTCACGTCTGTGACCTGGGTGCAGTCATGGTGAATCAACAATCCCGTAGCTGGCGTCGAAGAGGCATCACGAGCGTGCTTGCCATGATGTTCCTGGTGCTCTTTGCATCAGTGGTCACAGCCATGGCCGTCGTTGCGGATGGCAATGTTCGAACGGCCGAGAGCGCTGTGTCTGTGTCACGGGCAATCAGTGCGGCAGAGAGCGGCCTGCACTACGCCGCGCGGCGACTTCGGCTGGAAGCAGCCAGGTACATCATCGAACGTGGCACCACATCAGGCGGGTTCGGGGCTCGCCTGTGGGATGGCACCTGGACGCCCTCCGACGGCACTGTTTTGGTGTCAGGCCCTCAAGGCTACACCGTCTCGTCTCCGAGCGGGACAGGTCTACTGCATGCCGTTCACGATGCACACGAGCACGCAGATGATCATGGGCTTGTGCTGGATGATGGCACCCCGGTGTCTCTGGAACTGAACGGCGCTGAAGCATGGATGCGATCACCGGGCATTCCATTGCATGGTGGGGGCGATGCACCTTGGTTCCGTCTTCGATACGAGTGGCAAGACGATGCTGTACTGGTGACCAGTCAGGGACACGAGCGGGACATCGTTCGAACATTGACCATGCGATTTGATCTGGAGAAGAAGATCGAGTTCGCGCTCCTCAGTCCCACGCGGATCATGATTGGCAAGAACGTCACAATTGATGGCCCGGTCGGCACGTTCTACGGAACGCTGCCGGGGGAACTCACGGCCACGCATGGTGATCCGCTGGTTGTGCTGTCGGACTTCAGCGATGTGAACATTGCGATGGACATCGTTCTGAACAACCTGCAGGCACAGATTCTGGCGTACGACGTAGATGGCGACAATCGCCTGCGTCCAGATCACCCGACGGAATCCAATGGTTTGACAGGAGGCGGGTTGACAGACAGAAACGGTGATGGCTACGTGGACGATCTCGACATCTTCCTGACGTTCTACGACGCCGATGGTGATGGAACCGTTGTGCATGATCAGGATCTGGCATTTCTCGCCGGTCATGGTGCCCTGCCGGAGGAGTTCACCGACGACCCGCAGTTGGGGACGCTGCTTGACGGGGCTCGTCCGGATCGAAACGACGATGGTGTCATCGACGCGCTCGATACAGCAGCAGGTTGGAATGACGGTCGAATCGACGCACTGGATCAATACGCCAAGATCAAGGGTGAACTGAGCTTTGCCGTAGATGGCAACGACTGGGAGTCAGCCCGCGGCGGTCCGTGGCAAACGACCGTGCAGGGGCCTGTTGATCCCGGCGCTCTCGATGTCGCCGCCACCTTCAACGTGGGTTCCCCCCACATGGTCGAGATCACGAACGACATGTTCTCCAACTCGACTACTTGGTTCGAGTCAACTGCCGCAGCCTCACCTTCGTTCAGCGCTCAAGTGGCATCCAATGGTGGGTGGAGCGGGGAGACAACCGACCCGGAGACCGTGCCATTCGGAAGCATCGGCGCGTATGACCTCTATGACCGGCCCGTCTACCGCAACATGCAGTTCACGAATGTCGTCATTCCGCGTGGAACAAACGCCTTGTTCGAAGACTGCACATTCCTGGGCGTGACCTGGATCGACACAGAGGAACAGTGCACCAATCCCAATTGGAACTACCTGGGATCACGGGAGTACGGCCAAGGCGGTGTGATTCAGGAGCGATTCGAGGAACTTCCCGAGGCGCCGGGGTTCCCTGCACTGCCCACGGACACGAAGGCTGAGTCCAACAACATTCGATTCGAATCTTGCACGTTTCTCGGTTCGATTGCCGGGGAACGACCTCTGCAGTACACGCACTGGCGCAACAAGGTGCAACTCACTGGAGACACCCGGATCTTCATTGATCCTGACGATCCCGACCTGCTGGCCCAGCCCGACGGCGGCATCTTGCGAATGAGCTTGTACGGAATCTCCGAGAGCGATCGCGAGGAACTCGCCAAGAGCACGATGATGTTGCCGGGCTGGTCTGTCGATGTTGGTCCATTTGACAACGGCAACGCCCATGTGCAACTCACAGGCACGATCGTGAGTGGCATCATGGATGTGCGCGGTTCTGCGGATGTCCACGGCACACTGCTCATGACATTCCGGCCCGAGTCCGAGCAAGGGCCGCTTTGGTACGGCGGAACGCCAGATGCCTTCAACACCACCATCGGGTACTTCAGTGATGATGATGGAGACGGCGAGGGTGTGGATCCATCCGATCCACAATTCAATGGCTACGGGCACATTCGACTTCGCTACGACGCCGATGCCCAGTTGCCCGACGGCATTCCCTGGCCAATCCAGTGCGCTGCCGATCCGAGTTCATACATGGAGGGCGGGTCGCTGTGAGGCGAACACGTGGATTCAGTCTCATTGAACTGCTCATTTCATTGGTGCTCGCTGCACTGTTGATGATCGCTGTGATGGTCGCGCTCGACATGGGATTCAGGGCGTATCGTGCATCAGCGGAGCAGGTTTCGGCTGGGGTGCAAGGCCGAATCATCATCGAACGTCTGCAGGCGATGGTCCGAGGCGGCGTGGATTTCGGCCCGCTTCCCTCCAGCCCTTCCGAGACCTCAATCGAGAGCGACTGTCTTGCCATTCAGATGCCCGAGGGCGACTGGGTCACGCTGGCCTGGGACGCCACAACCTCGGAATTGACTTGGACAGGCACAGACGGCACCCATGCCTTGCTCGAGGGCGTGACGCAGGCATTGGACTCCGGGGGCACATTGCAGCCGTTTCGGCTCGACTTTCATGACGGGCGATGGCTCATGAACGCCACCATGGACCTGGTGGTCGAACCAGAACTCGTGACCGGTCTCGATCTGGAAGGCGATCAGACGCCACCCCTCCGGTTCACAGGATCAGCTCGCCCCCGGATCGCGGCGTGGGAAGGTCGCTGAGCCGCCCGGGGATCTACAATGGGCGGGATGTACCGCCTTCAGGTTGAGCGACGAGTGCGAGCCACTCATGCCATCGTCATCGCCGGCGAACTTGAGACGCCACATGAGCACGACTGGCGCATTCGCGTACAAGTGTCGGGCCCGACGCTCGACAGCGAAGGGCTGCTGTGCGACTTTCATGTGCTGGAACAACAGCTTGACCGCCTGATCAAGCCCTTCCACGATGCTGATCTGAATGCCACGCCACCTTTCGACAAGGTCAATCCCACGGCGGAACATGTGGCCCAGTTCATTGCAGAGGGCATGGCTGACGGAGCAGGTTCGGCAATCACGCGGATCGAGGCTGCCGTGACCGAAGCGCCGGGGTGCGAAGCCTTCTGCACCAAGACACTGCACACAGATGAGTCAACTTCGGGAGCCGATTCGTGAGCGATCCATTCATGCTGGGCATTTCCGGCTGCCGGGGCATTGTTGGGTCCACCATGACACCGCAGGTTGCCGCTCGGCTGGCTGCCTGTTGGGGGGAGCGACTCAAGGCCGAGCACAGTGATCCACTGGTCGTGATTGGTCGAGACTCTCGTCCCAGCGGGGCGGCGCTCGGGGCTGCTGCCGCGTCAGCCTTGACGAGTATTGGCTGCCGCGTGGTGGACCTCGGCATCGTCGCCACCCCGACCGCGGGTGTGGTCATCGGCGCTCTGCAGGCTGCCGGTGGCGTGCTGATCACCGCATCGCACAATCCCGGTCAGTGGAACGGCGTCAAACTTCTGGATCACCGAGGCACAGCGCCACCGGCGGATCTGGCCGGGTCGATTGTCGAGCGATACAACGCCGGTGGCCCCGAGGGCATCGATGCTCAAGTCACCGAAGACGTGCCCTTCGAGGGTCGTGCCAACGACACGCACGTGGCCAAGGTGCTGGGGCGCATCCCTCCAATGCGAGTGGCGAGTGCAGCGCCGCGTGTGCTGCTGGACTCGGTTCGAGGTGCTGGGGGCCCGGCAGGGCGCAGACTGCTTGAAGCGATGGGCTGTGATCTCGTGCATTTGGAAGCAGAGCCAGATGGAGCCTTCCCGCGCTCACCTGAACCAACGGCGGAGAACCTCGCTCAAGTGGGGCCGAAGGTTGTCCAGGCCGGCGCCGCCGTAGGGTTCGTGCAGGACCCCGATGCAGATCGCCTCGCGCTACTCGATGAACAGGGGCGGTACATCGGCGAGGAATACACGCTTGCATTGGCTGCTTGGGCCGTGCTGCGAGATCGGCCCGGCGTCGCTGCGGCGAATCTGTCGACCAGCCGGATGATCGACGATGTTGCTCAGCGGTTCGGATCCACCGTTGTTCGGACGGCTGTCGGCGAGGCCAATGTGGCGCAGGCCATGCGTGAACAGTCTGCCCTGATCGGTGGTGAGGGAAACGGTGGTGTCATTTTGCCCGAGGTCACCTGGGTGCGAGACTCGCTGTCCGGCATGGCGCTCGTGCTGGATCTGATGGCAGCTGAGCAGGCGACGCTCTCGCAACTCGTCGATCAACTGCCGTCCTACGCCATGGTGAAGCAAAAGGTACCGCTGCCTGATCGCGACGCCCTTGAGCCAGCATTGGAGCGATTGCAGAGGGCATTTGCCGAGGAACAGATCGACGACTCCGACGGTGTACGCATCGATCTGGACCAAGGTTGGGTGCACCTGCGCCCGAGCAACACCGAGCCGATCGCTCGCTTGATCGCCGAGGCGAGTGATCGCCAGGGGGCAAGCGAGCTGGCCCAACGCGTCGCTCGAGCAGCGGGCCTTGCCTGCTGATCAGCCTGTCTTGCTGCTTAGCTTGCCTTGCTCACTGGTCTTGGCGGCATCGACATCAGCGTGAGTCCCGTGAGATCTTTGGTCGAGGGCCACCAGAGGCCCACCACCACGCCGGTGCCGACGCAGGCAGCGATACCAATGCCAGCGATCATGAGTCCGTTGATGTCGGTGAATGCGCCCACGACAAGGTTCACCAGAGCGCTCACGACGAGGCCTGCAATCGCTGCTGCCGTGCCCGGGCGTTTGGTGAAGATGCCCAAGAAGAACAGCCCACACAGGCCACTGGCAAAGAGGCCCAACACCTTGAACCACAAGTCAAGCACGCTCTTGACGTCGAGGCTGGCAATGAGAATTGCGGCAGCCGTGCCCACGATGCCGAAGATCGCCGTGACCCATCGGGCCAGACGCAAAGCCTGTTCGTCGTTCATGCCCGGCTTGAATCGCCGGTAGAAGTCTGTCGTGAATGCGGTGGACACCGAGTTCATGCTCGAGTCGATGCTGCTCATGGCTGCAGCGAAAACGGCGGCAATGATCAGCCCGCTGACACCAGCAGGCAGTTCATTCACGACAAACCAGGGCAGAATCTGATCGATCCCGGCGAGCGGTTCCAGATCGCCCGGATTGGACCGATAGAAGGCCCACAACAGTGTGCCCAGGCCGAAGAAGAGCACGCTGGCTGGAATGGCGAGAATGCCGCCGGTCCAGATGGCACGGCGGGCAGCGGACTCATCAGGGGTGGTCAGGTAGCGCTGCACCACAGCCTGATCGGAGGTGTAGGGAATGATGTTGTTGAAGATCGAGCCCAGCAGCACCACGTAGAGCACCGGCTCGGCGATGCTCCAGCCCGGGTGGATGAGATCAAACTTGCCCGCCTGTGAGGCTTCTTGGATGAAGCCGTCCCAGCCTCCAGGAATACCGGTGAGCATGACGCCTGCCGCCACGATTGCGCCACCAATGAGCACGATGGTCTGCAGAACGTCCGACCAGATGACGACCTCGATGCCGCCCATCACCGTGTAGACGATCGACAGCAGGCCCATCAAAGAGATGCAGAGGATGATGTCGATGCCGGTGACCGCAGCCAGCGCAAGCGCCGGCAGGAACACCACCACTGCGACACGGCCGGTCTGACTCAGGATGAACTGAGCGCTGCCCAGCAGTCTGACCGACACGCCAAAGCGACGTTCCAGAAACTCATAGGCCGTTGTGAGTCGAAGTCGCCGGTAGAAGGGCAGGAACAGGTAGGCAACGACCGGGGCCATCAGGAAAATTCCGAGGCTCTGGATGAAGTACACCCAGTCGGTGCTGTAGGCCTTGGCCGGAATCGAGACGAAGGTGATGGCGCTCAGTTGGGTGGCGAAGATGGAAATGCCCGCCGCCCACCATGGCACACGTCGGCCACCGAGAAAGAAGTCATCTGTGCCCTTTTCGCGTCCTGCGAAGTAGATGCCCATGATCAGCAGCGCGAGTAAGTACAGGGCGATGGCGATCCAATCGAGCGTCGCCAGCATGCCGCTGGGCATCTCGACCGAGAGCCGATGCGTCTGGAGCGATCGAACGCGTGGCCGCATTTCGCCCATCGGCAGAATCCACTCTCCCTGCCAAGGGACGACGGGAACGGTCACCGTGGGCCAGACACTGGTTGCCGGATCGCCGGGCGTACCAGTGTTTGATCTGGGGAATGTGCCCTCTCCTCTCCAGATGCCGGTGGTCGTGCAGTAACTCAGTAACTCGTCGCTGAACCCCGGGTGATCATCTTTGAGTGTGTTTGCCTGCCCGGCCTGCGAGCCGTCGTCACCGCCAATGATCAGCAGCATGTCGTGCCCCAGCAACGGGGCTGGCGAGGGGGCAGCGACAGCCGGTCGAGGCATGTCGTCAAGTTGTGCCCACTGGTTGTTGCTGGGATTGAAAGCCCAGACATCCTGCAGGTAGGTGCGTTTCCCCTCGGTGAGGCTTGCGCCGCTGAACACGAACAACTGGCCGGTGCTTGCGCCAACGACCGGCAGGATCCTGCCCGCGCCCGGCAGCGGCTGGTGCACCTTCCACTGGGCATCTTCCTTCTTCAGGTTCAATGACCAAAGGCTCTGCTGGGCCGTCTCGGCCCCGATTTCAGACTGGCCCCCGAAGATCCAGAGGGTGTCGCCAATCAGGGTGCCCGCCGCGGCGGTGCGAGCCGCTGGCATGTCAGGGAGGTGAGAAACAGTCAGGACACCATCCTGCAGCGCAAGTCGCATCACGCCAGCGCTGGCCTGCTCGCCGTCGTCGCCGCCAGCGATGATCAGTCCTTGTTTTGGGTGGGTGATCGAGACGGCATACGCCAGTGGTTCGGGCAAGGTCGTCTCGAGCTTCGACCAGCCGCCGTCAGGGAGCTCCAGCACCCAGATGTCGTCGTGCCAGACCTTGTCCGTCTCCCAGAGTGGCGCATGGGGAAAATTAGCGCCTCCAGCAACAATCAGATGGTCATCGCTGATGCCTGCTGCCGGTCCGGCCATGCCCTTGCCGCCGGGCCACGGCGGCAGTTGGGAGAAGTCGACGGTTGCGGCGATCGAACTCAGCGCGAGAAGGGCAGGCAGCAACATGGCAAGGAGTCTAGAGTGCGCCCCGATGACGTGCCTGCCGACATTGGATGGACTCATCGCCGCTGCTCACACGCCCTTTGACTCGGCTGGAGAGTTGGCGTTGGACCGGATCAACGACCAGGCCGCCCTCTTCATGGAGCAGAACTTGATCGGGGTGTTTGTCGGCGGTTCAACCGGCGAGTGGTTCGCACTATCTCTTGATGAGCGTCGTCGTCTCATCGATGCCTGGGCTGAGGCTTCAGGAGACTCGCTGACCCTGATCGCACACGTCGGCGGGGTGGGCGTACATGATGCATGCACGCTGGCCCAGCATGCCGCAGCAATTGGCCTTGACGCCATCTCGTGTCTGGTTGAACCCGGTGCAGGGGTTCACAGTATCGACGGTGTGCTTGGGTACCTGCAGCCGGTGGCCGAAGCCGCCGGGGCCACGCCACTGTTCTACTACGACATGCCGTCGTTGACGGGCATTGATGTGCCGCTGGATGAGCTGTTGGAAACGGCGATGGACGCCCTTCCGACACTGGCCGGGGCCAAGTACACGAACGAGGATCTCGCCACCTTGACTCGAGCCATGACGGTTGGCGAGGGGCGTTGCCAGATGCTCATGGGGCGAGACGAGATGCTGCTGGGTGCCTTGGCCATCGGCATCCGAGGGGCCGTCGGCAGCACCTACAACTACGCGGCGCCCGTCTACCAACGAATTCGAAGTGCGTTTGACTCCGGAGACATGGCCGCTGCCAGAGCGGCGAACGTCGATGCAGTGATGTTCGTGCGGGAGCTCGTGCGCATTGGTGTGCTCGATGGCGCAAAGGCGATCATGGGCTGGATGGGCGTCGATGTTGGTCGGCCTCGTAGCAATGAGACTGGCCCGAGCGATGGTGCCTTGGCAGCGTTCCACGATGCAGTCGCCCAGATGGACGTGTTCGCCAGGCCACTATCGCCATGAGCGATCTCGGCCCTTCTGCCCGGGCATCTTTGCTGGATGACTGCCTGCCCTTCTGGCTGGAGAAGGGCATGGACCCAACGCACGGTGGGCTGCACACCCATTTGGATCGCATTGGCGACGTGTTCGACACCGACAAGTCGGTCTGGGCCCAGGGGCGGTGGGCTTGGATGCTCGCCCACCTCTGTCGGCGGGTGGAGCACAGGCCTGAGTGGGTGGAAGCCGCCAAGTCATCTTGGGCACTTTTGGAGCGAAGCGGCTTCGACACTGATGGGCGGATGTTCTTCAGCATCACTGGAGACGGGCGTCCATTGCGTCGCCGTCGGTATTGGTTCAGCGAGTGTTTCACCGCCATGGCCGCAGTTGAGTTGGGGGCATTGCTCGAGGATGAGTCACTTTGCCATCGGGGCGAGACGCTGCTCGATGCAATCTGGGCTGTGCTGGAAGGGGAGACCACCATCGAGCCCAAGGTGGATGTTCGGACCCGGCCAGCCGAGGGGCTCGGGCTTCCCTTGATCATGCTCAATGTGCTGCAGGTGTTTCGCGATGCGGGATCCCCCGCAGGCGTTGAGCGGCGGATCGACACCTGCCTGGATCGAATCGATCGGTTCGTCAAACCGGAATTGGGCGCTGTGCTTGAGATGACCGATCTGGACGGGGAACTCATCGACCATGCTGCCGGGCGGCAACTCAACCCCGGTCATGCCATCGAAGCGGCAAGTTTCGTGTTGGCGGAGGCGCTGCACCGAAGTGATGATTCGCTGGCCGATCAGGGCGTTCAAATGCTGGCGTGGTCATTCGAGCGAGGCTGGGACACCGAGCACGGTGGTCTGTTGTCCTTTGTCGATGTCTCGGGAAAGCCGGTGGTCGAGTACTGGCATGAGATGAAGTTCTGGTGGCCGCAGTTCGAAGCCGTCGTTGCGATGCTTCGTGCATGGCGGTGCACAGGTGAACAAGCATGGCACGATCGGGCCGTCCAGGTGCAGTCGTGGATCGATGCGCACTGCAAGGATCCAGACGGCCCGGAATACTTCGGGTATCTGCGGCGCGACGGCAGTCCGTCGAGTCTGCACAAGGGTGACTTGTGGAAGGGCGCCTTCCACATTCCGCGGGCGCTGCTGGAGATCTGGCAGGTGTCAGCGGGCGACTGACTCGGTAGATTCATCGAGCGTCCAGGTCATCGGATCGTTGCGGCAGTCGATGTGGCAACTGAAGAACCCATCCTGATGGCGTCGCACCAGAGGCCAGATGATTGACCGGTCGGTCTCAGGCAGCGGCAGATCAGCGATCCGCTCCATTTCGATCCACTCCATCGTGCCTTCGTCGAACTCCATGTCCTGAATCTCGTCATGGCCGATCGTACGAGTGACGTCGAAGAGGAACAGCAGCCAATGGCCCGCCCCTTCATAGGCAGTCTCGGCGACCATGCCCGCCAGTCGCACGTCGCTCACCTGCAATTGCAGACCGGTCTCCTCGAAGATTTCCCGAACAGCGCACTGGTGGGGGCTCTCGCCGGTGGCCGGTTCAAGTTTGCCTCCAATGGGCGAGTAGAGGCCGCTGTTTGGCGGCTTGGCCCGATGCAGCATGAGTTGGCGCCCCTGAGCATCGCGCAGGTAGCAGAGCACGGCGATGCGGTAGGGAAGATCTGATCCTGAGAGGTCGGTTGGGTCTGTCATGTTGTCTGACTTGCCTCGACGATGGCCACCATGTCGCTCACAGCAACTCGCAGGGAACTGAAGACGGCGCGGCTGACGATGGCATGGCCGATATGCAACTCGTGCAGGCCCGGTAGCGATGCAACAGGGGCCACGTTGGCGTAGCCCAGTGCGTGTCCGGCGTTGAACTGCATGCCCGCCTCAATGATGGCCTTACCGGCTTGCGCGACTGTGGCCAACTCGGCCAAGGTGGAGTCAGCATCAGGATCGTCGTGGAAGGCGTGCGCCCATGGGCCAGTGTGCACTTCGCAGATCGCAAAACCGCAACTCGCGGCTGCTTCTACCTGTTCCAATTGGGCGTCGATGAAGGCGCTGGCGGGAATGCCCGCTTCTCGGAGTGATGCAACCACTTCCTGCAACCGGGATTGCTGCCCTGCGACATCCAACCCTCCCTCGGTGGTGATCTCCAGGCGGCCTTCAGGCACGAGCATCGCGGTGGCGGGCTTGATGTGCCGCGCGATGTTCACCATCTCACTGGTTGCGGCTATCTCCAGATTCAGTGGGAGCCGCACGGTGCGGGCCAGTTGTTCCACATCGGCGTCTTGAATGTGGCGGCGATCTTCGCGCAGATGAACCGTCACCCCCGCAGCGCCCCCGGCCTCGACTTCGGCGGCGGCGGCGACGGGGTCGGGCTCCCAAGTCCGGCGGGCTTGCCGGATGGTCGCGATGTGGTCGATATTCACACTGACACGGGCCATTCGTTGGGGCATGGTAGCCCCCGGCGGGTCTATACTCCGCCCCACCCCTTCGCACTGGATCTTGATCCCTTGATCCGAGGATCGCGGCATGGCCGACGCCGGAACACAGCTGGACGACATCTGGCGAACGCTCTTTGATCAAGGGGAACGTGTCACCTCATTGGTTCTGGAGGCGGTCGAGGCCTTCTTTGAGCACGATGTTGAAGCCGCCAAGCGGGTCGTCGTGGCTGATGCGACCGTGGACCATGTTGACGTCGAGATAGAGCGGCGGTGTATCGCGCTGCTGGGGCAGGGTGTGGAAGGGGAGTACGCCCTTCGCAGCGTGCTCACGATCGTCAAGGTGAACAACGAGCTGGAGCGGATGGCCGATTGCGCCGTGGACATCGCCGAGGCCACCTCGTCAGATGTTCAGATTCCACCCACGGTTCGGGTGATGGCAAACAGCGTCGTTGGCATGTTGCGAGATGCCATCGATGCCCTTGAGCGGCGAGACACCTCGCTTGGCCGGCGTGTGCTGTACTTCGATGACACGGTTGAGGCATTCAAGGCCGAGATCGTGACGGCCGCGCAGCAGTCACTGGCATCAGGCGCGATGGAGACCAGAGCGGCGATCGCCCTGCTGTCCATGGTTCGAGCTGTTGAGCGAATCGCTGATCACTGCACGAATGTCTGTGAACAGACCATCTATCTGGAGACTGGCAACATCGTGCGACATCTCCCCACTGGCTGGACCGATCCGGCCCCTCCGGATGCTCGCGACGAGTCGTGAGGGCCTCGCTGGAGCACCATCTCGAACGTGCCTCGGCATGCGGTCAGACGCACATTGTTGCCGCCGCGCAGGAGTTGGATGAAGCCGGGCAAGCTCGGTTGGCCCAGTCGCTGGATGCGGTGCCGTGGTCCCATTTCGACGAGCTGCAGCAGCTTGTTGCTGCTTCGTCATCTGGGCAAGAGGACGCTGGTGATTGGACGCCGCCGACAGCCTTGCGTGTCCCCGAGGCCAAGGATCTGGGCGCACGCGAGCGGGGCGAGGCGATGCTGCGTGGTGGCGAGGTCGCCTTGTTCACTGTCGCCGGTGGACAGGGCACGAGGCTTGGGTGGAATGGCCCCAAGGGCACGTTCCCTGCGACCCCAATCACGGGCAAGTCGCTCTTTCAAGTGCTGGCCGAGCGCATTGTGGCGACCCAGCAGCGATGGGGTTGCACGATCCGCTGGTACATCATGACCAGCGTTGAGAACGACGCAGCCACGCGCTCGTTCTTGATCGACAACCGCTGCTTCGGGTTGGATCGAAGTTTGGTGCAGGTGTTTCCACAAGGCATGATGCCTGCGCTTGATGCGGAAACAGGTCGGCTGCTGTTGGCTGCGCCTGACCGGCTGGCCCTGAGCCCGGACGGTCATGGAGGTGCTTTCGGTGCCCTGCTGCAGAGCGGGGCGCTTGAGCACATGGAGCGGCGGGGTGTGCGGGCACTGTCATGGGTGCAGATCGACAACCCGCTCGTTCGGGCCCTCGATCCAACATTCATCGGGCTGCATGCCAATGAGGGGAGTTCGTCACAGGAATTCAGTTCCAAGATCGTCTCGCGAGCCCATGCCGGTGAGAAGGTCGGCGTGTTCGTGAAGACTCCCGAGGGCATGGCGGTGCGCGAGTATTCGGATCTCGGCCCTGAGATGGCGGCTCAAACCGACGAATCGGGTGAGCTCAAGTGGCGAGCAGCAAACATCGCCGTGCACATGTTGGGTGTTGAGTTCATTCGAACCGTTGCGGAAGGAACCGACGGCTCGTTGCCTTGGCATCTGGCCCACAAGAAGGTGCCCTTCTGGTGCCCTGATCGAGGCCGGATTGTCACCCCGGAGTCACCCAATGCGGTCAAACTTGAACGCTTCGTGTTCGATGCGCTGCCGATGGCCTCTCGCCCGGTGCTTCTGGAGGTGGATCGGGCGCAGGAGTTCGCCCCGATCAAGAACTCGACCGGCGAAGACTCGGTTGTCTCCAGCGGCCGAATGCAGATCGAGCTTCACGCATCGTGGCTGGAACAGGCCGGCGTCTCGATTCCCAGAGCAGATGATGGCTCGCCCCAGGCTCGGGTCGAAGTCTCGCCGTTGTGCGGCCAGTGGCCCGAGGATCTTGATGCGTCAGCGCTCCCCAAGAGCGTGGATGCCGGGGCGGACGTGCTCATTGAGGCCGGCACGTCAATGAGCTGAGGCCCATGCCTCGATGCATGTGCGTGTCACTCGGGTGATTGCCTCGGCAGGCTGACCCATGGCGACCTCAATTGGCACATGATCCAGCAGCGACCAGGCATCGTCCAGGCACGCATCCTGCAACAGGTGGTCCACCCCGCTGCCGAAGCACCCGGCCAATGCCACGCAGGGCCGACCTGCACGATGGGCCATTTGCGCAACCGCCAATGGGGCTTTCCCTGTGGCGGTCTGTCCATCAAGGCACCCTTCCCCGGTCAAGACGAGATCGGCATTGGCCGCGTGACTTTGGAACTGCATCGACTCCAGCACACACTCCGCACCAGAGACAATCTCCCCGCCCATGGCGGCAGCGGCGAACGCGATGCCACCTCCGGCTCCACTTCCGGGGGTAGATGAAGCCTTGCCGCCCGGATCAATCTGAGTCACCAGATGTGAGAGCGCTTCTTGAAGTTGTTCGACCTGCCGGGTATTGGCGCCTTTCTGGGGCGCGAAGACCTCTGCGGCTCCCTCCAGCGTCACAATCGTGTCAACGAGAGCGGTGATGTCGGGCAGGGGCTCAGTCGCTCGTACTGAGGCAATCTCCAACATGCGCTCCGGCGTCAACGGCTGCCTGAGCGGGGTGGCCTGTGCATCGAGCCACTCGACGCCCAGTGCCTGCAGCATGCCGCATCCGCCATCAACCGTGGCAGTTCCGCCGACGCCCAGCAACACGCTCGTAGCACCGGCGTCCATCGCGGCGGCGATCAATTGCCCTGTGCCCCAACTGGAGGCGACCATCGGATTTCGATCGGCCGCCCCCAGGAGTGGAAGGCCGGAGGCGACCGCGGTCTCTACCACGGCACGACCGTCAGGCAATTGCACCCACCAGCCTTCAATGGGGCGATGCAGTGGATCGGTCGTCTCCACGTGGTGCATCTCGCCGCCGAGTGAGCCCAGAAGCACCTCAGCCGTACCTTCCCCGCCATCAGCGACCGGCAGTTGGATCGCCTCATGTCCGGCCAATTCGACGCCCTGCGCCATGGCCGCCGCAGCATGAGCGGCGGACAGCGTTCCCTTGAAAGCATCTGGAGCGCAGAGAACCAGCATTCGTGCAGCCTACGTGCTTCTACACTGCCCGCACCATGAAGCCCTCCGAGTACATATCAGGACGCCTGCGGCCGCTGCTGCTGCTGTTGGTGTGCACCCTGGTCTGCCTTGGCTGGGAGGCTGGGCCTGAGGCGGGGCACGAGGCCGCCCAGAAGATGCACGAGGGCCACTCCATCTCAGGCAAGGCCGAGCAGGCTGTGGCCGATTGGGTCGGACCGATGGGGGTGTGGGGGCCGGCTGTCCTGGCGGGCATCATTCTGCTGGCGGGTGTGGGGATTCCGGTGAGCGAGGAGATTCTGGTCATTCCCGCGGGCTTCCTCGTGGCCAGAGGTGTGTTCGATTTGTGGTGGACGCTCGGCCTCATCTGGGCCGCCGTCGTGCTCGCGGACCTCATCTGGATGCTGCTGGTTCGGCGATACGCCCACGTGCTGCTTCGAAAGAAGTTCTTCCGCCGCATGTTCCACCCTCGCCGCATTCTCGAGATCAAGCATCTGCTCGATCGCTGGGGTATGTGGGTGATCGTGATGGGTCGCGTGCTTCCGGCAGCGAGAACACCCACCATCACCGCTGCGGGGCTGGCCCACATGAAGGTGCGACCGTTCCTCGCTGGCGAAGCTCTGGGTGCTGCCAAGAGTGTTGGCTGGCAGTTGCTGGTGGGGTGGCTCATCGCCAAGGGCCTGACTAGTTCAAGCAGCAGCGCGCACATTGAGCATGCCGTGCTCATCGGAATTGGTGTGGCGTTGATCGTCGCCGCTATCTGGTGGCACAGACGAAAGAAGAGCCGCCGACCTCGTGCCCGCATGCGTTGGTTGCGGGACGCAGCTCGTGGAGTGGTACCAAGCTGATGGGCTTTGTTGAAGAGTTTCTGCGTGAGTATCAGGCGGTACTGCCGCTGATCGTGTTCATGTTGCTGATGGCCAGTGCAGTGGGCATTCCCATTGGTGAGGACCCGGTCAACATCGCGGCCGGCATCATCATCGGAGAGGCGTCAATGGGCCCCAATGCGCTGGGCCCGGAAGTCTGGGTGCCGACGCTCATCGCATCCTGGGCCGGTGTCACGACTGCCGACATCATCTGGTTCATGTTGTGCTACCACTTCGGCAACAGGTTGTTGCATCGCAGGCGGGTAAGGCGGGCACTGCACCCGCGTCGCTTGCTACAGGTGAAGCACCAGATTGACCAGCGGGGCGTATGGGCCATCGTGGCCGCGCGATTTGTGCCCGGCGGGCGGACGCCAGTGATCACCGTTGCTGGCTTGATGCATCTGAAACGGCTGCACTTCTGTCTTGCCACCTGGGGATGTGTGTTGCTGACCGCCCCCATGCAGTTGGGGTTCGGGGTGCTCGTGGGGCGAGGTCTTGCGTCACGTGATGGATTCGCCGTGCTTGAGTGGTCCATTGCCGGCGGCGTGCTGATCGCCGTGGCGGTGTTCATGACGCTGATTGTCCGCCGTCTTCGCCGGGAAGGGGCACCTCGGGCACGCATGCGATGGCTACGCAAGCAGCGATCGACCACGACGCCCTGATAGAATCGCCCGCTGGAGGACCGCCATGCGAGCAGTCATTACCGGGCAGATCGGGATCGACAAGAAGCCCTATCTGGAAGCCGTCCAGTCAGTGTGCGCCGAACGAGGCAGGCCGATCGAGTCGTTCCACGTGGGCGACATGATGTACCGTGAGGCGCCCGACATTCGCGACGGGCGAATCCTTGATCTTCCCCTGAGCCGATTGGCAACCTTACGCCGAGCAGCATTCAAGGACATCATCTCACAGACGTCGCCAGCATCGGAACACCCCGATGTCGTGGTGAACACACATGCCACCTTCCGCTGGCGGCATGGGCTGTTCAGCGCCTTCGACTTCGACCAGATGGAAATGCTCAAGCCAGACATGTTCATCTGCCTGCTGGACAACATTGAGATGGTGCACCACCGACTGCATCAGGGGCACGAGATCGACGCCACCTTGAAAGACTGCATCGTTTGGCGTGAGGAAGAGATCATCGTGACCGAGCTGCTGGCCGCGGCCATGGGCTGCCGCGATCGCTTCTACATTCTCAGCCGCGGCCGTGAGCAAGACACTGTGAACACTTGCGCGAGGCTGATCACTCGTCCGGAGATGCGGAAGGTGTATCCGTCGTTTCCCATGAGTCATGTTGTAGACATGCCTGATGTGCTCGAGGAGATCGGTCGGTTCCGAGCCGCCTTGGCCGAGCACTTCATTACGTTTGATCCCGCAGATGTCGATGAAAAACTGCTGCTCGATCGGGCCATCGAGGCAGCCAAAGACGGCAAGGATTGGCTGGATGTCACGCCGCACGCATTCGGTGGTCGGGAAGGCACCGATGTGAAGGTGCGGGTGCGTGAAGTGCTCGACATCGCCGGTGATGTAGATGGCCAAATCTACATGCGTGACTTCAAACTCATCGATCAGAGCGACATGATCGTGTCGCTGGTGCCGGAGTTGCCCGGGGGAATCCCCGGCCTCTCATCTGGTGTGGAGCGAGAACTGCAGCACGCATGGGAGCACACCAAAGAGGTCTACGTCGTGTGGAAGCCGGCGAAGGCCCCTTCGCCATTCATCACCGAGACGGCTACGAAGATCTTCCCCGATGTCGATGCGGCATTGGAGTACTTCGAGTCCGCTGGAATGTTCGCTCAGCCCGGGTCGCTCTTCGGCCATTGAGATACACACATGCCGCGGTACAAGCTGACGGTGGCATACGACGGAACGGCCTTCCATGGCTGGCAGAAGCAGCATCCGCCCGGTGCACCGCCGTTGCGTACGGCTCAAGGTGTGCTGGAGGAGGCGGTGCGAGCCGTTCTGCGATCACCGGTCAATGTGTTCGGCGCCTCGCGTACCGATTCAGGTGTGCATGCTGTGGGGCAGGTCGCAGCCTTTGACGGCGAGAGCCCCGTCCCCTTGGAGCGATTGCCTGCTGCGGTCACATCGAGGCTTCCGGATGACATCCAGGTACTGAAGGCAGAGGTTGTGCCCGAAGCCTTCAACATCATCGGTGACGTCGAGGCCAAGGGCTATCGATACTGCATTGCGCATGGGCGACGCGAGGCCAGCACTCGGCCGTTGTTTGATCGGTTCTACACGGCCTGGACCGCGCACGATCTCAACGTGCGTCTGATGCAGCAGGCTGCCGGCGACATCGTTGGCCGGCACGATTTTGCGGCGTTCACCCGTGTGAACCAGACGCGTGAGTCAACGACTCGAGAGGTGCACGCCTGCACGGTCGAGGCAACAAGCGAGGGCCGGGTTCAGATCGATGTTTCGGGCGAGGGCTTCCTCTGGAACATGGTGCGCATCATCGCGGGAACACTGATTGAGATCGGTTCTGGTCGGCGGGCTGTCGATTCGATCCCGGCGACATTGGCGTCAACTCGACGCGACCAGGCGGGCATGACCATGCCTCCCGAGGGATTGTGTCTGCAGTGGATTCGCTATGGCGAACCAGGCTGCGGTCGCCAGAAGCAACTGGCCCGCCAGCGGGCTGAGGCGTGATGGCGCCCGCCTGGGTCAGGCGCGACCTGGGGATGCTGCGTGCTCGTCGAGAGCGGCACGAGGCGGACATCGTCGAGGGTTCCGATGATGGCCTGCGGGCGCGGGTGATGGCCTCGCTCTGTGAACTGCTGGCGGCAGGGTTGCTCGACCATGGAGACTCTCCAGGGCCACAATTGGCGTTGGCCGCCGCATGGATTGATGCGCTCAATCAGATCGAGCACTCAATCAAGCATGACGGCCATCTCGATCCAGATGAGATGTCTGCATTCTGCGATGCGGTCGATGCGCAATTGAGTTCGTACTCGCAGGCTGCCACCCTTCCGGGCGTTGCAGCGGTGCTGCTGGTTCCCAAGCGGCGCACCGGCAATCGCATGGGTCCGTTTGAGGAACTCGCCCGGCGACTTCGCCACAAGGGTGCCATTGACGCATTGCAGCGCGAACTGCCGGCATTCAATCCCAGTTCGCCGCTTGTAGATGCTGCGATGGATCGGGCAGTGGAAGCTGCTCGACGAACTGGGAAGGATGCGTTTCCCGATGGAAGAGACCGAATCGACCGAATCGCTGTTCTGACTGAAGCGGCTGATGCCGTTGAGGGGCTGGCGATGGCCAGGCACTGGCTGGAACGTGTTGATGACCCGCTGCTTCACCCAGGTTCCACCATCTTGTTCAGTCGAGTGGAGCGTCGGCTAGGGGCAGCACGTGCGTTGGCTGCGCTCGACGATCTTCGCGTGCGTGATGCCACCGATGCCATGAAGCAGCTGCGGGCGTCGGTTGCGGAGGCGGTCGAAACGCAGCAGGTGCGACGGGCAATCGATTTGCTGGTGGCCCATGGCCCGGCCTTGGAGACATCGCGCGCGCTGCTGCAGGCTGATGACCTCCGTCTCAATCGGCTGGGGCGATCGATCGTGGCACAGGTCGGTCGTTCGCTTCCGGACGCACAGACAGTGGCCCTGCTGGATCGCATGCGTCGCGTTGGAGAATTGTCCGGCGATCTACTGGCAGACGATTTGATCGAATCGTTGATTGCAGAGGGTGATGTGTCCGAGGTGGAGTTGCTGCGAGCCGAATCGATGGGCATGGAGTCACCCATCGACTTGCACACGGTGCCGTCCATGACGGAGGCGCAGCGAATGCTGGAGCGTCGCCGCGCCGGGGCTTGACCTACCATTGACCCATGCGTGTACTCGTCTTCGGCCCCCATCCTGACGATCAAGAACTAGGCATGGGCGGAACGATCGCCCGCATGGCCAGCGAGGGGCACGACGTCGTCTTGGTGGACATGACCGATGGCGAGCCCACACCCTACGGCGATCCCATCACACGGGCGAAAGAGGCGAGCGTGGCTGCCCAAGTGCTCGGGGTGTCGAGAGTGCAGGTCGGGCTGCCCAATCGCAGTGTGACGCACACGCTTGAGGCGAGGCACGCGGTCGCCGGCATCATTCGAGAACATCAGCCGGATGTGCTCTTCGTGCCGCACCCTGAGGATGCGCACCCCGATCATCGGGCGACAACCCGAATTGTGGAAGACGCTCGCTTCGACGCCAAACTGACCAAGATCGACCTACCCGGTGAGCCCGTGTATCCGCGCTGGCTCTTTCACTATTACTGCACCCACCTGCGGGTGATTCCTCAGCCGTCCTTTCTGCTGGACATCACCGGCTTTGAAGACTGCAAACGCGCCTCAATCCTCGCCTATGAGACGCAATTCGTTCTGCCCGAGAAGAACCGCCGAGTGGTTGACTGGCTTGCCAGCGCAAATCACTTCTACGGAAGCCGAATCGGAACCAATGCAGCTGAACCCTTCTTCGCCAAGGAGCCATTGGGGCTCAGTGGCCTTGACCGGCTACCGCTGTAGGTTCAGACGCCGGTCGAACCGAATCCACTCCTGCCGCGCGCGGTTGCGTCCAGCGAGGACACTTCAATCGAATCGCATTGAGTCACAGGTGCAATGACAAGTTGGGCGATGCGCATGCCCGGCTCGATCGTGAATGGCTCTCGCCCGAGATTGATGAGGGGCACCTGTACTTCGCCGCGATAATCCTCATCGATGGTTCCAGGGGCATTGGGTAACGTGATGCCATGGCGAGAGGCGAGCCCTGAGCGAGGGCGAACTTGCCCCTCATGTCCCGCTGGCAGCGCGATGGCGATGCCAATGCTGATGCGGTGAATGTCGCCTGGAGCAATTGTGATGGGTTGATCGAGGCAGGCGTGGAGGTCCATGCCGGCGGCGCCTTCGCTTTGCAGGCGAGGCACTTGGGCATTCTGGTGCAACTTCTGCACGGCCAACGTCGGTCGAATGGACATGCTTCGAAGCCTAGCAGGAGGGGGCGCCGATGCAGAGATTGGCGTGATGAGGTCGAAGGGCTCAGGCGCCCACGCGAAGCCTCGAAAATCCTCGCACCGAAGTGACGATCGGTGCCGGCACCTCCTCGTGCAGGATGCGATCGATGCTGCGGATCATCTCGTTGGTTGACTCGATGGCCTGCTCCAGCGAAGAGCGGCCGGTGACATGCCGAATCGGGTCATCCGTTCCGTTTGCCGCAAGCGACGCATCGAGCATCTCCTGTTGCTGCAGGAGATGCTTGCGAAGATGCTGCGCCTTGGCTCGCAGTCGTTTTGCCTCTGTCATCGCTGCTCCCGAAGCCGTCCATGGCGGAGGGTCAGTCTCCGCAGGCAATCTCGGCCAGTCACGGCAGCGTGCTTCACTATTGGGGCCAAACAGCCCGAATCAGGCGCTGCACGGGGTGTTCGACGAGCGTGTTTGTTCATTGGCCTCCGCAAGTTGCCAACGCGGGGTGGAGGCGGAAGGGGGCGATTGCTTCATTGCTGGCGACAACAGGTGATCCAAGGGCAGTGAGATAGGCGAGGGAGAAAAACACCATCGGCCCTGCCTAAGCAGGGCCGATGGTTGGAGATGAGGAGAGGAGTCGAGTAGGAGAGAGGAAGCGAATGATCTTGTTCAGGCGTCTTGCAGGTGCCTGTCATTGGCTTCACCCCCAACTACGGAGCACTCGCTGGGATGTGTGGCTTCAGTGCGAATTTTCTGACAGTCGCTGTTTTTGGGCCAGAAACGCCGTTGAAGCAGGGCTCAATCTGTGCAGGCGGCGGCTGTGTCGTGGGCAGCGTCTGTTCTGAGCCGCCCACCATCCCAGCTTTGGGGCTCAAAAACACCAACGGCCCCGTTTGCACGGGGCCGTTGGTGGAGAGAGGAGAGAGGAGCGAGATGAGGTTGCTGGCGTGTTTGATCACCAGCGATGTGCCTTTGATACGCCACTACCAGCCCCGGGTTTGCTCATGGGGCACATTCGCAGTCATTTTTTGTGGCAGCAGTGCCAATCACCGTGGTGACAGTCAGTTGCGTTTAGTCGTGACGCCCTCACCAGAGGCCTCCCGGGCCCCCAGGCGGCCAATGGAGACCGATCCGGCGAATCCGATGAGCCCAAGTGCGAAGGCGCCTGCCACTTGCCCTCCAGAGGGCGAAAACACGGCTGTGGGCCAGTGCTTGCGGTTTTTGGGCGTGTCAATCCAGTCCTGGGTGACTTCCTGCCCTCGAATGACCTGCCCTACATCAGGCGTGCGGTACTCGTAGAACGGCCACAGGCCAAAGACGGCACCTGCCAGCAACCCCAACAGGAACCCATGTGTGCCGTGGGGGAATCGCTGCAGGAGCCACTTCATCAGATTGCTGATGCCAACGATGCCCACCACGGCGCCGCACCCTACCGGCACCAAGACACGCATCGCCTCGCCCATCGAGCCACCTTCGAGCAACATTTCAATCGAACTGAGAATGACCACGTACTGGCCGAGGATGAGCAGCAGGTAGGCCCCGCTGAGTCCGGGCAGCACCATGGCTGCGCCGCCCAGCAGGCCAGCGATGAACAGGAGGACCCAATTCGAACCAGCCTGCGCCCCAAGCGATGCGGGGGCAAAGGCGAGCAGGGCCATGGCGAGAACTGCGATGAGGCAGGTGATGATTGACGAGGTCCGCCAGGGCTTCACCAGCGACCAGACCAGCGGAATGCCACCCAGCGTCAGACCCAGGAACACGCTGAATGTGCCCCAACGGTTTTCGATCACCAATTCGCTGACAAGACCCGCCCCCAGCAGGATCGCGGCCCCCGCGCCAGTTGCAATCACGGCGAGCACAGCCAGGGCCTGCATCGACCAGCGGAAGGTGGTGACTCGGGCAACGGCGTCCACGAACCGCCGATAGACCCCACAGGCCAGCAGCATGGTGCCGCCGCTGATACCTGGGACAAGATTCGCCAGCCCCATCAGAACACCGCCGATGAGGCATCGAACTGCAGTCATGAGAGAGATCATTGGGGCGGCAGCCTACCCAAGAAGTCGCCCGGGCGTGGAGGCGCTGGGTATTCAGCCGCCGATGGCTCGCATGCCCCGCTCAGGTTGCTCAAAGGCCTCGGAGCCGATGCCGTGACCGGCCTGTTTGGTCCACGTGACGTCTTGCAGGAAGGCGGCCAGTGATGCTGCGTCGCCAAGCATCGGACGCAGATTCCACTCCCGACGGGAAAACAGGCAGGGGCGAACCATGCCCTCAGCTGTAACCCGCAGTCGATTGCACGCGCCACAGAAGGGTGCCGAGACCGGGGCAATGAACCCAATTCGACCAGGGGCGACATCAGCAAAGGCCATGTTCACGCTGGTCTGGGCGTCATGCAGGGCGTCTACTGGCTGTAGCGGCAGTGCCGCTTCAATGGCGCTGCGAGTTTCAGCAGCGGTGACGACGATGTCGCGATCCCAGTGGCGGCCCGAGTCAAGAGGCATGAACTCGATGAAGCGAACATCGAGATCGCGCTCGCGGGCCAGTTGGGCGAAGTCGATCGCCTCATCGTCATTCACCCCTCGTTGCATGACCACGTTTACTTTGGGTCTCGGGAATCCAGCCTGCCGGGCAGTCTCAATCGACGACAGCACCGTCTCGACGGAGGTCGTCGAACGTGTGATGGCCGCCATGCGATCCTCTCGCAATGTGTCGAGCGAGAAGGTGATCCGGTTGAGCCCGGCGGCTCGCCAGGTGGCGGCTCGATCAGCATCGAGCGACCAGCCGTTGGTCGTCAGCGCGATGTCGTCGAGTTGTCGCTGGCCCACGCGCTCGATGAGCGCATCGAGATCGCCATAGAGCGTGGGCTCGCCGCCGGTAAGTCGCAACTTGCGAACGCCCAATCCGATGCAGACATCCACGATCTGCAGGTAGTCGTGAAGGCTCAACAGCGACCGCTTGGGCAGGAATCGCTCGTCGGGTTCCATGCAGTAGGTGCATCTGAAGTTGCACCTGTCAGTGACGCTCAGTCTGAGGTCTCGAATCACCCGACCGTGGCTGTCCAGCATGGCCCCATGTGTTCTGGACGGGGCTGGATCAGGTCGGCTGCGGTCGAATTGGGGTAGTGCGAGCGACATGAGAGCAATGGCCCGATGGTAGGGGGGCGAAGCGGGTTCGTCTCGCGTACTCTGATGGGATGGAGTGGGGCCGATCCACCACCGGCATGCTGCTGTTGACCGCCGTTCTCGGCGGCGGCTGTGCTGCGCCCGTGGCAGTTCAGGTGCAGGGCACGCTGCCTGACGATCATCCTCGCGTTTACGTTGTCGGGCGAGCGCCACAGCCGCTGAAGATCGACGGCAAACTCGATGAGCCCATCTGGCTGCAGGCCCCCCGTACCGACCTCTATATCGACATTGAGGGTGACCGAAAGCCACGCCCTGAATTCGACACACGCTCGGCCATGCTGTGGGACGACGAGTACTTCTACTTCGGCTGCTGGATGGATGAACCACATCTGTGGGGCACCCTCACCGAGCGTGACTCGATCATCTATCGCGACAACGACTGGGAGATCTTCGTCGATCCCGATCGTGACAATGTTGACTACGACGAGTTTGAGATCAACGTGCTGGGCACGGAATTCGATCTACGTCTGACCCGCGGCTACCGCTGTGGAGGCACATTCGACATTCCTTGGGACATGGTCGGCCTCAAGACCGGCATACATGTTGAGGGCACGATCAACGACCCGTCTGATCAGGACAGCGGCTGGACGGTTGAAGTGGCGATTCCTTGGTCGAGCTTTGCCGACGTGTCCAACGTGCCCTGTCCACCTGGGCCCGGTGACATCTGGGCGGCGAACTTTTCTCGTGTGCAATGGCCGCTGGAGATCGTCGATGGCGCCTACGTGAAACCCGAAGGCGTCAAGGAAGACAACTGGGTTTGGACGCCTCAGGATGCCATCGACATGCATCGGCCCGAGTACTGGGGCTCGGTGCAGTTTGTTGATGCACCGCCGGGCACCCGTCCATTTGTTCCAGATGATCAGGTCGTGCCCCGCACGATCCTTCGCCGATTGCAGACGGCCATTGAGCAGTACATTGAGACCGAGGGCGAGCCGCCAACAAGCTGGGCTGATCTTGAGGGCCGCTGGATGCCAGTGCCCGATTCGCGGGTCATCCTGAAGGACATCGGCCCCAAGGGTGACTCGTGGTTTGTCACGATGCAGCAGTTGACCGACCCCGGCGAGGGCGTTCATTGGCAATTGGGGCCCAATTGCCGGCTCACTCGGGAAGCCGTCATCGTCTATGAGTGAAGTGCTCGCCTGCTCTTTGGCACGTTGGCCTTTGAGGGCAAAGCGTCGAATCTAGCCTGCCGGGATGCTCATCACATCCCTCGTGCTCACTGTGAGTGGCGCCATCATCAATGTTCCCGGCGACGCGCCAGACCCACAGGCAGGCGTAGATCTGGCCGCACCCGGTGACACGGTTCTGTTGAGCGTTGGCATTCACCATGGCCCGGTGGATCTTCGCGGCAAGGCCATCACCCTGCGAGGGGACAGCGCCGAGCACACGCTGCTGTTGGGCACCGAATCGAGCAGTGTCATCTGTCTGATTTCTGGTGAGACCAATAAGACGACCATCAGCGATCTGACCATTGCAGGCGGGGGTGGCACGTGGTCTGAGGGTGGCATCAGACGAGGTGGCGGCCTGTGCCTTGACCACGCCTCGCCCACCATCAGCAGGTGCATCATTGTCGGCAATCAGGCTGACGTGGGGCCTGCGATCTGGATGAGCCATGGCCAGCCACTGCTCGCAGATTGCTGGTTTCACGGCAATGAGGGCGGGGGGTCGGGCGCCATCACCTGCCACGAATCTTCACCACGGCTACTGCGCTGCGGCTTTCACGGCGAGGGCATCGGTTGGTGGGATGGCCCCGTTGTTTCCATTCGGGCAGATTGCGATGCGCCTGGTGGCGCTTGTTGTCTGGGCGAGTTCTGTGTGCAGACGACATCGCTGGCCTGTCTCGATGCGGGCGGTTACTGGCATGAAGATGCGGCATGCGGAAGCGGTGTGTGCCCGCAGCCGTGCCCAAGTGACGTCAATCACGATCGACGAGTGAACCTCACCGACCTGCTGCGTGTGCTGGAGGCATGGGGGCTCTGCAGTCCGTAATCGCATCAGTTGATGCGAACGTGCACTTCGCCCTCTACGACCTTCGTCTCCCACGTCTTCAGATTGACGCAAGCAGGGGGGTCGAGAGCTTCGCCCGTCTTGATGTCGAAGGAGCCAAAGTGAAGCGGGCACACAATGGAGCAACCCTCGATATCGCCATCGCACAGACTGGCATCGGCATGCGTGCACATCTCGTCGATTGCGTACATCTCACCGTCGATGTTGCACATGGCCAACTTGTGGCCTCCAGCCTGCACAGCCAAGGGAATGCCCGGCTGTACATCTTCGACCATGGCGACCTTCACGAATTCACCTTCGGCCATCGGGGCGATTCCTTCTGTTGACGGTCAGGGGGGTTGACTTTCGCCGCGAGATCGCCGCCGGGTCGAACTTGCCGGTGAAGTCGAGTTCAAGTTTCGCCGCCTCACTCATACGTGATGGGTCCCACGGTGGATCAAAGACCAGATCAATGTGCACATCACGCACGCCCGCCACGGTGCGCACCGCCTTCTCCACCATGCCGGGCATGGTCTCGGCGACGGGGCAATTTGGCGTGGTCAGCGTCATGACGATTCGAACGGCGCCGAGATCATCCACGTCGAGTTCGTAGATCAGGCCCAGTTCATACAGGTCTACGGGGATCTCCGGGTCCTGCACCGTTTTCACTGCGGCAATAATCGCATCACGATCCGGGGGCCCGCAGGTATCGCTGCCATCGGTCATCCGAACACCTCGATGACTCGGGTCAATGCCTGTTCGATTCGATCGATGTCGTCCACGCTTGTAAAGCAGCCGGTGGACGCTCGAACGGTTCCAGACACACCCATGCGACGCATGATGGGTTCGGCGCAGTGGTGCCCGGTTCGCACAGCAATGCCGTGTCGATCCAGCAGCATGCCGCAATCTGCCGGGTGTATGCCGTCCACCACGAAACTCACGGCGCCACTTCTGTGGGTAGGGGTACCCACCAGACGAACACGATCGATGCCGCTCAGCCGACGAGCCAGATCGCCGGTGACAGCGAGGTCATGTGCTGCGACTGCATCCATGCCGATGTGCTCCAACCACCGAACTGCAGCGCCCAACCCGATCGCACCAGAGATATTCGGAGTGCCCGCTTCGAACCGCCACGGCGGGGTATTCCACGTCGAGCCGTCGAAGGAGACGGTGTCGATCATCTCCCCGCCACCTTGCCATGGTGGGAGCGAATCCAGCAATTCACCATGTGCCCAGAGGCAACCGATGCCGGTGGGGCCGAACATCTTGTGCCCGCTGAAGGCGATGGCATCTGCGCCCAGTGCCCGCACGTCAACAGGGCGATGGCCCACGGCCTGGGCGGCGTCCACAAGCGTCGTGATGCCGCGTGAGCGGGCGTGGGCGATCAGGGGTTCGATGTCCACGATCGTGCCCAGCGCGTTGCTGATCCAGGTGACCGAGAGCAGCCGAGTGCGATCGCTGAAACAGGACAAGGCTCGCTCGGTGTCGATCGATCCATCGTCTTCACAGTCGATCACGCTCAGCACGCACCCAGTGCGTTGGGCCAGCAGTTGCCAGGGCACGATGTTTGCATGGTGCTCAAGCGCGGTGATGAGCACTTCATCGCCAGCCTGCAGCGACGATGCGCCCCACGTATTGGCGAATAGATTGATGGCTTCGGTCGTTCCCCGGGTGAAGACGACTTCGCCCGGAGCGGCCGCGCTGATAAAGCGGGCTACATCAGCTCGTGCCGCTTCGAACGCTTCTGTTGCTTCTGAAGCCATCTGATGAGTGGCCCGATGCACATTTGCAGGGAACTGTTCATCAAAGGCTCGCACCGCCTCGATGACCGGTTTGGCTCGTGGTGTCGAGGCGGCTGCGTCGAGATACACCGCCGGCACGTCGTCATGAACACGCCGCGCCAGTGCCGGCAGATCGGCGCGGATCGCCGCGATCTGGTCCGGGCCGATCGCGGTGGAGACGCTCATGTCGCGTCAGGCTCGGCGTCGGGCGCAACTACGGTGGGGTCGAGTTTGTCGCCGCCGGGCAACTGATCGAGCAGGCGGCTGGCGGCTTGAACACGCAGGGCCGAGGGCTCAAGTTCATCAAGTACTTCGGCGGCGAAGGCCCACACCAAGAGGCTGGCTGTGGTGCCGGGATCAATGCCGCGGGCACGCAGGTAGAAGTCGGCCTCGGCATCCGGTCGACCAGTGGTCGAGCCGTGGGTGCACTTGACGTCGTCGGCGTAGATTTCCAGTTGCGGGCGACTCCATGCCTTGGCGCCATCGGAGAGCAGCATGTTTCGACTGGTCTGCACGGCATCGGTGCCGTGCGCACCTTCGTCCACGTTGATGCGGCCGGTGAAGGACGCTCGGGCCGTATCGCCCAGCACGTGTTTGAAGAGCATGTTGCTGGTGCAGTCGGGGGCCGCGTGTCGCACGCTCAACACAGTCTCCACGTGCCGGTTTCCGCCAGCCACGCCCAATCCACGAAGATCCACATGGGCGTGCTCACCTGCGAGCGTGGACTCCAGCCGCGTGCGATTCACACAGCCGCCGAAGGGAATAGCCGAGGCGTGTACGACGGCGTCGGCTTCGGCCCGCACTGCTATCGTTCCACAGCACCATGCGTCTTCGGTTCCATCGATGATCCGTGCGAACTCAACTCGAGCCTCTGGGGCAGCGGAGATCTCGGTCACTGGTGTACAGAGCACATTGCCTTCGAGCCGGATCGACTCGACGACGACGCAACTTGAATTCGCTTGGGCACTGATCACACATCGCTGGGCAGAGAGCATTGGTTCATCTGACCGAGTCTCATGCACGATGTGCAGGGGGCCCGACAGGCTGACCTCGGCCTCGATCTTGATGTGCAATGTCTGATCGCAAGCCGCCAGACACAGGTCGGTGAACGGGTCTACGTCGGCAGCGATGGAGTCATGGCAGTTGCCGATGGAAACGCCTTCGGGCATGGGGTCGGATGCGGCTTCATCGAACCGACCACCCACGAACACGAGCGTGATGGCGCCGGGCAGCTCAAGGCCGACGCACTCGTCGGCTCGCTGGGCGCCGCTCAGCGCCCAGTCAACACCATGCAGGGGGCGCAGGTCGAGGTAGCGAAAGGCCTCGTCGCGGCGGGTGGGCCAACCACGATCATTGAATCGAGCCAGCGCTGCCTCGCGGCCCTCATCGCCATTGACTGCTGCCATCAGGGCATCTGCGAATCTGGTCATGGTGGTCATGTCAGCAACCGCAGGCCGAGCCCTGCTCGATCCAGCTGTACCCCTTCTCTTCCAACTCGAAGGCCAGTTCCTTGCCGCCGCTGCGAGCGATGCGGCCGTCCACCAGCACGTGTACATGATCGGGCACGATGTACTCCAGCAACCGCTGGTAGTGCGTGATCACGACGAATCCTCGATCGGGGCTGCGCAAGGCATTGACACCGTCGGCCACCACCTTCAGGGCGTCGATGTCGAGGCCGGAGTCTGTCTCGTCGAGCACGCACATGCTCGGTTCGAGCATGGCCATCTGGAACACTTCGGCCCGCTTCTTCTCGCCGCCGGAGAAGCCCTCATTGACGGATCGGTCGAGCAGCGTCGGATCAAGGTCTACCATTGGTGCTCGTTCCTTGACCATCTTCAGGAAGCCCACGGCGTCGAGTGGGTCAAGGCCACGGTGCGAACGAACTGCGTTGACCGCTGCACGGAGGAAGTACTTGGTGCTCACGCCAGGAATCTCGACCGGGTACTGGAAGGCCATGAAGATGCCTGATCGAGCTCGCTCGTCAGCTTCCATCTCCAGAAGGTCTTCGCCGTCGAGCAGGACGGCGCCTTCGGTAACCTCGTAGACCTCGTCGCCGGCGAGTACCTTGGCCAAGGTGCTCTTGCCGGAGCCGTTGGGGCCCATGATCGAGTGAACGCTGCCCGCTTCGATGGTGAGGTCGATGCCCTTGAGGATCTCGACGCCTTCGACGGTGGCATGCAGATTGCGAATTTCAAGCAGGGACACGGGGAGGGCTCCTCAGCCGACGCTGTCTTCGAGGCTCACTTCGAGCAGCTTTCTTGCTTCAACCGCGAACTCCATGGGCAACTCGGCCAGCACTTCGCGACAGAAACCATTGACGATCATGGAGACGGCCTCTTCCGTAGTCAGGCCGCGTTGGTTCAGATAAAAGATCTTGTCTTCGCCGATTCGAGTCGTGGTCGCCTCATGCTCGACGATGGCGGTGTCATTCTCGACTTCGATGACCGGGAAGGTGTGGGCGCCGCACTCGCTACCCATGAGCATCGAGTCACACTGGGTGAAGTTGCGGACATTGGTGGCGCCGGGACGAACTTTGACCAGCCCTCGGTAGGTGTTCTGGCCATGTCCAGCGCTGATGCCCTTGGAGACGATGTTGCTCGTTGTGTTTCGGCCGATGTGCACCATCTTGGTTCCGGTGTCAGCCTGCTGCCGCATGTTCGTCAGCGCGACTGAATAGAACTCGCCGCTGGAGTCATCGCCTTTGAGCACGCACGATGGGTACTTCCAGGTGATGGCCGATCCAGTCTCAACTTGCGTCCAGGAGATGTGCGAGCGGTCGCCTCGGCACAGGCCCCGCTTGGTTACGAAGTTGTAGATGCCACCCTTGCCGTCTTCATCACCGGGATACCAGTTCTGGATGGTGGAGTACTTGATCGTTGCGTCGGTCTCGGCGATCAGTTCCACGACGGCGGCGTGCAATTGATTCTCGTCGCGTTGAGGGGCGGTGCAGCCTTCCAGATACGACACGCTTGCGCCTTCGTCGCACACGATCAACGTGCGTTCGAATTGGCCGGTGTTCATGGCGTTGATCCGGAAGTACGTGCTCAGTTCCATGGGGCATGCCACGCCCTTGGGGACGAACACGAAGGAGCCGTCAGTAAACACCGCGGCATTCAGGGCTGCGAAGAAGTTGTCCTTCGATGGCACCACACTGCCCAGGTACTTCTGGACCAGTTCCGGGTACTCCTGCACCGCCTCAGAGAAGGAGCAGAAGATGACGCCCGCTTCCTTGAGGGTGTCGCGGAAGGTAGTTGCAACGGACACGCTGTCGAACACCGCATCCACAGCGACGCCCGCCAGCGCGGCTCGCTCTTCCAGCGGGATGCCCAGCTTCTCGTAGGTCTCAAGTAGTTTGGGGTCCACTTCGTCGAGGCTCTTGGGCCGATCTGCGTCGGTCTTGGGCGCCGAGTAGTAGGAGATCGCTTGGTAGTCGAGCGGGCCCCAAGGTCGATCGGGGAAGTGGGCCCAGTCTGGCTCGGGCATCGTCTTCCAATGAGCGAAGGCATCCAGCCGGAACTGGAGCATCCACTCGGGCTCACGCTTTATGGCGCTAATTTTGCGGATGACGTCTTCATCCAGACCCGGCGGGAGGGTCTCGGATTCGATGTCGGTGGTGAAGCCCCAGCGGTAGTCGCTGGTCTCGGCCCAGGTGTCCAGAAGTGCGTTGGGATCGTCTGACATGGCGGTGAGGTCGAGGGTCCTAAGATTGGAATCATTCTAGTCTGATACGCCCTTCTCGTGCCCTGCCAACACGGATACAATGCCCTGTCAGACCTCATTTGGAGCCCGATGCATGTCCGTTACCGTCACCGATACAGCTGCCCGTGAAGTTGCCCAAATTGTTCGTCAGCAGGACCTCGACCCAGGCTCGATCCGGCTGCGTGTGGGCGTGAAGGGCGGGGGGTGTAGCGGGTTCTCATACCTGCTCGATCTCACCGAGACGACCAAGGCTTCAGACGAGACGTGGACCTACGAGTACGAGGTGCCTGCTGCCGAGGGAGAGGACTCCGAGGCCTTTACGCTCAAGGTGGTCTGCGATCCCAAGAGCTACCTCTATCTGAATGGCACAACGATCGACTTCAAGGACGAGATCATGGGGCGGGGCTTCGTGTTCAACAACCCCAACGCCACGAACACCTGTGGGTGTGGCTCGTCCTTCTCAGCCTGATCCTTTCGACGCTCGACTTTCGACTATCTTCCCCCCATGTCTTCCCATGAACCCAAGACGACGCAGGAGAAGATCCGAGACATCGGAATCTGCCTCTTCTGCCTGTTCATTGTCGTTCCGCTGGTGTCGTTCATCATCATCTACACCACCTGGTCGATGACTATTCCGGATCACTCCGGGCCGAACTATTCGCCTCCCTCACTCGAGCAATCTGCCCATGTGGCCACGGCCACGGCATCGCCCGCCAGTGGGCACATGATCTACATGGCCCAGTGTGCCTCCTGCCATGGCGACAGCGGAGACGGCAAAGGCACACGTGTGCTTGACCGACCCGCCCGCTCCTTCAAAGCCGGCGGGTTTTCTTTTGGAGACACGCAAGAGGCGATCGCTCGAGTTGTTCGAAGCGGTATTCCCGGCACGCCCATGCCCGGCTTCGCACGCACACTGTCGCCGGCACAAATCAAGGCAGTCGTTTCTCACGTGCAGTCGTTGGGGCCTGAGCGCGTGCAGGTTGATGAGGCAGATGCCGTGCTCACAGTTGAAGACAAGCCGGTGGTGGTTCGCGGCAAACTGCCCGAGCACTACATCGGCATGGGGGAGATCCCGCGCGGTTTGGTTGCGGGTAATCCCGATGGATTGTCATTTGTGTATCGCGGCGACGATGTTCGCTTGCTGGGCACACGGCAGGGGGCGTTCGTTCGCCGCACAGACTGGGATGGACGGGGCGGAACCGCGCTCGATCTGCAGGGCCGACTGATTCATTTGGTACCCGACGTGCCAGTGTTTGAGCATGACGGGCGCCCGATTCAGGCCAAGCTGGCCGGCACAGATGTTGGTGGGCGTCGAGCGGCCATTCACTACAAGGTGGGTTCGACGGATATCACCGAAGAAGCGGGCGCAGTCACGATGGGGCCGCTCGCCGGATATCAGCGGCGCATGCAGATCAGCGGCGGCGGAGACGTGCTGCTGCGCATGCCCGCCTGGCGCACCGGAGGGCTCGAGCGCATCGGCCCCGCTGGCGCCTGGACATGGTGGCAGGAGCCCGCCTTTGACGGTCGTATGCATTTCGTCGGCGTACGCGGGGCCCAGCCTTTGCAGTGCGGCGGCCTGCAACTGCCTCGCCGGGGAACGGTCGAGATTCGCGTGTTTCCCGATAGCCCGATCGAAGAAGCCGCCAAGGCGGGCATCCCAGTCAAGCAGGCGGTGTCCACATGATCGCCGCACTATTGGTGATCGCGTGTTCGATCGGTGTGGCAGATGAGTCGCGCTACTACACGGTGCAGTCGTACACCCCACCTGAGGGTGAGGTGCTTGAGGTTGGCGGGCTCGTGTTTCTGCCGGACGGCACCTTGGCGGCGGGCACGCGCCGCGGCCGTGTTTGGCTAATCGATGACCCGGATGCGCATGATCCCACAGTCTGCGCCTTCACGATGCATGCCGAGGGGCTGTGGGAAGGGCTCGGGCTGAACCAGATCGACGGCGATGTGCTGGTACTGCAACGAACCGAGTTGTCTCGCCTCCGTGATCATGATGGCGATCGAGTGGCAGAGCACATCGAGACCATCGCAGACGACTGGGGGCTCACCGACAACTACCACGAGTTCGCCTTTGGCCTGCCCCGCGATGACGAGGGCAATCTGTACTTCAGTCTGAATCTGGCCTTCATCAATCCGGAGTGGTGGCATGGGCAGTCGAATGCCCCGTGGCGTGGTTGGCTCATGCGTCTGACGCCCGAGGGTGAGGTTGAGCCGGTGGCGCCGGGCTTCCGTTCGCCTGCCGGCGTCGGGATAGACGCAGAGGGCCGGGTCATCGTCACCGACAATCAGGGCGACTGGATGGCGAGCAGCCCGATCTACGCCGTCACGCCCGGGGCGTTTCATGGTCACCCTGCCTCGCTGCGTTGGACTGAGGGCTGGCCCGATGTGGACACCCATCCCGAGAACAAGATTCCACCGGATGTGCGTCGCCTGCCGCCGGCAATCTGGATTCCCTATGACTGGTCACGCAGCACCGGCAATGTGGCGGTGGACGCGACGCGTGGTGATTTCGGCCCGTTCGATGATCAGCTCTTTGTAGCTGAACTCACCAACGGCATGGTGCTGCGGGCGGAACTTGAAGACATCCATGGTGTCACACAGGGCGCGATCTGGCCGTTTCGGCGCAATGTGGGGTCGGTGTGCCGGGTGGCATTTTCTCCCGAGGGCAATCTGGTTCTTGGTTTGACCAATCGCGGTTGGGGTGGGCTTGCGCCTGGCCATGGACTGCGGCGAATCGACTGGACCGGTGAGACGCCCATGGAGATGCTCCACTGCCGCGCCGTACCGGGCGGATTCGATATTGAATTCACGCGGCCGGTGGAAGGCGACATCGATGTGTCACAGGTGACGGCTCGTGATTACGACTACCACTGGTGGTGGGAGTATGGGTCTCCTGAGCAGCGTCATCGCGAGCTTGATGTGCATGCAGCCCGGCTGTCGCATGACCGAAAGCACCTCCAAGTACGTATCGATGGTCTCGAGGCGGGGCGAGTCGTGCGAATGAAGCTCGAGGGCATCACGGGCAAGGGCGGACATGAGCTGCTGCACCCGGAGGTGGCCTACACGTTGAACGTCAAGCCCGGTGAAGGGTTGAGCCTGCCCGTGGCCAAGTCTGCTGCGCAGCCGGAGGCGAGGATCTCCGAGACCGATGCAGGGTGGTTGCGGCTTACTTGGGGTGATCCTTGGGATCGATTCGTGGAGCAATCTGCGCCTTGGCGGCTTGGCAAGGCCGCGCTCGACCCGGTGAACGCGGCTCGATATGCCACAACGCCCGGACATGATCTGCTGATCAATGATGGCCCCGGCGGCGATGATCTCGTGATTCCCAATGCACTCATGCCCGGAACGCTGTCAGCAAGTGTCTGGCTGCCCGTGCGTGGTTCTGCAGGTGTGTCGCTGCCGGGTGGCGGTGCGCTCGTCATCATGGATCGCTCGATAGTGCAGGCGCTCGATGGGGGTGATGAGGTGCAGGTTGAGCAAGCAGCAGGCATGCTGGAGGTGCGCGACGCATCAGGCACCGTGCTTGCCTCCAGCGACGAACAGTGGATGGGGCCGGGGCAGTGGCATCGACTGGAGATAGACCTGACGCCCTCGGGCATTGACGCCATTCGCTTGCAGGACAACACCATCGTGGGCAATGTCAGCCTGCCTGGAGAAGGCAGAGGTGATCTGCGGCTGCTTGGGGCGCACGCCCCGGCTGGATTCGCCGACGTTCGGCTCAAGCCGAAGCATCCAGCGCCTGTCTCAGGCGAACCCATGTCGATGGCCGGCGGGGTGGTCAGTGGCACGGTTGATGTGGATGTCGATGGGCGATCGGTGTATCTGTCGGGCGGCACCGGTGATCTGCATCTGGCAGACGCACTGGGGCCCAAGTGCACGATCGCGTTCAAGACCCGGTTTCAGCCCATGGCGATGGGGTGGATCGATCTTGGTGGCACCCGCGTGTTGCTGGGTGAGTCTCCCGGAGGTGGGCCGATGACCGGGTCGATCGAAGGGCACGATGAGGTGCGGGCAGGTCTGGTGGCAGATCGCTCTTGGGCGCACATGTCGATTGAGCTCACGCCGCATGTTGCCAGCCGTCTGGTCACAGTGCGCATCGCGGGCTTGCCGGTGGCATCCGCGATCGTTCCCGCTGACTCGGTCAGTGGTCCGCTGCGTGTCGGGCACAAGTCAGAAACCGGCTGGGTGGCCCTGAGCGATCTCTCTATCGTCGAGTGATCAGTGCTTGGCAGGCGTGATTGCTTTGAGCACGCCTGCTTGCACCGTGTCGCTGTTGTAGACCAGCACGGCATGCACAGAGGCCTCGGCGGCGTAGGCCACAACACCAACGCCCTTTGCCAGGAAGTAGTACCGCTCGATGTCCAGACTCGCCGGCCCTACCTTCCCCTTCAAGTGCAGGGCCACGAGCCTCGTGTCAAAGGTTCCTTTGGGCACCGTGATTCGCCAGGCGCCCAGATCCTGCCACGTGGCATGAAGTTGACCCGAGTGGCATAGCACTGAGGGCTCGTGCAGATCGTAGACGCGAACCTTGATGTCGGAGGTCTCATCATCGCCGGGCACGTGCCCCTGAATGACCAAGGCTTCCGGTGGGTTGAGCCTCGTGATCACACCGTCGGCGGGGGAGACGACCGTCGGCATCACGATGCCCCGGTGGGCGTCAACTCGCAGGAACTGAATCGACTTGTCTTCTAGTTGCACGCTCCAACCGCCCTCGGTCGAGCCCACGGGGTGGCCCGGCTCGCGGGCCGTCTTCGACATGACATGCACCAACGCCTTGTTTGGATCTTCCGGCGCGGCGTAGGTCATGGTCTGCGCCTTGAGCGGGTACCAGGCTGTGGCCGTCTCGATCGGCTTCACGCCTGATGTCGGCGTGAGTTTTATGCCGGGCAGGTGGGCCTTGATGAAGGCTGCCGCATTCTCGGGCAGTTCCGAAGGGTCGGCTTGTGCAAGGGGCCCTTGGGTGGTGCAAGCCGTGAACGTGATCAAGATCGCGAGGATGCCGGTGTGCATGTGCCCACCCTAGCAGGGCAAGAGGGCACGGCCCCCAAAAGCGATGGACCCGGTTCCGCGACGAGCGGAACCGGGGAACCATCGCACACCAGTTTGGAGTCAGTCAGTTCTGGTAGTTGGCCAGGAGGGCCATGAGGTCGTCTACGTTGACGGTGCCGTCGCCGTTGATGTCTGCTGCCGGGTCGTTGGAGCCCCAGGCGGCGATCAGTGCCAGGAGGTCTTCGATGTCCACGTCGCCGTCGCCGTCGATGTCACCAGGGGTTGCGGGTGCTTCGTCCCAGATGAGGCAGTCGATCGTGTGCTCCTGTCCGCCGATGAGCAGTTCGTGCACGTCGCCTTCGATCTGCACTTCGCCGCAGTCGTTGCCGAGGCCGCCAGCGAGCACGTGCACCACGCATCCGCCTACGGTCAGGCCATTGAGGTCCATGTAGTTCTGGACGTTGCGGAAGTCACCGTTGATGGCGAAGTTGATGTTGCCGCCGTACTCGCCGAACTGCCACTGCAGGTTCTGGACGGGGTTGGGGGTGAACTTCAGACGGGTGCTGGAGTTGTTCGTGTACAGCTCAAGGCCGTTTCCGCAGGCCTCATTCATCGTCCACACATCCACGCGGCCGCCGGAGTTCCAGGTGCCGTTGGACCACTGGAATGCCTCCACGCCCAGCTCGTGGCCGTCGGAGAGAATCACGTCGCCGGGGAGGTAGGTGTCGCCAGCCGTGAGATCTTCAAAGGCGATGTTGCAGTCAGACTGGTACGTCATGTCGAGGGCGAATTCCTGCCCGCCGATGGCGACGCGGTGTACCGCGCCGGAGATCACCATGCGGCCGTGGTCGTTTCCAAAGCCACCGGCGATGACTTCCACGAGGCAACCACCTACGACCATGCCGTGCAGGTCGATGGGGTTGTGTACGTTTCGGAAGTCACCGTTGACGTTGAGGTTGACGTTGCCGCCGTACTCACCAAAGAGCAGTTGTACGGCCGCCTGCGGGCCTACGGAGCCGGCGAAGTCGAGCATGGCCGTGCAGTTGTTGGTGTTGAGTTCCAGCCCTGAGCCGCCTGCCCAACCGTCGGCAGTGATGTGGGCGCTGCCACCGGAGAAGGTGGTGCCCGACAGCCAGACGATGGGCTCGATGCGAATGTTCACGCCGTCGGAACTGAAGACGTCGCCCACGAGATGGGTGTCGCCCAGCGTTTGATCTTCAAACGTGGGGGTGGCGGCGCCGGCAATGCTGGTGAGGGCGAGCATGGAAGTGAGGGTTGCTGCGGTTGAAGTGTTCATTGTTTGCTGTCCTGATCCCGGTGGTGTGCTTGTGAACGCGGCCGGGTTCCGTGTTCAGGGGGTTTCCGGACATGGGGGGGGGATCTGTCAGCAAATCCGGGGGACGATCCCGATTTAGGTAACATGTGCCCCTCAAGGGCCTGGAATGCGGTTCAAATGACTCTGGGGCAACGGGATTTTGGAGTCGTGGAGTCATGAGATTGCAGCCACATCTGTCGTTTGCAGCGTGTGTTGGCGCCCCAGCCCTGCTGGCGGTGCTCTTGGGTGGCTGTGCTTGGGTGCCCGACAGGCAGCCGGGCTTGCAGCGGCTGAGCCAGTTCGCACCAAGTGCGCAGGGGCATGCCTCGATCGGGGCCGATGGGCGTGATCGCATGTTTGTCGTTTGGGATTCGCGGCGACAGCAGGGTGGGCACTACGGGGTCATGGGGCGGTTTGTGCACGCCGATGGCACGCCGGCCAGCGATGAGTTCACGGTCAACACAACCATTGATGATCATCAGATGCACCCAGCGCTCGCCATGGCACAAGATGGGTCCGCTTGGGTGGTGTGGCAGAGTTGGCTGCAAGATGGCGACGGATGGGGGGTAGTCGGACGGTTCTTTGACGGTGACAGTTGGAGCGAGGAGTTGGCCCTCAACGAGCGGCGAGTTGGGCACCAGCAGCAGCCGGTGATCGCCGTGAATGAAAGCGGGCGGGCGCTGGCTGTGTGGGTAGGTGCAGACGATCGGCTTCACGGCCGCCTGTTGACGCCCGAGGGCCCCGTGGGGAGCGCCTTCACCATTACGACGGGGCCGGGCGCCCATGCGGTGCCGGCAATCGCTGCCGTAGGCGATGACTTCATGTTGGCCTTTGCCCATCGAAGCGATGCTGGTGCACTCAGTGTCCGTCGTGCACGAGTGGATACAAGCGGCGGTGTGTCGGATCGAGCGATCGTGACGCTGGAGGCCATCGAACCGGCGATTGCCTCCAACGACAGCGACGCGGCAATCGCATGGTTGCAGCGGGGTAAGTTCGGTTGGGATGTGGCCCTGCAGCAACCGGGCTTGGCGAAGTCTGTGGTTGTTGCCCGCTCAACGCCTGGCCACTCGCTCAAGGCGCCGGCATTGGCCCTGTCCAAGAGCGGGCGGGTTGATGTCGCATGGAGCATCGACAAGCCGGTGCACGACGTGATGACTCGTTCGATCAGCCCTGAGGGTGAGCTCGGCCCGGTTGAGCGCTTGGCGCACGGGGCCCATCTGGAAGCGGTTCGGGGAACGAACCGGCTGCACCTTGCCGCCAACGGCACGATTCACGCAGCCCTAAGCGGCAAGGCGGGAGGCGACAAGAACTCGGCGGCGCTGGCTTCCAGTGGCATTGCTGGTGATGCAAAGTGGCCGCACCTTGCGTTGCCACCGCCGGATCTGGGGTATGGACTCATGCTGGCGCAGTCACCGATTCCACCAGTGTGGGACCCTGAGTTCAAACCCGTGCCGCGTGATCGTGAAGCGCGGCCCCTTCGCGGCGACTGGGGCTTCGAGGGCATGAACCACACCGGTTGGAACCCGCCTGATCCGGATCTGGCCGCGGGGCCCGAGCATGTGGTGGAGGTGACCAATGGCGGCATCGCCGCCTTCACACACGGTGGCGAACTGCTTTGGCAGGATGAAATCGAGAACCCCAGTGGCTTCTGGGGCTCGGTGGGCGCGACCTACTTTGTGTTTGACCCCGAGGCCTTGTATGACCAGCGAAGTGGCCGCTTCTTCGTCATGGCCAATGAGCGCAGCGATGGCGGGGGCTCGTACTTCCTGTTGGGCGTGTCTTCGACGTCAGATCCGACCGACCCCTGGCACAAGTACCGATTCAACATGAGTCACATCGACAACGACATCGACTCCCCCAACATGGCGGTTGGTGACGAGGCGGTGTATCTGGGCTGCGACATGTTCGGCCCGGACAAGTATCCGATTCTGATGGTGCCCAAGGCGCAGGTGTTGGCCGGCATGCCGGTGTCGGGTGAGACTGAGATCATGCTCAGTGGCAGTGGCAACCAGTCGCTGGGCATGGTTCGATCGACCGATGTCGAGCCCGATGTGCCCCAGTACATGTTGCAGTCTTCCGAGGGGACGGGGAACGGCGTGGGCTTCAATGAGATTCGAATTCACGCGATTCGCGATCCACTCGGTGATCCGTACCGGGAGACGTACGACCTCACGGTACCCACCTACAGTTATCCCTCACAGGTGCCTCAGGAGGGAACCAGCACACAGCACTACCTGTTTGAGCCGCGATTCTGGTCGTGCGTATGGCGAAATGGCAGCATTTGGGCAGTACACCATGTGAACTCCAGTCGAGCTCGTGTGCGCTGGTACGAGATTGACGTGCGTGGTTGGCCCTCGTCTGGACAGACGCCCGTTCTTGCGCAGTCGGGCGAGATCGATCAGGGCTCGGGCCACTACAGCTTCTTCCCGTCCATTGCAGTTGACGAACACGACAATGCGGCGATCGTGTTCGCTCGCGGCGCTTCAGATGAGTACACCTCGATGTGGCGTGCTGTTCGAAGGGCATCGGACCCGGCAAACACGTTCCAGGCGCCAGAGTTGGTGCGCTCCAGCTCTGCGGCGGAGACGAGCGGGCGTTGGGGTGATTACTCGGGCGCATCTCCCGAGGTGGGCGGGGGCGCGTTCTGGCTTGCCCATGAGTGGCGGCCATCGAGCGGTTGGAGCACTTGGATTGACCGCGTGTCGATCGGGGTGCCTCAGACCGTGCAGGTGCCCGGCGACTACGCCACCATTCAGGAGGCGGTTGATGCCGTTGTCAACGGATCGACGATCGAAGTTGCCCCCGGGGTGTATGCCGGGCCCATTGATCTGGGAGGGCGATCGCTGACGCTGTTGGGTGCGGGGATCGGCGAGAGTGTCATTGATGGGTTGAACGAGTGGCTGGTACTTGATCTTGATGAGACTGGCTCTGATATGCGGATCGAGGGATTCACAATTACTCGGGGGCAGGCTGTTTTTGGGGGCGGCGCATTCGTGCGTGGTACGCCCATCATCAGGCAGTGTGCATTTGAGCACTGCACCGCAACCGGAGGTGGCGCCATTCTCAGTGCTCTGGCTCCCGGCCCGATCGTGCAGGATTGTTCTTTCTGTGCCAACTCGCCAGATGACATCAATGGCCCCTGGCAGGATGGTGGCGGGAATGTGTTCAACATGCATTGCGACGGCGATTGCCCTGGCGATGTCGATGGCGACGGTTTGGTCGGCGTGAAAGACCTGTTGCTGGTGTTGGCCGATTGGGATGGCGCCGGCATCGGCGATGTGAATGGCGACGGCATAGTGGACGTCAACGACATCTTGTTCGTGGTTGGGGCGTGGGGGGGGTGTTGAACTGGTGAGTAGGTGGGGCACGATGCGTTCGAATCCTGGGCCATTCAGTTGGTGAGAGCAGAGTTGGCCGCAACACGATTCTGACGCGACCCACGACGATCTCGAGTCATTGCTCCGCAGCACTCCAGCACCCAGCCGGGGCTGGGTGCTGGGCGTGGGCCGTTAGAGGGCCACGCAGGTAGGTGAATTGGCCTAGTAGGTGCTTCTCGAGTGAGGTTCCACTACTTACGGGGCTCTGAAGGTGAAGCCCTTGCCATCTGCAGTACATCTGCAATGATGGACTCGCTTGTGGGGCCTGCACGGAGCGTGTCGGCATGTCTCGTTTGACCATCACAACGGCGGGGATGTTCGCGGCATCGCTCTCGGGTGCGTTGTCCGCAGATGTGGGTGTGGACTACTTCGTGACTGGGCCGGGTGGGAACGAAGCTGCGTATCAGGTGGTGATGTCTGGAGTCCTTGGTGACATGGACATGACCTGTGATTTCGACCGAAAGCGTGGTTACACCTGGGCTGGTGACGTGCTTCTGGCTGTGATCGACCCGACCGGCGTCGCTGTGGAGTTCGGCGGATATGACATGTCGTTCGGGTACCCCAGCGCAGGCGACTTCCCCGGCAGTTGGGACTCGGGCGATGTGGGGAGTTATGCCCACAGCTTCTCATTGGGCGGACATGGTCTCCAAGGTGGTGGCGAGTGGACCGTAGTGTTCTCCAATGGGTACTCCGGCGGGTTGAAGACCGACGTGTTTGCAGGCACGCTCACAGCTCTGGGCATGTATCCCGGGACTGAGCCCTTCGGCGGCTGCTGCACCGGGTACGACGAGTGCTTCGTCGGCACGCAGGAAGAGTGCGCTATCGCTGCCGGATCTTGGCTTGGGGAAAACAGCAATTGTGAGAATTGGCCCTGCGGCGGTGCGCCTGAAGGCGCGTGCTGCTTTGGCACCAACTGCCTCGACACCAACATTCTGGTGTGCCAGCAGGAGGGTGGCGAGTTTCAGGGCGAGGGCACCGCATGCGACTCGGGCATCTGTGAGGTGTACGGCGCCTGCTGCATCGATACGAATTGCACCGACATGTCACTGGACCACTGCCTTGCAGCTGGCGGCACGTTTGAAGGTGAAGACCTGAACTGCGCCGACGTTGTCTGCCCGTGGGTGGAACCTTCCCAACCCATGTTTGCTCGCATGGTTGGGCAGGGGCTCGTGCCCGCTTGGCCTGATGCGTGGACTGTGGATTTGTTCATCGAGTTTGACTCTGGTGGCAGGTTGGACGCTGTTGCCGGTACTTCCGAGCAGCCGCTGTCGATATCAGTAGAAGGGGGCCTTTATCAGGATTCTCATGGCGGACCGACTTCTACGAGTGTGGACGCGGACTTGTATGACCTTGTTCCGGCGCTGGAGTGGGACAGTCGCGTCATGATCGGGGCGCTAGACGCCTCTGGCAGCCCATTTGGGGTTGATGAACTGCAGCATGTGGGTGTCGATTGGACGCAGTTCGAGTCGACGGGTGAGATCGAGGCCCAAGACGGGCTTTGGTTCATTCTGCCCGATGCACCGCAGGGGCAGGCCCTGCCGGTGATCACAAGCGACTGTAACGAGGTGTACGGCGTTCGCATCGCAAGGCTGACGGTTCTCAAACCAGATGCAGTTCTGCGATTCAACGGCGCCGTGCAAGGGCGCGATGGCGACGGCGCCTTCTTTCACCGTGCTGGTACCGTCGAGGCAATGCGAGAGGCGTTTGCCGATTGCAATGGCAATGGCGTGAGTGACAATTGCGACATCGCATCAGGCGGCTCAAGTGACGACGATGGCGATGGTGTGCCCGATGAGTGCAACGAGTGTCCCGGCGATGTGGATGGCGACGGGGCTGTGGACATCAACGACGTCCTGTTGGTGATCGCAAACTGGGGCACCGACGAAACAGGCGATCTGAACGATGATGGGGAGGTCGCTGTGGAAGATCTGCTGATCGTGCTGGGGTTCTACGGCACCTGTTGAGGGTTCGTGGCTTCAGCAGTCAAGGCCATAGTGTGCGAGCACGGTGAGCAGGTCTTCCACATCTGCGCCGTTGCCGAATGCCGCCAGCACTGAGAGTACGTCGCTCACGTTCACAACGCCATCGCCGGTGAAGTCGCCAGGGCAACCCGCAGTGCCGGGTGCCTGTCCGGTGAAGGCCAGTGATCCACCGGGTCCACTACGCCAGTAGGTCATGTGGATGTTCGACATGGTTGGAGGCGCATCAGCGTCGAACCGAAACGTGTAGCTGGTAGCCCATCGAATGGCGTTCGTGGCACTTCCTTCGTCGAGCGCCGACCATGTTGCCGAAGCAAAACTCTGCTCGAATGTCCAATCAGTGCCATGAATGACGTCTTCCTCGCCGCAGTTGTAGTGAATGTCGTGGAATCCCACGTTGGTCAGGGTGGTGCCGGGCATCAGCGGTATCGATAGTTGACGAATGCAGCGGTGAGAATTCTGGTTGTGCACCACGTACTCGTAGTGCCATGTGCCATCGCCATTGTCGGTAACGAGCCAACCGACATTCACTCTTGCAGGGATGCCGCCAGATTCAACTGTGTCGAGTTGGATGACGGTAGCGCCATGTGTGGCCCATGCCATGATGGCTGGTTCCATGTGCGAGGTTGGGCCCCAGTCTTGATCACGAACGATGCTTGTGGGGCTGTGCACGATGGTCTTGCAGTGGCTTGCGTTGTTCAGGTGGCGGCGGCCGTCGCACTGCAGATGCTCACCGGGCTCCACGTAGCTCGCCTCCATATAGATCTCCGCGTCAGGAAGAACCAAGTCGCTCTCAAGCAACTGGATCTTTCCGCGGATACCGCTGGGCCCCGTGGGCCCGATACTGAAGGGGTAATCGTACGCGCCGGTTGTGGCGTTGATTTCGCTTCGGGGCGCTCCGGCGCTAGCGTTGAATCCGGCCCAGTAGGTGTCGGCGCAACCGATGCCGAGAGTGCTGCAATCAGTGCCTTGGCAGCCACCGCCCGTCCATGTTTCACAACCAGGCTCGCTCACGGCGCATGAACTGTGCTTGAGCCAAGCCAGCCCGATCTGCTCAAAGCGGCCGTCTGCGATTCGATAGCAACTCTGGGAGATGACTGGGGTGTTGTTGGTGCCGCCGTACCACGGGGCAACCACGTTGCCACGGTTGCAACTCGTGGTCCCGATGGCGAATCCATTGATACCCTCCCACGTACCGAAGAATTCAATGTCTGATCCGCCACCACCCCCGCCATTTTCGCCCACGAAGACGGCAGTCACGTCGTAACCAGGCGACTCCGCACAGGGATCTTCGGCCACTGTGAAAGACGTAACGACTGACACAAGAGCTGTTGTCGACATGAGGTGCAACATGGTCTATTTGCTCCTCCCGCACTCCACAGACTCCCATGGTAGGGGCGGTCTGCCGGTCGATCCAGCAGGTTCTGCATGATGGATACTCATCCCCACTGAGGTCCATCGGTCGGGGCTAAATTGTGTGGGAGGCCCGCAGTCGGGTTGTGTTTTGGGCATGTCAGAGGAGACGCAGCGGGGGCATCAGGTCGTTGGGCACGGCGGTGGTGAACGCCTCGCACTGTTTGGAGAAGGCCTCAGGCGTGGCTGGCTTCATCGAGGACCACCGCATCAGGAACAGGCCGTTGTGAAACTCGAATTGCATGCGGCTTTGGGCAATGGCGGGCTCCTTGGGGCGGGGGGCCAGGAGCGTCTTCGCCGCCTCCATGAGCCAAGCCATGACCTGTTGGTCGAGCAGTTGAGCAGGAGAGCAGTAGAGCAATTGACACGGCCTCCGCCCTACCGGGCGGAGGCCGTGTCAATGGAGCCGGGGGGATTCGAACCCCCGTGTCGTAACGGTCGGCCAGCCGCGTCTACGCGTGTAGTTGCCACTTTGCTCTCGCCCGCCGGAACGAGGGGCAACGGTCTTTCCGGCAGCCATGGCAGACAAATGTCTCGCTCCGCCGGGGCCTGCCAGCCCTTTGGAGCCAGCCCGATGTGTCCCTTCAAGCCCTATCGGGCGTCAAGCAAGAAGGGTCGCGGATCAAGCCGCGAGTGCGTACTGGTTGTTGCCAGATAAAAGTGTGCATACGGATTTACGTGGGAGCATGCATCCACGACGCGCAACGACGGACGTTCCCCGTCCGGTCAATTCCAGTCGGCCCCAGATTGCTAAAGAGCGACAGCCCCCAACAGGGAGAGGCTGTGAACACACAGCATATCCGCCATCCGCAGTGAGGCACGATTCAAAACAGAGTTCTGGGCTGAGTTCTGGCTTGCGTGCCGTCTAACGAAGGCTGCGATCGCTTGATCAGCGCCCCAGCGGGTTCGCCAGCCTGTGCTGCACCGCCGGAATGATCACGTTGAGCACCCGCTGCGTGACCTGCATCGGAAGCCCGGTGGCGTCAACATCGTGCACGATGGAACTGTCATAGCACTCGAGCACTGGCCGCGTCTCCTCTTCATAGACATCAAGCCGGCGCCGAATCACGCTCTCATCGGCATCATCAAGACGCCCCTGTTTCTGGGCCCGTCGCTTGATCCGCGCCACCAGTTCATCCCGCTTGGGACAGACCAGATGCACCACGGTCAACACGTCGATGTGCTCGGCCAACGTCTGCGCCTGCGCCACACTGCGAGGAATACCATCGAGCAAGAGCAGATCCATGTGCGGGCGATAGGCGTTGGTATCGATCATGCCCTGCACATACTGCCGCCACAACCGACAGGTGAGATCATCAGGCACCAACAAGCCCTGCGAGGAATACTTCAGAAACTCCTGCCCCAACTCGGACTCATGGTCCAGCCCGCGAAACATATCGCCCGTTGCCAGATGTACGAGACCTGGAATCCGCCCCAAAACCTCACCCTGCGTGCCCTTGCCAACCCCCGGCTGACCAAAGAGCAGGGCAACTACTAGCGGCGACTTGGATCTGTCGGTGGGGCTCATGAGGAGGTGAATTGTCGCAGGGTCACAGTCGGATGGCAACCTCAGCCAACAAGCCCACATCGGGCCCCCGGGGGGCATAGGCTGCCCCTCCATGGATGCCCCGAAACAAGGATTGACCGCCCGCTGGCTGATGCCTGAAGATCGCCAAGAGGCGCCAAGCGTGGCGGTCGCCCGATCCAACGCACCACCTGCAGACAACGCCTCCGAGCCCAAAGCACTGTCTACCGACCCACCGCCAGCCACCAGCGCACAGCCCGGAACCTCGCAGGCACACACCAAGCTGACCAACGCCCCGCCCGCCCCTGAGTGCGCTGCCCCAGACCCACCAGCACCGGGCAGCCCCCTGATTGATCGCATCATGTGGGCCCGCGGCATCCACGGCGAAGAGGCCCGCGATGCCTTTCTCAACGGCAGCCTCAACGACATACCAACCCCTGAGACCCTTCCGGGCTGCACACAGGCTGCAAACAGGATTCTTCAGGCCATCGAAGCGGGGGAAGCCATCACCATCTACGGCGACTTCGACGCCGATGGCATCACCTCCACCGCGATCCTCTGGCACACCCTGCGAACGATCGACCCCAAAGTCGATCTGGAGTGGTACATCCCGCACCGGCTTGAAGAGGGCTACGGACTGCAGCCTGAGGCCATGCAGAAATTTGCAGACGATGGGCGACAGCTGATCATCTCTGTCGACTGCGGTGTGACCGCAGTAGATGAAGCTGCCCTCGCTGCTGACTTAGGGCTGGAACTGATCATCACCGATCACCACCAAATCCCCCCTGATGGCCAACTCCCTCAGGCCTGCGCGATCGTCCACCCCAGCCTGCCTGGGCAACAGGCCCCCTTTGGCGAACTCGCCGGCGCAGGCGTCGCCTGGAAACTCGCTTGGCAGGTGGCCCGCCTGTACGAAGGCGCCGACCGCCTCGGCCCACAACTCAAGGCTGCCATTCTCGACGGGCTCTCACTTGCCGCCATGGGAACGGTCGCCGACATGATGCCGCTGGTAGAGGAGAATCGACCTCTGGTGCGCGTCGGTCTCAGGCACATGCCTCAATGCGGTAACCACGGCGTACAGGCGCTGCTGGAAGCGTGCACCAAGCCCGGAGAACGAGTCAGTCCGGAAACGATCGGTTTCAAGATTGGCCCTCGTGTCAATGCCGCCGGGCGTTTGGGGCACGCTGCCGAAGCGGTGGAATTGTTCACCACTGCCGGCCCGGAGCAGGCCCGTGTATTGGCAGGCAGCCTGTCCACCAAGAACGAGACACGACAAGATTTGGTCGCCAAGTTGCAAGCCGAAGCAGAGCAGGCCGCCATTGATGCGGGCATGACTGAGCCCGATCGGCGCATCATCGTTTTGGCTGGCGATTCAGACACATGGCACCGGGGCGTGCTGGGCATCGCATGTGCCCGACTGTCGCAAAAGTACGGGCGTCCGACCATCCTGTTGCAGCGTGTGGGCAATCAACTGTCGGGTTCCTCGCGTGGTGTTCGAGATGTGTCAATTCTCGCCGCCCTGCAGCACTGCAGCGATCTGCTCGACTCACATGGTGGGCACCACATGGCCGCAGGGCTGTCGCTGCAGGATGAATCGCTGGAGCCATTCATCGAACGGATCACCAAGTGGGTCAACGCACATCTTCTCGAGGCGCATCTCGTACCCGGCATCGATGTCGATTGCGAGGCTGATGCGAACGACCTCAACATGGCCTCAATTCGTGCGCTCGATGTCATGCAACCATTTGGCCGAGGCAATCCGACGCCATGCGTACTTGTACGTGATGCCTTGGTGCAACAGCCCAAGTATCTGGGCAAGACTGGGCTTCATCTGGAGTGCACTCTTGATGTGCAGGGCACCAAGATCAATGCGGTTTGGTGGAGGGGGGCTGAGCATTTCGACCACCTGATCGAAGGCACCCGAATCGATGTCGTCGCAGAGCCGATCATCGACACGTGGTCGAAGGCTCGGCCGCGTCTTGTCATTCGCGACATTCGTTCAGCAGGGTGAGCCTGCGTAGGTCGTCTACCAGGCGACCAACTCGCCGGTAAGGGCCTCAACAAGATCCTTGGCAGTCACCAGACCGAGCGGCATGCCTTCCCGCTCGACAATGCCCATCGTTGCATCACTGCGTCGCATGTGAGCCAGTGCAGCAGCCACGGTGGTCGCTGCTTCGAATCGCATCACGTCCTGCATGAGATCACCAACGCTGGATTGGGGGTTCAGCGCCATGTCGATGACGGATGCGGCGCCGAGCACCTTGCCCTGTTCGCTGATCACCGGCAGCCGCGTCCAAGGCGAGTCGATCGACGCTCTTCGGCTGTCTTCGTCTGCGTCAGCCTGAATGGTCCGAACCTGCGAGAAGGGGATCATCTCATCCGACACACAGCGATTGCGAAGTTCAAGAGCGCGATCAAGCAGGCCGACCTGCTCTGCCGAGAGCATGCCACTGCGGGTGCCCTCCTTGAGCAGGTCACTCATGCGCTGGCGGGCCGACAGCGCTGTACGACGGAAGTCGCCGCCAGCGGCAGCCGTTGCCAGTTTGCCTACGAATTCAACCAGTGGAACAATGCCGATCCAAGTCAGCGTGCGCCTTGTCCAGGTCATGGGCGATGCCAAGGCGTAGCACCAACGGTCACCATGCACCAGGAAGAGGTCCTTGGGCAGAATCTCACACAGGATCATGATGACTGGCACAAGGATCACCGTATTGACCACCACGATCCATGCTTCAGAGAGCCCGGTTCCCTCCAGCAGGTAGGCAATCGACGACGACACCAGCGCCGAGGCAATATTGGTGCCCAGCAAGACCGTCGCCAACATGCGAGCGGGGTTGTCCAGCAGGGCGCCCAGTCGTTGGGCGGCGCGGTCACCTTCGGCTCGGCGCAGCGACAGCCGCACCCGACCCATGGTGTACAGCCCAGTCTCCATGCCCGAGAACAGGGCCGAAAGCACGATGCCAACGAGGGCGGCGATCGACAGGAGCATCACGTCTGCAGGGCTCATGCCTTCCCCCCGCGATCCTGCATCGTCAGCAACACCGTCTCGATCACGCCCGACTCGTCGATGTGATGCACCTCAAGCAGCAGACGGCCCAGTCGGACGATCGCACCCTCCGAGACGTTGTCGACTTCAGATCGGATCAACTCCGCCACCGTGAGCGCACCCGTGCTGGAACGGCCGATCAGTGCAAGCAGGCCGGCAGCGGCGTACCCACCGTCAACAATCCACCGCCCGGGGCCGATGGGGCGAGCGCTAGGCGCTGCAGCATCGGGGTCGTCGAATTCGCCGGTGAGTGGCTCAACCAAATCTCGAATGGAGATGATGCCTGCTGTTCCGCCATATTCATCGACGACGATGGCCGTCTTGCGACCTTCGCGTTGCAGGGTTTGAAGTACTCGCTCGATCGGAGCGACAGCCGGCGTGAAGGCTGGCTCGTGCAGGAGATCATCGATTTTCGTGGGCCTGCCCGCTGCCAACCACTGACGGGCAAAGAGCATGCCGCGGATGTCGTCCATGTCGTCGCCACGAACCGGCAGGCGAGTGAGACCGCTGCTGGTGAAGGCCCGGGCAATCGTTTCCTCGTCATCGTCGGGCGCAATCGAGACCATGCGCGTTCGGGGCGTCATGACCTGCTTCGCCGGCCGCCGGCCCAGTTCGAGGATGCCCGTCAGGAAGCGTTGTTCGTGGTCGTCAACCAACCCTGCTTGAGCCGAGTGTTTCAGCAACCCATCGAGGTCAGCGCTGGTGACATCGTCCTCGGGGCGGCGAACGCCGGCCAAACGTGAGAGCGGTCCAATGGCGCCGGCCTCGACAACTCGACGCAATGGCAGCAGGGCCAGGTGCACGCCGTTGAGGGGGCGCCCCACGAATCGGGCCGCCCGAAGCGGATCAGCAGAGGCGATGACCTTGGGGATCACCTCACCAGCCATGACGAGCCCCAGCACGCCACCTAGCTGCACCAACGCCGCGCCCGGAGCACCCCAAGGCTGCTGCGTGGCAAGCACCGCGATGATCGTGAACCACGAGATGTTCGCGGCCATATTGCCCACCATGATGGTGATGAGCAGTTGACGAGGGGCCCGCAACATCGAACCCACGGCCCGATCCGACCTGCGATCACGGTCTTTCAGCGCCATGCGATGGCGCGAGTTCAACCCGAACAGGGCAGTTTCGCTACCGGAAAAGAGTGCACTGATCGCCAGCAGGGGCGCCAGGAGCACGAGCAACACGGTCTCCGTCACGCCCCAAGCACTTGCAAGGCCTGGGTCGGTGGCGAGCGTGATCAGCCCTTGGACTCCGTGTCGTCACGCGGTGGGCCGCCTTCGGCAATGGCGCCGCGCATGTCGGTGTCGGCCATGATGTTCTTCATTCGATAGAAGTCCATCACGCCAAGATTGCCGCTTCTAAAGGCGTCCGCCATGGCCTTGGGCACTTCGGCCTCGGCCAGCACCACCAACGCTCGGTTCTTCTGCACTTCGGCGATGTGCTCAGCTTCTTGAGCCACGGCTGCAGCGCGCCGCTGCTCGGCTTGAGCGCGGAATCGCTTGGCATCGGCTTCGGCCTGATCCGCCTGAAGTTTGGCGCCGATGTTTTCGCCTACGTCGATGTCGGCAATGTCGATTGACAGAATCTCAAACGCCGTACCGGCATCCAGCCCCTTCTCCAGCACCGTCTTGGAGATGTTGTCGGGGTTCTCCAGCACGGCCAAGTGGTTCTTTGCAGAACCAATCGTTGAAACGATGCCCTCGCCGACTCGGGCGATGATGGTCTCTTCAGTGGCACCGCCGACAAGACGAGCGATGTTCGTACGCACCGTCACCCGGGCTCTGGCGCGCAACTTGATGCCGTCGCTGGCGACGGCGTCAATGGTCGAGCGTCCGCTCTCGGTGCTGGGGCAATCGATCACTTTGGGGTTCACACTGGTGCGGACTGCTTCGAGAATGTCACGCCCGGCCAGATCAATTGCCGTGGCGGTTTCCCATGGAAGTTCGATCTTGGCCTTGTCGGCTGCGATCACAGCGCGGATGACGCCGGTCACATGGCCACCAGCCAGATAGTGAGACTCCAGTAGCGCTGTCGCAACATCGATGCCGGCCTTCTTGGCCGTGATGCGATTCTCGACGATCACACGAGGCCGCACCTTTCGAAAGCGCATCATGATGAGGTCGATGAAACGCACCGGAGCGCCCGACACCCACGCCTGTACCCAGAGTCCGATGAATTGGAAGAGGAACAGGGCGACGATGAGCAGAATGACACCACCGACGGAGAGCCCGACGATCGAAACGGTGTCCATAGCCAACAGCGAATTCATGAACCTTCCTCCTCGTGGGGCTGAGCCGCCCGCACCTTGAGTTGATTATCGCGATCTTCGACGACCACGACACCGGTGCCTGCCTCTATCACGCCCAATTCTGACAGGGCATCACGCCGCTGGCCCTGCACACGAACGGTGCCGATGGGCCGCAGTGGCGTCTCGGCGACCCCGTGGCAGCCTTCAAGTGACTGAGCCGCCTGCGAGGCAGGGCCTTCGACTTCCAATACGAAACGACGGGCCATTCTGGTCGTGGACCAGAATTTGAACCCGTACCAGAGCCCCAGCGGGCCCAACACGAGCATCAGGACCAGCGCCAAATAGCCAGCGCCGGTGCTGTAGTTGAAGAACGCCACCAGCGCACCCACCAACAGGGCACCCGACACGAGTGCGAGCAGGCCGCCGGTAGGCAGCAGCAACTCCATCGCCAGTACGACCAATGCCGCGCCGATCAGGATGAACCCCCAGAATAGGGCGGTTTCATTGCCGGTGGCGGCCGCCTGTGCGGCGCCGGCAGCCGCTGGTACGGCTTGTGTACCAAGTTGGAGGAGCAGTGCGGTCATTCGTCAGGCTCAACCTCGACCTCCATGCCGTCACGCACAATGCGAACGGCAGTTCCAGCCTCGATCCAGCGACCGGAGCATATCGCGTCGATGACGGTTTCGCCGATCTGCACCCTGCCGGAAGGCCGCATCTGGGTGAGGGCCGTACCGGTGAGGCCCGTACGGTCAGCCCTTCTGGAGGTCGGGGCGGTCGTGGACGGCGTGGCCAGCGCAAGTCGACGGGCGACGCGGCTGCCAAGCCCAAGCGGCCCGGCGAGCAGCCACAACAGAACACCTGCGACTGCGACGCCTGCACCCACCAGCAGTAGCCCCTGGGTCAGTTGAGTGGTGCTGTACTCACCAGAGAGACTGGGCGTGCTTACGCCAAAGACCAGCCCCGCAAGTAGCAGCAGGGCACCTGCGACGCCCACCACAAGCGTGCCAGGAACAAGCACGACCTCGATGGCGATCAAGGCCATGCCGCCGAGCACCGCAAGCAGCGGCCACCATGTCGAGAGGCCTGCCAGCCATGGTGCGCCGATGAGCAGCAAGAGCGCCGCCGTTCCGCCTAACGCAAAGGCGCCGGTGCCCGGTGCGGCCATCTCCACGACGAACCCAATGATCACCAGCACGATCAACACGATGCGAACCGGCCATGACATGAAGACTCGGGCGAAAGACTCCGACCACGTCTCCGGCGCCCGATGCAAGGTGGCGCCGCCGAGGAAGGCCGAGAGCGCTGCTTCATTTGGAATGTCGGCAGCGGACAGCCCCCAAGCGCGGGCCTGAGCGCTGGTGAGCGTCAGAAGACGGCCGCTGTCAACAATCTGACCAATCGGCTCGAGTCGATCGGCGTCGGCCTTGGTCAACCGGTCACGGCTCGGCGGCAATGTCGGTTCAGCGTCGATGTCGTGAACATCTCGGGCGACAGCGCCCCCCAACCACGGCACCAGTGTGGCGTCGTCGGGCGGAACTGCCCCTCCCGTTGATGATGAACTGACATTTGTAAGCACGCGCTCTGGAGGGGCGCCAAAGACCTCCAGGTACTCGGCCTCATCGAGGATGTAGGCCTCGTTGGTCGCTGCATCACGAACAAGCCACAATTCCACCCCGACGCTGACGAAGGCTTGGGCCAGACGTTCATCATGCCCATGTGATCTGGCCGCGTCGGTGACTTCGGCCAGCAGAGGCGACTCAATCTTGGCCCGCTCCGCTTCAGGCAGTGGGCCCAGTGGCGTGATCGGTGCGGCATCACCCAGACGGGCCCCAGGGGTGGTGACGATTTCGTCGGTGCCAAGGGCGATGATCACACCGGCGCTGAAGGCCAGCGGCCGGACCCATGCCGTGCTTCGCAGCGATGGATGGGCCCGCAACGCCTGAAGAATGCGTAGCGTGGCTTCCAGATCGCCTCCTGGCGTGTCCAGTTCCAGCACGACGGCATCGGCGCCCGCCGCCTCAGCCGCCGCCAGTCGCCGCTCGATGCTGCGGAGTGTGATGGCATCGATGGGACCATGAACCGGCAGCACCCAGGCGACCTGCGATTGTCGCCCGGCGGGCACGAACCCAGCGCCGTCCTGTGCGGGTGCTCCATGGGCGCAGCAGAGCAGCGCACCCAGCAGGATGAGTGATCGAATCACGGACATAGCCTAGAGCCCGCCTCCTGAGGTGGCGAGTCAGTCGTGTAGGGGTTCGAATTCAGCATCCAGCGGATTGACGCCCGACATCGCCTCCATCGAATCGACGTGGGTCAGTAAGGCATCCGGGCCGAGTTTGAGGAGGGAGCCAGCCCACGAGCCTGATGCTGGCCGCTCGGCGTCAAAGATGTTGTCGGGTACGTCGATTCCGGCCGAGTTTCGGTAGGCCAGCTGTTCCGGGTAGAAACCGTCAGAGATCTCGGTGTGCCCATCGGAAAACACCTGAATGCCCCGCCATGCGCCGGGCGTCGCCAACAGTTGACCGGTGATCGAGGCTGGGTTGCCGCCGCCCTCTGGCAGATAGATGTGCACCGTGTCCCCGTCCATCGGGCCGCGCGTGCCCAGCAGAGGAAACGTCGAGGACCCCTGGCGATCCCAGTTGTCGCGGCGACGCTCACCCGCCAGCGGCATGATGGCGTAGGAATTGTTGCAACCGGGGTTGAGGGCGTCGCCTTCTCCGAGCAGGTGATTGCTGAAGGAGGGATCCCAGCGGTGGGGGCGCCCTTCGTCGTCAACCTTGCCGTAGATGTTGTAGTTGAAGTCCTTGAGCGCGTACACGTGGCCGCTGGGCTCATTGGGAGAGATGAGTTGATTGGGTTCGATCAGGTTGTTCATGATGCACAGCGAGAGCATCGCACCGTGATCGTTTTGTGACGCGTCTTCCGGGCCGCTGCCGTCGACAAAGCGGTCGCCGATGCCGTCACCATCGAAGTCGCGCATGCCGCGTCGTACGAGCCCCGGGGTTGGGTTCTGATTCTTGTGGGAGGCCGCGTAGGCTTTGAACCCACCGTGGATCTGCCGGAGGTTCTCCTTCTCCTGCAACTCACGCGCAGCCCGCTGGGCCGGGGCCATGGCCGTGAAGAGCACGGCCATGAGGATGCCGATGATCGTGATGACAACGAGTAGCTCGACCAAGGTGACACCGTGGCGGGCAGTTGTGGAATGTCGGGGCGTGTGCATCATCAGCTCCATCTGGTTCGGTCTGGGCCCAGACCGGGTCGTTTGTGCTCGCATTATGGCTGTACGCCCAGCAGATGCCACCGGCTCCATCAGCCTGCCACGAATTGAGCCTACAGGTGCGAAAATGGCCCAGTCTGAACGACGACGGCCCCGCCTCGAATTGAGGCGGGGCCGCAAGTCGTCAGTCAGTGCAGATCACCAGGAGTCATCGCAGTCGATGTCCCAGGTGCAGCGGCTCTGGAGGTAAGAATCCAGCACATTTCCGCCGGGGAAGAGCTGGGAGGCGTTGCCACTGGCATAGCCGTTGTTCGAGAAGGTCAGGAAGTTGTCGGCAGCGCCGCAATTCTGAGCCGTACCCGAGCTGGGCATGAAGTACTCGTCAGCGAACTCAGCGTCGAACACGTTGTCAACCACCTGCAGGCCACGAGCTGGGCTGTAGTGGAGGACAGGGATGAACGACGTCTCGACCGAGACGGAACCATCGCCATGGGCCATGTGACCCTTCCAGTGGTTCTCCTCACCGATCATGGTCAGCGAGGGGCAGTTGTCGTAATCAGAGGTGCCGATGCCAGCGCCCATCTTGGTGCCGCGGGTGGACCAGGTGATCCGGTCGTGGCCTTCGTTGGCGTTCCACTTCTTGAGGCGGTGGCCGCAGAGCGTGGAGTTGGCATAGGAGTTGTGATCGACATCTTCGGAGCTGTTGGGAGCGAGATCGCAGTAGATCGACAGGTCCCAGAACCCTTCAGGGCTGCCGGTGGCGTTGAATGTGCCGGTTACGGGATCCCAAGCATCGAAGTTGTAGGGAATGGCAATACCACTGGACTCTTCGATCTGGCCCTTGGCACCAACGTAGGGGTTGGAGTCAACGGGGCTGACGAAGGCGCTGGGCTCAAGGTACTCACGCATGATCATTGCGGAGACCAGGCTCTCAGTGCTGTTCCAGTTGATGACGCGGTCGCCCTTACCCCACATGTAGCCGGGGGTGCTCTGGGCGGTGTAAGGCCTGCGGCAGATCTGGTCAGGGCTGACGAACTTGTCGTTGAAGTCCTGAGAGGACATCAGCGTGCCGGCCATGACACCACGCAGTTGTGCCTGATCCTGCGTTGCCTTGGCGCTGGCGAATGACGATGCCAGCGCGGGCACCAGCAGGCTGATCAGCAGCGCGATAATGGCCACGACCACCATCAGTTCGACGATGGTGAAGCCGCGACGATGATTCGTACTCTTCATCTTGGGGGGGTTCTCCTGAATTCAAATGAAGCATCATGTAGACCGGTCACCTGACCGGTGGAAAGCCACGGGACAACGCCCTTGTCCTGAAGTGGACCTTGTCCAGAAGTGGACCTGCCCGATTGGGGACGTGACCTTGATAGACGCTTCGCAGCAGCGTCGGAACCGGTTGCATACCGGCTACATGGGTTGGAATGATCCATCCCAAGGTTCACGCTCAAAGGGCCTTAGCCAATGCGAGCGGGAAGAAAGACAGAGCGACATGAGAACATTGCGTACATGTCACACCACACGTCATCCCACACGCCAATCAAGGCAAGGGCGAACTGAGGTTGTCAACCGGGTGGACACATGATGGCCCCAGAGGGAACGGACCAGAGAGGAGGTCCCGTGGGGCGGCCGCTGGCGAACCAGCGAATAAGTACGGGGAATAAGATGATCGAAACTCGACCACTCGGTTGCCCCCAGTCTACGGGCATTGGGGCCCTCGTCAAGGCGTGTTCAAATGGAGGTAGGCCATGTCCATCGTCGAATCTCGTCTTCTAGAGCTCGGAATCGACCTTCCTGAGCCCCCAGGGGCGGCTGCCAATTATGTTCCGGTGCGTCTGGCGGGCGATTTGGCCTTCGTGGCTGGACAGATTCCACAGGTTCGGGGCGAATTGTCGGCTTGTGGGCCTGTCCCAACGGCCCAGACCCCCGAGCAGGCCCAAGAGGCTGCGCGGGTGTGCGCCATCAATGCCCTGTCTGCCCTGAAGGCGGCTTTGGGTGATCTTGATCGAATCACGGACATCATTCGGGTGGGCGTGTTTGTGGCCAGCGATCCATCGTTTACCGGCCAGCCGATCGTTGCCAACGGGGCCAGTGATGTGCTGGTGGCAGTCTTTGGAGAACGCGGACAGCACGCCAGGGCTGCGGTGGGCTCAGTGGCGCTGCCGCTCGGGGCCACGGTTGAGGTGGAGATGGTCGTTCAATTCAAGTAGTCGCCCGTTTTCATTGGGCGACGGCTGAGTGGATCAGCGGAGCGCCATCAGCACGATCACAATCAACAAAATGCAGTTGAGCACGATGCTGCCCCAGGCCAGCGCCGGATCAATGCCACGCTTGGCCCGCTTGGGCGCCGCGGGCACGTTGGCGGCATCGTCGCCGCCCACGCTGACAGCCATGTCCTGCAGATTCAGTTTTGGTCTGGCAAAGTGCGGTGCTTCACCTCGCCGCAGAAGTTCCAAGTCTTCCAGGAGATCAGCCGCGGTGCGATAGCGGTGGTTGCAGTCCTTGGCGAGCATCATCTCGAGCACCTGAGAGAATTCGGCGCTGAGTGTTGGGTTGAGGTGATCCGGGGGTTCCAGGGGTGCCTTGAGATGGCGGTGCATGACCTCGCTGGGGTTCTTGCCGTTGAAGGGCACCTGCCCCGTGACCATGTGATAGGCCGTAGCGCCCAGACCGTAGATGTCGGCCTGTGGGCCAATGTCCATCGAGCCGCGGATCTGCTCAGGTGAGATGTAGTAGGGCGTGCCGTATGCCCGGCCGGCCTCAGCCTTGGCGGTTTCGTGATCGTCCACGCTGCGGGCCAAGCCCAGATCAGCCAATTTCACCTGCCCACCCTTGGTGAGCATGAGGTTCTTGGGCTTGATATCACGGTGAATGAAGCCCTTGTCGTGTGCGTGCAGCAGCGCCCTTGCACTCTGGCGCAGAATGTCGATGGCCTCAGTCTCTTTGATGCGCTTGTCGCGAGAGATCTTCTCGTAGACCGTCTCGCCCTCTACGAACTCCATCACGAAGTAGTGGTGGTCTTGGGCATGGCCCACGTCGATGGCCTGCACGATGTTGGGGTGGTTCAGGCTGGCTGCGGCCCGCCCCTCTTTGTAGAAGCGAGCGATGAAGTCGCGGTCTTCCGAGAATTTCCGCGGGAGCACCTTGATGGCGACGAGACGATCCAGGCTGATCTGCTCTGCCAGAAAAACAGTCGCCATGGCGCCAGCGCCGAGCTTGCGCTTGATGCGGTACCCGGGAATGCGCTGCGTAGATTTGCGGGCTTCGAAATCGCGTCGCAGCCGAGCCATCTGCCGGCGAGTGATGAACTCGTGTGCCAGCAGCAAGTCGCCGAGCGTTCCGGTTTGATCCTGGCCCTTTGACTTCAGATGAGACCGACACTGCTGCACCTCATCAGCCGTGACAAGCCCCTGCTGCACCACCAGTTGGCCCAGCATGGTGTCGAACCCGCCGGTGCTGGCGCCGCCGGTCTTTGCCGCCGGGGGCTCCCCCTGGGCTTCATCCTGAGGCTTGCGCTGGCCGGTGCGCTGAGGCGAACTGGGGCCATTGGCGGCAGAAGGCATCGGTGCGTCGCTATCTGCGAGCCCGGGAGCGTTCTCTTGATTCGGTTGATCGTTTGCCATGGATCGCGGTCATCTACATGCCACACACATGGTGGCATCCCCTTCGAGACTATCATCGGAAACGCCCGAGGCCAGTTTGGCCCGGATGGGCGATCGAAGAATGGGCGGAAGAATAGCAGCAGGCCGGATTCTGATCATTCGCCCGAGCGCGTTGGGTGATGTCTGTCGGACCGTTCCGATTCTGTCCGCCCTCCGGCGGGCCGCCCCGGATGCCGCCATCCACTGGCTGGTGCAGGATTCGTTTGCCCAGGCCATCGAGGCCCACCCGGATCTGGATGGCATCATCGCCTTTCCTCGAAGTCGGCTGCGTGGGCTCCTCAGAAGGCCTCAGGCATGGGGAGAGGCGTTCGAGTTCTTTCGCTCCATTCATCAGGCCCGATTTGATCTGGTCATCGACTGTCAGGGCCTTGCCCGCAGTGGCCTCATGTCACTGTGCTCCGGGGCGCCTCGCCGAATTGCCGATCGGGCCGCAAGAGAGCTGGGGTGGCTCGGAGCGAATCAGCGGGTGGATGTTCCCTCAGGTGTGCATGAGGTCGACCGCATGCTGGCACTGGTTGCTGCTGCGGGCGGCGAGGCTGATGGCGACGAGACCCTTCATGTGAGCGATGCAGCCCGAGGCGCATGGCGGCAACGTAGGGCGGGGCTTGATTTGGCCGGTGGGTATGTCGTGTTGGCCCCGGCGACACGTTGGCCATCAAAGGCATGGCCAGCGGGGCGTTGGTCTCTGCTGGGGCGTCAGTTGTTGGAGGCCGATGCCTCGCTGAAGTTGCTGCTGGTGGGATCCCCCTCTGAACGAGCAGCCTGCGGAGCTGTGGCGCAGGGGCTGCAGGGCTGGTCCCAGCGCGTTGTCGATCTGGCCGGACAGACGCAAATCGGCGAGTTGATGGCATGCATCGAAGACGCCTCGCTCACGATTGCCAGTGACTCGGCGCCCCTGCACATGGCGATGGGGCTCGGTGGCCGTTGTCTGGGGCTGTACGGCCCGACCGATTCGTCGATCGTTGGCCCATGGCGTGGCATGGACAAGGTCATTCAGGCCCAGTGGGCGCCGGGTGAACGGCCCGATTATCGAGACAACACACTGGGCGACTCCCTGATGCGACGCATCGAGGTTGAGTCGGTGCTCGAGGCAGCGCTAGATGCACTGGGTATGGGCATATGAGCGGCCCACGGATCGTGCTTGCAAGCGGGAGCCCTCGGCGAGCGCAACTGCTGGCAGAGGCTGGCTGGGATGTGTGTATTCGCCCGGCATCGATCGACGATGGAATGCTCGACGCCAGCGGGCACGACCCTCGCGGCTGGACCATGGCGATGGCCTGGCTCAAGGCCAGATCGGTCGTGGAGAACGAAGCGAGCGAACTGGGCGAACTCCTCCTTGCGGCGGATACCGTTTGCAGTGTGGACGGCAAGGTGTTTGGACAACCTGCTGATCGAGAAGATGCGCGAGCCATGCTCAATCGCATGCGGCGTGGCACCCACGAGGTGTGGACAGGCATGTGCCTGATGCGAGTTGGCGGCGAAAGACACATGGGGGCTCGATGCGAAGAGGTGCAGATTGGCGATCTGACAAATGACTCCATCGATCGCTATCTGGACAGCGAGGAGTGGCGTGGTAAGGCTGGCGCCTACAACCTGTCTGATCGCATCGCGGCGGGCTGGCCGGTGCAATGTGATGGAGAGGCTTCCTCGGTCATGGGCCTCTCGCTGGAGTTGCTCGACGAACTTCTCGAGGAGGTGGACGGGTGAGCCCGAGCGTCAACTTCTTCAGCCCGGTGCTTGGCTTCGTTCCCGAGTGGGTGATGAAGCAGGCCGTTGCAATGCGCAATCGTGGCTTTGATCGAGGCCGGCACGTGCATGATGTCGGGGTGCCGGTGGTTTCAATCGGGAACATTTCGGTTGGTGGAACAGGGAAGTCGCCCATGGTGCGGTGGGTGACGAGCCGCCTGATCGAAGCGGGGCGACGCCCGGCGATTGCCATACGTGGGTACGGAGCCAAGGAGGGCGTGAGCGACGAGGCTGAAGAACATCGGGCGCTGCTGGATGAAGTGCCGGTTCTAGTGGGCGCCGATCGCGTGCGACAGATTCGCGCCGCCCTTGAAGCAGGCGTGGCCATTGACTGCGTCGTGCTCGACGACGGCTTTCAACACAGATTCGTGAAGCGTGATCTCGACATTGTGCTGGTGGATGCCAGACATCCGCCCGACACGGGCCGGTTGTTACCGGTGGGGCGGCTTCGTGAACCTGCAGGCAATCTCCGCCGCGCAGATGTTGTTGTGGTGACGCATGCCGATCATGCCGCGCCCACCCTGCGTAGTCGAATCGAAGCGCTTCATGGCAAGGCACCCGTGGCCGAGTGCGTGCATGTGTGGGACGGGCTTGATCGCCATGTGCAAGGCCAGTGTGAGCGAATTGAGGTAGGTGCGCTCAAGGGCCTGCAGGTGGTTACCCGGCTTGGGCTGGCTCGGCCTGAAGGTGTGCACAACATGCTGGAGATGCACGGGGCCACGGTGAGCGCCGATTGCAAGGCCAAGGATCACCAGCCCGTGACGGCTCAGGAACTGGCTCACCTGATCGATGCTGCTCGCGACGCCGACGGGCTGGTTGTGACCGCCAAGGACATGGCTACGATGGCGCCGCTGCTGCAGGATCGAGCGCTGGACGTTCCGGTGCTCGTACCCAGGTTGGGCCTGCGGTTTCTCACGGGCGAGTCGCAACTGCGATCCTGCCTCGAACGTCTGGATGTTTCGCCATGACAGATCTACTCCATGCGCTGGCCCGATTCGAGACGTTCAAGGCACTGGTCATCGGAGACTTCATGCTCGATGAGCAGGTGTACGGCAACGCCCAACGCCTGAGCCCCGATGCCCCCGTGCCGGTCTTGCAGGTTGAGCGGACCAGCCGAACGCCCGGTGGCGCTTCAAACGTCGCAACGTGCCTCGCCGGTCTGGGCGGCTCGGTCACCTGTGTGGGCGTGCGTGGTGATGACAGCGCCGGCAGGGCGCTGGTCGAGGCACTGAATGCGGAGGGCATCTGCACCGACGGCCTCATTATCGATGCGGATCGTCCAACCACCTGCAAGCGCAGTCTGGTGGGGCTGGCGCAACATCGTCACCCCCAGAAGATGTTCAGATTGGATCACGAGTCAACGGCGCCCCTGTCGCCTTCGATCCGAGCGAGGCTGCTTGATGCCCTGCGCCTGGCGGTGGCCGAGGTCGATGTCGTGTGCCTTGAGGACTACGGCAAGGGCGTGTGCGATGAGTCACTCATCGCAGGCGTGGTCGAGGTGGCCAAGGCCGCAGGTGTCGAGGTGCTTGTCGATCCCGCGCCGCTGGAAGACTACAGCCGATACAAGGGGTGCACGGCGATCACACCCAACCGAACCGAGGCCGAGCGTGCTACCCCATCGCTGGGTTCGGATGCCTGCCCGGAGACTCGTGGGCGGCGTCTGCAGGAAGTGACGGGCGCCCACGCTGTTGTGTTGACGCTCGATCGCCACGGGGCGTTGCTTCTGGAACAAGGCTGCGATCCATGTCCGACGCCTACCATTCCCCGTGACGTGTACGACGTGACTGGTGCCGGTGACATGGTGCTGGCCGCACTTGCCGCTGGGCGGGCTCATGGATTGAATTGGGCCCAGTGTGTGCAACTGGCCAATGCCGCGGCGGGGCTCGAGGTGGAAGTTTTCGGAGCACAGGCCATTCCTCTGGCCCAGGTTCGACTTGAAGTGTTGCGGAGTGTGCATCGACCAGAGGGCAAGGTGCGCGACCGTGAGGAGTTGTGCGTCGAACTGGAGGGAGCGCGGGCTGCAGGCCGCCGAATCGTGCTTACCAATGGTTGTTTCGATGTGATTCACGCCGGACATGTCGCTTACCTGCGGGAGGCGGCTGCGCAGGGGGATCTGCTGGTGGTCGGCGTCAACACCGACGAACAGGTCACGGCGATGAAGGGTGCAGGGAGGCCGGTGTTCAGCCTTCAGGAACGACTGGAGATTCTGGCTGAACTTCAGTGCGTCGGCCTGCTGTCCCCCTTTGAAGAGCCAACGGCACATGCCCTGATCGAGGCCGTGCGTCCTGATGTGTATGTGAAGGGCGGCGACTACGCCCCGGAGGACATCGCAGAGCACGATCTGGTTCGGCAACTGGGTATTGATCTCAAGGTACTGGCCCATCGCCCGGGCAGATCAAGTACCGACACCATCGAGCGGCTCGGTGAGGCCTGAACATGCCTCGCCCCTATGAGCCCGACCGTGACTTGAAGCACGTGCTTCGGATTTGGTCCGAGACCGGGTGGTACACAGAGTCTGATCAGAGGCGACGAGGGATCGAGGCCTATTTTGAGGCTTGCGACACCATCGTCGAGGAGATCGATGGGGTAGCTGAAGTTGGCGTGAGCCGAACACCGGGCACCATGCGGGTGCTCGACTCGACGCTCGACCTGTGCGTGATTGCCGGTGTGTATGCCAGCCTTGTCGCCAGACAGGGCGGGCACGCCACTCGCATGACCGCTCAGCAGGTTGCCGCAGGTGTGGCCGATGGAGCAGTTGTCGCATCACTGGGCATCTTCGATCAGGGCTTCTATGACCGAGTCGGCTTCGGATGTGGCCCGTATGTGCACCGCCGCACGATCGAGCCATCGAGCCTCAAAGTGCCCAAACTCACACGACCCCCGGTGCGGCTGGGTGTGGATGATGCGGCTGAGATGCATGCTTGCCGGTTGGCCCGCCGACAGTGGCACGGGGCAGTGAACATTCCAGCCGTCGGCATCATGGTGCTTGAGTGTTGTGAGCGGCCCGGTTGGGGAATGGGGTTCCGAGACTCAGCGGGAATACTCACACATTGCATGTGGTTTGAACACAACGACGCGATTGAGAACGGGCCTTGGACTGTGAGCTGGATGGCATGGGCGGATCGATCCCAATTGCTGGACCTGCTGGGCGTGGTGCGGTCTTTGGGCGATCAGGTCATGGGTGTTCGAGTGACCAATCCGCCGGGTGTATCGATGCAGGACTTCGTCGATCGACCCTTCGCTTGGATTGCACGCACCAAAGACGGCCCCAACGCGGTCAAGCCCACCGGCGTGGCCTATCGCCAGCATCGCATCTGCGACTTACCCGCCTGCATGGAGGCGATTCAGTTGGCCAGTGAGGAAGTTCGATTCAATCTGACGCTGGAAGATCCCATCGAGCGATTCCTGCCACAGGATGCGCCCTGGCGGGGGTGTGGCGGCGACTGGACGATCACGGCGGGTGCACAAAGCAGTGCTGTGGCCGGGCATGAAGAGGGGCTCGAACTGTTGGAGGCGTCCCTGGGCGCGTTCACACGATTCTGGTTGGGGGCAAGGCGGGCGACCGCCCTGCACTTGTGCGATGCCTTCGATGGCCCCGAGTCACTTCTGTCCAGACTGGATGGATGTTGGCGACTGCCTGAGCCGGCGGCCGACTGGGACTACTGAGTCAGGCATGCGGGGGGCTGCAGTGGGGAGGGGTTCAGACGACGCCCAGCGATCCCAACAGGGCACCGGTGGCGACCTCAGGGTCCTGTCCCAGATTGCAGGGCAACTGAACGACGTCGTGGTCACAACGCACATCCAGCCCATCCGGGTGTACGCCCACCGCCACTACTTGACTGGGCGAGATCGACAACTCGGTCTGCACCGCATTGCGAAGTGCTTCACCGTGGTTCGTGTTGATCATCGAACACAGTTTGGGTTCGATGGTGGCCAACGGGTTGGGCACGACCATCGCCTCGCCGTCGATGGTGCCGCCATGGCAACGGGCCAGATCGATATCCATCACTGCCCAGCGAACGTCTTCAGGCGACCCGTGGTAGATCCGCCATCGGTCGGCCAACGCGCCGTCAGGGCCATCCGGGTCGAACTCGTGCAACTCCACAAGCAACTGCAGCCCATCAGGGTCTTCTTCGGGAATGTGCAGCGCCGTATCAAGGGTGGAGAGCATCGCCACCATGGCTGGCGCAACCAGGCGTCCATCTGGTGCAATCACGTACTTGAGTGGTCGGACGTGTTCATCAAACCGAAGCAGACCGCTCGTCCACGCACGAAGCGTGTGCCGGGCATGGCTGAGCAGTCGGTCGGGGTCTTCCATGTCCGAACCATAGTTGATCCCCCAATAGCAGGCGCAACTGGCAGATTGATCACGGTCAGGTTCGTATGCTCGCGGTCGGATGATTGCAGTTCCTGTCACCATCGACGATCCAGCCCAGATGGGCCGCGCAATCGAGCGGGCTGAAGCCGCCCGCCATGGCGGCGCCGACTTGGTCGAGTGGCGAGTCGATGCGCTCGCCGCCATCGGCACTAGCGGCCATGCAGCGGTTCAAACACTGATTGCAGAAGCGCCCCTGCCGAGCATCCTGACATGCCGCCACGCCTGTGAGGGAGGCTCCACAGCATGGAGCGAAGACGACCGAGTTGAGCTGCTGCGATCGCTTCAAGATGCGCCGCCGACGTTCTTCGATCTGGAACACGCCTGCTGGCAGGGCAACGACGATCTGCAGCATGTTGCCTCCCAGTTGCAGGCGGCCGGGTCCAAACTGATCCTGTCGTGTCATGACTTCGATCAGAGGCCCCCAGATCTGCTGCGGCAGGTTGCCCAGTTGGGCCAGACGCCCTGTGACGTCATGAAGCTCGCCTTTCACGCCCGCTCATTGCGGGAGGCGCTTGAGTGCGCCGATCTGCTGGCGCAGCGCCCCAAGCCAATGATCGCGCTCGCCATGGGTACATTCGGTCTCATCAGCCGGGTCTTGTCGAAGGCATGGGGAGGGCTGCTCACCTTCGCATCGCTTGATGAGGTCACTTGCACCGCCCCGGGGCAGCCCACGTTGTCGCAACTTGTGGGGCAATGGGGGTACGGTCGGGTCTCACGCCAAACAAAGGTGCTGGGCCTGATCGGTTGGCCGCTGGGGGCATCGCCGGGCTACGAACATCACAACGCCCACTTTCACGCCAAGGAGATCGACGCCGTCTATCTGCCGCTACCGGTGCGTTTTGAGTGGGAGCGATTCAAGGCCGATCTGATCGCTCTGATCAAGCACCCAGAGATTCCGTTCGTGGGTGCTTCGGTGACGATGCCGCACAAGGCCAATTGTCTGCGCTTCGTGCAGGAGGCAGGCGGGGTGATCGATGCGTCGGCCCAGATCGCAGGCGCAGCGAACACGCTCAGCATTGACCATGCGGGCACGATGACTGCAGCCAACACCGACATCGGAGGCGTGCTGGGCCCGCTGGAGGCGATGGGGGTGGAGTTTGCAGGTGCTCGCGCCGCAGTGCTGGGTGCCGGTGGCGCAGCCCGAGCCGCTTGCGCGGGGCTGTTACGGGCTGGGGCGTCGGTGCACATCTTCAATCGCACCAGCGAGCGGGCGCTTGAGCTGGCCCAGTCACTGGGTGATCTTGGTGACATCAGTGTTCGCGGCGAAGGTCCATTTGATCTTGCTGTGCAGTGCACCTCGGCAGGCATGGCCCACGGCGACGCCCCTGAAGCAGATGCTGCAGTAGTGACGGGATTCGATCTGGGCTCGCTCAAGGCAGGCGCTGCAGTGCTTGAATCGATCTACGACCCGGCCGAGACGCCATTTCTGAGAGCAGCCCGCAGTCGAGGACTGCAGGTGGCAGGTGGTTTGGACATGTGGGGTGCTCAGGCAACCGGGCAACATCGCTTCTGGGGCTTCTGAGGCGCCATGTAGGTAGCCTGCACAAGTGTCGCTCAGGCGACATTCAATACCCAACGCTGACAGATCAGGAGGTGTTTTCATGTTGAGATTCGGATTGATCGCATTGTTCGCGGCAGTGGTGTCGGTGCTCCCGGTGTCATCTGCGAAGGCCGGGGCGGCGGATCTCGCAGCTTTGGTTCCTGACGCATCTGAGCAGGTGCACAAGCTGTTGCATGAGGTCGAGGCGGCCTATGCCAATCGCCCGGCGTCGGCCACCTACGAATTGAAGGGTGAAGTGCTCAGCGTGCCTGCCAAGATCACTGTCTGGCGGAAGGCCAACCAGGCTGCCGAAGTCTTCAGGATGGGTTCTGAGGGTGGCACGGCGATGAAGATCGTCATGCTGATGGATGATGAGAAGATGACGATCCTCAAGAATGGTGTCGTCGCACCAGCTCAAGGTCGCTTCGCCCAGGTGGCGGCGATGGGCAAAGGCAATCCACTGGGCACGATCAAGGCCATGCTCAAGTCAGCCAAGCGAGTCGGGGTGGGCCATGGGCATGTGGATCATGAGCCAGTGACGTGGCTCGTTCTTCATCAGGAACACGGATTGCCATGGCAGGTGGGCTTCTATGAGACAGGGACAATTGCGGGGATTGTGCACCCCATGCCCAGCGGCCATGGGCTAGCCGAGTTTGTCGGGTTTGGAAAGCCCAAAGCAGGCGCCAAGTACCCCACTCCAACTTCCATGAACATCTACATCATCCACGAGAATGCCCATGGTGGATTCGGTGTGAAGCCAGGTGACGGCGCAGCCAAGATCGGCGAGTTGAAGGTGGTGTCTGAGCAGTTCGATGTGGATGTGAACCCCGATCTGTTCAAGCTGTCGACCTGGCAGAAGCCCGGCAAAGGTGAGTGAGGCTCGCGACTGGTAGCATCCGGGCGTGAGCGATATACGCATCGAGACGGCGGGCGAGTCACACGGCCCCTGCGGGACGGCTCTCATCACGGGGCTGCCTGCTGGCATTGTGGTCGATGAGCAGTTCATCAACGCTGAACTCAAGCGGCGTCAAGGTGGATACGGCCGCGGCGGCCGTCAGCGGATCGAGTCCGATCATGTCGTGGTCACGGCAGGTGTACGCCTGGGCCTGACGACTGGTGCGCCCGTGGTGCTTCAAGTGCCCAATGCAGACTCGCGCCTCGATGATCTGGAGCGAACGCCACCCATGCACAGGCCTCGGCCCGGGCATGCTGATCTCTCCGGATCGCTCAAGTACGGCACCGATGACTGCCGCAACATCCTCGAGCGGGCCAGCGCCCGCGAGACTGCGGTTCGCACGGCGGCGGGGGCGCTGTGCCGTCTGATGTTGCGGGAGCTGGGCATCGAGACCTTTGGCTACTTGCGTGGTCTACTGGATATAGACGCGCCGATCGTTGTGTCAGGTGATCTCAACGCCCTTCGTGAGCAGCGTGACGCCTCAGAGGTCTACAACCCCGACGCCGAAGCGACCGCCTCGATGATCGAGCACATCAGGCAGGCGAAGGTAGACAAGGACACCATTGGCGGTGTGTGCGAAGTGCATGTGCTGGGTTGTCCCGCCGGATTAGGCACCTGCATGGAGCGCAATCACACTCTGGACAGCTCGCTGGCTGGGGCAGTCATGAGCATTCAGGCATTCAAGGGGGTCGAGATCGGTCTGGGATTCGGCGCCCCTGCTCGATGCGGCTCACAGGTGCACGACCCCATCGAGCATGATGGATCTCGATACACGCGGCCAACCAACAATGCCGGGGGAATCGAGGGTGGCATGACCAACGGAATGCCGGTTGTTATTCGCGGCGCCATGAAGCCCATCAGCACGCTGCTGCGTGGCCTTCCCAGCGTGGACATGCGCACGCTTGAAGCCCAGCAGAGCACCTATGAGCGCAGCGATGTCTGTGCATCACCCGCAGCGAGCGTCGTCATGGAGCATGTGGTCGCATCGGTTGTCGCCGCGGCAGTCTGCAGCACCTTCGGCGGCGACACGATGGACGACATCAAGGCGGCGATGGAACGTCACGTCGGCTGAGTTGCGCCGATCGTGAGCGTGCCCTCAAACGCATCCACCTGCACAAGATCACCTTCGCCTACTTCACCCGAGAGGATTCGCCGGGCGATTTCATTCTCCAGCCGTTGCTGAATCACTCGCTTGAGCGGCCTGGCGCCGAAGGTTGGATCCCAGCCGTCCTGGGCCAGTTGGTCGATCGCGGCATCGCTCACGGAGAGGTCGAAGCCCCGCTGGGCCATGCGAGATCGAAGGTGTTCAATCTGGACGCCCACGATGTCCCGGATCTGCTCCTTTGACAGGGCGTGGAACACGATCGTGTCATCGATGCGATTGAGCAACTCAGGCCGCAGTGTCTGTTTGAGTGTCTCACGTACTTCGCCCTCGATCACGTCCTGGCCAAGGCCCTGTTCGACGAGTTCGAGCAGGCGACCAGACCCGATGTTGCTGGTCATGACGATGATCGTGTTGGAGAAGTCCACTGTTCGGCCATGTCCATCGGTGAGCCGCCCATCGTCGAGCACCTGCAGCAGGATGTTGCTCACGTCGGGGTGCGCCTTCTCGAGTTCGTCAAAGAGCACCACGCAATAGGGGCGTCGCCGCACGGCCTCCGTCAGCCGGCCACCTTCATCGAATCCCACATAGCCGGGAGGGGCGCCAATGAGCCTCGCGACGGCGTGCTGCTCCATGTACTCGCTCATGTCGATTCGGACCATGGCCTCTTCACTCGAGAAGAGAAACTCGGCCAAGGCCTTGCACAACTCAGTCTTGCCTACGCCCGTGGGGCCGAGGAAGAGGAATGAACCAATTGGGGTGGATGCTTCGCCCAGACCAGCACGATTGCGACGAACGGCATCGGACACGGCTTCGACTGCAGCGTTCTGGCCGATCACCCGGGCCTCGAGTGCCGCCTCCATGCGGAGCAGTCGCTCACGCTGCGCCTCGACAAGCCGAGTAGTGGGGATCCCTGTCCACCGGGAGATGATCTCGGCGATCATCTCGGCGTCAACTTCTTCTCGAACGAGATTACGGCCCTCGGCACGCCGTGCCTCCAATGCCGCTTCGGCGCCGCGGAGCGTCTCATCAAGCGAGGGGATGTCGCCGTATTGGATGCGAGCAGCGGTCTCGAGATCTCCACGGCGACGCGCTCGATCTAGTTCCGTCTGCAGGGCATCGCGACGCTCAGCGCCGTGGCGGATTTCATCGAGTTCGGACTTCTCCTGTTCCCAACGTGCCGTCAGGGTCGCGTTCTCTTCGTCGAGGTCGGCGAGTTCAGCTTCGATCGTCTCCAGGCGGCTCGACGAAGCTTCGTCCGACTCCTTTCGCAGCGCCTCGCGTTCGATCTCCAATTGCATCTTGCGCCGCCGCAACTCGTCGATTGATGCGGGCATGGAGTCGTTCTCCATCCGGAGTCTTGATGCGGCTTCGTCGAGGAGGTCGATCGCCTTGTCGGGCAGAAATCGATCAGCGATGTAGCGCTGCGAGAGCGTCGAGGCCGCGATCAGAGCACTGTCGAGAATGCGCACGCCGTGGTGGGCTTCGTATCGCCCCTTGAGCCCACGGAGAATGGCGAGTGTGTCGTCAACCGTTGGCTCCTCGACCATCACCGGCTGGAAGCGGCGTTCAAAGGCCGCGTCCTTCTCGATGTGCTGGCGGTATTCATCGAGCGTCGTGGCGCCGATGCAGCGAAGATCACCACGGGCCAGCGCGGGTTTGAGCAGATTGCCGGCGCTCAGGGCGCCCTCTCCCTGCCCAGCGCCAACAATGGTGTGCAGCTCGTCGATGAACAGCACGATTCGGCCATCGGCAGCGGTCACTTCACGCAGTACGGCCTTGAGCCGCTCTTCAAACTCACCGCGGAATTTTGCGCCGGCGAGCAACTGCCCGACGTCGAGCGTGATGATCCGCGCCTCGCGCAGCGTGCCGGGGCAATCGCCATTGATGATCCGCTGGGCCAGTCCTTCAGCGATGGCGGTCTTGCCCACACCCGGTTCCCCGATGAGTACGGGGTTGTTCTTTCTGCGGCGAGAGAGCACCTGCATGCAGCGGCGGATTTGTTCGTCGCGGCCGATGACCGGGTCGAGCTTGCCCGTGCGAGCCAATGCCGTGAGATCGATGCCGTACTTCTTGAGGGCTTCGAACCCCGCCTCTGCCTCGGGGTCGTCAATGCGATCAACACCGGAGGCAGCGCGAAGGGCCTCTGCCGCTTGGGTGAGTGTGGCAACGGAGAGTCCGCTGGCGGTCAAGGCTTCTTTGGCGTCTGAGGCAACACTGGCCAGGGTGATGAGCAGATGCTCAATCGACGTAAAGGCATCACCCATCTTCGAGGCCAATTGCGCAGCCTGGGTGAGTACCTCGACGAAGGCCGGTGAGGTAGAGGGGGCATGGCCCGTTCCTGACACCGTGGGTAGACGCGACAACTGCGCTTGAACGACATCGCTGAGTGCATCGGGGCGGCGGCCAGCACGTTCGATGAGCCCTCGAGCCGTGCCCGAGTCATCGTCGAGCAAGGCCGCGAGCAGATGCAGCGGTTCGAGTTGGCCATGGCAGCGACCGATGGCCAGTGCCTGACTGCGGGAGACGCCCTGACGGGCGAGGGTGGTGAGATGACTCAGGTCCATATGGCCCTCCACCTGATTGTTGAAACAACTCGCGTGCCATTTTTTGGGCCTCTCAATGGGGGTCGATCTGCCGCTTTGGCAGGTTGGCACCTGCGCGGCGGCTAGAATTCCGCTCCATGACTGAGTTTGAAGGCAGTTCAAGACGAGTGGCCAACCGGGTTCTGATCGCCCTGTGCCTGTTGGCCCTGGCCGGTGGTTTGGTGTACTGGCTGACTCGCTCAGACTCCTTTGAGGGTGAGACAGTCTTCGACGCCGGTCTGGTCGAGGTGCATGCCGGTGAGAACAAGGTGCACCATGAATTCGTGCTCAAGAACATCACGGATCAGCCATTGAGCATCATTGCGGCTCAGGCCACGTGTGGATGCACTGAGTATCTGCAGCCAGATGACATCGTGTTTCCGGGCGAGAACTTGGTTGTGCCGGTGTCGCTTGCGCTCGAGACGAGCGGCCGCAAGAAGGGCGGCGTCGTTCTTCGCTTCGACGATGACAGCAGCGTCAATCTGGTGATGATGGCTGACGGTCTTCGGGTGCAGCCCATCGGCATCGCGCCGCGGCCCATTGACCTGACCAAGCGTGGTATTCGCCCCTACATGGATTTGGAGTGGCGCAAGCAGGGCCGCCCGCCCAATGCCACGGTGACAACTACGAACGGGCTCGAGGTGAAGGCCCAGCCCTGGATTCTTCATGCCAAGGAGAATTCAAGCACCGGCCGTCCTGCAATCTGGCGTTCAAAGTTGCATTTGACGCCGCCCGATACGCCCGGCACGGGAACGCTCACGGTGCAGGCGGGTGACACACCCGCGACAAGTGTCGAGGTCATCTGGACGGAACTTCCTTCCAGCGGACCTCCGGTGGGGCCAACTCCGGTCGACTCTGCAGCCAGCCCGTCAGCCACTGAAGCGTCTGCACCAGCCGAGGCCCCGGCCGGCTGAAGGTCGCGTTGCCATCGAGCAACACAACCTCGCCATCCATCACAGCAGGCAGCATGGGCCACCATGCCGTCGACGTGAGCGCGTCAACATGCGGCTGGGCATCGTCGATGGGCACGCCGCATGGCGCAATGATGAGCCGCTCAACCTGCATGGCAAGCAGGTCCTCAGGTGTGATGATGCGCGAGGGTTCGCCAGTAGCGACCAGATTCTGCCGCCCACCGGCTCGTTCGATGAGCTGGGGTGTCCAGTGCCCTGCGGCCCAGAGTGGATCAGACCACTCCAATACAGCAGTTTGCGGGCCGTCCACGTAGGGGTTCACCACGTCCTGTGTGTCCCACCACTTCGCCCGTAACTCGACCATCTTTTGCCGAGCATGATCGCCGCGATCGACGGCTTCGCCTATACGGAGCAGGTCATCGAGCACATCTTCGAATGTCGATGGATGCAAGATGAGCGTCTGCGGCGTCTTCTTGAGGCCATCGATGGCCTGCTGAACTGCAGGTTGATCGATCGAGCACACACCACATGTGTCCTGCAACAAAATGAGATCCGGTTCGAGTGATTTCAGCAGGTCGGCATCGAGTTGGTGCAGCGATCCTTGAGCCTCCATGGTGGATCGAACCTGCTCATCGATGTCGCGGGGGCTGGTCTCCATCGTGCGCCGCTTGGTCAGCGCGGGGCGATCCAGTACCGAGGGGGGCCAGTCGCACTCGTGCGAGCGACCCACAAGCAGATCGAGCCCATCCATGGCGCACAGCAACTCGGTGGCCGAGGGGACAAGTGAGACAACCCGCATCGTTCAGGCACCCATTCCGTAGATGCGTTGGGCGTTGGCGTCTGCGATCTCAGCGAAGGCTTCGACCTCCATCTTGCGCTGATGGGCCAGGAACGCGGCCGTGTGCACGACGTGCGCAGGCTGGTTGGGGCGAACGCCGCGAACAGGTTGGGGGGAGAGGTAGGGGGCGTCCGTCTCGATCATGATGCGATCATCTGGCACGATTGCCGCGGCGGCCGCGACGTCGGGGGCATTGGGATAGGTGACCACCCCAGTGAACGAAATGGCGGCGCCGAACGTCAGCACCCGGCGGGCTTCGTCGGGGCCGTCGGTGAAGCAGTGAAACACGAATCGCTCGCCGTCGATGCCCGAGCTTGCCAGCCGAGGCAGCAGGTCATCGAGGGCCTTGCGGCAGTGGACGACAATGGGCAACTGCCGCCCGCCGGCCTGATCCCATGCCCCGATGGCATCCAGATGTGCCTCAAGCAGCGCGTGTTGCTGGGCCTGTGAGGGCTCGGGCCAGTGCCCGTCTAGCCCTAACTCACCCCATGCCAAGCATTTGGGATCCTTTGCAATGACATGGAGGTCCATGGGATCGTGCCCAAGGGCCGCCTCTGAGGGGTGGACACCGGCGGTACACCAGACCTGAGGGTGGGCTTGGGCCAGATCGAGCGCTGCTTGGGCGTCGAGGGGGTCCACCGAGACGCTGAGCATGCCATGCACCCCGGCCGCTTCGGCCTGGGCCAGTACATCAGGAAGGGTGCCCTTGAGGGCCTCGCTTGTGAGATGGCAATGGGTGTCAAACATGGCCGGAGGGGGCTCGAAATGGAGATCTGGACCGGGCGCTGGACTTGACATCAGGCCTTCGCCGGAGGACACTCTAGGGCCTGCACTTTGTGAAATTTTTCACGAAGTCGAAGGCGTGCCGAACACATGGGTCGATACCACTACGTCTTTCCGCGGTGGTCCAATCTGCTGCTGCCGACGGTGCTCACGGTAGGGGGCATTGCGCCCCTGTACGTCGCATTCATGGTGGCTTGGGGATTCAGCCCCGAGACGACCGACGTGGGCTACGCGCCGATTCAGCCGGTGCCCTTCAGCCATGCGTTGCACGCGGGTGAATTGGGCATCGATTGTCGGTACTGCCACAACACGGTTGAGGTGTCGGCGCATGCGTCGATTCCACCAACACAAACCTGCATGAACTGTCACTCGATGATTCATCCTGACAGTGACCAGATCAAGCCACTCAAGGACAGTTGGGAAACCGGCCGCCCCATCGAGTGGGTGCGGGTGCACGATCTCCCGGACTACAGCTTCTTCAACCACTCGGCCCATGTGAATCGTGGCGTGAGTTGTGTTGAGTGCCATGGTCGTGTTGACACGATGGAAATCGTTCGACAGGAAAAGACACTCAGCATGGGCTGGTGCCTCGAGTGCCACCGCGATCCAGATCCACACCTGCGCGATCCGGATCTGGTGACGCAACTGGAGTGGGGCTGGGACATGACCGACGCCCAGCGGCTCGAACACGGCCAACACTGGCGCGACGTCAACAACCTACATCCGTCACAGGACTGCTCCACATGTCATCGGTGAACGGAAACGGACGCACCTACTGGCGCAGTCTCGAAGAGGTGGCTGACTCCCCGGAGTTTCGCACCTTCATGCACCGCGAGTTCCCCGCGGGTGCCACGGAGTTGCTCGACGGAACAGATCGCCGGGGCTTTCTCAAGATCATGGGTGCATCCATGGCCTTGGCGGGGGCCGGGCTGACAGGTTGCCGTCGCTGGCCCAAGGAGCACATTGCGCCCTACGCGGCTCGTCCGGAGGGCATGGTCCCGGGTGCCGCGACGCAGTACGCATCGATGCTGGAGATCGGCGGAATTGCCACGGGCATTCTCGCCACGACGCACGATGGCCGTCCAACCAAACTCGAGGGCAATCCTGATCAAGCCGGCTCGCTGGGCGCTCTGACCGGGCAACAGCAGGCGATGGTGCTCGACCTCTACGACCCCGACCGCAGCCGCGGCGTTCTGGAGCGTCCCGGCCAGGCAGCGAAGGCCGCCGGCGCCGAGTGGGACGCATTTGAAAAGTGGTGGAGCGAACACGCGCCGTCGCTGGGTACGGGCAAAGGCCTCTGGTTCATTGCTGAGCCATCGGGTTCGCCCAGCCTTCGGCGAATGCAGCGAGCCATTCGCAAGCGATTCCCCGATGCCACCTGGGTGACGTGGGATCCCATCGCTGGGGCTGAAGCAGCTGGCCTCGATGCCGCCATGGGCGGGCACCTGCGCCCCAATTTGAATCCGCAGGCAGCCGATTTGATCGTGGCTTTGGAGAGTGACTTCCTCTGCGTAGATGGCAACGCACTGTGGAACGCCAAGGGGTGGGCCCATCGCCGCACGCCAGGCCAGCACATGAGCCGCGTGATCGCGGTGGAGTCGAGCCTCAGCGTGACTGGTGCATCGGCTGATGACCGCATCGCCATGACATCAGGTCGGATCACCGAGTTGGCCGGGCATCTTGCGGCAGCAGTAACGGGCGACGCATCGCTGGCACCAGCCGGCGAAGCACCGGCCGAAACCGCCATGCTCGCTGAGCAACTCAAGACGCACAAGGGCAAGGGGCTGATTGTCGCGGGGCGATCTCAGCCCGCCGCAGTCCATCACCTCGTGGCGCTCATGAACGACTCATTGGGCAATGCCGGTCACACGGTGTCCTACGTTCGCGTGCCAGAGCCGGAGATGGACACTGCCACGCTCGATGCCTTCGTCAAGGCCGGTGCGGTCGATACGGCGGTCTTCATCGGCGGCAATCCGGTGTACGACGCGCCAGCTGACATGGATCTGGCGGGCAAACTCAAGTCGGTGCCCAACACGGTGCATTTGTCATCGCATGACGATGAGACATCGCGAGCCTGCCGCTGGCACCTGACACGAGCCAACGGCCTTGAGTGCTGGGGCGATGGCCTTGGTTGGGATGGCGGCGTGGTGATGCAGCAGCCGATGATTCTGCCACTCTTTGGCGGTCGATCGGCAATCGAATTGCTGGCGATGATGGCTGGCGAAACCAACACCGCCGGATTCGACATTGTTCGCCGCACCTTCCAGGAACTCAGCGGTAAGCAGGTGACCGCGGCCGACCAGACGCCGCCATGGGACCCTCAGTGGCGAGCCTCGCTGCAGAGCGGTGTCGTGTTTGTCTCGGCTCCGCCGCAGGAGGCGCCCCCCGTTCGCCGCTCAGTTGCAGCCCTGCCAACTTCAGGGTCTGGTCTGGAATTGACCTTCACGCCTTCCAACACCGTCGGCGACGGGCGCTTTGCCAACAACGGCTGGCTGCAGGAACTGCCTGACCCAATCACCAAACTGACCTGGGAAAACGCCTTCCTCATGCACGCCGATGACGCTGCCAATGCAGGCGTGTCCGACGGCGACATCATCAAAGTGACGGTTGGTTCACGGTCAGTCGAAGGCCCCGTGATTGTTCAGCCCGGTCAAGCCAAGGGCTCTATCTCGGCGGCGCTGGGCTACGGCCGACAATTCCCCGGTCGCGTCTCAACTGGTGCCGGCTTCGACGCCTATTCGGTGCGAACCTCGAATGCGATGTGGCGAGCATCAAACGTCAAGGTGCAGGCGACGGGCGGCTCGACCAAGCTCGCTCGGACGCAGGATCACTATGCCATCGACTCAATCGGTGGTCAGGGCACGCAGGAACGACTGCCGCTGCTGTTCCGCGAAGCCTCGCTTGACACGTATGAGAAGGACCCAGCCTTCGCCAAGCACATGACGCACCTCATGGGGAACATCTCCCTGTGGCAGGCGCAGCAATTCGATGGCGCCCAATACGCCTGGGGCATGACGATCGATCTGAGCAAGTGCATCGGCTGCGGTGACTGCGTTGTCGCCTGTCAAGCCGAGAACAACATTCCGATCGTGGGCAAAGACCAGATCATCATGGGCCGCGAGATGCACTGGCTTCGCATCGACCGGTACTACCGCTTCGCTTCTGACGGCCACGGTGGGTACGACACGTCGAACCCGACCACGGTCGCCATGCAGCCGATGATGTGTCAGCAGTGCGAAAATGCACCCTGTGAACAGGTCTGTCCGGTGGCGGCAACAGTGCACACCACCGACGGGCTCAACGCCATGGTCTACAACCGTTGCGTGGGCACTCGGTACTGCTCGAACAACTGCCCCTACAAGGTTCGGCGGTTCAACTACTTCGACTACTTCCGCCGCGATCCACTGCGTGAGACGGGCATGCTGCAGGTGCAGCCCGACTACTACGTCCGGCGCCAGAGTGGCGGCGACCCACTGCGTCGCATGCAGTTCAACCCGGATGTCACCGTACGAATGCGTGGCGTGATGGAGAAGTGCACCTGGTGCACGCAGCGAATCGAGTCGGCCAAGATCAAGGCTCGCAACGCTTGGGTGAAACTGCCTGAAGCCGAGAAGGCGGCGGCCAAGCGAGTTGTGATTCCAGACGGCACGATCACACCCGCATGTGCCCAAACGTGCGCGACCGACGCCATTGTCTTCGGCGACCTCATGGACGAGTTCTCAGAGGTGTCAATGCTGCAGAAGGACAAGCGCTCGTACGCCTTGCTTGAGGAGTTGCACATCAAGCCCCGGAACAAGTTCCTGGCTCGTGTGACCAACTCGGTGCATGGCGAGCGTTACCCCGAGGATCACACCGGACACGGCCACGGCCACGGCCACGGGCACGGGCACGGTGATGAGCACGGCCACGGCCACGGTGATGAGCACGGCCATGGGCACGATCACGACCACGCCCATGATCACGAGGGCTCGCACGGATGACTTCGCTGAACGTCGAACCCGCGATGAACGTCGATGAGGCACCTGACGAGCGTGCCCCGCTGGTGATCGGCCATGACCGCTTTGACACGGTCACCGCCGAAATCTGTCGCGTCAACGAAGCCAAGAAGCCTCCGAAGGCCTGGTACATCGCCATGGCGATGTCGGTGGCGCTCCTCTCCTGCCTGGGTGTTGTGGTGCTCTATCTGTTCACCACTGGCGTAGGTGTCTGGGGCAACAACAACCCGGCGATGTGGGGTTTCCCGATCGTGAACTTCGTGTTCTGGGTTGGCATCGGCCACGCCGGAACACTGATTTCCGCCATCTTGTTCCTGTTCCGACAGAAGTGGCGTACGTCGATCAATCGGTTCGCAGAGGCCATGACGATCTTCGCCGTGATTTGCGCCGGTCTATTCCCGGGCATTCACATCGGACGCGTTTGGCTGGCCTATTGGCTGTTCCCGATTCCAAACCAGATGGACATGTGGCCACAATTCCGCAGCCCACTGCTGTGGGACGTGTTCGCAGTAAGCACCTACTTCACGGTCTCGCTGCTCTTCTGGTACGTGGGCATGATTCCGGATCTTGCCACCCTGCGTGATCGGGCCACCTCCAAGATCAAGGCGATCTGTTACGGCTTCTTCTCGCTGGGCTGGCGCGGAAGCATGCGGCACTGGCATCGCTACGAACGGGCATACCTGCTGCTTGCTGCTCTGGCCACGCCGCTGGTGCTCTCCGTGCACTCGGTGGTGTCGTTCGACTTTGCCGTGTCCCAACTGCCCGGTTGGCACACCACGATCTTCCCGCCGTACTTCGTTGCGGGTGCGATCTTCTCGGGATTCGCGATGGTGCTCACCTTGGCCATTCCGGCTCGCGAACTCTGGGGGCTCAAGAACTTCATCACGATGCGCCATCTCGAGAACATGGCCAAGATCATCCTGCTCACCGGCTCGATGGTCGGCTATGCCTACGGGATGGAGTTTTTCATCGCCTGGTACTCGGGCGAGTTGTACGAGAGCTTCGCCTTTGTGAACCGGGCATTTGGCCAGTACGGCTGGGCCTACTGGATCATGGTGTCGTGCAATGTCATCACGCCGCAGATCTTCTGGTTCAAGGCCTGCAGGCGAAGCATCTGGGTGATGTTCATTGCATCGCTCTTTGTGAACGTCGGCATGTGGTTCGAGCGATTCGTGATCACCGTGACATCATTGGCCAACGACTTCCTGCCCAGCAGTTGGGGTTGGTTCCAGCCCACGTGGGTTGACTTCGTGACCTTCCTTGGTTCCTTCGGTCTGTTCATGACCCTGTTCCTGCTCTTCATACGGTTCCTGCCAGTGTTGGCGATCGCCGAGATCAAGGGTGTGATGCCAGCGGCAGACCCACACGCCGGGCACGATGACCATGACGGGCACGACGATCCCACATCCCAGGAGGTGCAGGCATGAGCAGCGCACCACTGCAGGACCCGGTCGTGACTAAAGAGACCGCTGGGCAGCCATGGGGCATCGCCGCGATCTTCGATTCGCCGGCGAAGATCATGCACGCGGCTGAAGCCACCCGCGCCGCCGGGTATCGGTGGTTCGATTGCCATGTGCCCTTCCCGGTGCACGGGCTCGACTGGGCCATGGGCGTCAAGCACACCATTCTTCCGGTGATCGTGTTCTTCGGCGGCCTCACCGGCTTGCTGCTCGCGATCGTGCTGCAGGTGTTCACCAACTCCATCGAGGTAGACCTCTGGGCCATCGTTCCTGTGGTGGGCTATCAGTTTGAAGTGTCGGGCAAGCCACTCATCAGTGCACCGGCATTCGTGCCTGTGGCCTTCGAGTTGACCGTGCTGCTGTCAGCGCTCACGACAGTCGGTGGCATGCTGCTGCTGAACAAATTGCCCTGCCTCTACCACCCGGTGCTCAAATCGCGTCACCTGAAGCGGATCACCGACGATCGATTCGTGCTGGTGATTGAGTCTTCTGACCCGGCATTCACCCGGGCCGACACTCGCGCCTTCCTGTCTTCCCTCGAACCCGAGTCCATCGTCGAGTTGGAGGCCTGATCGCATGCGGCACGAAGGACATTTCGACCCCGTGGCGATGCTCAAGCGAGTGCCCAAGTTCTTCTGGGCCGGAGCGGCCGTGATCGTCTGCTTCGGCATGGTGCCGCCGGCGGTGATCTTCTACATGCGGACTGCACCCAAGCGGCAGCCGCGGATCCACCTGATCCAGAACATGGACAACCAGCCCAAGTTCAAGGCTCAGCAGACCAACGAACTCTTCCGCGACAACCGGGCCATGCGTCCGCCGGTTGCAGGCACCGTGTCCCGTGATGCCATGACGGGTGACACCCACCTGTGGTTGGGCACCGTTGATGGGGCCTTCGCCAGCACCTACCCGGCGTCGATCACGGTTGATCGGGCGCTGATGGATCGGGGTCGCGAGCGATACGACATCTACTGCCTGCCATGTCACGGGGTGACCGGAGACGGCCAAGGGCCCGTGCACAAACGTGCCATGCAACTGATGGAGAACGGCACCAACGGTACGGCTTGGGTGCAACCGCGAAGCATCCACGAGGATGCGGTTGTTGAGCAGTCACCTGGTCGAATCTTCCACACCATCAGCAATGGTCTGAACAACATGGCCGGCTACGCCTCGCAGATTCCCGTCGAGGACCGCTGGGCCATCGTCGCCTGGGTGGAAGCCCTGCAAGTGTCCCGCAATGCCCCCCCTGAGGAAGTGCCCGGCAACGAACACTTCCCGGAGGTGCGTCGCCAACTGGATGAAGAAGCCGCCGCCCCGTCACCGGCCGAAGGGGGCCATGACCACGCCTCACATGATCCTGCTGCGGGAGGTGGCCATTGAAAGCGGCGATGTCGATCGACAACACGAAGATGCAGTTGGGCACAATGGGGCGAGGCCTCATGGGCGCCGGGCTGGTGCTCGGTGTCGGCGGGCTCGGTGCCACGATCGCTCTGGCGTCCATGTCGGGTGCTGCTGCATTCTGGAAGGCTTACCTGTTCGCCGTGTCCTGTGCCTTTGCGATCTGTCTCGGCGGTCTGTTCTTCGTGATGCTCCAGTACATCACGCGAGCGGGCTGGTCTGTGACAGTGCGTCGAACCGCCGAGGGGCTGGCCGCAAATCTGAAGTGGATGTGGGTGCTGCTGGTTCCGTTGGTGGTGCTCGTTTGGAGCGGCAATGGTGCTGTGCTGTACGAGTGGGCTGACGCCAAACTGGTCGCCGGCGATGTGCTGTTGCAGAAGAAGGCCGCGTATCTGAACCCGACCTTCTGGTGCATCCGCACGATCGCCTACGCAGTGGTCTGGTTCCTGCTGGCAAAGTTCTACGTGGGCCACTCCATCGCACAGGACACCGACGGCGACATCGGTCGTACGCGAGCCATGCAGACACTGGCCCCGATCGGCATCCTGCTCTATGCGATCACGCAGACGTTCGCCTCGATCGACTGGATCATGTCGCTGCAACCCACATGGTTCTCGACGATGTTCGGCGTCTACTTCTTCGCCGTCTCGTGCACCGGCTGCTTCGCCACGATGATCGTGCTCCTGATGGTGCTCAAGAATGCCGGACGCCTCGGAGACGCCGTCAGCAAGGAGCACTTCCACGACATGGGCAAACTGCTGTTCGCCTTCGGGGTCGTGTTCTGGGCGTACATCGGCTTCAGTCAATACATGTTGATCTGGTACGCCAACATCCCGGTCGAGACTGGGTGGTTCTTCCCGCGGCAGATGAGCGGCTGGGCCAACGTGTCCTGGCTGCTGATCATCGGGCACTTCGCGCTGCCGTTCGTCGTGCTTGTCTCTCGCTGGCCCAAGCGTTTCCGAGGGATCATCGGGGCCATCGCCCTTTGGATGGTGTTGATGTTCGTGGTAGACGTGTACTGGCTCGTCATGCCCGTGGTGCCGACCGAAGCCCTTGTAAATGCTGAGTCGTACGACGCCATCAAAGCTGCCGTGAATGCTGGAGAAGTCAGCGTCGGTTGGGATCCCAAGTTGCTGGACCTTACGGCGATTCTGGGCACCCTCGGCCTCGTCCTGGCCGGCTGGGCATTTGCGTTGCGGAAATGCAATCTCGTTCCTGTTCGTGACCCGCGTCTGCCGGAAGCACTGGCCTTCGAGAACATCTGAGGAAACTGTCTTTGTCTGAGCACAGCACACAACACGGCCCGCTGCCCGGCGACACCGAAGATCCCAATGGTGGTGGCACCTGGATCATCGGCATCGCAAGTTGCGTGTTGCTGGTGGCGTTTCTGCTGGCCTCCATCGGCATGTTCTATCTGGCCCTCTCCTACGAGACCGGTGACAAGGGTGTGACGGTTCGGTCGCAGGCGGCCGAGTTGATGCGAGAAGAGCGCCGCACCCAACTGGAGCAGGAACCTCACTGGGAGGCCTGGACCGACATTGACGGTGAACTTGCCGGCGAGCGCACCCTCAAGGTGCCCATGGACACCGCAATTGACATCGTGACCAAGCGATGGGGAGGGCAGAGCGAGTGATCCGATCTGCAGGGTCCATCATGTTGCTCACCGGAGCAATTGCCGGCGCACTGGCCACATCGGCCAGTGCCCAGTTGGCGATGCCCTCCGATCAGACTCCTGTCGAGTTGGAGTCGGTTGGCATTGAGCAGCATCTCGATGCCCAACTGCCGGGCGATCTCGTCTTTCAGGATCAGGCCGGCGGCGATGTGCGACTGGGAGATCTGGTGGCATCAGGCGAGCGGCCGATCATTCTCACGCTCAATTACTACCGCTGCCCGCAGTTGTGCAAGTTGACGCTCAATGGGCTCGTAGACAGCCTCTCTGATGTCGATCTCGAGATGGGCAGCGACTTCGATGTCGTGACGGTGAGCATCGATCCAGAGGAAGGCCCGGAATTGGCCGCCCAGAACCGCAAGGGCTATCTGGCTGCGGCTGCTCAGCAGGGCGTCAATGCCGCTGAGGGCGCTTGGCCCTTCCTGGTCGGAGATGAGGCCTCCATCAAGGAATTGGCCGACGTGTCGGGCTTTGGCTATCGCTACGACGAGAAGTCGGGGGAATACGCCCACTCGTCGAGCATCATGTTCATCACGCCCGACGGGCGAATCTCCAAGTACATGAACGACGTGCGATTCAATCCACGCGACGTGCACCTGTCGCTGGTGGAAGCTTCGCAAGGCAAGATCGGATCATTGGTGGATGGATTCCTGCTACTGAACTGCTTCCAGTGGGATCCGAACACGAACAGCTACGTCGCCAACGCATGGAAGCTCATGCGACTGGGTGGCGTCTTCATTGTGCTGTTGATTCTCATCGGCTGGTTCGTGCTCTGGCGCATGGGTCGTGCTGATCAGGATGGCGGCGGCCCCATGATGGGGAAGGAAGTGCTGTCATGACGTCGCTGCTCATGATGCTCGCAGCAGCTGGGACCTCGACCGAGGCCACCTTCTGGATGCCGGAGGGCGCCTCGACTGTGGCGCCTGATGTTGATGGTCTCTTCGACTTCATCAATCTCATCTGCTACATCTTCTTCGCCCTCGTCGTGGCGGCGCTGATCTGGTTTGCCATTCGCTATCGACAGCGAAAGGGCCAGCACACCTTCGAAGGTGGGCCGACCCACAACATGGCGCTTGAGATCACATGGACAGCCATTCCCACCGTGATCGTCGTGGTGATGTTCATTCTGGGCTTGCAGACCTTTCTGGACCTGCGGACGTCGCCGGGCAATGCCTATGACATCAATGTGACGGCTCAGAAGTGGTCGTGGACCTTCCAGCATCCGGAGTTCGCCGTGACCGAGGCGGCTGAACTCACAGTTCCCGCCAACAGGCCGGTCCGCCTGCTGATGGGATCACAGGATGTGCTGCACAGCCTCTTTGTGCCGGCCTTCCGTGTGAAGCAGGACGTCGTTCCCGGCCGCTACACCTCGCTCTGGTTCGAGGCCACCCAGCCGGGCACGTACCAGCTCTACTGCACCGAATACTGCGGCAAAGATCACTCGCTGATGCTGGCTACGGTGCATGTGCTTGAGTGGGATGAGTTTCAGGCCAAGATGGGCAAGCTAGCCAGGGAGTACGAGGAGATTCCCGAGTCGCAACTGCCCTCATACGCTTTGACCCGGCTGTACAACCGCTGCGCCTCGTGCCATACGCTCGATGGCTCCAGCAGCACCGGCCCTTCATTCAAGGGGCTGTGGGAACGCACTGCTGAAGGTACGACCGTCTTTACCGACGGCTCCACGCTTGCCGACTTGCAGAAGCCCGGCGGTGTGTACGACATTCCGGAGAACTACATCCGGGCATCACTCGTGAACCCGCAGGCCCACATCGTGCAGGGCTACACCGGTGCCATGCCGTCCTTCCAAGGACAGCTCAAGGAACGACAGATCGACGCTCTGGTGCTGATGATCAAGCATCTGGACAAGTTGGTAGACGACCAGGGGAACATTCTGGAGAACCCGGACCTCGGGTCGGAAACTCCGCAGGAGGGCGCAGCCGATGACAACGGTTGACACACGCGGGCCCGCTCCGGTCCTCGACAACTACCTGACGCACTCGCGCGGCCTGCGCTCGTGGCTGCTCACGCTCGACCACAAGCGCATCGGGCTCATGTATCTGGTGTCGGTGCTCGGCGCCTTCTTCCTCGGCGGCATGTTCGCGCTGCTCGTGCGGACACAGTTGCTGACTCCAGAAGGCCTGATCATGGACGGCGATCAGTACAACCAGGCCTTCACCCTGCACGGGGCGATCATGGTCTTCCTCGTGATCATCCCGTCAGTACCCGCGGCACTGGGCAACTTCGTGCTGCCGATCATGCTCGGGGCCAAAGATGTGGCCTTCCCCAGACTGAACCTGTTCAGCTACTGGTTGTGGATCGTGGGCGCGATCTTCTTCGTGCTCTCACTCTTTACCGGCGGCCTTGACACGGGATGGACGTTCTACACGCCATACAGCGTTGATCAAGGCTCGGCGATGGCCGGTGTCATACCCGCGTTGACAGGCGCCTTCATTCTGGGCTTCTCCTCGATCTTTACGGGCATGAACTTCATCGTGACCATTCACCGGCTGCGGCCACCGGGCATGACCTGGTTCCGCATGCCGCTGTTCCTGTGGGCTATCTACGCCACGGCGATCATTCAGGTGCTGGCGACCCCGGTATTGGGCATCACGCTGGCACTGCTCATCGTGGAGCGGGCCTTCGGCATCGGCATCTTCAACCCGGTGCTCGGTGGCGACCCAGTGCTGTATCAGCACTTCTTCTGGTTCTACAGCCACCCGGCCGTGTACATCATGATCCTTCCGGCGATGGGCATCATTTCAGATCTCATCGCGGTGCACAGCCACCGTCACATCTTCGGATACGGCTTCATCGCCTGGAGTTCGATCGCCATTGCGATCTTCTCCTTCCTCGTCTGGGGCCACCACATGTTCACCTCCGGCCAGAGCGAACTGGTCACGGTGGTGTTCTCACTGATCACGTTCTCGGTGGCGATCCCATCTGCGGTGAAGGTGTTCAACTGGCTTGCGACGATGTACAAGGGCACGATCAGTTGGAACACGCCGATGCTCTACGGGATGGGGTTCATCTTCATCTTCACCATTGGTGGCCTCACGGGGCTGCATCTGGGCACCTTGGGAACCGACATCCATCTGCATGACACCTACTTCGTTGTGGCTCACTTCCATTACGTGATGATGGGATCGGCCCTGATCGCGTTCATCGGCGGCATCCATCACTGGTGGCCCAAGATGACGGGCCGCATGTACAACGAGAACTGGGGCCGGTTCGCATTTGCACTGGTGTTCATCGGCTTCAATCTGACCTTCTTCAGCCAGTTCATGCTGGGAAGTCAGGGCATGCCTCGTCGTTACGCCTCCTATGTGGGGCTGCAGCAGGACGTGTTCCAGCCGTACCACATTGCATCCACGATCGGCTCGTATGTGCTGGCGCTGGGCTTCTTCATCACGGCCGGATATCTGATTCAGTCGCTGATCGGCGGCCGAAGAGCGTCGGCCAACCCCTGGGGTGGGCGTTCACTGGAGTGGCAGTGCACATCGCCGCCGCCGCACGACAACTTCTCGGAAGCACCGACCGTTGGTGATTGCTACGACTTCTCAGTCTTGCGTTGGGACGAGCAGGAACAAGGTTACGTCTGGCGTGAGGATGTTCCCCATCCGCAGCAGGAGGAGGTCGAGGCGACGTGAGCGAAGTACACGCGCAATCCGATCACGGTCACGACCACGATCACGACCATCCGCCACATCTGGGGCACCACTGGGACAACCCGGTGCAACAGTTCGAGGCGGGCAAGTTGGGCATGTGGCTGTTCCTCGCCACGGAAGTGCTGCTCTTCGGCGGCCTGTTCTGTGCCTACGCCGTCTGGCGTTCCAACCATCCTGAGATCTTCAAGTACGGATCGCAGTTCCTGGACACTGCATGGGGCGCAACGAACACGGCGGTGCTGCTGCTGAGTTCGATGACCATGGCCATGGCGGTCACCTACGCAGCCCGAGGCAAGACCAAGGCGGTCACCATCTGCCTGATCCTGACGCTCGCTGGGGCCGGTGGCTTCATGGGCATCAAGTATGTGGAGTACGCCCACAAGTTCCACGAGGGTTTCTACCCCGGGGCAGCCTTCTACGACGAACCACACGCCTCGCACCTGTGGATGCCACTGGACGAATCCGCCAAGGCCCACGCAGCCCACGATCGCGAGCTCGATGTCATCGAGTCAAATCTCGGTCGTGATGAGTCTCTGCTGCGGGCCGAACTCCCTCCCGGGCCAGCCGATGCCCAGAGTTGGAACAAGGCCATTGCGGGAACGGGCCCATCCGGGCTCACCACCAACGAGTTGGAACTCGATACAGCCGAGTTCACCGTGTTCCTGCCGGACACGGTCATGGGCGACTTGCGTGACCTGACGCCCGAGCTCGAATACGCCGAGCATCATGAGCCTGGAGAGGCGCCGCACCTTCCGCACCCCCTGCAGGACCCGGAGCGCCCGATCAACGCCCAGAAGTTCTTCTCGATCTACTTCATGATGACCGGCCTGCACGGCATCCACGTGGTGATCGGCGGCATCGTGATCATCTGGCTGCTGTGGCGCAACCTTCGCGGTGACTTCAGTCGTGAGTACTACACCCCGATCGATCTGGGCGGGCTCTATTGGCACGTCGTTGACCTGATCTGGATCTTCCTCTTCCCCTTGTTCTATCTGATCTGAGGCACAGCGAATGTCTGGACATCATGAACACGGCGCCGTCGGGCACATCGTTCCCATCAGGATGCTGGTGGCCACTTGTGCTGTGCTGCTGGTGCTGACTGGGGTCACTGTCTGGGTGGCGAAGTTTGACTTCGAGAACGTCCATATCAGCGAGGCGAACATCCTGATCGCGATGGGCGTGGCCACATTCAAGGCCCTGCTGGTCTGTCTGATTTTCATGCATCTGCGTTGGGATCGCTCGTTCGTGAGCTTCTTCTTCCTGGCCAGTGTGCTGTTCGTGGGATTGTTCATCGGCATTTCGCTGGTGGACACGCACGAGAACGACCCGGCGATCATTCCCGGCAACTCAGCGCTGATTCAGCAGAAGCTCGATGCGCTCGATGCCGCACAAGCGAAGGCGGCCGAAGCTTCGTCTGATGCCACGCACGGGCACGGTGATGGCGGGCACTGACCCGGCTGTCGACCCACGCGGCGTCTTTGACAATCCGGATGACAGACGATCCGCAGCCCGATTTGCGTTGTGGCTGCTGTGCATCGTGCTTGGCATGCTCTTTGGGGGCGTCATCGTGGCCCTGTTGGTGTTGCGCTTCGACGGAGCCGCCTGGCCGTCAGATCTTCCTCGCCTGCCATGGCAACTCTGGCTCAGCACCGGCTTGCTGCTGATGGAGAGCGTTGCGCTGGTACTGGCGACCCGTCGCACATCTTCGACGCGGCGACGCCTGTTGGTATTGGCCTTTGTATTGGCCATCGGGTTCATTGCGACCCAGGTCTGGGCATGGTGGGACTGGCATGCGTCGGTCGATCTGGAGGCGCGGCGCACTGCGGTGGCGGCACTGTGGGTGGTTGGTGGTGTGCACGTCGCCCACGTGCTGGGTGGCTTGGTGCCGCTGGGATTGGTGTTGTGGGGTGCAACCACAATGGAGTGGAGTGATCGCCAGAACGATCGCCTCAGGCTCACAGCGACCTATTGGCACTTTCTCGATGCCGTCTGGATCGCGATGATGCTGACGCTGCTAATCGTGCTTTGAAGCGAGTCATCTCACTCGTGGGCGTTCATCAGGCCGCCGAAGCGGGGCCAGTGCGCCATCGGGTGAAACCGCAGCTGACAGATCGTCTGGTGTGCCAAACACACCGTCAGGACCAGCGCTGACGAGCGTCACGAGCAATTCGGGGCCGTCGTCTGTGGGCAGACGCAATGCGATGGTCCGGCTCCAGCCGTCTTGTGGTGGAGGCAGATCAAGCATGGCGTTCCTGTCAGCGGCGGCATCCTTCGCCCACTTGGCCATGTGCTGCTCGGTGGTGGCTCGGAGTTGCTCGTGGCGTGCCTCGCGCATGGGGTTTGAGCCGTCGCCATCCTGTCGCAATCTGAATCGGCGGGCATCGATCTCGGGCGGGAAGCGGTTGTCATCGCGGATGGCATCTGCAATCTCGTCATGGGGATCCACCCGTACCTGCACCAGATCAAGCGGGCGAATCAGCAGTGACGTGCACTGTCGCTGATCGCGGCGCCACAGATCGGCCGGCAGCGTCAGTTCCTCCACACTTCCATCATCGAAGGTGAGTTCAATCGGAATGGGCATGACGATGCCGCCGTTGGATCCGAAGTGGAGTACGTGAAAACGCATGTCCTCGTCGAGCAGGGCACGCTCTTCAGGCTCGAGTTCTGCCAGCAGTTTCTCCCAAGCTCGTTCGTCGGCGGGGGTGACATCATGGCGATCGAATTCGGTGTAGAAGTCGATGAGCTGGGGGTATCGATCCGTGCGATAGGCGGTCTCAGCATTGCGCTGCACGGTGATGGTTTCAGGCTGGGCGATCGCTTCCTCTTTGCGATCCGCATCCTTGCGCGGTGCGGGCGCGCCTTTGGCCACGCGGAATGTCTGTACATCGTTGATGCTGATATCAACCGGGCGATTGTCATAGAACCAGCCTCTCCAGAACCAGTCCAGATCGCGTCCGGTTGCATCCTCGATCGTCCGGAAGAAGTCAGCCGGTTCAGGTCGCTTGAATGCCCACCGCCTCGTGTAGGCCCGCATCGCGTGGTCGAACAACTCGCGGCCTACGACGGTCTCACGCAGCACATTGAGGGCCGTTGCAGGCTTGGCATAGGCGTTGCTGCCAAACTGCAGAATTGACTCGCTGGCCGTCATGATCGGGCGCGTGTTTTCGGTGTCACGCATGTGCCCGGTGATCGAGCGGGGATTGCCGCGGCGTGAGGGGTAGTCCTCTTCCCACGACTGCTCTGCAAGAAACTGGTGGTAGGTGTTGATGCCCTCGTCCATCCAGGTCCACTGTCGCTCGTCGGAGTTCACGATCATCGGGAACCAGAAGTGACCGACTTCGTGGATGATCACCGACACGAGCCCGTACTTGGATCGTGCCGACCACGTACCGTCTTCTTCTGGTCGTGGGCCGTTGAACGTCACCATCGGATACTCCATGCCGCCTACGGGCCCGTTGATGGACCAGGCCGTGGGCCATGGGTAGGGCATCGCCGTTCGTGAGTAAGACTCCAGAGCATGTGCGATCGCCTGAGTCGAGTAGACCTCCCATAGCCCGTCGCCCTCGGCCGGCCAGAGCGACATCGCCATGGCGGTGTTGTCGCTCCCGGGTATCGGCACGCCCATCGCGTCCCAAGCGAATGCGTCCGAGGCGGCGAAGGCGAAGTCTCGAACATGATCAGCATGGAAGCGCCACGTTGCCTCGCCATCACTCTGGCGGGCAACGGCTTCGTTCGACTCGTCTCGTGTCACAATCATCACCGGGGTGTCGGATGTGCGGGCTGCCTTCAGCCTGTCACGCTGTTCTTCGGTGAGCACCTCTCGGGCGTTGACCAGTTCGCCCGTGGCCCCAACGATGAACGTGTCCGGAACAGTGATGGCAACGTCGTACTCGCCGAACTCCAGTGTGAACTCGCCCCGACCGAGAAATGGCCGTGTCTGCCAGCCGTCGTAGTCGGTGTATGCGGCCAGACGGGGGAACCACTGGGCGATCTCGAAGATGACTCGCCCATCATCGAACGACTCCCAGCGGCCTCTGCCGCCAACGAGATCGCTGGTGATGTTGTACGACCAATCGACTCGGAACCGAGTGCTTTGCCCCGGCGCAAGTGGCTCTGGCAGGTCGATGCGCATCATGGTGCCGTCGACATGGTGGGCCAGAGGCTCGCCTCGCTCATCAACCACGGCATGCAGGGTGATGCCACCGTCGAATCGCTCTCGCTCCAACATGGCCCGAAGGCCCTCGTAACTCATCCCACCAGACAGATCAGGCGCTCTTGATGAGCGCCGTCCACGTGAGTCGGGGCGATAGAGATTCTGATCCAGTTGCACCCACAGCCACTCGAGCGTGTCAGGACTGTTGTTGACATAGCGGATGCGCTCGCTGCCATCGAGTCGGCGGGCGGGCACGTCGATGCGGACATCGATGTCGTAGTCCACTTCCTGTTGCCAGTAGGCCGGGCCCGGAGCGCCGCTTGCGGTGCGGAACTGATTCGGAGTGGGCAATTGCTCATCATCGAGCCGGGCGAACGGGTCGAGTCGCGGCAGGATCGAGTCGGGCCGCCACGGGCGATGATCAGGATGAGCAAGTGCCGATGCGGCCAGTGCAAGACAGACGATGGGGGTTAGCGGTTGCATCCCCATACGATAGGTTCAAACGTCCGATCGGCTTCAACAGGGGCCAAACCCGCTGATAACGACAAGGAGGTCATCTACGTCCACGTCGCCGTCGCCGTCGATGTCGGCGGGGCAGTCGCTGCAGTCGGGGCCCCAGCCCGACAGGATGGCGAGTATGTCGTCGGTGCCGACATCGCCATCACCGTCGATATCCCCGCTACAGGGTGGGGCATCGCAGTCGATCGAAACCATGCGGATGTTGTCCACTGCCGCCTCGACGCGAGACGTCTCATTGAGGTCTGAAGCAACGAACTGCACACGAAAGCGGTCATTGGTCTCAAAGTCCGCAAGGGACTCCAGTGAGAACACACTTGTTTGCCAGTTGCCTTCTACGTCAGGCCCGGTGGTTCCAGTCTGCTGCAGCAGGGTCCAGGTGGCACCGTCGTCGTCGGAGACATTGACCACCCAGACGTCGTCTTCAACATTGCCGCCGCCGCCGATGTTCCGGTACCACCAGCAATAACTGATCTCACGCACGCCTGTAGCGTCGATGGTTGGTGACGTGAGCGTCGTGCTTCCACCGTCTACATCGCCACCGCCGCCAGCCGTGTTCTCGGTGACCCAGCAATACGAGGCAGCCTCGTCGCAGTCTGTCTGGGGGCGGTTGTTTCCGCCCACAGGGATGCCCCGCTCCCAGAATCCGTCAGTGGCATCGCCGCCGATGGTCCAGCCCGGATCGCTGGTGCAGTCGTCATCGAAGGCGACGATCGGCGCGGTGTAGGCGCAGATGGTGCGCATCTGATCGATGGGGGCGTGGGGGGGCAGAAAGGCGTTGGCCCCATCAAGGGTCTGCGCCCAGATGAACCAACGGACATCTTCGCCGCAGTCTCCACCAGGCAGACTTGCGTTGAAGAGGCCGCCACCCAGGTGAGCCACTTCGACAGGCGACAGGCTGTCGGTGCCCGCCAGGCAGGACACGCTGTCGATGTCGGGATCTGCCAGTCCCGGATCAACCCGAAACTGCAGATTGGTGCCGTGGGTGGGATGGCAGTGTGTCGGAGGGCCGCCAACGAGCGAAATGCTCAGCCAGGCGATCGGCGGTACGTCGATGCCGTGGTCACCGAAGCCTTGGGCGATGGCGTCGTAATTGGGCGTGCCGTTGTCGAGATCACCGTCATCATCATCGAGCATGAGGAAGTCGATCGCGATGGCCTCATCGATGCTGGTTCCGGTGTGGAGCAGGATGCTGTTGATGGTCAGGCTGCGGATGATGTCATCCGCGTTGAAGGGGTCGGCACCGATAAGGGCTTGCCAAGTGCTCCAGACGCAGCCGGAGATGAGCTGGCCGCACGAGTGGATGGCGCTGCCGCAAGAGGAACAATTCGAGGTGTACTGGCAGTTGTTGTCAGCATTGCGGATGCCCGACGTGCAGTTGCCGGCATAGAAGCCCGGGCCCATGCGCGGGTCGCCAGTCATGATGACCGCGATGCAGTCGGACATGCCCTCGCCGTACTCACCCTGGCCTGAACCGCCTGATGCCACAAGATGATGCCCATACTCGTGGTGCACCACATGCCCGAACGCCGTGTTGTTGCACGAGCCGCCCGATTGATAGAAGTTGATTGAGGAGTAGTCGTAAAAGGCGTTGCACGTGTCACCGATGTTCACGTTGATGGGCCATCCAGTTTGCGTGTCGATCACTGGATAGGTGGGGTGATAGTGCAGCACGAAGTCTCGACAGTCGTTGGCGTGGACGTAGGCGTTGGTTTCAGCTGTCGTGAGTTCCGACTCGGTCTCGTTGTGCAACAGTTCGATGTCAGAACCGTCGGTGGCATCTGCTGACACCGCGCCATCCTCACCCCCTTCGTTGTTCACCGTGAAGTACAGGCCATCGACCCCGCTGCCAACAGTGACATCGCCCGACGTTGGCAGGGTGAAGAATCCCTCGGCATCGGCAATGACGCTCTCGCCCCCACCCTCGACGCGGGCCCAAGGCATGCCGCGGGTGTGCATGAGGTCGCACTCCTGCGCGCTCCAGCCATCGCCCGCCCGAGCGACGACCTGTCCGGTCACATCACCAATTGCAGTTTGTGCCAGCATGGTGCCGAGGCCACAGTTGAGGATGCGCGGTTCATCGAGCAGAATCGTGCCGTCCATTGCATCGATCAGGATCCGACGCTTGTCATATCGATCAAGCCCGGCATGTCCAACTCGAATGACGGCATCTACAGCAAGGCGGGGAGATGCGTCCGCGGCCCAGATGGTCAGTGACGGGTCGCCTTCGATCATCGCTTGCTCGCCAAGGAGCGCCTTCGCCGCAGCGGTGGCCGTTTCGATCATCGTTGCCGGGGGAGGCGGGGGTTGCCAATCACCAAGATCTCGAAGATCAGCGGCGGCCATGACCACGCCGTGCTCACGGTCATTGCGCACCAGCAACATCAGCCGGGTGTTGTGCACTGGAATGCCGCTGCGTGTTTGCCGCCAATAGAGCCCCGTGAATTTGAAGGTGCCACTGGCGTCTTGGTACATGAGGTCGGCTCGGTGACGCCCGTCGGGGAATGGTCCTACCGGTTCCAGATCCGCCTCTGTCAGATTCCAATGATGAAGTTGATGACGGAGAAAGGCCTCTGCAGATGCGTCAGCAGAAGGACCGGTTGCCATGACGCTTCCATAGACTCGATCGATGCGGCCATCGATGGCGGTATGGGTGCGGGCCGAAACAGGAAGGGTGCCGATCATCGACACCCCCAAGGTGATTGTCATCAACATGCGGTCTCTCTCCAAGGCCCCGAACCAACAGTCTGCAGCACTCGACAGTACGCCGCCAGTGGTCAGATGCGCCCCCAAAATCCGAACTTTGAGGGGGTGGGGCCTGATTGGGCCTCTCGGCGGGGGCGTTCAGTAGCCGAGGCTGTGAACGAGTTGCCAGATGCCACGCCTCACAACCACCTCGTCGGGCGCATCGACCTCGATGTGGTGGCTTGCTTCGGGGTGATTCAACACCACCTGATGGCCGCCCACGTCGACTGTGAGCGCCCCGTCGGCGGGAAAATCGTCCACCGTGATCGTACGCGTCTCGCCGGGGGCCTCAAGCACAACGGCTGGGGACTTTGGTGACGGACCGCCTTCGGGCACGGGGAGATCGAAGAGCAGCCGGCTGGAGTTGAACCAAGTGTCGGGCTTGCCCTTCTTGTAGCGCTTGAGCATGGCCTGATCCGGACCCACGACAGACGTTTCGGGATGGGCTTGGCGCCACTGCCCCCAGGTTGTCAGCGAATAGGGCACCGGCTTCAGTGACAGGTCAGGGCCGGTCACAGACTGTCCTGTGAATTGCGACACCAGGCCTTCGCCACCAGCAGCGCCCTCGGCGTTACGCACATAGAGCAGTTGACCACCGCCTGCAGCCAACCCACTGACGCCGAACGTCTGCGGCGTACCATCGATCGTGCGTTCGTACACAGCAGTTGCGCCCGAGGGCCAGTGCCATGACACAACGACGCCCCCAGCGAAGTCGTCATGCATCACCTCGTGCACATTAAGCAGCAGTAACGGCCAGGCTCGTGCGAGCCCTTCATGCTCGACGCCGATGACCAGATCCCCACTGGTGAGGAATGGACCCTTGCGCGGTACTTCACGCGAGGCCTCTGTGGCATCGATGATTGTCGGCGGGGCCTCAAGTACAGGCACCATGTCTCGGTGCTGCAGTGCGATTTGAATGGGCGCTGAATCGGGAAGGCGGGGATTGTCGGTCTTGAACCCGTACGACTCGATGGTGCGCCCATCACCTGGAGGTCGATCCACCAGGCGGAGCACGGCTGGGGCAAGGGCCCAGATGAGCAGTGACGCGATCACGGCAGCCGCGAGCACGAGCACCCAACCACCTTCAGACAGTCGCAGCGTCTTCACTGCAAGTCCGCCTTGGCGCTCATCCGGTTCATGACTTCGGGTGTGTCCGTGATGGGATTGCGGTCGAGCACCATCGCTGTCAGGATCAACGGGAGGTAGAGAAGACTCGCCAGAAACACTCTTCTCGCAGTAGCCCGGTCACGCACCTTGAAGAACACGAAGGCTCGCCATGTCCACCAGCACCCCAGCACAAGGGCGACGACAGCGTAGATCCACCCAGCCATGCCCATCAGCGTTGCAAGCAGCGAGAGAGGAATGAGCAGCAAGGTGCTCATGAGCGTCGCTTCACAGGTGGCGTGTTCCCCGCCGGGTGATATGGGGAGCATGCGAAAGCCTGCGCCGGCATATTGATCACGCAGAATCCAGGCCAACGCCAGAAAGTGCGGCAACTGCCACATGAAGAGCAGTGCGGCCAGCATCCACGCTTCCGATGAAAGGCTGTTGCGTACAGCGGCCCAGCCGATCAGTGGGGGAATGGCGCCGACAACCGCACCCACCAGCGTGTTGAGCGTGCTTCGGGACTTCAGCGGTGTGTAGCACAGCACGTACAAAAGCAGCGTGAGGACAGCCAGTGCACAGGCGAGTTCGTTGACCAAGATGGCCAGCACCGCAGCGCCTGCGTACCCAAGCAGCGCCGCCACCAGCCATCCGTGCCATGGGCTCATGCGGCCACTGGGAACGGGCCGCCCCATGGTTCGTTCCATCAACTTGTCGCGGCGATACTCAATCACCTGATTGAACGCATTGGCTGAGGCGGCGCAGAGCATGGTGCCCAGCACCGTCCATCCGGCGATGGCCCAGTCGATCGATGTCCAAGCTGCCATGAAGACGCCCACGGCGGCTGTGGCTACCACCAACAGGCTGAGCCGGAACTTGACGAGGTCTGCGTACAGCCCCGGCAGCGCTGCCAAGGTCAACCTCGCCGAGGGAGGCGGTGCAGTGGTGGCGGGATCAACGTCGGTGTCTGGCATGGCCAATGGGGCAGGGTACCAGTCGCCGGAGCAGCCGACATACCATGGGGGCATGAGCGATAGGCCAGCAGCAGGTGCCCAAGGGATGAGCTCGCTACTGCAGGACTCCCGAGGGCTGCGACGGGTGACCTTCGGGTTCGCCTCGACGGCGGCCATGTGGTTTTACACCTACATCGCCATGCTGGAGCCGGGCCTCGTGATGGGGGAGATCTTGTTCGGTCTGGCCATCGCCTCCCTGTTCTACGGCAGCCTGCTCTCGACC
>JAKVBU010000108.1 GCA_022446885.1 Phycisphaerales bacterium | reverse complement strand
CATTGTCGAAGTGGCCGATGTTGCCGACGATCGCCCCGTGCTTCATGCGGTGCATGTGGCCGACCGTGACGATGTCCTTGTTACCCGTCGTGGTCACGAACAGATCGGCCTCCTCGACAACGCTGTCCAGGGCCTTGACCTCGTATCCCTCCATGCAGGCCTGCAGGGCACAGATGGGGTCGATCTCCGTGATGATCACCCGGCAACCCTGCCCACGCAGCGCCTGGGCACTTCCCTTGCCAACGTCGCCGTAGCCGCAGATGACGGCAACTTTTCCAGCGAGCATCACATCGGTAGCCCGCGAGATGCCGTCAACGAGGCTGTGCCGGCACCCATAGAGGTTGTCGAACTTTGACTTTGTCACGGCATCGTTGACGTTCATTGCCGGGAAGCGAAGCTCCCCACGATCCACCATCTGATAGAGGCGGTGCACGCCCGTCGTGGTCTCCTCAGAGACACCCTTGACCGAACTGGCGATCTTGCTCCACTTGTCACCGGAGACCTCGAGGGAAGCCCTCAGGGTCTGGAGGATGTATCCCCACTCCTCTGGATCGCCGGCTTGAGCATCCGGCACAGCGCCAGCCGCTTCGAATTCTGCTCCCTTGTGAACCAGCAGGGTGGCGTCTCCGCCATCGTCAAGGATCATGTTGGGCCCGTCTCCATCGGGCCAGGTCAGCATCTGGACAGTGCACCACCAGTACTCCTCAAGGGTCTCTCCCTTCCACGCGAAGCAGGGCACACCCGCGGGCTCCTGGACGGTGCCGCCAGGGCCAACAACCACGGCAGCGGCGGCGTGGTCCTGGGTGGAGAAGATGTTGCACGAGGCCCACCTGACCTCTGCACCCAGCTCCACAAGCGTCTCGATAAGGACAGCCGTCTGGATGGTCATATGGAGGGAGCCAGATATCCGGGCACCCTTGAGTGGGTCCTTGCCCTTGTACTCTGCACGTAGGGCCATCAGGCCCGGCATCTCATCCTCAGCCAGCTGGATCTCCTGGCGGCCGAAGTGTGCAAGGGCGAGGTCGGCAACCTTGTAGTCGTTGTCGGTAGCAAGCGTCATTGGTCTAGGTCTTTACTGATATCAGGGGCTAGCCACAGGCACGTGCCCGCGGACAGTGAAGAGGGAAAGGTTGGCTGGTGGCCCGCCGCCAGGCGGGGTCGGTTGATACCGGTCCTCCAGCTCACTGAGCTGAACCTGCTCGAAGCCCTCGCGCCGGAAGGCAGCGACGACATCTCCAGGGTCGAGCCCAAGGTGCCGGTCACCAAGGGCTTCGCGTAGCCAGTCCTCGCGATGGGGGCAGAGTTCTACAACCACGGCAGCCCCACCGGGCCTGACGATTCTGTACATCTCACGCAGCGCGCTTGAGGGATCAGGGAGGTGGTGAAGCACCATGCCTGCCACCGCGCCATCCACCTCATCAGTGCTTATGGGCAAGCTGTCTAGCTCTCCAAGGCGGAGGTCGATCCTTGTACCAGCGGGGGCCGTAGCAAGGCGCCGCCCGGCCTCGTCCAACATGCCCTGGCTCCGGT
>JAKVBU010000107.1 GCA_022446885.1 Phycisphaerales bacterium | reverse complement strand
TCGACCGCGAGGTCGAGGTGATCGTGATCGCTGGCGAGGGGGAGAAGTTCTTCTGCGCCGGTGCCGACATCTCGATGCTCGAGCGGGCTGAACCGAACTTCAAGTACTACTTCTGCCTGCACGCCAACGAGACGCTGCTGCGCCTGGAGCACACTCCGAAGGTGGTGATCGCCGCCATGAACGGCCACTGCGTGGGCGGAGGCCTGGAGATCGCTCTGGCGTGTGATTTGCGCGTGGGCCGCCGCGGCGGTGGCCGGGTGGGCCTGCCGGAGATCAACCTCGGGGTACTCCCGGGGACCGGCGGCACGCAGCGCCTCAGCCGCTTGCTGGGCCCGTCGAAGGCCATGGCACTGATGCTCGCCGGGGAGACGATGGGCATGGACAAGGCCGAGTCCCTGGGGCTGATCACTGAGGTGTTCGGCGAGACTGAAGAGCGTGAGATCAAGGGTAAGATGCGCACGGTGCCTGCCCTGAGCCGCGACGCCTTCGTAGACGAGGTGGTGGCCTACGCCGAGCGCCTGTGCACACCGGGTCGGGCAGCGATGGCGGCGGGCCACATCAAGCGGGCGGTGCAGTCTGGCGCCGGCCTGCCTCTGGAGCAGGGCCTGGCCCTGGAGCGAGAGCTGCAAGCGAAGCTCTTCGCCAGCGATGACGCCCGAGAAGGGCTGGCGGCCTTTGTCGAGAAGCGCCAGGCAAAGTTCGAAAATCACTGAAACTCAGGCCTCTGCGGAGAGGTCTACCAGATGCGCGTCGCTCCGCTCGATGAAGGCCACGAGCTCAGGACGGCCGAGCACATGAGCCTTCAGCGGACTCTCCACGGGCCCAGTCACGGTGCTCTTCAAACACGCATACGCCACCACATCCACACTGCTGACCTGCTGGCCCAGTAGATATGATGTGTCGCCCAGCACCTCTGCGATGGCGTCAGCATCGTCACACCCCCTTGGAGAGCGCAGTCTCCCGATCTGCAGAAGGGGCTCAGCGACGGCAACCCCCACAGGCCTGGATAGACATATGTCGTAATCAATGCAGTTCACCCCCTTGAGCATTATGAGGAGGAAGCTGATACGGCAGGCGAAGAACGTAGGCGAGAGGTCGAGAGAAGACAGCACAGGCTCCTAGAAAACACAGCCAAAGCATCGTCGAGCATTTCTGAACTTGAGATCTCGTCGATGGGCGAGTCTGGTGTGACAGGTTCCTCCTCATAATGCTCTAGAACCCGTAAGCACCTCAAACATCGATGAGATGTCATCTGAATGTCAGTATTTTATTCGAATACAGGTCTCATCACCGCTCGACGCAATCTCAAGGGCTGTACCCTTCGATGCCGTCATGTGATGCAATGGTGCATGGCACTGAATCGATGAGGAAGCAGCATGGGTCAAACCCCCTCAGATCCGCTGATCGGGCAAACGCTCGATGGTGAGTTCGAGGTGATCAGCCGTATCGGGGAAGGCGGCTTTGGATCGGTCTACAAGGCAATCCAGCACCCTCTGGGCCGCAAGGTGGCCGTCAAGGTGCTCAAAACCGACGGCCCGATGCAGAACCCC
>JAKVBU010000106.1 GCA_022446885.1 Phycisphaerales bacterium | reverse complement strand
CACACCAGATCGATCCTGGGATCTGGGCGGCTGCCAGTCTTCCCCGATCGCCCTCGCCCGCTCGATCTCCGCTTTGACCCTTCGGGCCGTCGTGAGGTCCGGGCACGTGTGGCTCTCTTGCCGGCCGTAGCCGTTGCGCCAGCGGACCCGGTAGCCGGTCGACCCGTCTGCATTTCGCCTCTTTGCGATGCTAGCCAATCGTTCACCTCATCATACCAACGAGCCCAGTCATCAATGTTGCCCAGCCACCGCCTACCCCTGCCTCGGCCTGCGCACGGTATCTCAATACCCGCCTCTGTCGAGTCAGAGATTCGGCGATAGAGGGTGGCGATGCTGATGCCGAGCTCTTCTGCGATCTGTTTGTTGGGTACAGCCGCCATCTCTCATCCCTCCATCAGCCGGTCATGCAGCAGACGCCATGCAAGCGCAGCCACAGCTGGAACCTGTCCATTGCCAAGGGCTCTAATCCGGTCCACCCGACTGGCCACCCCATGAAGTGTGCACACCACTCCGGGTTCAGAGGCCCACCACTGGAGGCATGGCCGGCTCCCCCCTTGGCGTCCGAACTTGTCAGCGTCTGAAGGCTGTGGCGCACCTCCCCCGTTCGCCCCGCAGCACCGCCGCGGTTGCTTCCGTAGGCGTTCGCTGTGAGTGTCGGATGCTTCCGACGCTTGAGCGCCGTTGCCAGACCGTCGCCCGACTTGGGCGACGCCTCCTTGGTGTTGTAGTTGCCCTTGACGGTGAGGGTGGGCAGCGACAATCCAGATTCGCAGGCGACGATGGGGGGCACCAACGTGGACCGCTCCGATGCAACCCCATGCCGCATCGAACCCCATCGAGGCCAGGTCTCCGAGAACTCGGTCGAGCCCTCGAGAAGTGAGAGTTGGGGAGTTCTCCACGAAGACGTATCGGGGCTCCACCTCGCGAATGATTCGAGCGAACTCTCCCCAGAGGCCTGAGCGCTCTCCGTCGATGCCTGCACCACGGCCGGCGACGCTGATGTCCTGGCAGGGGAAGCCCCCGCTGATGGCATCAACGTGGCCTCGCCATGGTTGTCCGTCGAAGGTGCTGACGTCATCCCATATTGGGAACGGGTGCAGCATCCCGTCGCGTTGCCTCGCAAGGAGGATGGAGCGGGCGTAGGCATCAAGCTCGACAGCGCAGACGGTGCGCCATCCAAGGAGGGACCCTCCCAGGATTCCGCCTCCCCCTCCCGCAAAAAGTGCCAGTTCATTCACGACCCCTCCCGCTTTGGTGCTGTGCATGGCTCCCATCGGGAACTTTCAAGGGGGTGGCCCGGAGGGCCATCGCCCAAGTATTCAACCTCCGCCGACACTGCAGTCGGCCTCCAGCCCGTGTAGGCATATCTCAGCCTGCAGTTGAAACCGCTGACATCCACAACCAAAAGAGGCTCGCCAGTGCGCTTATAAAGCGGTCGTTCAGGGTTATATCTGCAGATGCTTATCTGCTCCGGGAACCCGTCAACCACCATCACCCGATTGCCTGCCCAGCCTCGCAAAACCTCCGCTCGAATGATTATGCCCAAGGCACGCACAACTCCAAGA
>JAKVBU010000105.1 GCA_022446885.1 Phycisphaerales bacterium | reverse complement strand
AATATGGTGATGGTGTCAGCTTTGATGTGTGTGTGCAGTGCACTCCAGCGTCATCAGCAGTTGATCATCAACAACATTGCGGCAGAGCCATCGACTCCGAGCGAGACGGCGGCTTCGAGCAGTCACCAGATGCCTGCGCGGGCACCGCCTGTGCCGTCCCCGCCACCGAAGGTGATCGAGGCACCACCACCGAAGGGCAAGCAGGAACGAGCCTTGCCGTCACGACGCGACGATGTGCCCTTCAAGGCGCCACCGACCGATCCTTGGCTGCCACCACCAGCAGCCAAGGCACCAGAGGTTCCAAAGCCGACTGCGGCTATGCGACGACCGAGCCTGGCACCACCCCCACGTTGCACTTGCTGCGGGTACCTCTTGACCATCCGCACGAATCGTCACGATGCCTCGACGTTCTGGGGGTGCATCAACTACCCGAGCTGCCCAGGCACGACCCGCAATTGGTGCGAGTTGCCTGGGTACGACGCGGAGGGGATCAGTTGCCCACACACACATACGACCACGGTGGGCACCAATGCATCGACCATCCAGCACCGCTGCATGCGGTGCGATGCGCGTCTGGGGTTGTGGCGCCGGGAGTAGATGTATCGGAACGGGCTCACTCGAGTGCCGTGCATCTGCCTCGCGGTTCGGAAGAGCATGCCTGCCTCGAGCGAGCGCTTGTGACGCCAGATGGAGCTCCTGGTGACGGTCTATGGCTCAGTCCCAGTGGTGAGCGCCCCTTGGAAGGAGGCGCTGATCGACATTGGGGCGACTCTGGTTGGGAAGGAGATCTGGCCGATGCGGTGGGCGAGGGGAGCGAGAGGGCCAATTGGGCGACGGGCAGTCTTACCATTGGCCTTGCCCTAGCCGTGGCCGCAGCTCGTGCTCCAGGTTGGGGTGTACGTTCTCCTTACCCGCAGGCTGTATGGGCGGCCGGAGTCTGGACGCTTGGGGCCAGTGTGGCGGAGCTTGGCATCATCTCTGATCTCATGAAAGTGCACAAAGGGGCAGTGAGGGTGATTAGCTTCATCTCGGAGCACCTAATAGGGTCTTATGCGACGAGTGATTCACGTGAAGCATGGGAATGGGCAAGTTGGATGGCACGCCCCTCGAGCAGCTTGCTTGGTCTGGGCGTGGCTTTCTTCTGGTCCCGGCTCTGGGACCTGTCCCCTCTCTGCCACCTAGCCGTCCTCGCGTTCCCCTTTTGGGTGTTCACGGTCAACTGGGCGGAGCTCTACATCATCTCGGATTTCGCAAAGAAGTACAAGGATGTCGTTGACAAGATTGACTTAGTTGGTAATCGAGTCGGAGTGACCTATGCGGCGATGAGATCAGGTTGGTGCTTTGGAGGGTGGTGCGATGAGGAAGGATCCGAGGGGCGTGGCAAGGATGAAGGTCGAGCTGTGAGTGTCTCTGGTTGTGAGGTACATGAAGCTCGTGCAGTGCCAGATGAGGATTCCTTGCCCCCCATCGAGGAGAGCATTTTTTCGGTGTTGGTGGGCGGTCACCGCCCGTCGCGCCGACTTGAAGTCCACGTATCCTCTGTGCGCTGCGTAGCGCGGTCCCACTTCATTGTTTTCTACCTGGC
>JAKVBU010000104.1 GCA_022446885.1 Phycisphaerales bacterium | reverse complement strand
AAGAGGGGACGTCTGCAGTTGGCGTGAAATGTCCCTCTTGCGGTCACAACTTCGAGGTAGACCTGGGGTCAGACCTGGGGGAATCGTAAGCTACCCCCTGGAGCGCATCTACCAGGAGGTAGCGTACATCGCCTATCACTTCCACTGGACCGCCGATGACATCCTCGCCATGGAGCACCGCGAGCGTCAGATGTGGATCCGGGAGATTTCGGCCATCAACCGGGAGATCAATGACTCCCGCTCATAGAGACTGACTGTTATTCATGACCACAGTCCGCGCCCCCGGTGTTTACTACGAGCCCAGCGAGCAGCGTATTCCCCAGCTGAGCCTCGGGCGTACGGGGATGCCGGTGTTTCTCGGCGTCACTCGGCGAGGTCCGCTCGATCGGCCGGTCCACATCACCAGCCTCAACCACTTTGAGGAGATCTTCGGAGAGCCCATCGCCGATGGCTATCTGATCCCGTCGCTGACGGGCTTCTTCGACAATGGTGGTGACGAGTGCTACGTGCTCCGCATCGCCCGGGAGAAGGGCCGCCCGGGAGAAGATGTCGCGCTCACCTCGGAGATGGTGGCCCTCGACGGTGCAGGCTCAGAAGTCCTGCACATCGAAGCTCAGGATCCAGGGACCTGGGGCAACCACCTGCGCATCACGCTGGCGCCCACGCCTGATCCGCTGCGCACGTTTCTCACCCGAGACGGGGCGGCGGGTGATGCCATCCTGCAAGTGAAGACCACACATGCCATGCAGGTGGGCACGCTCGTAGAGATCACTGATGGTGAGTCAGCCCATTGGGCCCAGGTGAAAGACATCGCTGGCAAGATGCTCACGCTGAGCGAGGCCTTGCCCAAGGCATACAAGTCAGCGGCGCCAACCTATGTGATCCCTCACACATTCGACCTGCATGTGGCCGGCGCCTATGGTGAAGGGGCCGAGAGCTACACTCAGCTCTCGCTCCACGGTGCTTCGCTCCGCTTCGCCGAGCGGCTCATCAACAAGCAGAGTCGCCTCATTAAAATCCAGGTGATCCGCAACGGCTCGCCCTTGAGCCACCGCTTGCCCGTTCCGGTGGCCCATCAGCCCCTCGAGGGTGGCCAGGACGGTGTGGCCGATCTGGGCCCCGACGACTTCATCGGCTACGATCGGGGCCCCCAGGCTCGACGCGGCCTGTGGACTCTGGTGGAGCACCCGCAGATCGATTTGGTGGCGATCCCCGATCTGATGAGCGCCTACGAGCGCAGCGATCGATTCAAGACCTTGCGCGACGTCGACGCTGTGCAAGAGGCGGCGATCACCCTCTGTGAAAACTCGCTCAATCGCTTCGCCATCCTCGAGCAGTGCAAGCAACTGACTGTCGACCGGGATGGCATGGATGTCGAAGCACTTCGCCAGCACTCGCGCCGAGACGAACGGCACGATGCCGTCGAGCGACTCGATGTACTCCCGAATCTCGGCCTTCTTCCGCTGAGCGACGGAATCGAGAACGACATCGTGTTCCCGAAGATAGATGGCGTTCAGCGTGGCACGAAGCCGACGGGCCCGTTCGCCCGCATGCTCTGTCGAGTCCGAGAGCAGCTCTACGATCTCATCGGGCATGCTGAC
>JAKVBU010000103.1 GCA_022446885.1 Phycisphaerales bacterium | reverse complement strand
GGCGGCGCTGCCGGGTCATGGAGCATCAACAACCTTGGGCCACGCATTCTCAAGCAGGACTTCGAGCCGGGCTTCTTCGTCGAACATTTCCTCAAGGACCTGTCGATCGCCCTGCAAGAGGCTGAATTGATGGGACTTGATCTGCCTGCCCTGCAGATGGCGCACGCGTTCTACGAGCGGGCGGTCACCGAGGGGTTGGGCCGCAAGGGCACGCAAGCCCTGCAACTGCTGGTCGAGCATTCCGCTCAGGCGACTAGTTGAGCACAAAAGCCAGAACCAACAGCACGACGCATGCGACCACAAAGAGGGCGCCGACAATCATGGCTGTTCGTCCCAGTTTCTGATCAGGGTGCTTCATGGACATGGCTTGAGAATACCACGTGAATCGAACCAGGCGAAGATTGCCCTCGAATCACGATGGATCAGGCCAGTGGACGCAGGATGGCCCTCACGGGAGAGCCGTCATAGCCCATAAGCTTCAGGGGCAGCGCGATCAGCTCGTATCGTCCGGCTGGGACATCGGCCAGCTGGAGCGTCTCCAGGATCCGGATGCCTCGGTCGAAGCATGCCTGGTGCGTCGGAAGATCCTTCGAGTCGCACAGGTCGACGCTGGGAGTGTCGATCCCAAGGGTTATTACGCCATGATCAGCGAGGTGATCGACCAGGGACGGGTCCGGTGCCGCGAAGTCGGTGTTGAAGTTGCGCGGATCCGGGTAGGTGCCGGTTGCCAGCAGGATGCGGGGCGCATCGATGGGCGTCCCCTCCGGGATCGAGCCGGGACCAAATCGCTCGCCCCGTTGAGCTGAGACAGGGATCACGCGGCACTCGCCCAGGTAATGTTCCAGTGGCTGTTCCCCGACGCCGTCACCTGCCTGGGTGTAGTGATTGGGTCCATCGGCATGGGAACCCAGGTGCACGGTGGATCGCAGGGTCGAGAGCGTCACGGGATCGCCGTCGGCCAGCTGCATGGTGACCTCACGCGTGGGCGCATTGTCGCCTGGCCAGACAGCCAGGTGTTCGTCGATGGGTGGGCTCAGGTCGTACATGTCAGATCCTGCTGTTGAATCCCTTGGGAACCGTAACAAAGAAGGCGGTGATCATCGAGGCGGCAAAGCAGCCCGCTCCCATCCAGAAGCCGGCCAGGTAGCCCCATCCCAGGTGAATCATGTAGCCCATGGCGAATGCTGCAGCCGCCATGCTGATGTTGAAGACGATGGTCAGGCCGCCCCACCACTTGATATGGCCGGCTGGTCCTGCCAGGGCCAGGGTTCGATGAGTCACGAGGGCGGCATATCCCATCTGGGCAACGCCCAGTACCAGTCCCGAGGCGACGGCAACCCAGACGCTGCTCGTGAAGACCACCATCAAGGTGGCAGTCAGGCCGATCGCCATGCACAGGATCAGGGAGACGTAGCGACCCAACCAGCGAGCCACCAAGCCACCCATGAGCGGGCCGCCCAGCATCACCCCGACGCCATAGATGGCATAGACCATCATGCTGAAGCTGATGGGCTGCTTGAGGACCACGTGGAGGTAGGCCGCGAGATAGATCGAGTGCGGCACGATCGCAGCGGCAGCAAACATGTAGGTCAGGGCAAGCAGGATCAACCG
>JAKVBU010000102.1 GCA_022446885.1 Phycisphaerales bacterium | reverse complement strand
CAGTTCGATCGCTTCCGGTCCCCACGGGTGCCAGTCGACCGGGTTGTAGACGTGCTGCAACAGATAGGGACTGGTCTCCTGGGCCAGGGCGTTCGCCTTGCCGGCAGAAGCATGACCTTGTTCTGGAATCATGGAGTGTGCTCCCGCTGTACACCATGGGGTGATGAGGATCAGGGATCCGATCAATGTGAGAATCTGCATGAACGCATGCTATCGAGTATCCATTGAGGGCGGACTCGCGTTGCCGGGTGGCAATCGTCGATAAGAGTCACTGGAGTCTACGGTGAATCCCATGCTCGTTGAACAACTGGTGACCTGCAGCGTGGGCCTGCTCGCGGGAGTGGTGCTGTGGAGCATGGGCGTGAAGATACTCCGCCCGGCACTGGGGTTGGCCGGGCTCTTCATCGGTGCCGTACTCGGCTGGTTGGCCTGGACTCAGGTCGGCGAAGCCGCGCCCATGTGGACGTTGATGCTCGGAGTGGGCATCGTCGTCGCATGCGTGAGCATGCTCGTCTACCGACTGGTGCTGGCCAGCCTGCTGGCGACCTTTCTCTCGATCTTCTTCATGGTGGCCGCCTGGTCGAGTCTGGCCACGGTCGATGCCGGTGGTCCCCCGCCACCACCACTGGTCGATCTTGGCGCACTGGTGGTCGGCTCTGCTTCAGTGGACGGTGCGGTTCTCGACCACGCACCTGCGGACAACAACGATGCACTGCTGCCGGCGGCATCCCTGCACGTCCAGTCCGCTCAACGGGTCCTGAAGGAACGCGCCGGCATCCTGCAGCAGTCCTGGAGCGAGTTGAAACCGGGCACACGACTGATCGTCCTCGGGTGCCTGCTGGCTGGTCTGCTGCTGGGGCTGATCATCGCGACCTTTGCCCTGCGTGCATCCGCCATCCTCGCGACATCAATCCTCGGCAGCCTGCTCATTCTTGGCAGCCTCGCTCGCCTCGTCACCCTCAGTGGCGCTCCCGCCCATGCGCTGCAGGACACGTGGGTGCTTCTTCCCCTGGTGTGCTGGGCCGCATTGGCTGGAGTTGGAATTGCGGCACAAGCCGTCTTCATACCAAGAAAACAAGCCGCCGATGAAAAGCCCACGTAGTTCAGCCGCCGCTGCTGATCGATGTCATTGAACGAAGACTGGCCAGGAAGATGGGCAGCACGATCAGGGACGTCGCCAGAATGATCGCCGTCAGTCGAGCCCAGGGAACCGGGAACCGCTCGACCGTATCACTCCGCTCGCTGCGATCGGTCATCAGGGGAAGACCGACCAGTCGCAGGTAGTACCAGGCACTGATCGCGCTGTTCACCGCGGCGATGATCACGAGCGGGATGTGATTCGTCACGACGCCGGCGATGAAGATCCCGAGTTTGCCCCAGAACCCAAGCAGCGGCGGGAAACCGAGCAGCGAACCGGCGGACAATGCCAGAGCGGATGCCATCATCGGGTGTCGATGTCGCAGACCGGCGAGGTCCTCGACCGATTCCAGTTCACGCCCACTTCGCTCAAGGCTGGCCAGCACCGCGAATGATGCCGTGTTGCCCAGGCCGTAGATGAACAGGTACAGCACGACGGCATTGAATCCCAGACCGGGACCGGCAATGATCCCGATCAGCAGATATCCGCTGTGAG
>JAKVBU010000101.1 GCA_022446885.1 Phycisphaerales bacterium | reverse complement strand
CATCCGAACCCTGCGGGCCCACGGGGCCACCGCGACCTACATGTACGAGGCCATCGGGGGCAACTTCCGCCTCGACGCCCTGCAGGCGGCGATTTTGGGCGTCAAGCTGCCCCACCTCGAAGCGTGGACCGAGGCGCGCAGGGCCAACGCGGCCTGCTATATGGCTATGTTCAAGGCGTCAGGCCTCGTGGAGCGGGGGCTGATCACGTTGCCCGTGGTCCTCAAAGACAACCGACATGTCTACAACCAGTTCGTCGTCCGCGCGCAAAACCGCGACGCCCTCAAGGCTCACCTCGCGGCGCAGGGCATCGGCTCGATGATCTATTACCCGAAGCCGCTGCACATGCAGGCGTGTTTCGCCGATCTGGGCTATGGAGAAGGCGATTTCCCCGCAGCGGAAGAGGCGTGCGCCTCGGTTTTGGCCTTGCCGATATATGGTGCGCTCACCGCTGAGCAACAACATCTCGTGGTCCAGACCATCGCCGGGTACTACGGCGTGTGAGCGGTTGCCCTGAGCGAAGGGGCCGTGACCCGTTGAAATGCCCGTGCACGCATGGTTTTGTCTCAGCGGCGGTATTTTTTTCTCGATTCTTGGTGGCGCCTCTGTCAGTCTCTGGCCAGACTGTTTGGTGCGCCACCGGTGCGCCACGAGAGCGACAAGATGCCCAGGTGCCGCCAGATTGGCCGCCTCATTGCCGTCTCGCTCGTCCCTTCTCCACCCCGATCAACCTGAAACAGATCAGCGTGGGCGTGTGCACACCAGCGCAAGGGGAATACCAGATGGGCTCACCATCGCCCTACGCCTGATCCCGAACCCAGGTGGATGCTCATGCACCCAACATGTTCTGATGTCTCTGCTGTGATGTACCGCGTATGAAGCTCTCACGTTTTGCTCAGCGACGGCGCACTCTGCGCGACACCGACACCTCCCTCGACACCATCGACGCTTTGGAGCAGGCCATCGGTAACGACACCGATTTGCCCGGACTGCTCAAGCTGCGGACCACCACTCTGAAGGTCCTCAGCCCCCAGACGATCGTGTCGTGTTGGCGGGCCAACCAGGCCCTCGTGGCCCACAAGGCTCACCTGCAGAGCGTCGCCACCCGTCGGCGGACCGAGGGGTTGTCTCAAATCCCCTGGGGCTTGCTGCACCTCACGAGTGACGCACAAGAGGTCTCGATTCTGGAGAAGGCTGACGCCCTGGCCCCTGCAGGCCGTCGGGCTGCGGAGCACCGCCGCCGCGATGCGATCAAAGAGGCCCTGATGGTCTACACCGCGTGTCTGGCCATCGCCCGGCGAGACGCGCGACTGCGGGTGGAGCTCACCACCGACGACGAGGCGCTGCTCGAGCAGTTCGGGGCCCTCACCGGCACCACCACCCTCGGGGCCATCGACATCGAGCGCTGGCTGAAAATCCGCGCCGCAGAGGCTGAATTCGCCGTGGAGCTGATGGTGGATCTGCCCATCGAGGCCATGGAGGCTCAGGTGGAGGCCCGCCGCGTGGCCCTCGGCCCGCTGGCGAACAACCTCGACGCCAGCACGGTGCTCAAGAACTTGATCCTCAAAGATCTTTCCGAGGCGGCCCTGACCGACAAGGATCGCGAGGTCACCGAGCGTCTGCTCGAGCGCGGGGGA
>JAKVBU010000100.1 GCA_022446885.1 Phycisphaerales bacterium | reverse complement strand
GAGGGAGAGTTCGCCAACACCAACTTCAGCTCCAACGTAGGCGATCTGGTGGCGGCGGCGAACTACATGCGCGAGCACCTCGAGGCTCCAGAGGTGCTCGTAGGCCACTCCCTCGGCGGCGCGGCGGTGCTCGCGGCGTCACATCAAGTGCCCGAGGTGCGTGCGGTGGCCACGGTGGGGGCGCCATATGATCCCGGTCACGTGAGCCACCTGTTCGCCGATCACCTCGAAGACATCGAGCGTGAGGGCGTGGCCGAGGTGACCCTGGCGGGGCGTCCCTTCACGATTCAGAAGCAGTTCATCGACGACATCCAGAGCCAGAAGCAGGACGCCTGTATCTCCAACCTCAAGCGGGCCCTGCTGGTGTTGCACTCGCCGGTGGACAACATCGTGGGCATCGAGAACGCCAGCCTGATCTTCCAGGCGGCGAAGCACCCCAAGAGCTTCATCAGCCTCGACAGCGCCGACCACCTTCTGAGCAAAAAAGCCGACGTCGAATATGCCGCTGCAGTGATCTCTGCCTGGGCGGCGCGGTTCATCTCCCGCGAGGAGGCGCCGATGCCCGTGCTGCCGCCACAGCCCCACGGCAAGGTGGTCATCGAAGAGACCACCAACGGCAAGTTTCAGAACGCTGTGGCCATGGGGCAGCACCGGGCCATCACCGACGAGCCCCCAGAGGTGGGCGGCGACGACACGGGCCCGAGTCCCTACGAGTATCTGCTGGCATCACTCGGCGCGTGTACCAGCATGACGCTGCGCATGTACGCCGAGCGCAAGGGCTGGCCGCTGGAGAAGGTGAGAGTCGCCCTGAGCCATCAGAAGATCCACGCCCGAGACTGTGAGACCTGCGAGACCGAGAAGGGCAAGGTGGATCAGATCGAGCGCACAATCACGATCTACGGTGGTCTCGATGATGAGCAGCGGGCCCGCCTGATGCAGATCGCCGACATGTGCCCGGTCCACCGCACGCTGCACAGCGAGATCAACGAGATCACCCGAGAGGGCTGAACGCTCACACTGAATCGGGATTCGCACTGTATGCGCAGGTGTGTATACTGTCTCGAGTATCGAGGGGGGCGTGCCTATGGTGTACCTATTGCGTAAGCTCTTACTGATCCAGCGTTGGGTCTGCTGCATGTGGTTGAGTTGGGCGGTCTTTGGCTGTGCTGTCATCAAGGAGGCCATCGACGAGCTCAAGGGTCCGCCGAAGGGCGTTGCCCGCCAGCCAGCGCTGCCGACGCTGTTGTTCGTCTCCGCCGCGACCCCCGGCTTGAGGTTTCGGTACATCGCCCGCGACGCTGACGGCTGGGGAGCCTTCGGCATCACCGATCGCATCGACGCGATCCCTGAGGCCGCTCGAAGGGTGGTGCAGGTGGTCAAGGCAGGCTCAGAGCCCGAGTCGTGGAGCAAAGGCCGCTACGTGCAGATCTTCGATCTCAGCGCCCCTGGCCTCGGCGGCGCGTTCCCTGGGCGCCTGATCCCCAGGGGGGCGCGACAAAGCCTTACTGACATCGACGTACGGAGCTTCGCCAAGAACACGATCGTGCGGCGTCGAGTGCAGACTCAAGACGTGGTCATCTTCACTAAGACCCGATGCGGGGCCAGCATCCGAGCGATGCGGTATATGGATCGCAAAGGCATCGAGT
>JAKVBU010000010.1:101361-156866 GCA_022446885.1 Phycisphaerales bacterium | reverse complement strand
CACCGGGCCCTCAGGGGGCCCGCAGCCCCGCCAGCCGCTTGGAAGCGGCCTCCAGCACCGGAAGCGACTTGCAGAATGCAAAGCGAACCAGATCCGCTCCGCTGCGAGGATCGGCGTAGAAGGAGCTGGGGGGAATAGCCGCCACCCCAACCGTCTCAACCAGCCAGCGACAGAAGGCCAGATCGTCGCCATGCCCCAGAGATGCGTGATCGCACATGACGAAGTAGGTGCCCTCCGGCTCGAAGACACGCAGGGGTGTCTGGGAGAGACCTTGGAGCAGCACATCGCGCCGCTGCCTGTACTCATCTCGCAGTGTTCGGTAGTAAGGCTCACCAAGCGACAAGGCATGGGCGGCTGCATGCTGCAGCGGGGTTGGCACCGCGTAGGTCAGAAATTGATGAGCGCTTCGAATAGCCGCTGTCAAATGGGCCGGGGCGATCGCCCAGCCGATCTTCCAACCGGTCAGCGAAAACGTCTTGCCAAGGCTACGGAGCGTGATCGTTCGATCAACCATGCCGTCGCACGCAGCCAGACAGAGATGTTGCTGTTCCCCTTCCAGCACGAGCCGGTCATACACCTCGTCGGTAATCGCAATCAGATCATGCCGGCGACAGACATCGGCGATCGCTTCAAGTTCGTTGGCGGTTGCGACACGCCCCGTGGGATTGTGCGGGGTGTTGAGCAATACCGCGCGAGTTCGATCCGTCACAGCAACTTCAAGCCTCGCCGCATCGAACGCAAATGTCGGTGGGCGAAGCGTGACAGTCTTGAGTGTCGCACCGCACATGGCGACCGTCGCCGGGTAAGAGTCGTAGAAGGGCTCGAAGGCAATCACCTCATCACCGGGGTTCAACAAGCCGGCCATGGTTGCGGCGATCGCTTCAGTACACCCGGAGGTGACAGTCACCTCGCCCGCCGGGTCAATGGTGCGCCCCAGCCCCTCGGCGGCATCTCGTGCAATGGCCTCTTGCAGCTGAGGCACACCGCCCATAGGGGCGTACTGATTGTGACCGGCACGCATCGCCTCCGCAGCAGCCACGCAGATCGACTCGGGGCCATCGAAATCGGGAAACCCCTGACCCAGATTGATCGCCCCGTGCTGGCGGGCCAATTCCGTCATCCGGGAAAAGATCGTCGTGCCGAAGGGGCGCAGGGCGTGTGAGACGGCGCTCGAAGTGGCCATGTGGGATACGGTACCCACCATGAGTACCTCGCTTCAAAGACGCGCACTGGTGGGCGGCGCGACCCAAGGCATCGGGCTGGCCTGCGCCGCTCGATTGGCCCAGTCAGGCATGGCCGTCACGATCATGGCCCGCCGCGCCGAAGCCGTCGAGTCAGCGATTGAATCACTGCCTCCGGGCGAACATCAGGGCATCGTGGCGGACTTCGGTCAATGGGAGGCCGCTGCCGCCGCCGCCCAGTCGCACATGCCCGAAGGTGGCTGGGATGTGCTTGTCAATAACGCGGGCGGCCCCCCACCGGGCCCGCTTGTCGAGGCCGATGCGGATGACTTTCTCGCAGGCCTCAGCCCCCACCTGCTGCTCGGACACGCCCTGGTCAAGTTGGTCCGCCCCTCAATGGCCCAGCGAGGCTGGGGGCGAATCGTCAACATCGTGTCTACCTCCATCGTCATGCCCATCAAGGGGCTGGGCGTTTCCAACACGGTTCGAGGGGCCATTGGCAACTGGTCACGCACGCTCGCGGCCGAGTTGGGCCCCGAGGGCATCACCGTCAACAATGTCCTGCCGGGGTTCACCGCGACAGCCCGCCTTGATGCGCTGCTGGCCAAGCGGGCCGCTGCTTCAGGCACCGATGTCGAGACCGTCGCCGCCAGTATCCGTGCCCAGATTCCCACCGGCCGGTTCGCCCAGCCGGAAGAGACGGCCGCCCTCGTCGGGTTCCTCTGCTCCGACGAGGCAGGCAGTATCAATGGCACGTCCATTCCAGTCGATGGCGGTCGCCTCGCGGCTCAATAGTGCGCTTCTGATGCAGTTGGTTGAACACATCATCGACGGGGCCGCCACGAACAGCGATCAGTGGATCGACTGCATGGAACCGGCCACCGGGCTCGTCATGGGCCAGGTAGCCGCCGGCGACCACCATGATGTCGAGCAGGCCGTAGCCGCAGCAACCCGAGCGGCCCCCCTGTGGTCTTCCATGGGCGCAAATGGACGGGCCGCCCGTTTGCACGCCCTCGCCGACCGAGTCGAAGACCAACTCGAGGTCTTTGCGCGGGCCGAGTCGATCGACACGGGCAAACCCATCACGCTGGCAAGGCAGGTGGACATACCACGCGCCGTGGCGAACCTCCGCTGGTTCGCTGATGCCGCCTCGGGCCAGAGCGCTTCCGAAATCTACACGACGGCTCGGGCCACGAGCGAAGTGATTCGGGTTCCGGTGGGCGTGGTGGGCGTCATCGCCCCGTGGAATCTGCCGCTGTACCTGCTCACCTGGAAGATCGCAGCCCCGCTGGCCATGGGCAATGCGGTGGTCGCCAAGCCATCGGAACTCACGCCGACGACCGCGAGCATGCTCGCTCTGGCTGCGTCCGAGGTGGGCTTCCCCCCGGGCGTCCTCAACATCGTGCACGGAACCGGCCCCAGTGCCGGCGCACCGCTCGTAGCCCACCCCGACGTGCCAGCCATCACGTTCACAGGCGGAACCGACACGGGACGACTCGTGAACAGCGCTTGCGCCGAGTTGTTCAAAAAGGTCGCTCTTGAGATGGGCGGCAAGAATCCCACAGTGATCTTCGCCGACGCTGACATCGATGCCGCCATCAACACAGCTTCGGCAGCAGCATTCTCCAATCAGGGGCAGATCTGCCTCTGCGGAGAGCGGCTGCTGATTGAGGCTTCTGTTCATGACCGCGTCGTCGAAGGGCTGGTTGAGCGGGCCAAGGCACTGACAATCGGCGATCCACTGGATGATGACACCAGACAGGGATCCCTCATCAGCGCCGATCACTGCAATCGGGTGGGGCGCGCCGTTGAAGGTGCCCTGAAACGAGGCGCCACCTGCCTGACCGGGGGTTGCCGCCCCGACAATCTGCCTGAGCGTGTTCAAGGCGGCGCCTTCTACCGCCCCACGGTCCTTGCAGGCCTTGACATGCGGGATCAGTTCAACACCAGTGAGGTTTTCGGCCCGGTGGTGTGCGCCATGCCGTTCCAAGACGAAGCCCACGCGATCGAACTGGCCAATGCCACCCGATACGGGCTCAGCGCCGTTGTCTGCACAGGTGATGAAGCAAGAGCCCACAGGATGGGCCACGCCATTCAGACCGGCACCGTGTGGATCAACTGCTGGTTGGAACGCGATTTTCGCGTGCCCTTTGGTGGCGTAAAGGACAGTGGATTGGGCCGTGAGGGCGGCGAGGAAGCCATGCATTTTGCAACTGAAGCAAGAACGATCTGCACTGCATCCGCGAGCAGCGTGGATGCCACCGGCGCCGTACCAAGGGAGGCTTCGTCATGAGTGACTCCACCGTCAACACATCGAACGCCCCACCGCCAGTGGGCGCCTACCCACATGCCCGCGTCGTCGGTGACATGCTCTTCCTGAGTGGTGTCGGGCCACGGCAGGCGAACTCAACCGACATCCCCGGTGTCACCCTGAATGCGTCAGGGCAGGTCACCGAGAGAGACATTGAGGCCCAGTGCCGCGCCTGTTTCGCCAATGCGCGAGCGGTTGTCGAGGCAGCCGGGTTTCGCTGGAGCGACGTCGTTGATGTGCTGGTCTTCCTCACCCACATGAAAGAGGACTTTGCGACCTACAACCGGGTGTATGCCGAGTGCTTCGCCGGCGAGGGCAACCCCAACCCAGCCCGGACAACGATCGAGATCACTGCACTGCCCACACCCATCGCAGTTGAAATCAAGATCACAGCTGTTCGGAACGCCTGAACTCGAACACAGACCTGATCCGACGCCTGGGCCAGTGCCTGATCACAGGTCACGCAGCAGGGCTCGCACGGGAGACCCATCAAAGCCTGTCAGTTTGAGGGGCGCCGCCAACAGCTCGTAGCGGCCCGGCTCGATGTCGGTGAGCACAATGCCCTCCAGAATTGTCATGCCATGAGCGCCGAATCGCCCGTGAGCCGGCAGCGACTTGCTGTCGGCGGGATCCACGCTTGGGGTATCCACACCGACCAATTCCACACCGGCTTGGGCAAGCAGGTCCACTGTCTCCGGATGCAGGGCGGCAAAGTCTGTGTTGAAAGCCCTGGGATCGGGATAGGTGCCCGTTGCCAGCAGCACTCTGGCTTCGTCGAGCAGCGCATCAGCAAGATGCCCCGGTTCGATCAATTCCCCCCTTGAAACATCAACGCGAATCACGCGACAGGGGCCAATGCATCGCTCAAGCGGCCACTTGTCAACGCCTTGGCCTCCCTTTCTGTAGTGATTGGCCCCGTCGAGATGGGCCCCGACATGCACCGTCGTGCGCAAGGTTGAGAGCGTGACGGGGTCACCTCGCTCAACCTCAAGGATCACGTCACGTGAGAGCGGTGTGTCGCCCGGAAAGACAGCGATGTCAGAGCTCAACTCAGGAGAGATGTCATGCAACATGTCAGGGGCAAGGCCCAAATGCGGCGATGATGCCGAGAATGTCGGCCACGTCCACGATGTCCTCGGGCTCGGCAATGCCTGCCGCAGCGCCGTCGCCGCCCCATTCGGCCAGCGCCGTGAGAATCTCTGATACGCCGACCTGACCGTCGCCGTCGAGATCGACCGGACAGGTGTCGGGCTCGGTGATCGTGAACGAACCGACCCATGCCTGCCAGCCGCCGGCATTGGAGTACTCACCGATGTACCAGAAGGTGGTGTCGTCGATTGGATCCACGGTCATGTCGTAGTAGTCGCCATAGCGACCATCGGCGCCGTGGGTTCCAGTTGCAACTTCGTGCAGCGCCCCCATCGTGCCCAGTGGGTCGTCTGCTTGGCGACCGGTCACTTGCACACTTGGCACGTCACTGGAAGAAGCCATGGCCATCACCAGAGAAACATCGCCGTGGCTGTTGACACCAATGGCGGGGAAGAAGTTGTGCACACCCGATGGCGTGGTGATATCCCCGCTTTGAACCAGCGAGGGGCTCGAGGGATTGGAAACGTCCACCTCATACCAGCGTGACACAGTGTTGTTTGAGGGACCGTCAATGGCATGGCAGGTATAGAGGCTGCCCTCACGCCAGTGGGCGTTGAGAATACGGCCATCAAGGGTGCTCACCTCACCGCCGGGGTTGGGGGCGCCGCTACTGGGATAGTCCCATGAGGGCACACTCACGTTCGCTGACTGCACAGTCGGATTTGTGGGGTCTGCAATCGAGGAGATGCGAAGACGGGAGTAGTCGCGATTGGATACGAAGAAGGCCCGCGGCGCATCGCCATGGTGCTGGGTGCATTGCACGCTCCCGTGATTGCCTTTGCGTACGTCGTGAATCGTGGCTGGATCGCCCGCCAGAACCTCGGCCTTCTCGATCACTCGATAGAGCACGCCGCCCCAGCCGCTGCCCGATCCAAGGCCGAAGAGATTGCCGGTGACGTAATAGGCATCTTCGTCGTATCCGAAACCTGGGTAGTCCACCCAGTGTGTCTCAGAGCCGTTTTGCACGACCGACCAGGTTCGATACTTGAACCAGATGCCATTAGGGTCGGCGTCATCACTGACGGCAAAGGTGATCCAACTCTCCTCAGTGTCGTCATACCACTCAAGCGCCAGCACTACGAATCGCTCGGCGATGGGGTCGTAGAAGCACTTGGGGTCGAACGTGAACCCACCAGCGCCGATGTCTTCGAAAAAACCGGGACTGCCGGTGTTGTCCAGATAGGCGCTGAATTGTTCGTTGCCCTCCCGGTCATACCAAGCGATCGCCATATTCACCGTCGTGAGGACATGGTCAGGCCCCACGGCGATGGATGGATCCGGCGGTGTCCATGGCGTCTGGGCAATAGACGCAAAGCCGGTGTGATTGTCTGTGACCTGCCCTCGCGTCAGGCCGCCGGCCCGCAAAGTATTGGGCTCAGCATCCATGTCCATTGGTGGCTTCTGGTGCTTGTGCGGCCGCAATAGTTTGCCCGGCCGTTGGGTGGTGCCGGTCCAAGTGTCACGCAGTTGATGTTGATCGGCGAATGATCGCGTGTCGATGATGGTCGCCTCGCAATGCCACGTGGCCGGCACGTTGTCCTGGCTCACGTCGATGTACGGAACATCGCTCGGGCGTGGATGCCCTGTGGTCGGGCTCCAATCGGCGGGCCAGTCGGGACCGGCACTGGCGGGCAATTGGGGCCCGCTCGTTGTGCAGGAACACAGCAAGCCACCGCAAAGACTGGATGCGATCAAAACGGAAGTCGACGTGTTCATCTGGCTCGGGCGCTCCGGGGCGATCTGACGGGGAGACCCCACATCTCCACAGTAGTCAGAATCGGCTCCGCACCGCCCACAGATCCGCAAATGCGGGCACGAAGATCGTCTTCTTCAGGTATTCGACGCCAGGAGAGCCTCCCGTGCCGTGCTTGTCACCGATTGTCCGCCGCACGAGTTGGGTGTGCCGGAACCGCCACTCCTGCAACCCTTCATCGATGTCCAGAAGAGACTCGAGCAGTTGTTCGATGTCTGGACGGGTTCGCGTTGCTTCAACGAGCACATCTTCCATTCGTTCATCGCCAGCCCATGCCTGCGTGACATCGCGCTCAAGCACGTCAGCGGGCACGCTGAATCCTTCATTGGCAAGGAACGCGTGCAGGTCGTCTACCAGCGAAGGGGCATGGAATCTGGCAAGGGCCGCGTCGCGGCCGACCATACCCTCGGGCATGTATTTGAGCACGGCCTCGCGTTTGATGCCGAGGCGAAACTCCAGCTCTCGAAACTGCATGCTCTGGAAGCCGCTGGCCGTATCGAGCCTTGATCGGAATGACTCGAACGACTGCGGCGTCATCGTCTCGATGATGTCCACCTGCCCGACCAGCGTCTTCAAGATGGTTCGAGTGCGGCGCAGTGTGTGCAAGGCCGCCCAAAGGTCTCCGGATCGCAGCAGCCCTCCGGCGAGGTCGAGCTCATGCAGCATCTGCTTGAACCAGAGTTCATAGGTCTGGTGGATGATGATGAACAGCGTTTCATCATGCTCAGGCGGATCGCTCCGTGGTACCTGCAGGTCGAGCAGCCCGCCCAAGTGCAGATAGTCGGCGTAGGTCAGATCGGGAATCTTGAACTCGGCAGTCATGACATCCTCGAGAGAGCGAGCCCAACAAGAAGGCAGGCCAGAATCGTCCAGCTGGTCACCTGCCACGCAAGCAATCCATGGAAGATCATGCCGCGAGATCGGAGGCTTCGCAGGGCCAAACTGTAGGGGCGATCGGTGAAGGTGACCTGTTCATAGGTGGTCTGCAACCAGGGGAACAGCTTTGAGAGACGCTGGCGCCGACGTTGCCGCCGAGCGAATTGGGGCGATGCGGTGTGATCTCGCATCTCGATGAAGTTATGCAGGGCCAGATCGGCGATGGCGTCAGCATCAACCTTTCGCTTTCGGGCGAATGCCTCCACCGACTCGCCTCGATCGATTGACTCACCCAGCAGGCGCACATCCTCAAAGCCGGCATTCATGCCTTGGCCATAGAAAGGCACGATGGCGTGGGCGGCATCGCCGATGAGCAGCGTGCGACCCATGTGCCAGCGGTCACAGCGAATCGTTCCTAACGCACCGACGGGGTTGTTCGACCAGTCATCCTCCAGCGAGGGCATGCGTGCGGCGGCATCGGGGTAGGTCTGCCGGACGACATCGGCGCTGCCCGTTGCAAAGGACACGCGTTCATGTGCCCCGGGCTCGCTCTCCTTTGGCCAGAAAAGCGTGCAGGTAAAGGAGCCATCAGGGTTGGGCAGGGCGATCATCATCGAGCCCCCTCGCGGCCAGATGTGAAGCGCCTCACGCGCCAGTTGCCAACTACCTCCATCGCCCGGGGGAATGTGCAATTCCTTGTACCCATGGGGCAGCATGACCTGCTCGGCAACGAGTGCCCCGGCATCAGCCATGACGCTGCGAATCTGAGAGCCGGCGCCATCGGCCCCCAGCAACAGGTCAGCCTCCAATGCTGCGCCGCTACCAAGCCGAACCCCGGCACTGTCGCAGTCAACTGCATCGATCGCGACATCGAACATGAGTTCCACCCCGGCTTGCTCAGCCGCCTCCAGCAAGGTGCAGTTGAGGCCGCCGCGTGAGACGCTGTTGATGAAGCGACTGGAACGGGCGCTGTATGGCTGCATTGTCACGTCGCCTTGAGCGTCATGAATGCATCGACCACGCATGGGGATAGCATCCTGCAGCACCCGGCGATCGAGCTCAACCTCGGCCAGCGCCCTAATCCCCCTGTGCGACAGGGCCAGATTGATTGAACGGCCGCCCCCATAGCCTTGGGCCCGCGGGTCACCTCGCTTCTCCAGCAGCGTCACCTGCCATCCTCGTTGCCGCAACATGCATCCGGCCAATGGCCCCACCAGCCCCCCACCGATGATGATTGCCCGGGGCGCCGTCACGTCAGACACCTGCGCATGGCATCGGCAACATGCCAGCAGTCCTCGAAGGTGGAGTACAGCGGTGTCGGTGCCAAACGGATCATGCTCGGGGGCCTGACATCTGCAAGCACGCCCTGATCCTGCAAACGTCTTTGAGCCGTTCCAGCGTCAATGTGCAGATGCACCGACAATTGAGCCCCGTGCCGATGGGACTCCTTTGGCGTGATGATCCGCCATGGGGCACCCTCAAACTCCAGCAGTGAGCGCAGCCACGACGTCAGGCGAAGTGATCGCTCGCGTAGCTCCGTCATACCAACCTGGTCGAACAGATCCAGCGAAGCCAGCAGCGGTGCCATCGCCATGACAGGTGGATTCGAACACTGCCAGGCGTCGACCGAAGCCACCGGTTCGAACCCATCGTTGAGGTGCATGTCGAATCGAGTGTCGGGGTCAGTCCCCCACCAGCCTGATAGTCGCGGCAATTCTGCCTGAGATCGGCTGTGGTGGCGTTCATGCACGAATGCCCCCGCAATGGCGCCGGGGCCTGCATTGAGATACTTGTAGGAACACCACGCCGCAAAGTCGACATCCCAGTCGTGCAGCGACAGCGGGATGTTCCCCGCAGCGTGGGCGAGATCAAACCCGACCGTAGCCCCAACTTCGTGGGCTGCGGCCGCGATTGACGCCATGTCGAGCACCTCTCCCGTGAGGAAACTGACTCCGGGCAGCAGCACGCAGGCCAACTCGTCGCCGGCATCTGCGATTGCCCGCTCGAAACAGCCGACGCCGAACAAGCCGTCGCTGTCGCCTTGCACCGTGATCACGTGCGTATCGGGCTCGAGGCCCCGACTGCGCACATGCGTTTCCACCGCAAAGGTGTCGCTGGGAAAGGCGGGCGACTCCATGAGCAGTTTGGTGCGACTGCCCTCGGGCCTGTAGAAACTGGTCAGGAGCAGGTGCAGGTTGACGGTGAGCGAGTTCATGGCCACGACCTCGCCATGGCGGGCGCCGACCAGTCGCTCCAATGGGCCGCGAGCGTGTTCGTGGTAGCGATACCAGCCGCGCCAGTCTTTAAAGTGACCATCAACAGCGCTCTTCTGCCACGCCTCGAGTTCGCCCAACAGGGCTCGTTGGGCAGCTCGCGGGCACAGGCCCAGCGAGTTGCCGCACATGTAGGCGCTTACTCCAGGCGGCATGTGAAAGGCATCACGCCGAAGCGCGGCCTCACCAGCCGCTCGATCCAAGGCCCGGGCTTCTTCCAGACTGCCCAAGTGTGCACTCATGTGCGGGCTGCCCTGAGTTGGCCAGCTGCCCGTGGGCCCAGAAACTCCAGCGCTGTTCCACCAAGCATGCGATCGCGATCAGGGGCCTCGAGTTCCATTGATCCAATGAGCGCACCGGGCTCAAGTTCGCCCAGCGGAAATGGGTAGTCGGTGCCCAGTGCGATCCGATCGACCCCGAATCTAGCCATGAGCATTCGCAGGGCAGACTCCGAGTGCACAAGTGAGTCCACATACAGCCGCTTCAGCAGGCTGGCTGGATCTGTGTATGTGCGGGTAGCGCAGAGATCAGGCCGCACCCGGTGGCCGTGGCTCCATCGGTCGGCGATGAGGGCCGATGCGCCACCACCGTGGGCAAAGCCGATCCGCAACTTGGGCAGTGCTTCAATGACGCCGCCCATGCAGATGCTGGCAACAGCCGCCGCCGTCTCGGCGGGCATGCCACAAAGCCACTTGAGCCAGTGTCGCTCGAGGCGGTCGGCTGGGTCCATGTCCCACGGATGGACGAACACACAGGCCTCCAACTCAGCAGCCGCGGTGAGCACCTCCACGATGCCGGGGTCATCGAGTTGTCTTCCATTGACGCTCGTGCCGATTTGGATGCCCGCCAGAGGAAGTTCGCGAACGCATCGTTCGAGTTCTTCGATAGCCAGCGCCGGATCTTGCATGGGAAGCGTGCCCAGCCCGGCGAACCGACCCGGCGCCGCAGAGACCACCCCGGCGAGGTGATCATTGAGCAACTGGCTCAGGTCATGGGCATGTCGGGGATCGCGGTCGTAACTGAACATCACCGGCACGGTGCTGAGCACTTGCACATCGACGCCCGCCTCGTCGCACTCGCTTGCTCTCACCGTTGGGTCCCAGCAGTTGGGCTCGACGTCCCTGAAGAACGCATCGCCGCGCATCAGCCGGCCACAGGCGCATCCTTCCGGATGTTCCATCCGCAGCCACCCACCGCAGCCATAGCGCTCAGCCAGATCAGGCCATCGCTCGGGCAGAATGTGGGTGTGCAGATCAACCGTCAGCGTCATGGCGAGGATTGTAGATCGATTGCCCGCTGGCACATTGGGCCACCTGAGGGGCTTGGTCTGAAAGCAGGACTGGGCGGAGGGCTCAGCACCGCCGAAGCGGGCGGGCACCAGTGCTCAATGCGCGCCAACTCGCTGGCGGCCCGCTGGCATCGAATTGCCAGCGAATTGAAACGGACAGGGCGGGATTCGAACCCGCGGTAGAGATTGCTCCCTACGCCGGTTTAGCAAACCGGTACCTTCAGCCGCTCGGTCACCTGTCCGGGCTGGGAAGTCTAGCACACGCCAGATCCCAAGGCGGCGAGGCATCACGTCCTTCGATAGGCTCAGGCCATGTTCCTCTCAACCATCACGTTGCTCGCCGCTGTCTTCCAGAGTGGCCCACTGCTTCAAGGGCCAATGATCGGAGACGTGACATCGCACAGTGCCCGCATCTGGTGTCGCACTGAGGCAGGAGAAACGCTGCAGGTGAAGCTCTGGCCACCAGACGCTGCCAGCGCCGCGGCCGACGTCACCACGCAGCCGTCCCCCGAAGACGAGGGCGCCGTGACCGTGCAGATCAGCGATCTCGATCCGGGCGTGCGATACGCCTACACCATCAATGGCACGCACACCCCGGACTGGTACCTGACAACCCCGCCAATCGACAATCCCCGAACTCGGATCGCATTTGGCTCCTGTGCCAAGGAAGCGCCCGGATCGGGCGCGGTCTGGGACCGCATCAACACGCTGTCCCCCGATGCGCTGGTGCTGCTGGGCGACACGCCCTACATCGACTCGACCGATCTTGAAGTGCAGCGACGCCGCTACCGCGAGTGGGTGACATTCCCACCATTTGCCGCACTGGCCGCCCACACGCCGGTGTACAGCACTTGGGACGACCACGACTTTGGTCTCAACGACACTGACGGGCGACTCAAGGGCAAGGCCAACAGCAGGCGAGCGTTCATGGAGCATCGCCCCAATCCGACCTTTGGCGAACAAGATCAGGGCATTTACACCTCGTTTCGATCCGGGCCGGTCGAGGTCTTCTTACTGGACACCCGCTGGTTCGCCCGCACTGAGGGAACCGAGGGCAATTGGTCGCTGCTGGGCTCACAGCAATGGGACTGGCTGGAAACGTCACTGCGATCATCCGACGCCCCCTTCAAGATCTTGACCAACGGCATGGTCTTCAACAACTCGGTGCGACCTGGCAAACACGATTGCTGGGGCGCCTACCCGCAGGAGTACGATCGGCTTCGGGCCCTTGTTGACACCGTGCCCGGCGTCGTGCTGGTCTCTGGCGATGTGCATTGGTCCCGCCATCTGCAGCACCGCCCCCCGACGGAAGAGGCCCCCATCGAATTGGCTGAATTCGTCACGTCGCCGGTACACGAACATCTCATTCCGGCAGCCGACCCACCGCACCCATGGTTGCGATGGAGCCGCGGCGAAGTGAACTCGTTTTTACTGATCGACGCCGACGAACACAAGATGCGGGTGAGCTTCATGAATGCCGCCGGGCAGGTGCTGCACAACCATGTCCTCAATCTGGCGCCAACTCGCCCTGAATGATGATGAAGTTGCCAATCACACCGACGATCTCCCCGCTGGCGTCCCGAAACGGAATCTTGTTGGTGATGATGGTGTGCCCATGCTTGGGCTCGCGGTAGTTGTAGAGCCCCTCCCCCGTCTCCATCACCCGGCGATCATCACGCATGAAGTGCTCGGCCTCGGCGGCCCAGGGCATCTGGGTCTCATGCTTGTCCATCAGGCTCTCCATCGTTTCGCCGGCAAACTTGGCGAAAGCACGATTGCAGCCGATGAAGTGTGAGTCGCGGTCCTTCATGAAGAAGTAACCGGGCATCTGCTCGTAGATCCGTCGTGTGAATTCTGGGTCGGCGTTCATGTCAACAGTATGCGCCGCCTGATACGGTGCCGCGCGATGCCCACTGAGAAGACCATCAGGCCGCTGGGGTTTTGGGAAGCAACGACGGCCCTGAGTTCTCGTCGATACATGGGCGGCGGCACCATGGTCATCATGGCCGCCGGCCGAGGGCCACTGGACGAACAGACTGCCGTTGAGGCAGCACGGCGACTCTTTCAACGCCATCAGATTCTCCGATGCCGATTCAGCGCAGCGGAAGATGTACCAGACTTCATTGAGGACGTCCGATTTGAAGACATTCCTCTGCTGGGGTAACTGGATCCCCCTTCAGGATGTACGCAGGTCTGGGAACAGATGCTCCACGACCCCCTGCCGGACCAGCATCGTCTCTGGGAAGGTCGCCTGCTCTCGGGTGCCGACGGAGATTCATGGCGGCTGGCACTGAAGGTCCACCATGCCATCGCCGACGGTCGGTCCATGGCCAGTTTGCTGAACCAGTGGGTTCGCGAAGCCGCCGCCCTCCTTCGAGCCGAAACAGAGGAACGGCCGAGCCTCGCCCTGGAACTTCCAGCTGAGCAGCGGGTTCGACCCCTCATGCCTCGCGAGACCTGGGTGGCTCAGATGGAGGCCGCCGGTGAGGTAGAACTCACTCCCTGGCCGCTTGACCGCGAGGCATCGATCGCTTCTCGACGACCACGCGTGGCATTTCGATCCATGTCTGGAACTGCATCGCAGGCGCTGCTGGAAGCCTGCCGGCGAGAAAAAACTACCGTGCTGGGCGCCTTCGCTGCAGCTCTGGCAGCAGCACAAGCCCGCCACGCGGGCACATCAATCACGACGGATGTGCTGGTGCCCTTCGATCTTCGACGCTGGTTCGCCGCCGTGCCCGACCCAGATGAACTCCAGATGGGTGTGAATTGCACGGGGATTCCGCTGCAGGACGTCAGCCCCAACATTGACCCATGGACCGTGGCACGTGAGTTTCGGGAGAACCTCGATCCGTTCCTGGGCGAGGCCGGAATGCCGCCCGTCGACTTCATGCCGGAGGACATCACCGGCAGCAGCGGCGAGTGGGCATCCAACGGAACCCACTACAGGCACGGCAGTTGCATCAGCAACGTCGGAGTGTTGCCCTTCAGCGGCGATCACCCGCCGTTGATCTGTGACAGCATCGATATGACGGCTGCCGTGCACTTTGGCGGGCTGCCTTTGTTGGTGGTGCCCTACACCCACAAAGGCCGCATGCGCATCAACATCACCTGGACTGAACCGCTGATGTCGAATGCAACGGCCGCCATATGGATCGACTTGATCTGGTCAATTCTTCATGAACTGGCTGGCGTCAAGATGCCCGACGCTGCCACTGTCTGACTGATTTGGGGCCTTGTGGGCAGTTGTTTCCAGCTCGAGCAACAACAAAAACCCTGCAAAAACAGTGCCGGACGTGTTGCTCGGTGGCAATCAAACGTCTATCGTGCCCGCCGTCGGGTGAAGGAGCCCGATGTTTTTACTGGTTCAACAGTCGGTGGAACCGACACCAAGAACCGCTGATGACCTCAGGTCAGTAGTTGTTCAGAAGAAGGGATTCGAACAATGGCCAAGAAGAAGACCACCAAGAAGAAAACTGCCAAGAAGACCGCAGTCAAGGCCCGCACCAAGACGCAGATCTTCGGCAACATTGCCGACGACACCGGCTTGACCCGCAAGGAAGTTGCCAGCGTCTTTGATTGCATGCAGGGCATGATCAAGAAGGACCTTGGTCGGCGCGGCCCCGGCGCCTTCACCGTCCCGGGTCTCATGAAGATCCGTACCCACAAGAAGCCCGCCGTCAAGAAGCGCTACGGCAAGAACCCCTTCACGGGTGAGATGCAGTGGTTCAAGGCCAAGCCGGCCAAGACCGTCGTGAAGTTCACGGCGCTCAAGAACCTCAAGGAAATGGTCTGACGCAGTCGACCTTTCCCCAAGCATGAATGCTCACGGGAGGGCCAGCACGTGCTGGCCCTCCCGTTGTTTTTCGCCCCTCTGTGGCAGGCCGGACCGTTGATGACCGATGCAAGGAGGGTGACTGAACCGTGCCCACCCCTGCCCCCTGATCGCAGCCACATCAGCACCGAACAGACCGCCGGCGATCCACCGCTGGACCTGTGTCAGTCCAGTGCAATTGTCGCTCGGATCGCCCAGGCTCAGCAGCAGGCGATCGGACAGGTCGCTGCTGCTGCCGGGGCCATCGGCGCCTTCATCGACGAGTTGATCGAGCGTGGAGGCAGGCTGATCTATCTGGGCGCCGGCACCAGCGGCCGCCTTGGCGTGTTGGACGCTTCCGAGTGCCCCCCAACGTTCGGCAGCGAGAGAGACGCCGTGGTGGGCCTGATTGCCGGTGGCGACCGGGCGCTTCGAGTCTCATCTGAGGCGACAGAAGACGACGCCAAGGGAGCGATGGCAGAACTCGAGCGACTTGAGGTCAACTCCATTGATGCAGTCCTGGGCATTGCCGCAGGCGGCACGACGCCTTGGGTGCTTGGTGGGATCAAAGCCGCTCATGCTCGGGGGGCCTGCACTGGCCTACTCACCTGCGCCCGACGCGATCCCCCTCCTGGTTGCGATCATCTGATTGAGTTGGACACCGGGGCGGAGGTGGTTCGCGGCTCGACTCGACTCGCGGCTGCCGCCGCGACAAAGGCTGCGCTCAACGCCATTTCGACGGCGCTCTTCGTGCATCGAGGCGCTGTGCACGGCGACCTCATGGTCAATCTCCGCGCCACCAACGACAAACTGCTGGACCGAGCCATTCGCATGCTGCAGATCTTCGCCCCCGATCTTGATCGGGCCGCCGCCGCCAGAGCGATCCTCGAGGCCGATGGTGAACTCAAAACGGCGATCGCCTGCACTCACACGGGCCTGTCACCCGCAGATGCCCGCACGCGACTTGGTGAGGTTGGCGGACGTTTGCGGGCCCTGATCAGCTGAGCCCGACGATCTGGCAAAGGGCCTTCATTCTGGCATCGATTGCGCTGCGGTCTGCCTGGCGCTGCCCCTCTAGGCCAAAGGCTTCAAGCGTGAACGAGGCCGTGACCGTTCCCCACGCCAGTGAACGACGGAGATTCGCCAGAGAGGTGTCGTCGGTGGACGCCAGCCACCCCATCATGCCACCGGCGAACGTGTCGCCAGCGCCTGTTGGATCGATGACCTGATCCGCGGCTACCGGGTAGGCCGGCAGAGCGCCGATGCCTTCGCGATGCACGAGCACGCAGCCGTGCTCCCCCTTCTTCACCACGACGAAGGTGAGTCCCATCTCGAGCATGTCCTGGGCCGCCGAGATGGCGTTGCGGGCGCCGGTGAACTGCATCGCCTCTGCATCATTGAGCACCACGCCGTCGAGTTGCTTGAGCAGCGTCCGAAGATCGTCGTTGGCGATGTTGATCCAGAGGTCCATCGTGTCGGCGACGGCCAGAACCCGCTGTGGCAGTTGGGCGAGCAATTGGGCCTGCACTGCCGGGTGGGTATTGGCGAGAAACACGTAACGGCTGTCTGCAAATGCGCCGGGTACGGTGGGTGGAACATCTTCAACCACACCCAACTCGGTGAAGAGCGTCTCCCGCTGATTCATGTCGTCGAGATACTTACCGCCCCATGCAAAGGTCGTTCCCTCGGGGCGTTCGTCCAGACCCCGAAGATCGATGCCCTCAAAGGACTGCAGCACCTTGCGATGATCCTCGGGCCAGTCTCCCCCGACAGCTGCGACCAGCCGGGTGGACGTGAAGTGCGAAGCGGCTGCAGCGAAGTATGCACATGAGCCTCCGGGCACACGCTCGGCGCGGTCCACAGGTGTTTCAATGGTGTCGATGCCAATTGTTCCGGTGACGATGAGTGACATGGGGTGGGAATGGTACCGCCGTGGAGAACCTCGAGGTGGCTACCCCACGTCGCTCTAGACTGCCCTGATGCTTGTCCATGGCAAACCGATGCGGGCGATCTGGAGCGAAGGCCCCAAGGTGTGCATCATCGACCAGACGCGGCTGCCCTTTGCCGTCGAGATTGCCTCACTCCACGCCTGTACTGAGGCAGCCCAAGCCATCGCCAACATGCAGGTGAGGGGCGCTCCGCTGATCGGCGCCACGGCGGCATGGGGCATGGCCTTGGCGATGGCGAGCGACCCGAGCGACCTCAATGCGCCTGCCGAGTTGCTCAAGAACTCGCGTCCTACGGCGGTGAATCTGGCCTGGGCGGTCGACCGGATGGTCGAGGCACTTGATCGCCTTTCCCTTGATGATCGGCCTCAGGCTGCTCGCGCCATGGCCCAGGCCATCTGCGACGAGGATGTGGCCTGCAATACGGCCATCGGCAGGCATGGGCTGGATGGGCTGCGCAATGGCCTGATCCCCACACATCGCCCCTTGCACATCATGACCATCTGCAACGCGGGCTGGCTGGCGACGGTTGACCGTGGCACCGCAACCGCCACCATCTACGCCGCCCGAGATGCCGGCGTCGAGGTCCGGGTGACCTGCCTTGAAACCCGCCCTCGGCGACAAGGGGCGTTGCTCACAGCCTGGGAATTGGAGCAAGAGGGCATCGAGCATCGGATCATCGTGGACTCGGCCGCGGCCAGTGTGCTCCGCGATGATGACATAGACCTCGTGATCGCCGGCACCGATCGAACGGCCGCCAACGGAGATGTCTGCAACAAGATTGGCACCTATGCGCTGGCGCTTGGGGCGCAGGCTGCCGGGGTGCCCTTCTGGGTCGCCGCACCAACCTCCAGTATCGACCCCAACGTGTCCAGTGGAAACGACATTCCCATCGAGCACCGAAGTGCAATGGAAGTCACGCATGCGGTGGATGGCCAAGGGCACTCGACAACCCTGACCAACCCGGGCAGCGATGTCTACTCACCCGCTTTCGACGTGACACCTGCAGCATTGGTCAACACACTGCTGACCGAGCACGGCCCCTGCGAGACCAAGCGGACCGCCATCGCACGTGTCCTCAACCGCTGAAGGCGCCCAGCAGCAGAAGCAGATCTTCCACCGCAGCCTCAGCCCACCATGGCGTGTGATCATGGGCCACTGCCGGAAACGCCACCCAAGAGACACACACAGCAAGCCGCCAGTTGGTTCCAGAAGATCGCATGCTCATGAGATTACACCTTATCGCTGAATTCAGAAGCCCAATCTGGCGTGATCTGTCCACGCAATGAGAGGCACGTCAAGAACAACTGCCATGGGCTGTCTGCAGTTTTGCCATCCACCTGGAAACCGCACTCAGGACAGCGAGTGACCACAGCGGCGAGCAGCGCGGATCGTGGTGAACACGACGATCGGCCAGGCGATGTGCAGGGCCACATCGAGGCACAAGACCACCCACCCACCTAGACCACCGACCAGGTTTGCAGTGGGCAGCCCGATGGCCCACATGCCCACCACACCCAATGCGGTGGCTCCAAGGGACCACACTTGCAATGGCCCCAGCACCCGCCGCCAGCGAGCGCACATTGCTGCGCCCAGCCCAATCGCAAGGAGGGCCATGCCGGTTCGCAGCACGCCCAGCAAACCCGCGAGCCCCGGTGAGGGAAGTTCCTTGAGCAACTCCTGGGCCTGGGCCCCCATGCCCGAGTCTCCCAAGCTCAGCAGACCCCCAGTGATCTTGCGAAAGGTGCGGCCGATGTCGATGGCATCGGAATTGTCATTCACTTGGCCTGCTATGTCGGCAACTTCGATTGCGGCCAGCGTGGAAGCCACTCCGAAGAGCACATTGACCCCCCCAAGCGTGATGAGCAGCGTGCCCATCACCAGCGGCCAACAGCAGCAGTTGCCACCTCGTGTGCTCATGCGCCAACTGCCCCCGTGCCCACATCGTCATCATGCTTGAGAAAGCCTTGGGCAGCAGCGAATCCCATCGGTACGCCCAAGAGCGCACCCGCAACCCAGTCAATTGGCAGTAGCAAGAGCACACGAGGGACATCTCCCGAGACAACCGCAGCTTCAACTTGCGGGTCCATCATCATTGACCCAATCCAAGCTGCCAGGGTGCCGGCAAGTACCAATGCCGGGGGCACCAGCACCGGTCGAACATGGGGCGATGCAAGCCGGCCGGCAAAGCCGCACGCCAGACCGCCCACCACGGCGGCAACTGCTGTTTGCTGCCGAAGGTCGCTCTGTGCGATCAGCGAAACGGCAAGCAACCCGGCGATGGCCCCAACCAGTGCCGCGCGGAGTGCATCCGAGCTGGCAAGTGGATCGGGGTGCGTGCCACCTGCGGGCGGTTCGACGCGATCGAGCGAGCGCAGGAGGACCCAGGACAAGGCGAGCACCACTATCGTCCAGAGCACGCCATCCACAGCTGTGGGGCCGATCGATCCCTCGATCAGCACTTGACGCATCGGCTCCAATCCCAGTGCGCCCCAGCCAAGCCCAGCCCCGATGGCGCCCATGGCGAGGAGCGGTGACACGATCCGAGCCGCCCCGATGGCGACAGTGCACATGACGAGGATCAACGCAGCAACTGCCACTGCCGCTGGCAGAGGATGAGCGGCATCGAGCAAGGTGGGCCCAAGCCCGCCCTGCGCCGTTGCAAAAAACCCGATCGCCACCCGAGCGATGGCGGCTACGAGCGCTCCGGCGGCGATAATCACGATCCAGTCGATGGCGGCACGCATTCACGCATGGGAGCAGGTTCTCGCCCTTGAGGTCAAGCCCGTCACCCCCATGGACGCGATAGAATCTGCATCTTGTCTTCCACCCGTGACGATGCCCGAGCTTCTGTGATCGTGATCGACGGCCAGCCGCTGACCTGCAGGCAGGTTGCGCTGGTTGCTCGTGGCAATTTGTCTCTTGAACTTGGCGATGAAGCCCGCCGGGCAATCAGTAAGGCGGCTGTTTCTATCGACGCCGTGGCCGCCGGTGAAGCGGCCGTCTACGGCGTGAACACCGGCTTCGGATCGCTCTCACAGCAACGCATCGCACCTGAAGACACCGAGGCGGTACAGCGCAATCTTGTTCGGTCGCACGCCGCTGGGGTCGGACCTGATCTGCCTGAAGAGGCCGTTCGAGCCATGCTCGTCGTGCTCGCGGCCTCGCTCAGTCGAGGGGCCAGTGGAGTAACGGTCAAGACGGTCGAGTCGATTCTCGCGTTGCTCAATGCCAATGTGACGCCTTGCGTGCCCGAGCTTGGTTCGGTCGGCGCCTCGGGAGATCTTGCCCCCTTGGCGCACGCGGCGCTTGTGCTGCTCGGAGAAGGTGAAGCCATCTTTGAAGGAGAACGCCTGAGCGGCGCTGCAGCGCTGCAGCGTGCCGGGCTCAGTGCAGTCACCTTGCGGGCCAAGGAAGGCCTGGCCCTGCTCAACGGCACCCATCTGATGGCAGGCACCTGCGCTCTTGCCCTGCATGATGCATCTGGTGTGCTGGACCGAGCGGTTGATGCCGCCGCCATGGCGATAGACGCATGCCGCGGTAGCGCCGGTCCACTGGATGCCCGCATCCACGAGTTGCGTAATCAAGCGGGGCAACAACTGATTGCAACTCGCATGCGAGCGGCCCTGAGCGGCTCCACCATCGGCCCTGACCATGCCCAGAACGATCCACGGGTGCAGGATCCATACAGCCTGCGAGCCGCCCCCCAAGTACTTGGTGCGGTGTACGACGCGCTGCATCAGAGCATCAAGATTGTCACTGACGAACTGGCCGCCGTCACCGACAACCCGCTGGTGGTGAGCGAGGATGAACTTGTCTCCGGGGCCAATTTCCACGGCATGCCGCTGGCACTGGCGGCAGACGCAGCGATCACGGCCCTCTGTCATCTTGCCGGGATCGCCGAGCGACGCATCTTCTGGGCCCTCGCCGGCCACGACCCGCACTCGGGCATACCCCACTACCTGAGCCCTCAACCAGGCCTCCACAGCGGACTGATGATCGTGCAGTACACAGCTGCGGCGGTTTGCAACGAGTTGCGGGCACTGGCCTACCCGGCAAGCGTCGGCAATATCTCCACATCGGCTGGTATCGAAGACTACAACTCGATGGGCGCGACCAGCGCCCGCCGCCTTCGCCGAACAGTGGAACTCACCCGTGATGTCGTGGCGATGGAGCTACTGGTCATGGCTGAGGCAATTGACCATCAACGCCCGCTGCGCAGTGGCGATGCGCTCGAGCTGCTGCATGCAGACATTCGCTCGATCGTGCCCCCACTCACCGAAGATCGATCACCCGCACCGGACATTGCCGCCATCTCCCACCTCATTCAAAGAGCGGCCGAAGAAGAGCTCCAATGACGCACACGATTCTCGATGAGAAACGAATCATCCGCGCACCGCGAGGCACCGACATGCAGTGCAAGACATGGCAGGCGGAAGCCGCCATGCGCATGCTCATGAACAACCTCGACCCAGAGGTGGCGGAAGCGCCCGAGAAGCTCGTGGTCTACGGTGGGCGAGGGCAGGCGGCCCGATCGTGGGAGGCCTACGACGCCATCATCGAGTGCCTGATCTCGCTCGAAGCGGATCAGACCTTGCTGGTGCAATCCGGCAAGCCAGTGGGCATCGTGCAGACGCACGAAGACGCGCCTCGTGTGCTCATCGCCAACAGCAATCTGGTTCCAGCCTGGGCCACCCAGGCCCACTTTGATGAACTGGCAGCCAAGGGCCTCATGATGTTCGGTCAAATGACGGCTGGCTCTTGGATCTACATCGGCACGCAGGGCATTTTGCAGGGCACCTATGAGACGTTTGCTCAGTGTGCCCGCGACCACTTCGGTGGAACATTGAAGGGTCGACTGTGCGTCACAGCCGGCTGCGGCGGCATGGGCGGCGCCCAACCATTGAGCGTCACCATGTGCGAAGGCACCTGCCTGATCGCCGACGTGGATCACAGCCGGCTTCAAAAGCGTGTCACTGATCGCTATCTGGATGAGATCATCGATGATCTCGATGCTGCGATCGATCGCGCTCTTGCTGCCCGTGACGCCGGCGAGGCGGTTTCCATCGGCTGGACGGGTAACGCGGCGGATCTGCTGGAGCGACTGCTGGAACGTCGCATCACGCCTGATGCCCTCACTGATCAAACCTCTGCCCACGACCCCCTTGAGGGATACCTGCCACAAGGCATGTCGATGGAAGAGGGTGCCACAATGCGCGTTGCAGACCCTGAGGGCTATCAGAGAAGGTCACTGGCCTCGATGCGACGGCACGTAGAGTGCATGGTCGAGCTGATGGACCGTGGGTCAAAGACCTTCGACTACGGCAACAACATCCGCCAGCGAGCGGCCGACGAGGGGTTTGATCGGGCATTCGACTTCCCCGGTTTCGTGCCCGCCTACATCCGGCCTCAATTCTGTCTGGGGCGAGGCCCGTTCCGTTGGTGCGCCTTGTCAGGCGACCCGGACGACATTCGAGTCACGGATGAAGCACTGCTCGAGCTGTTTCCTGAAGACGAGAGTCTGCATCGCTGGTTGAAGATGGCTGGCGAACGTGTCGCCTACCAGGGCCTCCCCTGTCGCATCTGCTGGTTCGGGCTGGGTGAGCGAGACAAGGCCGGACTGCTGTTCAATGAGTTGGTTCGCACCGGCAAGGTGAAGGCGCCAATTGTGATCGGCAGAGACCATCTCGATTGTGGCTCAGTCGCATCTCCCAACAGAGAGACCGAAGCCATGAAAGACGGCACCGATGCCGTGAGCGACTGGCCCCTGCTCAACTTCGGCGTCAATATCGCAAGTGGAGCCAGTTGGGTGTCGTTTCACCATGGCGGAGGTGTTGGCATCGGATTCAGCCAGCATGCCGGCCAGGTGATTGTCGCCGACGGCACCGACGCGGCAGCAGCTCGCCTGAAGCGCGTGCTGACCAACGACCCGATGATGGGGATCATCCGACACGTCGATGCCGGGTACGACATCGCCACCGACTGCGCCCGTCGACTTGACGTACCCGTGCCCATGGGCCGCACCTGACCGCTACACTCGCGCCATGCCCGATCTACTGCTGGTCAATGCCCGGCTCGTCACGCTCGCTGGCCACGAAGGCCCGCGTCGCGGGGCGTCGATGGGCGATCTGGCAGTCATCGATCGGGGCTGGTTGTCGATAGAGGGCGACCGCATCGCGGCCATCGGCCCCGACCAGCCACCAGAGAATCTCAAGCCCGATGCCGTACTCGACGTCGAAGGCCGAGCCGTGCTGCCTTCATGGGTTGACTGCCATACCCATGCGTGCTGGGCTGGGTCTCGAATCGACGAGTGGTCGAGCCTGATGCAGGGCACGCCCTATCTTGAGTTGCTCAAGGCCGGCGGTGGCATCATGAGCACGGTCGAGGCCGTGCGTGAGGCTAATGGGCCACAGCTCACCGCCAATCTGCTGGCTCGAGTCGGACGGCATCGGCTGCTTGCAACCGGCACGTTGGAGGTCAAGTCCGGGTACGGACTGAACACCGAGGCGGAACTTCGCATGCTCGGAGCCGTGCACGACGCCTCCCGAGCGACCGACATCCTCGTCACGGGCACGTTCCTGGGCGCCCACGCCCTCGATCCGACCCAGGAAGACTTCATCGAACGGACCATCTCGGAAACGCTCCCCGCGGTTGCTGAGGAGTTCCCCGGCATCCCGTGCGATGCCTATCTGGAGGAGGGCGCCTGGTCGCTGGAGGACACCCGGCGGTATCTGGAGCGGGCTTTGGACTGCGGTTGTCCGATACGCCTGCACGCGGATCAGTTCAACAGCCTCGGAGGCGTACCCCTCGCCGTCGAATTGGGCGCTCGCAGCGTTGATCACCTCGAAGCAACCTCAGCCCATGACCAGCGAGTGCTCGCCGAATCGGACACCATCGGCGTGCTCCTGCCGGTGAGCGGCTTTCATCTGGATGGACGATGGGCCAACGGCAGGGCCATCATTGATGCCGGAGGTGCTCTGGCCGTCGCGACCAATGACAACCCCGGCTCGGCACCATGCCCATCCATGCCCATGGCATTGGCCTTGGCCTGCCGCAGATGCGGTCTCTCTCCGGAAGAGGCCATCACGGCGGGCACCTGGAATGCCGCCTGTGTGCTGGGCCTGCAAGATGAAGTGGGCGCACTGGCGCCGGGCATGCGAGCAAACGTCCAGATTCTCGATGTTCCCGACGAACGGCTGCTCTGCTGGGAGGTGGCGCCTCCGCCGCCCCCGGTGCTGCTCGTATCCGGGCAACCAACCCGCTTTGAAGTGGATGGCGCTGAATGAAGACACTTGTTCGAAAGGCTGCAGACGTCGCTGGGGCAAGAGCCTCAGCCAGCAGGGTCTACAAGGTGCACGAAGCACTCGTAGACATGCTGCGGCCGGGTGTCACCTTGGCCCAAGTAGATGCATTCGTCGCAGAGACATTGCACTCGCTTGACAGCACGAGCGCCTTTCTGCGGTACCGAGCCTCGGGGTATCCACCGTTTCCGAGCCACTCCTGCTTGTCACCCAATGACTGCGTGGTGCACGGCACACATCTCATGCACGATGAGCCGCTTGTTGAGGGAGACCTGCTCTCAGTGGACATCGGCGTCAAACACAAGGGCTGGATCGGCGATGCCGCCTGGACCTACGCCCTCGGAAGTATCTCTGACGAAGACCAGTCGCTGCTCACGACAGGCCGTGCCTCATTGGCAGCCGGGCTGGAGGCCATCAAGCCGGGGCGGCCACTGCTGGACTGGGCCCGAGCGGTGCAGCAGTGTGTTGAGACCGAGGCTGGCATGTCACTGGTGCGTGGACTGGGTGGCCATGGGTATGGACGCGCCTTGCATGGGCCGCCCTTTATCAGCAACGTCGTGCCCTCGGCTCCAGGCGAGTGGCCCGACGCTTTCCGCACCTGGACGCCGGGCATGCTCGTCGCAGTCGAGCCCATGCTCAATCTGGGTGGACACGAGGTTCAGGGGATTCCCGGCGGATGGCCGATTCTGACGAAGGACGGCAGTCGCAGCGCCCACTACGAGGCCGATGTACTGGTGCACGAAGAGGGCATCGAGGTGCTGACGGCTGAGATGTTCAACCTGCCTGACGTGGTCGGCGCCAGCGGGTAGGCTTCGGGGTTCCACAGGAGCCCTCACATGTTCGTCAATCTGCTTGCCCTTGGGCTGGCCCTCTCAGCCACCACAATCGATACGCCAGAGACCCGCCGCGGTGACACGGTGGACGTGTATCACGGCGTCGAAGTGCGCGACCCCTACCGCTGGCTAGAGGCGGACGTCCGTGAAGCGCCCGAGGTGTCCGATTGGGTTGATGCTCAGAACGAAGTTACGTTCGGGTATCTGGAGCAGATTGAGCATCGCAAGGACATCCGGCGCCGACTCGAACAACTCTGGGACTACGAAAAGTCATCCAGCCCCCGCAAGGTCGGCGACAAGTACTACCTCACTCGCAATGACGGCCTGCAGAACCAGAGCGTCTGGTACGTACTCGACGATCTGGACGCCACACCTCGCGTGCTGCTCGACCCCAACACGCTCTCAGAAGACGGCACGATTGCACTCTCGGGCGCCGCGTTCAGCGACGACGGACGCTACTTCGCATACGCCCTGTCTGAAGGGGGCAGCGACTGGAAAACCTGGCATGTCATGGATCTGGCCACGGGCGAGACGCTTCCCGATCGAGTGAAGTGGAGCAAGTTCTCCGGGGCCGCATGGTTGCCCGATGGCAGCGGCTTCTTCTATGCGAGATTCCCCGAGCCGGAAGCTGGCACGGAGATGGTGGCCTCGAATCTGAATCAGGCGCTGTTTTTCCATCGCACTGGCACGCCCCAGAGTGAAGATGTACTGGTGCATGAGGATCCCGAGCACCCGCAGTGGGGCTGGGACGCCGCCGTAACTGAAGACGGCAACTGGCTGGTGGTGCACGCCTGGAAAGGTGGATCCAAAGACCGCGTGTATGTACGTGACCTGCGCAGCGGCATCGGGCCCCTGCGTGAACTCGTTCCCAACTGGGATGACGCCTGGAGCCTGGTGGGCAACGACGGCGACGTGCTCTTTTTCCGCACGGACAAGGATGCACCCATGTATCGACTCGTGTCGATCGACATGGCCGATCCCCAAGCGAGTTTCAAGACTCTGATCCCGGAGCGGCAAGCACTCCTTCGAGGTGCCTCACAGGTGGGCGGACACCTCGTGGCCAACTGGTTGCAGGATGCCACAAGCCGAGTGAGTGTGCACGATCTGGTCGGCACCGAGATTCGCACTGTCGATCTTCCGGGCATCGGCAGCGCAGGTGGTTTCGGCGGGCGTGATGACGACCCCGAGACCTTCTTCAGCTTCTCCAGCTTCACGACACCACCAGCCATTCATCGCTACAACGTGGCAACCGGGGAATCTTCTTTGTGGTGGCAGCCCAAGGTTGCATTCGACCCGGACAACTTCAGCGTCAGCCAAGTGTTTGTGCAGAGCGACGACGGCACCATGCTGCCGATGTTCATTGCCCACCGCGCCGACCTTGTACGCGACGGATCCAACCCGACGCTGCTGTACGGCTATGGCGGATTCAACGTGAATCTGACGCCCTACTTCTCGCCATCACGCCTGGCCTGGATGGAGATGGGTGGCGTATTCGCAATGCCTAACCTCCGGGGTGGTGGCGAGTACGGCAAGGCCTGGCATGAAGCTGGAACCAAGCTGCAGAAGCAGAACGTGTTCGACGACTTCATGGCCTCGGCTCGCTGGCTGATCAACAATGGATACACCGATCCATCGCATCTTGCCATTCAGGGCGGATCAAACGGTGGCCTTCTGGTGGGCGCCTGTATCACACAGCACCCAGAACTGTTTGGCGCCGCCCTTCCTGCCGTGGGTGTCATGGACATGATCCGATACCCGAAGTTCACCATCGGTCGAGCATGGGTTCCGGACTACGGCGACCCGGAGGTTCAGGAAGAATTCGAGGCGCTCATTGCCTACTCCCCCTACCACAATTGTGAGCGCGGCAAGGCCTATCCGCCGACGCTGATCACGACAGGTGACACCGATGACAGAGTTGTGCCAGGACACTCATTCAAGTTTGCCGCAGCCTTGCAGCATGCACAGGCAGGAGATGCGCCGGTACTGATTCGAGTGAATCGAAAGGCCGGCCACGGCGCCGGAAAGCCCACGTCAATGCGCCTTGACGAGACGGCCGACATGTGGAGTTTCCTGGCCGAGCACATCGGGGTGAATCCTGTCGTTCCCCCAGTGTTGACACCCTGACGCAGTCTCAGGAGCGCATCTTCAGCGACGAATGCCAAGCCATCTTGGCAAGCGAGCGGGTGCCAGTGGCCCCTTGGGCCCCGCAGCAGCTTCTCCCAGCAGCGCCTGCGCCGCCAGATGACCGCTGATGACAGCCCCTTCCATCGTGGCGGGCCAGCCGGTTCGGCACCAATCGCCCGCCAGATAGAGCCCCTGCACGTCTGATTGACCAGGCGCGGCTTCAGGCCGAAGCGCTTCCGCTTCGGGCGTTGCACGAAAGGTGGCCTGCCTCTCCTTGACCGGGCGAAAGCCAACGATCTTTGCCACGCGCAGGGCGGGAAAGACCCCTTCGAGATCCTCAAGGATGCGATGACGAATCGAGGCTTCATCGAGGGCCATCCAATCGTCAGCGCCGCTGATCACGGCGTGCAGATGTTGGCCAGCCCCCTCCGGAAGCGGTCCCTTGTTGAAGACCCATTGCACCTGCCGCCCCGCTGTCACAAGATGCTCACGCTGCATCAGAACTCGATCAACCAACAGATGCACGCCCAGAATCGGGCTGTGTTCCAGATGCCTCAAACCCTCGACTCGGGCGTCAGGTGCATCAAGCATGGAGCCCAGCCGGTTGAATGGAACACTGCAGATCACATCGTCGCAGGGGATCACCTCTGATCGGGTGTGAACGGCCTTGACCCTCCGCTCCCCAACTTCGATCCGGGAGACGGATGCTCCAGTGCGTAACTCGCCCCCGGCAGCTGTGAGCTTGGCAACAGCGGGTTCATACAAGGCCGAGAGCGGCTTGCTGGGCACACCGATCCGCCCTGCTTCACGAGAGGCCAGGAATGCATCCTGAATGACGTGGAATGCATGTGTTGCTGCAACTTCATGCAACGCGAGATTGCATGCGCTGATGATCACCGGATCCCAGAACAACTGGCGCAGTTGCTCGGTGCATGGGCAGGTGTCCAGGAAGGCCGCAAACGTGCGCCCCCGCCATAGCTCATGCCCACTGCGGCCCAGACGGAGGATCTTCACCATGGTTCGGCCGAGTTTCACCTTCTCACGAAGACTGAACAGCCGCATGCGCAGCAGCGAACCCATTCGATGCGCCGGAGCGGGAAGCCGCCCCGTTTCCAATACATCCACACCCCCATCGGGCCTCATCCAGGCCAGCGTGTCCGACCACTCGATAGCGTCCGCCACACCGATCTGCTCAAGCAAGGCGATCAGATTGGTGCAACAGCCCATGAGCACGTGCTGGCAGTTATCAAGCACCAGATCGCTGCGGACGTCATCGAAAGAAATCGCCCGGCCCCCGGGGCCCTTCCTCGTCTCCAGCACCAGCGGTCGCAGGTCAGCATCGGCGAGGCGCAGCGCCGCCGTCAATCCGGCAAGCCCCGCACCAATGATGACGGGACGACTACTCATCGGTTCAGCAAAACCGCCCTGGCTGCGATCCATGACTTGGCAAGCGAAGACAGGCCAGCTCGCGGGCCCAGGACACTTCGAGCTGGCTTGGCTTCAATCTGTCCAAGAATGCCCTTGTAGATGTTTGTCATGGCGACCAAGGTGCCTCTGCATCGACGATCGATCATTGACTCCAGTCCAGCGGACGCCTGATAGCACTCACGAGCCCGGCCGCACCACTTGATCACCAGTTCACTGCAGGGCTCTGGTGGGTGCCACGCCGCCAGTGCATCGCGGCCAACACTCGACTTGATTGAACTGACAGGCAGATAGCAGCGGCCGCGCTGCAGGTCTTCCCCGATGTCTCTGAGAATATTGGTCAACTGGAAGGCCACGCCCCGCAGGCGAGCGAGTTCATGGGCATGCGGATCTCTTGCACCCCACACATGTACACACAGCACGCCGACGCTCGACGCCACCTGCTGGCAGTAGGACTCCAACTGAGCCTCGTTCTCAATTGGTGCATCTGAGAGATCTCGCCGCTGTCCTTCGATCATCTCTTCAAACGGACCTCGGGGCAGCTCAAAGGCCTGGTGGGTGAGCGCCAGGGCCCGCAGCAGTCCTTCTTCTGGCACTTCGCCGTCAAACACGGCGGCCGTATCGGAGGCGAATGCGTCCAATCGCTCAGAGGTGTCCGTTGTGGGCGCCTGATCATCGACCAGATCATCTGCATGGCGCATCCATGCGTAGATCACGAACATGGCCGTCCGCATCGGCTGAGGCAACAACTGCAGGCCCAGATGAAAACTGCCCGCTCGCTCACGGGTGATGCGCCCGCAGGCTCGACAAGATGGATCGTCAATCCAGCGAATCAAGGTCGCATCCGCCTTGCCTGAAGCAACAGCATGCACTTGCGCCACCGGGAAACGCGCGGCCGAAACAGCGCAGTCTCGTACTGGTGCATCTCGATGCCCTCCAGCAGGGAGAGCCCCCCCTGACCGAACAGCCAAATCATGGGAGCCAGTCCTGCCGGCACCAGTTCACTCAGTTCATGCGCCGCCTCCAGCAAGGGCCTTGTTCTCTCACATAGCGACTCGATGAGTTGCCGATACGCCCCAAGAAAGGTGCGGTCGGGCGCATGTCCCTGCGTGCAAGTTGCCCGCAACCTCGACTCGAACGCGTCAATATCGTGGGCATCTGCAGGAATGTAGATGCGATCACGCTCGAGCAGATCGCGCCGGACATCCTGCCAGTGGTTCACCAACTGCAGACCAGTGCAGACCTGATCAGACAATTGGAGTATCCGTGACGTCGGCTCCACGGCCCCCAACTGCAACACGATGCGACCGACCGGTTCTGCACTGCCCCGGCAATACCCCAAGACCTGCTCGTAGGTCTCGTAGCGGCTGCACACCTGATCGTGCTCGAAGGCATCGAGCAGGGCGTCGAATGGGGCCAGTTCCAGATTGTGGTGCGCAACGGCTTGCCGCAGCGCGATCAGCACCGGATGGGATGCCCTGCCCTCAAAGCAGGCATGCAGTTCCTCACGCCACCACTGCAGCAGCCGTATGGACGCATCCTGCCCGCCTGCTTCATCCGCCAGATCATCGGCCCAGCGGCACCATGCGTACACGGCGCATGCTCCGGCCCGCATGGCCTCGGGCATGAGCCCACTGAGCACCGTGAAATTTTCCCGGTGCGCCCTTGTCAACTGGTCGCACCATTGCAACGCAGCGGCCTCCGACATGGGCTCGCACCCGTCGGGGCCCCACCTGTCCAGCAACTGCATGACCTCCATGCGCATCGGGGCGGCACTGTATCGGGGCTATCATGTGGGCGTGAAAATCATCCTCGCCAACCCGAGGGGATTCTGCGCCGGCGTCTACATGGCCATCGACGTGATCGATCAGCTGCTGGAGGTCACGGACGACCCCATCTACGTCTATCACGAGATTGTGCACAACAAGCACGTGGTGGAGCGATTTCGCGATCAAGGCGTGATCTTCATCGAAGAAATCTCGGCTGCTCCCGAGGATGCCATCATCGTCTATAGCGCCCACGGTGTAAGCCCGCAGGTTCGAGCCCAAGCCCGCGGGCGGAATCTCATCGACATCGATGCCACCTGCCCGCTGGTGACGAAGGTCCACGCGGAGGCCATCAGATATGCCAATCGCGGATGGCAGATTCTGCTCGTGGGGCACCGTGACCATCAGGAGGTGATCGGCACGCAGGGCGAGGCCCCCGATGCCATTCAGGTGGTCGAGCATCCCGACGAGATTCCCTCGCTTCAGATAGATGACCCCGAGAAACTCATCTATCTCACCCAGACCACCCTGAGCACGGACGACGCCGAGGTCATTATCTCGGCGCTCAAGCGGGCCTTTCCCTCGCTCAAGTCACCGCCCAGTGAGGACATCTGCTACGCCACGACAAACCGACAGCAGGCTGTGCGACGGCTCTCCCCCGACTGTGATCTGGTCATCGTCGTTGGCTCGACAAATTCCTCCAACAGCGTTCGACTCACTGAGATTGCCAGAAATGTGGGCACCGATGCGATTCTGATCGACGACGTGGGTGAACTCAACCCTGATGCACTGGAAGGTGTCCATCGTGTACTGGTGACTGCAGGTGCCAGCGCTCCTGAAGACCTCGTCCACTCGCTCATCCTCGAACTTGTACGCAACCACGGTGGCGAAGTCGAACAGCACGACGTCTTCCACGAGAGCATCGAGTTCGGCCTGCCTGGCAGCCTGAAGAAGTTCATGCGATCACGCGGGGTCGATCCAGAGGGCCGTCGAATCTCCATGGACAACATCAAGGCGACCAAGTCGTTTCTTCAGGCCAACGGCATCTCTCACCGGCTGGTCGATCTGACGGTGAACGGCTCGTGCTGAGTTTCTTCGACCTCGACCCCACGTCGCTGGAGTCGTTCTGCGCCGACCACGACATGCCACGGCATCGGGCAGACCAGATCTTGAGATGGGTCTACCGGCAGGGTGTTGTTGATCCATCCGCAATGACGAATGTCTCGGCCGCCCACCGTGATCTGATCGCTGAGCAGGTTGAGTTCTACCGTGGCGAACTGCTCGCGAGCGCACTTGCCAGCGACGGCACTCACAAGTTGCTGCTGGGTTGGGACTCGATGAAGACCCGACCAGCGGGCCCATCGCCCCTTCCCGTGCTGGCGCCGACAGGCGGCCCCAGCGACCGGAGCACGGAGACAGTGCTCATCCCGACGGAGGATCGGCGAACTGCATGCCTGTCATCACAAGTGGGCTGCCCTGTCGGGTGCCGATTTTGCGCCTCGGGCTTGGGTGGTCTCGAAGGGAATCTCGACGCGGGACAGATCGTGGAACAGGCGCATCGCCTCAGTTGGCTTGAAGGTGGATCGCGCGTTTCCAATGTTGTCTTCATGGGCATGGGTGAACCGCTGGCGAATGCCACCGCAGTCATGCAGGCCATCAGAACGCTGAACGCCCCTTGGGGCATGGGCATCGGCGCCCGTCGCATCACCGTCAGCACCGTTGGGTTGCCGGCGGCCATTCGTCGGTTTGCCCACTTCGAACTGCCGGTGACGCTGGCGCTGTCTCTGCACGCCCCAGATGATGACCTTCGACGGGAGTTGATCCCATGGGCGAAGTTCTCAACCATCGAAGAGTTACTGGATGCCTGCAGGGCGTACTTCGAGCAATCCGGCCGCGAGATCACGCTCGAGTATCTGCTGCTGGGTGGCGTAAACGATCGATCGTCGCAGGCCCGTGAACTCGCGCGACTCGCACGGACGCTTCGGGCCAACGTGAATCTCATTCGGTACAACGAAGTCGATGGCCTGCCTTACCGCCGCCCCACGGATGACGACGTACTGGGCTTTCAACGCATCCTTCGCCGGGCGTCTGTCAATGCCCACATCAGAGCCTCACGAGGCCGCGACATCGCGGCGGCCTGCGGTCAACTCAGAAGGGAGCAGCGGGCGCACTGACCGAGTCGGGAAGCAAACGAATCTCATCGGGCGACATTGCCCCGAGTCGCCCCGACTCAAACTGGCCTCGCAACTGTTCAAGCACTGCCAACCAATGGTCGTGCCCTTCGCTGGCCTCGGTCGTTGAACGCTGGACAATAGACCTGACCGCTTCGCGTCGGGCACGTTGTTGAGGAGATCCTCGCCATCGACGCGGAACGATGGCCCCCAGCGCCGCCACCAAACGGGCGACCCAGTCGCTGGTACGCACATCCAAGTGCAGCGCATGAGATCCGGCCACGAACTCGATTCGCGTGAGGTATCGGATCTCCATGGTGTCGCCTCGGCTTGGCCGGACATTGAAAGACCGCCGCAACTGGGCACGGTGGCCGGGAGAGACGGCCATGCGGGCCACATGGATCGGATCTCGGAGTAGCGTTGTCTCAACAAGTGGCCCGATCGCGGCGCGAGTCAGGCGGCGGCCGGTGTCGGCCCGATCGGCTCGGTACAAGGCGAGCACGTCATCTGCAAGCGATTGGGCCACGTCGATCCCACCCCACGTGGTTGCCCCAGCGAGGCCATCTACAAGCAGCCCACGCATCTGCCGCCCGTCGGCAGTCTCCGCCAACCCTGGCAGCCCCTGCAACACCCGCTCAAGCAGCGTGCCGAGTTTCTGGTCGGTGCGGCGCGTGCCCATGCGAGCGAGCAACCGCCAACGCCGGGCTCGCCGCAGAGGTGTGTCGATTTCATCTACCGCCCGCTCAGGTGAGAGCAAAGCAGGGTCCAACGCAGCGTGTCGCCCAAATGTGAATGCCTCCCGCACTCTTGCATGTCCGGATGCCTCAACCTGTGTCAGCGCTGCTTCGACCGTGTCCACCCGCAGTGGTATCCACCCCGATTGAAATGCTGCGCCGACCAACACCACATCGACCAGACGGCTGGTGTGAAATCGGCGGCGGCAGGTTTCCTGCACATCGGCAACCAGACAACGATCACGCTGCCACTTGCCCCGGATCCACTGAGCAATGGCGCCCCCTTCGGCCGCCCCAGCCGCGATACAGGTGCGGTCGGGATCACACAAAGTGGCCGCTGCCGCCGCTTGAGCGTCTGAGAATGACAACAGAACGTCAGCCATGCCAGGTTCGATGCGGAGTGTCCGCGGTGCCCCGGGCTGCTCAAAGCGCATCTGCACAAATGCCCGCTGACCCGGTCCGGTGGGGGTCGTGTCGCAGGTGAAGTCCACCTGATATCCCATGGCCTCGCCCGCCATCGCCAGGATCGTGCCCACAACGCCGGGCCGGTGCCCTCTGAAACCAGCAAGGTGAATTCGCCAGACTGGCTCACGGGCATGCCTTGGCACGGGCACTGGCAGACCGCTGGCATGTACATCAACGCGTGGCGCCTGATTGCGAGTGACCTCGATCATCTCCTGCCGAGGCCTGATCCTGAGCGCCAGTCGGGGCCGCCAAGGGCCATCGATCTTGGTCACTCTGGCTGCACTTTGAATCTCGGGATCAAGTCCGGCCGGATCGATGGCCCCCAGCGCCGCCGGCTGCGGGCTGCTGAATCGCTCCACCGGCTGAACGACCCGTTGCAACGGACGGAACCCCGCCCGATCGACCTCTCTGGCCGCTTGCTCTCTGGCGTCAACATCCCATTGTCCGTTGACGTCGGACACCACCAGAAGCGTCACGCCCGGGGCGCTGAGCGCTTCTGCCACGGCCTCACTGAATGCAATCTCCTCGTCAAAGGGCACTCGACGAACCCGCGGCGCCGGATCCAGTTCCGGTGGCACGAATGCCGCAGCCAATCGCTCGATCATCACGCCCCGTGGTGGTGCGCCCGCCGCGATGACATGCAGCCAAGTGCCAGGTGCCTCGATCGACTGATCAACCGCCGCTGCTCCAGCGTCACGGAAACTCGATGCTGTCCACGTCTCCACACCGATGCCCTGACCAGGCTCATCGCCTATTGACAGCCCGTCGAGTTGGATAGGCACCGGTTCCAAGGCGTCCACGCGCTGCGTCAGCAAGGTGTGCAGTTGCCGACGAATGGCGTCTCTCATGGCCGAGAGGCCCATCGCCCGTCCCTCGATCACAGGCGCAGCCACGATTGGCGGTGGCGGTGACGCCCCCTGGGCCTCGCCTGACAAGAGCGTCTGCAGCCACCTGGTGGCCCGCACACTCGACTCGGGCACCATGGCCGACTCGACCGCCGCCACCGTCTCACCTTGCATTCGATGCTCGTCAGCGATGCGCCGAATCTCGTGGGCAACTGACTCCGAGCCTGGCTCAACCACGATGGCGCGAGCGCAGCGTCCGAGCATGCGAATCACCGCCGCCGGATCAACCGGCGCCGACACACCAAGGTGCAGAACTGGAACGCGTGCACTTGACTGGCTGTCTCTCAGTGCCAATTGAACATGTCCATCAGCGCTACCGACGGTGATCAAACCTGCGGGAGCCACTTCGCCAGGGCTGGGCAGCTCTCTGAAGCGGCTCAACTCGAGCCGCCGGGCCATACGAAGCGCATCCTCTTTGCGATCCCATCGCATCGAGCGATGCCGCTGCCCCTCACGTCTGGGCGCATCTGCCCCATGATTAGGCCGAAGATCAATGGAGGCACCCGATCGCAGCACTCGTGCATCGACCGCCATCATCACGGCTCGGCCGGATGCTCTGCTCATGCGCAAAGCTGGTTCCAAATCATCTCGCAGCTGCGAAACCGTGCCCGGTTCGAGCACAGGCAAGTCAAGCCCCAGTACTGCAGATCGCTCCCTTGGCGGATGGTCGCTGATCACGAGAAGACCTGCAGCTTCAGGCAGCGTTCGACCATCGAGCCTGGTCGCAAGTGAGAGCGCGCCCTGCCCTGCGGCAAACACCACATGCAGCCCCCCACGCCCAGCCGCTGCCAGTGCCGTTGCCAACGCCCGCTGGGCATCGGAAGCCGCCCGCACACTCAACCGATGTAGCGCCAAGGCCTCCTGAGCTCCGGGGGATTGCAGTAGATCGTCCAGCCCACGGCTCGCATCCGCCCGGGCCCATGTAAAACTCGTCACATGGCCGGAGCACTCAAGCACCGCCTTGACGACGGCCTCGGGTGCCCCGACCACGGCTGCACCGTCGTGTCTTTGAAGCAGGTCTCGCATCATGACGGCACCGCCAACGCCCCTTCGAGCAGGGCCTCCACGGCGTGTGCCACCCCGTGCTGTGCATTGGAAGGCGCAACATGATCAGCCACCGCAAGCACCTGCGCGTCTGCATTCCCCATGGCGATACCCAAGGGCGCATGGCGGATGAGTTCCACATCGTTGCGACCGTCCCCGATGGCTACCACCTGGTCAGGATCAAAGCCATTTGAACGACACCACCGCTCGACCATGGCCCACTTGCAGGCTGATCTGGAAAACACCTCCAGCAGATGAACCGGTGCATGCCCTTGGGCCTGATCAATCACAGCAGCCCAGTGCCAAGCTCGGCTCGCCGAACTCAGTCGGGCCTCAAGTTCGCTCATTGGGGCAGCAAATGACTCTGCATCAGCAACTGCAGCAATTCGCAGCATTGGACCATGAGCCAACGCCCCATCGAGGGAGGGGCATGCCACGATCGAGTGGCCGTGATGTTCGTGCCACCAAGCAGACACCGCATGGAGCGGGTGAGGACCGATGTGCAGATACTCCACCCCACAATGGTCCGGGTCCAATAGACCAAGTACACCCAGGCCGTGGCTGATGAGAATCTCGGCGGCCAGTTGAGCCTGTGCCTCTTCCATCGCCACCGCGTCGAGGGTCATCCCCCCGGGGTGTTGCGTCACAGTGGCACCCCCTGCCGTGATGACTGGGCCATCGACGCCGGCCTCGTCCAGCAATTGACGGCACTCGCTCCAGCTCCGTCCGGTCGCGATCAACACCTGCCAGCCGGCCGCGCGAGCATCTCGCAAGGCAGCAGCACCCGGCTGAGAGACGGCCCCTTGGGGGTCCACCAGCGTTCCGTCCAGATCGACCACGATCACGCCCATGCCGCGACGGTAGGCCCGCCGGAGCCCCCGGGCAAGGCCCCCCTTGCCTCGGAGATGCCCAAGTGGGTAGTGTCAGCGCAGATGGGGCCTTCAGGAAGAGCCGATCGAAGTCTGGCCGAGTCACTTCGGCCGCATCTCATCGAAGCCTGCAATGGGCGGCTTGATGGGATCACTTGGTTTCGTGCCGACTGGCAGCGTGGTGGCGCTGCAACCGGCCGAGGCAATTGGAAACAAGACGATGGCACTGCTAGAAAGGTGATCGTGAAGGTGCCGGTGGGCCCGCGTGAGCTCTTCTGGACCAGACGATTGCAGGCTGGTGACGGCAGTCCACCAGACACCGTGGCCCAGTTGCTGGCCTCAGGATTGACACTGGGCCCCTATGACCTGGCCTGGATGGTGATCGAGGCGCTGCCAGTTGGCCCGCTGGGGCTGCACTGGGAAGACACCCACGTGGGCCGCATCGCCGAGGCTGCAACCCGCCTGCATGCCCAGACCCGATCCTTCGAGATCGACCCCGATCAGGTCGCCCGTGAAGACTGGAGCCTGACGCTCGACAAGGCCATGCAGGCATTGAAAGACAACGCGCTGGAGCAGACGAACGAGTGGAAGAAACTCCACCGACGACTGGGCAAGGCGCTTGACTCGCTCGTTGCCAGATGGCGCAAACGCCCCCTCGATCAGTGGATTCACGGCGATCTCCATCTTGCCAATGCCCTGTGCCGTAGTGACGAGGCTGATGCGCCAGTCATCCTCATTGATCTGGCTGAAGTTCGACCGGGCCACTGGGTCGAGGATGCCGTCTATCTGGAGCGGCAGCTCTGGTCGCGATCACAGCGGCTGGCATTGGCGCCGGTCAAGACCATGCGCCGCGCCCGTCGAGCGGCAGGGCTGGGCCTCTCCGATGAGGACCACACGCTTGCCGATATCCGCCGGCTCCTCATGGCGGCTACGGCACCGGCATTTCTGCGTACTGAGGGGCATCCCAAGCACCTGCAAGCCTGTCTTGAACAAGCAACCGCCGCTGCCGGCCGGTTGGACGTCGCCTGAGGGAGCAATCGGCAGCCGTTCGGGAAGAGCCCAAGGAGCGCCAGATTGGGCTCAGGGCTTGGCCTTGGGGGTCGGCTGCCGGTACGATGTTGGGCTGGGAGCAGCCCGCCATGAGTGACTCATCTGACCGCAAGAGACTTGAAGCAGAGGTGCATCAGACCGACCTGCGCGAGAGCCGCGTCAACGAGGACTTCCTCGACGGGCTCAAGCAATACGGGCCTTGGGTCATCACCGCCATTCTCGCCGTCATCGCCATCCGGCTTTGGGTCACCAACGCCGACACTGCCGAGGCCTCTCGCCGTGCCACCGCCTGGGTGGAGTTGATGACAACGACCGAGCCAGCATCGCTGGCTGAGATCGCGACAATCCATGGTGACATCGACGCGGTCGCCCCGCTGGCGAGATTGAAGGCCGGTCGCATCTTGCTGGGCCGGCTCTCCACCGAAGAGTTGGATGACACCCAACGCACGCAAGCACTCGATGATGCCGCACGGCAGTTCGAACTCGTGCTTGCCGGAGATGACGGCGCAAGAGCCACGACCCTCGTCGCCGTCTCAGCCCTCAACGGACTGGCCGCCGTAGCTGAGTCTCGGGGCGACGCCGAAACCGCCAGAGACTTCTACAACCGATCGGCTCAACGCGCCGAGGGCTGGCTGGAGCCGCTGGCCACACAGGCGCTGGCTCGAGCCCAGACGGCTGATGTGGCTTCATTGCCCACGGCCCGGCCCGCGGCACCGACCGCCCCCACCTTGCCCGGTGGCTTCCAGCTTCCGCCTGGATTGGAACCCTTGGGGCCAGGCGACACGCCGCCCACGGGCCCATTGCCACCAGCCCAGACCAATCCACTCGATCTGCCTGTGGGCGACACAACTGAACCCGCACCTGCCGGCGAGGACGGTTGAACGCCTCCGACGAGGACGTCCTCCCTTTCGACGACGACACGGACGGCCCCCGCAGGGTCACCTGGACGGTCGGCCGCGCTCGAGCCGTACGCCTCGATCAGTGGCTACGCTCCCGCATTCCATGGATGAGCCGAACCGCTCTGCAAAAGCTCGTTCAGGAGTCCGCCGTCACCATCGATGGACGTGTTCCGAAGGCTTCGACTCGGCTCAATCCCGGTGATGAAGTGACCATCGTGCTACCCCCGCCTCCGAGCCGGGAACTGCTTGCCCAAGAACTGCCTCTGGCCATCCTGCACGAAGATGACCACCTGATCGTGATCAACAAGCAGCCAGATCTCATTGTGCACCCGGCTCGATCACATCAGAGCGGCACGCTCATCAACGGACTGGCCTGGCATTTCGCCAACGCCGGGTCCGGCAGCCTCTCCAGTGTGGGAGAAGATCAGGCCCGCCCCGGGGTCGTGCATCGGCTGGACCGATTCACCAGCGGCGTTCTGGTCGTGGCCAAACACGACACCGCACATTGGCGCCTGGGACGGCAGTTTGAGGAACGAACCACTCGCAAACGGTATCTGGCACTTGTGCATGGCGACGTCGAACCCACGGTCGATGAGATTGACCTGCCCATAGGCAAGCACCCGACGATTCGCGAGCGTCAGGCAGTCCGCTGGGACGACACCGGCAAGTCGGCTCTGACCATCTATCGAGTGCGGGAGCGATATGGCGACTTCACCCTGTTGGAAGTCGAGATTCGCACCGGACGAACGCACCAGATCCGTGTCCATCTGAGCCACCGCGGATGGCCCATCGCCGGAGACGACATGTACGGCGGATCCCATCTGCAGGTGCGGGACATCCTGCCACCGCCTCGAGGCGACGACCCGTTGCGGGTGGTGCTCCAGCGGCAGGCCCTCCACGCGACCCTGCTGGGCTTTGAGCACCCCCACTCCCAAGAGCAGGTGCAGTTCATCGCTCCGGTGCCCGCAGACCTCAAAGACTGCATCCAAGCACTTCGTTCTCGGGGGCCGATGCGAGCCAGCACGCCACCGGGGTCGATGCTTGATCTGGATCTGGTCTTGGGCGACGAGGTCAGCGAAGTTTGAGCAGCACCAGCGCTCCCACCGCCAGCATCACCCCCAGAATCCAGAAACGCACCACCACCTGATTTTCCTGCCACCCGCCCATGTGGAAGTGATGGTGAATCGGAGCGCAGCGGAAGATCCGCTTGCCACCGGTGAGTTTGAAGTAGCCCACCTGCAACATCACACTCGCAGCCTCGAAGAAGAAAACGCCGCCAATGATCAGCAGCAGCACTTCCTGCCTGATTGCACAGGCGATCGTCGCCAACAGACCACCCAAGGGCAGTGACCCGGTGTCGCCCATGTAGACCGAGGCGGGCTGGCAATTGAACCAGAGAAAGCCAAGGCAGGCTCCGGCCATGGCCCCAGTCACAACCATGAGTTCGAGAGCGCCTTCCACATAGGGGAACAACATGTACTGAGCTCGCTCGGGAGAACCCGCCACGTAGCACAGCAACATCACGGCGAGCGAGGCAATCAGCATCGTGCCCGGGGCAAGCCCATCGAGGCCGTCGGTGATGTTCACGGCATTACTGGTGAATGCCACCAGCAGCATCACACTGATCACGAAGAATGGGAATCCCAGAACGATGACGCTCGGCTCCAGCACGAGCCCTTCCTGCATCGGTACGTAGGTCCGTTGAAACGGCAGAACCAGTGATCGAGCCGCCTCGTTGTCACCGGTCAGCCGCCACAGAAAAACGGCTGCAATGAAACCCAGGCCGAGTTGAAACAGCAGTTTTTCCCAGGGCCGGAGGCCGTCACGGGAGCCAGGCGCCCGCCGAGCCGTGGTGAGTTTGAGCCAGTCATCGGCCCCGCCCACCAGCCCGAGCCAGATCATGACGACCAGCGCCAAGTGCAGATACCGATTGGTCAGGTCGCCCAGCAGCAGAACACTCGTGAGGATGCCGCCAATGATCAGCGCGCCCCCCATCGTCGGTGTGGCGGCCTTTGACCGCATGATCTGGTTCAGCGCCTCGCGATTGAACTCCGGCACGTCGCCGATCTTCATCCGCCGCAGCCAGTTGATGAACGGCCTGCCCGCCACCAACACGAAGGCCCACGCTGCGATCGCCGCGGCAAAGGCCCGGAACTCGATCTGGTACAGCACCTGCATGAGGGAGTAGACACCCATCTCCTCGAGCCAGGCATCACTGGATTGCAGCAGGTGGTACAGCACGTCAGTGACTCATCGTCCGTCGAGCCCCGCGAACATCCGAATCGGCGCGCAAACGTTGCACAACTCGCTCGAGACGAAGTGATCTCGAACCCTTGACGAGCACCACTCGACGTTCGCCGGCGACGTGAGCGGCAGCCTCGTCCATGGCTGCCTCTGAGGCTTCGGGCAGCACAATGGTGTCCTGCGTTGGCTCAACCAATGGCACAAATGCGTGGCCGACCCACGCCACAGCGACAACCTGCACCCGATTCCGAAGTGCTGCAACCCGATCAACCAACTCCCCATGGGCGGCGGCGGACAGTTCTCCCAGTTCCTTCATCTCTCCCAGCACCAGGGCGACAGGCATCTTGCCGGCAGTGGCCTCAGTCGAGTCAAGGGCTGCAGCGGCCGAAAGGGGGTTGCTGTTCCACGTATCGTCGATCACCTGGGCGGTGCCAGTCTCGAACACGGTGAATCGCCCTTGCGTGATGTTGGCTGCATGCAGCCCCGTCGAAATCGCCGTGTCATCGCACCCACAGGCCTTGGCGGCAAGGACAGCTGCAGCGATGTTCATGGCCCCATGCCTGCCTTGAAGCACCATGGGCCATGAGGTGCCAGACACCCTCACACGCTGACTTGCCACATTGATGGAGACCACGGCGTCGGCAGCCTCGTTGTCACCAAACGTCATCACGGGCACGTCCACCTCGGGCAGATCGAGTCCCTGATGGGCGATGATCACCTGCTCGCTGGCCGCCCGAGCGAGGTCGTACTTCTCCTGACGGACGCCCTCGATTGTTCCCAGCGCATCAAGATGGCCGGCGCCGATGCAGGTGATCACCGCTACATGGGGCTTCAGCAGCGACGCCAATGGACCGATCTCACCCGGCGAACTCGTGCCCACCTCGGCGACAAGCATGTCGTCTCCCCGTCGAGCACCCAGAATCGTCAAGGGCACCCCGATGTCGTTGTTGAACGACCTGGGAGATGCAAAGGCGCTGCCTGAGGCGTTGCCGATCGCCTGCAGCAGGTCTTTGGTCGTTGTCTTGCCAGCGGTTCCGGTGACACCGATGACCCGCGTGCCGCTCAAGCGGCCACGCCACCATCGGGCCAGTTCAAGGAGTGCCGCCTTTGTGTCGGGCACCTCAATGGCGGCAACTCCCTCGAGCCCGGGGCAGGGCCGGTCCACCAACACGGCGCTGGCCCCTGCCTTCAGGGCCGCCTCCAGATGCTCGTGGCCATCGTGCACAGGCCCCCTCAAGGCGATGTATAGCCCGCCTGCCAGAGGCGATCTGGTGTCATGAAACACGCCGGTGACCGAGCCCTCGCTCGGCCCCCTGCACGCACCGCCTGCGGCCTGTGCCAACTCAGCAAGCGTCGCCATCATCTCAGGCATCGTGGCCAGTTCCCTGCGCAAGTACTTGGGCCGCAACTCGGGCATCGTCGAATGGCAGGGCCTCATCTCCGACAATCTGCAGGGCCTCATGTCCCTTGCCGGCAATCAGCACGACATCGCCAGCACCGGCCTGAGCCAGCGCCGCCTCGATTGCTTTGCGGCGATCACTCGTTCGGCGAACTCTGACCCGGTGTTCAACAGGCACCCCCGCTTCGATCATGTCGATGATGGCTTCGGGGTCCTCTGAACGTGGGTTGTCCGACGTCAACCAGAGCAAATCGGCATGGGCGGCGCCGACACGCCCCATTCGAGGGCGTTTGGTCTGGTCACGGTCTCCCCCACAGCCCATCACCAGAATCAACCGCCCTCCAGCAGGCACCAAGCGGGCCAGGGCCCCGCAGGCCGAATCGAGCGCCCCATCCGTGTGTGCGAAGTCCACGAACACCCTTGGGCTGCCAGGTGGGGCGGGAACCCGATCGAGCCGACCGCGCGGTGGTCGCGCCGAGGCCATCGCCGAGGCGATGGCCTCCAGTTCACATCCAGCGACGCTGGCAGCGGCCGCTACCTGTAGTGCATTGAAGGCGTTGTGCTCGCCCACAAGCGACAGATGAACCTCGGCGCTTCCCCAAGGCGTGTGCACGCCCAGCGTCTGACCATCGAGCGAAGCATCATGCCTCTCCACCTGCAGATCGCCGCCGCGGCCGCAGGTGAGCACATCGCCCCTCCCGCCGCATCGCTTCGCAAGGCGTCTGCCTACTGCATCATCTGTATTGATGATCCTCGTCGCCTGCTGGCCAAGTGACGCCATCCAGTCGCACTTGATCGCGGCATAGGTCTCGAGATCCCCGTGCAGATCAAGATGGTCACCACTCAGATTGGTGAAGATGCCCGTTGCAAATTCGACACCTTCGATGCGCCCTGTGGCGATGCCTTGTGAGCTCACCTCCATTGCGACATGTGTGCAGCAAGCCGTCTGCATTGAGGACAGCAGCGAGGCCAGCTCGCACGCTGGCGGTGTTGTCAGCGCGGCATCGGACCAACCCCGGCCGTCGAAATTCTGAATGCCCCCAACCAGACCGCAGGCGTGCCCCGTGACCTGCAGAACATGCTGCAGCAACCAGGCGCAGGTGCTCTTGCCGTTGGTTCCGGTGATCCCCGTCACTGCCATGTGCGCAGTTGGCCAATCAGCCAGTGCATGCGCCAATCGGGCCCCCACACCTTGGACCTCATCAGCGCCGATACACGGGCACGCCAACCGGCAAGCCGTCTCCTGATCGGTCAGGATCAACTGAGCGCCGCCCTCGATGGCCACGTCAATCAGTTCACGACCGTCAACTGAGGCGCCGGGGCGGGCCAGAAACACGTCTCCAGATTCGACCAGACGTGAGTCTTCAACAACACGTCGTGGCCGCAATGCGCCTGCACCGTTGTGCAGTTGGACAACTTCATCACGCAGCAGATGCTTGAGGTCGGCGGCAGCAGGATTGGCGTTGGGTTCGGGCACGTCAGGGCAGGATCAACATCGCATCGCCGTAGGAATAAAACCGGTACTCGTGCTCGATCGCGATTGCGTAGAGCTCGAGCAGTCGATCGAGCCCGGTAAATGCCGCGACCAGCGCCAGCAGCGTAGAACGAGGCAGGTGAAAATTGGTCATCAAGCCCTCTACTCGCTTCCACTGGTGCCCCGGCGCAATACACAGATCCGTCGAACCAGAGAGCTGCCCCTCTGGAAGTTGCTCTGGCAGAGACTCCAGCAGACGCGTCGTGGTGGTGCCCAGTGCGATCAGTCGCCCAGGTTTGGCCACGCCCTGCGCCAGTCGGGCCATGGCCTCAGCCCCGACGTGGAAAGCCTCCTCGTGCATTTTGTGAGCATCGAGCGTTGCTGACTCAACCGGCCGAAAGGTGCCTTCACCCACATGCAGCGTGACGGCGAGCGTCTCCACGCCCCGTTCGTGCAGTCGAGCATCAAGTGCCTCGCTCAAGTGCAGGCCAGCCGTCGGAGCTGCCACTGATCCACAGGCCCCGGCTCGGGCAAACGTCGTGGCGTACCAACGGCGATCGTCTGCATCGTCAATCTGCTCTCCACGGGTGCGTCGAGCACGGAGGATGTAGGGCGGAAGCGGCGTGCGGCCACAGTCGCTCAACAGCGCTGCGGGCGGTGCAGTTGAAGAAGGCTCGACGATCCAGCCATGCCCGGATCGCTCACGGAGCGTGATCGAAAGCGTCTCGCCCAGATCGATTCGTTCTCCAGGCCGAAGACGCCCCTTGCCCTCAAGGAGCACCCGCCACTCCCCTCGTGGTAGTTGCTCCAGAAACAGCCCCTCAACCCGGCCGCCGCCTCTCCCTCCCTCAAGCACCGCTCGGCGGCCCTGCAAACGGGCGGCCAACACCCCAGTGTCGTTTCGCACCAGCAGATCACCATCTCGCAGAAGATGGGGCAGATCCCTGACGCTGCAGTGTTGTGGCGGAGCAACTCCATCTGAGAGACGCACAACCATGAGCTTTGCGTCTTCACGGCGGGCACAGGGCCGCGTGGCAATGCGATCTCCAGGCAGGTCGTAGTCGAGTTCGTCGATCAGCAACTCAGGCAGGCTCCAGACGCACGCCCGGTGGAATCCAAGGCACCATCTCCAGTGGAATCCGGCGAATCTTGCGCCGAATTGACTTCGCCACGGCATAGCGAAGCGCGTCATCTCGGCGTTTGATCACACGGTCAGTCACGTTGAAGCCCCGCTCACGCATGGTGGCGAGTGCCCAGTCCCATGCCCGCTTCTCCTCGAGGCAGCGTGGCTTGATGGAGGAGAGCCCAATAGCATGATGTCCGACCTCATGGAGAAAGATGGCGCACGACATGGGGCCACGCGGATAGGGCGACTCGATCATCCGACTGATCGTGCCGTCCCGCCAATGCGTCTCCCACGCCACACCGCTTGTGGAAGAACGCCACTTGCGAACTTTCAGCCCCCAGACTTGTTTCATTTCGACGACCAACGCGTCGTAGCGATCCTGCATCGCCCGAGATCTAGGTGGAGGGGCGGACTTGCTCGCCTTTGCCTTGCGCCGCCGGGAAGGCCGCAGCAGGTCCCACAACTCAAGCCCGAACGTCATCCGATCTGCTCCACGATGAGATCACCTGCGGATCGCCGGCCGGGCAGCCACTGGCCGATGTCCATCACCCGCCCACCGGCGGGCTGCACCTGCAGCACTTCAAGCAGCCCCTCGCCCGTTCCCACCAAACCCGCCGATGTCATTTTGCCCAGAGGCAGTTCACCTGCGCTGGAGGCGGCTCGCAAGAGCCGCAGTTCGACGCCATCCACCCTCAGACGACACCCTGGCCAAGGGCTCAAAGCGTTGATTCGCCTCCGTAGGACATCTGCTGACGCATTCAGATCCAGTTGAGCATCAGCTCGAGTGAGCTTGGGCGCCGTCGTCACCAGAGCTGCGTCCTGGGGCGTGCCCTCTTGCGCACCGCACAGAAGTGACGCAAGCACCTCGTCAATCAGGTCCGGGCCCAATGCAGCCAGCGCATCGTGTACATCTGCCGTGGTGTCCGTATGACCGATCGGGATCGACCGACTGCCCAATACCAGCCCGGCATCCATGACGTTGGCAAGCGTGATGACACTCACGCCAGTGTGCGTATCGCCTGCAAGGATGGCATGATGAATCGGCGCTGCGCCACGCCACCTGGGCAGGAGCGAACCGTGCAGATTCACGGCCACGCGGTCTTCGAGCAATTGCGATGAGAGTTTTTGACCGAAGGCGATGACCACCCAGGCGTCCACGTCCAGATCACGCAGATGGGACGTCGCCTCCGTCGCGTTCACGTCTTCGATCCGATCAAGATCCAATCCGTGCTCCAGCGCATAGGCGCTCACCGGAGTGGGCGTGAGTACCCGCTTCCGACCAGCAGGGCGATCGGGCTGGCTGATGACCCGGACAATGGAGCCTCTCTCGTGCAGACGCGAGAGGGTCGCAAGTGCGAACGCCCCCGATCCGAAGAAGGCCACACGCATGTCAGGTGGCTCGACCGATGAGTGCCCGCAGAGCACGACGATTGCGCATGCGATCCATGGTTGACATTCGGTCGATGATGAGACGCCCATCGAGGTGATCATGCTCGTGCTGCCACACACGAGCGATGTGCTCACAGGACTCAGCCTCACGCATCTGGCCGTCGAGGCCCAAACCCCGAATTCGCACCCCTCGAGGCCTTGCCACACTCACATCGATGCCGGGGAGGCTGAGACAGCCTTCGATGCCCGACTGGCTCGTTTCATCGATCACCTCAAGTTCGGGGTTGATCCAGACCTGGGCGCCTCGCTCATCCTCAGGGTCAATTGTCACGAACATCCGCAGCCCTACGCCGACCTGCGGGGCCGCCAAACCGACGCCATCGGCCTGATCCATGAGTTCGACCATGGCGTGCGCCAGAGCCCTGATGTCGTCATCGACCCGCTCAACAGGGGTCGCCACCGAGGTGAGGATCTCGGCCGGATGCAGGACAATGGACAGGCCCTCCAGATTCATGGAAGTATCGTATCTCGGCGATTCCCTTCAGGCCTTGCCGCCCTGGAGCCATGGCGAGTACCGTGTGCATTCCAACTGGTCACGAGCAAGCACCTTGGCACTCTTCCCGAGAAAGAAATCCGGCGATTCCGATGGCGACGACAAGCCGTTCGTGGCCGAACCACAGAAGGCTGTGAAGTGGTTCGACCATGCCTCGGTTCAGGTCAACTCCGGGCAGGTCTCCACGGCGATCATCTACTTCGCCACCGGCATCGCACTTGACCCGGAGTCCGACAGAGGGCACAACGGCATTCTTCAGGCCGCACTACGGCACCGGCAGGACGGCGGAAAACGCCTCAAGGCCAATGATCTGAAGGGGCTGGGTGGCCATCCGGACATGACCGCCTTTGCTGAGGCGCTGGCCCTCTGGATGAGCGATCTGGAAAACGGCGGCCTTGCGGTCAAGGCGCTCGACGCTGCTGCTCCTGCCCCTCTGCACCAAGCCGGCCGGTTCTTTGCACCGCATGTGCTGGGCATCGTTCGACATTGGAAGAAGACTGGCAAGGCGCCCTTGGTTTCGGTCAAGGATGCCTGCTCCGAGATTGGCGCTTGGGACGAAGCCCTCCAGGCCGGGCAACTCGCCTTGGAGCACGACCCCTCCGATGGAGCCCTTGATCAGTCGATCAAGGACCTGTCGGCCCAACGAGCCATGGCTCAGGGGGGCTACGAAGATGCCATTGGTCAAGAAGGTGGATTCCGCTCATTCGTGAAGGACATGGACAAGCAGCGTGAGCTGGAGGAGGAGGAGTCCATTGCCGGGGTTGGCGGCGGCAGCGATCGAGTGTTGGCTCGGGCCCGAAAGAGCTTCAAGGAGTCGCCCGACGTACCTGAAAACGTCAATCGATACGGCACGCTGCTTCGACGCCAAGGTGATGAAACCTCTCTCAAGAAGGCCGAAGATGTCTTCATGACGGGCTACAAGTCCACCGGTGAGTACCGGTTCCGGATGGCCGCCGGCGACATCCGCATTCAGCGATTCCGGTTGCGCATCCGAGACATCACGGAACGAGCCGAAGAAGATGGCGCTGAAAGAGCGGCATCGCTCGAAGAACAACTGCTGGCCTTCGAAGCCAAGGAATATGGCGAACGGGCGGATCGCTACCCCACGGATCGACAGATTCGATTCCATCTGGGAGAGGTCGCATTTCGACAACAGAAAATCGAGACTGCGATGGGCTGCTTCCAGAAAGCGAAGGATGAGCCTCGCCTACGCAGCCGGGCTGGCCACAAACTGGGGCTGTGCTTTGCATCTGAAGGCTGGCATTCAGAAGCGATCGCTGAATTCAAGGAAGTGCTGTCCAAGATTGACGCCACCGAAGCGGGCCTTGAACTGGAGATTCGCTACGACCTGATGCTCTCGCTCATTGAAGCAGCTCGTTCGGAGCAATCAGAGGAGCGGGCTCGAGCGGCTTTGGAGATCTGCTCGGGCATCGCTCGCAAGGACATCACCTACAAGGACATCCGCGAACGGCGTCGCGAGATCGACGAACTGGTCAAGTCGCTGTGAGTCGGGTCGTTGCGGTGGTGCCCGGCCGAATGGCCTCCACACGGTTCCCAGGCAAAATGCTGGCCGACAAGAGCGGCACGCCCCTGATTGTGCATTGCGCCAAAAATGCCATGGCGGCCGCTTGCGTTGACCACGTCTGTATCGCCAGCGACAGCGAATCAATCGAGGCGGCGGCGACCGCCGCCGGAATCGATCACCGATTGACTCGGGGCGATCACCCCAATGGCACTTCCCGCATCGCCGAAATCGCGGACTCGCTCGAGGCCGACATCATCGTGAACGTACAAGGCGACGAGCCGGAACTTGATCCATCGACCATCGACGCCGCCATCGACGCCCTCCGCTGTGACCCGGATGCTGGCATCGCCACCGTTGCGGCACCTTGCACTGACCCGACGCATGTCGATGACGTGAACGTGGTCAAGGTGGTGGTCGATCAGGCCTCCCGAGCCATCTATTTCTCACGCGCTCCAATCCCCTGTGACCGTGACGGGGCAGGCGTCGAGTATCTGCGGCATGTGGGCTTGTACGTCTACACGCCTGAAGCGCTGCATGACTATGTCCAGTTGCCACCGGGGGTATTGGAGCAGACTGAACAACTGGAGCAACTCCGGCTGCTGGAGCACGCTCGCCCCATCGCGGTGGCCAGAGTTGAGACCTGCCACTGTGGCATTGATACCCCCCAGCAGTACGAAGACTGGCTGCAGCGGCGAGCCTGATCCTTTTTCAGTTGCTGGCAGCCGCCTCGGCGCGGTATCCTCTTCCATGCACCCAGATGATCCCGGCGCCAGTCCCAACGCCCAATCTGCCTGCGAAGAAGGCTTTTTGAGCCAATTCGGACGCACTAGCGAAACCACCGAGTTCTTTTCACCGGTCCCCGAGGGCTATCAGCGCGGGCGAACCGCGTTCGTCGCCGTCATGGGCACCGTGATGTCGGGGCTGGGCAAGGGCATCTTCAGCGCCTCGCTGGCCAAGCTCCTCAAGGACAAGGGGCTCACGGTCGCTCCGATCAAACTCGAGGGCTATCTGAACGTAGACAGCGGCACGCTGAATCCATATCGGCACGGTGAAGTGTTCGTGCTCGATGACGGCACCGAGTGCGACATGGATCTAGGCACATACGAGCGGCTGCTCGATCAGGATCTCACGGTTCGCAACTTCACGACCGCGGGGCAGATCTACACCGAGATTCTGGAACGTGAGCGACGCGGCGGCTATCTGGGACGGGATGTCCAGATGATCCCCCACGTTACTGGTGAGGTGAAACGCCGCCTACGGGAGTTGGCCATGACCGGTGGCCCCGAGGGAGGCCCGGTCGATCTCGTGTTCATCGAAGTTGGTGGCACAATCGGCGACTATGAAAATGGCTTCTATGTGGAGGCCCTGCGTGAACTGGCATTTGAGGAGGGCCGCGAGAACTTCTGCTCAGTCGCCCTGACCTACATCCTGGAACCGCCAACGCTGGGGGAACAGAAGTCCAAGGCGGCGCAGCTGGGTATCAAGAGGCTCATGGAGACGGGCATTCAGCCCGACTTGATCGCCTGCCGCGCCGAACACGAGGTCACCGAGACTGCTAGACAGAAGGTCTCGATGTTCTCCAATGTCCCGCTGCCTCGCGTCTTTTCCATGCACGATCGGGCCTCGATCTACACCATTCCCGAAGCCATGCGGGCACAAGGCTTGGATCGTGAAGTGCTCACGATTCTGGATCGGCACCAGAAGGTAGACCCGGTCCATGAAGACTCAGCCCGAGCCCAGTGGAATCGGTACGCACACGCCATCAGCGCCTCTCGACCTTGGTCCGTGAACATCGGCATCCTGGGCAAGTACACGGCGCTGCGAGACGCCTACGCCTCCATCGACAAGGCCATCGAACACGCCGCGACGCATCTAGGCGCCACCCCGGATGTGCAGTGGATCGACGTCAGCGACGTGGACGCCGGCAATGTCGAGGGCAGGCTTTCGCCGCTCGACCTGCACGCAGTCATCGTGCCCGGTGGATTCGGCGAACGTGGGGTTGAGGGGAAGATCGCTTCGGTCGGACACGTTCGACAAGCGGGCATCCCGTTCCTGGGCATCTGTCTGGGATTCCAGGTGGCCGTTATTGAGTACGCCCGATCGGTCGCCGGCATCGAAAATGCTCACTCCACCGAGTTCGACCCCTCGCTGGAGTCGGCTGTCATCTCCGAACTGCCCGAGCAGAAAGCCATCGAGGGGCTGGGCGGCACCATGCGGCTTGGTGGCCAGGACGTGCAGTTGACGGAGGGGTCGCTGCTGGCGCAATTGTTCGGCGGTGACCTGCTCGTGCGAGAGCGTTTCCGGCACCGATTCGAGGTCGATCCGGGTTGCATCGAGCAATTGGAAGCCGCCGGACTCATCTTTAGTGGCCGTCATCCGCGGCAGCCGATCATGCAGGGCATTGAACTGCCCACCTCGGTGCACCCCTACTTCGTCGGCGGCCAGTTCCATCCAGAACTCACCAGCCGCCCGCTGCATCCGCAACCGATGTTCATGGGCCTCATGGCGGCAGCCATTCGCCGGGCCCATCCGGAAGCGACGTCCAAGGCCATCGAGGCATGGACCATGCAGACCGGGGCTGAACCCGCCCGATCCTGACCATTGCCGACGTGATTCAGGCGGCCGCTCGCCTGATCTGTTGATCGGCGCCTGCCCTGTCAAAGGGGACCGAGGCCCCCACAAGAGAACAGGCCCGCCCCGAAGAGGGCAGGCCTGAGAATGCCGATGGCTGGACTTGAACCAGCGACCTAGGGTTTATGAATCCCTCGCTCTAACCGGACTGAGCTACATCGGCCTGGATCGCCGGCCTCCATGCAAACACGCACGTACTGACCGGCTTAAGAATCAGTTGTCAAATGACCCCTAGGAGAATCGAACTCCTGTTTTCAGGATGAGAACCTGACGTCCTAGCCGCTAGACGAAGGGGCCAAACATGCCAACAGTGCAGTGTACCCCAGCGACCGCAGCGCTGTCGAGGCTGCCCTGATCGTGGCCGTCGAGCAAATGAGGGGCTTCAGCGGGCCAGCGCCACCGCTGGACTGTCGGGCGCAGGCAGCATCAGGTAGGAGGCTTTGGCGTACCACTCGTCTGCGTTGGCAGGATCTTGTGGGAGGCCATGCCCCATCTCGTAATTCGCCGCTGTGATGAGCATGGCCTGCAGGTCACCCGCCTGGGCCGCTGATCGCCACCACTTGGCGGAAGTTGTGATGCTTCGATCGACGCCGCGACCAAACTGATGGGCCAAGGCCAGTGCCCGCATCGCATCCACGTGCCCCGCTTGGGCCGCCCGCTCGTACCAATGCGCCGCCCGCTTGTGGTCGGCAGGGCAGCCGCGACCATGGCTCAGACATCGCCCAAACGCAACCATGGCCGGAACATGCCCGGCCTCGGCCGCGCGTTCAAACCAACGCACCGCATCGGGTTCGTTCAGATTGACACCACGTCCGCTCTGGCGACATCGGCCCACTTCAAACAGCGACGGCGCATGCCCCTGCATGGCCGCAATGCGCCACCAGGCATAGGCATCTCCCCGATTGCGACTCGTGCCCACCCCGTTGAACAGCCGCACCCCAACCAGATGCATCGCATCGACGTCGCCAGCGTGGGCGGCGTCCAACCAGAACTCAAAACCAGACCCGCCCTGACGTTCATCCGAAGCTTGTGCATCAGCCTTGAATGCGTCAATCGCCGCCTGAGCGCTATCGATCGATGCAAATTGAAGTTCACCAGCAGGCTGCAGTTCACCAGCAGGACTTGTTTGGGCAAGAACGACCACGAGGGCAAGACTGAGCACGGGCATGCATCTCCGGTGCCCACAGGCACGACTGGACGATCCCCTTGACAAGGGGTCCTTTCGCCCATCGGCGCTCCAGCGTGGGCGATTCAGTCAGTTCGGGGAGATTGGGCCGTTTCAGCCCTCCGAGGGCATGCTCAGGCCCCGATAGCCCCTGTGTCGGGCGGATCGCCAGCGACCCCCACCACCAGCATCTGGGCAGCCACCTCACCATGGGCTGCCACAGCATGCTGGACCCCTGGAGGGACCACCACCCAATCATCGGTGGCCATCAGATGATCGGTTCTATCGATCTTGATCAGCACCCGCCCTGATCGCACCATGAAGATCTCCCACAGATCCCGATGCACATGGGGCTCGACGACCTGCCCTGGCTCGAGCGTACTGATGGCCAGTTGCATCAGGGACCCCACCGAGTCGCTGGCGCTGACCAACACCCGCTTGAGGATGGAAGGGTCGTGCGAGGTCGGCGTCAGCGAGATGTCGGCGAGCGCCCGTGGCCGAATCACCGCGTGAGCTTTCGGTATTTCATGCGGTGTGGGCGATCAGCCTCCTCGCCAAGACGGCGACGGCGATCTGCCTCGTAACTCGTCCAGTCGCCCACGTGAAATCGCACGCTGGCGTCCCCCTCGAATGCCAGCACATGCGTCACCAGACGATCAAGGAACCAGCGATCATGACTCACGATCAATGCGGCTCCGGCGAATGACTCGAGCCCTTCTTCGATCGCCCGGATCGTGTTCACGTCCAGATCGTTGGTCGGCTCGTCGAGCAGCAGCAGGTTTGCTCCGCTTCTCAATGTCATCGCCAGTTGCACCCGATTTCGCTCACCACCAGAGAGCACCCCGACCCGCCGCTGCTGACTTGAACCAGGAAAGCCAAACTTGGACACATAGGCCCTTGAGTTGATCTTGACGCCCCCGAGGTCAATGTCGTCGTCCTTCTCCGAGATCGCTTCCCACACAGTCTGGTCATCTGGGAGCGCATCGCGGCCTTGAGCCGACGTCGCGGTCAGGACGGTATCGCCCAGTCGCAATGAGCCTGAATCCGGCGACAATTCGCCAAGGAGCATGCGAAGCAAGGTGGTTTTGCCCGCCCCATTTGGCCCCACAACACCGACAATGGCGCCAGGGGGAACACTGAATGTCAGGTCCTCGATCAACTGGACGTCACCCATGGCCTTGCAGAGCCCATCCGCTTCGATGACGACATCACCCAGCCGCGGCCCGGGAGGCACATAGATCTCGACCTGCGTCTCACGCTCACGGCGATCCTGATCAACCAGACGCTCATATGCCGTGATTCGCGACTGGTTCCTTGCTTGTCTGCCCTGAGGCGTCCGTCGAATCCACTCCAGTTCTCGGGCCATGGCCTTGCGCCGCTTGCCCTCCTGGCGTTCCTGCGTTTCCAGACGAACCTGCTTCTGTTCCAACCACGACGAGTAGTTCCCCTTCCACGGGATGCCCTCGCCTCGGTCGAGTTCGAGAATCCAGCCCGCCACGTTGTCGAGGAAGTACCGATCGTGCGTCACTGCGATGATCGTTCCGGCATATCGCTGCAGGTGTTGCTCCAGCCAGGCGATTGACTCGGCATCCAGGTGGTTCGTCGGTTCATCGAGCAGCAGGATGTCCGGGGCGGCGATGAGGAGGCGACACAGAGCCACGCGACGTCGCTCACCACCCGAGAGCGTGTCCACTGTGCGATCGTCAGGCGGACATCGCAGCGCATCCATGGCCATTTCGACACGCTGGTCGATATCCCATGCGTCAGCTGCATCCAATTTGGCCTGTACATCAGCCTGCCGCTCAAGCAGAGTTGACATGGCTGCCTCGTCCATGGGCTCAGCGAAGGCGGCGTTTATCTCATCGAATTGCCGCATCAAGGCGGCGATTTCCCCAAAGCCCTCCTCGACCACCTCTCGAACCCGCCGCGTCTCTCGCAGCAGTGGCTCCTGTTCCAGATAGCCGATGGTGAAGCCCGGGGCCGCCTGTGTCGAGCCTTCAAATTCGCTGTCAACACCGGCGAGAATCCGCAGGAGTGTGCTCTTGCCCGACCCGTTGAGCCCGAGCACTCCAATCTTGGCGCCGTAGAAGTATGACAGTGAGATGTCCTTGAGCACGGTGCGTTGCTCAATGGTCTTCGTCACCCCGAGCATGGAATAGATGATCGTCTCGTCAGCCATGGATGCGTATTCGTACCATCTGGCCATGTCTCAAAGGGCCTCTTCAACCGGGGTTGATCTCGGCGGCACCAAAATCGAGGCCGCAGTGCTGTCGGCAGGCGGTCAGGTGCTCGCCCGCAAACGCTGCCCTACACCCCAAGGCGACTACGAGGGCACACTGGCGGCCGTCGCCAACCTGGTGCACACCGTCGAAGAGGCGGCCGATGCACAGGCCCCTCATGTAGGAATCGGCGCTCCGGGCAGCGTGGACCCTGCAACCGGGCTGCATCGCAACGCCAATTCGACCGTGCTCAATGGTCGTCCCCTGCAGGATGATCTCACAGCGGCGATTGGCCGACCCATCAAGCTGGCCAATGACGCCGACTGCCTGGCCCTGTCTGAGGCTCACGACGGCTCTGGAGCCGGCCACAGATGTGTGTTCGCCCTGATTCTCGGGACCGGCGTGGGCGGCGGCCTGGTGATCGATGGTGAATTGCACACTGGAGCCAACGGCCTCGGAGGCGAGTTCGGACACACGGCCCTGCCCCGGCTGCAAAGCGACGAACTGCGGGACGTACGCTGCTGGTGCGGCATGCTCCACTGCCTTGAGGCGTGGCTGGCTGGCCCCGTGCTGGAGCGGCAATGGCTTGACTTGGGCAACGACTCGATGCGGGCGAGCGACATCGCCGCCAGGGCCAGATCACGGTCAGATGCATCGAGTGCTCAAGCGGCCGCAGTCATTGAGCGGTGGCTTGATCGACTGGCTCGAGCACTCGGTGGCTTGGTGACCGTGCTTGACCCGGATGTAATCGTTATCGGGGGCGGCCTCAGTTGTATCGAGGCTCTGTATGACGATCTCCCCGAGCGCATCGGCCGCTACACCTTCAACGGCGCTTGTACAACGCCGATTCACAAGGCGACCCACGGGGACAGCAGCGGCGTGCTTGGCGCGGCGCGTCTTCGACCTCGCCAACTGTCCAACTGACTCCACTCCTGCGAGCACACATCATGGCACAGTCCTATCAGGCAGTTCCCCCACTCGAGAATCTGACGGTTTGTTACACGACCTTCAACAGCATGTCCACGTTTCCCCGGTCACTGGAAGCGTCTGCTGCGCTGGCCAGTCACGTCGTTGTCGTTGATTCTGGATCGACCGACGGCACGCTCGAATACTGTCGTGAACAGGGCATCGAACCAGCCCATCGTGACTGGACGAATCCAACCCAACAGAAGCGGTTCGCGATGTCGCTGTGTACGGACACTTCATGGGTGCTTCTGCTGGACTCAGACGAGACAATTCAGGACGATCTTGCAGAGTCCATCCGATCAGCAGTCAGTAATGCCGATGAGCTGACGACAGGATTCGACCTCAATCGAGTCACTTGGCTTCATGGCCGCGCGCTGCGGCACACTTTTCAACCTGAGTGGCGACTTCGACTGGTGCGGCCTGACGCTGCTCGCCTGGAGTCGGATCCATCAGGTGTGCATGATCGGGTCGAGGTGAATCGAGGCCGCACCACTCGGCTCACTGGCTCGCTGAGACATGACTCGTGGAGCGATGCCACTGACATGCTCGCTCGAGGTGTTCAATGGAGCTCCAAAGCCGGGGCGGCCGCGTCCAAGGGTGGCCGGGTCGTCCATCTGTGCATGAATCCGGCGTTGTCGTT
>JAKVBU010000010.1:0-101351 GCA_022446885.1 Phycisphaerales bacterium | reverse complement strand
AAAGCAACTCGTGCTCAAACGCGGCATTCTGGATGGCTGGCGGGGGTGGGTAGCCGCTGGGGGTATCGCAGCCCATACCCTGTGCAAGCACATAGCGATCATGGAGCAACGGGCACTGCAGAAGGAACAGTCCCGGAACAATGACTGAATCTGAAACTGACTGAGTACGGAATGCCTTGCGCTGCTCAGCGATCTATCGGGTCATCGCCCGGGCTCGAAGGTGCATCCCCCGTCTCAGACTCGACGCCAGGCTCCAGAATGGCTGCAGCGCCGGGGGGGTACACACCCGTATTCGTCTGCACGGCCTTCATCTGCTCACGCTGCTGCTGGAGGAAGGGATCGGAGCCCAACCCCGATGCACCATCAGCGGTGAGGGAATCGGTTTCGACCGCGCCGGCTGTACCGTCCTCCAGCCGCATGTCGGCCTGACCTTCCTCTGCCAGAGCTGCCTCTTGATCAGGCAGGTCGCCGACCCCCAGCGGCCCATGACATCCGCCTTGGCAACACACCAAAGTGACAAAACCAATGGCCAGTGGTGCTGTTGACTTCATGATGCCAGCATACCGCGGCCGCGGGCGTCTATGCTTTAGCCGCACCCTGGTGGGGTGGCAGAGCGGTTGAATGCGCCGGTCTTGAAAACCGGTATACCCTTCGGGGTATCGCGGGTTCGAATCCCGCCCCCACCGTTTACCCGCCCGCATGCTGGTAGCATCAAATCATGCGGTACATGCTGGCTCTGATCATGTGCACCTGGCTGCTGGGGGCGTGCACCGCCTCCAGCCCGATTGCGGCCAGGATCGAGGTTCGCGACGCCCGTTCCCTTGCCCCGATCGACTCTGCCAACGTTTCCGTCGAGGGCCTGACCTTGTTCATGCCCAGCTGGCATGAAGAGCTTGGCATGTCACCGGGTCAGACCATCGGCCCGACACCTCGCCCTCCGGGTTGGCATGCCACCACTGATCAGACCGGACAGACCAGCCTTCTGCTGGCGGGCAACCGGCCAAATGCCGTGGTCGTTCACGCAGACGGGTACGAACCACTCCGTCTGCTCGTCGAGACCAGTGCGGACTCGATTCCGGGCCCGGCGATGTGGCGGCTCCAGAGGCCCGAGCCCCCGGGCCACCGACGCCGGGCATCGGGGCGCCTTGAGGCAAGGGTGACTGTGGAGGCCGATACCATGGGTGCGGTTGAAGCAGGCTCCTTGAACGGAGCAGGGCCTGCGAGAGGAACACGCTGATGCAGCTGATGCGATTCGCTCGAAGCACGTTGGGACTGAAGATCATCGTCGCCGTCACCGGCGCCATCATGATCGGATTCCTGTTGCTGCACGCCTATGGCAATATGCACATCTGGTTCGGGGCCGAGGAGATCAACGACTACTCCTACTGGCTCCGTGAATTCGGCCAACACCTGTTCGGGTACGGCGGATTCCTGTGGATCGTGCGAGTCGTCGTCGGCGGGGCGCTGATCGTGCACGTCATCACAGTAGTGGCCCTCATACGCCGCAATCGGGCGGCCCGAGGTTCCAGGTATCGCAAGACCAGCCGGCGAAAGCGGATCATCATCGGCCTCACGATGATCTTCTCAGGAGCCCTCATCCTCACTTTCCTCGTGCTGCACATTCTGCAGTTCACGACAGGCACAATTCAGCCCACACCCTTCCATGAGCAAGATGGCATGGGAATCGTCTACATCAATCTCTATCAGGCGTTCCAAGTCTGGTGGATCGCATGGGCCTACATCCTGGCAGTGGCGATCGTGGGCATCCATATCTACCACGGAGCCTGGAGCGTGTTTCAGACGCTCGGCTGGAACAACGCCGATCGGAACAACCTGTTTCGCCACATTGCCGCAGCACTCGCGATCGGGCTGTTCCTGAGTTTCGCGTCAGTGCCCGTCATGTTCTGGACAGGCGTCCTGCCTGAGCCCCCATCGATGTCACAGACCCAACAGCACACGCAGGACCATGGATCGGTGGAGGCCACCCGTCAATGAATCTCGACGCACGCATTCCAGACGGACCGGTTCAGGAGAAGTGGTCCAGGCATCTGGAGCACGCCAAACTGGTGGGTCCGAACAATCGGCCCAAGTACGACATCATCGTTGTGGGTTCTGGTCTGGCCGGGGCATCGGCCGCCAGCTCACTGGCCGCCCAGGGCTACAACGTCCAGTGCTTCTGTTATCAGGACACCCCACGCCGAGCCCACAGCATCGCGGCCCAGGGAGGCATCAATGCCGCCAAGAACTACTGCGAAGACGGCGACTCGGTCTATCGACTTTTCTACGACACGCAGAAAGGTGGAGACTTCCGAGCCCGTGAGGCGAACGTCTACCGCCTGGCCCAGCTGAGTCACAACATCATCGATCAGGCCACGGCCCAAGGCGTCCCCTTCGCCCGAGAGTATGGCGGCATGCTCGCCAACCGTTCCTTCGGCGGCGTGCTGGTCTCCCGAACCTTTTACTGCCGCGGGCAGACAGGCCAGCAACTCTTGCTCGGTGCCTACCAGAGCATGCAGCGGCAGATTCACGACGGCAAGCTCACGATGCACACCAGATGTGAGCTGCAGGATGTCGTCGTGATCGATGGTCGAGCCCGAGGCATCGTGGTACGAGATCTCATCACCGGCGAAATCCGCTCGCACGCCGCCGACGCTGTGGTGCTGGCTTCGGGCGGCCCGGGAAACGTGTACTTCAAGTCCACGAATGCCATCAATTCGAACGCCACAGCAACCTGGCGAGCACACGAACGCGGGGCCGGCATGGCCAACCCCTGCTACGTGCAGATTCACCCCACCTGCATTCCGGTCTCAGGCAATTTCCAATGCAAGCTCACGCTGATGAGCGAGTCACTGCGGAACGATGGTCGTGTCTGGGTGCCACGCAAGAAGAATGATGACCGCCCCCCCCAGAGCATTCCCGAAGACGAACGCTACTACTACCTGGAAGAGCGGTACCCCTCCTTCGGCAATCTGGTGCCACGAGACGTGGCCTCACGAAATGCCAAGATCGTCTGCGATGACGGATTCGGCGTCATGGGCGAAGGCACTCGCGCCGTCTACCTTGACTTCAAGGATGCCATCGCCGAGCGTGGGCGCAGCACGATCGCGGAGCGCTACGGCAACCTGTTCCAGATGTACGAGGACATCACCGACGAGTCGCCCTACGAGACACCATTCCGCATCTATCCGGCCGTGCACTATGTCATGGGGGGGCTGTGGGTCGACTACAACCTCATGACCAATATCCCCGGGCTCTATGCGATCGGAGAAGCGAACTTCTCCGATCATGGCGCGAACCGATTGGGCGCAAGCTCCATGATGCAGTGCCTCGCCGACGGCTACTTCGTGCTGCCTCAGACAATCGGCGACTACCTCCACGACATTTTCCGAGACAAGGTGTCCACCGACCATCCGGCATTTTCCCAGCATGAGCAGGATGTCCGCGAACGCATCGGTCGACTGATGGGCATTGGCGGCACGCAGACACCTCTTTCCCTGCATCGGAAGCTCGGGGAGACGATGTGGGAGCACTGTGGGATGGCCCGTACTGCTGAGGGACTCAAGCAGTGCATTTCCGACATCGGGCAGATCCGGGATGAATTCTGGAAGGACCTGCGTGTTCCAGGCACCGCTGACGGTGTCAACCAACCACTGGAGCGAGCCGGCCGCGTGGCGGACTTCATCGAGTTGGCCGAACTCATGTGCCGCGATGCGCTCGAACGCGACGAGTCTTGCGGCTGCCACTTCCGCGAGGAACATCAAACGGAAGACGGCGAAGTTGTCAGAGACGACGAACGATTTGGCAACGTGACTGTCTGGGAGTACACCCAAAAAGGATCGCCGCACATCAAACACGAGGAAGCGATCGACTTCGATCTGCTCAAGCCCATGACGAGGAGTTACAAGTGATTTCGCTGACACTCCACATCTGGCGCCAGAACGGCCCGGACGACACAGGTCGATTTCAAACGCACCGAATGACGGATATCGATCCAGATATCTCATTCCTCGAAATGATGGACCTGCTCAATGAGCAGCTCATGGCCGACAACAAGGAGCCGATCACATTCGATAGCGATTGCCGCGAAGGCATCTGCGGGACCTGCTCGATGGTGATCAATGGCCGAGCCCACGGGCCCGGGCACCTGTGTACAACCTGCGAAGTTCGCATGCGGCAGTTTGCCGATGGCGATGAAGTATGGGTTGAGCCGTTCCGCTCACGAGCCTTCCCGCCGGTCAAGGATCTCATGGTCGATCGATCCGCCTTCGACCGGATCATCCAGGCCGGTGGCTACATCACGGTGCACTCTGGTCCCAAGCCCGAACCAAATGCGAATCCCATTTCGCACCCGGTCGCGGAGGAGGCCATGGACGCAGCCGAGTGCATCGGATGTGGCGCCTGCGTCGCGGCCTGCCCCAATGGCGCTGCGATGCTGTTCACATCCGCCAAGATCAACCACTTGAATCTGCTTCCACAGGGACAACCTGAGGCGATCTCGCGAGTGCTGGGCATGGTTGATCAGATGGACAAGGAAGGATTTGGGGCCTGCACCAACCATGCAGAGTGTCAGGATGCCTGCCCCAAGGGCATCAGCATCAAGTTCATCTCCGCCATGAACAAGCAGTACGTCAAGGCAACACTGATTGAACCCAATGAGCGGCGGGGCCGACTCGAATCGCAGTAAGCACAATCAGGCCAGCGGGCCGACGCTGGCAATCGTCGTATCATCCGCCGGCGACTGACCACCTGCGTGCGATCGCACGGCACTGAGCAGATTCTTGACGTCGTCTTCCGGGCTCTCGCACGACTTGAGCGTGTCCGTGATTCGCATGGTGCCGAACTGGTTCCCCGCCAGATCAGGTTGCTCGGGAACGCCATCGGTCATCAGAACGATGCGCTCGCCCGACTCCAGCCTGACCGACTCCGAGGGGTACTCGATCATGGCATCGAACCCAATGGGCGGGCACTCAGCCTGTTCATCTACCGTGACACCCTCTGCCGTGATGTGGGCCCAGTATCCGTGCCCGGCATCCACGAACTCCACTGTTCCCTCGCTGCCGAACACCCCCACCCACAACGTGAGAAAGCGATGCGCCGGCGTGCGGTCAACCACATAGCCGTTGAGATCTTCGACGGCTGCCTGCAAGGTGTCGTGCCGCTTGAGTGCGCCTCGGAGGTAGGCCTGCGCCGCCGCCATGAGAATGGCCGCCCCTACCCCCTTGCCGCTGACGTCACCCAGAAACAGTGCAACCCTGTTCTCATCGAGCGCCATGACGTCAAAGAGATCACCAGAAGCTGTGCGGCCTGGCTCGAATACCACTGCATGCCCCAGATGGCCGGTTCGCCCTGACTCCTCGGGGATCATGAATTGTTGCGCTTCGCGAGCAGCGCCCAACTCCTCGGTCATTCGGTCTTGCCGCTTTTGCATCTCTCGTCGCCGCAGATTCGCCAAGGCCAAGCCGGCCACGCGCGAGAGTGCTTCACAGAAAGAGGTGGCATCCGCTGCCACAGATTCTTCGCCTCCACGGGCATCTAGATAAAGACAGGCCGCAACGGCTTCGTCAACCTCGACCGGGCAGCACATCGCCGAGTGGATGTTCAAATCGGCGATGCTCTGTCCGTAATCGGTGGCTGCGTCGGAACTCAGGGACACCATCTGCCCTTCACATGCAGCCTTCACCAGCGAACGGCTGAACTGAATGCCTTGGGCCGATCCGTCGGGCGCACTCCACCCGAGCACTTCCACATCGAGGCCGTCCATACCCGGCCGAAGGAGCGCCGCACGGGTGTACCCGGTGCCTTCAACGGCCGCCTCGACCAATGCCTCAGCGAGTTGGGCGTCATCCGTCGCTCGGTTGATGCGACCAGCACAGTCCACCAGCAACCGAAGCCTGTGGATCGCCATCCGCTCGCCCGCGCCCGGCGCAATGGCCTGCACCTTGAGCGACTCACCGGCGTCGTCATCGGTCGCCAGCGACATGGTTGTTGTCGCCCATGCACCTACCGAGAGCACCCAGGGGCCGACGCGAATTCGATCACCCTCGGCCAGAGGCGCAGGAACATCTTTATCCAGACGGACATCATTGAGCCACGTGCCGTTGGCGCCCCCAAGATCGGTGAGCATCCACTCTTCGCCCTGACGACTGATCGCGGCATGCCGGCGGGAGATCGTCGGATCCGGTAGCCGAATGTCGCACCCACTCCCTCGACCCATCACGGCTCCGGCGCGCGAGACCGAGATCGGCGGCAGGGGCGGACCTTGCACGGAACTCAGACGAAGAAGTGTCGCCCCCGGGTTGGCTGGTGCATCGGTTCCCACGGCACGATCCTACCGGGCTGGGTCCCATGGCGTAGAATTTCGGCCATCTGGTCCGCGTAGCTCAATTGGATAGAGCGTCGGCCTCCGAAGCCGAAGGTTGCAGGTTCAAGTCCTGCCGCGGACGTTTTGGGCTACCGTGCCACGAAGGGGTTTTTGCCCATGCAGTGTCCGTTCTGCGACTCAATCTGCACACCGTCACAGGTGAGGTTCGTCGCTGCCCAGACGCTGGTGGGCGATCCGGTGCTCGGCACGGAACACGCACTTCGCTTCCGAACGGCGCACTTTGCCAATGATGGAGCCGCCATCGCCCCCGACGGCACGCGCTCGACAACCCCTGCCTGTCCCGCTTGCCGAGGGGCATGGCACCCATTGATGACGGGCTTTGAAGAAGTGCACCGGATCGACGTGGGCCCCGGCGGCATCGACAGAGCTCTTGAGGGTTGTTCTTCCTGGCAGATCGACTGCATCAAGCTGGATGGGCCGCCCAATGCTCACGACACCGACCAAGCAGCTGCTGTGGTCGTTTGCGTGAAGGACGATGAACGGCGTATCTACCTGTTGACCACCCGCACCGGATCGCCCAATCACCTCTCCCAGACCCTCTCCGGGGCGCCACTCTCATGACTTTTCAGGCTGTCCACGGCTGGCAAGATGGTGCAGATGGCGGATTCCGTTGGCTGCATCAAGACGAGGGAATTCCCGCTGATGTCACCACCGCCCTGGAACGTCTTTCAGGACATCCCTGGCTGTCATCACCCGCCCCGCCCAGCACGTTCTCGATCAGTCTCGTTGATGCTGGGGGTGAGCCATGGCACGCGCTCACAAGAGTTGCACCAAAGGGCTCCCTCCCCGATGGTCGCCCGCTTCGAGAGGCCCACCATCTGGTGAGCCCCGCAATTGGGGGAGGCGCGCTTCCCGGGCAGCAATTGCATGAACTCGGTGGGGCGGCGTACACCGCTGGTCATGTCGATCCTCCGTGGGATGCCTGTGGTGGCGACTGGTCCCACTCCATCGCTGAACAGATCGCAGCAGGCAGGCCTCTGCAGATCGTGTTTCCCAAGGGCGCAGATGCCCTGCAGTGGTGGATGGCGATCGAAGCGCGACTGGGGCAACAGACCTGGAAACGCACAGTCTTGTTGGAGCGGCTTCCGGGTGCCGCGGGCGCCGATGTGGTGATTGCGGTCGATGGGTCACCGTGCTGCGCAGCGCTTCGGTCAGCCCCGCGAGCTCTGCTCGATCTGGCAACCACTCCTCGAACACCACCAACAGCAGCCAGTCAAGACACCCCCCCCATCCCATATACCCCAACCCTGTTGTCTGCTGGCGAAGATGTACAGATGCCCGATGTCGAGCTCAGGCCGGGCGGTCCCCCCGTGGGGCTCGCAGCCCTGACCGTTTTGGCCCTCTTGCTTCTTGTTGGAGCAGCGGTGGTGATCGTTTGGGCGCTCGATACGGGAGGGGCGCCATGACCACGATCGTGGATCGCCTGCGAGACCTGAGGCGACGGTTCAGTGTCGGCGAAGTGACTGACTCCGAAGTCAATCACGCACTTGATGAGTTCAGTCTGCATCTCAACCGGGCGCTTGTTTGGGTGCGGGATGACCGACTGATAGACGCCACCACACTGAATGATGAGTGCGGGAATCTCGCTGCGGGCCTTCTCGAATTACGCGAAGATGCAGACTTCTGCAAGGCATTTCAACGAGTGTCCTCCCTGCCCGATCGAGCATCGATCGAACCCCTTGTGCTGGCGCCAGTTCACGCCGCACGAGACCAGTCTCTGGTGGACGCCTGGATCGCAGCCAATGTGCAGGGCGCTCCTTTGGCAGATCGACTTCGCGCGCTAACCGCATTGCGACGCGCGCAACCTCGCGAGCGGCTCTGGCCCTCGCTCCTGAGCGATCTGGTCGACAGTGCGGTGGACGACTTGCAAACTCAGGCAGACAGTGTCATCGCGTCGGGCAATCACGCCGACCTGGTCAGACTGCAGCAGCAGTTACTGGACATGGGGCTGGCAAACTCCGGGCGGGGCACTCGACTGCTGCATGCACTCGAGACTGAGCTGATTGGCGCCCGCAAGGAACAAGCTCAGTCACAGGCGCGCAGTGTCGCGATGGACATGCACCTGGCTTGGGCTGCAATGGATATCGATGCAGCTCAGCAGGCCAGATCGAGGTGGGCCAGTCTGCTCGACGCCGATGATGTGGATGCATCAATTCGCGCCATGGCCGAACCGGTTGAGCGTTGGCTGGCTTCCCAAGCCCAGGTCGCCGCTCAGACACAGGTCCAGACTGCCCTCATCGACGATCTGGAACGTCGGCTGGACGAACAACGAGACGTCGCAGATCTGGAGCAGCAATATGCCACCTTGCAACGTCAGGGAGTGCCCGTACCGCCGCGGGTGGTGCGGCGATTGTCCATCCGGCTGGACGAGCACCGTGCGGCTCGGCGACGCCGCTGGGCCGTTGCAATGGGTGTCGTCTCCGGCCTTGCTGCCATTGTGATCGTCGCCATTCTTGTTGCAGGTGAGGCCCGACGGCGCGAGTTCGCTGCCGCGCTCGTTGAACAGACGATCACCCGGCAACTTGAAGATGGTGACCCTGCCGGAGCGTCAATCACGCTGCAACAGGCCATTGAAGACGATTCGATCGATGCCAACCTCGGCGCGACCCTCTCCAGTCGGATTGATGTCGCGCAGGCCCGTTGGGATGAGCGATTGGAGCGTGCACGTTCGCTGCATACAGAAGCACTGTCGCTACTGGAGCAGAGCGACAGCGAAGCCCTCTTTCTGCAGATCGAAGCCGCCCTGCAAGAAGCTGAAGACCAGATGCCGTCAGAGGATGCCATCGACCTCTCCGCTGCGCAGGCCAGCCTGCGCAGCCGCCGGCTGGCTTTCGCCCAGGCGCTGCGGGAAGCCCTTCGCCCACGGTTGGTGGCCCTGGATGAGGTCATTGCCAAGCCAGCCCCACCAGATGGCGACAAGGCAGGCTGGGCCCAGCGGGAACAGGAAGTCGCCCTTGCCATCACAGCGCTTGAGGCGATCAACAGCGAGCCCATCGCGGCTCAGACTGATATTCAAGAGCAACTTGAACGTCGCCGGATCACCCTGACCCGGCTGCACAAAACGGCCCAAACTCGCATCCACGCATTGTCCTCACTGGAGTCTCTGCTGGCATCGCTCGCAAAGACGCCCTCCAGCGAGACACACTGGGCCGACACTTGGGGTCGGCTGATGGTCAATCACGCAGGGCAACTCCAGCGCCTTGGCGCTCCAATGCCTGACTGGCAGGATGGCAATCGAAGCGCCCAAGCTGCAACCGCCGTGCAGCACTGGCGTGAACATGTGCATCCTGAGTTGATGCTTGAGGGGCTGCTCTCAGGCGGCCCGGCCCAAGGGACGTCGAGCGTCGCAGCAGATCGACTGCGGGGCCATCTGGAGCGTCCCGACGGAGCCGACTCACCTTACAGAGCAATTGCCAGCCAACTCATCGACGCGCTGAGCAGCGCCGGCCGCGGCCTCGACGTCGCAGATCAATTGCAGGCGACTGGGTTTGAGGACGTGATTCGTGTACCCCTCTCTACCGGCGGCGTGCTCTATCGCCGCTCTGGCCTCAATCCCGAAGACCCAATTGCTGCGGCGATCACCAGTACCGAAGACCTCACGCTCCCGGCGATGGAGTTGTTGCCTGCGTCGCTACCGGAAGGGGTGGACATCGCCGGATCGAGCACACTGACGCCATCGTCAGTGCACCTGTCTGCGGCAATTGAACAATTGCACGACGGAGCGGATCCGGGAGAGACACTGCTTGCGCTCCTGGACACACTGGAACGTGAAGAGAACCCTGACGTGGTCTTTGCCCCGATCGTTCGCCACGCAGTACTCCAATCGCTGGGCACCTTGATTCCACCTGGAGAGACGAGCGCCCCGCTGCATCGCTGGCTTGCCGATGTCGGCCGCGCCCCTTCACCGGTTCTGGCCAATTGGCCGCGAGATAGCCTCACAGGCACTCGCCAGACACGCACCCAATACAAACGTGAACTGGGCCGTACCTTGTCTCGGGCGCCGACCGTCTCGAGCCTCAAGGCCATGCTTGAAGCCCCTACGGCAGAGCTGGCCACAAAGGCCGCGCCTGCAGCACCAGCCGCAATCATGTTTCATGAGAACGGTCGTTGGGTTGTCCGAGGCTCGTTGGGCCAGCGCCCCGCCATCTTGCTGATCGAGCCGGGCAAGGGCGGCGCATTCCATCAGCTGTTCATCAGCCCCGACGGCACACCGATTCCACCAGACCACACGCCCAAAGTGCCCATGCTGATCTACGAGCGTGCGGCCGCCGTGAACCAAGGATCGCCTTGACATGACCGCTTCCCCCGACGCCTTTCACACGCCGCCCAAGCCGGTGCTTTCGCATGCCTCCGTCGATCCAGAAGCCAGGCTGGGCCTGCCCTCAGGCCGGTTCACCACGCCTTCAGCATTCGTGTCTCTGATGCTGGGGAGCGCGCTCATGGGGGCCCTCTATGGGCTGGCCTGGCTGCTGAGTTCAACTGGAGGCGGCGCCATCATCTGGGAATACCTCACTGGCTTCAGTGGCATTCCCATTCCGATCGCGGCCATTTCCTGCTGGACGATCGCGATCCTCCTCCTGAAGATGCTCAAGATCGCTGCGCAACGAACGGCGCTACGGCTGCGCTTCATGCCCGAAGACCCGGGATTCTCTCTGTCCCAAGGCACGGTTGATCGGGTGATCACCGCCGTTGAGTCGACGGTCGACGATCCCACCCGATTCATGTTGCTCGACCGGGTGCTGACGGCACTCAAGAGCATCCGCAATCTTGGCCGGCCTGGCGACATCGGCGAAGTGCTCAATGCCGCCGCCGAGGGTGATGAGGCGGCGATGGACAGTGGCTACACACTGGTCGGTGGTTTCATCTGGGCCGTTCCGGTGCTGGGTTTTCTGGGCACCATCATCGGACTGACCGAAGCCATCGGACGATTCGGAGGGGTTCTTGCGAGCAAGGACTCCGACAATCTCGACGCGCTCGCATCGAGGCTCACGGATGTCCTGGGCGGGCTCGACACGGCGTTCATCACAACTGGCGAAGGGCTTGTGGCCGCATTGTGCCTGTACCTCTTCCGCACCGCAGTCCGTCGGGCTGATGAACAACTGCTCGACGACGTTCGCTTGTACTGCACCCGAAACGTGACCGCCAGAGTTCGAGTTGAGTCGATCTGATGCGACGTGGTTCGAGATCAGCGCCGGTGAGTCTCTTCTCTTTTCAAGATGTGATGGTGTCCACCATCGGCGTGACACTGCTCATCATCCTCGTGCTGTTGCTCATCACGGGGCGTGAAGCCGCCGCGCTGTTGCCAGTCGTGACCCAAGATCCGCTCCCGGCTGAAACTGATCCGGCCCTGCCACAGATTGAAGAGACCGAGGACGTCACAGCGCTCGCCCTGGAGTTGCTTGCCATGGAGGACCGCATCGAGTTGCTGCAGATCGAGCTCATGGATGCACTGGAAGGTGCCCAACGCGCTCGAACCGATGCCCAACTCGACGGCGAGGCCGCACTACGGGCCGCTCGGTCACGGCGGGCAACAGCCCTCAAGGCCGAACTGGAATCCATCAGGTCCAAGCGGCGTGTGACCTATCTGCTGGACAAGGCCGACGCCGATCTCGTGCCCCTGATCATTGAACTGGGCGGCGCCCGTGCGGTACTTGGCACAGGCGCCGACGAAGATGCGCCCATCGCGTTCACCGCTTCTGATCCAGCCACGCTGGCCACCTTCGTGCTCGATTGGATTGACAAGCACCCCGAGCGAGATCGACTCAAACTGGTGTTCGTGGTTCGCCCCTCGGGGTTGGCAGCGTGGAACAATGTGCAACGGTCGCTTCCGAGATTCACAGATGACGGCATCGGCTTCGGGCTGGACTTGATCGCTGAGTCTTGGTCCACCAGCGGGCTGCTTCCGGGCACCCCAGAGGCTTCACCATGAGCCGCCGACGCCAACAAGACGACCCTGGCTCACTTGACTTGCTGCTCGACACCATCTGCAACATCTTCGGTCTGTTGGTGTTTGTCGCAGTGATCGCCGCAGTGCTGGCCCGCGCACGAGCCGATACGCCCGTACATGTACCCTCACCGATTCCGCTGCCCGAGCCTGCTGTCGCGCCGGTGCTGGATGCCCCCGACATTGATCCACAGGAGTTGGGGGCCCAGATACATTCGGCCCGGGCCCAGATCGCCGATCTTGAGGAGGCACTCGCCCGAGTCGCCCTGCCTGACCCCGGTAGCGAGGACACCGGCGTCGATGTAGAGCATGAGATCGAGTCCTTGCAGGCCCAGATTCAAGCAGAACAGGACCGACGCACAGTCGAGATGCGTTTGCCAAGGCGGCGGGCTGTCGCCGGCCGCATACCTGCGCAGCTCGTCGTGAAGCACGATCGGCTGTACATCATCAACGACTGGCGAGGCTGGTCAAGATTGCGCAATCCACAGGCTGAACGGTGCACCTTCTGGACAACGTGGAACACAGAGGCCGTGGACGCAGACGCAAGCAGTTGGATCGAACATGAGCCCTGCTGGCGAGCCGGAGGGCAGGATCTGGAACGGTTGGTCAAACTGCTTGTCGACGGCGGGATAGACCTGTCTCAGCCGGATGCTGCTGCCCGAATACGCGTTGCCTTGCGGGTGCTTGATCCCAAGACCCATGTCGCATCAATCAAGGTGGACCCTGACTCGTTCGACACATGGTCGCCGGTTCGCAGCGCTGTGCTCCAGAGACGTGTGCCCTACGACGTGGCACCTGTGACGATAGGCGACGACCTGATCTTCCACGATCGAATCCGAAGCGGCACTGCCTCGGCTCAGTGAACCAAGTCAGGGCACGTCACGGTGCTGCCCACCGTTACTGGCTGCGATTTGCGACAACGCAGCCCCACGGGCATCACGGCCGAACGCAACCGTGTGAATGCGCACTCGCGGATTCTGCGCATTCAGACGAGCGATCACACTCTGGGTATCGCCGGGAATCTGGCCATCGGTCATGAAGAAGATGGCATCTGGCTTGGGATTGAGTTGGGTCAGTGCGTACTGAAAGGCGCCGCGTGGATCCGTACCGCCGCCAATGCCTACCCCCGCCGCCTTGGTGGCAAAGCCCGAGGCTCGGGTTGCCGACAGCCAGTCCTGCTGCAACGCCTGATGACCACCGGAGAAGAACAGCACAAAGAAATTGGCGTCTGAGGGCAGCTGTCTCAGTGATCTGGCCAGCTCCTCTTTGAGCCGATCAATCTTGCCGTGATTGGCCATCGACCCGGAGATGTCCACGATGTAACAGAACCACCGCCCCGTCGCCTTGAGCCCGAAGAAGTCGACACTGCCTGCACCTTGGGCCTCCACCGGCACATCGGCCTGCACTGCCTCAACTTCGCCGACATCAAGTCCGCCACCCTGATCGGCCAGCAACTGCTGCAATTGATCGGGCGTGCAAGGCTCGTACACCCGATCCCCCAGATGCAACTTCCCGCCATTGATCGACCATGACAACTCGTGGGCAGTGCCTTGAGGCACCACATAGCGGCCGAGTCCGCTAGGCAATGTGGGTCCCAAGTTGGGGAATCGCCCGCCTTCGAGCGAGTCCTGAATTCGCAGCGACACCAGTCCGGTTTCACGGAACCCCGCTTCCAATTCACCTGCCAGAACGAGGCTGGGTGGATCCCCCCAAGCGGTGACGGCCAACAGCGTGCGGCGAGCGGGATCGATGCCGAGATAGCGAACCTGCGCCCCACCAGGCGCAAAATCGGACGTGTTGTCCATCGACGACTCTGGCCGAACCTGTCGCCAGGTCCCCCTCAACTGCTCGATCGTAGGTGGGATGACAGGTACATCGCTTGCCGGTGCTTCTTGTTCCAGCAGAGACGGATCGAGTTTGGGCCGCTCTCTCGCTGGATTCGTGTGTACAGGAAATGAGATCCCACCAATCGTCCGCTGATTGACCCTGTGGGAATCTTCGGCCGAAGGGTCCATATCTGCGGGGGGTTGATGAGGACGCTCACGTTCCTCACCTTGTCGTTCACCTGATGCAGCGCTGGTGTCTCCGGAGGCCTCTTGCGGGGCATCCGGATCGATTGCACCGCTGGTTGAAGACTCGGCGGGATCACCGACCACACCCTGGCCACCTCCACCACCGCCTGTGCCATCGCCATGGCCGGTGCCGCCGCCATCACCGATTGGCGTATCTGCCCCGGCCGCGCTCCCCTGCTGCCCGCCAGCAGTCGGCAGCGTCGCCCATCCAGGATCACCCCCTGCCTGAGCACCGCCAGTGCCCTCGCCATATGCCGCAGGCTGCGTGGGCGCTGCCACACCGGATGCTGTTGAAGGCGTTGGCGGCTGCGATCCACGCTTGCCACCATCGGGCGCTGCCGAAGCAGGATCGCCTGAGGGCGCGCCGCTGGAGGTCGCTCCCGTGGCCCCCGATTGACCGCCCTGTGATGATGAAGCGCTGGTTGATGATGACGAAGATGATGAAGCGCTTTGCTGCCCCCCCGATGCGCTCCCACCGCCTGAACACTGACTGCAACTGGCCGAGGGTGATGTGAGCGCACACGAAGCGCACTGCCCGGAAGCCGATGAACTGGCTGCTGACGCCTGCCCTTGCTGTTGCCCCTGCCCTTGCTGTTGCCCCTGCCCTTGCTGTTGGCCCTGTCCTTGCTGTTGCGATTGCCCCGTCCCAGCATTGCCACCGGCAGTTCCAGCGCCTGCACGGCCAACGCCTGCTGCAGTTCCCCCACCGCCAGTGGCTTGAGAAGCACTGCTCGGGTTCAGCGGCGCATCGACAGCGGGCACGGTCCGCCGGCTCTGGGCCAGCACCTCCTCGGGCAGAGGGCCCAGCCGCTCTGTCTCAACACGAGCGATGAGACGCTCTTCCTCCGGCTGGGGCGTCAGCTTGGCCGCCTTCTTGGCACTCTCGCAACCGGCCAGATGACCGAGGAAGAGTGACATGACAACCAAGCCGTACTTGATCGTGCCGGGAAACGCGCCGCTGTTTGCTACCTCAGGGAACCGTCCCATGTCCGTCCTCCCGCTCGATCCAATCTACGAGAATCTTGCGTGATTTGGCCAACTGCCGCTCCATGTCCTGCAGTTTCGCCGTCGCTCTGGAGCCCCCCAACGTCCACTGCTGCCAAATCTTGGGCGACAACTCGGCCTCGCCCGGCGCCAGACAATATCTGGCGTGGCTGTTGAACCAATCCGCCCGAGAAGCCTGCGTTGCCTTTGCAATGTGGCTGCTCCTTCCCAGATGACGCTCAATCTCGATGGCCAGTTTCAGGGCCTTCAGATAGAGGCCGATTGTCTTGGCCCGCTCTCTGGCCTCCGCCATGACCTCTTGCTTCGTGGCCTGATTGACCCTGGCTACCGGATGCGAGTTCTTCCAGCGACGGGTGACGTCCGGCCCCCAATATCGCTCAAGAAACTGCGGTTCCAACCAGAGCGACTCGACTTCACTCAGGTGGGCCCGATCACGAACCCGCTCACAGAGTGTGTCGATGAGCGATTGAACCTGGGCGTCGGGCTCGATGTGCTTGTTGTATCTCTGCGTTCGCTTGGCCAGATCACTGAACAGATCATCGGGAGAGAACGCCATCAAGCGAGCATGGAGAGACTCGACCAATTTGAGCGCCTTGACTGGATCATCGATCTGCGTCGCATCAGGATCCATCTGCGGCTCTGATCCTGGCGAATCACTGTCGCCGGGCTCCAACACGGGCGCCTCTGGCTCGCCTGCCTGACTGGAGCCTGCCTGACTAGAGTCTGATGCAGCGGCGTCGCCGGCCTGCCCTTCATCAGCTTGCCCTTCATCAGCTTGCCCTTCATCAGCTTGCCCATCGCCGGCCTGCCCTTCACCGGCTAGCCCTTCACCCCCGGGCGTCTCAGACCCTGCCGCCTCACTGGACTTTGGGTCCTCAGTCTGTTCCCCTTGCAATGGTGGACTGGGCTCGGGTTGGCCCTGAGCTGGCGCGTCAGCCTCCGGTGAAGCCTGCTCTGCCCCTCCCTCTTGGGAGGCACCCGATTCATGCGCCTGCGCTTCTTGCGGCGGTGCCTCATCAGTGGGAAGCGGCACAATGACCGGGAGCCCCTGCGGTGGTGGCGCGTGATCAGGTTGTTGCTCGCCACCTTCAACGGGGGCCTGAGACTGCTGCTCTGAAGGTGCGTCAGCGGTCTCATCCTTCGCATCTGTGTCAACGGTAGTGGAGCCCTGCTCGCCTCCACCTGACGCCCCGTCGGTTTCGCTTCGATCACTTGTCATCCAAAGCACCACCGCAATCACCACCACAGCGCACAGGGCAGCAATGATCGGTGCGGCGCTGCGGGTGCGGCGCCTTGCCTCCCACGGTGGGGCGTTTGCGACTGCTGCGGCAAGCCCAGAGGCCTCGACCGGCTCTGCCTCCATCTGCATGGTCGCATCAGGCCTCTTGGTGAGGTAGGGCAGCAGCCCACTCTTCCAGTCACGCAGATCGACGCGATTCCATGGGTGATCGAGCGTTGCGATCACACCGCCTCGGGTCAGCGTCATAATGTCCAGATCACGCCCCGGCTGCGACAGGCCCAGCCCCCACTGCAGCTGCGACGCCTCGGAGGGTTGCATGTACTCCACCAACATGATGAGGGCGGCCCGCATCGAGTCGGAATCGATCAGCCTGAGCCCATCGCCGGGGCCCACCAGATCAGCCAAGAGCCGAGCACCGTCTCCAGACATGGGGCCGGGTTGCTCAGGTGGCGTCAGCGTGATCACTTCGCCATCAGCAAAGGCCTTGTCCCTCCAGATGGCATGATCACCGGCCAGATGACGGAGGGCATTTCGACCAGATCGCCCCCAGTCATCCGGCGAGAACAGCATGGTTCGCAATTCCAACGTGGGTCTACCGGAGTCGTCTGCTTCGCCTGGAAACCAGCGGGTCATGGCGATCCGGCCACCGGGCACGGTACGCACCAACAGCGCCGGCGCCTTGGCCACGTCTTCCGCGGAAGGGCCCAATTCAGCAACCCCACAGGCCATTGGATCAAGCGCCGCTGATTCACGCTCGGAAACACCAGGCGATGCCGCCAGCACGCTGTATCCCGAGCGCGAGCCGAACACATGCACATCAACAACCATCCCCTGGCTCACGCGTCCCCTCCATCACCACGGGCCAGTCGTTTCAGGCACCACTGCAGCGGCTCGACAATGCCCAAGGGGTCTTTGTCTGTGGCCGGCCTCAACTGCCCCAAGGCATCCGGTCGCGACCGCACGGCTGAAGCGGCAAACACCCGAAAATCGCCGCCGTCTCTAACAAGTCCGGGCAGATGATGATCGACGAAGGCGCGGGCCGTCCCTACCTCACGAATGTGCCCCAAGGCAATGTCGCACTTGGTGAGCACCAGCGCAACTGGAACCTCTTGGCTGCCAGCTGCTGTGTGTACACGCCGCAAGGCCGCCGAAAGCCCAAACTCCGCGTCCACCGTGGCCTCGACGCCGCCGCGGGCAGCGGTGACGGGATCCACCAGCACAAGGACTGCGGCGGCCTTGTCTACGTGGGTCCGCAACGCGGTGGCGGCCTCATCTTGGGCGTTCTCAACGAATGCCCTACGAAACACTTCGCCGGGATAGTCAAGCGCCCAGAGCATCCACTGGCGGGCCCCGTACCGAATCTCAAGATTGCTCCAGGACTGGGCCAGTGTGGCCTCGGGCCACTGCCCGGCCTCCATCATCGCCACCAACTCCATGAATCGCTGGTGCGCTCGCCCATCCATGGCTCGCGCCAGCAACCCCTCGCGGTTCTGCCAAAGCGCTTCGTAGAGCCTGGCCAGATAGACGGTCTTTCCGGCACCACGGCGGCCGAGGATCACAACTCGATCTCGGGGCTGTGAACCTGAATCTGTCAGCGATTGGCTGGCCGCGTCTGTCTGCGCCTGACCTGCACCTGCGAACAGCCGCATGTTCTCACCCGACTCAAATGCCTGGGTCATGGCTCACTCCGCCCTGCAGCCGGTAACACCTGCAGTCATCTACAACTGGATCAGCCCCCGGAGATCAGACGGGGTGACGATTCAATTTGAGTATAGGCCCCCCGAAGCAGGCGTTGGTCAGCCGCCCTTGGCCCCGGCGCCCAGGGAGTAATTGGGCGCTTCCTTGGTGATGTGGATGTCGTGGGCATGCGACTCAACCAATCCGGCGCCGCTGACCCGCACGAAACGGGCACGCTCACGCAATTGGGAGATGGTGCCGCAACCACAGTAGCCCATGGCCGATCGAAGACCGCCGACCATCTGATAGACGAATTCCGCCAGCGTGCCTCGATATGGCACGCGGCCCTCGACGCCCTCAGGGACAAACTTGCCGCGGTCCTGAATTGAGCCTTGGCCGTACCTGTCGGCTGATCCTCGCCCCATGGCGCCGATGCTGCCCATGCCTCGATAGGCCTTGAATCGGCGACCACCATGAATGATCAACTCACCCGGGCTCTCATCGAGCCCGGCAAAGAGCGAGCCGAGCATGACACATTCGGCGCCGAAGCCGATTGCTTTGGCGATGTCACCACTCTGCCGCACACCGCCATCAGCGATCACAGGGACGTCAGATTCGCTGCAGGCCAGACACACGTCGGCGATGGCACTCAATTGAGGCACGCCTACTCCACTGATGATCCGCGTCGTACAGATTGAACCTGGCCCAATGCCAACCTTCACAGCGTCGGCGCCTGCTTCAATGAGGTCCGCGGCCGCCTCTCTTGTGGCGATGTTGCCGGCGATGACGTCGATGTCATGTCTTGACTTGATGTCACGAACCGTCTTGATGACGTTCTCGCTGTGCCCGTGCGCCGTATCGACCGTGATGCAGTCCACCTCGGCCGCCACAAGCGCGTCAACACGTTCAGGGTCGAGTACACCCACTGCAGCGCCCACCCGCAGTCGCCCTCGCTCGTCGCGGCAGGCCATGGGATGCCGCCGGACGTTCTCGATGTCACGCATCGTGATGAGCCCGGACAACGCACCGCCATCATCAAGAAGCAAGAGCTTCTCAACTCGGCCGCGATTCATGGCTTGCTCGGCTGCCTGCAAATCGATGCCCGGTGAAGCCGTCACGAGGTTGTCCTTCGTCATAACGTCGCCGACAAACGCGGATCCGGCCTCGACGAATGAAATGTCACGTCGCGTGAGAATGCCGGCTACCACCCCGTGCCCCGTGCCGTCCATGGTCACCGGGAACCCGGATACGCCGTGCTGCGCCATCAACTCGGTGGCGTGCCCGACAGTATCTGAAGGGCTCAATGTCACCGGATCGGTGATGATGCCATTCTCACAACGCTTGACCCGGCTCACCTCACGAGCCTGAGATGCAGGGTCGAGGTTCTTGTGAATGACGCCGAGCCCCCCCTCCTGAGCCAGTGCGACAGCCAGATCGCCCTCAGTCACCGTGTCCATTGGTGCCGAGAGCAAGGGAATGTTCAGTGAGATTCGACGAGTCAGACGCGTGCTCGTATCAGTAGCGTCCGGCGTCACACCGCTGCGTTGAGGGACCAGCAGAACGTCGTCGAAGGTGATGCCTTCTGGGATGTGGAGGGGCTCCATCTGCAGATGATCCGGCCCAGAGCTGGATCTGTCAAGATCGACATCCAACAACAGGCCCTCAAGCCCGCTACGATGGGTCGCTGTCGCCTGACGGTGCAGGAGCCTGATCGTGTCAGTGGATATGAAATTTGAGACCCGTCTCGTTCACCATGACGAGGGGACCGATGAGGGCGCCGGCGAAGCGCTCTTTCGCAAATATCTGAAAGCCTGTATCACGCACGGCGCCTCGGACTTGCACATCAAAGCTGACGCCCCTCCCAAGATTCGAGTGCGGGGTGAGCTGCGGCCTCTGGAAGCGCCCATCGTGGAACGGCAGCAGTCCTTCCAGATGGTCCGCGACATCCTCGACGGGTCGCAGTATGAGATCTTTGCCCATCGTGGCCAGATGGACATCGCCTACGACTACGACGAGGACCGCCGATTCCGAGTCAACGTGTTCATGTCTCGGGGCAAGGTGTCCTTCGCCTGCCGTCTGATCACGTCCGACGTCAAGACGTTCAATGATCTGCATGTTCCTGAGGTGCTGGGCGACGTCGCCATGGCCGCCAACGGATTGATCCTGTTCGCAGGCGTCACCGGCAGTGGCAAGAGCACCTCGATCGCGGCGATGCTGCAGCACGTCAATGAGCGCAAGCGATGTCACATCGTCACGATTGAAGATCCCATCGAGTACATCTTCAACGAGGTCAAGTCGACCATCAACCAGCGGGAAGTGGGCATCGACTGCCTGTCGTTCAATGAAGCCCTGCGGGCACTCGTGCGTGAAGACCCTGACGTGGTGCTGGTGGGCGAGATGCGAGACAAGGAGACGTTTGAAGCGGCCATTCGGGCGGCCGAAACGGGCCACCTTGTGTTCGGCACCATCCACGCCTCGTCCGCGTGGCAGACATTCGGCCGCATCTACGACCTGTTCGATGAAGGTGAAGTGCCGCAGATTCGAAAACTGCTGGCCTACAACATCCGGGCCATCGTCTACCAGAAGCTGCTCAAGACGTTGCGAAAGGATGTCCCTCGTGTGCCGGCGGTTGAGATTCTGCTGGGCACACCAATCGTGCAGAAGTACGTGCTTGAAGCACGTGAAGGCGAGTTGCTCGAAGTGATTCGCAAGAGCACCGAAGAAGGCATGGTCGATTTCACCCAGTCGCTGGTGAATCTCGTCGAGGCCGAGTTCATCCACCATCGAGTGGCGCTCGAGGCGACGCCCAGACCTGAAGAACTCAAGATGCGACTCAAAGGCATCTCATGAGTACGGTGCAGAGCCTTTTGGCCGACAGTGGCGCCTTCCTGGTCAGTCCCTGGAAGCCCCTTCTCATGTGGGGTGTCATGGTGGCTTGGGGCTGGCTGGTTGGGACAAAGCTCTATCCCGACACCGTCCGGCTCAGACAAGGCCATCACGGCTGGAGTTGGGTCTGGATTCTCACAGGCACCCTCGGGCTTGCCGTCATGCTGTTGGGGTGGCGCTTCTACGTCTCGATTTTCGCCGGGGCGATCGTCATGCTCATCCCGGTGCTCGTCTATTGGCGCATCCGAAATGCAGCCGTTGATGACAGCCAGAAGTTCCATCTCAGCTTCAAGAAGGACGAGGCCGCCAAGGCCAAGAAGGTCGCCAAGAAAGCCGCGGCCAACGCCCAACTGCAGTTCTCCGGCGATGCGGGCACCATTCCCGTGCCTGATAAAGATGACCCACTCCTGGCAACCTGGCTGGCGCTGGAGTCGCTCCTGATGCCTACGCTGGAAAACGGCGGGACCCGAGTGGACTTGGCACTGGGTGGCGGCGGGCTGGCCTCCACCAGCATGGTGCACACGGTGCGATCACGGCAAGAGACGATCGCCGGTGAAGAGGGCATGCGGGTGATCAATCTCATCAAGGAGATGGCCGGTCTCGATCAGTCAGAAACTCGAAAGCGGCAATCGGGGCAGATCACCGTTTCAGGAGAGGCCGGACGGCACACCCTCGACGTTTCCTTCTCGGGATCGAGCAAGGGTATCAGCGGCCGAATCGATGTCGATCGCTCCAAGTCTTCGATCATGACGCCTCAAGCATTGGGGTTGCTGCCCCGGCAGATCGAGGCGCTCGAACATCTGGTTCCGGAAGAGCAGCGACACGGCATCGTGCTCATTGCCGGCCCGATGAACAGTGGCCTGACCACTTCAGGCTACGCCCTGACGGGCATGCACGACGCCTACCTGAGCATGATCAAGACGCTCGAGTACCAGATCGAAGGTCGTCTGGAGGGCGTAGATCAGGTCATATTCGATCCCCAAACGGGCGAAAGCAGCTACGGCACCAATCTGCAGTCGATTCTCCGCCGCGATCCTGACGTGGTGTTGGCCGAGATTCGCGATGCTGAGTCGGCGCAGGTTGCCGCTCGGGCAGGTGAAGACACCACATTGCAGATGCTGCAGATCAGGGCCGACTCCGCCGCGACGGCAATTCGCGAGTGGGTCCGTCTGGTGGGAGATGTACCGCTGGCGGCCAAGGGCCTGCGATGCGTTGTTGCAGAGAGACTCATTCGAGTGCTGTGCCACGATTGCCGACAGGCCGTCAAGCCGGCTGACCCCAAGCGACTCGGGCTGCCACCAGAGGGTGTGATCTACCGCGCAGGCGGAAAGGTGCAGGTGAAGAACCGCGTCGAAGACTGCCCCACTTGCCGTGGCGGCGGGTTTACCGGCGTGACTGGCATCTTTGAAGTCATGCAGGTCACTGCCGACATCCGACGTCTGCTGAGCAACGGCGACCTGCAAGGCGCCATGGCACAGGCTCGCCGAGACCGGATGATCCTGCTTCAGGAGAGTGGCCTGCGGCGAGTCGCAGATGGCGTGACTTCGCTGGAAGAAGTACAACGAGTGCTCACACCACCCCGCAAGCAGGCGCCCAAGAGCGCTGCTCAGGGAGCGTCGTCATGATCATGAGCCTGATCGCCATCGCACTGGTCGCCCTGATCGCCTACTGGTGGTCGAACGAGGGCGCTTTCAGTGCCCTGCTGCATCTGGTCTGCGTGATCATGGCCGGTGCCATCGCACTGGCCCTGTGGGAACCGATCCTCTTTGATCTGCTGGCCGCTGAGGGCAAGTACGCAGGCCTGCTCCCCGGTGTGATCCTGTTGAGCGTGTTCGTGGTGGCCCTTCTCCTGCTGCGCAAGGCCGCCGATCTGGCTGCGCCGGACGCCGCCTTCCTGCCGGAAGTTCCCAACGTGGTCATTGGCGGGATCTTTGGTCTCATCTCAGGCACACTCACTGTGGGCATCGTGCTGGTGGGCACGGGCTTCATTCACCGGCCGCTTGAACTCATGGGCTACAAGGGCTGGCACCGGGTCACGGGCGCTCCTGATGCCCAAGGCATGGTCTCGCCGCCGGAGAGCGGCTTGCTGGTGCCATTTGACACCCTCACGGTCGGCTTCTACGAACTCCTCAGTTCGACCACCCTCAAGCCTGACCTGCCCGGCAGTATCCCCCTGGCATGGGCCAACCCTGATCTGGATCGTATGTCGTCACTCATCCGCGACACGATTCACGGAGATCAGGGCAAGATGGGCGGCACTTGGATGCCACCATCAGCCATCAAGAGCGCTGATGCTCAAACGAGCGAGTACGTCGGATCCGACCAACTGCTCGTCGTCACCGCAACCGTCGATAAGAGCGGATTCGACTTCCGTGGCGGCCTGCTCCTGCCAAGTTCACAGGTCCGAGTCATCGGAACGGTCAATGGCAAAACCGAAGCCTTCCACCCAGCAGGCTGGTCCCAGTTGCCGCCGGCAAAGAAGAAGTCCACTTCCGGCGGACAGATCCCAACCGGATCAAATGCCGACAAGAGTGAAGAGGAAGAAGCGCCTCAAGGCCAGATCTTCCGGATGTTCTCTGGCGACGAGATGTTCGCGACGAGCCCGACAGCTCGCGGCGCCGCAACCTTGAAGTTCGCTTTCGTCGTGCCAAATGGCTTCACGCCCAGGTACATACAGATACGTAGCGCTCGCCGGTCGATCACCGCCAAGAACGCTACGCGCGACGGGCTCATGCTCTCAATGGGTGCGGCCGACAAAGTCGATCGTGGAATCGTCTTCGGAGGAGACATCACATCCAAGGTCAGCAGCGGCGCGCAGGCATCTCGGTTCGGACGCGGCTTCCGCGCAACAACGCAGGACATCAAACAGGCTGGCGGCGAACTCAATGAAGATCGTCGGGTCGTCACGGTCAACAGTGTGTTCAGGCCTCGCAGTGGCGCACAGGCCGGCAGCGGTGCGCTCAAGCCCAAGGGGTACCACGTCGACGAGGGGGCCGCTTTGGTTCGTATCGAGGTGCTCTCCGGCGAGAGTGAAGAGATTCAGGACCTGGCCGACATCTTTCTGGCGGCGAGAGAGTTCCGGCTGCCCGCCGATGCCCGAATTCAGTTGCTCAATGACCGCAATGAACACTGGAATCCGATCGGATTCGAACTGATCACAGACTCCCGCACCACGGTCGTGTACCGAGACACGGAGATCGTCTCGATCAACGACCTGCGAGCGCGTCCCCGAACCGGTTCGAACGACAAGTTCTATCTGCTCTTTGAGGTGCCCGAAGGAACTGTCCTCTCCGAGCTGCGGTTGGATGAAGAGGTCATTGGCACGATCAGTGGCAAAATCGCTGAGCGATATGTCCGCTGATCCGGCGGCGCTCTGAACTGCTTGTCACCGCCCCCGGCCTCCTGCCCGGCCCCCCCTGACATCGACGTGAGCCTTCGAACTGAGGCTCGCCCCGCTTTGCCTGTATTGCCTGTATTGCCTGTGCTTGGAGACTCAGGTTGCCGCCACGGCGGCCTGCGCTTCCAGCCACCGCTCCACCCAGTGAATGTCCATGTCCACGTTGCGGAACTGGTCTGTCTCGATGATCTTGCGGTGCAGTGACAGCGTGGTGGCGCCTGGGCCAGCCTGGAATTCACCCAGCGCCGAACGAGCCCGAGCAATTGCTTCTTCACGATCTCGTCCATGCACGATGAGTTTGGCAATCATCGAGTCGTAATTTGGCGGAATGCGGTATCCGGGCCTGACATGTGAGTCCACTCGAACACCCATGCCCCCGGGCGTGTTGAAGGTCTCCATCACACCCGCCTGTGGCATGAAATTGCGATCCGGATCTTCGGCATTGATGCGGAATTCGATGGCGTGCCCATTGATGGACACATCCTCCTGCCGCACGGGCAATACCTCGCCTGCCGCCACCTGGATCGACGCCTTGACGATGTCCACGCCGGTGATGAGTTCAGTCACAGGGTGCTCGACCTGCACCCGTGTATTGACCTCAAGCATGTAGAAGTCTTGCGACTCGTCCATGAGGAACTCGCAGGTTGCTGCCCCGCTGTACCCGGCCGCTCGAATGAGCGCCGCCGCAGACTCACACACGCGATCTCGCACGGCTGGGTCGACGCCCGGCGCTGGTCCTTCCTCAACCAACTTCTGGTGCCGACGCTGCGACGTGCAGTCGCGATTGAAGAGGTGAACCGCATTGCCGTGGTCGTCGCCCAAGCACTGCACTTCCACGTGGCGAGCACGCTCAAGGAATTTCTCGATATAGACGGCACCATTGCCGAAGGCTGCCACCGCTTCTTGCGTAGCCGAACTGATGCCCGCCCGGAGTTGCGCCTCGTCATGCGCGATGCGCATACCCCGGCCACCGCCGCCTGCGGAGGCCTTCACGATCACCGGATAGCCGATCGACTCGGCCAACTGTGCGGCCTCGTCCGGGTCTTCGATCTGACCGTCGGACCCTGGAAACACGGGAGTTCCGGTCTCCTTGGCGAGGTTCTTGCACGCGATCTTGTCGCCAAGGGTCGCCATCGCCTGTGGGTTTGGGCCAATGAACCGGATATTGCAATCTACGCACACCTCGTTGAACTGGGCGTTCTCAGCCAGGAAGCCGTAGCCGGGATGAATGGCGTCGGCCTGCGTTGTCTCCGCCGCCGCAATGATCCGATCGAAGCGCAAGTATGAGTCAGCCGCCGGGCCTGGACCAATGCACACTGCTTCGTCGGCCAGTTCCAGCCACGGCCCGTCTCGGTCGGCTTCAGAGTAGACGCAGACCGTTTCACACCCGAGTTCGCGGGCGGCCCGCATGATCCGAAGTGCGATCTCGCCACGATTGGCGATGAGAATCCTGTTGAACATGTTCGGTGTCCTTGACTGGTCTCAGGCAGGCCGAACCAGAAACAGATCCTGACCAAACTCGACGGCGTCGCCGTTGGCGACACACACCTGCTCGATGGTGCCTGACACGTCAGCCTTGATCTCATTGAAGATCTTCATGGCCTCCACCATGCACACGACCGAGTCGGGACTCACGCTGGCCCCCACTGTGACAAAGGGATCAGCGTCGGGTGATGGCGAGGAGTAGAACGTTCCCACCATTGGCGAAGGAACCGCCACGAGCCCAGCGTTGGCATCGGCAGGAGCCACTGCCTCCTCGACGACGGGGGCGGCCGGGGCTGCTGCAGCGGGTGCCTGCGGTGGCGCCGGGGCCTGGGCAACCGGTGCCGGTGGCGGTGCAGCCGCCGCAGGGGTTGCGGTCCATTGGTTTGGACGCCTGAGCGTCACCTGCTCCTCGGGATCACGCAGATCCAATTCGGTGAGGTCATTGGCGACCATCAGTTTCACCAGTTCCTTGAGTTTGCGAATGTCGATCATGAGCCGCTTCCTTGAGATTCGGGCCATGGCCGAGTCGCCCAGTCGAGGCTCCACGGCACGTCGTAGGAGAGATTCCGGTGCCCATCTTCCGTGATGAGAATGTCGTTTTCGATTCGTACGCCGCCGACGCCAGGCAGATAGATGCCCGGCTCCACAGTGACGATCATTCCTGGTTGCAAGGTGGTCACACCACCCGCTCTCCCCATGAATGGAGACTCATGCACGTCGAGCCCCAGACCATGCCCCACACCATGCGGGAAGGCATCACCATGCCCGGCAGCATCGATGATGTCACGAGCAGCGGCGTCCACATCTACAGTTGAGGTGCAAGGCCCACATGCCGCCACGGCAGCGTCATGGGCTTCCTGAACAATCTGGAACAACGCCACGAGCGCCGCAGGGGCCTCGCCGAGAAAGAGCGTGCGTGTGAGGTCGCTGTTTCGCCCCTCGACTCGCGCTCCCCAATCGACAAGCAGAATGCCCGGCTCAATGACCTTGTCGGATGGCACGTGGTGGATCACGCTCGAGTTGGGCCCCGAACCGATGATCGGCTCGAATGCCTCACACTCGGCCCCGCGGGAGCGCATATGTTCGATGAGCCTCGCAGCGAATCTCCCTTCGGTCCAGCCCGGCTCCATGGCAGCAAGTGTTGCCTCAAGCGCCTGATGCTGAATGTCGATGGCTCGGCTGCATGCATCAATCTCCAGCGGGTCCTTGGGTTGCCGCAGCTCCTCGATCAGCCCCTCTACCGGCTCGAGTTCGATGCCCTCGAGCCCCGAGGCCAGCGCCCGCTGCCGCGCCAAGGTGACGTGCCCGGCCTGAATGCCCAATGTGGCAATCGAAGCCGCGCCCAGCGTGCGCAGGATGATCTCGAGTTGCCCTGTTCTGGGTGCCAGTTCCACCTTGAATCGCCCCGAGGCCTCCCATGGGGCCAAGTACTCTTCGTAGCGGCGATCCGAAATCAGCACCAGCGCGTCGGGCAACACCAGCGCACTGGTGTCATGCCCGTGAGTGCCTGTGAGCCAGACGACATCGACGCTATTGGTGACGTGGAGGGCCTCGATGCCCTTGCCCTGCATGCCTGCTCGCAAACTGCTCAGCCGCAAGGCGCAGGCCTCCAGAAGCGGCTCAGGCACAACGGCATCAGCAATCAGACCCATGGCGGGGAAGTATAACGACGTAGAAGAGTGTCGATCAGGGCTCGATCTTCGCCGATCGTGCGCCTATTGGCGCAAGAGGCGGGTCAGTCGTCGCCACGCTCCAGCGCCTTGGGCCGCCCGAGCATCTCCCGATAGACCACGGCCTCCTGCAGCCTTGTCCAAGCACGTGATCGCCCCTTCGCCTGGCTGGATGCTGACCCAGTTGCAGGCGGCGTTGGGGCCGGCGTGTCAGGCACAGGCGTGGCCGCCGGCGGAGACTCACGCACAGCCGCACTTGTGGGACGCTTGGCAACTTGGGGGGCAGCAGGCTCAGGATTGGTTCGCGGCGGCCGAGGCTGATTGGGGGTGATGGTGCGGGTGCGGGTCGTCGCCCCCTGAACCCCCGTCCCCACCGGTGCTTGCCCGGGGGCCCGCCTGGGCACCTTGATGCCTGTGGCGCTCCCTCCAGCAGAGGGTGCCTTGCCTGTGGGCGCAGCGCCCTTCTTGAGTTTGGCCAAGGTTGGCGCAAGCACGCTCATTCCCACCACGGCGATCGCAATCAGGTCGGCGATGTCCATCGCCCATGAGCATACCCCAAGCGCCTCAGTGCGAGGCGTTGCCCTCGAGCATCCAAGCCGGCAAGGGGAGGTCTCCCGGCGTGGTCCGGGCGAAGGCTATCCCGTATAGCGACTCCAACCGTGCTGGATCCAGCAAGGTGGACGCCTCCCCAGCCTCGATCAGCCTGCCCTCCTGCAACAGCCAGACGTCATCGGCCACTGCCCCAGCGGCTGGCAGATCGTGCATGGACACCAACACCGTGCCTCCCCCATTGACGAATCGACGGAGCAACCTCCACACGCCAAGTGCATGATCCGGGTCCAGATCGGCCGTTGGCTCATCGAGCACCAAGAGGCCGGTGGGATCGACCTGAGCCATCGCACGTGCCAGATGGGCGCGGTGCTGCTGCCCCGCTGAGAGTGAAGAGACAAGCCTGCGCCGCTCGTCTCTCAGGCCCATCGCTTCGATTGAGTCATCGACCCGCCCTTGGTCTCGCCCCAGACGCAGTCGCCCCAACGCCACCAAAGACTCCACCGACATGAGCCCCCCGCCACTCATATGGCCCACATGAGCGCAGCGACGAGCCCGTAGAGGCCGCGGCACTGTTGAGAGCGCCTGTCCATCGAGCAGCACCCGACCGCCATCGGGGCGTCGCACACCAGCCAGCAGGCCCAGCAGTGTCGTCTTTCCGGCTGCATTTGGACCGATGACGCAGGTGATCGCCCCGGAGCGCAGGTCCACATCGATCGGGCCCAGCGTGAATGCGCCCAGCGTCACCGTGAGCTCTTCAGCCCTGAGCACGATGCACCTCCCGCCGAAGCAAGATCAAAAAGACCGGACCGCCGATCAAGGTCGTCAGCACTCCCACCGGCAGTCGGCCGGTGCCCAGGTCAATCATCTGCCGAAGCGAATCAGCCCCCACGACCAGGATCAACCCCGCCAAGGCTGCCCCGGGCACAAGAAACCGATGCATGGGGCCAACGAGCAACCTCGCCACATGCGGCGCAACGAGCCCGACAAATGCCATAGGGCCGCCAAGGGCCACGCAGCAGGCAGTCAACAAGCCTGCACCCACGAGACAAGCAGTCCGCACCGCGCCCGGATGTGCGCCGATGTTTGTGGCCGCAACATCTCCAAGCCCGAGGGCATCGAGCCATCCGCTCCAACAGATGCACGCCAGCAGCAAGAGCACCGTCAGGGCGCCCAGTGCAATCAGCAAGCCTCGACTTGGAAGATCGGGCACCGTGCCCATGGCCCAGGCCAGAAAGCGACCACGCAGCCCTTCCGGCACCAAGCCCTGCAACAGAACAATGCCCGCCATGGCCATGGTGGACACGATGACGCCCGCCAAGATGGTCGTCACCGGGTCGGGCCACCCTCCCCGCGTCCCCAGCCGAAGCACGATCAAGAGTGCCAGAAGCGCCCCGACAAAGGCGCCTGTCATCAGCAATCCAGTGGCAGCTGTCATGGCGCACGCGTGCGCTCCCCAGAGTACGACCATCACACCCAGGCCAGCGCCACTTGCCACACCCAGAAGAGATGGTGAAGCAAGTGGGTTCTGAAGGGCCGCCTGTAACAGCGCACCGGAGATGGCGAGTGCTGCCCCCAGGGCCGCTCCCGCAAACGCTGCCCCCAAGCGCAGATCGAGCCACTGTGGCCCCGCCCACTGCAGTGATACCTCTCCCGTAATTGGGTCTCGATCGATGAAGAGCCGAAGGGCGACCACACCAACCGCCAGAATCGCCAGACAAATGAGGCCCAGTGCCCGAGGGCGACTCATGCCTCGACCTGAACCAATTGAGTCTGTACCAGCGACGCATAGCAGTCGCATCGAGCCAGCAACTGCGCATGGGTGCCAACATCTATCACCCGCCCCTGGTCCAGCACGACGATGCGATCACAGTCAACCACTGTCGCCAGCCGATGCGCGATCACCAGAACAGTTCGCCCTTGGATCCCACGGATCGCCTCGGCGATCAAGGCCTCGGAGGTGGAGTCAACCTGACTGGTGGCCTCGTCGAGAATCAGAATCGAGGGATCACGCAGCAACGCCCGCGCGATGGACAGTCGTTGTCGCTGGCCGCCCGAGAGCGTGGCGCCTCCTTCGGCCACCTGTGTGTCCATGCCCTGTGGCAAAGACTCGATGAACTCGAGCGCCCGGCCCGCTCGGGCCGCCTCACGCACCTGCTCGTCGCTTGCCTCCAGCCCCAGTCGGATGTTCTGGGCAATCGTGCCCGCCAGCACGAGTGGCTCCTGCGTGACGACGGCCATCTGGCCTCGCAGCGATGCCGCCGTGACCGAATTGATGTCAACGCCGTCGATGCAGATGAGCCCGGAAGAAGGCACGAACAGCCGCGGCAACAGACTCAGCAGCGTCGTCTTACCCGAGCCATTGGTACCCACGATCGCCAGATGTTCACCGAACTCGATTTGCAGATCGACGCCGTCAACAGCAGGCGTCTGCGTGCCGGGATAGGTGTAGGTCACACCTTGAAGTTCGATGGACTTGGCATGCCGCTCAAGGTGTTGCTCACCGTCGGGCTCGAGGGCTTCCTCCAGCACATCATCCAGGCGCTGGGCCGGCGCCTCAGATGCCGCAATCTCATTGATCAACCCGGCGATTGGCCTCAGGGCGGCGGTCGCAACGGCCAAGGCGCCCAGCGACAGCAGGAATCGATCAAACGTCAGATCACCCGAGAGAATCTCCCGAGCCGCAATGATCGCCAATCCTCCCAGCACGAAGATCGCGAGCGTCTCGAGCAAGGGGCTGGTCAGTGCCTTGGCGACTCTGATACGTAACTCATGGTGAACCACCCGTTCATTGGCTTCGTCAATTCGGCGCATGGCCTCGTGCTCAGCGGCGGCGGTTCGAATGCCGCGGATGCCCTGCAACACCTGCGTGGCATCGCCCAGCAGCGACTGCTGCGCCTCAAGCGACCCGCGTGTTCCCCGATGCACGCGCTTTGCCAGTTTGCGGAGAATGACACCGAGAATCGGCCCAACGATCACAGCAATCAGCACGATGCGAGCGTCGAACACAACTGCGGCCCCTAGCGCCGCGGCCCCCTTCGTGACTTGGGCCACACCCTTGCCCACGATTGCCAGCAGCCCGGCCTCTACTGCAACGGCGTCACGCACAATTCGGCTGACGAATTCGCTGGGCCCTCGAGTGACCATGAGGGCCAAGGGCAATCGCAGGGCGTGCGCTGCTACATCATGACGAATGTCGGCAACCGTGCGAGTCACCAGTGTCTGCGCCAGGTACTGATGCAGGAAGTTGGCCGTTGCGCCCGCGATGGTGAGCACGCACAAGCCCACGATCAACATGACCACCCCACCCATCGCTGTAACTGGCAACATAGGAATCAGCCAATCGGGCACCTGCAGCCATGCACCAGAGTCGTTGTGTGTCTGCGCCATCGACTGCAGCGTGATTTGTCCGCCGGGATCGAGAATCTGCTCCAGCAAGGGCCCCAGTCCAAGCAGCCCCATGCCCAACCCTCCGGCCGAGACCAGCGCCATCACGATGGAGGCCGCAAACAGGCCCCGCCGCCGCATCATTTTTCTCAGCTGCCTGCGAAAAGCCTTCACGCAGCACCCCACCCGCCCAGCGGGGCTGTATCAATCCAGAATGTGGGCCAGGATTTGCTCACCACATCAGGATCGTCGATTCGCACCTGTCCTCGCCACAGGCCGGCTACAGCCCCGGCCATCGCCATTCGATGATCGTCGAAGGTGGGCAGTTCAACCATGCCCTGAGTGAGTTCCATGGGCGTGATGCACAAGTCATCTCCCTCGATCAAGACGCTGCCGCCCAGCAGCCGAATCACCTGAGCCGTCGCCTCGACCCGATCGCACTCCTTGACGCGCAAGGTGTGCAGGCCTGTGAATCGCACCGGACCGCAAGAGCGAACCGCCGCCAACACCGCAAGTGAGGGAACGGCATCAGGCATCAGTTCTGCATCAACCAGTGGCGGAAACCTCAACGCCTCGCCCGAGTCGATGTCCACGCCGCCCGATACGGCCTCAATCCGGGCGCCCGCCGCCGCCAGCAGCGACAGTGCAGCCGTGTCCGGCTGGCCGTCATCGAGCACGACACCTGACAGATGAACCTTCGCGCCCGGCAAGGCGCAAGCCATGGCTGCGGCAGCAGCTCCGCTGCTGGCATCTGCGGCAACTTCGAACACCCCGACCTGCGGGCGACCTTCATCAACGCTCACTGCCCGCAATGCGCCCTCTGCGTCGAGTACACGCCGAACTGACACGCCCACCGATTCCAATGATCGCAGCGTGAGTTCGATGTAGCTGGCACTTGTCGGCGGCGCATCGAATACGACTTCAATACCACCAGCAGCCGGCGCAACCAGCAGCAGGGCCGAGATCACCTGGCTCGTGGCTGTTGCCCCAACTGTGATGGTGTGATTGGCCCAAGGGGACTGGGCACTCCCCAAGACCCTGATGGGCAGGCGTCCGTCTTCATCAAGTGGCTCAAGGCGGGCGCCGAGGGCTCGCAGAAGATCCACTGCATCGCCCATGGGTCGCTGCCGCAATCTGGAGGCCCCATCAACCACCACGCTGCCTGATGCCAGCGTCGCCAACGCCAGCGTGAAACGGGCTGGCGCGCCTCCCAAACCCAGATCCAACCGCTCGCGTCGAGGCTGGCCCGGGCCACCTCCGCCCAGCCGCATCGCATGGTCCTTGATCGAGGTATCAACGCCCAGTGCATCTATCGCTTCCAGCAGGGCATCTGTGTCATCCCCCCGCAGCGGATTGCGCACCTCGACGGGACCGTTTGCGATGGCGGCCAGCATCAGCGCCCGACACGTCAGGCTCTTGGACGGTGGGATTGGGACAGTTGCCCTCGGGGCCGCGCTTGGCCGAGCGATTTCCATGCAAGGCGGCGGCATGCTCAGCCCTCGCTGCGGAAGACTGCGACGACGTCCTCGATGGGAACAACGAACAAGCGGTTGTCGCCTTCGAAGTCAACCGGTATCGCATGCTTGGGGTTGAACAGCACGCGGTCATATTGGGCGACGGGCCAATCAGGGTCGTTCTCGACCTGCGTGCTGGTGGCCACGACTCGACCGGTGATGGTCGGAATCTCCATCGAGTCGGGAAGGTGAATACCTACCTTGGTCACCTTGCGATCTTCATCCTTGCGAATGAGGATCCGCTTGCCGACGGGCTCAACCACTTCAAGCCGCTTTGATCTGGATACCTTGCGGGGCATCCCGGGATTTTAGCCACTGTGGCCGCTTGGGGGCGGGCTGCTAGGGTGCCCGCTCGGGAACGCACATTTGAGTGCCTTTGGAGCCCGGAGACCGACCATGCTTGACCAGCTTCGCGCCCTTGTGCGAGACATCGCTGACTTCCCCTCCGAGGGCATCCTCTTCCGGGACATCACCCCGCTGCTGGGCGATGCTGCCGGGTTGGCGATGGCCGTCGAATTGATGGCCAATCCATGGCGCAATGACCCACCAGACATCATCGTCGGCGCTGAGAGTCGGGGGTTCATCTTCGGCACGGCTATCGCGCGGGCCTTGAACCGGGGATTCGTGCCCATCCGCAAGCCCGGCAAGCTGCCCGGCGTGGTCCATCGAGCCACCTATGAACTGGAGTACGGCACTGACGAACTGCAATTGCACGCCGACTCGATCAAGCCCGGGCAGCGAGTGCTGATCGTTGACGACCTGATCGCAACCGGCGGCACATTGGAAGCCAGCAGAGATCTGGTCACAGCCACAGGGGCTCAGATCGCAGGATTCAGCGTGCTCATTGAGCTGGTCGATCTCGATGGGCGAGCTCGCCTTGACCCACTTCACGTGCACTCTGTCCTGACCTACTGACGGCTTGAGCGGCTTGATTTGGACGATCTCCGGGTAGAATGGGGGCTTGCCCCCGGAGCCATCGACCATGAGCACCTTGCCCCTGAACGCCACCGAAACCACCACCGACCCCCTGTCGTTGATCGATGTCGATCACGTGAGGTTCTTCGTTGGCAATGCCAAACAGGCAGCGTTCTTCTACGCGATGACGTTCGGCTTTCGAATTCACCAAGTGGCCGACCTCACCAGCGGCAGCCGCGATCGAGCCCGCTACCTGCTCACCCAAGGCAACATCCGCTTCATTCTGGAAACCCCGCTGGACAAGAATGACCCCGCTGCTGAGGAGCTCAGGTGCTTTGGGGACGGGGTCAAGGATGTCGCCTTCACGGTGGAGGATGCAGAAGCCGCTTGGAAGCAGGCCATCGCAAACGGCGGGCAGAGCGCCTACGAACCGATGACCATCTCCGACGAACACGGCAGCGTCACGACGGCTGGCATCAAGGCCTATGGGCGGGCCGTGCATTCCTTCGTCAGTCGCACGGGCGCCTACGCCATCGATCGGGTCAAGCAAGGCAGCCTCTTTGAGCCCGGCTACCGGACACTCGACCATCTGGCCTTGAACGACTACAACGCCGCCAATCCCTGTGGCCTGATGTTTGTGGATCACTGCGTCGGCAACGTCGATGAGGGCAAGATGAACGAGTGGGTGCAGTGGTACGAAGACGTCATGGGCTTCGCCATGTTCAAGCACTTTGATGATGCGGACATCTCCACCGAGCACTCGGCCCTCATGTCCAAGGTGATGGCCTCAGGCAACAACCTCATCAAGATGCCCATCAACGAGCCTGCTGAAGGCCTCAAGAAGAGCCAGATCCAGGAATATCTGGAGTGGCACGACATGACCCCGGGCGTGCAGCACCTGGCGCTGCGCAGCAACGACGCCCTGCAGTCGGTGGCCGAACTGCGGCGCCGAGGCGTGGACTTCCTTCGCATTCCCGATGCGTACTACGAGACCGTCTGGGACCGGGTTGAGAAGACCCTGACCGATCACGGGCTGGAGGCGGTGAAGGAAGACTACGACCGCATCGCCGAACTGGGCATTCTGGTGGATGCCGACGACGAAGGCTATCTCCTGCAGCTCTTCACCATGCCGCTGCAAGATCGCCCGACGCTCTTCTTCGAGATCATCTGTCGCCGCGGCTCACAGAGTTTCGGCAAGGGCAATTTCAAGGCACTCTTTGAAGCTCTTGAACTCGAACAGGATCGACGCGGCAATCTCTGAAGCCTTCCCTGTCCATCCGTTGCAGACACCGCTGAGTGCAGAGCCTGGTCAACAGGCCCGAACAGAAGTGTTTCCCCAACAGACATGATGATGCGGCCTTCCGGCGCCACGGTGCGTCATCCTGTTGACCGAGACATGGGTGATGCATGCCTCGGGTAAGCCGGGCCTCATCCCTGCTAGATTGCCCCCATGGCTTATTACACCTCTCTGGGCGAAATTCCACCCAAGCGGCACATCCAGTTCCGGCGGCCTGACGGCGCCCTCTACAGCGAAGAGGTGTTCGGCACCGAGGGGTTCGTCGGGCCCACCAGCACCATCTACCACATTCACCCGCCAACACAGGTGGCCGGCTGGACCAAGCTGTATGGCACCAAGCCTGCATACGTCGAAACAGACGTCATGCGTATGCGCCACCTCAAGACGCTCGGTCAGACTCCCGCAGGCGACCCCATCACCGGGCGAGTGGTGCTCCTTGGCAACGCCGATGTGGAGATGAGTCTCTGCGTGCCCGCCGAGCCCATGGACTACCACTTCAAGAACGGACAGGGAGACGAGTGCCTGTTCATTCACTTCGGATCAGGAACGCTGTTCACGAGCATGGGCACGCTCACGTTCGGCCCCAAGGACTACATCATCATTCCCAAAGGCGTCATCTACCGCATGGAGTTCAATGACGCCCCACCTGAGGGGCCGGCCAACCGTTTCATCTGTTTCGAAACCTGCAACACGAGCCACATTCTTCCACCGCCTCGCTATCTCTCGAAGAAGACGGCCCAATTTCTCGAACACGCCCCCTATTGCGAGCGCGATCTTCGCCTGCCCCAGCTTCCGCTCACATATGACGAAGTTGGGCAATTCGAAGTCCGGATCAAGGCACGTGACAGTGTGCATGCCTACACCTATGACTACCACCCACTCGACGTCGTGGGATGGGACGGGTGCTACTACCCCTACTGCTTCAACATCGACGATTTCTCGCCGATCGTGGGCAAGCACCACATGCCACCACCAACGCACCAGACGTTCGAAGGGCACAACTTCGTCATCTGCTCCTTCTGTCCCCGCGTGCTCGACTTCCACCCAGAGGCCATCGTCGTGCCGTACAACCACAGCAATCTCGACTCCGATGAAGTGCTGTACTACGTGGAAGGCAATTACAAGGCTCGCCGCGGCATCGATGTGGCCTCGGTCTCACTGCACCCGCAGGGCATCCCCCACGGCCCACATCCCGGCACTGTGGAAAAGAGCATCGGCGCCACCTGGACCGACGAACTCGCTGTGATGTGCGACACCTTCCGCCCTCTGCACCCAACACAAGCTGCGCTGGCCTGCGACGACTCCGAATACCCGCAGTCTTGGGCCCATTGGACACCTCAAGCGCCCAAGGGCGAATCTGACTCCGCCAACACGTGGTGATCAACGCTCTGGCGTGTGCTCTAGGGCCTTGAGTGCTTCGACTTCATCGCTCCACCGCGCCTGCGTAGCCTCTTCACCCGGCGGGAGAATCTTGAGGGCACACAACGACTGATTGGTCTCATGCTGATCCACGTAGACCAGTGATCGACGCGACGCCGCCAAGGGACGAAGCAACAGCCAGGGGCCAATTGTCTCAGGTCGTGCCCCGCGCAGCCGCAGCGCTTCGCCGGCCTCATCGCCTGCAAGTTCAGGCAGATCGGGCATGTCCTTATCAGCATTCTGGGCTTCAGGCGAGACAGCATCGATCAGCCCCTGCGCAACTTCAGGCAGCAGCGGGTCATCTGTAGCGGCCTCGATACAGGCTGCCCGCTCTTCCTAGGGAAACACCATGGACTGAAGAAAGATCCCCTGGGCCAAATCAGCGCTCAATGGGCAGTCCATTCGGCACAGACGACCTGCTGGCTGTCATTGCGAGTTGGGGTGCGTGTGGAGGCTGATCACTGCGCACGCTTGCTTCCAGCCCCCGGGGATTTATCCCCCATCTCCGACGAACTGGCGCAAACGGCCTGACAGGCCAGAAAGCAGACCTCAACACGTCTGATCCTTGATTTGGGCTATTTTTCTGGAACCAACCCTCCAGATGCCTTAGAAATGCAGGGGAGGTCATGTCAGGTGATCTCGGAAGAGAAGAGAAGGAAACTCCTGATGATCAGACCGCGTGTTCACCGTGCGCCACTAAGCCGCGTTCGCGGAATGTGTATCGCCGCAGGAATCACCGCACTCGCCACCACAGTGGCAGAGGCCAGTCTGTACGGACATACGGTGTCGGTCACAAAGTACATGACCGCGAATCCTTGGTGGCCGGACGGGCAGAACGAAGATATCGGCGAGTTTGTTGCTGGTGAAGGTGTGGAGTACACCTACAGCCAAACCGTGTGGGATTACGGGGATGCCGACGATCCCGATGATGATCAAGTGAGCGCTGTGTTAAACGGTTACATCGACATTGGTGAAGACTCCATCAGTTGGGGCATCTACTACACCAATCACCTGTATGACGGGATGTGGCTGGCCTCCTTGCCTTGCGAATTCAGTGGCTATACGTTTGACATCCTGACTGCGACATCCGGCTTCATCACCGATGCGAGTTTCAATTTCGATCATCACGAAACACCCACTGGCTACATCACTGATTTTTATAATTTTGGTGGCGATGCTCAGGAATGGGGATCCAGTTGGTGGACCGACCCATCCGATCCCTCTCGATTGGCGATGACCGATGGCACGAGTCTCGCCATGAATCACCAAGGGTATTACTGGGGCACCTTCCTCGCCAATCCTAATGTGACACATCATCTGGGATGGACCATTGATCTGACAACCGTGCCGGGACCAGCCACGCTGCCACTGCTCAGTTGTCTGATGATCGTGGGGAGACGCCGGGCACGAAACTGATCAGGAACACGACTAGTGGGGATGAACATGTTCAAACAAAGGCGACTTTGTGGCTTCCTACTGATCGGTCTTACCGCGACATCAACACAGGCTGACATCTTCCGGGTTGATGCCTCCGCGCCTGATGGTGGTGACGGCACCACATGGGCCGCAGCATTCAACGTGTTGCAGGACGCCTTCGATGCTGCTCGTGACAACGGCGATTCCATCGACGAAATCTGGCTGCGTGGTGGCACGTACCTCCCGTCTTATCGTATGGACGAGGACCCGTCCTTCGGGGAAGACGGCGACAACCCTCGCGCTGTCGTACTGGTGCCACGTGGCAATGTCGAGGTCTACGGCGGATTCGGTGGCTGGGAGATACAACGCGACGAGCGTGATATTGTCGCGAACCCAACCATCATCAGCGGCGACCTCGAGGGCAATGACCTGCCCAACTGGCAGAATCGACAGGACAACGCGTATGTACTGTTCCTTCTGAGCTTGGAAGGTTGGGGTACGTGCGACAACCACGACCCGGACGATCTCGCTGTTGTGGGGCCGATCGTGCTCGATGGACTCACGATCCGGGGTGGCCACAACGACTCCGATGGTTCCACGTGTTGGCGCAGAGCAGATGGCGTGGCCATCAAGTCACATACCAACGACGCTTGGATCGAGCATCGCCTCACCGTGACCGATTGTGTCATTGAGGACAATTTCGCTGACTATCCTGGCAACGAAAGCCGCGGCGGAATCGTCGCGACCGATTATCTGCCGGTGACCTTCGAGCGTGTTGACATCGTTGACAATTGGGCTGAAGGCTGGATCGTGTACTTCAAAGGCAATCCTGGCACGCCGAGCTTCATGCACGATTGCACGCTGGCACGGAACGGAAGGCCGGATCACAAGATCGCAAGCCCGGCGATCTACGTCAACGGACAAGATGGCGGCACCGATGAAAACTACGAATGGCGGCTGGGCACCCAGATTTCGAATTGCCGATTTCTCGACAACCACGTTCGCTACGGTGGCGGAACGGCGTCTCCGGCACATCACTTTCATGGGAAAGTCCGCCTGAACAATTGTGTGTTTGCGGGAAATTCAGCAGGATCCGGTGCGGGGTTCAGACTTACTTCCGGGGACGGCGACTGGGCAGACCGATGGGCGATTGCGTCGAACTGCCTCGTGTTTGGTAATTACACACAGGATCAGGTGGGCGACCCCCCTGGGGAGATCGGCTGTGGCGGGGTGGAATTGGGCAATAATGGCACTCTGTTCAATTGCATCATCTGGGGCAATGATGGTCGCGACGACGAAGTCGCCGGCGCTTGGGGCAACTCAGTTTGCCGCTCCGGCTCGGGCAACTGGTATCCAGGTGAGATTCAGAGTTGCCTGATCGATGGCATGAAGAACGGAACTGCAGGACCGCTCGGTTACTTCCCGGTCGTGGATTGTTTAGACGCTGATCCGATACTCATGAACCCCTTCGGCGCAGATGGCATTGCAGGCACCGGCGACGAAGACTATCGCCTTGGTGAGGGCTCACCATGTATTGATCGAGGTAACAACGAGTACGTTCTCATCGACGGAAATGATCTTGATGGAGATGGAGATCTTTTCGAGTTGTTATCACTTGATTTGGCGATGAACTACCGCTTCGTCGATGTTGAGACCGTTCCGGATATGGGTACAGCCGCCCCTGGCTACCCCTACATCGTTGACATCGGTCCACTGGAAGTGCCGGCCTGCCCGACCTGCCCTGGTGATCGCTTCTGGGTCGGCAGTGACGGCCTGTGGGGCGACATCTTCAACTGGTTCCCGGCCATTCCAGGACCAGCCAGCACCATCATCTTCGAACACGATGGTGAGGTTGATGTGACGATGGACACGGACGGCTTTGGCCTGCGACTGGAACATCGAACTGGCGAACTCAGCCTCGATGCCGATGGGCACGCGCTTGAACTCAATTCTGACGTCACCGAGTCACTGATCATTGGACGTGACGACGATGACAACGCCGCATTCGTGTTCACAAATGGCACTTTGGATGCGCAGGCAGGCATGTTGGGCGAAGGGATCGGCACAGCCGGCTCGCTCACGATCGGGGAGCAGGCGCTGGCCACATTCCAGCGTGGTCTCACCGTCGGCCTCGGTGGCACCGGACAGTTGAGCGTCGTTGGTGGCGGCACCTGCATTGCCCGAGATCTCGTCGTGGGCGATTCCGCCATTGGCTCGGGCTCCGTTCTTGTTTCAGGCAGTGGTTCCAGGCTGTCGGTGCCCTTCTTCATGCTGGTTGACAACGGCACAGTCGAAATCGGAGCAGGCGCCACACTGGATGTAGGTGTGCTGGGCACTGCACTCTTCCAGGACGCTCAACTGAGCGGCAGCGGAACCATTGAGTCTGATGTCTACAACTTCGGTACGATTGATCCTGGCGATGCGGACACGCGGTTGTCGGGAGAACTGGTCATTCAAGGCCAGTTTGAGCAGGTCGCGGACGTGTTCGGCATGGGGTCAACCGCCGGCTTGATTCGAATCGATGCTGCTCCGACCGGACAGGACATGCTCAGGGTGGAGGGAATCGCCTTGCTCAGCGGCGGGCTTCGAGTGGTCGCGCAGGACGGCTGGTCACCCCAAAGCGGCGATGAGTTCCTGTGCCTTCAGGCACACGACATCGGGGGCCGCTTCGACGTCGCCTTCATGCCGATTCTGGGCGAAGATCGATTCGCCAAACTTGTGTATCCCGGGCAGGCCCGCGGCGATGGAAGCGTCATCTCTGTCCAAGTGGACGAGTTTGAGAACATCCTTGGTTTCGGCGATCCCGACAGCATTGATCTGGACGGCGAACCCAATGCCATTGTGGTTGAAGACTTTGACGGAGACGCCTTGGCCGATGTGGCGCTCACGCTGCCGGACACCGGGTCCGGATCGGTGCTTGTACTGCTCAATGATGGCGCCGGTGGGTTCTCTTCTGCCCAGCAGATCACAGTTGGCGATGGGCCAGTTGCTATCGCCGCCGGTGATATCGATGGCGATGGCGATGTGGATCTGGCCACTGCGGATGCCTTCGCCGGTGGCATCAGCGTGCTGTCAGGCATCGGTGACGGCACGTTTGGCGCAGCTATCAGCCATGCCACGGGCTCGAGCCCGAGTTGCCTGACGATGCTCGATTCGGATGAAGATGGATCTGCAGAGATCTTCGTTGGCGATCTGGAAGACTCGACCATCACGATCCTCTGGAATCTCTCGCTGCGAGGTGACCGTGACAGCCTGACCATTCCCCTGACCAACCCTCCAATAGTGATCGATCCATCCAAGAATGAAGATCAGAAGGACTGGTTCGGCGTGGCATTTGGAACGACCCAGGGTGGTGGCGGCATGCTGATGCGCACGGGTGGTGGCGGCTGGGCTGTCGCAAGCGAGACGCCTGTGGGCACGATTCCCAACGGCCTCTCGACCCGAGACCTCAATGCTGACGGCATGACTGATCTCGTCTTCACGGGCCCTGACGGCACCGTCTCGATCTTGCTGGTCGATGACGAAAGCCAACTTGCGCCGGCCGTGCTGCTGGACGCAGCCGATGCCGCAGCTGCTCCGCTGATGGTTGATTTTGATCAGGACGGCGATAACGACATCCTGATGCTGGGCGCATCCGAAGACGGCGAGTTCTCGGGCATGCTGCTTCGAAACGACTCCAACCTGACGGATTTTGAGCAACTGCTTCTCGCCGAAGGCATCAGCGTCGATTTGGGCGCCAATCCCCTGCTCCTGGGCGCCGGCGATCTCGATGGCGACGGGCTCGAAGATGTCGTATCGATCAACGGCGCTGACGCCCTGCGAGGAACGTCCACCCAGTTGTCACGAACACCCAATGCCTCGATACCCGCTTCGGCGGAACCCTGCGTCGGTGATATGGACGGCAATGACGTGGTCAACATCGACGATCTGCTGATCGTGCTCAGTCAGTGGGGCGTGTGCAGCTCGTGCACCGGAGACTTCGATGGAAACGGTGTTGTCAACATCGACGATCTGCTGGTGCCACTGTCCAACTGGGGCGCCTGCGACGACACCCCGTGATGCCCACAGTCAGCCAGCCTCTCGTTGACGGCCCCTACTTGGCGGCCTGAATGACGCCGGTGCAAGACCCAAGCCCGATGCGAGGTGCATCCTCACGCTCGCACCAAGCGTGAATGGTGAGCTCATCGCCATCGAGCAGGAATCGCCGCTGCGTTCCATCTGGCAAGTCGATGGGCTCAGTGCCCCGCCAAGTCAATTCAAGCAGACACCCACGAGCCGACTTGTCCGGGCCACTGATCGTGCCCGACCCCATCAGATCACCCGGGCGCATCGGGCAGCCCGTGCTGGTGTGATGGACGAGCATCTGGCTGAAGGTCCACGTTAGATCCGCCAGTGAACCCTCTGAGATTCGCATCGGAGCCGTGCCCGATGCACGCATGTCGGCCGATGCCAGCGTCACGGCGCACCGCACATCGAGCACGTCCTCCGTGACCGGCTGCAGGTACTCCAGCACTGCCGGATCACCGTCCTCTCGGGCCGGGCCGCTGCGGCGATAGGGCTTCAGCGCATCAATGGTCACGACCCAAGGCGAGATGCTCGTGGCGAAGTTCTTGGCGTTGAACGGGCCAAGCGGCTGGTACTCCCACTTCTGCACGTCGCGAGCCGACCAATCATTGAGAATCACGATGCCAAACAGCCGATCCATCGCCTCGGACATCGAGACGCGTGCCCCCATGTCATTTCCGGTGCCCACGAAGGCTCCGAATTCCAATTCGTGATCCAGCAGTCGACACGGGCCGAACACGGGCGGCCCGTCATCGGGTTTGAGCTGCCCATGGGGCCGAATGATGTCGGTTCCGGAAACCACAACACTGCTGGCACGCCCGTGATACCCCACGGGAAGATGTAGGTAATTGGGAAGCAGCGGATCGCCATCAGGGCGGAACATGCGACCCACGTTTGTTGCATGGCAGCGAGCGGCATAAAAGTCGGTGTAGTCACCGATGGTTGCCGGCAGCAACATCTCGACAAGCGACTGTTCATGCAGCAACTCGCTGCGAACGGGTGCACCATCGGCCAGCAGATCACGCACCGCCCGTCGGGCCTCACGCCACGCAGGCTGCCCCGCCCCCATCAGGGCGTTGAGCGTGCTGGCGCTCAGGGCACATGCCGTCGCAGGTGACACCTGCAACGCCTCTTGCTCGATGGCTCGTCGTACATCCAGCACTCGATCACCGATGGCCACGCCGATGCGACCAAGGCCATCAGCCCCGGCAAAGACACCCCAGGGAAGATTGGCCAGCGGGAAATCACTGGCTGGATCATTGGCGGATTCAACCCAACTGCGGGCCACGTGATCAGACATTGTGCTACTCCAGCAGGCCTTGGGCCTCGAGCCAGCCAAGCGCGGCGAGATCGTCACGCGGTTCGTCAATGCTGCACGAGCCGAAACTGGTGCAGAAGGTCAGTCTTGATTCTTCGATACACGCCGCATCGATGACATGGTCGCCGATACGAGCCTCTGCCCCGTCAAAGCCAATCTTGCCCGGGTCGTCGAGTTCGAGCACCTGCGCCACGGCGGCAGCATCAAGACCCTCATGCTGCGCGAGTGCAGCCGCTAGAAAGACGTTCACGAACCCCAACTGCCGAGCTGGCACGGCTGGGTTGTCGTTAGGCAGCGGATGATGCATCCCTGCCGTGGCCTTGAATGGCACCTCGGCCGCAGCAGCATGCACGATGAAGGCCGCCACGTCGGCCACGTCGGGATACAGATGCGGCTCGATCCCCCCGGTGCGCACCTTGGCCGCCAACTCATCTCCGGCAAGTTGAGCCAACAACCCTCGTGGATCCCGATCGACAGGGATCTCGACGAAAGCGAAGAGGCCCTCGGGCAGCGCCGCCGCAATCGACTCGATGCCGGCGGCATCAGAGGCCTTCACCTCAACAGCGTCGATCAGCGCAAGCCCATTGCCCGGTTCAGCATGAACTTCATTGAATCGAAGCACTCGATCCAGATCGGCCTCGAGTTGATCGGCATTCACCAAAGCGCTGATCACCCAGGGGTCGTCATCTTCATGACCGGGCAATGCACCTATTGCGGCATCCTCGAAGTCATCAAGGCCAGACACCGGCACGATGACCCGGCCCACCATCCAGGCCTCCTCCGAAGCAAGCGCCATGGCGTACTGTTCGACCATCGCAGGCATGTCCAGCGAGGCGGGGGGATACAGGCCGGCGTAATCAACCAGACCATCAAGCAGTGCTTCAAAGGCGGGCATGGGCGATCATCCTCAGGAGGTGGCGGTGTTCAATTGGTGGGCCAGGCAACGCTCGATCCGACGCAGGACGGCCGCCTGCCCCAGAATCTCCAGCGTGTCGAAGATCGGCGGGCTGACGGTGCCACCACTGACGGCGACGCGCAGCGGCTGGGCAATGCGGCCGAGATTGCCCTCGCAGTTGGACTTGGCCCAGTCACCAATCGCCGACTCCAGAGAGGCAGCACTCCAGTCGCTCAGGCCTTCCAGCATCGGGCGAATCGCCTCCAGGCGTTCGTAGCCGGTGGGATCCCCTTTGCACAGGGCCTTGCGGAGCCCTTTGACATCAGGCCAAGTGATCTCATCGTCAGCCATGACAAAGAACCGCCCCTGATCAAATGGATCCGTAAGCGTCTTGCACCGCTCGTGATTCGCCCCTGCAAAGGTCTCAAACTGCTCGGGCGTCATGGCCTCGAGGAAGGCGCCCTCGAATTGCTGGGCAAATGCCCGCAGCCGCGTCGTGAACGCATCCGCATCCATGGCTTGAATTGCATCGAGATTGAACGCCTTGAGTTTCGCCCGATCGAACTTGGCCGGGCTCTTGACGATTCGATCCAGCGAGAAGTGCTCTACAAGGAATGCCTTGTCGAACTGTTCACGATCGTCTCCTGGCGACCAACCAAGAAGCGCCAGATAGTTCAGCAGTACCTCGGGGAGATAGCCCGCCCGCCGAAAGTCCGACACGTTGATCTCGGGCAACTCAATATCGAGCACGCCCGCGAGCGCCTCGGCCTGCTCATGGCCCAATTGGGTGGTCTTGTCCGACAGCCAACTGCTCCACGCATCTGTGTCGATGCCGCAACCTGCAGGTGGCGCATCCAGACCGCGCTCACGCACCGCAGCCCGCAGCGCCTTGTCCTTGTCGCGCTTGGACATCTTTGAGCCATCTGGATTGAAGATCAGGGACACGTGGGCATAGACAGGCGTGTCGTACCCCAGTGCCTGTTGCAGCAGCACGTGCTTGGGCGTGTTGGCCAGATGTTCCTGACCACGCAGCACATGCGTCACACCCATCGACTGATCATCCACGACAACGGCGAAGTGATATGTGGGGAAGCCGTCAGCCTTGCGAATAACGAAGTCTTCCAACTCCCCCGCCTCAATCCGAACTTCTCCAAGCACGGCATCAACCACCACCACCGGCTCATCAGGCACCTTGAATCGAATGACGTGCGGCCGCCCCTCGTCGAGATATTGCTGCACTGTGTCGGCATCGAGCGAGAGCGCAGCGCGGTCGTAGCGGTAGGCCTCCTTGCGCTGGCGGGCCCCGGCCCGGGCCTGGGCAAGTTCTTCAGGCGTCTCGAAGGCTCTGTATGCGACACCCGCATCGATCAGACGCTGCATCTGCGCCTGATAGATCTCCAATCGCTGCGATTGGAAGTACGGCCCGGTATTGCCGCCGCCACTTGTGCCGTGCTCGGGCCCCTCATCCCAGTCAATACCGAGCCAGTCGAGGGCTTCGAGAAAGCCCAGCCCCGCAGCGGCAGAGGATCGCTTCTGATCTGTGTCCTCAATGCGCAGCAGAAATCGCCCTGCCTCGTGCCGCGCAAAGGCCCAGCAAAAGAGCGCGCTACGTGCCCCGCCGACATGCAAGTCTCCAGTCGGGCTGGGTGCAAATCGTGTTCGAATCATGCCGCAACATCCTGCTCGCGGCCGACTCGCCCGCGATTGAGCAGCACATCAACAGGACCACTGCACAGATAGAGCAGGAAGACGGCTGCAATTGTCTCCTGCAACCACAGCACCGCAAGGCACAGCAGCACCGCGACCCGAACGAGATAGCCGAATGATCGAGACACCCGCAGGTATCGGTTGGCCAGATGGCGGTACGGCACCGTGGACACCATCATGATCGCCGCGAGCAGTGCAACAAATGGCAATGCAATGGCGATGAGACCCACCACGATCGACATCGCGCCCTCAGGATTGTTGCCGGCCACAACGGCGAGATGTTCGTGCATCAGCACCAGGCCCACTACAGCCCCAGCAGCGCCCGGTGTGGGCAAGCCCCGGAAGGAGAGCGTGTCACCCAATCGCCCGCTGGCCGTCTCGACATTGAACCTCGCCAGCCGCAGGGCGGCGCAGCAGACAAAGATGGCGGCGATGGCCCAGCTGATCTTGCCCAGCGTGGTCGCCGTGTCTGGATTGACGATCGAACTGATGCCCTCGACCCCGATGTACTGGCTGGCCACATGCAGCGTGATGAAGGCCGGGGCCACCCCAAACGTGACCAGATCCGCGAGCGAGTCCAGTTGCCCGCCCATTTCAGTAACGCCGTCCGTCAAACGGGCCACCGACCCGTCAATACAGTCGAAGAACGCACCAAGCAGCACCAGCACCGATGCGACTGTCAATGACGTCCAGCCCCACGGACCGGCCACAGCCTCTCCGGCAATGACTGGCTTGGCCGCAAAATGAATCGCCGTAAAGCCCGCAACCAGATTTCCCAGCGTGAACAGCGTCGGCCAGACGCCGGTAGGCCCAAGTTTTCGAAGGCGGATTCGACGCGAACGACGCCGCCCGCCCCGCTCGGAGGGGTCGTCCCCCCCGAACTGAGTCGCTGGATCATCCATGTCCTGACGCAAGCGCATCGGGGGATTCTAGCCGAGAAGGCCCCAATCGTGACGCCGTGCATCACAGCGGCGACCACGCAGCCATCACCAGGTGATCAAAGCCCTCTCCAACACGGTGCAACTCACAGTGCCTGTTGGCACAAGCAGACGTACGTCTCCAGATGGCTCGCAGTGGCAATCACAGGCCTACGCCTGCTGGGCAGCCTCATCATGCTCAGGCCATCGCCCCAGTGTTTGATCGAGCATCGAGGAGGGCATGGTCGTGACGCCACGGGCTGGATCCGAACAAGACGGATCGTGCTGAGAAACCAGCGGGTTCGTCGCCTGATACGCCTGCGGCCAGCCCCACCGAGACCAGCCTTACCCAGACCAGCGCCCCGGCCACTGCAATCATCACTTGGCCCATCTCTCGACAAGATCGCTTCATGAGGCGCATCCTCCCTCCCCTGCAAACAGCCCAACACCCCTGTGAACGGAGAGATTGCCCAAGGCCCCTGAAAACGCCTGGACCGAGGCGGACCTACACGCCTTGCCCGCCTATCCGGGCGAGACCGGGCCGAATCGAGGCCTGAAGGCGATCACCGTCGTTCCCCCTCGGGTCAACAAGGAGGTGATGGGAGAAGACGTCACCTGCCCACCGGTAGAAAGCGGGTACTGGGTGCCGCCTGGCACCAACACCAACATCTGACCGGGCAACACGAGCCGCTCGCGTCGCAAGGGCTCGCTCGTCTCGACGCGCACATCCACCACCCCCACTGCTGAAGACTCCATGCTCAGCGGCCACCCGCGAGCGCTTATCGTGCAGGCCGAGTCGCCACCAACCCGCACCCACCGAACTGGTGTGCCCATCCAGGTCACGTCCGGCGTACCCACGGGATGCAGCGATCGAAGCAGCGGCTCGAACACAGCCGTGTCAATGGTGAGGGCCTCCAGGCCGCTACGCCACTCCTGTGCAGTGGTGTCTCGCTGGGCCCCGGCTGCGATGAGCGCCTCGTGCACCTGCGACACATCAGCCTCGACCTGCACGCGAATCAGTTCGACGCCCGCCCCGTGAATCTCCGGCGCGATAGGTGAAGCCGTGTAGACGCCGGGGGGCAACACTTCGGGCGTGACAGGGGCTGGCCCCTGACATCCAGCCAAACTGAGGACAAGTGCAGCGAACGCCCGAACTGAACACCGCAGCGACATCAAGGCACCGCGTTGATCGCGTCGATCAATTGCCGCATGCGCCCCCAGTCACGCTTGGTGTGCACGAAGACGAGACGCTGAAGATCGAGATGATCCGTCTCTCCTGGCAGTGGCCCCGACGTGTGCATGGTGCCCTCATCTACCAGGTCACCGTATGTCTCGCGCAGCGCTTCTAGATCCGCGTCTCCCAACGGGCTGCTCAACCGAATGACATAACGCGGCCCCACGTATCGAGCCGAGTGGAACCGCCGATAGAACTTCAGCACATGCTCCAGAGCTTCCTCGGGCGTGCGAGCGATGTGCAGCAGCGAGAGGTCTTCACAGGAGATCCAACCATTGTCGTTGAGGTGCTCACGAATCCACTTGAGCCAGTCATCCCAGTAATGCCCGCCCGCGCCCTCCAGCAGCACCACCGGCACGATCGAACTCTTGCCCGTTTGGATAAGCGTCAGGCACTCGAACAACTCGTCTTGCGTGCCGAATCCCCCAGGGCACACGGCGACGGCATCAGCGTGGGCCATGAACATCAACTTGCGGGTGAAGAAGTAGCGAAAGGAGACGAGCTTGGGATCGCCTTCAATCACCGTGTTTGCCGCCGTCTCAAAGGGCAGCCTGATGCGCAAGCCGAACGCGTGCGATCGACTGGGCCCTTCATGCCCTGCCTTCATGATCCCGTCGCCCGCCCCGGTAATGCTCATCCAGTCGTGCCCTGCCATGAGCCGCGAGAACGCCCTTGCCGCCTCGTAGTCCGGGTGGTCTTCCGGCGTTCGAGCCGAGCCGTAGATGGCGATCTTCCGCGTCCCCCGCCAAGCATTGAACACAACCCAAGCGTGGCGCATTTCCCGCACGGCTCGGCTGACCAGACGCATCTGGCCCTCGTCGGCGCCATCCAGGGCCAGCCGTACGGCAGAACGGACAAGATCCTCCACATGCCGACGCTGCTGCACATCTACCTCAGGCAGCAACTCCGAAACGAATGCCTCGGTGCGGCGGCGAAGTGATACAGGCAGTGCTTCCGGGCGTGGTGTGTCGGGGGCTGTCATGAACCGCAGATTCTAATCGCTTCGTGTGAGGCCCGGCAGAGGCACGATGTCGATCTCAGGATCAACCAGCGAGCCGGTAACACTCACCTCGTACAATTGATCCTGCAGAGCACCCAGAATGTCGCCGATCACGAGCCAACCGCCTCGAGGACGCAGTCTCAAGTCCACATCCAGTGTCTTCCAATCGAGCTTGCCCGACCCGCGCATCGAGAAGGCAGCGATACCCCCACTGGTAGACTCAAGCACGATGTCGTCCATCGTGAGCGACTCACCGTCGATGTGATAGTCGATCTGCGCGAAGTCAATGGTGTCCACGATGGGCGATGAGAGTTGCAACAACTGCTGCAGCCCCACCGCCACGGGCAGCGGCCCCAAGTCACCCTCGACAATCCGAAATGCACCGGAGCCTCGCCTGGACTCGGGTGAGCCGGTGCGACCAGCCAATCGAAGCGTGGTCTCGATTCGGCCCGAAGCGACATGGCCCTCGCCTTGTGCCCCCGCCGAGAGCGCCTCAAGGCGAGCGCCCGCAAGTGCTGCAACGATCGACCAGGCCCCTGCCTCCGGCTCCACCTGTCCCTCCAGCGACAAGCGGCCACCTGCAAAATCGCCCCCAAACGACTCCAGATGAGCAACCCCCTCACTGTCCGTCGTCACCTGCCCACGCAGGTGGTCCACCGACAGTGTTCCAAACATCGCAGTGGCTTCATGCAGGCTCAGAGACAACGCCGGAGGGGCATCACCACGAAGGGCGAGTTCCAGCCGAGCTCGAGCGTCAACTCGATCTAGTTCAACACCGACCTCGAGGCGAGCATCAGTCACTTTGATGTCGGCATCGACCAGTCCGGTGGGCGCGTTCCCCACATCACGCAAGTCGATCCGACCTTGTGTGACTCGGCTGCGACCACCATCCGAAAGCGAGATCGCATCGAGCACCTCCACGCCCTCAGGCCCGACCATCGCGCCGACCAATGCACTTCGCAAAGACCCCTCCAATTGGAATCGTCCCTCAAACAGGCCACCCTCCCACTGAGCCCGACCATCAAAGAAGGCCTTGACGCCATCGCTACTGGTACAGGAAATGCCCGATGCCGTGAGCCCGGCATCATTCAACTCGATGTCGCCACTGTGCACACTCACCATGAACCGACGATCATTGCGTGTCGCTGCGATTGTCTTCGGGCGCAGGAGCAACCTCCAACTGTCGGGCGTCAACCTCGTCTCAAGATCAACCGTGCCGGCCAAATCGAGCGATACCCAGAGCTCACGGAACCGTGGATCCGCAAACTCAGGGACCAGGTCGAACACGAGCCCGGATGCGAGTTCGACATCCGTCCCGACAATTCGAAGCGCCCCTACTCCGTCACTTCGGCTGCCGTTGATAGCAAGCGTTCCCAGCGATCGGCCTTGGGTCGATGACCCGATCAGGACATCGTCGAAACTGACATCGAGGCCATTGAGCCTGACCGCCCCTGACGACTGCCGAAGAGAAATTGGCGGCTCAAACCCATGCAGTGTCACAGCAGCGTCAGTCACTGCGCCCAGGATCCGGTTGTCGCCATCAAGCGTCCCTACGAAACTGAACCTGCCCTCAGGCTCCCACCGGTGAGCAATGTCCATGCCCTGCGTGCGGCTCTGAGGCGGCAGCAATCGAGCCACCCACTCACCAGCATGCAGATCGCGGGCATCAACCTGCATCACGCCCGACCCCGGGGCGGCGCCTGAGAGCAAGATCAGACGATCATCAGCCTGAATGCGAAAGTGCTCCAACTGGATGCTGTCCCGCTGGACATGCAGTGTGCCGTCCACGTGACAGTCGGTTGCACCCAACAGATCGGCAAGTGTCACCGTATCGACAATCTCCAGCCCGGCAGCGTCGGCCAGGCCGTTTCTGAGGTCGATGCGAACATTGAAGGTGGAGGGCACTGCAGTTGTCAGGTGTATGTCGGCATCAAGATCGAGCAGACCACTCAACTGTGTTCGCTGCAGCAGTTCACCACCTTCCGACGTGAGTTCTCGCACCGCCTCGCGTAACGCTCCGGTGATTGGCTGTTGGCGAACGTTCAATGCGACCTGAGCCTCGAACGGAGCCTCCTCCGGGTCGGCCCCCAGCGGAGGCAGGTCAATCATCACATCGATGTGCCCAATGACACCATCGGGCGTACGCAAGCCCACGCCTTGGCCTGCAGTTGAATGCAGCGTGAGCACACCGTCCGTCCAATCGAACCAACCACGGTCCAGCAGCACCGGCCAAGGAAACGCCTGCCACTGCACCTCAAGATGATCAAAGTCGATGCGACCGGAAATCTCCACTTCCCCACCGCCCGACCGATGCACATGCAAATCGAGATCGACGATGTCCTGCACCCGGCTTCCCGAAGCAAGGCCGACGGCTCCCGAATCCAGCGGCAGATCGCGGTCGGGCGGGAGTACATCTCGCAGCGCGTCGCCCGCGACGTCAGGAAGCGCACTCAAGAAGACTCCGTCAATGGGGACACGCTTGGCTTCGATATCGAGATCGATGTCATTGCCCGAAGCAGTCTCAACCTGCCCGTTGATGGACAACGTGCTGCCATGTCGGCCGTCGGCATGCAAGCGCCGCACGTGTACCTGATCGAGATCGAACTCGATCTCGGCGTTCAGACCGGTCAGGGGATAGGGAAACTGCTCATAGGCACCGCGGGCATCAGTGATGTTGACCAATCCCGAAATGTCTACTGCGTCTTCGGGCCCGCTGGTCGAAGCAACCAGCCGGATGCCCGCCAGCCCCGACTGCACGCCAAACAACTCGAGAATTCTCGCCGCCCGTTCCGGCAGCACCACCGGCACATCCTGCTCCACACGGAACTGGTCTGCCGACAAGCGCAGTTCGAACGCGACATCGTGCATCGCCTGTTCCAGATCATCCGCCCCAGCAAGCGTGTCCATGAGGGCGTGGATGTCCAGATCCACAGCCCAGGGAACTGCCGTACTGGAGCCGTCCTTGCTGACAAGAGATCCTCTCAGCGTGGACACTGTCAATCGGTCATCCTCAAACTCGATGCGACCGCCATCGATCCGCATCAAAGGCGCCGCCGACCCAGGCCTGAGGTGCCCGGCCTCGTAGGCAACCCAGAAATCAGCCCCGCCTGGCAGATCAAACCAATTGGGGTCAAGTCTCAGCGACATGTCGTCGAGCACCAGCAACCCACTGACCAGCCGAGCCTGAGACAGCGACAGCTTGAACATGGGCACATCCCCCTGCAGCGCCAGCGTCTGTATCGCCTGCTGCGCCCGGGGAAACGGGATGAGCCCCCTGGTGCGATCATCAAGACGCACCCCCGTAGCCTCCAGATCAACTGAAGCTGTGCCCGGCACGCCGTGGGCATGCAGCGTCATGGGCGATGCCACATCGAGTTCCTGCAGCGTTCCTCGCAGGCCCCCATCGGGCTCGCCCTGCAACTCAACCTTGAAGCCGGCTTTGCCCGTCTGTGTAAATGACACGCCATCGAAGGTGCCCACTTCCAAGTCGAGCCGATCGATTCGGACCGACGGCGGCTGTGAGCCCCCCCCGCCACCACCGGCGCCCGACCCACCTGCGGGCGGCGACAGCCACGACAGATTGAGACGGTCTTCTTCCGCCCCTTCCTCGCCAGCAACCAGCACGCGGGCAGTCTCGATGTAGATCGCCTCCAGCATCGAGTCCGAGGTGAATGCCGCACCAGGGGCGATGTCAATGCGCATGCTTGAGATGTGGAGGATGTCTGCCACCGGCCCTTGCAGACCCTCTGCCCGCAGCGAGACATCGGACAACTGCAGGTCGCCCTGCTCCCATTCCATTGCACCGATGCTGACAGGACCGCCCAAGGCAGCTGCCAGTCTTGATTCAATCGTGCCCCGCAGCGCCCCCGGCCACAGCCAGATGACCGCACCGATCAGCAGCACACCGACCAAAGGAACGCCGATGCCCACGCACAGCGCCTTTTTCTTTCGGCCTTTGATCCAGTTCAACATGCCCAACAGCCCGGATTGTAGAGCCACCTGTGCCATTAGCATGGGCCTATGAACATCGCATTGACGGGTGTAACTGGGTTCATCGGGCAGGCCGCCGCCCAGCAGATGTCTGATCAAGGCCACCACGTCACCGGACTCGTGCGGCCAGGTCGGAAGGATGCCATCGATGCCCTCGAGCTCGACCACGTCATCGGCACCATGGCCGATCGAGAGGCATTCGAACCCCTGCTTGATGGCGCAGATGTGCTTGTCCACAACGCAGTTGACTGGGAGGCGGTGAAGGCCCCGGAACTCCATCGCCATCTGGACGTCAATCTGAATGCAGGCATGGAGTTGCTTGAGGCGGCGGCGATCAAGGGCTGCCACATTGTGCTCGTGAGTTCAGTGGCGGTCCATCACCACATGCTCGAAAGGTGGCAGGGCAATATTGACCACATGCACCCAACCCGACCAGGCAATCGCTATGGAGCCCTCAAGGCCGCATTGGAGTCGCACTGCTGGGCACTCCACACCACCCACGGAATTGACGTCTCAGTGCTGCGGCCGGCAGCGGTGTACGGCATGGACCCTCGCCGGGAGCGCACCATCGGCTGGCCCATGATCGAGGCGATGCTCGAGGGCCGCCAGTGGGATCGTCGTGGCGGCGGAAAATTCGTGCACGTTGAAGACGTCGCATCGTGCATGCTGGAGGGGGCGCAGCGGCGTGGCGCCGGTGTACAAATCCACCATCTGGCCGACTGCTACGCCCGATGGTCCGACTGGGTCGAGATGGCCCGGACCCTGCTTGGCGACGAAACACCCACGACGCACGCATCCGCGCCTCGTCCGGCGAACATGTTTGAGGTCGAAAGCGTGGCTCGCGGTCTTGGCGTGGCGCTCAACCGCGGACATGAGGGCATACGCACCCACATCGAGGAGATGATCCGAGTTCAGCGGGGCGCACCCTGACCGGGGCCAGTGGATTCAACGAAGGCGTCAGCCGCCAGATCGATCGCCTTTGAGAGCGATGCAGCCTTGGCGATGGTCTCCTCGAACTCCTTGGCCGGCACCGAGTCGAGCACGATCCCTGCCCCCGCCTGCAGGTGATAGGTCCATGGCGGGCCTGGGTTGTCAGCCGGAACCACGATCGTCCGCAGCGCAATAGCCATGTCCATGTCACCGTGCAGTGACATGCAGCCGATTCCGCCGCCAAAGGGCCCACGGCGGGTGGGCTCCAATTCATCGATGATCTGCATGGCACGGATCTTGGGCGCACCGCTGACAGTTCCCACTGGCAGTGAATGCCGCAGCGCATCCCACGCGTCGTGACCTTCCTTCAACGTGCCGGTGACGGTGGACGAGAGGTGCATCACGTGCCGATATCGCTCCACATCCATGAGACGCTCTACCTGCACACTGCCGGGCGAACAGACAGTGCCGATGTCATTTCGAGCCAAATCCACGAGCATCGAGTGCTCTGAGCGCTCCTTGTCGTCGCCGCGCAAGTCGGTCTCAAGCGCTTTGTCCTGCCCGTCATCCTCGCCCCGCCGCCTGGTGCCAGCCAATGGCCGGCTGGTGAGTGTTCGCCCTTCCACCCGACAGAGGATCTCAGGGCTGGAGGCAATGAGAATCGCCCCGGGCCCCTGCATGTAGAGCATGTATGGGCTGGGGTTGACGACTCGCAACGCTCGATAGACGGCGAAGGGATCCACCTCTCCGTGACGCTCAAACCGCTGCGACGGCACGACCTGGAAGATGTCACCGTCTCGGATCCAGTCCTTGCAGCGTTCCACTGCAGCCTCGAATTGCTGCCGGGTCATGTTCGACTCGCCCGGATCGGCAGGCATACCTGAGGGGTCAAGGTCGAGCCGCCCCGGTGGCATCATCACAGCATCGCTCTCGACCGCCTCGAGCATGGCGTCGATGCGAGCATCCGCTTCAGCCTCTGCTTGAGAGGACTGCCGTCGGTCAGCCCAGCTCACTGCCGTGAGTGTCTTGTCTACGTGATCAAACACCAGCACATCCAGATACAGCCCCAGATGCATGTCGGCGATTCCCCGGTCGTCTACGGGGGCCCCGGCGAACCCCACCGCCTCGGGCTCCAGCCACCTGACAGCGTCGTAGCCAATCCACCCGCACCAGCCACCACAGAAGAAGGGCCCCGGCGGCGGGGCAATTGTGGCGCCCTTGAGCACGGCCCTCACCTCATCAAGCGGATCGTCGCACTGGACCTGGCTCATGCCCCTGCCAGCAGCGTCCAGATGTTCGACCGTATGCCCCCTGGCAGTGATGCCCCTGGCCGGTGCGGCCCCGACAAAGCTCCAGCGGCCCACTCGACCGCCGGTCTCCACCGACTCCAGCAGGAAACTCGTCGCGAGCCGCTGATCTCCTGACACGAGTCGGCGATAGCCCAGAACAGGTGTCAACTGGTCTGCGAACACCCGGCGAGTGCGGGGAACGAGATCGGCGCCCCGAGACATGCAGGCAAGTGTAGACCTACGATGCCTCACATGCCCGACGATCGCACCGCCGTAATCGAGCTTCAGGAAGTTCGCCGCGACTACTGCCGTGACGACGGCAGTCTCATGGTCCGGGCGCTCGACGATTGCTGCTTGCGGATCGATTCCGGTGAGTATGTGTGCATCATGGGCCCCAGTGGATCGGGCAAGAGCACGCTCATGAACATCCTCGGCTGCCTCGACCGCCCCACCAGTGGGCGATTCCTGCTTCGAGGCCGAGATGTTGCCCAACTTGACGACGAGGCCCTGAGCACGGTGCGGGGCCGAGAAGTCGGGTTCGTCTTCCAGTCGTTCAATCTCATTCCGGAGTTAACGGTGCTGGAAAACGTCGAAGTGCCCCTGTTCTACCGAGGTGTCCACCGGTCGAGCAGACACGAACGTGCCGCGACCCAGTTGGAGCGAGTTGGTCTGGCAGACCGCATGGACCACCGCCCCAATCAACTCTCTGGAGGCCAGCAACAGCGGGCAGCCATCGCCCGTGCCCTCGTGGGCGACCCATCCATTCTGCTTGCCGACGAGCCGACCGGCAATCTCGACTCGGCCACTGGCGAGGCGATCATGGAGCTGATCGAAGCGCTCCACGGTGAAGGCCGCACAGTCATCATGGTGACGCATGATGATGACATCGCTGAGCGCGTCCAACGGGTCGTCAAACTGCGTGACGGCCGTATCGATGTCGATCGCCGCAACGCCCCTGGTTGAGCGGACGTATCATCGCGCCCTGTGCGAGTGCTCGGCATAGATCCCGGCCTGCAGCGAACAGGCTACGGCTGCATCGAAGCCACGCCTGGTGGCGATGTGCTGATCGAGGCGGGCGTGCTGAGCATTCCCTCCAAAGCGCCCATGCCTCAGCGGCTGGCGGCGCTCGACGGCCCGCTTCGAACCCTGATCGCAGACCTGAGGCCGGAATTGGTCATTGTGGAGTCGGTGTTCGCCCATCGCATCCGCGGGCACACAGCAATGCTCATGGGGCACGCCCGTGGGGTCATCCTGCTGGCCATCGCAAACGCAGGCTGCAAGATGATTGAACTGGCGCCAGCCGAGGTCAAGAAGGCAGTCACCGGGTCGGGGCGGGCGGACAAGACGCAGGTTCAACAGGCGGTGGCAGCACAACTCGAATTGGCGAGCCCACCCGAGCCCTCAGATGCAGCCGATGCACTGGCGCTGGCCTTGTGCGGGCTGCGGCGACTCAACGACGAGGTCGCAGAACCAAGGTGACCGGCGTGCCCGGCGGAGGCATATGAGCTCCGTGAGCCTGCCATAGCGGAGGCTGTACACCGACCTGATCGGAAAGCACCTCCCGCCAAGCCACGACCTCATCGCCGAAGGTCACCAGTCCAACAAGCGATCCCGATTGATCCGCCGCATAGGTTTCTCCCCCGTTGCGACCAGGCAAGAACGCTGATCCCGCAAACAGCCATGGCGTATCGGGAAAGGACTCCCCCGCTTCACCCTTGATCCAGTCGCTGACGGGCTCTGCGCTCCTGCCATCCACCGACACAAGGACATCGATCACGTCTCCGCTTGGCGGCGTCAAGTGCAGGGCATCAGACGCCCACGTCCAGCCGCCCGGAGCACCGCTCTGTGCGCCTGCCAACAGCAGCGCCGCATGTACAAGAGATGGCTGCACCTGCGTTGTGATGAGCACCTCGTGATCGCGAGTGCCCTGCACGCACGCCACCTGTTCGAGCCAACCCTCAGTCATGGAGACCCGCCCATCAACGTGCACTTCACCCGATGAGACATGCAGGCCTGGCGGGAAGTTGGTTGCGGACGCAGCGCACCCGCCCAAGAGTGTCATTGCCGACAACATCATGATGCGTGTACTGATCGCCATGCACTGCAGCCTATCCAAGACACTTCCTCGAGCCACCAGCGAGCGCACTTGATCGCATGACTTCATGCACCTGCGCGATCTGGAGCCAAGTCAGACCAGAGCACTGGCAAGCACGAACCACAAACAGGGAAGGTCCTAAAAACAAGGCCCGGCAGGAGCGTAGCTCACTGCCGAGCCCTTCCGGGGGCAAAGAAAGTGGTCCGCGGGAAAGACCCCGCGACGAGCGAATACTACCCCTCAGGGATGGACTGTCAACGCAGCCCGGCGGAATTTCGCCGACAATGCCCGTAGGGTGCATGCATGTGCCCGGATGCCCCTGCAACCCGACATGGAGCCCCATCTTCGGACATGGCAGCAACTTGCGCGCTCAAAAGAACGACCCGCTTTGAAGTCGCCCCTGGCGGCGTACCTGTTGCCAGCACCAATGGCTACTCAGCCAATCCCGCCTGCGAAGGCTTGGGGGCCTATTTCGAAGCCACCGTCGAGTGCCGAGGTGAACCACAGTCTTCGACCGGCATGGTCGAGAACATCTACCGGCTCGACACACTCGTGCGTGCGCACCTTGCCCCACGGCTGGCGGCAGCGCTGGCCCCCCACGGCATGAATGCACAGGCCGTACTTGCGGACTTTCTCAACGATCTACCATCCGATGCGCCATGCATCGAGTCCATTGAACTGAAACTGAATCCCCGGTGCAGTGTAAAGATGCACACCAAGACCATGCAACACGTACTGCTCTCCCATCGCTGGCAGTTTGCCGCATCACACAGACTCCACAATCCTGAGTTGGATGATGCAACCAACGAGTCAACCTTCGGCAAGTGTTGTCGCCCAAGTGGTCACGGGCACAACTACTGGATCGAGATTGATGTCGTGGCGCTCATTGACGGCCCGTTCAATCGTCACATCATGGACTCTATTGTTGACATGACGATCATCAACCGATTCGACCATCGGAATCTCAATGTGGACTGCGCAGAGTTTGCCCATCGCATGTCCACCGTTGAGAACATCACGATCGTGTGTCATGACCTGCTGCAGGGCCCAATCGCTTCTGCTGGCGGCGAACTTCAGCAGGTACGGGTTTGGGAGACGGAAAAGACCTGGGCTGCCTACCCCTGCGAGAAGTCCACCTGATGCACCTGCTCCTCTCGCTCGCCCTCGCCTTGACCGCCCTGCATGCCACTGATCAGGAGTGGTCCCGGCTGCAACAGATGACTCGCAAGGCCCAGCAGATAGCCACTCGACCTGAAGTCACCGATGACCAGATCGCCTCCCTGCTGACCAATCTCATTGCGGCCCATGAGCGATTCCTGTCTGACAATCCACACCACGCAAGTGCCTGGGCGGCGCTGGGCCGCTTGCACTGGGATGCGGGGGCGCACGAGGCAGCAGATCAGGCCTTTGCCGCTGGCTGGGCAGCAGACCCGGAACAAACCGGCGTTGCTGTGTCGTGGGCATCGGCCTGGCTGCAGCGCGATCCAGCCCGCGGCATTGCTGTGCTTGACGCCTGCCTTGAAGAACGACCCGGCGATGTGGTCCTGCATGTGAACCGACTCAATGCACTTGCCGAGCATGCACCCAGTGGCATCGATCCTCGGTTTGAAGCGCTGCTTGAACAGTCTGATGACTCACTTCAAGGGCCCGCGGCCATGCTGCAGGCGATGGGCAGCGGCGATCCTCAGCGACGCGAAAGGCATTTGAGGTCGCTGGTTGCCAAAGGCCCACAAGACCCACACGTCATCCTTCTCCAGGCCCAGATCGCTCGCCGCGCCAATCAGTTTGGCCGCGCCCGACAACTCATGGAGCGACTCCCAACCGCGTTTCGAAACAACCCCGACAGGCGTTATCTGTACTCCGACACCTGCTACGGCGAGCACGATTTCAGCGATGCCTCAGAAGAGATGCACGCGATCGACCCCGCCTCGATCGTGGACTCCCGCCCGGGCCTGCACCGTCGCCTGCTGTATCTGCGTCCGCTCCGGAAACAGCTCGACCATCACTGGCCTGGGGAACAAGCCCGCCGACTGGCCCATGCGACCCAAGAAGCCAACCCACTCATCGTGCTGGTCATAGACGGGCAGGAAGTCTGGTGCGAGCTCTTCCCCGAGCAGGCGCCCAACTCCGTCGCTGCATTTCTGGAGTTGGCGCAGCGTGGTTTCCATGATGGCCGCAAGGTCGCCAACGTGCACTCGGGCTTTCGGTCGATCTTCGGTCCATCGGATCGTGTCGGTGCCCAATCAAACTGGACACTCCCAAGTGAGTTTGACCCGGACACTGACCGAGACCACTTCTCCGGGTCACTGTGCCTCCTTCGGGATCCAGCCCGAGAAGACTCCGCCAAGGGTCACTTCTACATTCTGCACTTTCCGGCGCCGCATTTGCGAGGCGTGCGATGCAGTTTTGGCCGGGTCATCAGTGGGCTCGACGTGATTCGAGACATGGACGGCACCGAAACGCTTGAGTCGATTCGGATCGTGCGCCAAGGCAGTGATCTGCCCCCCGCAATGGTGCTGACACAAGATGGGTCGCTTGCTGAACTGCGATCGGTGCTTCCATGAGGCCTGCCTGCGCTGTAGCCCCAAGCCTCAACGCAGTTCGTCGGCGCCCATGAGGCGGAATCCCTTCCGCAGCAGAATCCCCCCCGCGAACACGTTGTCGTCGCAGCAGATCGCCATGCGGGGACCGTAGTCGTCGTTGTCGCCCATCAGCGGGTACATGAACTGGATGTTCAACTCAGCACCCAACAGGAATTGACACAAGCGCGACAGGCCTCGGTCGGGTGCCAATTCACACACGATGAGGTCCATCTCAGAAAAGGCGCTGCCTCGCTCACGCAGCAGGATGCGAGTGGCATCAGCGTTGTCCGGGATGAAGCGGACCACGGCGAAGTCGGATGCCTCCAGTACGGCCAGCCCATGCACCTGCACATCGATGGCGTCATCAAATGAGCGGAGCACATCGACAAGGCGACCGACTCGATTCTCCAGGAAGACGCTGAACTGCCGCACCAGCGGAACGGAGAAACTCGAGCCCATCGCGGTTTCCGGAGGCAACTGACTCATCACACGGGCTCCTTCGCGTCGCCAGCATCACACGTTACAGAGCCGACGATGTCGATCGGCCCCGGATCACGCCCACCAGACCGGTGCACGGCTTCCAGAAAGCGACGCAAGGCTTCATGACCAGTTGGGCCAAAGTCGAGCGTCCAGCGATTCACATACATCTCGACGAATGTGTCTGTTGTTTTCTCATCGATGCCCCGACCGAATCTCATGGCGAATTCCAGCGAAGTCTCGCGGTGGGCCATGGCGTGCTCAACACTGGTGCGCAAAATACTCGCCAGACGATCGAGCGAACCAGCCCCCGCCCTCTGTTCAATATCTCGCTTGACCACATTGCCCCCCAACGGCAAGGCTAGTCCGGTGGTGCGCATCCACCAGGCCCCAAGATCCTCAATCAGGTGAAGGCCCATCGACTCAAATGTGAGCTGCCCCTCATGGATTACGACACCTGCATCAACTTGGCCTTGGGCAACGGCCTCTGGAATCATCTCAAAGGGCAGCACAGGCCACGCATGCTTGTCACCAAGCAAAAGCTTGGCGGTGGCCAGCGCCGTCGTGTGCAGCCCCGGCACTGCGATTCGCCTCGGTTGCGATGCGAGCGATGGGGCATCAATGGCGTTGGCTGCGACCAATTTGGGGCCGTACCCGTCGCCAACGCTGGCGCCGCAGGCTGTCAGTACATAGGTGTCGCTGACTGCTGGATAGTGGGCCATGCTGATCGCCGTGATGTCGTGCATCCCTTTCGACGCAGCCTGATTGAGCGACTCGATGTCGTCGGTGACCAGCGTGAAGGTAAATGGCCCGGTGTCGATACAAGGGCCTGCGCCTTCCAGTCCGACCAGCGGCCACCACATGAAGGCGTCATCTGGGTCGGGGCTGTGCGCCAGCACGAGATGGATCGAATCGGACATCAGAACTGGGCGCTCACTTGGCCTGCTCCTGCACCATTTCTGGGTCGGCACTACCTGTGTCAGCACTGAGGGCCCGCCTCAGCACCTTTCCCGTGGCCCCCTTGGGGAGCTCCTCAAGTACTCGGATCTCGCGAGGCACTTTGTATCCGGCCAACGCATCGCGGCAGAAGGTTCGCAGGGCCGAGGGCTCCACTGTCTCGCCCGGCACACATTCCACGAATCCAAGCGCCACCTCGCCCCGAGACGGATCGGGCACACCGATGACCGCGGCCATCGCCACCGATGGGTGGCGCACCAGCACTTCTTCGATCTCCCGAGGGAACACGTTCTCTCCACCGATGATCAGCATCTCCTTGATGCGACCAGTGATCGATGTGTACCCCTCCTCATCCTGACGAGCCATGTCACCTGTACGGAACCAACCCGCTTCACTCAATGCCGCCGCGGTGGCCTCTTCGTCGCGGTAGTACCCGGCCATGATGTTGGGGCCTCGCAGTAACAGTTCCCCGTCTGTTCCGGCGGGCAGATCATTGCCCTGTTCGTCCACGATCCGCTGTTCCACACCGCCCAGTGGTTTGCCGATGCTGCCGCGGCGTTCTTCATGCGGCCGACACCAGTGCGTGACGGGAGATGTCTCGGTGAGCCCGAAGCCCTCGCACAGCGTCACGCCCAGACGCGCCTTGTAGCCCTCGTACACCGCGTCTGGAAGCGGCTCGCCGCCACTGACCATGAACCGCAGCGATGAAAAGTGATCAGGCGTGGCGCTCTTGGCATGCAGCAGGGCCGCGTACATGGATGGAATCGCCATGAATGCGGTCGGTCGATGAGTACGCATCAGTTCGAGAATCCGAGGCGCGTTGAACCTCGCCGAATACACCGCCCGGCACCCGATCATGGCCGGAAGCACGGTCATCACGGTGAAGCCGAAACTGTGGAATTGCGGCAGAGCGCTCACGAAGCAGTCTCGGCGGGTGAATTCGACCCAGTCACACACCTGCTGCACGTTGGCCATGAGGTTGGCCGTTGTCAGCATGACGCCCTTGGGGCGGCCCGACGTTCCAGATGTGTAGAGGATCACGGCCACGTGATCGTCATCACACTTGGCGATGGGCATCATGGGCGGAAGGCCCTTGAACTTTTGTTCCTCGAGTTTGATCGCCTGAACCCCTTCGGGCATCTCGCCGAATCGCTCCAACATGGGGCCTGCGGTAACGACCGCATCCAGACCGGCGTGCTCAATGACGTACTCGAGTTCCTCTCGGGCCAGCAGATAGTTGAGTGGGACTACGGTTCGGCCCAGCATCCAACCTGCGGCGCACGTGGCCATGGTCGCACCCGAGGTGGGCAGCATGACGCCTATTCGCGGTTGATCGCTGTGCTCACGAATGACCCGTGCGATGTGTCTGGTCGCCACCCAGAGCGCAATGCCCCGCCAGCGTTTCCGATCGTCGATGACTGACACCTGAAACGGGTGGCGGATCCAGTTCCGCATGATGGTTCGCACGAGACGCATGGGCGAGCAGAGGCAGTGTACTGTGCTCCTCGTGATGCTTGAGCGCCCCACTCTCGTCTGCTTGCACCTCTTGTCGGCCCTGCTTCTCATGGGAGGTTGCGCCCCCCAAGGGCCGACGCTGGATGAGGCAATTCACCGCTACGACCGTGGCCTGTACGCCACCGCTCAACAGATGGCCGGCGCGGTAGCGGATGCATCCCGCGGCCGAGAAGCTGACGAAGCAGCATGGGTCGCAGGGCTGTCGGCGATGCATCAAGATGCCCAGCACCCGGCGGCCCGAAGGTGGCTGGGCAAGGTCGCAGCGTCGACAGACCCCTCCCTGCGTGCCAGGGCTGAGGCAATGTTGGGCGAACTGGATCGGCGAGAGGGCGACTGGCGTGGGGCGCTGCGGCACTATGAAGCGGCTTGGCCGGGCCTCGATGCCGCCCAACAGCGCAATGCAGCTCAGGCGGCCATTTCAGCCCTGCGCGCGGCGGGTGACGTGCCGGGCATGGAGTCGTGGCAGCACCGACTGAGTGGATCTGATGCGGCGCCCACCAGCGGGGGCTGGACGCTTCAGGCGGGCGCGTTTCGCAGCAGGAATGGCGCCGACTCGCACCGCCGCAGCGTCGAGAGACAATCGCGTGGTCACGCCCTCGGCGATGCCCGGCTGCACCGTACAACGCGAAACGGGCGAGACCTTTGGCTTGTACATGTAGGCGCCTTTGACAGCCGGGCGCAAGCCGAGTCGGCCAGACAACGAGCGCCCCATGTCGATCTGCTGATCGTACGAGTGCCCTGACCGGGCTCAGTCGTCCGCTGGCCCCTGCTCAATCAGGTGGTTCAACCCATCCAGCAGTCGCTGGACATGCGCCGGGCGTGAGTAGGCCTGCAGGCTCAGCCGCACCCACCAGCGACCGCGCGTCGCCCACATGGGCGCCTCAACCTGAAACTGATCGGCCAATGCATCTCGCAGCGTCAGAGGCTCACGCCACGCTCGGGCATCTGCCGGGAGGCGCACCGTGACCATACTCAAGCCTTCCCGCAGCGACTCAGGGGCTGATAGACAAGTGCCCCAAGCCATGCGCAGTTGATCTCCGGCCCAGGAGGCCAATTGGGCATTATGCCTTCGCAGCGAGGCCCATCCACCGTTGCGGCGGACCCAATCGATCGACTCGGGGGCCGTGAGCCAGGGTGAGATATCACGCGTCCCCTGCCAGGCAAATGCATCGGTGTATGAACCAAAGTGGGCGTGGCTTGGTGCCAGTGGCCGGGTTCGGCCACGCCAGGCTCGGCTGGTGTGAAGCAGCGCGCATCCCAGCGGGGCCATGGCCCACTTGTGCAGATTGGTCGCCCACCAGGTGGCGCCCTTGGGCACGGGCGCTGGCAGCATGCCCCCGGCGTGAGCGCCATCGACAAACACCGGCACGCCCTTGGACCGACACAACGCGATCAGGGCATCCACCGGTAGCCGCAGCGCCGTCGGTGAGGTGATCTGGTCGATGATGGCAAGCTTCGTTCGCGCTGAGATTGCCGCAGCAACCAACTCAACCACCTGCTCGGGCCCCTCCAGCGGACAAGGCAGCGTCACGATGCGGGGCTTGGCCCCCCACCGCCGGCATCGAGCTTCGATCGCTCGCTTGACCGCGCCATAGGCATGGCTTGTTGTCAGCACCTCGTCACCCGGTCCGAGTTCGACGCTGTCAAGAACAACAGCGACCGCATCAGTCACGTTGCACTGGAATGCCAACCCTTGGGCGTCACATTTGAGAAAGCGGGCCAACACACGGAGCGCCGCTTCAATGCGAGGCTGGCTGTACACCTCGTCGAGAAATCGAATCGGGTGGGCCTCGAACTGATCCCGCCACGCCCGCTGCGTGGCGAGCACCGCCCGCGGCCTTGCGCCGAAACTGCCGTGGTTCAGGAACGCCCACGCTGGATCGATCATCCAACGTCGTGGATCGCCAAGCGGGGCAGACAGCGGTGAGGGAGGCCCGGACGGTGACATGGGTCGCAGAGCATCGCCGCTGAAGCCGCCAAACGCAATCCGAGACGAAAAATTGACATTCGGGTCTTGTTACCCTAATCTTTCCCTGACACGATGGCCGAATGAAAACTGAATGACCAGGAGGCGATCAGTCGAGATGGACAGGACACTCATGCGGCACCCACAAGATCATGTATTCGAGCCCTCCACCCAAGGTAGATCTTGGGGCCTGATACCCGCCATGAGGCGGATTGGGCACTGGTTGGCCCTACGAACAGATCGAGTGGTTCGCCCCATGCGTGCCCCTCGTACGAACCGGGAAGGTGGACAATCCGGGCCCGAGCCCCGTGGCGGCGCAGCCTTCGAGCTGGCCGTCTTGGTGCCGGGCCCGGGTCGGACCTCGATGCCCGGCGGGCGCTCCAACCAAGCGCCACGTCAGCCACTGGTGCAATTGGGCCCAGGCGGCGACTTCGCAGTGCAGTATCTGGCCCGAACAGGTGCAGCGCTGGTACGTCGAACCTGTCCGACGGCGGGCGTCCGCCGGGGCCGACGCGCAATGATCGCGCAGGCAGCCATCACCCCCACTGCATCGGATCTCGCCGGCATCGAACCGGCATTCCAACGCACCCGCAGTTGCATACGGGTGCTTGATGGCGGCGGCTCGCGCCCCGTCGTACAGGAGGCACGACATGAATCTCACCCCGCGACAGTTGGAGATCGCAACGCGAATTCGGGACTATCGAATCGCACATGGCTTTTCGCCGACCTTGCAGGAACTCGCCGACGAACTGGGCGTCAGCAAGGTCACGGTCTTCGAACACGTCGGCGCACTGGTCAAGAAGGGCGTACTCGTTCGCGATCCGAACAAGGCACGCTCTTTGTCGATCGCTGAGCACGCAGCCCTGCCCAATGAACAAGAAGGCCTGCGATTCCCCCTCGTGGGTCGCATTGCAGCGGGCTACCCCATCGAACGGTGCGCCCAAGATGAGACGCTTGACCTCGAGTCTGTCTTTGGCCCACGGATCGGCAGTTCCGCCTCGACCTTTGCCCTGCAGGTTGATGGGGCATCCATGCAAGACGAGGGCATTCTTGACGGCGATTACGTGATCGTTCGTCAGGCGTCGAATGCCCGCGACGGCGAGCGTGTTGTTGCGCTGCTCCCAGACGGCGAGACGACATTGAAGACGCTCTATCGCCAAAGTGACGGCCGGATTCGACTGCAGCCAGCCAATCCCGACTTCGATCCCATCATTGTCGATCACTGCGACATTCAGGGCGTGGTTGTGGGTGTCATGCGTCGATACGACTGAGGCCTACCGCGAGGCCTCAAATTGCGCTCGGGCATTCCCTAGCCAGGCAACGCCTGCCGGAGTTGTGCGCCATCCGGCCCCAGTTGGTTCAATTGCACCCAGGAGTTGCAGATTGGTGAGCGTTGCCATGACATCGCTCAATTCGACCTGCAATCCAGCAGCCAGCGATTGAGTTGACTGCCCCTGCCCATGACCCACAAGGGCCGCAAGTAGCCTCAGGTCGAGACGGCATGTCGGAATACCCGTGCCTGTAATCCCCGTTGTTTGGTGACTTGGGCCTGCACACCTCCTACCCTCCACGGCACCTGAGGCTGCCCGGTGAGTTTGCGTCTCCTCGCCTGCTGATCGTGAAGCGATCTGGTCTGTGAATTCGGTGTCAGTGCGACGCTGTTCATCGGCTAGCAAGCCAAGGCGAGGCAGATCTGCCAGTACGTCGGCAGGATCAAGCACCGGCCTTGCCCAACCATCCCGGATCGCCTCCAGTGCGCCACGGGCACTCCTGCGAGTTGGGTCTGCGAGCAGGGCCCAACACTCACGTCCATGCGACTCAACAGCTATTCGGGCGGTTCCCATGGCCCCGCTTCTTGGAGGCGCTTCAATCACCAGTACGCCGATAGACAGCCCGCTGATGATCCGGTTGCGGCGCGGAAAGAAGCCCGGGCGGGGCCGCTGGTCCGGCGCATACTCACTGAGCAGCGCCCCGCCAGCCTCCACGATTTGGCCAAAGAGCGACGCGTGTTCGGGCGGATAGCAATTGGCAAGACCGCTTCCCATGACGGCGATGGTGAGCCCCCCGGCTTCGAGCGCCCCGCGATGGGCCGCTGCGTCTACGCCACGCGCCCCTCCTGAAACCACCGTCACCCCGGCATGCGCCAGCGAACGGGCGAAGAAGGCCGCGGCTTGCTCGCCCTGACGGCTGCACCGCCGCGTGCCCACGATGGCGACGGCTGGACCATTGGGAATGTCGCCACGGATCCTGAGCAGGCCCGGCGGGTCAGGCAGCCCGATGAGAGACACCGGATACCCACCGCACCAGGGGGTGAGATGCCTCGCGCCCAGACGGATCAGTTCAGCAGCCTCCCGTTCGAGATCGACATCCTTGATGGCCGCCTGCTGTTCTGGCGTTAGCGCACCGGCGGCGGAGGCCTGCAACACAGCAGCTGGTGATCCGTGCATGCGAATCAACTTGTGGGCCTCAGTCAGGGACAGACCACGGGCGCTGAGCATGGTGATCCACGCCCGTCGCTCATCAACTCCAGACCCGAGCGACTCCCCTTCAGATCCACCCAGGCTCGGGACCCCCTCGGGAAAGCTGTCCTCTGTTGGCATGCATGCATCATGTGCCGCAACCTGAGGACGGCTGCGAACTCGGGCACAAAGGCAGGCCATGTCGGCAGTCATGGAGGCCAAACTGACGCCTTGGGGCCACGAGGCACCAAGCAGCAGCCACCCAGCTTCTCAGCGTGCCTTCGGGGCGACGCCCCTATTGACTTCAAGCGACGGCGGTGCGTGAAGCGGGCGATCCCATCGGTAGCACCACGATGCCAAGCAATAGAAGGAGCCCGCCCAGTGCCAGCGCCCAAGGCCGAAACGGCCCCTGCAGCACACGCTCCAGAGCTGTCATACCCACCGCATCTTGGCCCGGGGCAGGTATGGGGGTTCGAGCTTCGACCCAACTGCTGATGCCGCCGTCGTGTCGCTCTCGAATCACGGGCTCATCGCCCAACGGGACCAGATTCCATTGCCAGGCCACCAGCCGTTGATAGACAGCCGGGTCGTCGCTGCGGAGGGCTTCCAGCAGTGTTCGGCCGGTCTGTTCTCGGGCGCGGGCGAACGCCACCTGTTGTTCCAACGCCCCGACCTGCGCTCGAATCGTCTGCACGTCTCGCCAAGCGGGCACAAGCAAGGCTGCCGCCAGCAAGACCAGCCCCGACAGCACAAAGCACCACCCCGGGTCAAATCGCCTCATGAGTGAGGATCTTGATGCCCCCTGGGAGGCGCCGAACTCCCGGCTGGGGCCGCCCCGCACGGCCGAGGCAGGCTCTGTTGGCTGATCGGATTGGTCCACACGATTCTATCGGACACGTTTGCTCGCGACGGCCACCATTGAGCGGCCCTAGCATTGGGGCATGCTTACACCAAACGACAGCGCATCAAAGGACAGTCCAATCATCGGCTCCGGGGCCACAGACCCAACGCCAACGCAGCGCGACCTGAGCCGACGCCGGGCCATCGGAGCGATTGCGGCATCAGGCGCGGCAGTCGCGGGCCTGTCTGCCCACGGCGGCCTTCGCCAAGACACCGCGTCGGACCCAGCCCCGGTCGACTCGGCCAGCATCTCTGGAGCAGAGCAGGGTTGGCGGACCATGGGCGAATCCGATTTTGTCAACGTCAACTGCCATGAAGACACCTGGACCTGGTCTGGCGACGGCGTCCACTGCACCGGCCAGCCTGTGGGCGTGATCCGGTCCACCAAGCCCTTCACCAATTTCGAGTTCGTCTGCCAGTGGCGACATCTGCGTGATGCGGGCAACTCAGGCATCTTCGTGTGGTCTCCACTGCCGACGTTGGATCGTTTGAAGGGCCCTGGTCTTCCTGAGGGCATTGAGTGTCAGGTGTTGGACCTTGGGTACAGAGACGCCCACATCAAAGCCGGTCACGGCGAGCCGAACTGGTTTACCTGCCATGGCGACGTCTTCCCAGTGGGCAAGAGCACCATGAAGCCCTTTGCGCCAGCGGCACCCAACGGTCGCAGGTCCTTTCCCAATGCAAATCACACCCGCGACACCGGACAGTGGAATCACTATTACATCCGTGCCATCAACGGCGAGGTTCGCTTGTGGGTCAATGGCCATGAAGTCTCTGGCGGCTCCGACTGCAATCCAGCAACGGGCTATCTGGCGCTGGAGTCGGAGGGTTCAGCCATCGATTTCCGCAACCTGCGCATTCGAGAACTGCCCTGAGCCAGATCTCCTGCACGGGCCAACTTGAGAGCGCCCAGATACCACCGCGATCATGCACATGCCAACGCCCGGCCCCCCAAGGAGGCCGAGCGTTGTGCACACATGGTGTCACTGACCGTGATTTGGATCAGCTGCAGGGGCCGAATGCTGCCAGCACAACGAGCAGATCATTGACATTGGTCGTTCCATCGCCGTCAAGATCACCCGCTTCGGTCGCCCACATGCTGATCATCACCAGCAGATCGTTGACATCAACGGTGCCACTCCCATCGAGATCTTCGACGCAGGATGTCTCATCCTGCACGTCCGACTCGTAACGGGCGTCGGTGGAGTTGGCCACTTCCGTGTGCAGACGGATCACAACCTGATCATCGGCATCGAGCTCGGCTGGAAGCTGAAGGCCTCCATCAGCGCTGAAGCGCCCCATGCCTCGGATCTCGTCGTTCACGACCATCACCAGGATCACGTCAGAGGGATCAAAGGGCACGTCCTGCAAATCCAGTTCGAACTGGTAGTCCATTTGACCAGCCTCAAACTGCGGCAGTGTTTCAAGCCGCAGACCGATCGGCGACGTACGCCACGGACGCAACTCTGGATCACCGAGCAACTGCGACATGTAGATGTTCTTCTCGGCGCGCGACGCGTCCGAGACGGCCAGTCGAGCCGAGAGCCAGGCATCCTGCATCATTTCGCCGAGACTGGTGTTGTAGCCAGACCAGTAGTACTTGTGGAAGGACTTGGCAAACTCGTGATTGGGAGTCGTGTAACTGGATCGAATGGAGCCAATATGCGCCACGGCGCCGTTCTTCGACCCTTCCATCCAGATCTCACCGATGCAGTCATCGAGATCTTCCGCCTGGTCAATCTTGCTGTTGCCACAAGCCACAGACACGACGATGGGCGTGTGATCGCCGTTGGCCAAGCCCGCAACATCTGACTCGAACAGGTCTTCGTTGGCGATGTTCCAATCGCTCCACTTGCGCTGCCAGCCGTGGCCGCGGTACATCACCAAGCCGTAGTGCGTATTGCTGATGTCATTCACCACATTGGCGACGGTAGACCCGGCCTCACGGCCCGAGTACATCGTGAAGGAAGGGGTGACGCCCCAGTAGGTGGCGGCCTCGATGTCTTCGATGCACTCGACGTAGTTTTTGCTCTCCTGCTCGTGAGCGGCCAGCAGCGACCGCTTGTAGTGGCCGGAAAAGAGCATCGGAGACTCGGAGTAGGTCATCGTCTTGGAAATCTGCTCGGCCAAATCAGACTCTGAATCGACCGAGTACCGGCCGATCTCACACGAGGGATAGAGCTCGTCATCAAGGCACACGTAGTAGTGGTCTGAAGGCAGTGCATTCAGTGGATCAACATGCATGGGCATCTCATCGACGTCACCGATGAGCAGCACGTAGGCCTCAAACTGGTTCTGGCAGTCGCCGTACCAGTCAGCGATGGCGTCCTTGACGTCGGTCGCATCGAATCCCGCCCCCAGGCTCTCGGTCGTCACAATCGTGACGTGCAGCCCTCGTTCGATCTTCTGCCGAATGAGCGGCATCAACTCGTTGATGTACTTGTTTGCGGTGACGATGAGGTAATCGCCCTCGGTCGCCGCCATGTTCATTCGGCTCAGCGACAGGTCCCACCACAGGATTGAATTGTGATAGCGCATGTCGAATGCCACTGCAGCCCGGGGGGTCAGTGACACTTCATCGGCCCGCTCGCCGGCAAACTGCACCTTGCAGATGAAGGTGGTGTCTACGATGAGTCGCTTCTGGGATGGAATGCTGCGCATGCAGGTTGCAGCGCAGGCCTGACTGGGTACACCGCGGTACTTGAATGGCGGCGACGTCAGCCGAGCGTCTTCGAGGGGAAAGGGCTCTGACGCTTGCTGATAGAAGTCGGCGTCGTAATAGAAGGCGCCATCACTTCCATCAGACCGATCGATGCCGTCATCTGGCTGGGCGGGCCACGGCACCAGGCCGTCGAGTGCGATCTGCGAAACCGGCTCTATCACGACTCGCTCGATTGCCCCTTCGCCGTTTGCGCCATGTTTGGTGCAGGCCAGATGCAGGCCGATGCCGGGCAGTTCCGGCAGCCCCAGGGCGTTGGTCGCTGGCGCATGTTGCCCCGGCAGTGAGAGCGCCTGGAGTCGGTCGCTGGTTCCGGGCACGATTCGATCCTCTGACCACATGCCGTGCACGACGACCTTGAAGGTTGATGCATCGATCGAACTCTGATCCGGCATCAACACCACGGTCGGAGCGGTGCCGGCGGGCGAGTTGTCGAACGCGATCCAATGGCGGGCGTCATCGGCCAAGGCCAAAGGACATATCGCCAGAAAGACTGCAGCGCCGAGTGTGCGGGCGCCATTGGTGCGGGGCATGTTTGATACGGGCATGAGGAACCTCGAGTCTGGGGTTTCAAAGAGTTGTTGATGGGAATCAGGGCTGCTTCAGGTCTGTCCGCGCCCGCACCCACCCGATGAACAGGCGAATTCCGGACTCGAACCAAACGGCCATGACACACACGCTGGCAACCCTGGGCAGCGAGGCGAAGAGACCGCTCAAGAGCCCCTAGGCGCTCCTGAACGGGATGTGTGCCCAGTTTGTTGGGAGAACTGCAGAGAGAACAGTTGCGGCCAATCGCGCATTGACGAAGCACACAACCAAGCCTTGATCAACGGCCACTAGGCCCTCTTGGACAGCCTAGAAGCCTGCATCCGGGTCCTGTCAATGGCAGTACAAACCTGTCGGGCCACTCCAATTGGCCCACCCGTGTACGCCGCAACAGTGTTCTGGTACAATCTTGTGTTCACAAGCAGCCGCAACGGGCCAGCGGATTCACCGCAAGCACCGTAGGGGGAGGCGTCTGCACGACTTAAAGGGGCCCGATTGGGCACCCTCACATTCCCCCACCCGGCCTGTCACCACCACGTGGCAACGCCAGCAGACAACACGGAACCTGACCAATGCATTTTGCCGATCTCGGGCTTGTCGAGCCCATCGTTCGCGCGGTGACCGCCGAAGGCTACACAACCGCCACCGATATCCAGGCTGGGGCCATTCCTCCGGCCATGGCAGGCCGTGACATATTGGGCACAGCCCAGACAGGCACAGGCAAGACCTGCGCCTTCGCCCTGCCGATCCTGCATCGCTTGGCCGAGTCAGACAGCGGCCTTGAAGGCAAGGCGGCTCGATTCGATCGCAATCGCGGGCAGCGTCGCACTGTGTCACCACGTGCGTTGATCTTGTGCCCCACCCGTGAGCTTGCCACCCAGATTCACGAGCGATTTGTGAGCTACGGCCGTCAACTCAAACTCGGATACGGCGTGGTCTACGGCGGCGTCAATCAATATCACCAGGTGCGGGCATTGCGGCGTGGCGCTGACGTGCTTGTTGCTACACCAGGGCGGCTCAAAGACCTGCAGGAGCAGGGCATCATCAACTTGAGTCAGGTGGAGACGCTCGTACTTGACGAAGCCGACCGCATGCTGGACATGGGCTTCGTGCACGACATTCGCCGAATCGTGGCCCTGATGCCCGATCAGCGACAGACGCTGCTGTTCTCGGCGACGATCTCAGGCACCATCCGCACGCTGGCCGACGATCTCATGCGAGATCCTGAACTCGTCGAGACAGCGCCGGAATCGACCACGCTTGACACGATCGAACAGCGGCTGTTCATGGTCGAGCCTCATCGCAAGGTGCAGTTGCTCACGCATGTACTGGCCGAAGATCGAGTGCAGAGAGCGCTCGTCTTCACCCGCACCAAGTACGGGGCGGACAAAGTAGCGAAGCGGCTCGCTCGATCCGGCGTCGGCGCCGATGCCATTCACGCCAACAAGACGCAGGCAGCCCGCAACACCACGATGAAGGACTTCAAGTCCGGCCGAATTCGGGTCCTGGTCGCAACTGATATTGCATCACGCGGCCTGGACGTCGACGACGTCACCCACGTGGTCAATTACGACATGCCCGTCGACCCCGAAACCTGGGTGCACCGAATCGGTCGCACCGCCAGAGCCGGCGCTACGGGCACAGCCGTGACGTTCTGCTGCCCTGACCAGGCAAAACTGCTGCGGGCCATTGAACGCCGCACGCAGGTCATATTGCCTGACGCAGAGGAACTCCCTGCCATGACGACCCCGCCGCGGGTGGACCAGCCAGAAGCAGCCCCCGCACAGGCAACCCCACGCGCCAACGATCAGCACCGCTCATCGCGGCAAACAGCGCCAGAGCGCCGCGGTGGCCACAAGGGCAAGGCTGGCGGATTTAAGCCCAAACGAGAAGGCGGCTTCAAGCCCAAGTGGCAACGCGATGGCGAAGGTCGCGACGGCGGCGAACGCCGCGGTGGCTATAAGGGCAAGGCGGGCAGCTTCAAGCCCAAACGAGAAGGCGGCTTCAAGCCCAAGTGGCAACGCGATGGCGAAGGTCGCGACGGCGGTGAACGCCGCGGTGGCTATAAGGGCAAGGCGGGCAGCTTCAAGCCCAAACGAGAAGGCGGATTCAAGCCCAAGTGGCAACGCGATGGTGAAGGTCGCGACGGCGGTGAGCGCCGCGGCGGCTATAAGGGCAAGCCCGGCGGCTTCAAGCCCAAGTGGCAACGCGATGGTGAAGGTCGCGACGGCGGTGAGCGTCGTGGTGGCTACAAGGGCAAGCCCGGCGGCTTCAAGCCCAAACGAGAAGGCGGAATCAAGCCCAAGTGGCAACGCGATGGTGAAGGTCGCGACGGGGGCGAGCGTCGTGGTGGCTACAAGGGCAAGGCGGGCGACCACAAGAAGGCTGGCGGCTTCAAGCCCAAGCGAGAAGGCGGATTCAAGCCCAAGTGGAAGCGTGATGGCGAAAGCCGAACTGCTCGCAGCGACAGTGATACTCGCAGCGGCACCAAGGGCAAGTCTGGCGGATACAGGGGCAAGCCCAATGGCAGCAAACCTGTCCAACAAGGAGGGGCAAAGCCCAAGCGCGACGGCGGCCGCCGGGTGAGCAACTCCAGCCGGCGTGGGACCTCCAAGCGTCTAGGCATCGGGTGAAGAGGTGTGTGTGAGCCGTCGTCCGGTGAATGGGCACGTCTGGCATGTGGACGATGCGGGCATGGAGTCGGTGTGGTTTTTGGATGACTCGAATCAAGCGTGGATGGTGCCGGTTTCTCGAGACACCGAAGGCCAGATCGTGCTGGGCCAGGAGACATCCTTCCCGTGGGTGTTCTCCTCCGATGCCTTCGCGTACGCAACTGATGTGACTGGGCGGTGCTGGACCATCGAGCCGGGCGTGGACGATGGGCCTCCCAATCACCTCGTTGTGATCGAGAACTGGCTGCCTAGCGTGATGGACGACGACAAGTAGGCACGAGGCCTGATTGTCGCGTCACATCGCCCGCGTGATCTTTGACGGTCCTTCAAGCACGCCGAAGTCTCGCACCTGCATGTTCACAAAGTGCTCGTTGGCGCCCAAGCCGGCGTACAAGTCCGATGCCTGATACTCGCGCATGGCCTGCTCGTTCTCGAACACATAGACACCGCCGTAGGTGTTGGTCTCCGGGTTCGACAGGAATGTTTTGGAGACGAGCCCCGGGATCGCGGCGAACGCCGGAGCGACCTCTTGGGCAATCCCCTCAAAGGCCTCGTGACTGAGTTCGTGCAGCTGAAAATTGATGACGAGCATGTGCATGACAGCCCTCCTCGTAAGAGATGATGATCAGCAGTCTAATCTGATTGGCAGGCCAGAACCCACATGGCACACCGCCATGATCAATCGCACGGCCCCCACTGGGCCAGCACCATGAGCAGATCAGACGCACCCACCGAGCCGTCGCCGTCAAGATCGGCATGAGCGCCGCCTGCAATAGCCAACAAGGCTGTCAAAACACACTTGTTTCGCATCAGAATCCTCATCTCACAGTGCCGTCAGGCGAAGCCCCCGCACGCCTTTAACCGCGTATCGTCTCCACTGGCTCAGCTTCATTCAAGCCCCCCCCTCAGTTACTGCCTCGCCTCCCTCTCGCAAACCACCGCATGCGCACCGCATGCCCCCCTCAAACAAGGGAAGGGCGTGCTGCGCCAGATTGACCATCCAAGTTGGCCTTTATCTCTGGCAAAGCGCCCCCATATCCGCTGTCATGGAGTCCTGCCTCGCCATGACAACCATGGCCAGGGTGCACTGAGAACGTGGGAGGAAAGCCTTTTGCCTATCAACCTCAATCAAGTTCTGGCCCTCTGGGCTGCCACCGCGATTGCGGCATCCGCGGCCGGAGCCACCTTGAAGGTGCCTGAGCAATATGCAACCGTTCAGGCGGCGGTCGATGCCTCAAGCCATGGCGACACGATTCTCATTGCGGCAGGCACGCACACAACCTCGTCCATCTATCTGGACTCCCAGACACTCACGTTCCAAGGCATGACCGACGGCAATGGCGAACCGGCAACGACGCTCGATGCGCAAGGCGCCAGCCGATGCATCTACTCGGGCAATTGCAATCTTGAATTCTCGAATCTGGTATTCACCGGAGGCACATCGCAGGGCGCGAATGTCCACGGCACCTACACGTTCACCAACTGCCACTTTCGAGATAACGATGGCGATGGTCTGACCGCAGACTGGGTCGGCCTCACTATTGAGAACTGCAAGTTCACCGGCAATGGCGGCCACGGCCTCTACGTGCTCAGCGGAAACCTCCCCTCGGTGACAGGGTGCCTCTTTCAGAACAATCTGGACAGCGGCATACGCCTCGACTCGATGAATCAAGCCAACTTCATTGACTGCATCGTCAAGAACAACTCCGCGGACAAGGGCGGCGGCATTCAGTTCCATGGCGAAGGCGCAGTTTCACTTGAGGGATGCATCATCACCAACAACAGTGCCTCCGATAGTGGCGGCGGGCTGTACCTCAACGCCTATGGCAATGGCCCGACGGTCTCCATCACCAGTAGCCAGATCAATTCCAATACGGCAGCCCAGACCGGCGGCGGCATCTACAGCGGTTTGATCCCCCTGAACATGACAGGCTGCACTGTCTCAGGAAACACGGCAGATGAAGGCGGCGGTGTAGATCTGGCCGACACGTCCGGCCTCACGAACACCATCAGCGGTACCGCATTCGAGAACAACACGGCCACTGGGATCAATGGCGGCGGCCTGCACGTCACAGCCGGCACGCTCATCAACATGTCCGGCTGTACCTTCCAAGGCAATGCAGCCCAGTTCGGCGGCGGCGCTCGGATCCGCGGCGATAACCATGTCCTGAGTGACTGCACGTTCAGTGACAACTCGGCAGACATCGGCGGCGGCATTTTGCACACGAGCACGACCGCTGGTTCGAGCGACTACATGAACTGCACCTTCGCCAACAACACAGCGGCTGGCGATGGGGCGGTCGGTGGCGGCGTGGCCATTGCCTGGTGCAGCGTGGACCTCCACCAATGCGACTTCGCCAATAATCAGGCCGAAACCGCGGGCGGCGCGATCAACATCGGCGGATCAACCGGCGCAGCCAATGTCGGCAGTTCCACCTTCTGCGGATCGTCGCCCGATCACATCAGCGGCAGTTGGAGCGATGAAGGTGGCAACACGTTCGACGTCTCGTGCGGCGGCGATTGCCCTGGTGACCTCGACGGCAATGGTGAAGTCGGCGTAGACGACCTGCTGGCCCTGCTGGCGGCCTTCGGCACCAGCGATGCGGGCGATGTCAACGGCGATGGCCAAACCAATGTCGAAGACTTGCTGATGATGATCAGCGCCTGGGGCGAGTGCTGAATTCGAGTCGGCCTGGAAGTACCATCGCCACATGTTCTTGATGGCACTCGCGGCTGTGTTGTCACTGTCGTTACAGGAAAGCCAAACACCTCTGAACATCGGGTCAAACCGACAGGTGTTTGTGGACCATCACCTGATCGAGTCGCTGGACAACGTACGTTTGGAGCTGGGCCGCCCTGTTGATGCCGGCACCGTGTTCACCTTTGACAAGCCGTGGGAAGGCCCGTTCAGCGGGTACTCGACGATCATTCAGGACGCCGATCGATTCCTGCTGTACTACCGGGGCCTGCCCCGAGCAGGCGGCGACGGCACTGATCGAGAAACGACCTGCGTTGCAATCAGCGACGACGGCGTCAACTTCACCCGGCCCGATCTGGGCTTGCATGAGGTTGATGGATCTTTCAACAACAATGTCGTGCTGGCCGGCGTCGCCCCGGTGACGCACAACTTCAGCCCTTTCCTTGACACACGGCCCAACGTGCCCGAGGGACAACGATTCAAAGGCCTCGGGGGCAATGAGCACTCCGGCCTTCTGGCCTTTGCATCGCCCGATGGCATCCATTGGTCGCCCATGCAAGATGAACCGGTGCTGACGGAGGGCATGTTCGACTCGCAGAACGTCGCCTTCTGGTCGCAGGCCGAGGGCAAGTACCTGTGCTACCTGCGAACGTGGACCGGCGAGGGGTACGCCGGCTTTCGATCCGTGAGCCGGGCGACATCCGACGACTTCATCAATTGGAGCGCGCCCGAAGAGATGACGTTCGGCCCCGGCGAGATGGAGCACATCTACACGAATCAAACGCACCCCTACTGCCGGGCGCCAGATGTTTACGTGGCCGTCGCGGCCCGCTTCATGCCTGATCGCCAGGTGCTCACCTCAGACGAGGCTCAGGCGCTGGGCGTTGACGGCAAGTATTTTGGCGACTGCTCCGACGCCGTCCTGATGACCTCGCGTGGTGGCACCACGTACGACCGCACGTTTCGCGAAGGCTTTTTGCGACCGGGTATCGGCCTGCAGCACTGGGTGTCCCGGTCGAATTACCCTGCCCTCAACATCGTGCAGACCTCGCCGACCGAGTTGTCGCTCTACGTGAATCAACACTATGCACAGCCCTCGGCCCAGCTGCGCCGCTACACGATGCGAGTTGACGGCCTCGCCTCGGTGCGGGCGGATGCTTCGGGCGGATCGCTGCTGACAAAGCCGCTGCTGTTTGAGGGCGACACCCTCGAATTGAATTTTTCCACTTCGGCTGCTGGCGGCATGCAAGTTGAGTTGCTCGATGCAGCGGGCTCGGTTCTGCCGGGATTCGGGATCGATGACTGTGTCGAATTGATCGGCAACGAGGTTGATCGGGCCGTGACCTGGCGGGGCGAAGGCGATGTATCTGCCTTGGCCGGCAGCCTCGTTCGTGTTCGGTTTGTGATGCGTGATGCCGACCTGTATTCGTTTCGATTCACAAACCGCAGCCATGTAGCCGCCTCGCCGCCAGGGTGATCCCATCGCGGAGCGCTGATCAGGACCTATGATGGCCTCGCGGCCGTCGCTCGCTTGAGCCGCAGGGGCCCCAGCATGGCGAGCACCCCAGAGCACGATGCCCGCATTGCCAAGATGGTCTTCTCAACGATCTGGCCCCTCTATGTGAACAAGATCGAGAAGAAGGGGCGGACCGAGTCTGAGCTTCGTCAGGTGGTCTGCTGGCTGACGGGCTACAGCGATCGCCAGTTGCAGAAGCACATCGATGGCGATACGACGTACGCCGAGTTCTTCGAGGGGGCCACGCTCCACCCCAATGCCCACCTCATCAACGGTGTGGTGTGCGGCTACCGCATCGAGGAGATTGAGACTGTCCTCACGCGTGACTGCCGCCGCATGGAAAAGCTCATCGAAGAGTTGGCCAGAGGACGGAAGATGGAGAAGATCCTCCGCTCGGATTGAGTTGGGGGTGCTTGCTCAATCAGAAGACTAGCCTTGCTCGGGCAAGTGCGATCTTGGATGCAGCGCGGCCCAACGCCCTGATCGAAACTGACATCACAAGCACTCCCTGCTGCTGCCCTTCTCAAGCATGCCTGTGCCTCCGGACCGGAGAGCCTCTCACGCCGGTCCTGGTTTATCCATCGAGGGCAGCGGACAACCAGCCGTGTCTCTCATGCCCCCAAGATCTGTTGACGGGGTGACACTACTGCACCTGAGCCATGGGCTGACTGGAGCAAACCGCCTACCGGCACGGTGTCCCGCTGCATGGTGTCAATCCGTCATGTGCCCGTGATCAGCGGGCAAGAACGAGTCATCGCCGCTGTGCGATGGCAGCGTCAACGGTGTTCAAGAAGTCCAGCACCTTGTCCTTGCCCATGCCTCGAACGGGCACACTGATGGCTTCCCCTCCAGCGGAAGCAATGATGATGGTCGCTCGCCTTGAGAAGAAGTAGCCAAGCACCAGCAGTACGGCTGCACCCAGCGAGATCCCCGCGGCATCCTCCTCTCGATTGGAGAGAAACACCAGGCCAGCAATGAGTGCAATGGCCGCCAACCCGAGGAGGATTGGGTTTGCCCGGGCATGCATGCTGCACGAGGCCACCTGCTCCAGCGAAATCGAGTGCCAGGTAGTCTGGTGCATCTTTGAGTCCAGATAGATCACGCGCCGGGTGGTCAACATGAGCATGTCACCATTTGAGGACATGATCACCTGTTCGCCCGGAAGGCACCTGATCGTTGTGCTGTTCAAGAACTGATCCATGCCTCGGTTGCTCCTTGCGTTCACTGCCGTGGCCCCAGCAGGGCCACCTACGTCAATCATCTCACTTCAAGGCAGCCAGCACACCCTACCAAGACTAACTGCTAGCAAGCCTACCCACGCCGGCCATCACCCCCCGCTCTCTCATGCGGTCGAGGCCACTTGAGAGGCAAGAATCTTGCGCACAGGCCCCACGATGCAGACACCTTCGAGCGACGCCCGACTGGGCGATGGGTGCAGCATGGGGATTGCCGCGTGGGTGCCGCCGCGGGGCGGCCAGTGCATTGATCAGTCGCTTGAGCATCCGTGCTCGTGCGTCCTTGTTAGGTGGTTCCGTGTGGGATGGCTCGGGAGATCTTGATCCCGAGCCCCTTCTTCTTGGCTGCCTTCTTGGCGTTGAGGTAGCGGTCGGCTTCGATCTGGTCCGTCAGATCGTGTTGTTCAACGCTGCCCGCGTCACCCGAGGCCCTACGTGGACCTTGGGCATTCGTGCTGATGGCCTCTTCGAGTTTCCCCAGATTGGACCGGCAACAGAGTGCCCGGACATCAATGGCGATGGCGAAGTGAACGTCGATGAAGTGCTCAGCATCATCAGCGGCTGGGGCTCAAGCGGCCACGAAGCGGACGCCAATGATGACGACGTTGTTGACGCCGACGACCTTTTGTATGTGCTGGCGAATTGGGGCTCGTGCTGAAACACACGCTGTAGCGGCATCTATCGGGGTCTGGCCTCAGGATCGCCGTTCCCTGAACTGTCGTTTATCGACAATACGCCACTATCGCTTGCACGCATGTGGCAAGGGCGAAGATGATGCGCCCATGCGAACTTCACTCTCTCCGGCCTTCATGCTGCGCGGCTGTCTCAATTCCAAGGCAATCGCCAGGCGACACGCCAACAGGTGGCCGTTGCTGGCGTTGATGCCCGTGTTCTTGGCAGGCTGCACCAGTACGACGGGTGCGTTCACCCCTCCAGCCGAGGTCAACAGTTCCAGCACCCACGCCCATCCCGCTGATGCATCGCTCGATCGCCCTGAAGATGGCGTACTGCTTGCCGATAGTCGTCTCATCGTTGCTGACAAGGAACATGGCCTGCGCATATTGTCAGCTCACGGCACGCACAGGCCCTTTGCTGCGCTGGTCGACGCGGGATGGAAGTACGACGAAACAACATCTGCCCCACTCTCCAATGGGGTTACTCGATCTGCTGATGGAACCAAGGTCATCTTGACCGACGTCATCGGCGGCCAGATCTGGCTGGTGGACATAGCCGCCGAGCATGGCGAACGTCTCTTCCAGCATGCCTTTGGTGTCAATGCCGCCCGGCTCGACAGCCATGGCGGGCTGTGGTTCACGCAGAGCACGCAAGTGACGCCAGCGGGTGGGCATGATCGTCTTCTGGCTCCATTTGGCGACCCGTCGCTGCGTGACGGGGCGTTGTGGCATCTTCCGGCTGGATCTTCCGAGCCTCGCATTGTCCGCGGCGATCTATGCCTTGCCAATGGGCTGGCGATTGACGAGCAGGGCAACCGTATCTACGTGGCCGAGATGATCGGCGACCGTATTTGGCACGCCGATGTTGACTTCTCAAGCGGCAAAGTTGGCCCGTGGGCGTCGATTGGCACCCCCCAACATCCAGATAATGTTGAATTGGATGGCAAAGGCGGCCTGTGGGTCACCTGCCCGAGTGTGCGACAGGTTGGCGTGATCGACCTATCTACTCAGCAATGGCATCACGTGATGGACATTCCGACAAATGCGGCGTGCGGCTTGCCCACCGGATTGGTGCTCGATGACAAGGGCGATCTGCATGCAGTCACTGGGCTGGGATCTGCGGTGCTTCGAATCGGGGAGTGAGTGATCGCCGTGGCCGCACCAATGCTGCGCCGCCAGCGTGCTCGGCCTCTGCCATAGGAGGCTTGCCACCACTGTCAGCCCTTCACCCTCCTCACCTTGCTGGGAACCGGCCTGTGGTGCCGCCATGCATGTTGCTCAGCAGTCGGTGCCCCACAGGTCAAGCAGTGCCAGCAGATCACCGACCTCGACGACACCATTGCCATTGAGATCGGCTGGCGAGTTCGCACTCCCCCATTGACCTCACCCCTTCCTTAGATCCACCCGAAACGAGAGAGCTCAGTGTCGCAAGCACCTTTTTCCGGCAAGCGACCAACGCCCACATACCTGAAGGGGCGGCAGCGAGGGCCGAGAGTAGACCGCTCAAGAGCAGTTGAGCAGGAGAACAGTAGACCGCAGCAGAGCCGGCGGCATCCGAGCAGCCGATCCCTCGCTTCGGTCGGGATCTACTGCTCTACTGCTCACCGGCTCTACTGCTCTGCTATTGAACAACGCCCCGGCCAGAGGCCGGGGCGTTGTTCAATAGCGGGGACAGGATTCGAACCTGCGACCTCCGGGTTATGAGCCCGACGAGCTACCAGACTGCTCTACCCCGCAGCAGAACGAGGCATTGTACAGCACCCCACCACCACGTCAACTTGATGCAACACCCTGCCCACTCCGAGCACACACCCGAATCACCCCCCACCATCTGGCCGAGGCCAATCGCCAGGCCCCAATGGCTCAAGCACACATGACCGCAAAGCAGAATGAGGGGCGAGCGTTCAAGGGCAATCAGCCGCAGAGTCAGGGACCAGACTGCCTACAACGCCTCACACATCTCCGAGAGCCACACCCCACCAACACAACTGTCCACGATGAGATCGTCACCTGAACCAAGAATGATGGCAGCCCCAAGATCGTCCTGATCCACCGAGGCCAGCCCTCCACAATCCAAATCCACCAGCTGCAAATCAGCAAGCATGCCCGGCGCAATCACACCCGCATCCAACCCCAACCCCCCCGCCCCATTGACCGTGGCCATGTCCATCAACGTCGCATCCACCCGACCTTGGGCATCAAGACAAACACCACGACGCTGCAAACTCAACCGCTGTCCCAACTCCGCCATGCGCATCTCCTCAAGCATGCTGATGCGCGCGTTTGAGTCTGTGCCCAACGACACCTCAACACCTCCAGCAAGCATGCCCGGCAGATCACTGATGCCATCACCAAGATTGGCCTCAGTCAACGGACACAGACACACCCGACCACCACTGGCTGCATAGGCCGCCATGTCAGCCCCATCCGTGTGCGTACAGTGCACCAACGTCATGTCCGAACCAGGACTCAACCGAGTGTTCACCAGATGCATGGGCGTACAACCATGGGCCTCGCGACACGCTTCAATCTCAGCAGGCTGCTCCTCCAGATGGGCATGCAACACCATGCCACGCCTGGAAGCCTCAGCCCGAATCGCTACGGCCTGCTCGATGTCTACAGCACGAAGCGAATGAACAACGGCACCGACCGATTGCGTTTGCGCATCACATGCCCGCTGGGCCGCTTCAAGCGAAGCCACCCACGTGTCCAAATCGCCGGTGTCAAAATGACGCTGGCCACCTGATAGAGGCGAGCCAAATCCACCATGGGTATAGGCCGCCTGCAAGAGCACAATGCGAATGCCCGCCATCTGAGCCGCCTCCAAAACGGCCGCATCCATGGCGAAGTCTCGGGCCTCCGGGTCGGCATGGTGCAGATAGTGGAACTCGCCCACAGACGTGATGCCCACACCCCGCATCTCCATGAAACAACGCCAGGCAATCTCAGCCACCTCATCAGGCGAGCGAGACTCCACCAGTTCATACATCGCCTCACGCCAAGTCCAGAACGACTCCACGCTGCTGGGAAACACCTCACCACGCCCACGCAGATCCAACTGAAACGCATGCGAGTGGGCATTCACAAACCCCGGCAGCAAAGCCATGCCAGGGTGCGTTGGCTCATCATCCGCAGGAACGACCGCCGCGATGCGATCACCCTCGATGTGCACCTGAGCCCCATCTCGAAATGCACCACCCAGCCAAGTCAGTTCAGGACGAATGACGCTCATGCGGCGACTCCACACAAAAGTGATCGATCATGGCTTCAAGATGCTCGCTGGCAGCGACCACTTCGCTGACGGGCACGAACTCATCCGGGCGATGCGCCTGCGCGATCGAACCAGGCCCAAAGAGCACCGGCTCGACGCCGATGCGACGCAGATGCCCACCGTCACTGCAGAACGGCGCTCCCATCGCAGAAGGCTGCCCCAAACGATCAAGCAACCACGCATGGGCCGCGGCATCTTCAGGCGTATCCAATGGCGGATTGTCATTGAACACCTCAAGCGACCAGTCTTCACCCGCCAATGCGTGCGACAGCGCCTCTTGCAATTCCTCAAGCAGCGACCGGGGGTTCTGATCAGGCAACGCCCGAATTCCAAGGCGAAGCGACGCGCAGTGAGGAATCACATTCCAGGCGCTGCCGCCCTCAACGCCCACGGGCGCAATGACCGGATGCGGCACGGGCAACAGTGCCCCACGAGATGTTTGAACAGACGCCCAGTCAGACCGCAACGATTCAACGGCCGCCAAAGCACGACCCATGGCGGATATGGCATTGCGACCACTCGAAGGCGTGCCACTGTGACCTGTCGCGCCGTTGATGGTGAGCGTGGCCTTCAGATGACCACTGTGCGCCCCGATCACACCAAGTGATGTGGGCTCACCAATCACACACGCCCGCGGCAAAGAGCGATCACGATCCCACGCATCGGCAAAGGCGGCCGCACCCAGCGCCCCCAACTCCTCATCACCCAGCAGCAAGACCGCAAGCCCCTCAACATCGATGGCTCTGATCAACTCCACCGCAAGCGCGCAAAACACCGTCATGTCGCAACTGCCACGGCCATACCAGCGACCATCGCTTGCCCGCAGCGAGAGCGGATCAGCGCTCCACCCATCACCCGGCGGCACGGTGTCCAGATGCCCGCACAGCAGCAACCCGCCTGCATCCAGCGGCCCACGACGCAGCAAAAGGGACGGGCGATCTTCACCCGAACCAGGCAGTCGTTCCACCTCGACGCCAGTTTGGGCCACATGCCCCTCGATACACCCATGCGACGAGGCCAGCGAGCGACCACTGGTGGTGTCGATGGAGATGAGATCCCCGGCCAAGGCCTGAATTCGCTCGAGATCCGCCATGGGCAGGCAGGATACCTCCCCGCCTCGGACCAACGTAGCATGCCTCGATGCCCACCAAGAAGACCTCGATCACACCCGAAGACCTCGCCGCCCTGACCATTCCCTTCGACCCACAACTCTCGCCCGATGGCGAATTGGTCACCTACAGCCGCAAACACACCAAAGGCAATCAGACCGTCACGAACATCTGGGGCGTCAGCGCCGCAGGTGGACGCAGCCGACAACTGACCAATGGCGACAAGGACCAACACGCACGCCACGCACCCGATGGCAAACGCATCGCCTTCATCTCATACCGCGATGAGGAACGCCCTCAGATTCGCGTGATCGATCGCGACGGCGGCGAGTCGACAACGATCACTGACCTACCTGAAGGCACGCTGACCTTCTTCAAATGGTCCCCCGACGGCCAGTCCATCGCGTTCGCCTGGCGAGGGGCAGATCCACAACGCACAAAGGCTGCAGCCAAGGCCCGAGAAGCCAACCACGCCAGCGAACCACCACGCATCATCAATACACCTTGGTACCGCCTCGACGGCGATGGCTACTTCGAGCAACGACGCTTTGAACTGCGGTGCGTCGATGTCGAAACGGGCAAGATCACAACGCTCTGGAAGAAGGACACGCTGGGCTTCTTCACCTTCGATTGGTCGCCCGACAGCCGCACGATCGCCCTGACCACACAAACCAGCAAGCGGGCCTTGTTCGACAGCAACACCAGCCTCCTGCTGCTCAACGTGCGCACCGGCAAGACCAAGGCCCTGCCCGGCCTGCCCGAAGGCCCCAAGACCGACGTATGCTTCTCGCCCTGTGGCAAGTGGCTGGCATGGGCCGGCCGAGCAGGCACCGACGGCACCTACTCCACAGAGAATCTCGAACTCTTCGTGGGCAGCGCCTCAACCGGCGGGGCCAAGTCGCTCTCCGGCAAGAGCGACTACTGCCTCATGGCCGCCACCCTGGGCGACTCCAGCGAAGTGTCGTTCAGCCCCAATCTCAAGTGGACAAGCGACTCCAGATCGCTGCTCGTACGCATCGGCCATCACGGCGCCGTACATACCATGCGATTTGCCCGCAGCGGTCGCGGCACACCTGAAGCGATCACATCAGGCGCCAAGATCCACGACCACGCCAACATCGTGGGCGATCGAATGGCCTGCACCATCGAATCACCCACCCGCCCCTGCGATGTGCACATCATGACAACCGACGGCACCAACATCCGTCGCCTGACACACTGCAATGACGCGCTCCTGCGCCAGCGACACATCGCCCGCCCCACCTCACACTGGATCAAGAGCCCCGATGGCAACAAGGTGCAGGTGTGGATGCTCACGCCGCCAAACCTCAAGAACGTCCGCCGCAAGCCAGCCGTACTCCAGGTGCACGGCGGCCCCCACGCCCAGTACGGCTGCTCGTTCTTCCACGAGTTTCAATGTCAGGCGGGCGCTGGATACGTCGTCGTCTACTCCAACCCTCGCGGCTCCAAGGGCTACGGCCGCGACCACTGCGCCTCGATCAGAGGTGCCTGGGGCACGACGGACTGGACCGACATCCGAGCCGTAGCCGACTGGATGATGACCCGCCCCGAAGTCAACTCAAAGCGAATGGCCATCATGGGCGGCTCCTACGGGGGCTACATCACCAACTGGGCCATCGGACAGACAAACGACTTCGCCTGCGCCATCACCGATCGGTGCGTGAGCAACCTCGTGTCCATGGCCGGCAACAGCGACTTCATGGACAAGCCATGGCACTACTTCGACGGCAACTTTTGGAGCCATCCCGAGGCCCGCTGGGCATCGAGCCCGATCCGCTTCGCCGGCAAATGGAAAACGCCAACGCTCATCATCCACAGCGAAGGTGACCTGCGCTGCAACGTAGAGCAGGCCGAGCAGGTGTACGCCGCCTTGCAGATTCGCAACATCCCCTCGCGCTTCGTGCGGTACCCACGCAGCACCAGCCACGGCATGAGCCGCGGTGGCCCCGCCGACCTGCGCCAACATCGCCTTGGCGAGATTCTGAGTTGGCTGGGGCACTATCTGAAGCGATGATGCACTGATGCAGGTCGAACGAGACACACTGATCGGCATGGTGCACGTGGGCGCCCTGGCGGGCACACCTCTGGGAGGCGAGTGCATCAGCGCCATCACTGACCGCGCCGTCGCAGAAGCGGCGCTCTTGGACGAAGCGGGCTTCGACGCCATCTTGCTGGAGAACATGCACGATGCCCCCTATCTGCTCCGCGATGTCGGCCCCGAGATCGTCGCCGGCATGACCGCTGCAACGGCAGCCGTTCGATCCGCCGTACAAGTGCCCGTGGGCGTGCAGATTCTGGCCGGCGCCAATCGGGCCGCCCTCGCCGTGGCCCAAGCCTGCGGCGGCTCTTTCATTCGCGCAGAAGGATTCGCCTACGCCACCGTCGCCGACGAAGGACTCCTGCACGAAGCAGACGCCGGCCCACTGCTGCGCGAGCGAAAGCGACTGGGGGCCCAAGTCTCAATCTGGGCCGACGTCCAAAAGAAGCACAGCGCCCACGCTTTGACCGGCGATCTGGACATCGTCGAACTCGCCCACGGCACCGCCTTCATGGGGGCAGATGCCGTCATCCTCAGCGGCCCCGCAACCGGCCGTCGGGCCGACCTCGATCAAGTGCGACGAGTGAGCGATGCACTGGACATTCCCGTCATCGTGGGCAGCGGCGTCGATGCCACCACCGTCAAACCGACACTCGCTGCAGCCCACGCCGTGATTGTTGGCTCAGCGATCAAAATCGATGGGCATTGGGCCAACACCCACGATCCCGAAGCAGTCAAACGCTTTGTCGATGCCGCCCGCTGAACGCCTTCCCCCCTTACACGCAGACATTCAGTTCCCCTCTTCGGCCCCGCGGCACGTTCACTGAACCTGGCATGCTGCGCCGCACATCCGCTCCTCGCCATGGTGTCGACAATTGTCCCCACACCGTTGGGTCGAGTGCCTTGAGGGCAGTCACTCCCCACTGATCCCGGGCAGTTGAAAGAAGCCGACCCACAAGGCGATGAAGGCAGCGATGTAGAAGCCCTTGAAGATGGGCCGGTCCATGGTGGTCCACATGATCTGAAAGCTCTCCCATCGCTCCTGCCAGTCCCATGGAAATGGCCACAGCCACTGTCGAACCACATCCACCCCTTCCGACAAGTCCATGTCGAGCCGGATCCATCCGCCGTCAACGCAACAGATCACTGGAACAAGCAGACGCCAGATCGGCGCCTCCCAGTGACTCGCGGCCAGATCGCCCAAGGAAATGATCAGCGCCATCCACACGGCGATTGAACCAAGCATGATCAGAACTGGCCGCCTGTCTCTCGATCGAGCAGCTCGACGGCCAGCCGCGCCCCGTTCTCTGGCAAGTCGCGACTCGTGCTTGCGGCGAGCCTCGCACTTGCACGCACGCCCAATCACTTGGGCTTGCCGCAATGCTGGCATGGTTCGAGCCTGCCCACGCACCGCCCCCCCCCCGCGATCTAGGTTTGCGCCTTGAGCGCTCTCAGATGCTCAATGAGTCGATCGAGATGCGCCGTCTCATGCGCTGCGGAAATCTGCACCCGAATACGGGCCGTGCCCTCGGGCACCACCGGGAACCCGAATCCGATGGCGAACGTACCCATGTCCAGCAGCGCATTGCTCATGGCGATGGCGCGGGCCGTTTCACCCACGATGATCGGACAGATCGCCGTAGGGCTCTCCAGCACATCGAAGCCCACATCACGAATCCCCTCACGGGCGTACTTGACGTTGGCATGCAACTTGGCCACGCGGCCGGGGTCGGCATCCAGCACTTCGATTGCCTTGCGAGCGCTGCAGGCAACCGTCGTGGGCAGCGCGTTGGAGAAGAGCGTGGGGCGGCCCCGCTGCACGATCATCTCGATGGCGGCCTTGGAGCCAGCGATGTAGCCACCTGCTCCACCACCCAACGCCTTGCCCAGCGTGCCGGTGAAGAGATCGATCTCATCGCCTGCCATGCCCCAGTGTTCGTGCGTGCCGCGACCCGTTGCCCCCAGAACACCGGTGCCGTGGGAGTCATCCACGATCAGCAAGGCCCCGAACTCATCGCACAGTGCACGCAGCGAAGGCAGATCCGCGATGTCGCCCTCCATCGAGAAGACGCCATCGGTGACGAGAAAGATCTCGCCTGTGAACTCCGGGTCGCTGCGCAAGCCCTGCAATTTGGCCCGCACGTCGTCCATGTCGGAGTGTTTGTACACCGCTTTGCGAACCCCCTTCTTGATGACGCCCGCCAGTCGCATGCCGTCAATGATGCAGGCATGATTGAGCTCGTCCGACACGATGCAGTCACCGGGCTCACACAGCGTCGGAAAGAGCGCTTCAGACGCCGTCCAGCACGAGACGAAGGTGTAACTGGCCTCAACGCCGAGGAAGTCGGCAATGGTCTGCTCCAAGGCCTCATGCGCTGTAAACGTGCCGCAGATGAAGCGGACACTGGCCGTACCCGCCCCATGCGTGCGCAACCCCTCAATGCCGGCCTCAACGACCTCGGGGTGATTCGCCAGCCCAAGATAGTTGTTGGAGCAGAAGCAATCGACTTCGCCGCGATCGCGCAGCATGATCGACGGCCCCATCGGCCCTTCGATCATCTGCAGATGCTTGAGCTGCCCGCCTTGCTCCAGTTCATCAAGAACGCTCTGGGTACGGGCGATGAAATTCGAACCGGTAGACGTAGTCATCGAGGCAACTCTCCTCAGGTCGATGCGTACTGCCTGCGAACCGCGGGCACGATGTAGTCTTCAAGCGCCTGCTGAAGTGTCCAACGCGGCGTGTACCCCCAGTCACGCACGGCGTCAGACACATCGACGTCGTCGGGCCAGGTGTGCACCATCGCTTGGCGGCCTTCATGGGGCACGTAGGTCACCTGAAGATCAGGGAAGTGCGCCTTCAGCGCCGCCTCAACCTCACCAGCGCTGGCCGAGAAACTCGCGACGTTGTAGACGCACTGGGCCACCGAGTCTGCCTGCAGCAGTTGCAAGGTGGCCTCGACGCACTCGGGCATCGTCATCCAGGGGATGCGGGTGTCGGCTGTGACGAAGCACTCATATGGCTGGCCCGATGCCGCCGCATGGATCATCTCGGGAACAAAATCGCTGGTGCCGCCGGTGGGCTTGGTCTCTGCGGCAAGCACCCCCGGCAGCCGCAGACATCGAAAGTCAATCGGCGGCGGCCCATCGCTCGTGAGCGAGCGATAGTGACGACCGTAGTAGCGGCCCAACGCTTCGCAATACAACTTGTTGGCGCCGTACATGGTCACCGGCCGCAGGCACTCATCGAGGCCGACCTTGCCTCCCAGGGCTTTCTCCTGCGGCGACAGACCGTAGACGGCGATGCTGCTGGGCACGGTGAACTTCACCACGCGACCGAATGACTGCGCCTGCTCCGCCGCAATCCGCAGCAGATTGAAGGTGCCATCGACATTCACCTCGTGGGCCTTCTCCGGCACGTGCTCGGCCCGCGTGGAGAGGAGCGCCGCCAGATGCACGATCTCCGTGATCTCGTGCATGGTGACAATGTGATCGACAAACCCCCGATCACAAATGTCACCCATGTGCAGTTCATCGATGTCCTTGCGGATCGACTTGCCCGGATCACGCAGATCAACGGCAATGACCTTGACGTCGGGATCGTCAGCCAAGGCCCGAGCAAGCCCGTGGCCGATCTCACCAGCAGCGCCAGTGAGCAGAATGCGTCGGGAAGGACTGGACATGAGATGCACAGTCTATCCCCTCTCCAGCAGTACCATGGCCCGATGGACCCTACCTGGCATGCTGATGAGTGCCTCAGTTGCACGCTGCAGGGCTTTCGCGAGCGAGCCGAGGCCCAGGGCACACCAGCGCCTGCAGCCACCGCCATCTGGCGTGGATTCATGGTCGAGGGCGCCCACCCCTCGGTGAAGCCTGATGAGCGCCGCTGCACCGAGATCGTCGGCGATCAAGACACCCGAAAATTCGCACTGCGACATGAAGATGGCGCCGAGACCGAGTCAGTGCTGCTCCCGGGCGTGGGCAAGACAGGTCGCCGCCGCACCACCTTGTGCGTCTCCAGTCAAGTGGGCTGCGCCATGGGCTGCACCTTTTGCGCCACGGCCACCATGGGCCGAAATCGCAATCTTCAGACCGCCGAGATTCTGGCCCAGTGGCACTGCGCCACGCACGAGTTGGGGGCGAGCATCGACAACATCGTGTTCATGGGCATGGGCGAACCCATGGACAACTTCGACAATATTCTGCAGGCCATCAAGGTGCTGACCGACGGCGCCGGGCCGGCCATCGGGGCTCGCCACATCGGCGTTTCAACAGTGGGCCATGTCGAAGGCATCGAGAGACTGACACAGGCCATGGCCGCGGGAGGGCTGCGATCACTGCGTCTGGCCGTGAGCATCAACAGCCCCGATGACGAGCGCCGAAGCGAACTCATGCCGATCACGCGCCGCTGGGGGCTCGATGAAGTCGCAGATGCCCTGCGCAAGTGGATCGCTGCCGGTGGACGCCCGCTGCTGCTGGAGTGGGTACTCATTCCCGGCGTGACAGACAACCCGCAATACGCCCGGGCGCTGGCCGATCGATTTGGGGACATCCCCTGCCGCGTGAACGTGATCCCCTACAACCCCATTGAAGGTCGCGACTGGATCGCTCCAGATCAACCCACCATCGACACCTTCATGCAGGCCGTTGCCGACACCGGCATGCGCGTGCACCGACGTGCCACTTTGGGTCGCAAGGCCGGCGGCGCCTGCGGCCAGTTGATCACGGCTTCGATTCGTCGCCGAACCCCGGCAAGGTGATCCCGGCCTCACCCGGAACGGCCTCAACCGCAGCCGCTCGACGCGCCTGCAGATGCTGGCGCACCCGCCGTTCAATCTCGCCCAGATGCGCCTCTGGAATGGCCGCATCCAACTCCGCCCGGCCCATTCGCCGAGCATCACGCAGCAGGGTCTGTAGCCGGCGCGTCTCGGCCACGGGAACATCGTCTGCCTCATCAAGTGTGATCAGGGACACCCGCTGCCCCAACATCGAAGCGAGCATCCGCTGCTCGATGGGGCGAAGCACCGATCGCTCCACCACGCCAGACTCATGCAAGGCCAGATGAGACTGCACCGCTGCCCGCCGACTTCGATGGCGAGCAGCTGCCGCCATGATGGCCTCGCGATCTTGCGCCCTCAGGCCCTCGATCTTGAGCGCCTCAGCAGCCGTGCGATCGAGTTCATCTGGCAGCCAGATTCGGGGCGACATGGCCTGACGAATGCCGCGCTGAAAGGCATTCACCATGCTCACCTGCTGCCCCTCGCCGCCCCCACCTGCCACTGGTGCTTCAGCCTCAATCGCCTCACTCATGCGCTTGCTCAGCGCCTCAACTTCGCGGGAGAACGCTCTGCGGGCCGCCAACCGGGATCGCGTCAAGAGCAACACTCGCTCATGCTGCCCACGCTGATGGGCATCCAGCAACGGCCCCTCAGTCTCGGCGAGCACCTCATCTCGACGAGCCGTGGCCGCCGCAATCTCACCCAGCCACTTGATGCGACGAGCCGACCAGACACTGTTCTGGGCCCGCGGCCCCAGCACGTCACGCAACTGGGCATCGAGATCCACTCGCTCCCATGGCAGCAACGCCCTCCAGGGCGAGCGAGCCAAGGCCAGCGCCGCAACGGCCTGATTCCATCGCGCCTGTTGGGCCTCATTGAGCAAGAGGCCGATGTCTGAGAGCAAGGCCTCCTGCGTCGCCCCTCGCTCGAGCCAGCGCTGTTGCAGCAGGCCAGACGCCCCGGACAAGGTTGGCTGATGCGCTGCAACCTCTTCAAGCCAATCACTGACCAAGGATCGAATCTCAAAGAGGCCCTCGGGCGTGTGAGGGGCAAAAGCCTCAGGGTTCCACTGCCCGGCCCGGCGATCTCGAATCCAAGCCAGATCATCTTCGTCATCGACGCCCGCTTGGCGCAATTGCGCCCGCAGCGACTCTATTCGGGCCACCTCGTCATCGAGATGATCCTCCAGCAGCAATTGAACCGTTCCTATCTGATCCTGATCGAGATCCAGATACTCGACAATGCGGCTCAGATCAGAGGCCCGCATGGCCGGCGCCAACAGCTCGCTGGCCAAGAAGGCATCGGGTGCCCCAGGCGCAGCAGGCACAACGGACACCAACGCCAGACATGTTGCCCATGTTGCCCAAGACACCATCATGCACCTGATCCAGTGAGAACCACGACAGTAGTCTAGGCACCCATGGAGCACACTGACGTCGTCATTGTCGGTGCCGGACCCATCGGTCTGGAAACTGCGGCCGCACTCAAACAGGCCTCGGTCGATGCGATCGTGCTCGATGGCGGGGCCGTGGGCAACACGATCTTCACGCAGTTTCCCCACCAGACGAGGTTCTTCTCCTCACCTGAACGCCTGCACATCGCCAATGTCGCGATGCCTTCTGATGCGGGCGAGAAACCCACCTGCGATGCCTATCTGGCCTATCTGCGAAGCGTGATCGACACGCTTGCTCTGGATGTACGAACCTTTCAGCGGGTCACCGATGCCCGCCACAAGGATGGCGTGTGGCATGTACACACACGAAGCCCCTCGGGCATCGAATCGACATTCATCGCCCGCCACATCGTGCTTGCTACGGGCGGCACCCAAACCTGCCGAACACTGGGCGTACCCGGCGAAGACATGCCCCACGTGCACAGATTTCTGGGCGACCCCCACCGCTTCTTTCGACGCCGAGTACTCGTGGTGGGCGGCCGCAATAGCGCTATTGAATCGGCATTGCGGCTGTACCGCGTGGGCGCCTCCGTCACGCTGAGTTATCGCGGCGAAGGCCTGCATGAACGCGTCAAGTACTGGCTCCGACCAGAAGTGCAGGCGCTCATTGACGAAGGGCGAATCAGGGGGCTCATGCCCACTGTCGTCAAGCGCATTGAAGCCGGGCAGGTTCTGCTGAAGAACTGCAATTGCGATGAGACACAAAAGATCGAGGTCGATGACATCCTGCTCCAACTGGGCTTCGAACAAGATGCCTCGACGTTGCAGATGTTCGGCGTTGAGGTTGACGCCCAGACCAACGCACCGACCTTTGACGAAGGCACCTTGCAGACCACATCGCCGGGCGTCTTTGTAGCGGGCACAGCCACCGCTGGCACGCAGCAGCGCTTTCGCGTCTACATCGAGACCAGCCATGTGCACGCCGCCCGTATCACCTCAGCCATCACCGGCGGGCCGCCGCCGGGCGAAAGTGACTACCCCGTGCGTCTGCTACCTGAAAGTTGAGCAACTTGATCGCAATCGGGATCGCTTCATCGCAGGCCCCGATGCCAGCGCACCTGGCAACGGAACCGACCCACCCGAACCAGCGCCGCATCGATGCGCACCCTTCGACCCGCACGCCACTGATGCGGCAGTGCCGCCGCCGCCCGACAGAGCCGATGGAATTTGGCCGCATCAATGCGATCCATGGTCGGCCAGCGACTGCAAGCAGACTTGACCTCGATCACGACCAGCGTTCGCCATCCGGGGGCAAGCGCAACCAGATCCAATTCGTCGTAGCCAATGCGTAGATTCCGGGCCAACACCCGCCATCCGCGCAGCCGCAATCGCCACACCAGGGCACGCTCACCCCGAGCCCCGATGCGTTGGCTGCTGGATCCTCTGGGCGGCGAACTCAACGGGGCGGGAATCGCGTAGCCGTGATCGCCAGCGCCCGCTGATGCATGATGTTGAGATCTTCGTAGATGCCCCGTTGCAGCACGTCATTGATGAACTCACCCTGCGCTCGCGCCATTTCGCGGCCATAGAGTTCCTGCTGCAACTGCTGCTGCACATCTGGGTCAAACAGGCTTCGAGCCTCACCCTGCGTTCGATCCAGCATGCTCAACCACATCGTGTAATTGCCGCGTTCGAACGCCGGTGATGTCTCACCGCTGGACAGTTTTTCCAGAATCGGCTTGTAGACATCGGCAATCTCAAGTCCCTCGATGCCGTCGCGAGGCAACGTGAAGGTTTCCCACACGCCACGATCAGCCATGCCCACATCGGCGGCGACATCGCCGAATGACTCGCCGGCAGCGAGCCGCTGCCCGACAGCAGTGATGGTTTCTTCATTCCCCTCGGTGCGCAGGCGAATTCGACCAACGACAATGCGGGCAGCCGGATTGAACTCATCGTGGCGAGCCTCGTACTCACGCTCTACATCACGCCACGAGACCACCGCCTTGGGGCGCACGCGTTCGTTCATGAGCGTCTCGATGAGCACACGCTCTTCCTGCAACTGCATGTACTCCTCAATGGTGCGGCCCTCTTCGGCAAGCACATCCTGCTCAGCCTGGCGCTGCACACCGCCACTCTTGCCCACGAGGTCTTGCTCCAATTGACGCATGAAAGCCAGCAGACCATGCTGCTGCTGCTCGCTCATGGAGGCCCGAGCCTCGGCCAGAAAGAGTTCATTGAGCACCACTTCCTGCAGCCGCTGCATGACCAGCCGCTCCATGACAGGTTGGAACTGCTGCCAGGCCATCCGCTCATACTCGGCCCGCAACTGGTCTGTGATGGGCCCGATCACCTCATCGGCATAGATGGGCCGACCATTCACCTGCCCAATGAGACTGTCCACCACGACGGGCTCGCCGGGGCGAGCATCCACATCGAAGAAGGCCTCCAGATTGTCGCCCGGTGGCAGAACCGGTGGCTCGACCTCTGGCGGCGTCAGCCCGGCCGCCTGCAGCGCCGCTCGGGCCGCGTCGTCATCGGGAATGGGCATGTCACGCAGCGAGGGATCGCTGAAGTCACCCAGAGAGATGGTTCTCGCCCCTTGAAACGCGGTGGAGTCGCTACAGCCCGCCCCTCCGGCGAGGGCGGCCATCATCACAACAGCCACAATGCGACATCCTTGCATCGGCGCGGGCATGCTAGCAGGACACTAGGCCTATACTTCTGGATTGCGCCCAAGGGCAGGAGAAGACCGTGACCCAAGACACCCCCGACAACTCGCCCCAGATTCAGATCGATGACGATTGGAAGGCGCAGGCTCAGGCAGAGAAGGAACGACTCGCCCAACAGGAACAGGCCGCTGGCGACGCAGACGCACCCAAGCGGGGGGAACTGCCCCCGGCCGACTTCAAGGGGCTTATCGGCGTTCTCGCCTCACAGGCCGTCATGGGGCTCGGAGCCATGCCTGACCCACAAGGCCGCGGCGTGATGATCGACCTCGACGGTGCCAAATTCGCCATTGACCTGCTGGCCATGCTCGAAGAGAAGACCGCAGGCAATCTCGATGACGAAGAGGCCAAGGAACTCACCGGCGTACTGGGAGAGTTGCGGGCCCGCTTCGTGCAGGTGACGCAGTTGCTGGCCCAGCAGATGACCAATCCGCCCGCTGCCGGCGACGCCGCGGCAGGCACGGCCCCCGCTTCCGGCGAAGGCGCCTCCAAGATCATCATGCCCGACTGAATCTGGCCTGTAGGCCCAGCGCAGGCAGACCTGGAGACGCGATCGGCTGCCCTGTCGCGGCTGCGGCACGTTCAAGCGTACTTAGAGAAGCCAGGTGCGGATCACCATGGCCGCTGTCGCAAGCAGGCCCACCGTCTGCACAGCCAGCAGCCAGCGTGGCAGCAGCACGAGCCAACTGATCGGAAGCGCCACGGCCCAAACCAGCAGGTACCGGTCAAACACGAATCCCCGTGTCAGGGCGTAGAGCAGCCAACCGGCCCCAAGTGTGAAGGCCTGAATCCGCAGCATCACGCCCATCAGTGAGGTCACCCGCCATCGATGGGCGAGCGTCAAGAGCGCCCCCAGCCCGCCGAGCCCAAGCATGCAGGCCAGTGCGATCAGCACCATTCGCATGGTGCCTGTTCCGGCAACCAGTTGCGTCAGCGAGGCGATCAGACCTTGAAAGCGATCATGCACTAACGACAGGTCGAGCGCGTCGGGCACGGACATGTCCGGCATGGCGACAAGTGAGAGCAGCAGGCCCACAATCACGCCCGCCGGTGGAAGCCAACCCAACGGCTCGCGACGCCAGCGAATCAGCCATGCAATCAGGAACACACCCAGAGGCACAGCCATTGCCGCGCCCAGATAGGTGAGGCTCTCAAGACGAATACCCAGCCCGTGCACGGTCTGAAAATCGCTGCTGACGGGCCCGCCCCAGCGAGCCCATAACGGCAGCCGTGACAAGCCCGCCAGTGCAGAGGCAAGCCACCATGGCCAACTGCGAAGGTCCAGTCGCTGCCAGGCCACGAAGCACACAGCAGGTGCGAAGGCGATTGCATGTATCCGCGAGTGCAGTAGGACGGCCAGCAAAATGGCGTAGAACACCGGGCCCGCGATCGGGTGCACACTTCGGCGGCCATCGCCCATGCCCCATACCACCACCAGCAGCATGAGCGCCGCCAGCATGAAGAAGGACACCTCCCCCATCACGATCTGGCCGAACACCAATTGATAGGGAAGCAGGGCATAGAGCACGGCGATCAGGCACAAAGGCGGACCACGCACCCCGCACATGCCCGCCAGCAGCATGACCAGCGCACCGCCCAGCACGAAGCAGACCATGGAGAACATGCGCAAGGTGGCGAGCATCTTCGGCGGCGCCGGCGCCGGCCCACCGGGTATCGGAGAGGTCCAAGCCTCGGGTCGGCCCGAACCACGCCCCCCGCCGGAGACATCTTCGGGCACCACTTCCTGCGAATTCGAAATGAACAGCTGCCCCCACAGGGCATAGGGCCAGATCATCGCCGGGCCCTTGGTCTCCTGGAAGTCGATCGCCGTGGGCACCGACCAGCCCTTACGGATGATCTCGGCGATCGGGCGGGTGATCCAACGCTCATCAAAGACAGGGCCTCGATCGGCGATGCGGGTACTCATTCGCAAGCCGACCATGAGGGCGATCAAGACGCCCACGCCAACGAGCCACCACAGGGCACTGTCAGCGTCGGACCGAGACCCCCGCCAGTTTGTCGCGCTCATGCCCCACCCTCAGCCAGCAGATTGACGTACGAGCGATAGGGACAACGCCGGTGCACAAATGCCGCATCGCCACCGAGCAGATCACCAGTTCCCTCGTCAATGATCTGCAGTTGCCAGCCACCGGCCTCCAATGCCGCCAGCAGCCCCTGGGGATCATCGCCAGCGTCAACCATCATCGACGGGGAATACTCCATGAGCAGTGCCGGCAGTGGATCAGGCTGACCCAATCCCTGCAGCACTCTGGCCTCTGCCCCCTGCACGTCGATCTTGATCGCATCCACCTGCAGTGCGCGATCAGCGATGACGTCTGCCAACGCGACCACATCAACACTGATGCCACGCCTTCCGCGTGGCGCTCCAAGCAATCTGTGGTCTCCGCTGTTCCAGGCGCTGCGGTGCAAAGTCGCGGTGCCCGTTTGGGAACTGACGGCGGCAGCAACCACCTCGACCACGTCGCTGAAGCCATTGCGCTCGATGTTCGCCTCAAGCATGGCCCGGTTGTCGGGATCGGGTTCGAACGCGATCACCCGACCGCCGGGGCCGACTTTGCGAGCTGCCGGCAGGGTGAACAACCCCACGTGCGCTCCCACGTCGATAAAGGTGCCCCCTTCCGGCAGCAGATCCAGCAACACCTTGAGCGAGCCAGGCTCGTAGGTGCCCGTACCCAGCAATTCCAACGTGACCCCGAAATCGCCCGGAGGCACGTCATAGCGGAGCCCCTCCAGCGTCACCTGACGGGGCTGGCGTCTGGCCAGCACCTTGGAGGCGAAGAACCGCAGCGGCCCCACGTGCTCGAGCACGGGGCGCAACATGGGCGCCAACGACTGACGGAGCAAACGAAATCGACTCTTGTTGGCCATCGAAAGAGCAGTCCCCCGCATGTAGAGTCGGCTGGACGGCCCCCCAGATTCCCCCTTTTCACCCACCTGCAGGCAGGTTCTTGCCTCTTTCCAAAGCAGCCCAGGGCGGCGGATGGTTCAAAGCAGGTCGATGATCACAGAATCGGCCAGCAACAGGCCTCGATCGGTCAACCGCAGCCGGTCATCGATCCACTCCAGAAGGGCCCCGCCCGCCTGTAGATCGCCCAGATGCCTGAAGAGGGCCTCCCGCCGCAGGGCGCCTCGCCCCCGCGCCTGGCAAGCAGCCTCCACCAGACCACGTCCCACCCCATCGAGCAGCCGCAGCCCCATCATCAGGGCCTCACCGAGTTGACCATCGAGATCGGCACGCTCCACATCGACAATGGGGGCCGGGTCGGGTGACTCCAGCCAAGCACCGAGCCGAGCCTGGTTCTTCCATCGCAAATGGCGTACATGCCCGGCAGCCCCTGGCCCCAGCGGCCACCAGTTGCCATTGGTCCAGTAGACCTCATTGTGCTGACATCGCTGACCAGGCCGAGCCCAATTGCTGATCTCGTATTGCTCGAAACCCGCGGCCGCCAGCACCTGACGGACAAGGGTGTACATGTCGGCTTCGATCCCCTCGTCTACCTGCTGCACCAAGCCCTGATCACGCTTGCGCCGAAGCGGCGTACCGGGCTCAAACACCAGCCCATAGACACTCAGGTGATCCGGCCCGAGGGCCAAGGCGGCCTCCAGATCAGCCTGCACCTGAGCGAGCGTCTGTCCGGGAATGCCGAAGATGAGGTCAAGCGAAATGGCCATCTCTCCCCGCCTCAAATGCTCGACGGCCCGTGGCACGCTGGCGGGATCATGTTGCCGCTCCAGCACCTGCAACAACTTCGGCTGGGCACTCTGCATGCCCATGGACACGCGGTTCACGGGCGAGTCGATCAGCACCCGGGCGATGTCAGCATCGACCGTCTCCGGATTGGCCTCGATCGTCCACTCTCCAACGGTCGCGGGCATCGATGCCTCCAGCCCGACCAGTAATTGCTCCAGCAAACGAGGGGGCAACCACGTGGGTGTGCCTCCTCCGATGAACACGCAGGGCGACTGCATCGGAAGGCCAGGAAGATGGTGCGTCGCCTCCTGCAACAGCCGCGAAACGAAGGGCTCGCGAGCCTCATCTCGACCCGCAATCGTATAGAAGTCGCAGTAGTGACAGCGGTGGCGACAGAATGGCACATGTACGTAGATCGCGTCACACAACGAAGATAGGAACGCATTCGAACAGCCTGCATCAGCCTGCTCGAGGCTGCTGCGGGCCGCCTCCACAATCGTCTGGGAGGCGATATCATGGTCATCTGTGAGACGGGAGCACATGGATGCGGCGGCGTCGCGGCGACTTGGCGACGAGACCATGGTACGTGGGGAAGGCGATATGCACGACCCGAATGCAATGCCCGGAGCCAGTTCCGAGGCCATGGGGTCGCTGCAGGCCGACCTCGTGATGCAATCGGGCGGGGCCGTAGACCGCGTGTTTGCGCTGCGTGAGGGCCGCACCACGATTGGCCGGGATGGTCGCTGCGACGTTCGAATCGCCCTGCCCCGGATCTCCCCGAGGCACTGCGAGATCGTGCTGGAGAACAAGCGAGCCACGCTTCTGAGCCGCGATGAAGATCTGGGCACCCTGCTCAACGGTCAGGTGATCTCAGAAGCGCCGCTGGCCCATGATGACGAGGTCAGCGTCGGACCGGTCACGTTCCGGGTTGTGCTGAAAGAGTCAAACTCTGACGTACCCGCCTGAGGGCACACTACAATTGCCCTCTTCATGAGCCAGATGAGCCAACCACACGCAACTGCCATCGTGGGCCTCCAGTGGGGTGACGAGGGCAAAGGGAAGATCGTTGATTTGCTCACCGCCGAGCACGACGTGATCGTGCGCTACAACGGCGGCGCCAATGCTGGGCATACCGTTGTCGTAGACGGTGTGCGGTACGCCCTGCACCTGATGCCCTCGGGCATTCTGCAGGACGGGCGAACATGCGTCATCGGCAATGGGGTCGTCGTAGACCCAGCCATGTTGATCTCCGAAATCGATCAGTTGATCGAGCGTGGCATCGACATCACACCGGATCGCCTGCTGATCTCCGACAGAGCGCACGTCGTGATGCCCTACCACAAGGAACACGACGCAGCGATGGAACAGGTTCTCGCTGGCGCCGCCGGCCGCGGCGATGAGAACCTGTCGATCGGCACGACCAAACGCGGCATCGGGCCCACCTATGCCGACAAGGTGCATCGATCGATGGCGATTCGCATCGGCGACCTGCTCGATCGCGATGTACTGCGCGGCCGCCTTGATGTGGTCTGTGCCATACGCAGCCGAGAACTGGAAGCGCTGGGCGTAGACGTGCCCACACTCGATGCCGCCGCCCTGACCGAAACCTACGCCGCCATCGGCGAGCGACTGGCACCGCACATCACCGACACCGTGTACTGGCTGCACGATGCGGTGCGCGACGGACGCCGA
>JAKVBU010000001.1 GCA_022446885.1 Phycisphaerales bacterium | reverse complement strand
TCGACATCCCAAAACCTATTGTTCCATTGGTCCCGCGTTCCGTTGGGGAACGCAACGATGAAACCTCGCTCATCGGCAAGTTCCGTCCAACCATAGTTGGACATCATGTCGTTGTTGTTTCCACCGTAGCCATGCAGCGCCAACACCAAAGATGGTGATTCGGGCAACTCATTCGGGATATGAATTCGATACTGGCGGTCGAGGCCATCGTGCACGAAGGTGATGTTCTGCGCATGGACTGCCGTGGAGATCGACCAGAGACAAAGAAGTGATATCAGATGGAATCTCATCCATACAACTTATACGGAAGAGGTCCGGAAGCAAGAATTCATGTTGCAAGCCCTCCTTTTGGTGGAAACATCCATATTCACGTCTAGGAATAGGACCTCATCGCTGCAGGCAAGAGAAGCCATGCGTTATCTGATTGCTGCTGCCGTGCTGGGCCTAGCGGGCTCTGCAAGGGCAGAGCCTTGGAATGGCAATCGACTCAGCTATTCCAATCCGCAAGCACGCGCAGGAGATCCAGCACACCAACAACTCCGTCGGCATCCAGATCAGCCTGACACTGCTGACATGGTCCCCACAGCTCTATCACATTGAGTAGGTCACTGATATCGACTGTGCCACTTCCATCCACATCCCCCAATGCGACATAGGTCGCGGTATGGGTCGTTCTGGCGAATCCATTCATGAACCCAGGCTCGGTATCCATTGCCTGATGCGTCGAGTACATGAAAACACGCCATCTGCCCGCTGGCATGTAGAGCACATCCCAGCCGTTCAAATTGATGGGGTCGATGTACGAACTGGCACCACGATCTATGATTGGAGGGCTGGGATCTTGAGGGCCCCCGATGTCGCCGATCCGGTTGACCTGAATGTTGACTGTTCCCAGCCCAGCAGTTAGTACAAACCAGGATACATGGACGCGAAGATCCTCCGCTGTCTGTAGCTCTACAGAGGCATACAAATCGTGCCGGCTGAAGGCGGACGACTTCTCATCACCAATAGCCTGCCCCCAACCATTGATGCTGGCAGTGAAGCCATCATCGCCTAGCTCAATCCCAGTTGCCGCGAAGGATGTGGCGCCAATCGGATTCAATATGCAGAGTGCCTCATCATCGATCCCGGAAGTCAGATCATCGAGGCCAAGCTCAAGACTGTTGGACTCCAAGCACACCGGATCTGAAGATGAACCAAGAATGGAGATGACGTACGAACTGCCATCACCGGAGACCTCTTCGAGCCCAGCATTCAAAACGACACACAGTAGTATCGCCGGCAGCATGGCTTCATCGTATGACGTACACGGCTCTTGGTCTAGAAGAAGTCGGATGCGGATGCCTCCACGCCCCTGGGACACGGACGACGCCGCTGCCGACTTCAACGGCGATGGCCTCGTCGGTGCCAGCGACATCCTGCTGGTGCTGTCTGCCTGGGGGCCGTGCGAGCAAGAAACGGTGTCAGACACCCTTTCCCCCCAATCTTGAAGGCCCCTTCAAGCGAGACCCGAAAAAGGAGGATGGAGATACACCCGTAACCTCATTCAGGGTGCTGTCAACATGCCCGAACCCCCCACGCACCACCCCCGGCCAGAGAACGACCCCGGCGCCTCAGTAGGCCCTGTCCTGCTGGAGTTGGCTCGGCTGGCTGCACCCGTTCTGATCGGCTTGGCGGCGGCGGTCGCAGCGCAACACTGGTTCGTGCTGCCTCGCTTGGGATTCCCCGCTGAGGTGCGTCGCCCCATCGCGATGTCCGAAAGCCTAGACGCGGGCCTCTTCAACAAGCAGACCAACACCGCTGTTGCGGTCATCATCAGCAACTCTGCCGGAGTTGAAGGCGTCGACGCCAACATCGTGCAGCAGGCCGCCCCTGAAGGCTGGCAGGTGTTCAACTTTTCCTCCAACGGCACGAACCAATTGGAAACCCGCATGCTCGCGGACACACTCGCTGACGCTGGTGCCGATCTGGTGATCTGGCTGATGCGGCCTGACATGCTGGAATCCCCCCGTGACATGCACGCCGATGTCACACATGCATGGGCCAAAGGTGGATTTGCTCAAGACCGTGACTGGCTCGGCGCCCCTTGGGTAGACAACCAAACACTCCAGGCCCTGTCTTCAGGCCCTTGGGAAACGTCCATGCACTTCCGGCGACGGTGGCTGGATGAGCTGAATTACACGATGCGACGGAGAATGCGACAAGGCATCCGCACGCCTGCGGCGAATGACTGGGTGGCGCCGTTCAATCTGGAGATTGAATTGGACGGTGAACGGCTCGACCGACACCTGAGTGAGATCGCCTCCCAGATGGACGCGGCTCTGGAGTCGTTCAATGCCACCGGCGAAGGCACTGGGCGTTCGTTCATCACCGACATGGCGGACGACTTCGCCCAGCGGCCAGCGACATTGGGCATCATCATCGCCCCGACACACCCGGCGCTCTCAGACCAGTTCACGCCTGTCGAAGCGGCGGTTCACAACTTCCTAGTTCCACTTGGGCACCGCACCGGTGTGTTGATCGGCAATGCAGGCGGCCTGCTACATGCCCACCACTATGCCGACGCCATTCACCCCGATGCTGCTGGCCGCGAAACGCTCAGCCACTGGATCGGTAAGTGGATGCCTGCACCTGCATCTGTACACACCCACCCCACTGATCGCTGATGCTGTTCCAAACCGTCGAGTTCTTGATTCTGCTCATCGTCGTCCTTGTGGCGATCATGGCGATTCGCCGCCGACGCTGGCAACACTCGATCCTGACGGCCGCCAGCTTCGTGTTCTACGGGTGGTGGGATGTGCGCTTCTTGCTGCTCATCATGCTCAGCTCAGTGGTGGACTATTCCGCCGCATTGGGCATCGTGAAGTCGCGACGTATGACGGTCAAGCGCCGCACGATGCTCGGCATGCTGTTGGTCGGCGCAGCGGTCTTCTTTCTGTTGCCCAACTGGCCCGAGTGGCAGGCTGCACTCAAAGCCGGTCACATGCCAGCCCCGGGCACACCATGGATCGCACAGTGGAGTGGTGCATTCCCGGCGATAGGGCTCATGCTTGCCATCGCAGTATTGGGGCCGTTGACATACGCCTTGTGGGATCGTCTACCAGATGCGAAGCGGCGGAAGGCCTTCCTCTACACGAGCATTGTCGTAAACCTCGGCGTGCTCGCCTTCTTCAAGTACTTCAACTTCTTCGTGGACTCCGCCACCGGCATGGCTGGTGCAGTGGGCTGGAACATCTCCGTGACCGCACTGGAAGTGGCACTCCCTGTGGGCATCAGCTTCTACACGTTCCAGACCATGAGTTACACGGTGGACGTATATCGCGGTCAAATTCGACCGGAGAGATCACTGCTGCGATTGGCGTTGTACGTGGCGTACTTTCCACAGTTGGTGGCCGGGCCCATCCTCCGACCAAGTCAGTTTCTTCCCAGCCTGAAACAGCCCTGGGCGCTGCGTGCTGACAGAGTGCGTAGCGGCTGCCATCTCGCGCTCCAGGGCCTTGCGAAGAAGGTGCTCATTGCTGACAACATCGCGCCGCTCGTGGATGTCATCTTCGCTCATCCCCAGGGACAGTCGAGCGTGGTGATCATGCTCGGTTCGATGCTGTTCGCGATTCAGATTTACTGCGACTTCTCCGGCTACACCGACATCGCCAGGGCGATCAGTCGAATGTTCGGCGTTGAGATTCCGATCAACTTCAACTTCCCCTACTTCTCCACCAGCATCACTCAATTCTGGCGGCGGTGGCACATCAGTCTGTCCAGCTGGCTTCGCGACTACCTCTACATTCCGTTGGGGGGCAGTCGTGTGTCCGTACCCATGACGTACGTGAATCTGATGATCACCATGCTGCTCGGCGGATTGTGGCATGGTGCCAGTTGGAACTTCGTGGTGTGGGGTGGTTATCAAGGCGGGTTGCTCGCCGCGCACAAACTGCTTCTGAATGTGACCGACCGTTCGTCTTCATTGAAGCGCTGGGCCACAACCTGGTGGGGTACTGCCCTGCGATGGGCATTCACTACGTGGCTCTGGCTGCTGGGCTGGCTGATCTTCCGCGTCACTGATTTCGGCGACCTGTGGTACTGCATCAAGAAGTTCATTTTCTTCGACGCTGTCCTCGGGCTTGGTGCAGCTGGGTTGGGCCGAGGAGATCCGTTCACCGCTGCAGGTGCGGCGGCGGTTTTCTGTGTGCTGCATGGGATTGATTACCTGCTGTTCTGCCGGACTGGCAAGATCTACGCCAACGCCTTGTGCACAGTGCCCTACCCAGTTCGGGCCACGGTGTATGCGGGCGCCGCTGTGGCCTTCTTCTTTGGCTGGCCGTCCACCAACGGGGCGTTCATCTACTTCCAGTTCTAAAAGGTGTCAGACACCATTCCCCCTGCTACTGCGCCTTGATCGCGATCGGCTTTGAGGAAAATGCTGATGCACCTTCCACGCCAACATTGAACATCGGCCGGCTGCCCGCACTCGCGTCGGACCGCACCACCTTCACATGAATAGGCTTGCCGGGGCTGCCGTCAGCTGCACCCACCTGCACGGTGGTCGCCGCCAGCAGGCCGCCCAGCACAACCATGCCGCCGACAGCAACGAGCGCCCGGCGCAGCGTGCGGACTTGGGTTTCCAGAACAGCGATTCGGTCGTCAGTAGTCATAGCACTCGTCCTTTCAACTGTGGTTCAACGGCCGGTATACCCGTCACACCGGCGTCTGACACCTTTTCTGCTGGGGCGAGTGCCCGCTGGGTCCCTGACGCAATCTCGCTCCACTGCAGATCGATCAGCACACCACAGTGATCCGAGGGAAACGTGCGCTGCTTCACCGGCACGCTGTCGTCTTCCCACACTTCCGGCAGCACTGCAGATGCAACAGGCGTGAGCACCCAGCCGTCCTGCGGCGCATCAGGGTTACGGAGATACAACCGGTCGATGCGTTCGAAGGCCTGCGGAGTGCCTTCGACACCAACCCGAGGCCCACGGAACATGGGAGACCATGTGATGCCGGGGTGGTGCACTGGATTGGGATGCAGCACGCGGTAGGTGTCTTGCAGGCCCGTGTCCGTGACAGCGATGCTCACCGGCAGGGGCAATGCGCGACGACGAGGAAACACGCGAGCGGTGTCGTGCGTCCAGTCCAGATGTGACGGGCAGTTGAAGTCGCCACCGACCAACAGCGGTACGTTGGCGTTCAATTGCCCCGCGTCACGCAGATGAGCGAGCAATGCCGTGGCCTGCTTCAAACGGTTCGAGTGCGTGTGCTCGCAGGCGAGGAGTTCTTCGTCAGTAGTCTCGGGCTTGTCGCGAAGCAGGTAGCCGCCGAAATGTCGGTAGTCAAACCAAATGCTCCAGGCGAGAAAGGTACGACCTTGCGCATCGTGCAATTGCGCCCCCACGCCATGCCATTCATGGTGAAAGAACGTCGTCTCCATCTGCAATGGCGTGAGCACGCACAGATGCGTGCTGTCCCCTTGATACTGATTCCAGCCCAACTCGCTGGCGACCCATGCCCCCAGCTTGGGGCGGTCGCCATTGATGTCGTAGCTCTCCTGTAACAGCACGACGTCCGGCTTGGCGTCGCGAATCACGGCAAGGATCTTCTCCGGGCCGTGATCGACTTCGTTGCCCCCCCGCCATACGTTCCAGACGAGCACGCGGAGGCTGTCATCGGCCGCCGCACATGGAGATGTCACAAAACACAAGGCCGCCAGCGCACTGAAAATGAATCGTTGCATGCTCGCAATCCTACGAGATTCAGGCGACGGGCCTTATACGCCACCAGCCTGCCAATGCTTGATTGCATCGATGGGGAACGTCAGCATGAGCACATTCAGCGTGAGATTGTCGCGAATCGCGATGAGCGTAAACACCTCAAAACCCACAGCAATGGCAGCTGTGAGCCAGGGTGGA